>NZ_JBIBBW010000002.1:16547-1233579 GCF_042900885.1 Streptomyces sp. NPDC012835
ATCCCCCGCGTTCGGGGGGGCGGGCCCGGCGGGCGCCCCCCCGGCCCCGCCCCCCCCCCCCCGCCCCCCCCCGGGGGGGGGGCGGGGGGGGGGCGGCGGGCCCCCCCCACGTCGGGCCGCACCGGGCGGGCGGCTCCGTACGTACGGACGGAGCGTAGGGGCGGACCGTGAGGGGCAGGCCATACGGAACCACCCGCCACGAACCGCTACGAAACGGTCGCCGGCGGCCACCCGCGGTCAGTCGTGCGGGCTCCAGAACTGGTCGAGCCTGCCCACGCCGTGCTCCACGGACTTCCAGGTGCCGCTGAAGCCGATCACGGCGAACGAGGAGGTCGGGAACCCGCTGCGCGTCATCCGCCCCAGCGCGCCGGGGTCCGCCTCGCCCGCGAGGGCGTCGGCGAGGGCGTGCGTGCCGGGGTTGTGACCGATCAGCAGGAGGTCGCCCACCTCGTCGGGCGTCTCGTTGACCACGGCGATCAGCTCGCCGAGAGACGCCTCGTAGAGCCGGTCCTCGTAGACGGTCCTCGGACGCTGGGGCAGCTCCTGCACGGCCAGCTTCCAGGTCTCGCGGGTTCTGACCGCGGTCGAGCAGAGAGCCAGGTCGAAGTCGATTCCGGTGCCGGCCAGAGTGCGGCCCGCGAGGGACGCGTCCGCACGGCCTCTCTCGGCGAGCGGACGCTCATGGTCGGACACCTCGGGCCAGTCGGCCTTCGCGTGCCGGAGTAGGACGATCCTTCGGGGTGTATCGACGCTCATGCACTCCAGCTTCGCATGAAAGGCGCCATGGGGCGCAGGGTGTTGACGGGCGGCCCCCGGCACCGGTGAACCCGGCCGGGGCCCCGGGCGCCGCTATCCGGCGAACGTCATACGGACGTGCTCCAGGATGCGCCCGACCGTCGGGTCGCCCGTCGCGGCGTGCGCCTGCTCGGGGCCGGTCATCAGCAGGAAGAGCGCCCCGAAGGCGAGCGCGGGAAGGGCTATGGACCACCACGGCAGACGGACGTCGAGGCCGCCGGAGGGGGCCTGGGGGCTGGTCCGGGAGTGCCTGTGGGCCGGCATGGCCACCTCCGTCGGTCTGGGGTCCGTGGGCTCCGAACCTGGCGGTTCGGGCTACCTCAGAACCTACGGATCGTGGAGCGCCGGGCCCATCCGGTGATCCACCCACTTCACCCTGACCCCTGCCCCCTAGGGGATGCGGGGGAAAGCCCCCCTGTGCTTCACGGCTCGGTTCGCCTCCCGGGTGCTTTCGGGCGCCTCCCGGGTGCTTCGGGTCCCTGTCGGGGGCCGGGCCGGCTCACGGACTGGCGAGGGTCGCGACGATGCCGATGATCACCATGATGCCGATGATGGCGCCGAAGACGAGGAGCAGCTTCCGCTGGCCGTTCTGGGGGTTCGGGTCGAGGACTGGCATGCGCTCAGTCTCGCACCCGGGTCTCGTCCTCGATCGTCCGGTCCCGCCCCGCGACCGCGCCCGCCAGCATCTGCGGCACGAGGAAGGCGGCCATCAGCGCGATCGGCAGCCCCCAGCCGCCGGTGTGCTGGTAGAGGACGCCGACCAGCAGCGGCCCGGGGATGGAGATCAGATAGCCGGTGCTCTGGGCGAAGGCGGAGAGCCGTACGACGCCCGCGCCGGTACGCGACCGCATGCCGATCATGGTGAGGGCCAGGGGGAAGGCGCAGTTCGAGATGCCGAGGAGCAGCGCCCAGAGCCAGGCGCCCTGGGCCGGTGCGAAGTACAGGCCCGCGTAGGCCACCAGTCCGCACAGCCCGAGGGCGAGGACGATCGGCGTCTGGTTCCTCATCCGCGCGGCCACGCGCGGGATCACGAAGGCCAGGGGCACGCCCATGACCATGGTCAGCGCGAGCAGCAGTCCTGCCGTGCCCGCCGAGACGCCCGCGTCCCGGAAGATCTGCGGCATCCAGCCCATGGTGATGTACGCGCCGGTGGCCTGGAGGCCGAAGAAGCAGGCCAGCGCCCAGGCCGTGCGGCTGCGTCGGAGCAGCAGGCCGGTGGGTGCCGCGGAGGGAGCGGCCGACCCGGGCCCGGTGCCGCGCTCGCGGATCAGTCCGAGCCAGGGCAGCACGGCCACGGCGGCGAGCACCGCCCAGATCCCGAGCCCGGGCCGCCAGCCGCCGAGCGCCCGCGTCATGGGGACGGTCACCGCCGCGGCGCCCGCCGTACCGAGGGCGAGGGCCATCGAGTACAGCCCGGTCATGGTGCCGACCCGGTCGGGGAAGTAACGCTTGACGATCACCGGCATCAGTACGTTGCTGACGGCGATGCCCATGAGCGCGCACGCGCTGGCGACCAGGAAGAGGGCCGTGCCGCCGGCGAGCGGGCGCAGGGCCAGCCCCGCGGTGATCGCGACCATGCCCGCGAGAACGACGGCGCCGGGCCCGAACCGCCGGGCCAGCCGGGGCGCGGCGAAGCCGAAGACCGCGAAGCACAGGGGCGGTACGGAGGTGAGGACGCCCGCGACGCTGCCGCTCATGTGCAGTCCGACCCGTACCTCTTCGAGGAGCGAGCCGAGGCTGGTGATGGCGGGGCGGAGATTGAGGGCGGCGAGCACGAGCCCGGCGACGAGGAGCCGGGTGCGCCAGAGCGACGCGCGGGAGAGCGGGGCAGGCGGGAGCGCGTCGGCCGGTCCGCCGGATGCGGGCACCGCCGTCGAGACGGCGGAAGGTATCGGGGAGGTGGTCCGGGGCTGTGTCGGAGGCTGCGGCTCATCGGGCATGGGCCCATCATAGAATGATGGGATGACTTACTCTCCCCTCCCCCTCGACTGATCACTCGGGAGCGACACATGGCGTTGACCTCACCCCGGCGTACGGCACTCTCCGACCAGGTGATCACCGAGCTGCGGACCCAGATCACCTCGGGCGCGTGGCCGGTGGGCTCCCGTATCCCGACCGAACCCGAACTGGTCGAACAGCTCGGCGTGGCCCGCAACACCGTCCGCGAGGCGGTCCGCGCGCTCGCCCACAACGGGCTGCTGGACATCCGGCAGGGCTCGGGGACCTATGTCGCCGCGACCAGCGAGCTGGCCGGGGTGATGCACCGCAGATTCGCCGACGCTGACCCCCGGGACATCGCCGAGCTGCGTTCGACGCTGGAGTCCTCGGCCGCGCGGCTGGCCGCCGAGCGGCGTACGGACCGGGACCTGCGCCAGTTGGAGGACCTGCTCGCCCGGCGCGAGGCCGCGTGGAGCGCGGGCGAGGCGGAGCCGTTCGTCGCGGCCGACGCGGCGCTGCACATGGCGGTCGTGGCGGCTTCGCACAACGAGGTGCTGGCCGCCGTCTACGCGGACCTCGGCCAGGTGTTGCAGGAGTGGCTGCGCCGCGACGTGGGCCAGGAGCTGCGCCCGGAGGACCACATGGACCACGCGCGGCTGGTGGCGGCGATCCGGGCGGGGGACGCGGAGACGGCGGCGAGGGAGGCGGCGGGGTACGCGCTCGCCTGCCTGGCCGACCGGGTCTGATCCGGGGCCCCGGGTGGGCGTCCCGTGCGCCGGAGGGGGGAGGCCGGTCCGGTCAGGGGCGCTCGTGGGTGACCCACGCCGCGCGTATCCCCTTCCAGCACCGGTCGGTGAGCGTGACGTAGCGCGCGGCCCCGACCTCGACGCGCGCGCTGTCGGTGCTCACGTCCCACCAGTGCTCGCACGTGACGTGGAGCTGGACGAGATCGGTGTCCGGGTACGGGTTGTGGCAGGACGCGGTCGCGCGTGAGCCCTCGATCTTCGTCAGACAGGTGGCGCGGGCCGGGGAGTCGCGGGATGGGGCAGCGCGGGACAGGGAGCGGGGTGCGGCGCGGTCCGGGACGGGACGGTCGCCGGCGGCCGCGAGGCCCGACGCGCTCGCCAGTACGGCCACGCCGAGCGCCACCGTACCGAGACGGAGCGGGCGCATGCGCACACCTCCTCCCCCGCGACGACCGGAACGCTCCGGTTCACCCAGTCTGCGGCGAACTGCCGTTCTTTTCGACTCGGGAGGGCGGGGGCGGGCCGGTGCTCACGAAAAGGCCGTGTGACCGTCCGGGGACGGTCACACGGCCTTCGGTCGATCAGGTGGGGCCGGGTCAGGCGCCCATCATGTGCACGCCGCCGTCGACGTGCACGATCTCACCGGTGGTCTTCGGGAAGAAGTCCGAGAGCAGCGCGACCACACCGCGGCCGGCCGGCTCCGGGTCGGTCATGTCCCACTCCAGCGGGGAGCGGTGGTTCCAGACGTCCGCCAGCTCCGCGAAGCCCGGAATGGACTTGGCGGCCATCGACTTGAGCGGTCCGGCGGAGACGAGGTTGCAGCGGATGTTCTGCTTGCCCAGGTCACGGGCGAGGTAGCGGGAGGTGGCCTCCAGCGCGGCCTTGGCCGGGCCCATCCAGTCGTACTGCGGCCAGGCGAACTGCGCGTCGAAGGTCAGGCCGACGACCGCGCCGCCCTCCTCCATCAGCGGCAGGCAGGCCATGGTCAGCGACTTCAGCGAGAACGCCGAGACATGCATCGCCGTGGAGACCGACTCGAACGGGGTGTTGAGGAAGTTGCCGCCGAGCGCGTCCTGCGGCGCGAAGCCGATGGAGTGCACGACGCCGTCCAGGCCGCCCAGCTCGTCCCGTACCAGCCCGGCCAGCCGGTCCATGTGCTCGGTGTCGGTCACGTCCAGCTCGATGACCTTGGCCGGCTTGGGCAGCTTCTTGGCGATGCGCTCGGTGAGCGTGGGCCGGGGGAAGGCGGTCAGGATGACCTCGGCGCCCTGCTCCTGGGCCACCTTGGCGGCGTGGAAGGCGATGGAGGACTCCATCAGCACACCGGTGATGAGGATGCGCTTGCCGGCGAGGATTCCACTCATGTGATCAGTGACCCATGCCCAATCCGCCGTCAACGGGAATGACGGCTCCAGTGATGTAAGAGGCGTCGTCGGAGGTGAGGAACCGCACCGTCGCGGCGATCTCCTCCGGCTGCGCGTAACGGCCGAGCGGCACCTGCGAGACGATGCCCGCGCGCTGCTCGTCGCTGAGGACCTTCGTCATGTCGGTGTCCACGAAGCCGGGCGCGACGACATTGAAGGTGATGTTCCGGGAGCCCAGCTCCCGGGCGAGCGAGCGGGCGAAGCCGACCAGCCCCGCCTTGGACGCGGCGTAGTTCGCCTGGCCCGCCGAGCCGAGCAGCCCGACGACCGAGGAGATGAGAACGACCCGGCCCTTCTTGGCGCGCAGCATGGCGCGGTTGGCGCGCTTGACGACACGGAAGGTGCCGGTGAGGTTGGTGTCGAGTACGGAGGTGAAGTCCTCCTCGGACATCCGCATCAGCAACTGGTCCTTGGTGACGCCGGCGTTGGCCACCAGCACCTCCACGGGACCGTGCTTCTCCTCGATCTCCTTGTATGCCTGCTCCACCTGTTCGGCATCGGTGATGTCGCAGCGGACCGCCAGGCACCCCAGCTCCGTCAGCGCCTCGGGCGGCTCGCCGGAGCGGTAGGTGATGGCGACCTTGTCGCCGTTGTCGGCGAAGGCGCGGGCGATGGCGAGGCCGATGCCCCGGTTTCCTCCGGTCACGAGAACCGAGCGGCTCAACGGATCAGCCTTTCCCTAGCGGTCTTGTATCGCTAGAAACCTATCGGCCCCGCACGGTCCGCAGGCACTCGGCCCCTGACAGCACCCGGGGACGGTCCCTGTCGGGTCCCTACAGAAAGGCGGCCGGCCCGAGCCGCCTCCGCCTCCCGCGTGCGACGACCGTGCTTCACTTCCGTCTGGTGGATTCAGTGGATTCAACGGCGCGAGCAAAGGAAATGGGGAGGCCGCACATGGCCCATGACATCGACCAGGAGTTCCTGGCGCTTCCGCTACGGGCCCTCGCCGACGCCGCGCTGGCCCGGGCGCGGGCGCTGGGGGCCGAGCACGCCGACTTCCGGTTCGAGCGGGTGCGCGGCGCGTCCTGGCGGTTGCGGGACGCGAAGCCGGCCGGGTCGTCGGACACCACGGACACGGGGTACGCGGTTCGGGTGGTGCACGGCGGGGCCTGGGGCTTCGCTTCCGGGGTGGATCTGACCATGGACGCGGCGGCGCGGGTCGCGGGGCAGGCCGTGGCGATGGCGAAGCTGTCGGCGAAGGTGATCGCCGCCTCGGGGTCCGACGAGCGCGTGGAGCTGGCGGACGAGCCGGCGCACGCCGAGAAGACATGGGTGTCGTCGTACGAGATCGATCCGTTCGATGTGCCGGACGAGGAGAAGGCGGCGCTACTGGCCGAGTGGAGCGGGCGGCTGCTCGGTGCCGAGGGGGTGGCGCATGTGGACGCGTCGCTGATGACCGTCCACGAGAACAAGTTCTACGCGGACACCGCGGGCACCGTCACCACGCAGCAACGGGTCAGGCTGCATCCGCAGTTCACCGCCGTGGCCGTGGACGGCGAGAGCGGCGGATTCGACTCGATGCGCACGATCGCGCCGCCGGTCGGCCGGGGCTGGGAGTACCTCACCGGGACCGGCTGGGACTGGGACGCGGAGCTGGAGCGGATTCCGGGGCTGCTGGCCGAGAAGATGCGCGCGCCGAGCGTCGAGGCGGGGACGTACGACCTGGTGGTCGACCCGTCGAATCTCTGGCTGACGATCCACGAGTCGATCGGCCACGCCACCGAGCTGGACCGGGCGCTGGGCTACGAGGCGGCGTACGCGGGCACGTCGTTCGCCACCTTCGACCAGCTGGGCACCCTGGCGTACGGCTCCCCGGTGATGAACGTGACGGGCGACCGCACCGCCGAGCACGGTCTGGCGACCATCGGGTACGACGACGAGGGCGTCGCGGCGCAGTCCTGGGACCTGGTCAAGGACGGCACGCTCGTCGGCTACCAGCTGGACCGGCGGATCGCGAAGCTGACGGGCCTCGGCCGGTCCAACGGGTGCGCGTACGCCGACTCGCCGGGCCATGTCCCCGTACAGCGCATGGCGAACGTGTCGCTGCGGCCGGATCCGGGCGGGCTGGCGACGGAGGATCTGATCGGGGGCGTGGAGCGCGGCATCTACGTGGTCGGGGACCGGTCGTGGTCGATCGACATGCAGCGCTACAACTTCCAGTTCACCGGTCAGCGGTTCTTCCGGATCGAGAACGGCAGGCTGGCCGGGCAGCTGCGCGATGTCGCCTACCAGGCGACGACCACCGACTTCTGGGGCTCCATGGAGGCGGTCGGCGGACCGCAGACCTATGTGCTGGGCGGCGCGTTCAACTGCGGCAAGGCCCAGCCGGGCCAGGTCGCGGCGGTGTCGCACGGCTGCCCGTCGGCCCTGTTCCGCGGCGTCAACATCCTCAACACCACGCAGGAGGCGGGCCGATGAGCAGCGCGATCAGGAGCAGCAAGCCGCACGAGATCGTCGAGCGCGCCCTCGAACTGTCCACGGCCGACGGCTGCGTGGTCATCGCCGACGAGCAGTCGTCGGCCAATCTCCGCTGGGCGGGCAACACGCTCACCACCAACGGCGTCACCCGGGGCCGCACGCTCACCGTCGTCGCCACCGTCGACGGCGCGCGGGGCACCGCCTCGGGCGTGGTGTCGCGCGCCGCCGTGACCGCCGACGAGCTGGAGCCGCTGGTGCGGGCCGCCGAGGCCGCCGCGCGCGGGGCCGGTCCCGCCGAGGACGCGACGGAGCTGGTCGGCGGCGGGCAGGTGTCGGGGGACTTCACCGACGCCCCGCTGGAGACGACCTCCGCCGTCTTCGCGGACTTCGCGCCGGCGCTCGGCGACTCCTTCGCCCGCGCCCGGTCCGGCGGCCGTGAGCTGTACGGCTTCGCCAACCATGAGATGACCTCGACCTACCTCGGCACCTCCACCGGCGTACGGCTGCGCCACGACCAGCCCACCGGGACACTGGAGCTGAACGCGAAGTCCCCCGACCGCACCCGGTCGGCCTGGGCGGGCCGGGCGACGCGCGACTTCAAGGACGTGGACCCGGCCGCGCTCGACGCCGAGCTGGCCCGCCGGCTGGCCTGGGCGGAGCGACGGATCGACCTGCCCGCCGGGCGGTACGAGACGCTGCTGCCGCCGACCGCCGTCGCGGATCTGCTGATCTACCAGCTGTGGTCGTCGGCCGCCCGCGACGCGGTGGAGGGCCGGACGGTCTTCTCCCGCCCGGGCGGTGGCACCCGCGTCGGGGAGACCCTCTCCGCGCTGCCGCTCACCCTGCGCAGCGACCCGCACGAGCCGGGCCTGGAGTCCGCGCCGTTCGTCATCGCGCACGCCTCGGGCGACGACGCGTCCGTCTTCGACAACGGTCTGCCGCTGGCGCCCACGGACTGGGTACGGGAGGGCACGCTGAACCGGCTGGTCACCACCCGGCACAGCGCCGCCCTGACCGGGCTGCCGGTCGCGCCCGGCATCGGGAACCTGATCCTGGACGGCGGCGGCGAGAAGTCGCTGGAGGAGATGGTGGCCGGCACCTCGCGCGGGCTGCTGCTGACCTGCCTGTGGTACATCCGTGAGGTCGACCCGGCGACGCTGCTGCTCACCGGACTGACCAGGGACGGCGTGTATCTGGTCGAGGACGGCGAGGTGGTCGGCGAGGTGAACAATTTCCGGTTCAACGAGTCCCCCGTCGATCTGCTGTCCCGGGCGACGGAGGCCGGGCGCACCGAGAAGACGCTGCCCCGCGAGTGGGGCGACTGGTTCACCCGGGCGGCGACACCCGCGCTGCGCGTCCCGGATTTCAATATGAGCTCGGTCAGCCAGGGCGTGTGACCCCCATAGACTGACCGGTGGTACATCCATTTGACGTGCGAGGAGAGACCCGACCGTGACGGACATCGTCGACGAGCTGAAGTGGCGTGGGCTGTTCGCCCAGTCCACTGACGAGGACGCTTTGCGCAAGGCGCTCGCGGACGGTCCCGTCACCTTCTATTGCGGCTTCGACCCCACGGCGGCCAGCCTGCACGTGGGACATCTGGTGCAGGTGCTGACCGTCCGCAGGCTCCAGCAGGCCGGGCACCGGCCGCTGGCGCTGGTGGGCGGGGCGACCGGGCAGATCGGTGACCCCCGGCCGACGGCCGAGCGGACGCTGAACGATCCGGAGACGGTGGCCGGCTGGGTGGCGCGGCTGCGGTCGCAGATCGAGCCGTTCCTGACGTTCGAGGGCCCGAACGCCGCCAGGATGGTCAACAACCTGGACTGGACGGCGGGGCTGTCCGCGATCGAGTTCCTGCGGGACGTCGGCAAGCACTTCCGGGTGAACAAGATGCTCACCAAGGACTCGATCGCCCGCAGACTGGAGTCGGACGAGGGCATCAGCTACACCGAGTTCAGCTACCAGCTGCTCCAGAGCATGGACTTCCTGGAGCTGTACCGGCGGTACGGCTGTGTCCTCCAGCAGGGCGGCAGCGACCAGTGGGGCAATCTCACCGCCGGTCTCGACCTGATCCACCGCGTCGAGCCGGGCGCCGAGGTGCACGCGCTGGCCACCCCGCTGATGACCAAGGCGGACGGCACCAAGTTCGGCAAGACGGAGGGCGGCGCGGTCTGGCTCGACCCGGAGATGACCACGCCGTACGCGTTCTACCAGTTCTGGCTCAACGTGGACGACCGGGACATCTCCGCGTACTCCCGCATCCTCAGCTTCAGGACGCGGGACGAGCTGGAGCAGCTCGAACAGCTCACGGCCGAGCGTCCGCAGGCCCGCGCGGCGCAGCGGGCGCTGGCCGAGGAGCTGACGACGCTGGTGCACGGCGCGGACCAGTGCGCGGCGGTCGTCGCCGCGTCCCGGGCGCTGTTCGGCCAGGGCGAGCTGACGGATCTGGACGAGGCGACGCTGGGCGCGGCGCTCTCCGAGGTGCCGCACGCCGAGGTGGCCGAGCCGCTGCCGGTGGTGGACCTGCTGGTCGAGGCCGGTCTGGCGCCGAGCAAGTCGGCGGCCCGCCGTACGGTCAAGGAGGGCGGCGCGTACGTGAACAACGTCAAGGTCGCCGACGCGGACGCGGTGCCCGGCCGGGCGGAGCTGCTGCACGGCCGCTGGCTGGTGCTGCGTCGGGGCAAGAAGAACCTGGCGGCGATCGAGGTCGCGGCGGGCTGACCGGGGTACGGCGGCGGCCGGGCCGTACGGGACATCCGTACGACCCGGCCGCCGTCGTCGTTCCGGTCCGTCCCGGCCCGGCAGGTGGGCGGAGGCGGGAGCGGGTCAGATGCGTTCCCTGGTTCCCCGGCTGCCCCGGTCGCCCCGGATCGCGCTCCACAGTTTCGCGCCCACGGCGACCACGATGATGGCCCCGATCAGCTGGAGCACATGGCGGGTCCAGTCGATTCCGCTGGTGTGGCGTACCCCGATCCAGCCGGCCACGGCGTTGCCGAGAATGCTGCCCAGGATGCCGAACACGGCCGTCAGCCACAGCGGGATGTGCTGTTTGCCGGGGATGATCGCCCGGGCGATCAGACCGAGCACCAGGCCCACAACGATGACCCACAACCAATTCATGGTCGCCTCCTCACGCGGCGCGATATGCGCATGAGCGTCAGTCTGCGGTGATCGCCCGGACGCCGCATGTCGGGCACGGCCGTACGGAGCCGGGCCGGAAGCCACCGGCGGGTCGGCGTCGCCCCGCTCTCGTGCCGGGGCGGGGCGCGGCGTACCGTGATAGGCGTCCGGGCCGGCGGCGCCCGGCACGGACACGTCGGGTGGTGGATCGGGATGCGGAAGCAGAGCGGCACGGAGGTCTTCCGGATCACGGGGGCGCGCCAGGGTCTCGCCGAGGATGTGCGGGGCCGTCAGCGCCGCTATGTGATCTCGATGCTGGTGCGGACCGTTTCGGTGATCGCGACCGTGGCGCTGTGGAACGTGCAGCGACCGGTGGCCATGGTGACGCTGGCCCTGGGGGTGCTGCTGCCCTATGTGGCGGTGGTGATCGCCAACGCGGGGCGTGAGAACGTCCCTTCGCTGCCGTCGACGTTCGTGACCCCGCCGGGCCCGACGATGATCGGGCCGCCGCCCGGCCCGGTCGTGGCGGCGGGGCCGTCGGCGGAGGGCGGGGCCGAGGACCGTCCGTAGGGCGGCACCTCCGCAGAGCGACCGCCGGCGGAGCGGCTGCCTGCGCGGTTCCGCCAAGCTCAAGAAAAGCTCAGATCAATCGTGAAGTTCTTGTGCACCACACCCCGTTGCGCGTGACATACTTTGCTTGCGCTCCGCATCCCCCGTCGGAGCGACGGACCGACGCCGGGCAGCTCCCCCCGTGGCTGCCCGGCGTCGCCTTTTCCGGTGTCGCGGCGCGCTCAGGGCCTCCGACGCCGGTGGCCTCGGACGGTGACTCTGCGCAGTGACCTCGGGCAGTGGTCTCGGGCAGTGACGTCGGGCTTGGGCCTAGGGTGGACGGGTGAACCTCCCCTTCCCCATCGGCCCCGCTTCCGGCGGCCACGATTCCGATGCCTCCGACACCGCGCCGGTCTGCTCCGCCAAGGGGTGCCGTACCGCCGCTGTCTGGGTGCTGGCCTGGAACAACCCCAAGCTGCACACTCCGGAGCGGCGCAAGACCTGGCTGGCCTGCGACGAGCACCGTGAGCATCTCTCGTCGTTCCTCGGGGTGCGCGGTTTCCTGAAGGACGTGGTGAGTCTGGCGGAGTGGGAGCGCGGGCCGGGCGCCGGGTCAGCCGCCGATGGCTGACATCGGGCGGTCCGGCTGAAGGAACGTCGGGTCGTCCAGCCCCGAACCGGCCTTCTTCCCCCACATCGCCAGCTTCCAGAGCCGCGCGATCTCCTCGTCGGGCGCTTCGGAGCGCAGCGCGCCGCGCAGGTCCGTCTCCTCTTGGGCGAACAGGCAGTTGCGCACCTGGCCGTCGGCCGTCAGCCGGGTCCGGTCGCAGGCGCCGCAGAACGGGCGGGTGACGGAGCCGATGACCCCGACGCGGTGCGGGCCGCCGTCCACGAGCCAGCGCTCGGCGGGGGCGGAGCCCCGGGCCTTCTCGTCCTCCTCGGTGAGCGTGAAGCGGGTGCGCAGCGAGGCGAGGATGTCACCGGCGGTTATCATCCCGTCGCGCTTCCAGCCGTGCTGGGCGTCGAGGGGCATCTGCTCGATGAACCGCAGCTCGTAGCCGTGTTCCACGGCCCAGGCCAGCAGGTCGGGCGCCTCGTCGTCGTTGAGACCGGGCATCAGGACGGTGTTGACCTTGACCGGGGTCAGCCCCGCTTCGTGCGCCGCGCGCAGCCCGTCGAGGACATCGGCGTGGCGGTCGCGCCGGGTGAGGGTCTTGAAGGCGTCGGGCCGCAGGGTGTCCAGCGAGACATTGACCCGGTCGAGCCCGGCGTCCCGCAGCGCGGCGGCCGTGCGCCGCAGACCGATGCCGTTGGTGGTCAGCGACAGCCGGGGACGGGGCTCCAGCGCCGCGCATCGCTCGACGATCCCCACCAGACCGGGCCTGAGCAGGGGTTCTCCACCGGTGAAGCGGATTTCGGTGATGCCCAGACGGGTCACGGCCAGCCGGATCAGCCGGACGATCTCGTCGTCGCTGAGCAGATCGGACTTGGTGAGCCACTGGAGGCCCTCCTCCGGCATGCAGTACGTGCACCGCAGATTGCAGCGGTCCGTCAGCGAGACGCGCAGGTCGGTGGCGACCCTGCCGTAGGTGTCGATGAGCACGATGACCCTCCTCCCGGTGGAACAGTCCGGTGGCCGATGAGACAAGCCCGGTGGGCGGCCCCGGTCCTCGGCCCGGACAACTCCGAGCCTACGTCAGGCCGCTGACAGCGCCGGGGGTCCTGCCGCCTCCGGGGACGGCCATGACCGGGTCGCGGGGCTCGCGACCCGGCCACGGCCGGGGTCCCGGAAGTGCGGACCGGTGCCCGGGTCAGTGCGCTCCCGTGCCGGTGAGGGACTTGACCTCCAGCTCCGCGTACTTGCCCGTGTCGGGCCGCTCCTTCGACAGGACGGTCCCGAGCCAGCCGAGCAGGAAGCCCAGCGGGATCGAGATCAGTCCGGGGTTCTCCAGCGGGAAGAAGTGGAAGTCGGCGTCGGGGAACATCGAGGTGGGCTTCCCCGAGACGACCGGCGAGAACAGCACCAGCAGGACGGAGGAGGCCAGACCGCCGTAGATCGACCACAGGGCACCCTGCGTGGTGAACCTCTTCCAGAAGAGGCTGTAGAGGATCGTCGGCAGGTTGGCCGAGGCCGCGACGGCGAAGGCGAGCGCGACCAGTCCCGCCACGTTCAGATCGCGGGCGAGGGCGCCGAGCGCGATGGAGACGATGCCGATGGCGACGGTCGCCCAGCGGGCGGCCCGTACCTCCTCCTGCTCGGTCGCCTCACCCTTGCGGATGACATTGGCGTAGATGTCGTGCGCGAACGACGAGGAGGAGGCCAGCGTCAGGCCCGCGACCACGGCGAGGATGGTGGCGAACGCGACCGCCGAGATCACCGCGAGCAGGATCGCGCCGCCGGTCGAGCCCGCGCCGCCGCCGATCTCCAGGGCGGCCAGCGGTGCCGCCGTGTTGCCCGCCTTGTTGGAGGCGATGATGTCGCCCGGCTTGAGCAGGGCTGCGGCGCCGAAGCCGAGCACGATGGTCATCAGATAGAAGGCACCGATGATGCCGATGGCCCAGATGACCGACTTCCGGGCGGCCTTCGCGGTCGGGACGGTGTAGAAGCGGATCAGGATGTGCGGCAGCCCCGCCGTGCCGAGCACCAGGGCGATGCCCAGAGAGATGAAGTCCAGTTTCGAGGTCGCGGTGGCTCCGTACTTGAGCCCCGGCTCCAGGAAGGCCGCGCCCTTGCCGCTGTTGCTCGCCGCCGAACCCAGCAGGTCGGAGAGGTTGAAGTGGAACTTCAGCAGGATGAGGAACGTGATCAGCAAGGTCCCGGCGATGAGCAGGACGGCCTTGACCATCTGGACCCAGGTGGTCCCCTTCATGCCGCCGATGGTGACGTACACGATCATCAGCAGGCCGACCAGCGCGACGATGGCGATCTTCCCGGCGTCGCTGGTGATGCCGAGCAGCAGCGAGACCAGGACGCCGGCGCCGGCCATCTGCGCCAGCAGATAGAAGATCGACACGACGATGGTGGAGGTACCGGCGGCCGTGCGCACCGGGCGCTGGCGCATGCGGTACGCGAGGACGTCACCCATCGTGTAGCGGCCGGAGTTGCGCAGCGGCTCAGCGACCAGCAGCAGCGCCACCAGCCAGGCGACCAGGAAGCCGATCGAGTAGAGGAAGCCGTCGTAGCCGAAGAGGGCGATGGCCCCGGCGATGCCGAGGAACGACGCGGCGGACATGTAGTCGCCGGAGACCGCCAGACCGTTCTGGAAGCCGGTGAACTGCCGTCCTCCCGCGTAGAAGTCGGAGGCGCTCCTGGTCTGGCGGCCGGCCCACACGGTGATGACCAGGGTGGCGACGACGAACAGTCCGAAGAGCGTGATGATCAGCGGCCGGTGCTCGCTGGCGTCCCCGGCGGCGGCGAGCCGCAGGGGCGCCTCGGCGGACGCGCCGACGAGTGCGAAGGGGTGGCTCATGCGTCCGCCTCCATACGGGACTTGATGGCCCGCGCGGCCGGGTCGAGGCGGCGGGCCGCGTGGCGCGAGTAGATCCAGGCGATCAGGAAGGTGGTGACGAACTGCGCGAGACCGAGGATCAGCGCGACGTTGATGTTGCCGAAGACCTTGGTGCCCATGAAACCGCCCGCGTAGTTGGACAGCAGCACGTACACCAGGTACCAGGCGATGAAGGCGAAGGTCAGCGGGAAGGCGAAGGAGCGGTACGTACGGCGCAGTTCGCCGAACTCGGCACTCTCCTGCACCTCGACGAACTGGGCCGTCGTGGGCCGGGCCGGCGTGGACGGGGCCGGCGCGGGCTCGGGCGGCGGGGCATCGGAAGCCACGGAATCTCCTCGTGACGCGGGTGCGGTGGAGTGGGACACGGGGGAATACCTCACAGGGTCGGGCGGACACTCGTCCCCCTGACAACGGCACGGGAAGCGCGGCGACTCGGTTCAACCCCGGGGTTTTTCTTCCGAAAGTGATTCCGGAAATGATTCCGGGAACGATTGAAGGTCACCGGTGATCAGCGATAACTTCACTGGTCATGTACCCGTCCAAGCGCGGCCCGCGCGGGGCGGCTCTCAAAAGATGATGTGGAGACCCCATGGCTCATCCGGGATCCAGACGGCGGCGCGCACTCGCCCTGCCGGTAGGTCTGGCACTCACCGTCTCGCTCGGCTTCCTCCCCGCGGCCTCGGCGTCGGCCGCCCCAGCGGGCGGGCCCACGCCGGTCGTGACGGACGGCCCGAAGCTGTCGTACGTGGTGAACACGTACGGCGGCATCCTGACGGCCAAGTCCGTCAGGAAGGCGATAGACCGGGCCGGCGGCACGGTGGTGACCACCTATGACCAGATAGGTGTCACCGTCGCCACCTCGCAGAACCCGGACTTCGCGAAGACCGTGCGCCGGACCCCCGGTGTCCTGTCGGCCGGCGCCACCCGCACCGCGCCGCTGCCCTCGCAGTCCACCACGGACATCGGCACACCCAGGGAACTGACGGCCGAGCAGGTCGAGGCGGCGACGGCGGCCACGGCGAAGGCGTCGAAGTCGGCGGGGGCCGACGCCCAGGACCCGCTGGAGCCGTTGCAGTGGGACCTGCCCGCCATCAACGCGGACAAGGCGCACCTGAAGACGCTGGGCAGCTCCAAGGTCACTGTCGGGGTCATCGACACGGGTGTCGACGACACCCACCCGGACCTCGCGCCGAACTTCAACCGCGCGGCGTCGGTCAACTGCGTGAGCGGCAAACCCGACACGGCGGACGGCGCCTGGCGCCCGACCACCGGGGAGAGCCCGCACGGCACGCATGTCGCGGGCGAGATCGCCGCGGCGAAGAACGGCGTCGGCGTCACCGGTGTGGCGCCGGGCGTGAAGGTGGCGGGCATCAAGGCGTCCACGCCGGCCGGCTACTTCTACGCCGAGGCCGTCGTGTGCAGCTTCGTCTGGGCCGCCGAGCACGGCATCGACGTGACGAACAACAGCTATTACACCGACCCGTGGTACTTCAACTGCCTGAACGACCCGGACCAGAAGGCCCTGGTCGACGCGATCACCCGGGCCACCCGGTACGCGGAGAAGAAGGGCACGGTCAACGTGGCCGCGGCGGGCAACGAGAACTACGATCTCGCGTCCCACTCGATCACCGACTCGTCCAGCCCGAACGACTCGACCCCCGGTGACCGTGTCGTCGACCCGGCCAAGTGCTTCGACATCCCGACCCAGCTGCCGGGTGTGGTGACGGTCGCCTCCACCGGCGCCAAGGGCCTGAAGTCCTCCTTCTCCAACCACGGTCTGGGCGTCATCGACGTCGCGGCCCCCGGTGGCGACTCCACCCGCTACCAGACCCCGGCGCCCCCGGCGACCAGCGGTCTGATCCTCGGCCCGCTGCCGGGCGGCACCTGGGGCTACATGGCCGGTACGTCGATGGCCTCCCCGCACGTCGCGGGCGTGGCGGCGCTGCTGAAGTCGACGCACCCGCACGCCTCGCCGGCGGCCATCAAGGCGCTGCTGAAGGTCCAGGCGACTCCGACCGTCTGCCCGGAGACGTACGACATCGACGGTGACGGCGAGGTCGACGCCGTGTGCACCGGCGGCAAGCGCCACAACAGCTTCTACGGGGCCGGTCTGGTCGACGCCCTGGCGGCGGTGCGCAAGTAACGTCCGCACGGCAGGCGTCCGTTCGGACGCGCCGACGCACGGCGGCGGGCCGTCCCCCGAAAGCGGGAGGCGGCCCGCCGTCGTGCGTCGGGTCGTACGGCGGTGGGCGCGGCGGTCCGCCGGACGGTGAGGCTGTCGGTGACCGACGGCGCTGTCGTCGCGCGCCCGCCGGGCATGACGGAACAGCCCTTGGCCCCTCACGGCCATCGGCGAGCCCGGAGGACCTCGGCGGACAGAGGGCAAGCTAAACGCCCGCCGCCCCCAGCAACGTCCCCGCCGCGTACGTCACCCCCATCGCCAGCGCCCCGCCGCCCATGTTCCGCAGCAGCGCGGGGCGCAGGGGCGCCGTGCCGAGGCGGGCGCTGCCCCAGCCCGTCAGGGCGAGTGCGGCCAGCACCGAGAGCACCGTGACCGTCAGCCGCAGCGAGGCCGGGGGCAGGACCATCGCGAGCAGCGGCAGCAACGCGCCCGCCGTGAAGGCGAGGAAGCTGGCGCCCGCCGCGTGCCAGGGGTTGGTGAGGGCGTCCGGGTCGATGCCCAGTTCCACGCGCGCGTGGGCCTGCAGGGCGTCACGGCGGGTGAGTTGCTCCGCGGCTTCGCGCGCGACGTCCTCGGTCAGACCGCGGTCGGCCAGCATCCGGGTGAGTTCGTCGAGTTCGGCCTGCGGCTCCTCCCGCAGTTCACGGCGTTCCTGTTCCAGGGCGGCCCGCTCCGAGTCGCGCTGGGTGGACACCGATACGTACTCCCCCGCCGCCATCGACATCGACCCGGCCAGCAGCCCGGCGAGACCGGCCGTCAGAAGAGTGGTGCGCGCGTCGGTGGCCCCCGCCACGCCGACCACGATGCCGGCGGTCGAGACGATGCCGTCGTTGGCGCCGAGGACCGCGGCGCGCAGCCAGTTGAGGCGTGAGCCGAGGGCGCCGCCGTGCGGTTCGCCCTCGTGAGGGGTGGGGTCGGTCACCCGGGGAGCCTCTCACGGCCCGGACGGGACGGGCCGGTGGCACGGGGAGCGCGGCCGCTCGCCTTCCCCCGTAAGGGCCTTGACGCGACGGATGTTCGGGCGGCGGTCGGGGCGGGCGGCGGTGGACCGGACTGTGTGGCTGTCAGTGGCGGCCCGTATTCTCTGTGACCATGCTCGACGACCAAACGACAGCAGCGACCTGGCCGACCGCCTACCCCGAGGGATACGCGGTCGTCGACGTCGAGACCACCGGCCTCGCCCGCGACGACCGGATAGTCTCCGCCGCCGTCTACCGTCTGGATTCCCGGGGGAACGTCGAGGACCACTGGTACACCCTGGTCAATCCGGAACGCGATCCGGGACCCGTGTGGATCCACGGACTGACGACCGATGTCCTGGCGGACGCCCCGCTCTTCCCCGAGGTCGCCGGCGCGCTGGCGGAGCGGCTCGACGGGCGGGTGCTGGTGGCGCACAACGCGATCTTCGACTGGTCGATGATCGCCAGGGAGTACGCGCGCGCTGAGCGGACCGCGCCCACCCGGCAGCGGCTGTGCACCATCGCGCTCTCCAAGGAGCTGGGGCTGCCGCTGCCCAACCACAAGCTGGAGACGCTCGCGGCGCACTTCGGTGTCGTGCAGCAGCGCGCGCACCACGCGCTGGACGACGCGCGGGTGCTGGCCGAGTCGTTCCGTCCGAGTCTGCACGCGGCGGCCAGAAGCGGTGTACGGCTGCCGCTGCTGGAGTGCCGGCCGCTCACCGAGTGGTCCGACGGGCCCGCCCGGCCCCGGGTCGGCTATCAGGCGTCGTACCGGCAGCCGAGCTGGCGGGCCTCGCGCAAGCGGCCGGCCTGCCCGTATCCGAACCCCGGCCGGTACGAGCCGGGTGGCCGGCTGCGGCAGGGGATGCGGGTGGCGTTCTCGGGGGACACCTCCATCGACCGTGAGCTGCTGGAGGACCGGGCGGTGGAGGCGGGGCTGCATGTCGCGACCAGCGTCTCGCGGCTGACCAGCCTGCTGGTGACCAACGACCGGGACTCCACCACGTCCAAGACGGTCAAGGCGGCCTCCTTCGGCACGCCGGTGATCGACGAGGCGGCCTTCACCCAGCTGCTGCGGGACGTGGCCCCGGCGACCGAGTAGGGAGGAAAGGGATGAACGGGGCGGGCTGACGGCCCTTCACGCCCCACGACGGCGCGCGCCACGCCACCGCGCCGCGCCGCCGCCGAAGGGCGGGCACGGCGGCCGACCGCCGCCCGGGCGGCCGAGTGAAATGTCCACCCCCCGTCCCGGCCCCGGATTCCCGCCGAGTAACGTCAACGGCGTGTACCGCTTCCTGTTGTCCCGGCAGTGGGTGATCCTCACCCTCCTTGGCCTCGCCCTCGTCCCCGCGATGATCGAGCTGGGCTTCTGGCAGCTGCACCGGCACGAGCACAAGGTCGCCCAGAACGCCCTGATCACGGACAATCTCCAGGCGAAGCCCGTCCCGGTCACGGAGCTGACGTCCCCGGGGCACACCGTCCCGCGCGCCGACTACTGGCGCACGGTCACCGCAACCGGCACGTTCGACCCCGCGCACGAGGTCGTCGTACGCCGCAGGACCTCCAACGAGGACCGGGTCGGCTACCACGTCCTCATCCCCTTCATCCTGAAGGACGGCCGGGCGGTCATGGTGAACCGCGGCTGGATCCGCGCCGACGGGGACCAGTCCTCCTTCCCCGCCGTCCCCGCCCCGCCGAAGGGCGAGGTCACCATCGCCGGCCGGCTCAAGGCCGACGAGACGGCGGCCTCCGGCATCAAGGACATCAAGGACCTGCCGCCGCGCCAGGTCATCCTGATCAACAGCGAACAGCAGCGGCGGGAGCTGGGCCGCACCGTCCTCGGCGGCTACATGGAGCTGACCTCTCCCGTGCCGGAGGACGGCAGCCCCGAGCTGATCCAGAAGCCCGACGACAGCTCGATCGGGCCGCACATGGCGTATGCCGTCCAGTGGTGGCTGTTCACCGCCGCCGTGCCCGTCGGCTGGCTGATCCTCGTACGGAACGAGAAGCGCGAACGCGCCGAGGCCGCGCGGAAGAAGGCCGGCGAGGCGCGCGCCGAGCAGGACCCCGTACCCGCGGGCGCCTGACCGGCGCTCGCGCGCCGCGTCCCTCCCCGTCCCGGCCGCACCCGCTCCGCTCCCCCCGGCCGGGCCATCCGGTCACTCGATCATGCGACGCGCCGAACCCCTGCTTAACGCCCGTGTACTGCGGGAACAGGCTTCACGTGACCCAACGTATCGAGGACTACGCACTCATCGGCGATCTTCAGACCGCCGCCCTGGTCGGCAGGAACGGCTCCATCGACTGGTTGTGCCTTCCTCGTTTCGACTCCGCCGCCTGCTTCGCCGCCCTGCTCGGCTCCGAGGACAACGGCCACTGGCGGCTCGCCCCGACCGGCGCCCGCACGTGCACCCGGCGCGGCTACGTCGGCGAGTCGCTCGTCCTGGAATCCGTGTGGGAGACCAGGACCGGCACCGTCAAAGTCACCGACTTCATGCCGCAGCGCGATGTGGCACCCGAGATCATGCGGATCGTGGAGGGCGTCAGCGGCCGGGTGGAGATGTCCGCCACTCTCCGGCTGCGCTTCGACTTCGGTTCCGTGGTGCCGTGGATGCGCCGCTCGCAGGGCCACCGGGTGGCCGTCGCCGGGCCCGACTCGGTCTGGCTGCGCAGCGAGCCGCAGGTCAAGACGTGGGGACAGCACTACAGCACCTGTTCCTCGTTCACCGTGGCCGAGGGCGAGAAGGTGGCCTTCGTCCTCACCTGGCACCCCTCCCACAAACCCCGCCCCCGTCGCCTCGACCCGTACGAGTCGCTGGAGCGCAGTCTGGCGGACTGGCGGGAGTGGGCGGCGCGCTGCCGCTACGAGGGGCCGCACCGGTCCGCCGTCATGCGCTCGCTCATCACGCTCAAGGCGCTGACCTACGGCCCGACGGGCGGCATCGTCGCCGCCCCCACCACCTCTCTGCCGGAGGAGCTGGGCGGCGTGCGGAACTGGGACTACCGGTACTGCTGGCTGCGCGACTCCACCCTGGTGCTGGGCGCGCTGGTGTCGGCGGGGTATCTGGCCGAGGCGGCGGCCTGGCGCGACTGGCTGCTGCGCGCCGTCGCCGGTGACCCGGCCGATCTCCAGATCATGTACGGCCTGGCCGGTGAGCGCCGGCTGCCGGAGGTCGAGCTGCCGTGGCTGAGCGGCTACGCGCACTCCACCCCGGTGCGCACCGGCAACGACGCGGTGAAACAGCTCCAACTCGACGTGTACGGCGAGGTGATGGACTCGCTGAACGTGGCGCGGACGGCCGGTCTGGTCGGGAAGCCGCACGCGTGGAACCTCCAGCTCAGCCTGTTGGGGTTCCTGGAGTCGAAGTGGCGCGACCCCGACGAGGGGCTGTGGGAGATCCGGGGCCCGCGCCGGCACTTCACGCACTCCAAGGTGATGGCGTGGGTCGCCGCCGACCGGGCGGTACGGACGCTGGAGGCCGATCCGTCGCTCAGCGGTGACGTCGGGCGGTGGCGGGCCATGCGGGACGAGGTGCACCGGGAGGTGTGCGAGAAGGGGTACGACCCGGAGCGCAACACCTTCACCCAGTCGTACGGCTCCACCGAGCTGGACGCGGCGACCCTGCTGATCCCCCGGGTCGGTTTTCTGCCGCCGGACGATCCGCGGGTGATCGGCACGGTCGACGCGGTACGGGCGGAGCTGGGGCACGAGGGGCTGCTGCGCCGTTACAGCACCACGGGGAGCGGGGTGGACGGACTGCCGGGGCGCGAGGGGACGTTCCTGGTCTGTTCGTTCTGGCTGGCCGACGCGCTCCACATGACGGGGCGTACCGAGGAGGCGGCGGAGCTGTTCGAGCGGCTGCTCGGTCTCCGCAACGACGTGGGGCTGCTCTCCGAGGAGTACGACCCGGTGGCCGGGCGTCAACTGGGCAACTATCCGCAGGCGTTCAGCCACATCGGACTGGTGGTCACGGCGCTGACCCTGGCCGGGTACAGCACCGGGGGCGGCGACGCGGAAGGTGCCGCGGCAGACGACGCGGCGGGCGGTGACACGGCGGCGGGCGGCACGGCAGGATAGGAGCCATGGATCTTGGACTGAAGGACCGGGTGTACGTCGTCACCGGCGCCTCGCGCGGCCTGGGCCGCGCGGCGGCCGGGGCGCTCAGCGCGGACGGCGCGCGCGTCGTCGTCTCCGGGCGGGACGCGCGGAGCATCGAACAGACGGCGTCGGAGATCGGCCCCGGCGCGTACGGGGTGGCCGCCGACAACGCCGACCCGGCCGCCGCGCGGCGTCTGATCGGTACGGCCCGGGAGCGGTTCGGGCGCTTCGACGGCATTCTGATCAGCGTCGGCGGCCCGACGCCCGGCACGGCGGCCGGCAACACGGACGAGCAGTGGCAGTCGGCGTTCGAGTCGGTGTTCCTGGGGGCGGTACGGCTGGCCCGCGCCGCCGCCGCCGAGCTGGGCGAGGGCGGGGTCATCGGCTTTGTGCTCTCCGGTTCCGTCCACGAACCGATCCCGGGCCTGACCATCTCCAACGGGCTGCGTCCGGGCCTGGCCGGTTTCGCCAAGTCGCTCGCCGAGGAACTCGGCCCGCGCGGTATCCGGGTGATCGGTCTGCTGCCGGCCCGGATCGACACGGACCGGGTCCGGGAGCTGGACTCGCTCGGCGGTGACCCGGCGGCGGCGCGGGCGGTGCAGGAGGCGCGGATCCCGCTGCGGCGCTACGGGACGCCCGAGGAGTTCGGGCGGACGGCGGCGTTCCTGCTCTCGCCCGCCGCTTCGTATCTGACGGGCCTGATGCTCCCGGTGGACGGCGGGGCGCGCCGGGGGTTCTGAGCGCGTCGGGGGTGGCGGACGCCTCGCGGGCGGGCCGGGCGTGCGGTCGCCCGTACGCCCGGCCCCCGCAAGCGAGCGCGCCGGTCAGCTGACCCGTTCCGCCTGGTGCCGGGCCGCGCGCAGCCGTACCTCCGCCGGGAGCGAGGTGAGCCCCGCCGAGTCGCGCGCGTGCGCCAGCGCCTCGTCGCCGAGGCGGCGCAGCGTGCCGGCCGGGGCCGCGTGCGGTTCGAGGAGCAGGCGTACGCGCGCGGCCGGGCTCGTACGGCGGCCGGTCAGCCGCACCCGGGCCCTGGCCACCCCGTCGAGGGACCGCGCGTCGTCCTCCACCGCCTCTTCGAGGGCCCGCCCGCTCAGCGCGGCGCCCTCGCCGTCGCCGCTGTCCACCAGTACCTCCGGCAGGCGGGCGCGCCGTGTCTGGGCCAGCAGCCACCACAGGGCCAGTACGACCAGGACCGCGAGTACGGCGATCACCACCGGCCACCACCAGTCCGCCCCGTGCCAGCGCTCCCGGGCTGACCGGCTGAGCAGTACGTCGTGCGGCCCTCGATAGGGCCACCAGGACGGCACCGGCCAGGCCAGCCCCCGAGCGAGCGCGATACCGCCCGCGCAGAGCAGGATCAGGCCGATGAGGGCCAGCAGTACGCGGTTGACCGGGCGGAGCATCCTGTCATCCCTTCCTCACGGGCCTGCGGACACGCACCGTCAGGGCGGGCCGTCTGTCGAGTCCCAGTTCGCCGATGCCGGCGGTCAGCGTCCGGTCGAGGTCGTCCCGTACGGCGTCCAGTTCGCGGAAGTGCGACAGGGCCCGCACCCCGACCTTCGAGCGGCGCAGCCGCACCTGCGCCGACTGGACGCCGGAGACCTCCATGGCCCGGTCGCGCAGGGCGAGTTCGGCGGCCTCCCGGTCGAGTCCGGCGCGTACGTGCGCGGAGTCCCGGCGCATGGGGAGCAGCGCGCGCAGCCCCGGAGTGAGGGCGAGTGCGAGCAGCCAGACGCCGAGGGCCATGGCGACGGCCGCGGCGACCAGCACCCAGGTCTCGTCGAGCGGCTGCCTGGCGAGCTGGTCGGCGAGTTCGCGGCGCCAGGCCATCGCGGGGCGGCCGGCCCGTACCGCGGCGATGTCGTACAGCAGCAACCCGGTGGCGCCGAGCGCGACCAGCGCGGTCAGTGCGGCGGGGATGCGGCGGGTGGACCAGAAGCGGTGGGCCCTGGCGGCCGGTTCGTCGTCGTGGTCCGAAAGGGTGGGGACGGACTCGCGGGACGCCCCGGAGTCCGCCGGGTCGAGCGCGACACCACCGCCGCGTGACCGCTCGGGCGGCTCGGGCTGCTCCGGCGCGGCGTGGCTCATCGGGTCCTCCCCTGTGCGGCGACGCGGGACCGGTCGGAGTGCAGCCGCTCGACCCGTACCGCCACCTCGCGCACGTCCATGCCCGCCAGCGTCGTGACGCGGTGGGCGACTTGGCTGCGTACGGCGCCGCACCGCGCGCCGATGTCGGAGGGGTAGTCCAGTTCGACACCGACCCGGACGCGTGCGCTCCCGTGGTGCACGGTGACGCTCGCGTGCGGCGGGGCGCCGCCCTCGGGTACGTCGTCGAGCGCTTCGCGCGCGGCCCGCGCGGCGATCTTGGCGACGACCCGGTCGGCGATCACCGTCGCACCGCGTTCGGCCGCCGCCACCTGGTCACCGGCCACGCGGGATCACCGCCGCCGGTCGTCGCGGTTGCGGGTGCGGAACAGATCGCCGGGTTCCAGATCGCCGTCCACGAACCTGCCGATCACGAATCCGACCACGCCCAACGCGGCCACCAGCACAAAGGCTCCGAAGCCGCCGAAGTATCCGGCGAATCCGAGGGCCATACCGGCCAACAGGCCGACCACCGCCATGCTCATGATGTGCTCCTCTTCGGCTGTACGGGCCGGCTGCGCGCGGCGTCCACCAGCTGCGCGCGGCCGCTACTGGAGGCGGGAGTCCGACTCCTCGTCGTCGTCCTCGTCGGGCAGCTTGACGTCGCTGACCGCGATATTGACCTCTACCACTTCGAGACCCGTCATGCGCTCGACGGCCGCGATGACGTTCTCCCGCACGGCGGCGGCGACTTCGGTGATGGCGACGCCGTACTCGACGACGATCTCCAGGTCGAGCGCGGTCTGTACCTCGCCGACCTCGGCCTTCACGCCCCGGCTGACCGTCTTGCCGCCGCCACCGGGCACCCGGTCGCGTACGGCGCCGAAGGTGCGGGAGATCCCGCTGCCCATGGCGTGGACGCCGAACACGTCGCGGGCCGCGAGACCGGCGATCTTCTCGACCACCCCGTCGGCGATGGTGGTACGGCCCCGGCCGGCCGGGTCGCCGCCGCCGCGTTTGGTGACGGGGGTGGATCCGCCCTGATCACCGGAGAGCCTTCTGTCGGGGGGCGCGGACTGATTGCGGGGTGCGGTGTCTGACATCGCCATTCATCCCTTCCGGGGCGGTGGGGGACTCCGCTGCCCACATTAGGTGTGCTTGCCCGTTCCCGCGCCGTGGATGCGGCAGAGTGGAGGAATGACGACTGCGCACGGCACCGACGGATGGACGGCCGCGGTACGGCAGCGACTCGCCCTGGGGCGACTGCTGCCCCTCGGCGAAGCGGCGGACGGCACCTGGCTCGCGGAGCGCGCGGCCCGGGCGGAGTTGCGGCGCGCGGCGGACGGGGTGCGGGGCGTCGTCCTCGCCGACGGGCTCCGGATCGGGGCGGCGGGTCCGGGGGCCGACGGTGAACCCGTCGTACCGCTCCCGCCGAGCGCGCTGCCGCCGGGTCCGCTCCGGATCGACGGGCGGTTCACCGCCGTGAGTCCCCCGGTCGGCTCCGCGGCGCCGGCCGAGTCGCTGCCCGCCCTCGCCGAGCGGCTGCGCGAGGCGCTGTCGGCCGGTGCGCGGGAGCGGCTGGGACTCGTGGTGACGGAGATCGACCTGCGGGTGACGGCCCTGGTGACGGAGGCTCCCGCCGAACCGGCGGAGCCCGTTGCTCCGCACGAGGGACAGGCCGTCTCCCCGCAGGACGACGTGGAGCGCGCGGTGGCCGCCGTACCGGGGGTCGCGTATCTGACCGGCGCGCTGGGCGGCCCCGTGGTCACCGCCCCGGGCCAGGTGCGGGTCGAGCTGGCCACGGCGGCCGGGCACCATCCCGTGGCCGTCGCGCGGGAGGTGCGCGCCGGGCTGGCCCGCTCCCTGCCCGGCGCGCCCTCGGTCGCGGTCCTGATCACAGCGGTGGAGGCCACGGTCGCCGACCGGGTGTCGTGACCCGTTCGGCACCGCGGCCGGTGGTCCGTGGTCAGTCGCCGAGCCCCGCGAGGTCGCGCAGCCTGCGGGCCTGGGCGGCGCGTTCGGCGGCGCGCTGGGCTTCGAGGGTGCGGGCCGAAGCGCCCTGGAGGAGCGCCTTGGTCTCGATCAGCGCGTCCCTCGGCGCGGCCAGCAGGGCGGCGGCCAGGTCCCGCACGGCGGCGTCCAGCTCATCGGCGGGTACGACCAGATTGGCGAGGCCGGTGCGCTCCGCCTCCTCCGCCTGGACGTAGCGGCCGGTGGCGCAGATCTCCAGGGCGCGCGCGTAGCCGACCAGGCCCACCAGGGGGTGGGTGCCGGTGAGATCGGGGACCAGCCCGAGGCTGGTCTCGCGCATGGCGAACTGCACGTCGGGCGCGACGATCCGCAGGTCGCAGGAGAGGGCCAGCTGGAAGCCGGCCCCGATCGCGTGTCCCTGGACGGCCGCGATCGACACGAGGTCGCTGCGGCGCAGCCAGACGAACCCGTCCTGGTAGGCGGAGATGGCCGCGTCGAGCTGCTCGTCCGATCCGCCTGCGAGATCGCCGAACGACGGCTCGCCGTCGAACCCCTCGGGGGCGAACGCCTGCCGGTCGAGCCCCGCGGAGAAGGACTTGCCCTCCCCGCGCAGCACCACGACCCGCACGCTGCCCGGCAGCGACCGGCCGGCTTCCGTCAACGCCCGCCACAGAGCGGGAGACTGGGCGTTGCGCTTCGCCGGGTTGGTCAGTGTCACCGTGGCAACGGCGTCCTCGACGGTGAGCCGTACGCCGTCCTTGTCGAGTACTGGTTCCCGTACCGCTGCTGGTTCCTGTACGGGTTCGAGCGACGTCATGGGGTGCCTCCGGTCCGGGCAGTCGCGTACGGAAATAAGTGACTGCACAGTAACCACCCGGTCGATCGGGTGATCGACCCGGGTGGCCACCGTCCGAACCAGTGGCCGGTGCCCTGGGGCACCGGGGAGGAACCGCGGCCGGCGGTCAGGCCGACGCGGCCTTCTTGCCTCGCGTAGCCCCGCCGCGTCCCCGCAGCGTGACTCCGGACTCGCTGAGCATCCGGTGGACGAATCCATAGGAACGGCCGGTTTCCTCGGCCAGTGCCCGGATGCTCGCACCGTTGTCGTACTTCTTCTTCAGGTCTGCCGCGAGCTTGTCGCGCGCGGCGCCGGTTACCCGGCTGCCCTTCTTCAGAGTCTCGGCCACCCGTGCCTCCTCATGGGAAGTGCGCTCTGGACTTCTCATGATCACCCCTAGCGGGCTTCCTGGCCACCCATTCGGCAAGGTCCGTACGACGATCTTGCGCGGGAACCGGGCGTCGAGTGCGAACGGAATCACCCATACCAGACGTGACAGGGGCCACATCCAGCCGACCGTCCGGACGAAGTTCCAGGTCAGCGCGGTTTCGGACCGAGCGGGTGCGGATCATGGCTCGAACTGCCCGTTCGGTCACGCACCACGCCGACGGTACGAGACGCACTCACACAGATGAAGGATCACCACTGGGCCGAATGATCCATACGGCGTGGATCACGCGTCGGCGCGCGGGCGGGCGCCGGGCGCGCGGGCGGGCGCCGGGCGGGACGGGTCAGGCGAGGGCGACCAGGTCCGCGTAGTCCGCGCCCCAGAGGTCCTCGACCCCGTCGGGCAGCAGGATGATCCGCTCCGGCTCCAGCGCGTGGACCGCGCCCTCGTCATGCGTGACGAGGATGACGGCGCCCTTGTACGTACGCAGCGCCCCGAGGATCTCCTCGCGGCTCGCGGGGTCCAGGTTGTTGGTGGGCTCGTCGAGCAGCAGCACGTTGGCGGAGGAGACGACCAGCGTGGCCAGCGCCAGCCGGGTCTTCTCGCCGCCGGAGAGCACGCCGGCGGGCTTGTCGACGTCGTCGCCGGAGAAGAGGAAGGAACCCAGCGTCTTGCGCACGTCGACCAGGTCGAGGTCGGGGGCTGAGGAGCGCATGTTCTCCAGGACGGAGCGCTCCGGGTCGAGGGTCTCGTGCTCCTGGGCGTAGTAGCCGAGCTTGAGCCCGTGGCCCGGGGTGACCTGTCCGGTGTCCGGCTTCTCGACCCCGGCCAGCAGCCGCAGCAGCGTGGTCTTGCCCGCGCCGTTCAGGCCGAGGATGACGACGCGCGAGCCCTTGTCGATGGCGAGATCGACATCGGTGAAGATCTCCAGCGAGCCGTACGACTTGGACAGCCCCTCGGCCGTCAGCGGCGTCTTGCCGCAGGGCGAGGGCTCGGGGAAGCGCAGCTTGGCGACCTTGTCGGACTGGCGCACCTGTTCGAGGCCCGACAGCAGCCGCTCGGCGCGGCGGGCCATGTTCTGCGCGGCGACGGTCTTGGTGGCCTTGGCGCGCATCTTGTCGGCCTGGGAGTTGAGGGACGCGGCCTTCTTCTCCGCGTTGGCCCGCTCGCGCTTGCGGCGCTTCTCGTCCGACTCGCGCTGCTGCTGGTAGAGCTTCCAGCCCATGTTGTAGACATCGATCTGGGAGCGGTTGGCGTCCAGATAGAAGACCTTGTTGACGACGGTCTCGACCAGCTCGACATCGTGGGAGATCACGATGAAGCCGCCCCGGTAGGTCTTGAGGTACTCGCGCAGCCAGACGATCGAGTCCGCGTCGAGGTGGTTGGTGGGCTCGTCCAGGAGCAGGGTGTCGGCGTCCGAGAAGAGGATGCGGGCCAGCTCGACCCGGCGGCGCTGACCGCCGGAGAGCGTATGCAGGGGCTGGCCGAGGACCCGGTCGGGCAGGCCGAGCGCGGCGGCGATGGTGGCGGCCTCGGCCTCGGCGGCGTATCCGCCCTTGGTGAGGAACTCCGTCTCCAGGCGCTCGTACTTCTTCATCGCCTTCTCGCGGGTGGCGCCCTGTCCGTTCGCCATCCGGTCCTCGTTCTCGCGCATCTTCTTCAGTACGGAGTCGAGGTCACGGGCGGAGAGGATGCGGTCGCGGGCGAGGACGTCGAGGTCGCCGGTGCGCGGGTCCTGCGGCAGGTAGCCGACCTCGCCCGAGCGGGTGATGGTGCCGGCGGCGGGCATGCCCTCACCGGCGAGGCACTTGGTGAGCGTGGTCTTGCCCGCTCCGTTGCGGCCGACCAGGCCGATGCGGTCGCCCTTGGCGATACGGAACGAGGCCGACTCGATGAGGATGCGGGCGCCGGCGCGCAGCTCTACACCGGTTGCGGTGATCATGGAAAGACTCCAGGGCGGTATGGACGGCGGAAGAGGGCAGGCGGAGGAGATTCTTCGACGCCGGCTAATGCACAAGGAGAAATGCCATACGGCTCAGTCTACCGGGCGCCGCAACTGCTTTCCCCGGGCCGGTGCGTACGCCGATATTGTGCCCGGGGCGACGGGCCGCTGGGGCCGTCGGAACGGAGAGTGGTGGCACATGCGGTTCGATGACGACGCCGAACTGGACACATCGGAGGTCCAGGACGAGCGCGGCGGCGGGGTCCCCGGTGGAGCGGCCACGGTCGGGGGCGGCATCGTCGGGATCATCGCGCTGCTGATCGGTCTGTACTTCGGGGTCGGCCCCGAGCAGCTCGGGCTCTCCTCGGGCGGCTCCACCCCCGCGTCGGGTTCCTCGGCCACCGACGGCGTCCAGCAGAACTGCCGGAGCGGCCGGGACGCCAACACGCGCGAGGACTGCCGGATCGTCGCGGTGGTCAACAGCGTGCAGACCTTCTGGCGCGCGGAGTACCAGCGGCGCGGCGAGCGCTACACGGACGCGGACACGAAGTTCTTCACCGACCGGGTCAGCACCGGCTGCGGCGCGGCGACCTCGGCGGTCGGGCCCTTCTACTGCCCCGCCGACCGGATGGCGTATCTGGACCTCGGCTTCTTCCAGGAGCTGAAGACCACCTTCGGGGCGAGCGGCGGGCCGTTCGCCCAGGCGTACGTGGTGGCCCACGAGTACGGCCACCATGTGCAGAACCTGAAGGGCACGCTGGGCCGGGCGCACGACGGCAGCAAGGGCCCGGACAGCAACGCGGTCAAGGTGGAGCTCCAGGCCGACTGCTACGCCGGGGTCTGGACCCACCACGCGACGACCACGCCCTCCCCGTCCACCGGGAAGCCGCTGCTCAGCAGCCTCACGGACGAGGACATCCAGGACGGTCTGGACGCGGCGGCGGCCGTCGGGGACGACCGGATCCAGGAGAAGTTCCAGGGCAAGGTCACCCCGGAGTCGTGGACCCACGGGTCGGCGGCGCAGCGCCAGGAGTGGTTCCGCACCGGCTACGGCACGGGCGACGTGGAGCGGTGCGACACGTTCCGCTGACGGACAGCGACGTGCGGGGCCGTCGCGCGTACGCCCCCGGCCGGGCCGGAACGGCCGGCCGGGAGCGGCGGCGCGGGTCAGGAGCCTCCGGTGTGCACCTGGAAGGCGGCGCGGCGCACGGCCTTGGCCAGGGCCGGGTCCGGATGGGCGGCGGCCAGGGCGACCAGGACCTGGACCGTACGGGGATGGCCGATGGCCCTGACCTCGTCGAGCAGGGCGGGCACATTGCCCTGCACGGCGGATTCCAGATGGCGTACGAGCAGATCGCTCTCGCCGTGGTCGGCGACGGCCGCCGCCGTGTCGACCCAGAGCCAGGTCGACTCCTCGCGGGTCAGCACCTCGGAGGCGTCGTCGGGGTCGGCCCCCTCGTACTCGGCGAGCCAGAGCAGGGCGTAGGGCCGCAGCGAGACATCGGACGCCGCGGCGCGCACCTCGCTCTCGGCGGGGGCCCCGACGACGCGCAGCGCCTCGAAGGCGAGTCCGCGCAGCAGGGCGTCCTCGCCCCGGGCGACGGAGAGGAGTTCGGTGACCGCGCTGCCGACGGTACGGGCGGCGAGCCAGGCCCGGTACTCGGCGCGGGCCGGGCCGGGAGTCAGCCGGGCGCAGCCGCGCAGCATGTGCTCGGCGGACTGCTCGATATTGCCCGCGGGGCTCTGGGCGGCGACGCAGATCTGCTCCAGCTTGACCCAGACCGCCCAGTTGCCGAGCGGAGTGAGGGTGGCCTGCCCCTCCCCCAGGGTCAGCGCGCCGACGCCGGCCAGCCCCTCCAGGGCCCAGTCGAGCAGCGGGGGCAGCAGGTCCTCGGCCACCGGCTCGGGGGTGCCCGGCGCTGCGGGGGCGGGCTGCGGCCCGTAGGGGACCTCGCAGTGCTCCTCGTGGAGTTCGGCGACGCGCTGCTGGAGCAGGTCGAGCAGGGCCGGTACGGTCACGGGCCCGGCCGACAGGTGCAGGAGGGAGAGCACTTGGGGGACGGCCTCGACGACCTCGGCGACCGTGGCCGGGGCGACGTCGTCGGGGGCGGGGTGCACCAGCGACCAGGCGTCGAAGAGGGCGACCCAGCCGCGCTGGACGGCACTGTCGTCCCGGTCCCACGCCTGGAGCCGCCAGCCGGGACGTACGGCGGCGCCGTGCAGCTCGACAAGTCCGGCCAGCCTGGCGCGGTCCCAGCCGGCACCGACCTGCTCCGGGGTCAACTCCAGCGCGGCGGCGGCCCGTTCGCGCGCGGGCCCGGCGAGCGGGCCCGCGCCGGGGTCCCGGTCGCCGGCCGCCCAGCGGGCGACCCGTACCGCGTGGGCGAGCACCTCCCTCGCCTGGCGGGCCAGCTCCGCCGGGGGCGGAGTCCCCTCGGGCGGCCGGGGTGCCGGCCGGTCGCGCCCGCCGGTCACGGCCCGTCGGGCCGTGGTCAACGGCCGCGCGCGGACGAGTCGGAGTCTGGAGTTGCGCGCCAATTGCTCATCAGGCTTTCTGGACGTCACGGGGGCAGTCTTCCCGGTGACTGCCCGAAAGCCCAAACGGAGCCTGCCGCGATGTCTCCCGGGGCAGCGCGGGAGCCCCTCCGGCAGCCGGGGCACCGGGGCTGCCGAAGGGGCTCACAGGGGTACGGAAGGGGCGATACGGGCGGGCCTACATAAGGGGGGTGAGGAAGCGCCGGAGCGTCTCCTCGTACTCCGTCGGATCGGCGTTCCACATGGCCGCGTGCGGCGCCTGCGCCACGGGGTGCAGGCCGATGAGGTCCGGCCGGTGGGCGGCGAGTTCCCGGGAGGGCTGCCAGGGCGCGAGGGTGTCGCCGGGGCCGTGGAAGATCAGCGTGGGCACATGGAGATTGCGCGGGTCGGCGGCTTCCAGCAGCCGGTCGCCGTGCAGCCCGGTCCTGCCCTGGGCCGCCCTGACCGCGAGCGGCAGCAGCGGCCCCGGTACCCGGCGGGCGGTGGCCAGCGCGCGCAGGGTGGCCTCCCAGTCCAGCACCGGCGAGTCGAGCACCAGCCCGGAGATCCGCTCGCTGAGCGCCGAGTTGGCGGCGGCGTGCAGGGCCATGGAGGCGCCGGTGGACCAGCCGTGCAGGACGACGCGCTCGGCGCCGTACCGCACGGCGTAGCGGATCGCCGCGTCCAGATCGCGCCACTCGGAGTCCCCGAGGTGGCCGAGACCGCCCGGGGTACGGGGCGCGCCGGGGTCGCCCCGGTAGGCGAGGTCGAGCACGGGGAGCTGCTGTCCGGCCAGGAACTCCATGATGTTCATGGGGTGCTCGCGGGTGGTGCCCAGGCCGTGGACGGTGATCACCCAGGTGTCCCGCGTGCCGGGGACGAACCAGGCGGGCAGCGGGCCCAACTCGCCGGGGACCGACACCTCGCGGTGTTCCAGGCCGAGGGCGGTGCCGGGGTCGCCGCTGTGGACCTGCGGGGTGAGGCGGACCCGGGTGCCGGTGCGCAAGGTGCCGTGGCTGACGCGTTCCAGCCGGCGCACGACGGTGTCGGCCGGGTGTTCCACGCCGTGCAGGACGGGCCCGACGACGGCGTGCACGCCGGGGCCCTGGATTCCGTACGTGCCGGGGCGCAGGGCCGCGAGACAGCGGGTCAGGGTGACCTGCCCGGCCGCGGTGGCGTGGACGGTGAGACGGGGGTCGCTGGGCAGGGGCCGCCCCGGCGGTGCCTTGAGCGCGGCATCGCTGGCGTACCGGCCGGCCGCGACCGCGGCCGCGCCGACCCCGAGGACTGTGGTGACGGCAGCTGCCGTTGCTTTGGCCGGGCGCACGCTCCCAGTCTCGCGGTCACCCCCCGCCGGGGCCACCGGGCGGGGCCGTCGGGGTGTCCGGGCCCGGAGCGCACGGGCGCGCGGGCGCTCGCGGGCGGGGCCGTCAGTCCTCGGCGCCGTCCCGCGGCCGGCGGTCGCCGTCCCGCTGGCCGTATCCGCTCAGTTTCCGGCCCACCTCGGCCACCTGCTCCTCGGACAGCAGCGTGGGCGCACGTCCGGGCAGCGCGGCGGCGGTGAGCCAGAGGCGGGACATCCACTCCAGCTGCGCCGTGCGGTCGTACGCCTGGTCGAGACCGGCGCCGTAGGTGACGGTGCCGTGGTTGCGGAGCAGACAGCCGGTGCGGTCGCGCAGCGCTTCGAGCATGTGCGCGGCCAGTTCCGCCGAGCCGTACAGCGCGTACGGAGCGACCCGGACCGGTCCGCCGAAGGCCGCCGCCATGTAGTGGATCAGCGGCAGCTCAGGAACGAGCGTGGAGACGGCGGTGGCGTGCACGGCGTGGGTGTGCACCACGGCGAGCGCTTCGGTCTCCCGGTACAGGGCCAGATGCAGGGGCAGTTCGCTGGTGGGGACCAGCTCACCGACGACCTGCCGCCCTTCGAGGTCGACGGCGACGGTGTCCTCGGGGGTGAGCCGGTCGTACGGCACTCCGCTCGGTGTGACCAGGACCAGATCACCGACCCGGACGGAGACATTCCCCGAGGTGCCGACGACCAGCCCCTCGGCAGCCGTCCTGCGGGCGGTGGCGACCAGTTCCCGCCATGCCTCTTCCGTCGTGTCGCGCCCTCTCCGATGCGTCATGGGCCGATCCTGTCAGGTGCCGGGCCGAGGGCAGTGCCGTCTCGGTGAACCGATGACGGAGGGCTCCGCGAGAGCGAACACCGCGAAGTCCCGCCCAGTTCATCTTCCGTTCACCCTGACTCCTTACGTTCACCGAGGCCACCGACGTCGAACGATTGCCTGGGTCAGGTCAATGGAACACATCACGCTGCTGCTCGCGATCGTGATCGTGACAGCTCTCGTGTTCGATTTCACGAACGGTTTCCACGACACCGCCAACGCGATGGCCACCACCATCTCGACCGGCGCTCTGAAGCCCAAGGTCGCGGTGGGCATGTCCGCGGTCCTGAATCTTGTCGGCGCGTTCCTGTCGGTGGAGGTCGCCAGAACGATCTCCGGCGGCCTCATCAACGAACAGGGCATCAGAACAGAAGTGATCTTCGCGGCGCTCGTCGGCGCGATTCTCTGGAATCTGTTCACCTGGCTCCTCGGTCTGCCCTCCAGCTCCTCGCACGCGCTGTTCGGCGGTCTGATCGGCGCCACGCTGATGTCGGTCGGCGCCTCCGGCGTGAACGGCGGCGTCGTCGTCACCAAGGTGCTGATCCCCGCCCTCGCCGCGCCCGTCGTCGCCGGTGTGGCCGCCATGCTGGCCACGAGGCTGACGTACCGGATCGGCCGGAACACGGACGAGAAGGCCACCGCCAAGGGGTACCGCGCGGGCCAGATCGCCTCCGCCGGTCTCGTCTCCCTCGCGCACGGCACCAACGACGCGCAGAAGACCATGGGCGTCATCACGCTCGCGCTGGTGACCGGCGGCGTGCTCGCCCCGGGCTCCAACCCGCCGGTGTGGGTCATCGTCTCGGCCGGTCTGGCGATCGCGCTCGGTACGTACCTCGGCGGCTGGCGCATCATCCGCACCATGGGCACCGGGCTCACCGATCTCCGCCCGCAGCAGGGCTTCGCCGCGCAGACCAGCGCAGCGACCGTGATCCTGGCCTCCTCGCACCTGGGCTTCTCGCTCTCCACCACGCAGTCCTGCTCCGGCGCCGTGATGGGCGCCGGTCTCGGCCGCAAGGGCGGGGTGGTCCGCTGGTCCACCGCCACCCGGATGTTCGTCGCCTGGGGGCTGACCCTGCCGGCCGCCGGACTGGTCGCCGCGGGCGCCGAGTTCCTCACCGGTCAGGGCACCTGGGGGATCGCGGCCGTCGCCGTCCTGCTCGTCGCGGGATCGGGAGCGATCTGGCTCGTCTCGCGGCGGCAGCCGATAGACCACACGAACGTCACCGACGGCGCGGAGTCCCCGGCCACCGCGGCCCCCGACGTGACGGATGTCGTGACGACCGCCGTCGTCGCCGTCACCCCGCCGCCCGCCGGGTCCGCGCAGGATCTGTCGGCCACCATCCACGCCCCCACCGGTCCCGCCGGTGAGCCCGCGCGCACCGCCACGGTCTGAAGGAAGTCATCGCATGAACATCGACTGGGCGGCGCTCGGCTCCGTCTTCGGCGTCAGTCTCGTGACCACCGTGGCCCTGGTGGGCCTGTTCACCCTGGGCATCGTGGCCCTCGCCAGGCCGGAGCGGCAGCCGGCCGAGAGCGGCGCGCGGGGCGCCGGGCCCGGCGCCACCGGATCGGCCGTGGCCGTCCGCACGGCGGGCGCCTGCGTCTGCTTCGCACTCTGTCTGGCCGCCGTGGCGTACGGGATCTATCTGATCGTGGCCTGACCCGCCACCTCGTGTGGGGCTCGGCACACTGCCCCGTCGCAGGTCAAGGCGGAGTTGACGGGTCTTTCGACGGCGTGGTGGACTGCCGGGGCCATACACGGCGGCAGAAGAGGAAGCCGGTGCGAATCCGGCGCGGTCCCGCCACTGTCACCGCGAGCGACCCGCGTGGCCGCTCCGGAAGCCAGGAACTCCTGCCGCCGCGTCACGTCGAACCGGGGCGCGGACCCTGAGTGAGGACAATTTCGCCATGCCTGGCCGCGCTTCCGCCGCCGCGCGCGGCGGCGGCTCAGCCGTCGCCGAGCGGGTCTTCGCCTACGGTGCCACCGCCGGCCTGCTGGCCGACCTGGTCCTCGCCGACCCCCGCCGGGGCCATCCGGTCGCGGCGTTCGGCCGGGCGGCCGGGGCCGTCGAGCGCGTCCTGTGGCGCGACCACCGCGGCTGGGGCGCGCTGCACACGGCGGTGTGCGCCGGTGGCGCCGCCGGGGCCGCCGCGCTGGCGGCCCGTGCCGTACGCCACCGTCCCGCCGTCGCCACCGCCCTCACCGCCGCCGCCACCTGGTCCGTGGTCGGCGGGACCTCGCTGGGCCGCGAGGCGCGGGCGATCGGCGCGGCGCTGGCCGCCGGGGACGTCGAGGGGGCCAGGGAGCGGCTGCCGCACCTGTGCGGGCGGGACCCGCAGGCGCTGGACGCGGCTCAGATCGCGCGGGCCGTCGTGGAGTCCGTCGCCGAGAACACCTCGGACGCCGTCGTGGGCGCGCTGGTGTGGGGCGCCGTCGCGGGTCCCGCCGGGCTGGCCGGGTTCCGGGCCGTGAACACGCTGGACGCGATGGTGGGGCACAGGAGCGCGCGGTACCGCCGCTTCGGCTGGGCCTCCGCGCGGCTCGACGACGCCGCCGGATGGCCGGGCGCCCGGCTGACCACCGCGCTCGCGATCGTCGCGGGCGGCGATCCGCGCGGCGCGCTGCGGGCCGTACGGCAGGACGCGGCGCGGCACCCGAGCCCCAACGCGGGCCCGGTGGAGGCGTCGTTCGCGGGCGCGCTGGGGGTACGGCTGGGCGGCACCCTCGCGTACGGCGGCCGGGTCGAGCACCGGCCGGTGCTGAACGGCGGCGGGCGGCCCGTCGAGGTCGGGGACATCGAACGCGCGGTACGCCTGTCGCGCCGGGTCAACGCGCTGGCCCTGGCGGCCTGTGTGGCCGGCCGGATCGGGTACGGCGCCATGCGGCGGTCGGCCGCGCGAAGGAGGAACGGATGAGCCGGGGCGGGCGCGGCGGTGGTCTCCTGATAGCCGGGACCACCTCCGACGCGGGCAAGAGCGTCGTCACGGCGGGAATCTGCCGGTGGCTGGCGCGACGCGGGCTGAAGGTGGCGCCGTTCAAGGGGCAGAACATGTCCCTGAACTCGTTCGTGACGCGTGAGGGCGCCGAGATCGGGCGCGCCCAGGCGATGCAGGCGCAGGCCGCGCGGGTGGAGCCGACCGCGCTGATGAACCCCGTCCTCCTCAAGCCGGGCGGCGACCGCAGCAGCCAGGTGGTGCTGATGGGTCGGCCCGTCGGGGAACTGAGCGCGACCGACTACCACGGGGGCCGGCGCGAGGCGCTGCTCGGCACCGTACTGGAGTGCCTGGAGGAGCTGCGGGCCGGCCACGACGCGGTGATCTGCGAGGGCGCGGGCAGCCCGGCCGAGATCAATCTGCGCCGTACGGACATCGTCAACATGGGCATCGCGCGGGCCGCGCGGCTGCCGGTGGTCGTGGTCGGGGACATCGACAGGGGCGGGGTCTTCGCGTCGTTCTTCGGCACGACGGCGCTGCTGGCGCCGGAGGACCAGGAGCTGCTCGCGGGCTATCTCGTCAACAAGTTCCGGGGCGACGTGTCGCTGCTGGAGCCCGGTCTGGAGATGCTGCGCGGGCTGACCGGGCGGGCGACGCTCGGCGTGCTGCCCTTCCGGCACGGTCTGGGCATCGACGAGGAGGACGGGCTGCGTGTCTCCCTGCGCGGCACGGTGCGCGAGTCGGCGGTGGCTGCCCCGTACGGCGAGGATGTGCTGCGGGTCGCGGTCTGCGCCGTACCGCTGATGTCGAACTTCACGGATGTGGACGCGCTGGCGGCCGAGCCGGGGGTCGTCGTGCGGTTCGTGGACCGGCCGCAGGAGCTGGCCGACGCGGATCTGGTGGTCGTGCCGGGCACCCGCGGCACGGTGCGGGCGCTGGCGTGGCTGCGCGAGCGCGGACTCGCGGACGCCCTCGCCCGGCGGGCCGCCGAGGGCCGTCCCGTGCTGGGGATCTGCGGCGGCTACCAGGTCCTGGGCGAGCGCATCGACGACGAGGTGGAGTCGCGGGCGGGCACGGTGTCCGGGCTGGGGCTGCTGCCGGTGCGCGTCGCGTTCCACCGGGAGAAGACCCTCGCCCGGCCGGTCGGGACGGCCCTCGGCGAGCGGGTCGAGGGGTACGAGATCCACCACGGGATCGCCGAGGTGCTCGGCGGTGAGGCGTTCGTCACGGACGCGGCGGGGCAGCCTCTCGACGGCTGCCGGGTGGGGTCCGTGCAGGGGACGCACTGGCACGGGGCGCTGGAGAGCGACGCGTTCCGGCGGCGGTTCCTGACCGGGGTGGCGCGGGCGGCCGGCCGGCGTTTCGTCCCGGCGCCCGACACGAGCTTCGGCGCGCTGCGCGAGGAACAGCTCGACCTCCTCGGTGACCTCGTCGAGGAGCACGCGGACACGGACGCGCTGCTGCGGCTGATCGAGGAGGGGCCGCCGCCGGGGCTGCCCTTCATTCCCCCGGGGGCGCCGTGAGCGTCTCCCCGGTCGGTCGTATGCGAGCCCCGAGCGTCATCTTCGAAGGAGCGATCCGTACATGAGCACACCCTTTCCGTTCACCGCAGTCGTGGGCATGGACGATCTGCGGCTCGCGCTGGTCCTCAACGCGGTCAGTCCCGCCGTGGGCGGGGTGCTCGTACGCGGCGAGAAGGGCACGGCCAAGTCCACGGCCGTGCGGGCGCTCTCGGCGCTGCTGCCCGAGCTGAGGGTCGTCCCCGGCTGCCGGTTCAGCTGCGACCCCGGCGCGCCCGACCCCGGGTGCCCGGACGGGCCGCACGAGCCGGGTCCCGGCGCGGCCAGGGCCGCCCGGGTGGTCGAGCTGCCGGTCGGCGCCTCCGAGGACCGGCTGGTCGGCGCGCTGGACATCGAGCGGGCGCTGTCCGAGGGCGTGAAGGCGTTCGAGCCGGGGCTGCTCGCCGACGCGCACCGGGGGGTCCTCTATGTCGACGAGGTCAACCTCCTCCACGACCATCTGATCGACGTGCTGCTGGACGCCGCCGCCATGGGCGCCTCGTACGTCGAGCGCGAGGGCGTCTCCGTCCGGCACGCCGCGCGCTTCCTGCTGGTCGGGACGATGAACCCCGAGGAGGGCGAGCTGCGGCCACAGCTGCTGGACCGCTTCGGGCTGACGGTCGAGGTCGTGGCCTCCCGTGAACCGGAGTCGCGGGTGGAGGTGGTGCGGCGGCGCCTCGCGTACGACGACGACCCGGCCGCGTTCGCCGCGCGCTGGGCCGGCGAGGAGACGGCGCTGCGGGAGCGGATCGCGACCGCGCGGGCGCTGCTGCCCGAGGTGCGGCTCGGCGAAGCGGCGCTCCTCCAGATCGCCGCGACCTGCGCCGCGTTCGAGGTGGACGGGATGCGCGCGGACATCGTGATGGCGCGGACCGCGACGGCGCTGGCCGCCTGGGCGGGCCGTACGGACGTGCTGGCCGAGGACGTACGGCAGGCCGCGCTGCTCGCGCTGCCGCACCGGCGGCGGCGCAATCCCTTCGACGCGCCGGGGCTGGACGAGGAGAAGCTCGACGACACGCTGGAGGAGTACAAGGGGGACGACGACCCGGACCCCGACGGCCCGGACGGTCCTGACGGCCCCGGCGGCGGTGGCGGGCTGCCGCCGCAGCGCGGCCCCGAGGACCCCCGGGACCCCGGCGCGCCCGGCGAGTCCCCCTCGGGCCAGGACGACACGCCGGACAGCACCGGGACCGAACAGCCCGAGGCGCAGCCCGCACCCCAGCCCCAGCAGCGCGCGGGCGGGGCGGGAGCCGGTGAGCAGGCGGCCGTGGGCGCCACCGAGCCGTTCCGTACGAAGACGCTCAGCGTGCCCGGTCTGGGCGAGGGCGCGACCGGACGGCGCTCCCGGGCCCGTACCGAACACGGCAGGACGACCGGGTCCCGGCGGCCCCGGGGCGCGCTGACCAAGCTGCATCTCTCGGCGACCGTGCGGGCGGCGGCGCCGCACCAGCGGGCGCGCGGGCGGGTCGGCACCGGTCTGGTGGTGCGCAAGGACGATCTGCGGCAGGCGACGCGGGAGGGGCGCGAGGGCAATCTCGTGCTGTTCGTGGTCGACGCCTCCGGTTCGATGGCGGCCCGGCAGCGGATGAGCGCGGTGAAGGGCGCGGTGCTCTCGCTGCTGCTGGACGCTTACCAGCGGCGGGACAAGGTCGGTCTGGTCACCTTCCGGGGCAAGGAGGCGGAGGTGGCGCTGCCGCCCACCTCGTCGGTGGACGCGGCGGCGGCGCGGCTCGAATCGCTGCCCACGGGCGGGCGCACACCGCTCGCCGCCGGGCTGCTCAAGGCCCATGACGTGCTGCGGGTGGAGCGGATGCGCGACCCCGCGCGCCGCCCGCTGCTGCTCGTGGTGACGGACGGCCGGGCGACCGGCGGCCCCGATCCGGTGGCGCTGGCCGCCCGCGCGGCCCGGCTGCACGCCTCGGAGGGGACGGCCTCGGTGGTCGTGGACTGCGAGACGGGGCCGGTGCGGCTCGGGCTCGCTGGCGCGCTCGCGAGGGATCTGGACGGTACGGCGATCACGCTGGACGAATTGCGCGCCGACCGGCTCGCGGGGCTGGTCAGGGACGTACAGCAGGCAGGCGACGAACGACGCGGGAGGGCAGCGTAATGCCGCAGGGACAGCCGGAGAACGTACCGGACGACGGCCTGACCACACGTCAGCGGCGCAACCGTCCGCTGGTGCTCGTCCACACGGGCACCGGCAAGGGCAAGTCGACGGCGGCGTTCGGGCTCGCGCTGCGCGCCTGGACGCAGGGGTGGCCGATCGGCGTCTTCCAGTTCGTGAAGTCGGCGAAGTGGAAGGTCGGCGAGGAGCAGGCCCTGAAGACGCTGGGCGCGAGCGGCGAGGGCGGCAGTGTCGCCTGGCACAAGATGGGCGAGGGCTGGTCGTGGGTGCAGCGCGACTCGCAGCTCTCCAACGAGGAGGCGGCGCGCGAGGGCTGGGAGCAGGTCAAGCGGGACCTCGCGGCCGAGACCCACAAGCTGTACGTCCTGGACGAGTTCGCCTATCCGCTGCACTGGGGCTGGGTGGACACCGCCGAGGTGATCGAGGTGCTGCGCGACCGGCCGGGAACCCAGCATGTGGTGATCACCGGGCGCAACGCCCCGCGGGAGCTGATGGACTTCGCGGATCTCGTCACGGAGATGACGAAGGTCAAGCACCCGATGGACGCGGGGCAGAAGGGCCAGCGGGGCATCGAATGGTGAACGGGAGCGCCGCGTGGTGAACATCCCGAGGCTGGTCATCGCCGCGCCCGCCTCGGGCAGCGGCAAGACCACGGTCGCGACGGGGCTGATGGCCGCCTTCTCGGAGCGCGGTCTCGCCGTCTCCCCGCACAAGGTCGGCCCCGACTACATCGACCCGGGCTACCACGCGCTGGCGGTGGCCTCGTCGGCGCGGGGCCCGGTGGCCAGGCCCGGCCGGAACCTCGACGCCTACATGTGCGGGACGGGGCTGATCGGGCCGCTGTTCGCGCACGGCGCGGCCGGGGCGGACCTCGCGGTGGTCGAGGGGGTGATGGGGCTGTACGACGGCGCCTCCGGCCAGGGCGAACTGGCCTCCACCGCCCAGGTGTCGAAGCTGCTGCGGGCCCCGGTGGTGCTGGTGGTGGACGCCTCGTCGCAGTCGCGTTCGGTGGCCGCGCTGGTGCACGGCTTCGCGTCCTGGGATCCGGAGGTGCGGATCGGCGGGGTGATCCTCAACAAGGTCGCCACCGACCGGCACGAACGGCTGCTGCGGGAGGCGCTGGACGAGTCGGGCGTGCCGGTGATGGGCGTGCTGCGCCGGACCGACGGGGTCGGTACGCCCTCGCGCCATCTGGGTCTCGTGCCGGTCGCCGAGCGGCACGCGGACGCGCTCGCGGCCATGCGGGAGCTGGCCGGGCGGGTGCGGGAGGGCTGTGACCTGGAGGCGCTGCTGGCGCTGGCCAGGAGCGCGCCGCCGCTGGACGCGGTGGCCTGGGAGCCGGCGGCCGAGCCGGTCGCGGGGCCGGGGCTCTCGGCGGTGTCCGGGGCGGGGCCGGGTTCCGGGCGGCCGGTGATCGCGGTGGCCGGCGGTTCGGCGTTCACCTTCTCGTACGCCGAGCACACCGAACTGCTGACGGCCGCGGGCGCGGAGGTCGTCCCCTTCGATCCGCTGCGCGACGAGGAACTCCCGGAAGGGACGCGGGGGTTGGTGATCGGCGGCGGCTTCCCCGAGGTGTACGCCCCCGAGCTGTCCGCCAACGAGCCGCTGCGCAAGGCCGTGGCCGAGCTGGCGTTCTCCGGCGCCCCGGTGGCCGCCGAGTGCGCCGGGCTGCTCTATCTGGCGCGCTCCCTGGACGGGAAGCCGATGTGCGGTGTGCTGGAGGCCGACGCGCGGATGTCGGGGCGGCTGACCCTGGGCTACCGCGAGGCGGTGGCGATCGGTGACAGTGCGCTGGCGGCGGCCGGTACGCGGGTACGGGGGCACGAATTCCACCGTACGGTGCTGGAGCCGGGCGCCGGGGCGGCTCCCGCCTGGGGGCTGGTGCACCCGGAGCGCCGGGTGGAGGGGTTTGTCCGGCGAGGTGTGCACGCGAGCTATCTGCACACCCACTGGGCGGCGGTGCCGGAGATGGCACGGCGGCTGGTGGCGGGATGCGCCGGGGAAAACACGGTGTGAGCGGCGTGAGCGGCAGGGTACGGCTCCGTGACCGGCGGGGACACGGCGTGAGCGGCCCGTGCGCGCGGGTCCGCCCGCCGGGCCGGGACGTCTCATCCGGCGACGCCGACCACCAGCCAGACGAAGCAGACGCCCAGGACGGTGCAGAGCACCGTGGAGCGCGCCGGGTGATCGTGGTGCGCCTCGGGCAGGATCTCGGCGGCGGCGAGATAGAGCAGCGCGCCGCCGAAGAAGCCGAGATAGCTGCCGAGCGCCTCCTCCGGGAGGGTGAACAGCAGCGTGGACGCCGCTCCGATCACCGGGGCGACGGCGTCCGCGACGAGCATCGTGACGGCCCGCCGCCGGTCGTTCCCGTACAGGCTGGTCAGGGTGTACGTGTTGAAGCCGTCGGCGAAGTCGTGGGCGATGACGGCGAGCGCGACGGCGAGTCCCATGCCGCCGCCGACCTGGAAGGCGGCGCCGAGCGCGATGCCGTCCATCAGGCTGTGCCCCACCATGGCCGCCGCCGCGGTGAGCCCGACCTGCGGCACCCGGTGGTTCCCGGGCGTACCCGGAGGGCTCTCGGACGTACCCCGGTGGCTCTCCGTGTCCGCGCCGGTGACGGCGTCGGCGCCGTGCGGACCGCCGGACTGACGGAAGGCGAGGAGCCGTTCGACCATATGGGCGACGAGGAACCCGCCGACGAACAGCAGCAGCGCCTGCGGCACCCCGAAGAGTTCGTGCCCCGCCGCGTGTATCGCCTCGGGCAGCAGGTCGAGACCGACCACTCCGAGCATCAGTCCCCCGGCCAGGCCCAGCACCAGATGGCGGCGGTCGGTGACCCGCTGCGCCGTCCAGCCGCCGAACAGCGTCATGAGGAACGCGCCGAGCGCGACGAAGACCGCCATGGGCCCCTGCATAGCCGATCGGACCGGCACGGCGCATCTCCCGCACCGGACGGACGGGACCCGCGTGCGGCGGACGGACGCGACCTGGTGGTCGGAGTCGGCGCCGGCAGCCGCGCCCGCGTCGAGGAGGTGCTCGCGCTGATCGCGCTCACCCTGCGCGAGGCGGGGCTCTCGCCCGGCCGGGTGCGGGAGCTGGCGACCGTGGCGTCCGCAGCGGAGCGGCCCGCGATCATCGGGGCCGGGGCGCGGCTGGGGGTGCCGGTGCGGAGCTGGCCGGCGGAGCTGCTGGCCCGGGTCGCCGTACCGAATCCGTCGGCCGCGCCGCTGGCGGCGACCGGGACCGCGTCCGTCGCCGAGGCCGCCGCGCTGGTGGGCGGGGGCACCTTGCTGGTGGCGAAGCGGAAGTCGGTGGTGGAGGGCCGGCGATCCGCCGCCACCTGCGCCGTGGCGAGTAGGGGCCACTCGGAGTGGAACGGGCCGGGACGGACATGATGAGGGAGACGGAAGTCAGCACGACAGGCGCCCCGGGATACCGGTGGCAGGGGGAAGGAGCCCGGTGACCCGTGTCGTCCAGCACAGTGAGAGCAGCGCGCGCGGCGGCGGCGCCGCGTGCGCCCGGACAGCCGAGCAGACCGCAAACGCCGAGCAGACCGTGAACGCCCAGCGGACCGTGAACGCCGAGCAGACCGCGAACCCCGAGCAGACCGCGAACGCCCAGCAGACCGCGAACCCCGAGCAGACCGTGAACGCCCAGCGGACCGTGAACCCGCGGATCGCGGAGCCCCTGACCGTACGTACCGCCCGGAGAGCCGACGGCCATGTCTACGCGCGCTGACCCCCACGACCTGCGCCACCACGGCGACGCCGAGGTGCGGGACGGGGCGGCGGGGCTGATCGACCTCGCCGTCAACGTCCGTACGGGCACTCCCCCCGACTGGCTGCGTGAGCGGATCGCCGCCTCGCTGACCGGGCTGGCCGCCTACCCCGACGGCCGGGCGGCGCGCGCGGCGGTCGCGGCGCGGCACGGGCTGCCGGTGGAGCGGGTGCTGCTGACGGCGGGCGCGGCGGAGGCGTTCGTGCTGCTCGCCCGCGCGCTGCCGGTCCGCCGACCCGTGGTCGTGCACCCTCAGTTCACCGAGCCGGAGGCGGCCCTGCGGGACGCGGGACACACGGTGCGGCGGGTGCTGCTGCCCGCGTCGGACGGCTTCCGGCTCGATCCGGCGGCGGTGCCCGACGACGCGGATCTGGTCGTGATCGGCAATCCGACCAACCCGACCTCCGTGCTGCATCCTGCCGAGGACATCGCGAAGCTGGCCCGTCCGGGGCGGACCCTGGTGGTGGACGAGGCGTTCATGGACGCGGTGCCGGGCGAGCCGGAGGCGCTGGCGGGCCGCCGGGACGTGCCGGGGCTCGTGGTGCTGCGCAGCCTGACCAAGACCTGGGGGCTGGCGGGGCTGCGCATCGGCTATGTGCTGGCGGAGCCGGGGACGGTGGCGGCGCTGGAGCGCGCGCAGCCGCTGTGGCCGGTGTCGACTCCCGCGCTGGCGGCGGCGGAGGCGTGCGTGTCGCCCGAGGCGCTGGCCGAGGCGGAGCGCGCGGCGCTGGGGATCGCGGTGGAGCGGGCGCATCTGCTCGCGGGTCTGGCGGAGTTCGAGGAGATACGGACGGTGGAGGCGGCGCGCGGCCCCTTCGTGCTCGTACGGATGGACCGCGCGGACGCGGTGCGGGCCAGGCTGCGCACGCTGGGCTTCGCGGCCCGGCGCGGTGACACGTTTCCCGGTCTGGGGGCGCAGTGGCTGCGGCTCGCGGTCCGCGACCGCGCCACGACGAATCGTTTCCTCCAGGCCCTGGACCAGGCGCTGACGGCGGTGGGTGGCTGAGGGGCGCGGAGGGGCGCGGCGCGACCGCCACGCCCCTCACTCCTCCGATCGGTCCTCTCAGTCCTCCGGCTGCCCGGCGGGCGGAAAGCGGTGCTCCGGGATCCGAGCACCGCTCCCCTCATCCGCCTCGTGTGTTCAGCGCGTCGCGTCAGCGCTTGGCGCGGGCCTTCCTGGCCACGAGCAGCGCGCCGCCGCCGGCCGCGAGCAGGGCCGCCGCGCCGCCCGCGAGGTAGGGCGTCGTGGAACTGCCTCCGGTCTCCGCGAGGTTGGCCTCGACCGGCTCCGCCGCGGTCTGCGGCTCGACCTCACTCTTCGGCCCCTCGTCGGCCGGCTTGCCGGCCTCCGGCGTGTCCGACTCCTCGGGCTTCGGCTGCGGCTTCTCCGCTTCCGGCTTCGACTCCTCGGGCTTGGGCTCCGGCTTCTCCGGCGCGGGCGCGTCGGGTGACTCGCAGGTGGCGCCGGCGAGCGTGACGGTGCCCTCGACCTCGGCGACGTTCAGCTTCAGCGGATTGACCGACACCTTGAGCTCCAGCGCCGAGGCCGCCGCCGTACGGGACGTGGTGTGCGTCTTCGACAGGTCGAGCGAGACCTCGCCGACGCCCGGCACCCGCACCTCGGTGGTGCCGCCCGCCGACAGGGTGACCTTCTTGCCGAGGACGGTCACAGGACCGAGGATGTTCGATTCGGCGACCGGCCGCTTCCCGGCCTCGCAGACCGCCTTGGAGGTGACCTCCTGGATCTCGATCAGGGAGAGCAGCGGCAGCCCGGGGACGTGCACCTTGGCGTGCGCGATGTTGCTGTAGCCCTCGGCCCTGTCCGCGTCGGCCGTCGCCTTCGAGGTGGCCACGTCGGCGCGCAGCAGGGTGAACGGCTTGCCCTGGTCCACGCCGTCCAGCTGGGCGCTGAGCGCCGTCTTCTCGGCGCTCGCCGGCGCCTGGACCTCGTTGAGCGAGACCTTGAGCGGCAGATTGACAGTCTTGTTGAGCAGGGACACGTCGAGTCCGACGCCGAGCACGACCGCGCTCGCCCGCCCCTCGCGCTGGCCTCCGGTGGCCTGCGCCGGAGCGGCGAGGAGGACCGGCCCCGCCGTCAGCGTGGCGGCCGCCATGACGGCGGCGCACCGGCGCGCGGGCATGCGGAAGGTGTTGCTGTTCAAAATGGTGGAACCCCCACAAGAGATCTGGCGTCGCGGCACCGCCTACGGGGACACGTGGCGATGGCGACTGAGACACCGGAATCCTTACGCACTGAGAGTGAACGGGAGGGCACCTGAAGTGAGTTCACTCTAAAGTGGCGTTTTCGGGGCCATATTCGATTCTTGTGGCACGTGCGTTCCTCAGAGGCGCTCGCGTTCCCGTCGGACCGAGGTCGCCTGCTGGGTCAGCAGCAGCGCCAGAGGACCGCCCTGAAGCAGGAAGCGCCCCTGAGCGGCGGCCTGGATCGCGCCGGCCATCGGCCACCACATCAGCTTGAAGTCCGCTTCACTGGGAGCGAGTTGACGCGGCCCACAGGTGAGACCCTCGGCCAGGAAGAGGTGGATACGGGCCGGGGAGTTCAGAGTGATGGCGTAGGAACCGAGGAGGCACCAGGTGTCGGCAGTGACACCGGCTTCCTCGCGAAGTTCGCGCCGCGCGCACTCCTCCGATGTCTCGTCGCCTTCCCGGCGCCCCCCGGGCAGGAACACGTACTCGCCACCGTGCCGGGGGAATTCGGCGCTCAGGACGGCGACCGTGCCGTCCAGGTCTCGGGCCACGATGACAGAGGCGTCGCGCGTCGCCCCTCGCCCGGATGTGTCGCTCATGGCCCGGGAGCGTAGTCCTCACGGGGTGAGCAGGGCGGCGAACGGTACGTTCAGCACGGTGGGGTGTGCGATGCCACGGCCGTGGTAGCCGTCCTCGCCGAAGGCGTCGCCGTGGTCGGCGCACATGATGATCAGCCATCTCCTTTTGGTGGTGAGCGCTTCGACCAAGCGGCCGAGGTGTGCGTCCGCGTAGGCGAGCGCGGCGGGCGGCCATCGTGGCGACGGTGGAGGCGGGTTCACTGGAATCCGGTGGCGCACGGAGCCGGGGAGGTCAGCGCGCCAACGGCTGTCATTTGGCCAGCAGGGCCAGAGCCATGGCGTCCAGCAGCCCGGCAGTGTCAGCGACCAGACTTCCCAGCTGCGTGTCAGCGGGATGTGACTTCCCTTTACCTGACAGAAAGAAATCGCGCCGCTACGGTGCGGATGTCAGAGCACGGGCATAGTTCCAACAGCTTTGCTGACGCCGTGAACGGAGCCCTTGAGCGCCTTACCGGGCGGGTCGGAGGGCTGGACGGCTCATCGATCCGGTCCTGGAAAGCGGGCCGGGTCAAGTGGCCCAAATCGGCTACCCGCAAGGCCCTTGAGGACGTCACCGGCCTGCCCGCCATCGCTTTAGGGTTCGTTCCACGACACCGGACCTCGCTCACACCGGCCCCGGCGCGGGAGGACCCCGATATGAAGCGCCGTACCCTCGTCGGCGGCATCGCTGCCGCCGACGCAGCGGCAGCCGCCCCCGGCACATCGCCCCGCCGTATCGGTATGAGCGATGTCGACCGTCTGCGGGCCCGCTTCGCCGAGGTCTTCGCCGGCGACCACCGCCACGGCGGACAACTCGGCATCGAGCAGCAGGCCGCCGCGCTTGCCGACGAGGCGCTGAGTCTTCAGATCTCGGGCAGCGCGACGCAGCGCGTGCGCAGCAGCCTGTACGCGTGTGCGGCGTCGTTCCGGTCCTCGGCGATGTGGGCGGCGATCGACGGCCGCCGCTACGACGACGAGAAGGGACACATGCGCGAAGCGCAGGCCCTGGCCGAGATGTCCGGCGACCAGGCGGTCAAGTTCCGCATCTGGAGTCACACGGGGCCCATGTACCGGCACATGGGCCGCCCTGCCGATGCGCTCGCCGCGAACGATGTCGCCCGCAACCTGAACATCACGCGCCGTGATCCCTTGTTCGCCTCCCTGGGGCATGCCCGTCAGGCCGCCACCTACGGCCTCACCGTCAACACCGCGGCGGTGGAGCGCTCCCTCGGCTGCGCTCAGGACGCACTCGAACGCGCCGATCCGGATCTCGCTCGGCCGATGTGGATGGCCGCGGTTCACACAGGAGCAGAATTCGAAACGCTCGCTCTCGCCGCGCACTTTCGCCTCGGAAACTTCGAACAAGCCGAAACGCATGCCCACCGGAGCCTGACACTGCTCCGCCCCCAGATGCGGCGCGACCGGGCCATCAACACCGCCCGGCTCGCCGCCGCCCAACTCGGGCACGGCGATGCCCTCGATGTGTACGCCCCCCGTGCCCCGCCGCTCCACCTGCCGAACTACGCGGTCACCGCGTTCGGTGAGCGCTGGACCGGCACGAGGGCGGACGGGGTTCGTCGCGATCCTCGGGTACGCAGAGGGGCACCCGCCGGACCGGCACGGACATTCAGCCGACCACCCGCCCGTTCAGCACGATCCGGCGCGGCGCCGCCAGGGCCCGCACGTCCGCCCGGGGGTCCTCGGCGTAGACGACCAGGTCTCCCGGGGCCCCCTCCTCCAGCGCCGGACGTCCCAGCCAGCTCCTGGCTCCCCAGGCAGTGGCGGAGAGCGCTTCCAGCGGCGGGATGCCGGCCTTCGTCAGCTCCTCGACCTCCGCCGCCACCAGACCGTGGGCCAGGCCGCCGCCCGCGTCCGTGCCGACGAAGACCGGGACGCCCGCGTCGTACGCCGCGCGCACCGTGTCGTACCGACGTTCGTACAACCGGTTCATATGAGCGGACCAGCGTGGATAGCGCTCCTGGCCGCCCACCGCGAGCTGCGGGAAGGTCGCGATGTTGACGAGCGTCGGGACGATCGCCACGCCGCGTTCGGCGAAGAGCGGGATGGTGTCCTCGGTGAGCCCGGTGGCGTGCTCGACGCAGTCGATCCCCGCCTCCACCAGATCGCGCAGCGCGGCCTCCGCGAAGCAGTGCGCGGTGACCCGCGCGCCGAGCCGGTGCGCCTCGGCGATGGCCGCCTCGACCTCGGCGCGGGGCCAGCAGGCGGTCAGGTCGCCCGCGTCCCGGTCGATCCAGTCGCCGACGAGCTTGACCCAGCCGTCGCCGCGCCGCGCCTCCCGCGCCACGTACGCGACCAGCTCCCCGGGCTCGATCTCGTGGGCGTAGTTGCGGATGTAGCGGCGGGTGCGGGCGATGTGGCGGCCCGCCCTGATGATCTTCGGGAGGTCCGGGCGCGCGTCGGTCCAGCGGGTGTCGGCGGGCGAACCCGCGTCCCTGAGCAGCAGGGCGCCCGCGGCGCGCTCGGTGAGCGCCTGCCGCTCGCTGGTCTCCGCGTCGACGGCGCCGTGCCGGTCCAGTCCGACATGGCAGTGGGCGTCGACCAGCCCGGGCAGCGCCCAGCCCTCGACCGTGAGCACGTCACGGGCGCCCGGGGGGCGTTCGTAGCTGATCCGGCCGCCCACGACCCACAGCTCGTCCCTGACCTCCTCGGGCCCGACCAGGACCCGGCCCCTCACCCGCAGCACTGTGTGATCAGTCATGAGCAGCACTGTACGAGCCCGTGGGTACCCTCGACCGGGAGGGATTCCCCTCCCCCGCCCCACCTCCGTCGTTCCCGAAGAGAGCCCCGCCGTGACCCATCCCCTGCTGGATCTGCCCCCGTTGACCGCCGCGCGCTTCGCCGCGATCGAGCGCCGCGTCGCCGCGCTCCTGGCCACCGGGAACGATGTCGTGATCATGCAGGGCGAGGCCCTGCTGCCGCTGGAGGGATGCGTGCGCGGCGGCGCGCGGCCCGGCTCGACCGCGCTGAACGTGGTCACGGGCCCCTACGGACAGACCTTCGGCAACTGGCTCAGGGACTGCGGCGCGACGGTCGTCGACCTGGAGGTGCCCTTCCACACGGCCGTGACCGCCGCCCAGGTCGAGCGCGCCCTCGCCGCCCACCCCGAGATCGACTTCGTCTCGCTCGTGCACGCCGAGGCGGCCACCGGCAACACCAACCCGGTCGCCGAGATCGGCGAGGTGGTACGGGCCCACGGCGCCCTGTTCATGCTGGACGCCGTCGCCTCGGTGGCCGCCGAACCGCTGCTGCCGGACGCCTGGGGCGTCGACCTGTGCGTCATCGGCGCGCAGAAGGCGATGGGCGGGCCGGCCGGGGTCTCGGCGGTCTCGGTGAGCCCGCGCGCCTGGGAGCGGTTCGCGGACAATCCGGGGGCGCCCCGGCGCTCCTACCTCTCGCTGCTCGACTGGAAGGAACGCTGGATCGACGCGGGCCGCACGGCGCTGCCGCACGCACCGGCCCAGCTGGAGATGCTGGCGCTCGACGCGTGCCTGGAGCGCGTCGAGTCGGCCGGTCTCGACGCGGTGACGGCCCGGCACGCCTCGGCAGCCGCCGCCACCCGCGCGGGAGCGCTGGCGCTGGGGGGCGGCCTGGAGCCGTTCGTCCACGAGGCGGCGGACGCCGCTCCGGTGGCCACGACGCTCCGTACCCCCGCCGGGGTGGACGCGGCCGAGCTGGTGGCGAAGGCGCTGGCGGCCGAGCCGGCCCTGCCGCTGATCGGGGTCGGCGGCGCGGCGGCGGCCGGCGGGATGGTCCGGGTCAACCACTACGGCCCGCACGCGACCCGCGAGACGGTGCGGTCCTCGCTGGCGGCGCTGGGCGCGGCACTCGGCGCCGCGGGCGCCCCGGTGGACCTGGACGGCGCCGCGCGCGCGGTCGGCGAAGCGTGGAAGTGAGCATCCCTCGGAGCAGGCATCCGGAAAATTAAATGGGACCCACCCGATAATCAATTCACGAATACGGGAAGCTACTTATCGCAAGTAGCTTCCCGTATTCGTCTGCCCGCTTCTCCCGGAGCTAAACGCCTCGATTTCAGCGCGGCCTCACGAGCGTTACGGATATGTGACCGAGCCCACGATCACGCCCGCTTTGCCCCTTATTTCGGCGTATAGTACCCCAGTTTTGGTCAGGGCGACAGCGGTGCCCGCGCCCGCGTGATAACACAGAGCCGCTTCTCACCCAACCCCTCCAGAAGATGCATGTTTTGAATTTGCTCGGTAAATTCAATGCGTATGACCGCCGCACAAGCAGACCTTGCAGGCGCCCGAAGCGAATTCAACCGACACCGCACGATCGACACCCCGCGAGTGGAGGACGGAGCCGCGATCTGGCGCATCGCCCGCGACTCCGAGGTCCTGGACCTCAACTCCTCGTACAGCTATTTGCTCTGGTGCCGTGACTTCGCCGCCACCTCCCTCGTCGCCCGCGACGACGGCGGAGCGCCGATCGCGTTCGTCACGGGGTACGTCCGGCCCGAGCGTCCCGAGGCCCTCGTCGTCTGGCAGGTGGCCGTCGACAGCGCCCAGCGCGGGAAGGGGCTCGCCGGCACGCTGCTGGACGAGCTGACCGCCCGGGTCACCGACGAGCTGGGAGTCACCGCCGTCGAGACGACCGTGACCCCCGACAACACCGCCTCGGACCGGCTGTTCACCGCGTACGCGGCGCGCCACGGCGCGCGGCTGGAGCGCGAGGTCCTCTTCGACGGCGGGCTGTTCCCCGACGGGGTGCACCAGCCGGAGGTGCTGTACCGCATCGGACCGCTCTCGCCCTGACAGGGCCGTCCCGGGGTCGTGGGCCGCAGGCCCCCGCCCCCGGGCCGACGTGTGCCCGCCCACCCCGATGGGCGCACGCTCCGGTCGACACGCGTCCGCTCCACCTCGGGCCGGTCCGTGTCCCGGTCGTCCGAGCGCTTCCCCGCACTTCTCCCACACCCCATGGCTGGAGATTCCCGTGACCATCACCCCGCCCGCACTGAGCGTCTTCGAAACCCTTGAGTCCGAGGTCCGCAGCTACTGCCGCGGCTGGCCCGCCGTGTTCGACCGCGCGCAGGGCGCCCGGCTCACCGACGAGGACGGCCACAGCTATCTGGACTTCTTCGCCGGCGCCGGCTCACTCAACTACGGCCACAACAACCCGGTCCTGAAACGCGCGCTGATCGACTACATCGAGCGTGACGGCATCACCCACGGCCTGGACATGGCCACGACCGCGAAACGCGCCTTCCTGGAGTCCTTCCAGAACGTGGTGCTGCGACCGCGCGACCTGCCGTACAAGGTGATGTTCCCCGGCCCGACCGGCACCAACGCGGTCGAGTCCGCGCTGAAGCTGGCCCGCAAGGTCAAGGGCCGCGAGTCGATCGTCTCGTTCACCAACGCCTTCCACGGCATGTCGCTGGGCTCGCTCGCCGTCACCGGCAACGCGTTCAAGCGCGCCGGAGCAGGTATCCCGCTGGTGCACGGCACCCCGATGCCGTTCGACAACTACCTGGACGGCCAGACGCCGGACTTCCTCTGGTTCGAGCGGCTGCTGGAGGACCAGGGGTCCGGGCTCAACAAGCCCGCCGCCGTGATCGTCGAGACCATCCAGGGCGAGGGCGGCATCAATGTCGCCCATCCCGACTGGCTGCGCGCGCTCGCCGACCTGTGTCACCGCCAGGACATGCTGCTGATCGTGGACGACATCCAGATGGGGTGCGGCCGTACCGGTGCCTTCTTCTCCTTCGAGGAGGCGGGCATCACACCGGACATCGTGACGCTTTCGAAGTCGATCAGCGGGTACGGGCTCCCTATGTCCCTCTGCCTCTTCAACCCGGAACTCGACATCTGGGAGCCGGGCGAGCACAACGGCACCTTCCGGGGCAACAACCCGGCCTTCGTCACCGCCGCCGCCGCGCTCAACACGTACTGGGCCGACGGCCAGATGGAGAAGCAGACCATCGCCCGGGGCGAGCAGGTCGAGCGGGCGCTCCTGTCGATCAGCGCGGAGGCCACCGGTGACGTCCCCACGTTCCGCGGCCGCGGCCTGGTCTGGGGGCTGGAGTTCGCCGACAAGAAGCGGGCCTCCGCCGTCTGCGCCCGCGCCTTCGAGCTGGGTCTGCTGCTGGAGACCTCGGGCCCGCAGAGCGAGGTCGTCAAGCTGCTGCCGCCGCTGACCATCACCGCCGACGAGCTGGACGAGGGTCTGCGCACGGTGGCCCGCGCGGTGCGCGACACCGCCACCGCCTGAGCCACGCCGGCGCGAGCCGGCAGGGCCAGGGGCGAAGGGTCGAGGGGCAGCACGCGAAAGAGAAGAAGCGCACCGAAGCGCACGAGAGAAGCACGAGAGAAAGGGTCGACCCACTGTGATCGTCCGATCGTTCAAGGACATCGAGAACACCGACCGCCATGTGAAGTCGGCGTCGGGCACCTGGGAGAGCAAGCGCATCGTGCTCGCCAAGGAGAAGGTCGGCTTCTCCCTGCACGAGACGATCCTGTACGCGGGCACGGAGACGTCGATGTGGTACGCCAACCACATCGAGGCCGTGCTCTGCGTCGAGGGCGAGGCCGAGCTGACCGACGACGAGACCGGCGAGACCCACTGGATCGAACCCGGCACGATGTATCTGCTGAACGGGCACGAGCACCACACGCTCCGCCCGAAGACCGATTTCCGCTGCGTGTGCGTCTTCAACCCGCCGGTGACCGGGCGGGAGGACCACGACGAGAACGGCGTCTACCCGCTGCTGACCGAGGAGGGCTGACCATGACCACCACCCCCGTACGCACCGACCTGTACCCGACCCGGGGAGTCGGCGAGGTGACCACCCCGCGCCAGGACCCCGTCGTGTGGTCCGCGCCCGACGCGCCGGGCCCCATCGACCCGGTGGACCTCGGCTCGTTCGAGCGGGACGGTTTCCTCGCCATCGACCAGCTGATCGGCCCCGACGAGGTCGCGCTCTACGGCGCCGAGCTGGAGCGGCTGATCAACGACCCGGCGGTACGGGCGGACGAGCGCTCCATCATCGAGCCGTCGTCCGGGGATGTGCGGTCGGTCTTCGAGATCCACCGGCTGAGCGAGGTCTTCGCCGGCCTCGTGCGCGACGAGCGGGTGGTGGGCCGCGCCCGCCAGATCCTCGGGTCGGACGTCTACGTCCACCAGACGCGGATCAACGTCAAGCCCGGTTTCGGGGCCTCGGGGTTCTACTGGCACTCGGACTTCGAGACCTGGCACGCCGAGGACGGTCTGCCGAACATGCGGGCGGTCTCCGTCTCCATCGCGCTGACCGAGAACTATGACACCAACGGCGGCCTGATGATCATGCCGGGGTCGCACAAGTCGTTCCTCGGCTGCGCGGGCGAGACACCGCGCGACAACTACAAGAAGTCGCTCCAGATGCAGGACGCCGGTACGCCGTCGGACGAGGCGCTGACCGCGCTCGCCGGTCAGCACGGCATCAAGCTCTTCACGGGCAAGGCCGGTTCGGCGACGTGGTTCGACTGCAACTGCATGCACGGCTCGGGCGACAACATCACGCCCTACCCGCGCAGCAATGTCTTCATCGTCTTCAACAGCGTGGAGAACACGGCGGTCGAGCCGTTCGCGGCGCCGGTCCCCCGGCCGGAGTTCATCGGGGCGCGGGACTTCACACCGGTGCGCTGACGCCGGAGGTGGGTACGCGGTGGCGCGGGGCCGGTCGTCTTGACCGGCCCCGCGCCCGCGTGTCCGGTCAGGTCGACGGACCCGGAGCCCTCGCCTCGACCGTGCCCCGGATGCTCCGGCGGATGCGGCCCATCCGTACCCGCCCATCCGTACCCGCCGCCCATCCGTACCCGCCGGTCCCGTACCCGCGCGGCCGGTGTCAGTGCAGCCGGTCCGCCGACGCCGTGGCCGCGAGGGCGATCAGGGTGGCCGTCTCGTCGAGCGCGTGCGCGTCGTCCGTCAGTCTGCTGGTCGCGATCCGCACATGGGGGCGGGAGTACGCGACGCAGAAGCGGCTGCCCGGTGACACCGTGACGCCCCTGGCCGCCAGCGTGACCAGCGCGGACGCCTCGTCCGCCACCGGCACCCAGAGCATCAGCCCGTCCCGGTTCCCGGTGGGCACGCCCCGGCGCGCGAGCCGCTCGGCGAGGCCGCTCCGGCGCTCGCCGTAGCGGTGGGCGGCGGTCCGCACGGTACGGACCGCGCCCTCGTCGGTGAGCAGATGGGCCAGCGCGTCCTGGAGGATCCGGCTGGTCCACCCCGTACCGAAGGTGCGCAGCACCCGGGCCCGTTCGACGATCTCGCGGGGGCCGCCCACGACTCCGATGCGCAGATCGGGTCCGTACGCCTTGGAGTACGAGCGGACCAGGACCGTCCGTCCGGGCAGGTGCCCGCCGATGCTCGCGACCGGGTCCTGGGCGAGCGGGCCGATACCGTCGTCCTCCAGGACCACCACGTTCGGGGCGGTCTCCAGGACCGCCGCCAGCGCGGCGGCGCGGCCCTCGCCGACCGTCCAGCCGCACGGCGCCTGTGCCCGTGACTGGTGCAGGAAGAGCGCGGGCCGCTGCTCCAGCGCGCGGGCGAGGGAGTCGGGGAGCGGGCCTTCGGCGTCACAGGCGACCGGCACGATCTGCGCGTCGAGCGCCTCCAGGATGTCCAGCAGCCGGGCGGCGGTCGGGTCCTCCACGGCGACCCGGTCCCCCGGCACGATCAGCGCCTGGCAGAGCAGCTGGACGCCCTCGTACCCGCCGCCCACCGCCGTCCACGCCTCGGCAGGGAACGGCCAGGTGTCCCGTACGGCGTCCAGCAGGGCGTCGGTGATGGCCGTACGCGAGTAGTCGTTGAGCCGTGGTGTACGGGCGCCGGCCAGCAGCGCGTCCGCCAGCGGCGGCAGCAGCGCGGGGTCAGGGGCGGCGACCGCGAGGTCCAGGGTGAGATGGGAGCCGAGGTCGCCGACGCGTTCGAAGCGGGCCGGGTGCGGGACGCTCGGCGGGCCGCTGACGACGCTGCCGCGCCGCCCGAGGGTGGTGATCATGCGGTGTCTGCGCAGCACCGACCAGGCGTCCGCCACCGTGCCGGGGCTGACCCCCAGTTCGACGGCGAGTCCGCGCACGGTCGGCAGGCCGCTGCCGGGCGCCAGCTCCCCGGAGCGGATGAGGTCGGTCATGGCGGCGGCGACCCCGCGCGCGCTGGGGTCGGGGATGCGTCCGGCCAGCCGCGCCGCGCCCTGCGGTCCGGCCGCCCAGTCCTTGCCCGTCGCGTTCTCCTGCATCGCCCCGCCCCTCGCCCGGCTGCCCGCCGGGTCCCCTTCCGGCCCTCGCGCGGGCCGGATCCGGACCCGCGTTCCGTAGGTTACGGCATGGAAAATTTATGTTCGGAAACAAACCAACTCTTGTTTGGCCTATCGCTGAACAATAGTGTTCCAGCCATCGCACGGCCGAATGCGGTTTATATACGAAGTGCGATGACTGTACGGAATGCTAGGAGTGTCTGCTGTGTCAACTCCCGTGATCCATCTGGGCCTTCGCGATTGGGACCATCTCGTACCGCTGGCCTCCGGCCTGGTGGACGTGGAGGGCTTCACGGTCCGCGTCGACTCGCGGGGCGTGACTCCCGACGTACTCGCGGAACCGGGACTGGACGGCGGCGAGACCTCTTTCAGCCGCTACGTCCAGGCCCGCGCGGCCGGTGACGACCGGCTGGTCGGCCTGCCCGCGTTCATCATGCGCGGCTTCCGGCACCGGTGTGTCCTGGTCCGCGCCGACAGCCCGCTGCGCTCCTTCGACCAGCTCGCCGGGGCCCGGATCGGGCTCTCCGGCTGGCCGGACTCGGGGAACACCTGGACCCGCGCCCTGCTGCGCGCCGAGGGCGTGGACCTCACCGGGATCGAGTGGCGGGTGGGGCCGCTGACGGCCGGGGAGTCGGGCAAGGACCGGCTGGGCAGCAGGCCGCTCCCGCCGAACGTCTCGGCCATGGCCGAGGGCGAATCGCTGGAGGAGGAGCTGGCCGCGCAGCGGCTGGACGCGATCCTCACCCCGTTCATGCCCCAGGAGCTGTTCAGCCGCAACAGCCGTTTCCGCCACCTCCTCGACGACCACCGGGCCGCCGAGCGCGCCTACTGGGAGTCCACCGGGTTCGTCCCGGGAATCCATCTCGTCACCCTGAAGCGGGAGACCGTCGAGGCGCACCCCGCTCTGCCCGCCGCGCTGCTCACGGCGCTGGAGCGGTCCAAGCGCCGCTGGGTCGCCCGCCGCCGGCTGCTCGCCGACACCACCCCGTGGGTGCTGCACGAACTGACCGACGCGGCACGGACCTTCGACGGCGACTGGATGCCGTACGGGTCCGAGCCCAACGCCGCGATGGTCCGGGCCTTCTGCGCCGAGCTGTCCGCGCAGGGCATCTGGCCCGAGCCGATCGACCCGGGGGTGGTCTTCCCGGACCCCGGCCTCGCGACGGTACGGATACCGGACACCGCGCCGGGCCGCGACGCCGCGTCCTCGGACCCGGCCGCCGCGACCGGACCCGTCGCCACCGTCCCGGCCGGCCCCGCCGCCGTACCCGCCAACTGATCGCACCCGGAGCCCACACCATGCGCATTGCCGTCGGACAGTTCGCCGCCACCCCCGACTGGAAGGACAACCTCGCCGCCTGCCTGGACCTCACCGCCGAGGCGGAGCGGGGCGGGGCGGATCTGCTCGTCCTCCCCGAAGGCGTCCTGGCCCGCTTCACCGAGGACCGCCACCGCATCAGGGAGGTCGCCCAGCCGCTGAACGGGCCGTTCGTCACCGCGCTGCGGGCCGCCACCGAGGGGCTGCGCACCACCGTCGTCGTCGGCATCCACGAACCGTCCGACGACGGGCGGGTGTTCAACACCCTGGTGGCGCTGCGGGACGGGAAGCTGGTCACCCGCTATCGCAAGCTCCATCTCTACGACGCCTTCGGCGACCAGGAGTCGGCGAACGTCCGCCCGGCGGACGAGCCGCCCGTGATCGTCGAAGTGGCGGGCACCAAGGTCGGCCTGATGACCTGCTACGACATCCGCTTCCCCGAGCTGGCGCGGCTGCTCGTGGACGCCGGCGCCGAGGTGCTCGCGCTGCCCGCCGCCTGGGTGCGCGGCCCGGCCAAGGAGCGGCACTGGGAGATCATGATCGCGGCGCGCGCGCTGGAGAACACCTGCTGGGTCGCGGCGAGCGGTGAGTGCGGCCCGCGCAACATCGGCAACAGCCTCATCGTGGACCCGCTGGGTACCGTCCGCGTCCGCCTCGCCGCCGCGCCCGGTCTGACCTGGACGGACGCCGATCCCGGCGTGACCGAGGCGGCCCGCAGGACCCTGCCCGTCCTCGCCAACCGGCGGTTCTCCGTCGACCCCACCGTCATCCCACTCGGAGCCCACTGATGCGACAGATGAGATTCTCCAAGAGCGCGGCCCTGGCGGTCGCCACGGCGCTGTCCTGTTCCCTCGCCCTGGCCGGCTGCGGGTCGAACCCGCCCCAGGCCGAGGGCGCCACCGGCGACAGCTCGGCGGGCGCGGCGGCGGCCGGGACGAAGCTGACCGAGGACAAGGCGCTGCACGCCCTGCTGCCGGAGAAGAACCGCACGTCGGGCAAGCTGATCTCGGTCAACGGCGGTTCCTTCCCGCCCTACGAGATCGCCGGTTCGGACGGGCACAGCCTCACCGGCGCCTCCGCCGACCTCTCCGTCGCGCTGGGACAGCTCCTCGGCGTCACGATCGAGCACGTCACGGCGGACGGTCTGCCCAGCGAGCTGACCGGGATCAAGGCGGGCCGCTACGACATGGCGATCGGCCCGGTCGGCGACTTCAAGGACCGGCAGGGTTCCAACGACTTCGTGGACTGGGTGAAGGAGTTCGTCGTCTTCGCCGTGCCCAAGGGCAATCCGCACGCCATCGAGGACCTGGACAGCACCTGCGGGCAGCGGATCGCCGTCATGGGCGGCGGTTCGGCGGAGGGCGTGATCAAGGCGCAGTCCACGAAGTGCGTCAAGGACGGCGAGGCCGCCGTCAAGATCCAGTCCTACAAGGACCAGCCCGGCTCCATCCTGGCCGTGCGCTCCGGCCGCGCCGACGCGTTCTTCTCCTCGCAGGCGCCGCTCACCTACTTCGTCTCGCAGTCCAAGGGCGACCTGGAGCTGACCGGCACCGGCCGGTCGAACGGCTTCGACGACCTGTACCAGGGCGCCGTCGTCGCCAAGGACTCGCCGCTGCGCGAGGTGCTGCTCAAGGGCATCCGGAAGCTGGTGGACAACGGCACGTACGGCCGCGTCATGCAGAAGTGGGGCCTGTCCGATAACGAGCTGGACAAGCCGGGGGTCAACCTCGGCGGCGCCGCCTGACCCTCCCGTCCCCCATCCGTCTCGCATCCGTGAGGAGGTGAGCCACCCGTGGCCACCGCACACTCCCCCACCCCCGTCACCGCGGAGAAGGACGCCCGGAAGGGCGGTCCGGCGGCCGGCGAACGGTCCGCTACGGTCCCGGCCGTGGACGTGGCCGGCGCCGCCCGGGTCCGCCACCCGCTGCGCTGGCTCTCGGTCGCTGTCCTCGCCGTGCTGGCCGCCCAGCTCGTCCACTTCCTGGTGACCAACCCCAACTTCGAATGGGACACGGTCGGTTCGTACTTCGGCGCCCAGGTCATCGGCCAGGGCATCGCCACGACCATCGAACTGACCATCGTGGCCATGCTCATCGGCATCGTCGGCGGCGTGCTGGTCGCGGTCGGCCGGATGTCGGACAACCGGGTGCTCAGTGGGGTCTGCGGGGCGTACGTCTGGTTCTTCCGCGGTATCCCGGTGCTGGTGCAGCTCGTCTTCTGGTACAACCTGTCGGCGCTGCTGCCCCGGATCTCCCTGGGGATTCCGTTCGGCCCCGAGTTCGTCAGCGGGCAGACCAACTCCCTGATCACCCCGCTGTTCGCGGCCATCCTCGGCCTGGGGCTGAACGAGGCCGCGTACATGGCGGAGATCGTGCGCGGCGGGCTGCTCGGCGTGGACCAGGGCCAGTCGGAGGCGGCCGCCGCGCTCGGCATGGGCCGGGCGCGGGTGCTGCGGCGGGTGATCCTGCCGCAGGCCATGCGGTTCATCGTGCCGCCGACCGGCAGCCAGGTCATCAACATGATGAAGGCCACCTCGCTGGTGAGCGTCATCGCCCTGGCCGATCTGCTCTACACCGTGCAGTCGATCTACAACCGCACCTTCGAGACCATCCCGCTGCTGCTGGTGGCCTGCCTCTGGTACCTGGTCATGACGTCCGTGCTCTACGTCGGCCAGTCGTTCATCGAGCGGTACTACGCCCGTGGCTCGACCCGGAACACCCCGCAGAGCTTCTGGGACTTCGCGTTCTTCCGGCGGCACGGCCGGCCGGCGCGCCCGGTGCCGGCGGCGTCGACCGTAGCGGGGGCACAGCCGCAGGAGCAGGAGGAGACCCGATGACCGAGCGCACTACGGCGACAGCCCCCTCGGCCGGTCCCACGACCGCCCCCGAGGGGACCCCGGCCGGTGGCCCGCCCCTCGTCGTGGCCCGGAACGTCCACAAGAGCTTCGGGCAGCTGGAGGTCCTGCGCGGGATCGACCTCGACGTGCGCGCGGGCGAGGTGGTGGTGCTGCTGGGCCCGTCCGGCTCGGGCAAGTCCACCTTCCTGCGCTGCGTCAACCACCTCGAACAGATCGACGCGGGCTCCATCCACGTCGGCGGCAAGCTCATCGGCCACCGCCGCTCGGGCAACCGCGTGCACCATCTGCGCCCCCGCGAGGTGACGCGGCAGCGCCGTGACATCGGCATGGTGTTCCAGCACTTCAACCTGTTCCCGCATCTGACGGTCCTCGGCAACATCATGGAGGCGCCGGTCGGTGTGCTGCGCACACCGAAGGCCGAGGCACGTGCGACGGCGCTGGAACTGCTGGAGCGGGTCGGCCTCTCCGACAAGGCGGGCGACTATCCCCGCCGGCTCTCCGGCGGCCAGCAGCAGCGCGTCGCCATCGCGCGGGCCCTGGCGATGCGCCCCGAGCTGATGCTCTTCGACGAGCCGACCAGCGCGCTCGACCCGGAGCTGGTCGGGGAGGTCCTGGCCACGATGCGGGACCTCGCGCGGGACGGGCTCACCATGCTCGTGGTGACGCACGAGGTCGGCTTCGCGCGGGAGGTCGCGGACCGGGTGGTCTTCATGGACGGCGGCCGGATCCTGGAGAACGGCACCCCCGATGAGGTCCTGGACCACCCGTCGAACCCGCGCACCCGGGCGTTCCTGAGCAGGTTCCTCTGACGGACCGGCGGACACGGACCGGCGGACACGGACAGGCGGGAGCGGGCAGCCGGGAGCGGGCGGGGACAGCGGCGGCGGGAGCGGGCCGGTGGAGGTCCGCTCCCCCGTCGCCTCACCCCGCCAGCACGTCCAGCGCCCGGTCCACGTCCGCGACGGTGTTGTAGAGGTGGAACGAGGCGCGCACGTAGCCCGCGCGCAGCGAGACGTACACCTCGGCCCGCCGGAGATCCGGATGGCGGTGCTCCAGCCCCGGTACGGAGACGATCGCGGACCCGCCGGAGACCGGGACGGGCTCCTGCCCCAGGGAGCGGAGCCCGGCCCGGAAGCGCTCGGCGAGGGCCGTGACATGGGTGTGGACCGGCTCGACACCGATCTCCTCCAGGAGCGCCAGGGACTGTTCGGCCCCGTGGTACGAGAGGAACGAGGTCGCCTCGTCGTAGCGGCTCGCGGTCGGGCTCAGCGGGGAGACCGGCCCGTAGTTGCTGCCCCAGAGCGCCTCGCCGTTGAGCCACCCCGCGTGGATCGGGGTCAGCGACTCCTGGGCCTCCTCGGAGACGGTGAGGAAGGACGTGCCGCGCGGGCAGAGCAGATATTTGAACGCGCCGGTGACCGTGTAGTCGTACGCCCCCGCGTCCAGCGGCAGCCAGCCCGCCGACTGGCTGGCGTCCAGCAGCGTACGGGCCCCGTGCGCTGCGGCGGCCTCCCGCAGCGCCGGCAGGTCCGCCAGCCTGCCGTCCGCCGACTGGACGGCGGAGAAGGCGACCAGCGCGGTCCCCGGCCGCACCTCGTCGGCCAGCCGCTCCAGGGGCACGTACCGGGGCCTGAGATCGCCCCGTACCGCGAACGGGGCGACGACGGAGCTGAACTCCCCCTCGGGCAGCAGCACTTCGGCTCCCGGCTTCAGCGAGGCGGCGATCAGCCCGACATGGACGGCGACGGCGCTGCCCAGGGCGACCCGCTCCGCCTCCACCCCCGCCAGCCGGGCGAACGAGGCCCGCGCGGCGGCCAGCGACTCGAAGCTCCCGGCGCCGTCGCCGCGCCGCCCGGTCGCGTTCGCCTCGGCGAGGGCCTGAACGGCGGCGACGGCCCGGCGCGGCAGCAGACCGCAGCTGGAGGTGTTCAGATACGTCGAATCGGGCGCGAACTCGGCGCCTCCCAGGGGTTCCATGGCTCCACCCTGGAACCCCCGGTCCACCCGGTCAATCACGCATCGCTGAAGGGAGCCCCCAAGAGATGCTTACACATGGCCCCCGGCCTGCGCGTATTCCCCGCGCTCCACTCCGGCACGGCCGGTGGCGGGCCGCCGGCCTCCCCCGGACCGGGCGGGGACGGCGGTCCTGGGCGGGACTCTCGCGACACGCCGGGCCGGTTCCGACCGTGTCCTGTTCCGCTTCCGCGGGGCCCTTCAGCGCACCTGGTGGATGTAGAGCGCGCCGCACGCGTGGCAGAGCGGGCGGCCCGCCTCCGTGCCCCACGCGTCGGCCGGCTGTGTGACCGCGTCCGGGTCCAGGTCCCGCCCGCACAGACCGGTCACCCCGTCGGCCCGGACCATGTGCCACACCTCGAACCGGGGCTCGGCGTCGCGGGGCTGGTGGCCGTCCGCGTATTCCGCGCGCATTTCGTAGTCCATGGTCCGTCTCCTGATCGGCGTCGTACGGTGCGGTCGCCGGGCCTTCCTCGCGGCCCGGCGACGCATGATTTCCGTGGGGGACGGCGCTTGAAACAGCGGCCGGGCGGTCCTACGGCCGTTCGAAGGCCGGGGTGAACAGGACGGAGCGCAGCTTGAGCCGGCTGGTCGCGGAGCCACCGGGCGCCAGGGTGTAGCGCTCGCCGTCGCAGTCCGGACCGGTGAAGAGGGTGGCCCGGGAGTCGGTGCGGTTGCGGGGCGAGTGGGCGGGCGGGAGATATTCGCCGGCCGCGCCGGGGATGGTGAGGCAGATCCAGCTCGCGGCGTCCACCAGCGCCGCGTCGTGCGGCCGGCCGTCGGGGCCCGTGTAGACGTAACCGAATTCCCCCTCGGCGGCGGAGGCGGGCCCGGCGGCGGAGGCGAGCAGGGTGAGGGCGCCGAGAGCGGCGACCAGAGCGGTGCGCGTGCGCATGTGCGATGACTCCTGGGGTCGGAAGGAGGATCAGGCTGCACGACGCGGAGCGTCACCGGCGTCCGTCCCGGCCTCCTGTCACCTGAAAGGAGTCATCCACTACCCCCGCTTCATGTGCTGATACGACCGGTGCCTCTGGGGGTCACAGGACTCCCTTGCGCCACTCGCGGAGCAGCAGATAGCCGAGATAGACCCCGCCGATGGCCATGGTGTAGATGCCGACGGGCAGGTTCTCGAACAGGGGGAGCTGCTGCGCGCAGAGATCGGCGAGGACCAGCAGCAACGCGCCGATCAGGGCGGAGAGCAGCAGATGCGGGCCCGAGCCCCGGGTGAGGCGCTTGGCGATCTGCGGCGCGGTCAGGGCGACGAAGGAGATGGGGCCCGCGACGCTGACGGCGCCCGCCGAGAGCACGATGGAGAGCAGTACGGCGAGGGTCTTCGTGGTGCGCGGTTCGGCTCCGAGGCCGCCCGCGATCTCGTCGCCCATCTCGCCGATGGAGAGCCGGCGCGCGATGAGGGCGGTGAGCGGGGCCGCCACCAGCAGGACGAGCCAGATGGTGGTGGCGTGGTCCCAGGAGCGGGCCGCCAGGCTGCCGTTGACGTAGGCGGTGAGGACGGCGGCCTTGTCGCGCTCCACGGCGTAGACGACGTACTGGATGACCGCCGTGGCGATGGCGGCGACGCCGATACCGGCGACCACCAGCCGGCCGGGGTTGCGGAAGCCGCTGCCCGTCGAGACGTACACCAGCGCCATGGCGAGCGCGGCTCCGGCGAGCGCGCCCGTCCACACCGGGACGGTGCCGGGCAGCAGCAGCGCGACGATGGCGGCGCCCGCCCCGGCGCCGGCCCCGAGACCGATCACGTCGGGGCTGCCGAGCGGGTTGCGGGTGACCGACTGGAACAGCGCGCCGGAGAGCCCGAACGCGGCGCCGGTGCCGATGCCGACGACCAGGCGGGGGCCGCGCAGGCGTTCCAGCACGAAGGCGTCCTTGCCGCGCGCGCCGCCCGTCAGGGCGCCGGGGAGGTCGGCGAGGGAGACGCCGAGCCGGCCGAGGGTGAGCGTGGCGGTCGCGGCCGCGAGGAGCAGCACCACGGTGACGAGCGCGATCACGACGGAGATCCGCCGCACGGGCAGCGCGACCGCGCCCCCGAGGGTGAGGAAGCCGCGCGGGGCGGCCGTTCGGGTCCCGCCGGGGCCGGTGCTCCCCCCGGCGCCCTTGCCGCCCCGGGCCCCGGCGGCCGGTCCGGTGCCGCCCGGTCGTTCCGTCGTCGTGCCGGACGGTGTGCGCGGCGTCATGCGTTCCCCCTCATCCTGCGTACGGCGAAGAGCAGCGCGGGTGCCCCGATGAACGCCGTCACCACCCCGACCATCAGTTCCTGCGGGCGCAGCACGACCCGGCCCACCACGTCGGCGAGCAGCAGCAGCGCCGGTCCCACGACGGCGGAGAACACGATCTGGACCCGGAAGTCGACGCCGACCAGGGCCCTCACGATGTGCGGCACCGCCAGGCCGACGAAGGCGATGGGCCCGACGGCCGCCGTGGCCGCCGCGCTCAGCAGCGTCGCCGCGATCAGGCCGCCACCGCGCAGCAGGGCCGGGTTGGCGCCGAGGGAGGTGGCGGATTCGTCGCCGAGCGCGAGCGTGTTGAGCCCGGGCCCGAGCAGCAGCGCGAGCAGCAGGCCGGCGGCGGCGAACGGCAGGACGGCGGTGAACACGTCGAAGTCCCGGCCGCCGAGGGCGCCGACGACCCAGTACCGGTAGCTGTCGAAGACATTCGGCCTGCTCAGGGTCACCGCCTGGATGAACGCCATCAGCACGGCGGAGAGCACGGCACCCGCGAGGACGAGCCGTACCAGACTCGTGCTCGCGCCCGCCGAGCCGATGGCGTGCACGAGCAGCCCGGCGAGCAACGCCCCGGGCAGCGCCCACCACATGGTGTCCGTCGTCCCGGAGGCGCCGAGGAAGGCGGTGGCGGCGACGACGCCGGCCGCCGCGCCCGCGTTGATCCCGAGCAGCCCGGGGTCGGCCAGCGGGTTGCGGGTGACGCCCTGCATGAGCGTCCCCGCGACGGCGAGACAGACCCCGGCGAGCAGCCCGAGCGCGGTCCTCGGGTAGCGGCTCTCGATGACGGTGGTCACATACGGGTCCGCCGTGCCGGACAGCGCGTCCACCACGTCGCCGAACGAGGTGGTCCTGCTGCCGAACATGACGCTCGCGAGCATCGCGAGCACGAGCACGACGAGCCCGGCGATCAGGCTGTACACCAGCCGAGCGGTCCCCGCGCGCGAGACGCGGGCACCGCTCGGCCGATCGTGTGTGGTGGTGGTCATCCGGTTACGACACGCCTTACTAGTCGAGTCAATCGCCGTGTGCGACCCGTCACTTGTCGAGGGTGGTGAGGGCCTTGTCGATCAGCGGCAGGTAGCGGTCGATGACCCACGGTACGGTCAGCGGGTTGATGATCGACGACGCGGTGACGAAGGAGTTGTCGTTGCTGGCGACCACGGATCCGCGCTTGACGGCGGGGATCGCTCCGTACAGCTTCTGCGCCTCGATCTCCTTCTTCGTCTTGGCGTCGCTGTAGAAGGTGAAGACCAGGTCGCTGTCCTTGAGCTTCTCGGCGTTTTCGAGGCCGATGAGCGCGGAGGCGGTCCCCTCGGTCTCCTTGAACGTCTTCACCACCGGGTCGGGGGTGAGGCCGAGCGACGAGACCATCTTCACGCGCTGCTCCTCCGGCAGGAACACCCCGAGGGTGCCGGGGCCGGAGGTGTAGATGTACGAGAACGAGACGTCCTTGTACTTCGGCCGGGTCGCGGCGGCGTCGGCGAGCTGCTTCTCGATCTTCGTGGTGAGCGTCTTCGCCTCGGCCGGCTCACCGAGCGCCTTGGCTATGATCTCGATCTGCTCGTCCCAGTCCGTGCTCCACGCCAGCTTGGGGTAGGCGACGGTCGGCGCGATGTCCGACAGGATGTCGTACTGCTCCTGGGTGATGCCGGACCAGGGCGCGAGGATCACATCGGGTTCCAGCTCGGTGATGGCCTCGAAGTCGATGTCCTCGCCGCCCGCGAACTGGGTGGGCAGCTTGTCACCGTTCTTCTGCACGGCCTCGTGGATCCACGGCAGGTAGCCGGTCTTGTCGCTGCCCCACTCGTAGCTCTCGATACCGACCGGGGTGTGGCCGAGCGCGATGGCGGTCTCGGCTGAGCCCTGGCCCAGGGTGACGACGCGCTCGGGCTGTTCGTCGATCTCCGCCGTTCCGAGCGCGCTCTTGATGGAGACGGGGAACGCGCCGTCGGCGCTTTTCGCCTTCGACGACGAACCGGTGGACTCCGAGCCGTCCGACGAGCAGCCACCGAGTACGAGGGTGAGAGCGGCGACCGTGGCGGTGGCCGATACGGTGACGGTCCGGCGACGCGCGCGAGTGAACCAAGCTGGCATGGAAGGTCCTTCATGTTTTCGTTGGGCGGCACGGACGGCGTCCCACCGGGGCGGATCGCACATTCTTAGGTAAGCCTAAGCTTAGCCCGATTTTACTTTCAACCGCCCGGCCCGAAACGCCACATGGGCACCACCCGCCCGGGAGGCCGGGGGAACGGACAAGAACGGAGAGGTGGGGGGGGCGACCGTTCCCGGCCGCCCCCCCCACCTCTCCGTTCGACCGCTCGACCGGAGCCGTCGCGCGGGCCCGGTCAGTTCTCCCTGCGGCCGTCCACCCGGCGCGGCAGGTCCAGCGGGTTGTCGTCGCGCAGCTCCGGCGGCAGCAGAGCGGCCGGCGTGGACTGGTACGACACGGGGCGCAGCCAGCGTTCGATCGCCGTGGTGCCGACCGAGGTGGAGGTGGAGGTGGTCGCCGGGTACGGGCCGCCGTGCTGCTGGGCGGGGGCCACGGCGACACCGGTCGGCCAGCCGTTGACCAGGACGCGGCCGGCCAGCGGGGTGAGCGCGGCGAGCAGTCCGGCGGCGCCGGGCACGGTGCCCGCGCCCTCCTCCTCGGAGATCTGAAGGGTGGCGGTGAGGTTGCCGGGGAGGCGGGAGAGCACCGAGGTGATCTCGTCGGCGGAGGTGTAGCGCGCGACGACCGTGACGGGGCCGAAGCACTCCTCCAGCAGCAGGTCGTGCGGGCCCTCGGCCGCGAGCAGGGCGGCGGGCAGGGTCAGGAAGCCCGCGCTGACGGTGTGTTCGCCGCCGGCGCCGGGGGTGATCGGGGCGTCGACGTCCGGGAGCGCGGCCCGTTCGGCGACGCCCGCGACGAAGGCGTCGCGCATCCGGTGGTCGAGCATCACGCCGGGGTCGGTCTCGCTGACGGCCGCCGTCAGGGTCTTGAGCAGCCGGTCGCCGGGCTCCCCCGCCGGGGCGAGCACGAAGCCGGGCTTGGTGCAGAACTGCCCGACGCCCATGGCCATCGAGCCCGCGAGACCGGTGCCGATCTGCTCGGCGCGCTCGGCGGCGGCGGCCTCGGTGATCACGACGGGGTTGAGGGAGCCCAGCTCGCCGTGGAAGGGGATGGGCGTGGGCCGGGCGGCCGCCGCGTCGAAGAGGGCACGGCCGCCGCGTACCGAGCCGGTGAAGCCGGCCGCGGTCACCAGCGGGTGGCCGATCAGCCCGACGCCCGCGTCGAAGCCGTGCACAAGTGTGATCACGTTCTCGTCGAGCCCGACCTCGGCCGCCGCCCTGCGCAGCAGGGAGGCGCACAGTTCCGAGGTGGCCGGGTGGTCGGGGTGCGCCTTGACGACGACCGGGCAGCCGGCCGCGAGCGCGCTCGCCGTGTCGCCGCCGGGCACGGAGAAGGCGAGCGGGAAGTTGCTCGCGGAGTAGACGGCGACGACACCGAGCGGCACCTTGTAGCGACGCAGGTCCGGCCACGGCGGGGTGCGCTCGCCGTCGGCGTGGTCGATGTACACGTCGAGGAACGCGCCCTCGTCCACGACCTCGGCGAACGCTCGCAACTGGGCGGTCGTACGGGCGAGTTCACCGGTGAGCCGGACCGGTCCGAGCGCGGTCTCGGCGTCCGCCGCCTCGATGACGTGCTCGCTCGCCCCGTCGAGGAGGTCGGCCGCCCTGCGCAGCAGCGCGGCGCGCGTGGTGCGGTCGGCGAGCGCGGCGACGGCGGCGTGGGCGCCCCGTACCGCGAGGTCCACCTCTTCGGCCGTGGCCTCGTGCGCGACCTGCTCACGTGACTTTCCCGTTCGGGGGTCGACACTCCAGACTGGTGCTGTTGCCACCGCGGCTTCCTTCCCGACTGCGCGTACCTCGGCCCGGCCACGCGTGCTCCGGGCCTCTGCCATCCACTGCTGATCCCAGGATTCGTTCGGTATTCTGAACAAGATTCCTGGTAGTGAATCTCCAGGGACTCTATTTCCGCGCGTTCCACGCGGTCAAGGTCTGTCAGGACCGGGCCCCGAGGGCGGGCGGTCGAGTGGCGAGAAGGGGCGAGTGACGATGTCGGCTGCGGAGAGCGGTGGCGCGCAGGTCAAGTCCGCTGTACGGACGGTGGAACTGCTCGAGTACTTCGCCGGGCGTCCCGGGATGCACTCCCTGGCGACCGTCCAGGAGGCGGTCGGCTATCCCAAGTCCAGCCTCTACATGCTGCTGCGCACGCTGGTCGAGCTGGGCTGGGTGGAGACGGACGCGACCGGCACCCGGTACGGGATCGGGGTGCGGGCGCTGCTGGTCGGCACCTCGTACATCGACGGGGACGAGGTCGTCGCGGCGGCCCGGCCCACCCTGGACCGGCTGTCGGACGACACCAGCGAGACCATCCACCTCGCGCGTCTCGACGGCACCAACGTGGTCTACCTCGCGACCCGCCAGTCCCAGCACTACCTGCGCCCGTTCACCCGCGTCGGCCGCCGGCTGCCCGCGCACTCCACCTCGCTCGGCAAGGCGCTGCTCGCGACGCACAGCGACGAGCAGGTGCGCGCGCTGCTGCCCGAGACCCTGCCGCCGCTGACCGAGCACACCATCACGGACCGCGAGAAGCTCATCGAGGAGCTGCGCTCCATCCGGGAGCAGGGGTACGCGGTGGACCGCGAGGAGAACACCCTGGGGCTGCGCTGCTTCGGCATCGCGGTCCCCTACCGCACCCCGGCGCGCGACGCGATCAGCTGCTCGGTCCCGGTGGCCAGGCTCACCCCGGGGCACGAGCAGATGATCAAGGACGCGCTGTTCGACGCCCGCGACCGGCTGACGCTCGCCACCCGCCGCCTCTGACACCACCGCCCGCCGGCGTTCCGGATGAGGAAATCCTGAGAAGCCCGGCGCGGGGGAACGCCCGCCCCCGCGCCGCTCGTCCCTTCTTCGGGATGAACAAGACGATCAGACACACAGCGGTCATCTGCCTGGCGCTGGTGCTCGCCCTCATGGTGCGGGCGTCCTGGGTGCAGGTGTACGAGGCGAAGGCCCTCGCGGACGACACGTACAACCGGCGGAACATCATCGCCCAGTACGCGCAGCCGCAGGGCGACATCGTCGTGGCCGGTTCGCCGGTCACCGGCTCCGCGAAGACGGACAGCGGCGACCTGGCGTACAAGCGGACCTACACCGACGGCGCGCTCTACGCGCCCGTCACCGGCTACAGCTCGCAGGCGTACGGCTCCACCCAGCTGGAGGGCATCTACAAGGACGTGCTCGACGGGACGGACACCCGGCTGAAGAACCCGCTCGGCGCGCTCACCCGCGAACAGACCGAGCCCGGCTCCGTCCTGACGACGATCGACCCCTCGGTCCAGCGGGCCGGATACGCGGCGCTGGGCGACAACAAGGGCGCGGCCGTCGCGATCGACCCGAAGACCGGCCGGGTGCTCGCGGTGGTGAGCACCCCCTCGTACGACCCGACGAAGATCAGCGGGACGACGGACGGCGCCGCGTGGCAGCGGCTGACCGGCGACGCCGACAAGCCGATGGTCAACCGCGCGCTGCGCCAGCCGCTGCCGCCCGGTTCGACGTTCAAGCTGGTCGTCGCGGCGGCGGCGCTGGAGGACGGGCTGTACGGCTCGGTCGACGAGAGGACGGACAGCCCCACCCCCTACACACTGCCGCACACCAGCACGGTCCTGCGCAACGAGAACGCCTCGGCGCCGTGCGAGAACGCCACCATCCGTACCGCCCTGCGCTACTCCTGCAACACCGTCTTCGCGAAGATGGCCGATCAGCTGGGGCAGTCGAAGATCCGGGCGACGGCGGAGAAGTTCGGCTTCAACGACACCGAGCAGGACGTGCCGGTGCGCGCCTCGCGGAGCGTGTATCCGACGGGCATGGACGACGCCCAGACGGCACTGACGGGTATCGGCCAGTTCGACGTGACCGCCACCCCGCTCCAGATGGCGATGGTCTCGGCGGCGCTGGCGAACGACGGGCTGCTCGCCGCGCCGCACATGGTGTCGAAGGTCGTGGACGGCGGCGGCGGCACGGTGCGGTCGTACCAGGACGGGGACACCACCCGGATCGTCTCCTCGGCCACGGCCGCACAGCTGCGCAGCGCGATGGTGACGGTGGTGGAGGACGGTACGGGGACCAACGCGCGGATCGCGGGCGCCGAGGTGGGCGGCAAGACGGGCACCGCCCAGCACGGCGTGGCCAACGACGGGACGCCGTACGCCTGGTTCACCTCGTACGCGAAGGACGCGTCCGGTGACAAGGAGGTGGCGGTCGCGGTCGTGGTGGAGGACTCGGGCGCGGCGCGCTCGGAGGTCAGCGGCAACGGACTGGCCGCGCCGATCGCTCAGAAGATGATGGCGGCGGCTCTGAAATAACCGATCCCACCCATTTTCTCCACACAACTTGGCACAACCATCCCCCGACCTGGATCACTTCGTGTGATCCAGGTCATCTTTGGGTTGGCCGAAATCAGTGTTACTTTTTCGGCGTCACGAGTCTCAGCGACAAGCCCCGGCTTGCTGAGCGGCAACCCTCCTTCTGCGGTGGGGTGCCCCGGGTGATGACACGGCTCCGCACGCACACCGATGTGCCGGGAGCAAGCGCGGACCTGTCGGCCAGGTCCTGGACCTGATGACGGGAGTACGAGATGACACCGCGAGCAGCGCTTTCCGCCCCTCGCGTCCCTCGTGCCTCATGGCTCCCGATCCGGCTTCGGCATGCGCGGCCGTCGCCGTTCTCACTCACCGCACGGAGGAGTTCTCCCTCATGAGATCTGTCCTGCCCCGCCCCGCCCGCGCCCGCAGGCGCGGATATCTGCTGGCCCTCGCCTCGGCCGGCACCGCCACCGTCCTGACCGCCGTGGCCGGCTGCGGGGTCGACACGGGCGGCGGCTCCTCCTCCGGCAGCGGTTCGTCGGACGGCAAGGGCGAGCAGATCACCGTCACCGCGTTCGCGGGGGCATGGGGCGACCTGTTCAAGAAGTCCTTCGTCGAGCCGTTCGAGAAGGACACCGGTATCAAGGTGAACCTCGTCTACGGCGCCGACTCCGACTGGGTCACCAAGTTGCGCGCCGCGGGCGGCAGGAACGCGCCGTTCGACGTCGTGGCCCTCACCCCCGGCTCGCTGCACCAGGCGGTCGGCGGCGGGCTCCTCCAGCCGCTGAAGACAGGCGACCTGAGCAACTGGAAGCAGCTCGACCCGGTGCTCACCCAGCAGTCGACCGTCGACGGATCGTCGTACGGCGTGCCGCTGACCACCGGCTCCAACGGGCTGCTCTACCGCACCGACAAGATCAAGCAGGCGCCCCAGGACTGGACCGACATCTTCGACAAGAAGTACTGCGGTCATGTCGCGCTGCCGCCGCTGACGTACAACGCGGGTCTGGAGTTCTTCTCCGCGCTGGTCTCCCAGGACGGCGGCAAGCTGTCCGACCCCGCCGATGTCGACAAGGGGTTCGAGAAGCTCGCCCAGCTGAAGAACTGCGTCTCCTCCTACCCGGCGGACGCGGGCAGTGTCTCCACGGTCCTGCAGAACGGCGACGCCTGGATCGTCCCGTTCTGGGACGGCCGCGCCTTCGCCATGGAGCAGGAGGGGCAGCCGATCGGCTTCACCTATCCAGCCTCCGGCGCGGTCGGCGCGCTGACCTCGTACTACGTGCCGAAGGGCTCGACGCACACGGCGGCGGCCTACAAGTTCCTGGACCACCTCTCCTCCGCCGAGCACCAGAAGCCGTTCGCCGAGGGCACCTTCTACGGCGCGGGCAACGACACCATCGACTACGCCCCCGACTTCAAGGCCAAGGTGAAGTACGGCGAGGACGTCTACAAGAAGTTCACCTGGGTCGACTACAAGACCGCCACTCCGAAGCTCAACGAGTGGCAGCAGCGCTGGAACCAGATCTTCAAGTGAGCGAGAACCCCACAGTGACCACCAGCGACCGTGCGGCGGCCGGCGAACCGCCGGCCCCGCGGAACCCGACCGCCCCGACCACCCCGCACATCGAGATCGACTCCCTCGCCGCCGGGTACGAGGGCCAGCGGGTGCTCGACGTCGACCGGCTGTCCATCCGGCGCGGCGAGTTCCTGTCGATCCTCGGCCCGAGCGGCTGCGGCAAGACGACGCTGCTCAACAGCCTGGCCGGATTCGTACGCCCCACCGGGGGCCGGATCACGCTGGACGGCGTGGATCTCACCGATGTCCCGACCCACCGGCGGGGCCTCGGCCTGGTCTTCCAGAACTACGCGCTCTTCCCGCACATGACCGTCGCCGACAATGTCGCGTACGGCCTGAAGGTGCGGCGGGTGGAGCGCGCCGAGCGGGACGAACGGGTCACCGAGGCGCTGCGCCTCGTCGGTCTGGAGCAGTACGCGGGCCGCCGGCCCCGACAGCTCTCGGGCGGCCAGCAGCAACGCGTCGCCGTGGCGCGGGCGCTGGCCACCCGGCCGGCCGTGCTGCTGCTCGACGAGCCGCTGTCGAACCTGGACGCGAAGCTGCGCCGGGAGATGCGGGTGGAGCTGCGGGAGCTTCAGCAGCGGCTCGGCATCACGATGGTCTTCGTCACGCACGACCAGGAGGAGGCCATGTCGCTGTCCGACCGGATCGCCGTGATGAACGGCGGCCGGGTCGAGCAGCTCGGCTCGCCCACCGAGGTCTACCGGACCCCGGCGACCCGCTTCGTCGCCGAGTTCATCGGCGCGGCCAACATCCTGGAGGGCGTGGGCGCCGCCGACGGATCGCTCGTCGTGGGCGGGGCCCGGCTCGACTCGGGCCTGGCCTCGCTGCGGCACGGCGTGCCGGTCACCCTCGCCGTACGGCCCGAGCGGGTCGTGGTGGCGCCCGCCGGTGACGCGGATAAGGAAACGGACACGGACACCGACGCGACGGCGGGCCCGGACGCGTTCCCCGGCGCAAGCGCCCGTCGCGGCTCCGGGATCGTCGGCTACCGGGCCTTCACCGGTGAGGCGTGGCAGGCGCAGATCGTCGTCGCGGAAGGCGTCGCGATCAACGCCCGCACGGCGCAGGAACCGCCGGCCGTGGGCGCCCCGGTGTCCTTCGGCTGGGCCCCCGACGACGTCATCCGCCTCGGCGACCTCCCCGAGGACGCGCCGCTGCTCCGGAAGCCGGCCGCATGAGCGCGCCCACGACCGCCCCCGCCGGGAAGACCGCAGGGGAGAGCGGCGGGAAGGGCGGCGGGAAGGGCCCGGCCCGGTCCGGCCGCAAGCGCTACGGGGTGCGCGGGCTGCTGCCCGTCACCCCCGTCGTGGTGTTCCTGCTGGCCCTGTTCGTGGTGCCGCTGGTGCGGGTGTTCGCGCTCAGCCTCCACCCGGTGGACGCGAACGGCTATCCCCTCGACGGCTACTCCTTCGTGCAGTACCGCAGGGTCTTCACCGAGTCGTTCTTCTCCGAGGCCCTGTGGCACAGCCTGGGCACCGCGCTGCTGGTGACCGCCCTGTGCGTACTGCTCGGCTTCCCCGCCGCCTACGCCCTGTCCCGGGCCCGCAAGGGAGTGGTGCGCACCCTGCTGTTCGTGGCGGTCGTCTCACCACTGCTGACCAGTGTCGTGGTGCGCAGCTACGGCTGGGTGGTGCTGTTCTCCGCGAACGGCGCGGTGAACCGCGTCCTGGTCGGGCTCGGTCTGCTGGATCAGCCCGCGCGCCTGCTGACCAGCTATGTCGTGGTGGTCGTCTCGGTCGTGCACGTCATGCTGCCGTTCGCGATCCTGCCGCTGACCACCGCGCTGGGCGGGATCGACGACAATCTGCGCCGCGCCTCGCGGAGCCTGGGCGCCGGCCCTGTCCGTACCTTCTGGAAGGTCACGGTGCCGCTCAGCCTTCCCGGCATCGCGGTCGGCGCCACCGTGGTCTTCCCGCTGGCCATGGGCATCTACATCACGCCGCTGCTGGTCGGCGGGGCCAACCAGCCGCTGGCGGGACTGCGGGTCTACTCGCAGATCACCAGCGTCTTCGACTATCCGGTGGCGGCGGCGCTCAGCCTCACTCTGCTGCTGCTCACCCTGCTGGGCGTCTCCGCGCTCGGTACCGGCTTCCGCTTCTGGGAACGGAGACTCCATGGCTGACACCTCGCGCGGGCCGCGCGCGCTGCGCCGCGCCGGGCGGATCGCCGCCGGACTGCCCGCCGCCGCCGTCTTCGCCTTCCTGCTGGCGCCGCTCGCCGTGCTGGCGCTCAGCTCGCTCAACTCCACCAGTTCGCTGAGCTTCCCGCCGAAGGGGCTGTCCCTGCGCTGGTACGGCGAGGTGCTCTCGTCCCCCGACTGGCTGGTCTCGTTCCGGCTCAGCGGCGTGCTGGTGCTGCTGGTGGTCCTCACCACCGTCACCATCGGCACGCTCGCCGCTTACGGGCTGGTGCGCGGCGACTTCCCCGGGCGCGGGGTGCTCTCCGGGCTGGCGCTGGCGCCGCTGATGGTGCCCGAGATCATCATCGCGCTGGGGCTGCTCTACTACTTCCAGGGCCTCGGCCTGGTCAACACCCTGCCCGGACTGTGGCTGGCGCACTCCCTGGTGGCGCTGCCCTTCGTGATCCGTACGGTGATGGTCAGCGCGCAGGCCCTCGATCCGACCCTGGAGCGGGCCGCGGCCACCCTCGGCGCCGGCCGGGTCCGTACGTTCCTCACGGTCACCCTGCCGCTGCTGCGGCCGGGCATCCTCGCGGGCGCGGTCTTCGCCGCCGTCACCTCGCTGGGCGAGGTCGCGGTCTCCGCGCTGGTGTCCGGGTCGAACACCACCACCGTGCCGGTACGGATCTTCTCCGCCGTGCAGTTCCAGCTCGATCCGTCCGTGGCCGCCGTCTCCACCCTGCTGATGCTCGCCAGCGTGCTGGTCCTGGTGGCGGTCGACCGGTTCACCAACTTCTCCGAGGTGCTCTGACCATGCCCACTGACCCCACCGCCGCGACCCCGCGCGCCCGTGTCGGGATCGACGTGGGCGGTACGTTCACGGACTTCGTCCTCGCGCTGCCCGGCGACCCGCGCGGGCTGCTGCACCACAAGGAGCCGAGCACACCCGACGACCCGGCCCGCGCGGTCGCCGACGGCATCGCCGCCGTACTCGACCGGGCGGGGCTGCACGCCGCCGACCTGGCGTCGGTCACGCACGGCACCACGATCGGGCTGAACGCGATCATCCAGCGGCGCGGCGCCCGGATCGCCCTGGTCGTCACCGAGGGGTACCGGGACATCCTGGAGATCGGGCGCAGCCGGATGCCGTCCTCCTTCGATCTGCACGCCGCGAAGGAGGAACCGCTCGTCCCCCGGGACCGGATCGTGGAGATCCCCGCCCGGCTCGGACCCGACGGGCGCGCGGTCCGCACCCCCAGCGACGCCGAACTGGCGCGCGTGGCCGAGGAGCTGGCCGCCACCGGGGCCGAGGCCGCCGCCGTACTCGTGCTGCACGGGCACACCGATCCGGCGTTCGAGGCGGAGGTGACGCGGCGGCTCGGCGCGCTGCTGCCGGCGATGCCGCTGACGTCGTCGGCGGCGATCTGGCCGGAGGTGCGCGAGTTCGAGCGGGCGCTGGTCACCTGCCTCAACGTCTACATCCAGCCGCTGATGCGGCGTTACTTCGACCGGCTCGAAACGCTGCTCGACGGGCTCGGCGTGACCGCTCCCGTCTATATCGCCGCCTCCAACGGCGGCTCGCTCAGCCTGCGTTCGGCGGTCGAGCGGCCCATCGAGACCGTGCTGTCGGGTCCGGCGGCTGGGGTCACGGCCGCCACCCGCCTGGGCCGGGCCGCCGGGATCTCCCGCCTCGTCACCTTCGACATGGGCGGCACCAGCAGCGACATCGCGGTGGCCGTCGACGGCGAGCCGGAGTTCGCCACCCACACCACCATCGGCGGGCTGCCGCTGATCCTGCCCGTGGTCGCGGTGAGCGCCATCGGCGCGGGCGGCGGCTCGGTCGTACGGGCGGACGAGCACGGGGTGCTGAAGGTCGGCCCCGAGAGCGCGGGAGCGGCGCCGGGGCCGGTCGCCTACGGCCGGGGCGGCACCCGCCCGACCGTCACCGACTGCTATCTGCACACCGGGATCATCGACCCGGCGACCTTCCTCGGCGGCCGGATGACCCTGGACGCGCCCGCCGCCGCCCGCGCCCTGGGCGAGGTGGCCGAGGGGCTCGGCTTCGGCTCCGAGGCAGCCGACGGCGACACGGGTACGGGAGCGGACCGCGCGGCCGACGGCGCGCTGCGCGTCGCCACCGCCGGGATGGCCGTGGAACTCCAGAAGACGCTGGCCGGACGCGGCCTGGACCCGGCCGAGTTCACCCTCGTACCGTTCGGCGGCGCGGGCCCCACCCACGCCGCCGTGCTGGCCGAGGAGGTCGGCATCCGCGAGATCGTCGTCCCGCCGACCGCCGCCACCTTCTGCGCGCTCGGCGCGGTGGGCGCCGACCTGCGCCGGGACTTCGCGCGCAGTCTGCGCCGCGAGCTGGACGACACCTCGGTCGCCGCCCTGCGCACCGTCCTGGCCGGTCTGGAGGAACAGGCCCGAGGCTGGCTCGCCGGGCAGGGGCCGGCCGCCGGTACGCCCGAGCTGATCCCGGCCGCCGACATGAGTTACCGGGGGCAGGCGTACGAACTGCGGGTGCCGCTCCCCTCGCCGCTCACGCAGGACGCGCTGCGCGAGGCGTTCCACACCGAGCACGAGCGGCTCTACGGCTTCCGCGACACCGACGCCGCCATCGGCCTGGGCACCGCGCGCCTCGCCATCAGTTCGGCGGGGCCCGAGATCGTACCGGCGGCGGCGCCGGTCACCGCGCGCACGGAGCCGCCCGCCCCGACCGGGCACCGTACGGTCCTGCTCGCCGGACGACGGGTCACCGCCGAGGTGCACCGGCGCGACGCGCTGCGCCCCGGGCAGGCCCTGACGGGGCCGGCCGTGGTCGAGCAGGACGACACCACCGTGCTGGTGCCGCCGAGGTGGACGGCCGGGGTCGACGCGCTCGGCAACCTCCGCCTCACCCACTCCTGAACAGCACCCACCCGCACGCCCGCAACGGCACGCAACGGCAAGGACGCACCCGCCCATGAAGCTCGACCCGGTCACCCTGGAGATCATCGGCAACAAGCTCGGCGCGCTGACCGAGGAGATGTGCCTCACCCTCCAGCGCACCAGCCGCTCCCTGTACGTCAAGGAGACCGCCGACTTCTGCTGCGCGCTCGCCGGGCCCGACGGCCGCTTCACCGCGTACCCGCGCGGCATCGGCGTCTCCGGCTTCGTCGGCCTCGACGTGCGCACCGCCGTCGAGCGGGTGGGGCCGCTGGAGCCGGGCGACGTCATCATCACCAACGACCCGTACACCTCGGGCGGTCTCGCCACCCATCTGCCGGACATCCAGCTCATCGAGCCGTACTTCCACGAGGGCGCGATCGCGGGCTACGGCTGGGCGTTCATCCACTGCTCCGACATCGGCGGGCGGGTGCCCAGCAGCCTCGCGCCGACCAACCACGAGATCTACCAGGAGGGCCTGCGGATACCGCCGGTCAAGCTGGTGAGGGCCGGTGAGCCCAGCCGCGACATCGCCGCCCTGCTCGCCGCGAACAGCCGCACGCCCGAGGCCAACGACGGCGATCTGCGCGCCATGCTCGCCGCGCTGCGCACCGGCCGTGAGCGGCTGGCCCGGGTGATCGAGCGGCACGGCGCGGCCGAGGTCGCCGCCGCCCACACGGACCTGGTGGAGTACACCGCGCGGAAGGCGCGGGCGGCGCTCGCCGGGCTGCGCGACGGCACCTACCGGTTCACCGACTATCTGGACGACGACGCCGTCTCCCCCGTACCGGTCCGTATCTCCGTCGCCGCCACCCTCGACCGGGGCGCGCTGCACCTCGACTTCACCGGTACCGACCCGCAGGTCGCGGCGGCCTTCAACATCGCCAGCCACGGGCGGGCGCACGCCTGGATCACCACCCGGGTGCTGGCGCTGATCTGCACCCTCGACCCGGCGATCCCGCTCAACGGCGGCCTGATCAGGCCGGTGACCGTCACCGCCCCCGAGGGGTCGGTCGTCAACGCCTCGGCGCCCGCCGCCGTGGGCATCCGGCACGCCACCGCGTCGCGGGTCAACGACGCGCTCGCCGGGGCGCTCGGCCTGGCGGCGCCCGAGGTGATGCCCGCCGCGAGCAGCGGCCTCGTCGTCCCCGTCGTCGTCGCCGAGAACACGGCGGGCGGCGGACAGAACGTCCAGGTGCTGGAGCCCATGGTCGGCGGCACCGGTGCGCGGGAGGGCGCGGACGGGGTGGACGGGCGCGACAGCGGCATCTCCAACCTGGCCAACAACCCGGTGGAGACCGTCGAGACGGAGATCGGCGCGGAGATCGTCCGCTACGCGCTGCGCCCCGACTCCGGCGGCCCGGGCCGCTGGCGCGGCGGCTGCGGCCTCGAACTCGTCTTCCGGATCCTCGGCGACGACTCCCGGCTGCTCGCCCGCGGCCTGGAGCGGATGCGCTTCCGCCCGTGGGGCGCGGCGGGCGGCGGCCCCGGCGTCCCCGCCGAACTGGTCGTCAACGAGGGCCGGGACGACGAGCGGCGCCACGGGAAGATCGACATGGTGCCCCTGCGCAAGGGCGACACGGTCACCCTGCGCACCTCGGGCGCGGGCGGCTACGGCGACCCGTGGACCCGCGACCCGGTGGCCGTGCTCGCCGACGTACGCCGCGCGCTGGTCACCGAGCGGGCCGCCGCGCGCGACTACGGCGTGGCCATCACCACCGGCGCCGACGGCAGGCCCGCGCTCGACACCCCCGCCACGGCGGAACTGCGCCGCACCCCGCCGACCGCTCCGCACAGCGCGGGCCCCGAACGGGCCGCCTGGGACGCGGTGCACTCGACGGAGGCCGCCGACCGGCTGGTCGCGGCCCTCTTCGGACTGCCGGCCGCGGGACGGTACGCCCGCCGGGCGGCGATCCACACGGCGGTACTGGACGAACTGCCCGAGGGTTTCCCGTCGGCGGCGGCCCCCGCCTCGGCGGCCCAACTGACGGCGGCCCGCGCGGTGCTGGAGCGGCTGACAGGGGAGCTGGAGGCGGAGGGGCGTCACCCCGGCGCGGGTAGCCTGCCGTCATGAGTCGTCGCTCCCCGTCCCACCGCGCCCCGGGAGCTCCCCGGCCCACTGTCACGGTCTGCCGAGGCTGCTGCTGCGGCACCCCGAAGATCCCCGGCATCGATCACCCGGCCCAACTCGCGCGACTGCGCCGGTCGCTGGACGATGTCGCCCGGGTCCGCCCGGTGCCCTGCCTGGACGCCTGCGAACACGCCAATGTCATCGTCGTCCAGCCGTCCGCCGCCGGGCGGGCGGCCGGTGGCCGGCCCGTCTGGCTGGGCCTGGTCAACGATCCCGACGCCACCGCCGACATCACGGCGTGGATACGGGCGGGCGGCCCCGGTCTCGCCGAGCCGCCCCCCATCCTCGATCTGTACGTCTTCCGCCCGTCCCGGCGCGCCAGGGAGGAACTGGACGGCTGAGGCGCCGTGCCGGACCGCCTCCGGGCGGCGGGAGACGGCCGATCGACCCGGTCGACGGAGCCCGGGCAGCCGGGCCCGCCCGCCCGGCCCCCGTCCTAACCGGCCAACTGCGCCAGCGCGTCCCGGACGGCCGCCAGGTCGGTGTCCGAGGCCAGGCCCGCGTGGTACAGCCGCAGTTCGGTCGCGCCGAGCGCCTTCGCCCGTGCCGCGTCCGTGGCGAGGACGTCGGGATCGCCGCCCATCCCCTTGACGACGCCGAGGTTGGCGGCGAGTACGGACGCCGCACGCCTGTGGTCCGCGAAGGGGCCGAGCATCGCCTCGGCCGCGCCTCCGGCGTAGGGCAGGACGACACCGTCAGCGACGCCCAGGATGTGCGCCGGGTCCACTCCGGCGTTGGCCCCGGTGCGGTACGGGGCGGGGTCGGCGTGCAGCAGCACCTGGAAGCCGGGCGGCGCCTCGGCCCGTACCGCGGCGACCGCCGACTCCTGGAGCCTGCGGGCCGCCCCGCCGCGCCAGTCGGCGGCGAGCGCGGCGAGGTCCGCTCCGATGAGCTTCTCGACAGCCGTCCATCCGGCCTCGGCTGAGCCGGTGGCCCAGCCGGGCGCCAGCGCACGCCGTACCGCGTCGGCCAGTCGGTCCGGGTCCCCGCCGAGCCCGGCGTATCCCTCCCGGCAGACGGAACAGAAGCAGAGCGACATCAGGTAACGCGCCGCGTCACCGAGCGCGACGCCGCCGGTCTTGTCGTGGGCGTGCAGGTGCGCGAACCCGTACCAGCCGCAGGATTCCAGCTCCACTCCCCGCGCTCCGGGGCGTACCGCCGCCTCGGCCGCCAGCTCCACGAGGTACGCGGCGACGGCGGGCCGGGCGACGCAGGGGGCCCAGGGGTAGCGGTCGCCGTACGCGTTGACCACGGAGGTGTCCGGGTGCTCGGCTCCGAGGCGGGAGCTGTGCGCGAGGACGACCCAGCTGTGCACGTCGAGACCGGCGGCGGCCAGCGCCTCGGCCGCCTCGCCGTACGCGTCGCCCGGTGCCCAGTCGCCCGCCGGGTGGGGGCGCATGGGGTGGTGCGCCCAGCGCGCGGGGTCCGGCGGGTAGAGGACGGCGGCGTACTCGGCGGTGACGACGCGGTGGCGCGGATGGCGCGGGGTCAGCGCGCGGGTGGAGTGGTAGGCGGCGGCGAGGGTGACCTGCCGCACGCCGAGGTCAGCGACCCGGGCGGCGGCGCCGGGGTCCCCCACCACGTCCCAGGGGTAGAGAAACACCGAGGTCTTCACGCGCCGGTCTCCTTGCCGTTCGGGGGTACATGCGGATCTCCGCCGCTCGGGGGTACATGCGGATCTCCGCCGTCCGGGGTCATGTGCCGGCGCTCGCGGGGTCCCGTCCGTCGCCGGCGGGCGGCGACGCGAGCAGGGCGCGGCCCCGTTCGACGATCCCGGCGAGCTCCTCGATGTGCGCCGGGTCCGGCTCGCTCAGCGGCGGCCGCACCTCGCCCACGTCGAGCCCGCCCATTCTGACGCCCGCCTTGACGAGCGAGACGGCGTATCCCTTGCCCTTGGACCGCAGTTCGACCAGCGGGCGGTAGAAGCCGTCCAGCAGCCGGTTGACGGTCGTGTCGTCGCCGGTGGTCAGGGCCCGGTGGAAGGCGAGGGCGATCTCGGGGACGAAGCAGAAGACGGCCGAGGAGTAGAGGGTGATCCCGAGCCCCCGGTAGGCGAGAGCGGTGAGTTCGGCCGTGGGCAGGCCGTTGAAGAAGAGGAAGTCCCGGCCGGGCCGCTCGGTGCGTACGGCGCTGACGATGCGCTGCGTCAGTTCCAGGTCGCCGTGGCCGTCCTTGAGACCGGCGATGGACTCGACGCCGGCGAGCGCGACGACGGTCTCCGGGGTGAGGACGGCGTTGTCGCGCTGGTAGACGATGGTCTCCAGCGAGGTGGCGGTGGCCAGCGTGGTGTAGTGGCGCAGCAGCCCCCGCTGGTCGGCGACGACGAGGTACGGCGGCATGGCGAGCAGCCCGTCGGCGCCGGCCTCCTCGGCGGCCCGTGCGTAGCGGACCGCGAGCGCCGTGCCGTAGCCCGCGCCCGCGACGACGGGGACCCGGCCCGCGGTCTCCTCGACGGCGGCGGCGACGCAGTCGCGGAACTCCTCGGGGGTCAGGGCGTGGAACTCGCCGGTGCCGCAGCACGCGAAGACAGCGGCGGCTCCCGCCTCGACCCCGCGTCGTACGTGCGCGCGGAAGGCGGCCGTGTCCAGGCCGCCGTCCCGTCCGTAGGCGGTGACGGGGAAGAACAGCGGCCCGGCCACCCGGGTGAGCCGGGCGGCGAGCGGGGCTGAGGTCACGGGCGCTCCCTGGCCGTGCGGCGAGCGGCTGACCACTCGTGCACGATGGTGATCGATGTCCATATCCCTGAACATCGCACGCTAAGGCAGCGTCTCGGGGCCGGTCAAGACGCGAAACCGCGACTCCCGGACCGATTCTCCCCTGTCACGGGGTACTTGACGAGGGTTCGCCTCTCTCCTTACCTTGTCCACGCATGTGAATGACAGCTGCGCATATGAGCCGCGTTCGGGCGGATACGGGCGCGGATCCGAGCCGCCGAGGAGACACCCCATGCCCGCACCCCGCACCGTCCTGCTGACCGGCGCCGCCGGGGGCCTCGGCACCCTGATGCGGGGGCTGTTGCCCGCGTACGGCTACGAGCTGCGACTCCTCGACGCCGTCCCCGTCGAGGGCGAGCCGGACGCCGTCACCGCCGATCTCGCGGACCGCGACGCGCTGCGCGAGGCCGTACGGGGGGTCGACGGGATCATCCACCTGGCGGGCATCTCGCTGGAAGCCTCCTTCGACAAGATCCTGCGTGCCAACATCGAGGGCACGTACAACCTCTACGAGGCGGCCCGCGCCGAAGGGGTGCGCCGGACGGTCTTCGCGTCCAGCAACCACGCCGTCGGCTTCACCCCCCGCCCGGAGGGCGGCGATCCGCTCATCCCGGTCGGGACCCCGCACCGTCCCGACACGTTCTACGGGCTCTCGAAGTGCTTCGGCGAGGACCTGTCCCAGTTCTACTGGGACAAGTACGGCCAGGAGACCGTCTCCGTGCGCATCGGCTCCTGCTTCCTGGAGCCCACCTCGGTCCGCATGCTCTCGATCTGGCTGAGCCCCGGGGATTGCGCCCGCCTCTTCCACGCCGCGCTCACCGCGCCGGACGTGGGCCACAGCATCGTGTACGGCTCCTCGGCCAACACCCGGCTCTGGTGGGACCTGACGAGTGCGCGGGCGCTGGGGTACGAACCCCGGGACGACTCCGAGCAGTACGCGGAGAAACTCCTCGCGGCCCAGGGCGAACTGGACCCGTCCCGCCACCCGGACCACGCGTACCTGGGCGGCTCGTTCGTCACCGACCCGCCGCGATGGCCGCACTGACCGGGGGAAGGACCGGGGAAAACCCGGGGAAGGACCGGGGAAAAGCCGGGAGGGGGAAGACGCGGCCGGGTAAGGGAACGGCAAAGCCGGGCTGTTCGTTACACGCGGCATGACAGCAATGACCCCAGGCTCGAACATCCCCCTCCCCACCGCCCATGTGGCGGTGGACGTCGCCGCACCCGTGCGGCTCGACGTGTCGGGCCTGCTGCTCACCGGTGACGGCAAGGTGCGCTCGGACGACGACTTCATCTTCTACAACCAGCCGGCGGGCCCCGGCGTGAGCTACCGCTCGGGAGGCGGCGGCGCGCCCGACGCGATCGTCATCGACACGGCGGCCCTCCCGGCCGGCATCGAGAAGATCGTCGTCACGGCGAGCCCGGACGAGGCGGGCCAGAGCTTCCAGGGCGTCGAGCCCACCGCCACCATCCGTGACGCCGCCACCGGCGCCGCGCTGGCCACCTTCACCCCGCCCCGCCTCGGCACCGAGACCGCCCTGGTGATCGTGGAGGTCTATCTGCGCAACGGCGCCTGGAAGGCCCGGGCGGTCGGCCAGGGATACGCGAACGGACTGGCGGGCATCGCCACCGACTTCGGCGTCTCGGTCGAGGAGCCCGCCCCCGCCCCGGCGGCCGTCCCGCAGGCCCCGGCGCCCTCACTCGCCCCGCCGGTCGCCCCGCCCGCGCCGGCGGCCGCGCCCGGCAGTGGCAAGATCAATCTGGACAAGGGCCGCGTCAGCCTCCGGAAGAACGAGACGGTGTCGCTGGTCAAGGCGGGCCGCCCGCTGCTCAGCCAGGTCAAGATGGGCCTCGGCTGGGAGCCCGCGTTCCGCGGCGGCGACATCGACCTCGACGCCTCCGTCATCGCCTACGGCCCCGGGCGCGACCACGTGGACAGCTGCTACTTCGGCAAGCTGTCCATCCTCAACGGAGCGATCAAGCACTCGGGTGACAATCTCACCGGCGAGGGCGCGGGCGACGACGAGGTGATCGTGGTCGACCTCGGCCGGATCCCCCCGGAGGCGACCGGGCTGGTCTTCACGGTCAATTCCTTCTCGGGCCAGAAGTTCACCGAGGTCGCCAAGGCGTACTGCCGGCTGGTCGACGCGGCCACCGACGAGGAGCTGGTGCGCTTCGATCTGACCGGCACCGAGCCGCAGACCGGCGTCATGATGGCGAAGCTGATCCGTCAGTTCTCCGGCGAGTGGGAGATGACGGCCATGGGCGAGTTCGTCAAGTCCCGGACGGTACGGGGGATGGTGAAGCCCGCGGCGAAGAGCCTGTGACGCGGCGCAGTCCGCGAAGGAGTACGAGGCGTCCGTGACGGGGAGCGAGCCCGTGACGCGGCAGAGGCCGTGACGGAGGCGATCGCCCGACCGGGCGACGGGGCCGCACACGGCGCGATGCCCCTGGGCCGCCACGGGTCCTGACGGTCCGCGGTGTGAATCCCAGGGGCTCGGCCTACCGGGGCAGCACGCCCTGGCTCCGGGGCGGGCTTCAGAGCTTGGTCAGTTTGGAGAAGGGGCTCAGGATCCTCCCCTGGCGCCCCGCGAAATCGATGAGCACGGCGTGTTCGCCCTCGACTCCGACGACTCTCCCCAACCCGAACTGATCATGGGAGACACGGTCTCCCACATCGAACTGCTCGGGCGGGGGTGAGGCCGGGGCCTGGCGGTTGAAGGGACTGGACGGCAGGTGGCGCCGGGATCCGGCTGACTTTGTCATTACTTTGAGTATGCGCCCAATGAGGGCTGCCGCGCCATGCCCGATCAACCAAGAGCCGCCCCGTCACCCCTTCCACGGGGGCCTACGAGTGAATTCTTTACCCTCGCCCCGGCCGCCCCACCGGCCCCCCGGGCTCCGGCCCGGCCCCCGGAAGCCCGTCCCTCCGCGGCTCCCGGCGGCCGGCCGGCCGCCCCCTCTCCGTGCCCCGCGCGACCTCGGCGCCCGCGCGCGACCGCGCCTTCGTTCCCCTGCGCGACCTCGCCTCAGCGTCCCGCGCGCGACCTCGCCTTGAACGCCGCCTTCCGGGCGTCCTTGGACGCCGTACGGTCCCGGTGGAGCCGCCCCATCGCCTCCAGCACCTCGGCCGTGGCCGGGTGGTCCACGCGCCAGGCCGCCTCGAAGAAACCGCTGTGCTGCCCGACCAGGCCCTCCACCAGGTCCTGGAGTTCGTCCGGTTCGCCCTCCGCGTCCAGCTGCGCCGCGATGGTGTCGATGGCCAGCCAGAAGATCATCGACTCGGGCGGCGGCGGCACGTCCGCCGCGCCCAGCTCGGCCAGCCAGACCCGGGCCAGACCGCCCAGCTCCGCGTCGTCCAGCACCTCCCGTACCGCCGGCTCGGCCTCCGCGCCCACGAGCGAGAGCGCCTGCTGGCAGTGGAGGCGGCGCAGCGGCGCGCCGGGGTCGGTGCCGCGGGCGGCGGCCAGCAGGTCCCGCGCGGCGTCGGCGGGAGCGCGGCGGGCCAGCCACTGTTCGGTCTCGGCGCGGGCCGACAGCTCGGGGAAGCCCGCGACGCCGTCGAGGAGCGCGTGCGCGTCCTTGTCCGCGAGATCGCCGACGGCGGGCGCGTCGACGCCCGCCTCCAGCATCCGGGCCCTGATCCCGTAGAGGCCCAGCGGTGTCAGCCGGACCATCCCGTACCGCGAGATGTCCTCCTCGTCGGCGGAGAGGGAGCGGTCGCCGCCCTCCGGGCCGCCCGCGGCCGGCTCCTCCCCGTCCTCGGTCATCAGCGCCTCGTCGACGGGTACGTACGAGACGAGCCCGATCGGTTCCAGCAGCCTGAACTGGTCGTCCAGCCGCATCATCGCCTCGGAGACCTGCTCCAGGACGTCGTCGGTGGGCTCCCCCATGTCATCGGGAACGATCATCGAAGCGGCGAGAACGGGCAGCGGTACGGGCCCCTCGGCCACCCCGCCGCTCTCGGCGACGGTCAGCAGGTAGAGGTTGCCGAGCACGCCTTCCAGGAACTCCGCCTCCTCCTCCGGGTCCCAGTCGAGCGACTCGAAGTCGATCTCGCCGTCCTCACCGATGACGGCGGCCAGATCGTCCAGGACCGGCGCCGTCGCGTCGGCGAAGACGACGTCCAGGGCGTCCAGCCAGAGGGAGAGGATGTCCCGGGGGCCGCCCGAGGTGACCAGCGCCAGCTGCTCTCCCTCGGCGACGCGTCCGGTGCCGTCCTCCTCGTCGGAGCGGCCGTGGGCCTCCTCGTCCGGGTCCTCGACCGCGACCAGCCCGGTGTCGACCGCGACCCGCCACGCCTCGCTCGCGTACGCCTCGCCGTCGCCCTCCGACAGCCCGTCCGCCGTGTCGCCGAGTCCGAGGACCTCCGCCGCGGCGGGCAGCTGTTCGTCGACGAGTTCGCCCCCGGCTCCGACCCGGGTGCCGGGACCGGCCCAGCGGGCGAGGCGGACCGCCCTGGCGAGCAGCGGAGCGGCCAGCGCGTCCCGCGCCAGTTCGGCCTCCGAGGTCAGTCGCACCGGCGGCAGGGTGGGGCGGTCTCCGGGCATCTGGAGGGTCTCCTTGTGACGTACGAAGGGCAAGGCGGCCCCCAGCGTAGACGTTTTTGGCCCCTCCCTTCCGGTTCATGTCCTTGACAAGAGCCTCATACCGGTATTCCTCGGCCGGTTGGCCGGAATGCGGTCCCGCACCCGGCGACCGGGCCCCCTGTCCGCCGCCTCCCGCCCGCGCGCGAGCCCGCGCGTGCGCCCGCGCCTCAGCCTTCGCCGAGGCAGAACGCGGGGGTGTACCGCTTCACCGAGCTCCCCTTCAGACCCGGGTGGTTCCGCACCCGCGCCCACTGCTCCGTCGGCCCGCCGACTCCCTCCCCCGGTGCGCAGAGCGCGGCGACATGCGCCTCCGCGCTCTCCCACTCAGCGTAGTTGAGTACGCGCGTCCCGTCCGTGCTGAGATGGAAGTGCGCGGAGATCCCACCGGGGGGCAGGCCCGAATCGGTGGCCAGTGCCTCCAGGACGGCGTCGACCCACCGCGTCCGGTTGGCGGGGTCGGAGTCGTCGAACTCCACCTCCACGATCACGATGCAGCCGGGCACCCGGGTGTCGCCCGGCGTCCTCGGCGCGCTCCGGTACGGCTCGTACCGGCCCAGTCCGAGACGCTCGATGTCCGGCACCGCCGCGTCGATCTCCGCCACGCGCTCGTCGCGCGACGCGCGGGCGAACCTCCGGTGCACCTCCGCGTCGCTCCACTGCGTGTAGTTGAGCAGGGTCTCGCCGTCCTCCCCGACGGCCACGCTGTACGAGAGCAGCCCGGCGTCCGGCCACGCGTGGGCGCGCCAGACCCGGGAGACGGCCTCGACGGCGGCCCGCTGGCGCGCGGGCGTCATCAGGCGCCAGGTGCTGACCATGACCGCCCCGACGCCGGATCTGGCGGGATCGGGGACGGTGGTGAGCTGAACGGACATGATGGCGTACCTCCTGAGGTGCGCGCACCCCCGTGGTGCGCCGACCCTCACCATGCTCAAAGATGAAGCACGGTTGAGGTCAACCGCTCCGGGCACACCCGGCGGAGCCGCCCCTCAGACCACCACGTCGAACCAGGGCCTGCGCGTGGTCGCCCAGTGCGCCACCCAGCCCGCGAAACCCTCCCCCTCCGTGCGGTGCCCGAACGTGGCACCGAAGGGCGCCGCGCCCACATCGCTGATGTTCCAGATACGCCCCCGGTGCGCGCCGGTGACGACCAGGTGCCAGTACATGCCGCTGCCGTCGGTGCCCAGCACCACGCTCCCGTGGTTGGACACCTCGTCGATGAGCGGCTCTATCTCCTCGTACGGCCGGGGGTCGTCTTCCCACACCCATGCCTCGGTGAGCGGAAAAGGCTTCGCCAGCACGCGCTGCGTCTGGTCGCACCCCCAGTCGGCGGGCAGCGCCGCCACGGGTATCAGTCCGTCGACATCGGCCGGCCCCTCCGGGCAGCCGTCGCATATCTCCGCGACCAGCGTGCGGTAGGGCTCGGGCAGCACGATGCCGTGCTCGTGCTCGAAGTCGCGCACGCCCTCCCAGCCCAGCGGTGGCAGACAGTGCTCCGGCGGGAAGGCCGCGCGCAGCGCGTCGAGTTCACTCCGGAACACATCGCCGTGGTCGGCGTATTCGCTGTTCATGCTTCTCCATGCCCCCATGTCCTCTATTGGACCAGCACCCACTGACAGTCCCGCCCCGGCTTCCCCGCCTACCCCGAAGTTCCCGCGGCACACGGGCGGTTCCGTGCTCTGTCGTCCGCCGGGCCCGATCGCTCGCCGGCGGCGAATCGCCACGCGGCCCCCGGCCGCACGGTCACCACCGAGCCGTACGATACGACCGCTCGCCACCCGCGCGTAGGCGCGCCGACGCCGATCTCGCCCGCCGTGCCGTAGGAACATCTTCCCGCATACCGAACAGGCGCCCGATCTTCATCGTGTCGAACCGCCCGAAGCGGCCACCGAAACCTGTCCGGAAACCGACGGCGGCCGACAGGCCGGCGGGGACGCCACCGGCCCACGAACGACCGCGGCCCGCCGACCGGGTGACGGTCGACGGGCTGCTGGGGACGGGCGGGCTGCTGGGGACGGGCGGGCCGCCGAGGACGGGCGGCGGACCCGCGGCGGTGAGCGCGGCGACGCGGACGGAACCCGGCCCCGGCCCTGCGCCTGGACCCGGACGTGGACCCGGACGTGGACAGCGCCACCGCCCGCCCGCGCGTGATCAGTTGTGGCTGTGCAGCATGTCGTTGAGGCCGCCCCAGACCGCGTTGTTCGGGCGCGCCTCGACGGCGCCGGAGACCGAGTTGCGGCGGAAGAGGATGTTGCTCGCACCGGACATCTCGCGCGCCTTGACGATCTGGCCGTCCGGCAGCGTGACCCGCGTCCCCGCCGTGACGTACAGCCCCGCCTCGACCACGCACTCGTCGCCCAGCGCGATCCCCACCCCGGCCTCGGCGCCGATCAGGCAGCGCTCGCCGATGACGATGCGCTGTGTGCCGCCGCCCGAGAGGGTGCCCATGGTGGAAGCGCCGCCGCCGATGTCGGAGCCGTCACCGACGACGACGCCGGCGGAGATGCGGCCCTCGACCATGGAGGTGCCGAGCGTGCCCGCGTTGAAGTTGACGAAGCCCTCGTGCATCACGGTCGTGCCCTCGGCGAGGTGCGCGCCGAGCCGCACGCGGTCGGCGTCGGCGATACGGACGCCCTTGGGCGCCACGTAGTCCGTCATCCGGGGGAACTTGTCGACCGACGTCACCTGAAGGTGCAGCCCCTCGGCGCGGGCGTTGAGCCGTACGGTCTCCAGCCCGTCCACCGGGACCGGCCCGAGCGAGGTCCAGGCGACGTTGGCGAGCAGGCCGAAGAGACCGTCGAGGCTCTGGCCGTGCGGCTTGACCAGGCGGTGGCTGAGCAGGTGGAGGCGCAGGTACGCGTCGTGCGCGTCCAGCGGCTTGTCGTCGAGGGAGGTGATGACCGTACGGACGGCGACGACCTCCACCCCACGTCGCGCGTCGGCGCCGACGGCTTTGGCCGCGCCCTCGCCCAGCAGCTCCACGGCCCGCTCGGTGGTCAGCCGCTCGGTCCCGGCCGGGCCGGGCTCGGCGGAGAGCGCGGGCGACGGGTACCAGGTGTCGAGGACGGTGCCGTCCTCGGTCAGGGTGGCGAGGCCGGCGGCGACGGCGCCGGTGGTGCGGGGAGAAGTCTTCTCGGTCATGCTCAGAACCTAACGTTCCCGGCGCCGCGCGGGCCAACCGGTCTCAGGTGCCGGGCGGGTACCGAACGGTCAGGCGCCGCGCGGTCCGCACCCCGCGCGGGCCCGGCGGCGCCCCGCCTCGTACGGCCCGACGGCGCGCGGCACACGGGCCCGGCGCGCGGCCGGTTGTCAGCTCAGCCGGTTGTCGTCGGACCCGCCGACCACATGATCGACGTCGTCCTCCGCGCGCGGCAGCGGACCGTGCCCCTCCGAATGGTGGTTCACCCAGCCGCAGACCCCGCAGCTGTAGCGCCCGTCGAGACCGGCGATCAGCGTGCCGCACTGCCTGCACTCGCCGTACGTGATCTCGGGCCCGGGGGGCGGTACGGAGCCGGTGCGCGCGGCGGGCCCGGTCGGGGGTACGGGCCCGGCGGGCGGGACGGACGGGGGCGGCGGGACGCTCATCCCGTCAATCTACCGCCGGAGGCGGACGCGTCATCCGCCTCCACCCGCGCCCCCGCCCCCACACCGCTCCCCGCACCCGCACCGGCCCCCGACGCCACCCGCGCCAGCATCTCGCGGGCGTACGCCTCGTCGTACACCGAGCCCGTCAGCAGCACCTGGAGACAGATACCGTCCAGCAGCGCCACCAGCGCCCGCGCGGTGACCGGGTCGGTATGGGGGCCGAGCGCCTCGGTGACCCCGGAACACCACTCGGCCGCCACCGGGCGCAGCGCGGGCCTACGCAGGGCGGCGAGATACAGCTCGTACTCCAGCTCCACACCGGTACGGTCGCCGGCCAGCCACTCCCCGGTGAGCCGCGCCAGCTCCCCGGGCACGTCGCACCGGGGGTCGGCGAAGACGCCGCTCTCCCGTACGGCCGCCGCGAAGCCCTCGTTGGCCTGCCGCAACGCGGCGATCAGCAGCTCGTCCAGCGAGGCGAAGTGGTAGGTGGTCGAACCGAGCGGCACATCGGCCTCGCTGGCGACGGTGCGGTGGCTCAGCCCGGCGATACCGCGGCGCCCGACCACCCGGATCGCCGCGTCGATGATGCGCTGGCGCCGCTCGGGGTCGTAACGACGGGTCATCAGTGGGCTCCTCCGAGGTTGAGGACGACGACGCCCACGATCACCAGGGCGAGGCCCGTCAGTTTGACCGGATTCGCCGACTCGTTCATGAAGATCATGCCGATGGCGGCGATGAGCGCCGTACCGGAACCGGCCCAGATCGCGTACGCGGTGCCCACGGAAAGCGACTTCAGGGTCTGGGCGAGCAGGCCGAACGCCAGCAGATAGCCCGCCACCGTCAGCAGCGACGGCCACAGCCTGGTGAAGCCCTCGCTGTACTTCATGGCCGTCGTGCCGGCCACCTCCGCCGCTATGGCCGCGGCCAGCAGTCCGTATCCCATGTGTACGAGTGTACGCATCGCTGCGTACGGCCGTACACAAACTCATCGAATCGGCGCCGTATACGGTGTGTTGTTCAGATAAAGAGACAACTCGGGGGAAGCGCGATGACGCAGGACGGCGCAGGTCAGGGCGGCACGGGACAGGGAGAAGCAGGACGGGGTGGAGGCGAGCCGTTCGGCAACGGCCCCCACAGCGGCGGCGGTTGGGGCGGCTGGGCACCGCCGCCACCGCCCAGGCCCGGCGTGATCCCGCTGGGCCCGCTGCGCACGAGCGACATACTCGGCGGCGCCTTCTCCACCTTCGGCCGGTACTGGAAGCAGTTGCTCGGAACGGCGCTGGTGGCCTACGGGCCCGCCGTGCTGGCGATGGCGACGGCGTTGGTGGGCATGTTCTTCACCCTCGGCGGCGATCTTGTGCACGTCTTCGGCGAGCCCTCGCACCCCGAGGACCTCTGGTCACGCGTGGGCCCGGCGATGATCTGGTTCTTCGGTGTCTGGGTCATCGGGGTCGCGCTGATGGCGGCCGCCACCGCGCTGATCCACGCCGCGTGCCCGGCGATCGTCCAGGAAGCCGTCCTGGGGCGGCCGACGACCTTCGGTACGGTCCTGCGCAGGGCGTGGGCCCGGTTCTTCCCGACACTCGGCACCCTCGCACTGACCACGCTCATCGCCCTCGCGCCGCTCGTGCTGGTCGGCCTGGTCTACGGCGGCGTGCTGCTCGCCTTCGTCACGACCGACGCCGGTTCCCGCCAACTGGTCTGGCTGATCCCGCTCGGCCTTCTGGCTCTCCTCACCGCCCTCTCCCTGGCCGTCTGGCTCTGGGTCCGCCTCAGCCTGGCCCCCGCGGCGGTCGTCATCGAATCCCGGTCCCCGATCGCGGCCCTGCGCCGCTCGAAGGAGCTGGTGCGCGGGGCGTGGTGGCGGATCTTCGGGGTCTCGATGCTGGCCGGAATCCTCGCCGGGATGGTGGGGGGAATCCTTCAGCAGGTGGTCAGCGTGCTGGGCATGGTCTCGGGCGGGCTGGACCTCTCCGGCGACGGCAGCACCCCGGACCCCGCTCAATTCCTCCCGTTCTTCGGCGGCTTCATGGCGCTCGGCCTGGTGGCCGCGCTGATCAGCCAGATCCTGACGACGGTCTTCCCGCAACTCGTCCTGAACCTGCTCTACGTGGACCAACGCATCCGCAACGAGAACCTGGGCCCGGTCCTGGCGTCAGCGGCGAACGAGACGCCGGCGCCGTAGTTTCGGCCAATTGATCGCCACATCGGGCGATATGCGCGTCGGCGCAAGGGGCGCGGGGGACAATGGCGGGCACGGGGAAAAGCGCCGAGAGCCTGTTCGGCCACCACGACACCTCCCCACGCGACATCCGTTCCTGTGGCTGACACACACCACCGGCCGGCGGAGGACGAGAGCAAGGGAATGGCCATGCGGGTGGTCGAGGCCCACGCACTGGAACAGCGCCGTGGAAAGCGGAAGATCCTGCACGGCCTCTCCTTCGGTATCGGAGAGGGAACGACCGGCTTGCTGGGGCCCAACGGCGCGGGCAAGACCACCTTGCTGGAAACCCTCTGCACACTGCTGCGGCCGACCGCCGGGTCGCTGACGGTCCTCGGGCTGTCGGCGGCCCGGCGAGCCGACCGCGCCCGACTGCGGGCCTCCATTGGATTCCTGCCGCAGAATTTCGGCTACCAGCCGTCGTTCAGCGTGCGCGACCACATCGAATACGCGGCGTGGAGCAAAGGGCTCGGCGCGCGGGAAGTCCGCGCGGCGGCCCGCGCGGCCATCGCGTCGGTCGGCCTGGAGAAGGAGACCGGCAAGCCGCTCAAGGCGCTCTCCGGCGGAATGCTCAGGCGGGCGGGCATCGCCGCGTCCCTCGTGCACCACCCCCGGCTGCTGATCCTGGACGAGCCGACCGTGGGCCTCGACCCGGGCCAGCGCACCGGCTTCCGTGAACTGCTGCGCACGGTGGGCGAGTCCTGCGTGGTGGTACTGAGCACCCATCTGACCGAGGACATCGCGGCCGTGTGCGACCGCGTCATCGTGCTGGACGGGGGCCGGATCGCGCACGAGGGCACGACGGCGTCGCTGGCACGGCTCGCGGGCGGGCGGATCGCCGGGCCGGGGACGGCGCCCGAGCTGGAGCGCGGTTACCACACCGTGGTGGGCCCCCGTGATTGAGGCGACGAACGAGCCTCCGGCGGCGCGGAGTCCACACCCCGCGCCGCCGGACGACACACGCCCCCCGACGGGCAGCCGAGGCTTCTGGACCATCGCTCTGCGGATCGAACTGATCCGCTCCCCCGCCGTGTGGCTGGTGCCGGTCCTGCTGGGCGTCGGCGTCGGCGTCACCTGGCATGCGCTGCCCCCCGGGCATCGCCTACTGGCCGAGCACCCTTACCGCGGCGAACGCCTCCGTCGCGCTGACCGGCCCGGTGCTCGGCGCCTTCGCCGCCTTCACCGGGGCACGTGAACAGCGCCTCGGTCTGGGCGCGGGACGCCGGCTGTCCACCCGTACCAGCTGGCTGTTCGGCGCCGCCGAGCTGCTCGCGCTGGCCCTGTGGAGCCTCACGGTCCAGGCCGGAGTGGTCCTGACCGTGGTGATCCGCACCGCCTTGTCCTCCCCCACCGGCGACTTCAGCCCCCTCCCTGGTGGTCGCGGCGGGAGCGGCGGGCCTGCTGTGCCACCTGGTCCTCGGCTATCTCGCGGGGCGTCTGCTGCCGTACCGACTGCTTCCCCCGCTGGTGGCGGTCGCGCTGTACGCGATCGACATGCTGGGGTCGGGCCGTTACGGCAGACCGGACCACCTCCTCTTTCCCGTCCTCATCGACGAGCCCGGTGTCTTCGACACCTGGCAGCCCGGCCTGTACGAGCGCCAGTCGCTCTGGCTGCTCGGCGTGGCCGCGCTCCTCGCGCTCACCGCCCTCGCCCTGGCCGGCCCGACCCTGACGCTGTACGTCGCGGGCGCGGCGGCGCTGGCGGTCACGGTCACCGGAGCCGTGGCGACCACGTCCTTGGGAGGCCGGTACTTCGCCCGCTCCAGCCCGGCCTTCACCTACTCCTGCCAGACCCGGGACATCACCGTCTGTGTCCACCCGGCCTTCGCCGGGGCGCTGCCCGACCTCACCCGCACGTTCGCCCCGGTGGCCCGGCTGCTGGCCGGTACCCTGGCGTCCTTCGACCGCCTGGAGCAGCGCCCGAGAGGCGTCGGCGGCGCTCCCTCCCCCGGCGCCCGCGCGATCCACCTGGACGATCTCGCCCCGGGCCGCACGGCCGCCACCCGCCAGGAGTTCTTCGAGGAACTCCTTGACGCCGACCGCTGCACGACGGCGGACCCGGAAGCGGTGGCGCGTACGGACGAGGCGGCAGCCCTCCTCGAACGCACCCCCGAGGCGCTGCCGGGCCGGCGGCAGGCGGACCACTTCGAGGCGTTCACCACCTGCGCCCTGCGAAAGAGCGATCTCCCCCGATGAAACACCTCGCCGAATGGCGCTTCCTCCCCCTCTTCGCCCGCGCCCGCAGCATGGGCCGCACGGCAGCCGCGGCGGGACTGCTCCTCATCGCGCTGGCCGCTGCCGGTGACCGCACCGTACGCACGGGGATCGACAGCCCGGTCACGCTCCCGCTGGCCGTGCTGGGGCCCGCCGCGATCGCGGTGGTGATCGGAGCCGGCACCCACGAGGCCATGCCCCACCTGGACCGCCTGTCCAACGGCCGGGTGGTCCGCATGCGCGCGCGATACGCCGTACTGGCCCTGTCCGTGGCATGCGCCGGTACGTGGCTGATGACCCCGGCCGCCACCGGGGCCCCGGATGTCCTGGCCCAGGGCCCGGAGGTGGCGGTACGCAACCTGACCGCGCTGACCGGCCTCACCCTGGCCTGCGCGACCGTTCTCGGCGCGGAACTGTCCTGGCCCCCGGCGGTCCTGCTCCTGGGCGCCGCGCTCTTCCTCGGCCGAACGGGCTCGGCGGCGCCGCTCTGGTCCTGGCTCACCGCGCCCCCCGGCGACCCGGCCGCCCTGACCACCGCGTGCGCGCTCACGGGCCTGGGCATCGGCCTCCACGTGCCGTACGGGGACGGCGGCCTGCACGCCGTCGCTCTCAGAACCTGACGACGGCGGCCTGCACGCCGTCGTCCTCAGAACCTGACCACGGCGGCCTGCGCGCCGTCGCTCTCAGAGCCTGGCGCGGGGCGACAGGACCGCGCGGGACCCACCGCGGCCGACAGAGCCGTCGTGCCCCGCATACGTGAGGGGCCCTGTCGACCGGTCCGGTCGACAGGGCCCCTCACGTACGTGCCCACAGAGCACCGCTCAGACGTTGAAGCCCAGCGCGCGCAGCTGCTCGCGGCCGTCGTCGGTGATCTTGTCCGGGCCCCACGGGGGCATCCAGACCCAGTTGATCTTCAGCTCGTTGACGATGCCGTCCGTCGCCGACTTCGCCTGGTCCTCGATCACATCGGTCAGCGGACAGGCCGCCGACGTCAGGGTCATGTCCAGGGTGGCGATGTTCGCGTCGTCGATGTGGATGCCGTAGATCAGCCCGAGGTTGACGACATCGATCCCCAGCTCGGGGTCGACCACGTCGTACAGCGCCTCGCGGACCTCCTCCTCGGAGGCCGGCTTCATCGTCACGGTGTCGTTCTCGCTCATGCCGTCTCCTTCAGAGGGTCGTCGCCCGAGTCGTCTCCCAGGGCCTGGGCCGTGGCGTCCTTCCAGGCCATCCAGGACAGCAGGGCGCACTTGACCCGGGCCGGGTACTTCGAGACGCCGGCGAACGCGACCGCGTCCTCCAGCACCTCCTCCATCGCGTCGTCCGGCTCCAGCTGGCCCTTGGACTGCATCAGCTCCAGGAAGGCGCCCTGGATCCTCCGCGCCTCGGCCAGCTCCTTGCCGACCAGCAGATCGTTGAGCACGGACGCGCTGGCCTGGCTGATGGAGCAGCCCTGGCCCTCGTACGAGACGTCCGCGATCCGCGAGCCCTCGTACCGCACCCGCAGGGTGATCTCGTCACCGCAGGTCGGGTTCACATGGTGCACCTCGGCGTCGCCGTCCCGCAGACCGCGCCCGTGCGGGTGCTTGTAGTGGTCCAGGATGACGTCCTGGTACATCGAATCCAGCTTCACGGCTCAGTCCTCGACCCTCATCCGAAGAAGTTACGGACGTGCTCCAGCCCGTCGACCAGAGCGTCCACCTCGGCCGGAGTGGAGTACAGATAGAACGACGCTCGCGTGGTCGCCGGAATTCCGTACCGCAGGCAGACCGGACGGGCGCAGTGGTGGCCGACCCGGACCGCGATGCCCTGCTCGTCGAGGACCTGGCCCACGTCGTGCGGGTGGATGTCGCCGAGGGTGAAGGAGATCGCGGCGCCCCGGTCCTCCGCCGTCACCGGGCCGATGATGCGCAGGTCGGGGACTTCCCGCAGCCGCCTGACGGCGTACTCGGTGATCGCGTGCTCATGCGCGGCGATCTTGTCCATGCCGATGGCCGAGAGGTAGTCCACGGCCGCGCCGAGGCCGACGGCCTGGGCGATCGGGGGCGTACCGGCCTCGAACTTGTGCGGCGCGGGGGCGTACGTCGAGGAGTTCATCGACACGGTCTCGATCATCTCCCCGCCGCCCAGGAACGGCGGCAGGTCCTCCAGCAGCTCCTGGCGGCCCCAGAGCACGCCGATGCCGGTCGGACCGCACATCTTGTGGCCGGTGAAGGCCACGAAGTCCGCCTGGAGCGCCTGGACGTCCACCGGCATGTGCGGGGCGGCCTGCGAGGCGTCGATCAGCACCAGCGCGCCGACCTCCTGCGCCCGGCGGACGATCGCCTCGACCGGGTTGACCGTGCCCAGGATGTTGGAGACCAGCACGAAGGAGACGATCTTCGTCTTCTCGGTGATGACCTCGTTGATGTCGGACAGGTCGAGGCGGCCGTCGTCGGTGAGGCCGAACCACTTCAGCTTCGCGCCGGTGCGCTGCGAGAGCAGCTGCCACGGCACGATGTTGGAGTGGTGCTCCATCTCCGTGATGACGATCTCGGTCTCGTGGTCCACCCGGTAGGGCTCGTCGGCGAAGCCGAGCATGTTGGCCACGAGGTTGAGCGACTCGGAGGCGTTCTTGGTGAAGATCACCTCGTTGCGGCTCGGCGCGTTGATGAAGGCGGCGACCTTGTCGCGGGCGCCCTCGTACAGCGCCGTGGCCTCCTCGGCGAGCACGTGCACACCGCGGTGCACGTTGGCGTTGTGCCGCTCGTAGTACTCGTTGAGGGCGTCGAGCACCTGGCGCGGCTTCTGGGAGGTCGCGGCGTTGTCCAGGTACACGACCTTCTTCCCGTCGTGGACCGTACGGTCCAACAAGGGGAAGTCCTTGCGGATCGCCTCGGTGTCGAGAAGGCCCGGCAGCTGCGTCACGCGGTGACGCCTCCCTTCACGTACGCCTCGTAGCCCTCGTTCTCCAGCTTGTCGGCCAGCTCCGCGCCACCGGACTCGGCGATGCGGCCCTGGGCGAAGACGTGCACGAAGTCGGGCTTGATGTAGCGGAGGATCCGCGTGTAGTGCGTGATCAGCAGGGTGCCGACCTCGCCGGTCTCGCGGACGCGGTTGACGCCCTCGGAGACGACGCGCAGGGCGTCGACGTCGAGGCCGGAGTCGGTCTCGTCGAGGATGGCGACCTTGGGCTTGAGCAGTTCGAGCTGGAGGATCTCGTGGCGCTTCTTCTCGCCGCCGGAGAAGCCCTCGTTCAGGCTGCGCTCGGCGAAGGACGGGTCCATCTGGAGGCGCTCCATCGTCTCGCGCACCTCCTTCACCCAGGTGCGCAGCTTGGGGGCCTCGCCGCGCACGGCGGTGGCCGAGGTGCGCAGGAAGTTGGAGACGGAGACGCCGGGGACCTCGACGGGGTACTGCATCGCCAGGAAGAGACCGGCGCGGGCGCGCTCGTCGACGGTCATCTCCAGGACGTTCTCGCCGTCCAGGGTCACGGTGCCACCGGTGATGGTGTACTTCGGGTGCCCGGCGAGGGAGTAGGCGAGGGTCGACTTGCCGGAGCCGTTGGGGCCCATGATGGCGTGCGTCTCGCCCTGCTTCACGGTGAGGTCGACACCGCGCAGGATCTCCTTCGTGGCGTTGTCCGCCTCGACAGTGACGTGCAGGTCGTGGATTTCAAGCGTTGCCATGGGTGACTCAGGACTCCTGGGTGACGGAGACGAGCACATCGTCCCCTTGGATCTTTACGGGGTATACGGGGACGGGGCGCGTCGCGGGAAGGCCGGACGGCTTGCCGGTACGGAGGTCGAAGCTGGAACCGTGCAGCCAGCACTCGATCATGCAGTCCTCGACCTCGCCCTCCGAGAGCGACACGTTCGCGTGCGAGCAGATGTCGTTGATCGCGAACACCTCGCCCTCGGTACGGACGACGGAGACGGGCGTGCCGTCGAGTTCCACCCGCTTCGGGGTGTCCTCCTCCAGCTCGCTCAGCCCGCAGGCACGGACGAAGGTCATCAGACCGTGCCCTCCAGCTCCGCCTCGATCTTGGTCATCAGGCGCTCCTCGACGTCCGGCAGCCCGATCTGCTGGATCAGCTCGGCAAAGAAGCCGCGGACCACCAGTCGGCGGGCCTCGGTCTCCGGGATGCCGCGGGCCATCAGATAGAACAGCTGCTCGTCGTCGAAGCGACCGGTGGCCGACGCGTGACCGGCGCCGGCGATCTCGCCCGTCTCGATCTCCAGGTTCGGTACGGAGTCGACGCGGGCGCCGTCCGTGAGGACCAGGTTGCGGTTCATCTCGTACGTGTCGGTGCCCTCGGCCTGGACGCGGATGACGACGTCACCGATCCACACCGCGTGCGCGTCGGCGCCCTGGAGCGCGCCCTTGTACATGGCGTTCGACTTGCAGTGCGGCGCGTTGTGGTCGATCAGGAGGCGGTGCTCCTGGTGCTGGCCCCGGTCGGTGAAGTAGAGGCCGAACAGCTCGGCCTCGCCGCCGGGTCCGGCGTACCGCACGCGCGGGTGGAGCCGGACGACATCGCCGCCCAGGGTGACGACGATCGACTTGAAGGAGGCGTCGCGGCCGACCAGCGCGTTGTGCTGGGCGACGTGGACGGCCTTGTCGTCCCAGTCCTGGACGGAGACGACGGTCAGCTTGGCGCCGTCGCCCACGAGGTAGTCGACGTTGCCGGCGAACACCGCGTCGCCGGTGTGGTCGATGACCACGACCGCCTCGGCGAAGGCTCCGATTTCGATGATCTGCTGGCCGTAGGAGACACCGCCCTCGCCGTGGACGGTGATCCTGATCGGCTCGGTGACGACGGCCTCCTTGGGCACCGAGATGAGCGAGGCCCGCTCGAAGGAGGTGTACGCCTGGGCGGCGACCCGGTCCACGGGCTCGCCGGCCCGGCCGACCCGCGCGTCGTCGCGGCCCACGGTCTCGACGGTGACGCCCTCGGGGGCGCTCACCTCGACGCTGACACCGTCGGTCGCGACGGCCGTGCCGTCGTGCAGCCCGCGCAGGCGCTCCAGCGGCGTGAACCGCCACTCCTCCTCGCGGCCGTGCGGGACGGGGAAGTCCGCGACGTCGAAGGACGGGGGCGCGCTCATGCGCGTGGCGACGGTCGACTCGGCGGCCACCGCGATCGAACCGGCGGTGGTGGAACCCACCGGAATGTTCTGAGCCTCAGCCATGGCTGTCGTCGTGCTCTCTCTCTGCCTCTGCGTAGGGAATGCGGGCGCGGTCGCCGCCGGGATTCACCCGGCGGCGCGTCGGTCGGTGCTGGTCGGCGTGGTCAGCCGACCGACCCCTCCATCTGGAGCTCGATCAGCCGGTTCAGCTCCAGCGCGTACTCCATGGGCAGCTCCTTGGCGATCGGCTCGACGAAGCCGCGCACGATCATCGCCATCGCCTCGAACTCCGACATACCGCGGCTCATCAGGTAGAAGAGCTGGTCCTCGGAGACCTTGGAGACGGTCGCCTCGTGGCCCATGGACACGTCGTCCTCGCGGACGTCCACGTACGGGTAGGTGTCGGAGCGCGAGATGGTGTCGACCAGCAGCGCGTCACAGAGCACGTTGGACTTGGAGCCCTCGGCGCCCTCGCCGATCTCGATGAGACCGCGGTACGAGGTACGGCCGCCGCCGCGCGCCACCGACTTGGAGACGATGTTGGACGAGGTGTGCGGGGCCATGTGGACCATTTTGGCGCCGGCGTCCTGGTGCTGGCCCTCGCCCGCGAAGGCGATGGACAGGGTCTCGCCCTTGGCGTGCTCGCCCATCAGGTAGACGGCGGGGTACTTCATGGTGACCTTGGAGCCGATGTTGCCGTCGACCCACTCCATCGTCGCGCCCTCGTAGGCCACGGCGCGCTTGGTCACCAGGTTGTAGACGTTGTTCGACCAGTTCTGGATGGTCGTGTAGCGGCAGCGGCCGCCCTTCTTGACGATGATCTCGACCACGGCGCTGTGCAGCGAGTCCGAGGAGTAGATCGGGGCGGTGCAGCCCTCGACGTAGTGGACGTAGGCGTCCTCGTCGACGATGATCAGCGTCCGCTCGAACTGCCCCATGTTCTCCGTGTTGATACGGAAGTACGCCTGGAGCGGGATGTCGACGTGCACGCCCTTCGGCACGTAGATGAACGAACCGCCGGACCACACGGCCGTGTTGAGCGAGGCGAACTTGTTGTCGCCGACCGGGATCACCGTGCCGAAGTACTCCTGGAACAGCTCCGGGTGCTCCTTCAGCGCGGTGTCGGTGTCCTGGAAGATGACACCCTTCTCCTCCAGGTCCTCACGGATCTGGTGGTAGACCACCTCGGACTCGTACTGCGCGGCGACACCGGCGACCAGGCGCTGCTTCTCCGCCTCCGGGATGCCGAGCTTGTCGTAGGTGTTCTTGATGTCCTCGGGCAGCTCCTCCCACGAAGCGGCCTGCTTCTCGGTGGAACGCACGAAGTACTTGATGTTGTCGAAGTCGATGCCCGACAGGTCCGAGCCCCAGTTGGGCATGGGCTTCTTGTCGAACAGCCGCAGGCCCTTGAGCCGCAGCTTCAGCATCCACTCCGGCTCGTTCTTCTTCTCCGAGATGTCGCGGACGACGGCCTCGGAGAGGCCGCGCTTGGCCGCGGCGCCTGCGGCGTCGGAGTCGGCCCAGCCGAATTCGTACGTGCCCAGACCCTCCAGCTCAGGGTGGGCAGTCTCCGTGGGGAGCGTCATGCGGGGTTCCTCCCGGCTGTGCTTTCAGAAGCGTGATGGGTGGTCTGTGAGGGTGGTGGAGTCTGTGGTGGCTGTGGAGTGGCGCGGGGGATGAATGTCGTGCAGACACCGTCACCGTGGGCGATGGTGGCCAGTCTCTGCACATGCGTCCCGAGCAGCTGGGAGAAGAATTCCGTCTCCGCCTCGCACAGCTGGGGGAACTGCTCGGCGACATGCGCGACCGGGCAGTGGTGCTGGCAGAGCTGTTCGCCCTGCCGGTTCGGCGCGCCGCGAGCCGTAGCAGCGTACCCGTCCGCGCTCAGGGCCTCGGCGAGCGCCTTCGTGCGCTCCTCGGGACCGGCGGCCTCGACGGCCGAGCGGTAGCCCTCGGCCTGGCCGGCGATCCGGGCCCGGGCGAAGGCGGCCACGGCGGCCTCGCCCCGCTCCCCGCCGCCGGCCGCCGCGGCGATCCATCGCAGGGCGTCGGCGGCGAGCTGGTCGTAGGACTGGTCGAAGGCGTCCCGGCCGCAGTCGGTCAGGGCGAACACCTTCGCGGGCCTGCCGCGTCCTCGTGAGCCGTAGACTCGCTGGTCGCGCGGCTCCACCACGGAATCGGCGACCAGGGCGTCCAGATGGCGGCGGACGGCGGCCTGGGTGAGCCCGAGGCGCCCGGCCAGCTCGGAGACGGTGGACGGGCCGTGGTCCAGGATGGAGCGCGCGACCCGGTTGCGAGTGGAGTGCTCACCGGTCGCGAGTTCCTCTTGGGAAGCCTCGCCAACGTATTTCACAACGCCATTGTTGCGTAATTCCTCCGGCAGCGGCAACCGCCGTCCCGCACGGCCGACGGTGCCCTTCATCACTAAGGGTTACCTAATAATGCGGCGGAAGCGGTCCCGGGGCCGGTGTCCGGGCCCCGGCGGGGGCCGCCGGGGCAGGCCCTAGACTTCCGGGCATGCAACAGGTCTCCCCGGCTGGCTCCCAGCCCGACAGTCTCGTAGAGGTACGGGGGCTGGTGAAGCGGTACGGGACCAGGACCGCGGTCGACGGCCTCGACCTGGTGGTGCGCGCCGGCACGGTCACCGCCGTGCTGGGCCCCAACGGCGCGGGCAAGACCACCACCGTGGAAACCTGCGAGGGGTACCGCCGTCCGGATGCCGGGACCGTACGCGTCCTCGGCCTCGACCCCGTCGCGGACGCCGCCCGGCTGCGCCCGCGCATCGGCGTGATGCTCCAGTCCGGGGGCGTGTACTCCGGCGCGCGCGCCGACGAGATGCTGCGCCACATGGCCCGGCTGCACGCGAACCCGCTCGACGTGGACACCTTGATCGAGCGCCTCGGCCTGGGCGGCTGCGGCCGTACCACCTACCGACGGCTCTCCGGCGGCCAGCAGCAGCGGCTGGCGCTGGCGCTGGCCGTGGTCGGCCGGCCCGAACTGGTCTTCCTGGACGAGCCGACCGCCGGGCTCGACCCGCAGGCCCGCCGCTCCACCTGGGAGCTGGTCGGCGAGCTGCGCGCCGACGGCGTCGGCACCGTACTGACCACGCACTTCATGGACGAGGCCGAGACGCTGGCCGACGATGTCGTGATCATCGACGCGGGCCGGGTCATCGCCCAGGGCAGCCCCGAGGAGCTGTGCCGGGGCGGCGCGGAGAACACCCTGCGCTTCACCGGCCGCCCCGCGCTCGATCTCGGCTCCCTGCTGAAGGCCCTGCCCGACGGCACCGGCGCCGCCGAGCTGTCGCCCGGCGTGTACCGGATCAGCGGCGAGGTCGATCCGCAGCTGCTGGCCACGGTGGCCTCCTGGTGCGCGCAGCACGGGGTGATGGCGGACGGGATCTCCATCGAGCGGCGCACGCTGGAGGATGTCTTCCTCGAACTGACCGGCAAGGAGCTGCGTCCATGAGCACAGGGACCCACGGCGCGGCGACCCGCGCGGGCGCCGGTACGTACGCCCCGGCGCCCGGAGCTGCCCCGCTGCTGCGGATGATCGCGGCGCAGACGGCGTTCGAGACGAAGCTGCTGCTGCGCAACGGTGAACAGCTGCTGCTGACGGTGATCATCCCGTCGCTGCTGCTGGTGCTCTTCTCGACGGTGGACATCGTCGACACCGGTTCGGGCGCGGCGGTCGACTTCCTCGCTCCCGGCATCCTCGCGCTGGCCGTGATGTCCACGGCCTTCACCGGTCAGGCCATCGCGACCGGCTTCGAGCGGCGGTACGGGGTGCTCAAGCGGCTGGCGGTGTCGCCGCTGCCGCGCTGGGCGCTGATGACCGCGAAGTCCTTCTCCGTGCTGGTCACGGAGGTGCTCCAGATCGTGCTGCTCGCGGTGATCGCCCTGGCGCTCGGCTGGTCGCCGCACGGCAATCCGTTCGCCGTCGCGCTGCTGCTCGTGCTGGGCACGGCGGCGTTCTCCGGGATCGGGCTGCTGATGGCGGGCACGCTCAGGGCGGAGGCGACCCTGGCCGCCGCGAACCTGGTCTTCCTGCTGCTGCTGATGGGCGGCGGAGTGGTCGTGCCCCTGGACAAGTTCCCGGACGCGGCGGCCTCGGTCCTCGGTCTGCTGCCGATCTCGGCGCTCTCCGACGGGCTGCGGGACGTCCTCCAGCACGGCGCGGCGATGCCGTGGAGCGACCTGGGAATCCTCGCCGTGTGGGCGGTCCTCGGGCTGGGAGCGGCCGGCCGCTTCTTCCGCTGGGAGTAGCGCGAGCGCCGGGAGCGGCCGGGAAGGACGGCGGTCCGGGGCGCCTCCCACGAGGCGAAACGTGCCTTACGCACCCCTCGTGAAATCCTGCACAAGCTCCGTCCTACCATGGTGGCCGTGTTGAACCCTCTCGCGTACATCGCTCAGCGCTGGACACCCTCACCCCGCACTCTGCGACGCGCCGCGCTCAGCGCCGTCGTGATGAGCGTGGCCATCATCGTGACCGGCGGCGCGGTGCGGCTGACCGGCTCAGGGCTCGGCTGCGACACCTGGCCCAAGTGCACGGACGACAGCCTCATCGCCACCCCGGAGCAGGGTCTACACGGCGCGATCGAGTTCGGCAACCGCATGCTGACGTACGTCCTGTGCGCGGCCGTGGGCTGGGCGATCATCGCGGCGCGCTCCGTGAAGCCCCGGCGCCCCGGACTGAGCCGGCTCGCCTGGGCGCAGTTCTGGCTCGTGATGGGCAACGGCGTCATCGGCGGCATCACGGTGCTGACCGGCCTCAACCCGTGGACCGTGGCGGGTCACTTCCTCCTCGCCAGCACCCTGCTCACCGTCACCACCCTCACCTGGCTGCGCACCCACGAGGGCGACGGCACCCCCCGCCCGCGCGTCCCGCGTCCGGTGCGCAAGCTGTCCTGGGCGCTGATCGGTTCCTCGGTGGTGCTGATCGCGGCGGGTACGACGGTGACGGGTTCGGGGCGGCACGCGGGCGACAGCAGCGACGTACCGAGGATGCCGTTCGACTATGTGACCGTCGCCCATGTGCACGCGGTGTTCGCCTGGGTCGTCTGCGCGCTGGCGGTGGCGATGTGGCTGACGCTGCGCGTGGTGGACGCCCCGCTCGACATCCGCGGGCGTGCCCGGGATCTGCTGCTGGTGCTGCTCGCACAGGGCGCCATCGGTTACGTCCAGTACTTCACCGACACCCCGGAGATCCTGGTCGGTGTCCACATGCTCGGCTCGTGCCTGGTGTGGATCGCCGTGCTGCGGGTCGCGCTGAGCACCCGGGAGCGCCCGCACACCGCGGCGGAGATCCCGGCCCAGTCGGACCCGGCGCTGTCGAAGGTCTGAGCGGCCCGGCCCCCACCGGCCGCCCCGTCCGTGCCGGCCGCTCAGCCCGCCGGAAGTCCGTACACCCGGCGGGCGTTGCCCCCGGCGATCAGGCCGGCGACCCGCAGGGCGTCATCGGGCGCCCAGGCGCCGTCGGCGACCCAGCCGCCGAGGACCCTGTCCAGCGCCTCCCGGAAGGTCCGGACGGCCACCACGTGCAGTTCGGGCAGTCCGCGCGAGCCGCTGGAGAACATCAGCTTCCCGAAGGGCGCCACGTCCAGCATCTGGGCGAGTACGGCGGCGGCCCCCGCCCCGGTACGGGTGAGGGCGGCTCCCAGATCGGCGTACACATGAGGGAAGACGCTCGCCAGATGCGCCGCCTGCCGGTGGTACGGGTAGCAGCCGAGCAGGACGAGATCCGCGCCGAGCCCGGCGGTGGCCGCCGCGAAAGCGGTGAGCGGCACCGGGTCGGCGCTGGCGGCGCCGGTCCCGGCGAGTCCCCGGCCGCCGTCCCCGCCGGGGAGCAGTTGCAGCGGCAGCCCGGTACCGATGGCGGTCCAGAGCAGATGGCGCACGAGTAACGGGTCGGTGAGCCGATCGCCCGCCCGGCGACCGGACAGCCACCGCACGGCCGCGCCCCTGACCGCGCCGGGCCCCGGCGGCTCCGGCGCGAGCACGGAGCCGTGGGCCGTGGCGCTCCCCGAGCTGAAGGCGACGGCGGTCGCGGCGGCGTGGTGCACGGACTCGGCCAGGCCCGCCAGAAAGGTGCCCGCACCGCCCGAGACATCCGCGACGCGCTCCGCGAGCCGCTCCAGCCGGACGACCTCGTGGCCGCCCGCCACGCCCACGGCGGCCGTCTCACCGGGCCCCGCCAGATCGCCGGGCGGCCCGGTGTCCACCAGATAGGCGGAGATGCCGGTGGAGCGCAGCAGCCTGCGCCCGGTTTCGAGCGCGCCGAGTTCCCGGCGGCGCGCCAGATACAGGGCGGGCGGGCAGTGCGGTTCCAGGCCGAGCAGCGGCGGGCACCAGCGCCGTACCGCGAACCCGGTCTGGGTGTCGAAGAAGGTGGTGCCGGCGGCGGGCTGCCCCACCGACCCGCCGAGCTGGGTCTCGAACGTGCCGAGGCCCAGCTCCGTACGGAGGACACCGTGGCAGTACTGGTCCACCAGGGACGCTGTTTCGATCATCGGGATTCCCGTCGTGGACCGTGCACCATGGACCGGCGGGCGGACGGCCGTGCCCGCCCGGGACGCTCCGGCCCTCCTCCTACCGTCCTAACGGGTGAACCCCGTCCGGGTGGCGCCCCAGGGCCGGTCAGGCGCTCGCGCCTCCGCCGAGCTGGAGCCCGGCCATCCGGCTCCATTCGTAGGGTCCCGTGCGGACCCTAGCCGCGAACTCGCCGTCGAAGGACTCGTGGAGGGTGAGCCCCGCCCGCTCGGCGGCGCCGCGCGCCACCTCGTGGGTGGGAGCGACGAGGTCGCCCCACGCGCCGTCCTGGCCGACGAGCACGATCCGGGTGCCCGCCTGTCCGATGTACGCGAGCTGCCCCTCGGCGCCGCCGTGCTCCCGGGCGAAGGCTTCGATCTGTCGGGCGAGCCGGGCGGCCCCCCGGTGCGCGCGGGCCTCGTGCCGGGCGAGCGCCCGGTCGTCGTCGCTCCGGCCGTCGCGGTCGTTCTCGTCAACCTGCTGGGTCTCTGCCATGGCGAAGATGCTACCGACGGGTAGGGAGAACGGGTAGGAAGAAAAGAGGACGGGCGGGGTACGTGGTGAAGACCACGTACCCCGCCCGTGCCGGGCAGACGCTCAGCCGGTCAGCGCAGGAAGGGATCGACCGCGACGGCCACGAAGAGCAGCGACACATAGGTGATGGACCAGTGGAACAGCCGCATCTCCTTGAGCTTGGCGCCCTCCTTGCCCGCCTTGGCGCGGGAGTGCAGGCTGTGCGCCTCCCACAGCCAGAAGCCGCCGGCCAGCAGCGCCACCGTCGTGTAGAACCAGCCGGTGTAGCCCAGCGGGGTCAGCAGCAGCGAGACGCCGACCATCACCCAGCTGTAGAGAACGATCTGCCGCGCCACCACCCGGTTGGTCGCCACGACCGGGAGCATCGGCACGCCGACCCTGGCGTAGTCGTCCTTGACCTTCATCGACAGCGGCCAGTAGTGCGGCGGCGTCCAGAAGAACATCACGAGAAAGAGGATCACGGCCGCCCAGGACATCGAATCCGTGACGGAGGACCAGCCGATGAGCACCGGCAGGCAGCCCGCGATACCGCCCCACACGATGTTCTGTGAAGTGCGCCTCTTGAGAATCATCGTGTAGACGACGACATAGAAAAGCAGTGCGCCCAGTGCCAGCCAGGCGGAGAACCAATTGACCAGGAATCCGAGCCAGAGAGTGGAGACCACCGCGAGGGTGAGCCCGAAGACCAATCCCTCGCGCGGCGACACCATTCCGGTGACCAGGGGACGCTGCGACGTACGGTCCATCAGGGCGTCGATATCGCGGTCGATATACATGTTCAGCGCGTTGGCACCGCCGGCGGAGAGATAACCGCCGATGCAGGTGGCGAGGACCAGCCAGAGGTCGGGCACGCCCTGCTGAGCCAGGAACATCACCGGAACAGTGGTGATGAGAAGTAGTTCGATGATCCGCGGCTTGGTCAGCGCCACGAACGCCTTGACGCGGGCCCCGAACGGCCGATGGCCACCCGAGCTCGGAGTCAGGACGACCCCTGCGGGTCGGGACTCGACGGCCGTCACGCACACCCCTGACAGAGAAATCCCAGCAAGCCACCGGCATTAAGTCCCGGTAAAGACCTGCGCGTACCACGCCACTCTAGACGTTGCCCGCATGCCGATCCTCGCGGGGGTCGGGTGACGGGACTCGTGTTGAACGCCCCGCGGACACGGCCCGTACACCCGGGCGAGGGCCTGCCGAGAGGCGAAGTCCGCACACGCACCGCACCCTGGAAACGCGCTCGGAAAGATGCCAGATGCTGCGGGTAGGCTCGACAGTGAACCGGTGCGCCCAAAGACACCGGGATTCGAACATGTGGAGAGGAGCCCTGACTCAGGGTGAGCACCAAGCCGACCACCACAGACCTCGAGTGGACCGAAACGGACCGCCGGGCCGTTGACACCGCCCGCGTCCTGGCCATGGATTCCGTACAGAAGGTCGGCAACGGCCATCCGGGTACGGCCATGAGCCTCGCGCCCGCCGCGTATCTGCTCTTCCAGAAGCTCATGCGGCACGACCCCGCCGACCCGCAGTGGACGGGCCGCGACCGGTTCATCCTCTCGGCGGGCCACTCGTCGCTGACCCTCTACATCCAGCTCTACCTGGCCGGCTACGGCCTGGAGCTGTCCGACCTGGAGTCCTTCCGCACCTGGGGTTCGAAGACCCCCGGCCACCCGGAGCACGGGCACACCGCCGGTGTGGAGACGACCACGGGCCCGCTCGGGCAGGGAATCGCCAACGCCGTGGGCATGGCCATGGCCGGCCGTTACGAGCGTGGCATGTACGACCCGGACGCCGCTCCCGGCACGTCCCCGTTCGACCACACCATCTATGTGATCGCCGGTGACGGCTGCCTCCAGGAGGGCATCTCCGCTGAGGCGTCCTCGCTGGCCGGGCACCAGAAGCTCGGCAACCTCGTCCTGCTCTGGGACGACAATCACATCTCCATCGAGGGCGACACCGAGACCGCGGTCTCCGAGGACACCCTCAAGCGGTACGAGGCGTACGGCTGGCACGTCCAGCGCGTGGCGCAGTCGCCCGACGGCGACCTCGACCCGCAGGGGCTGTACGAGGCGCTGAAGGCGGCCAAGGCCGAGACCGAACGCCCCTCGTTCATCGCGGCCCGCTCGATCATCGCCTGGCCCGCCCCGCACGCCCAGAACACCGAGGCCGCGCACGGCTCGGCGCTCGGCGACGAGGAGGTCGCGGCGACGAAGAAGGTCCTCGGCTTCGACCCCGAGAAGTCCTTCGCCGTCTCCGACGAGGTCATCGCGCACACCCGCGAGGCCCTCGACCGCGGCCGTGAGGCGCGCGGCGAGTGGGACAAGACGTTCGCCGCGTGGCGCACCGCCAACCCGGAGCGCGCGCAGACGTTCGACCGGGTGCGCGCGGGTGAACTGCCCGCCGGCTGGGAGGACAAGCTCCCCGCCTTCGAGACCGGCAAGGCCCTCGCCACGCGCGCGGCGTCCGGCAAGGTCCTCCAGGCGCTGGGTGAGGTCATCCCCGAGCTGTGGGGCGGCTCGGCCGACCTCGCCGGCTCGAACAACACCACCATCGACAAGACCTCGTCGTTCCTCCCGGTGGGCAACTCGCTGCCGGGCGCGTCCCCGTACGGCCGCACGGTGCACTACGGCATCCGCGAGCACGCCATGGGCTCGACGATGAACGGCATCGCGCTGCACGGCAACACCCGTATCTACGGCGGCACCTTCCTGGTGTTCTCCGACTACATGCGCCCGCCCGTCCGGCTCGCCGCGCTGATGCAGGTCCCCGTCACCTATGTGTGGACGCACGACTCGATCGGCGTCGGCGAGGACGGTCCGACCCACCAGCCGGTCGAGCAGCTCGCCGCGCTGCGCGCCATCCCGGGCCTCAACATCGTCCGCCCGGCCGACGCCAACGAGACGGCGATCGCCTGGCGCGAGATCCTCAAGCGCCACGACAAGGGCGCTCCGCACGGTCTGGCGCTCACCCGCCAGGGTGTGCCGACGTACGAGGCCAACGACGATGCCGCCAAGGGCGGTTACGTGCTGTTCGAGGCCGAGGGCGGCGCGCCGCAGGTCGTGCTGATCGGTACCGGTTCCGAGGTTCAGCTGGCCGTGGAGGCGCGCGAGCAGCTCCAGGCCGCGGGCATCCCGACGCGTGTCGTGTCGATGCCGTCGGTGGAGTGGTTCGACGAGCAGGACCAGGCGTACAGGGACAGCGTGCTGCCCCCGTCCGTGAAGGCGCGCGTGGCGGTCGAGGCGGGCATCGCCCTGACCTGGCACCGTTTCGTGGGCGACGCCGGGCGCGTCGTCTCGCTGGAGCACTTCGGGGCCTCGGCCGACGCGAAGATCCTCTTCCGCGAGTTCGGACTCACCGCCGACGCGGTCGCCGCCGCCGCCCGGGAATCTCTTGAGGCCGCGGCGCGCTGACGCCCATATACGAACAGTAGGAGATGCAAACCTCATGACAGACGCACTCAAGCGCCTCTCCGACGAAGGCGTCGCGATCTGGCTCGACGACCTCTCGCGCCAGCGGATCACGTCCGGCAACCTCGCCGAACTGATCGACCAGCAGCACGTGGTCGGCGTCACCACCAACCCGTCGATCTTCCAGAAGGCGATCAGCGGCGGCGACGGCTACGACCAGCAGCTCGCCGATCTCGCCACCCGCAGGGTCACGGTCGAGGAAGCGGTCCGCATGATCACGACGGCGGACGTCCGCGACGCCGCCGACATCCTGCGTCCGGTCTTCGACGCGACCGACGGCCAGGACGGCCGGGTCTCCATCGAGGTGGACCCGCGCCTGGCGCACAACACCGAGGCGACCGTGGCCGAGGCCAAGCAGCTCGCCTGGCTGGTGGACCGCCCGAACACCCTCATCAAGATCCCGGCGACCAAGGCCGGCCTGCCGGCGATCACCGAGACGATCGGCCGGGGCATCAGCGTCAACGTCACGCTGATCTTCTCGCTGGAGCGCTACCGCGAGGTCATGGCGGCCTACATCGCGGGGCTGGAGAAGGCGAAGGCCGCCGGCCTGGACCTCTCCAAGATCCACTCGGTGGCGTCCTTCTTCGTGTCCCGCGTGGACACCGAGATCGACAAGCGGCTCGACGCGCTGGGCACCGACGAGGCCAAGGACGCGCGCGGCAAGGCGGCCCTCGCCAACGCCCGGCTCGCCTACGAGGCGTACGAAGAGGTCTTCGGCGGCGAGAGGTGGGCGGCCCTGGACCGGGCGCAGGCCAACAAGCAGCGTCCGCTGTGGGCCTCGACCGGCGTCAAGGACCCGGCGTACAAGGACACCCTGTACGTGGACGACCTGGTGGCCCCCAACACGGTGAACACCATGCCGGAGGCCACGCTCGAAGCCGCCGCCGACCACGGCCGGATCACCGGTGACACCGTGCGCGGCACCTACGACCAGGCTCGGGCCGACCTCGAAGCCGTCGCCAAGCTCGGCATCTCGTACGACGACGTCGTGCAGGTGCTGGAGGACGAGGGCGTCGAGAAGTTCGAGGCGTCCTGGACCGACCTGCTCAAGTCGACCGAGGCGGAGCTGAAGCGCCTCGCCCCTTCGGAGGGCTGATCCCTTGACCGCAACCCACGGAGCGAACCCGCTCCGTGACGCCGCGGACCGACGGCTCCCGCGTATCGCGGGGCCGTCGGGCCTGGTCATCTTTGGCGTCACGGGCGATTTGTCCCGCAAAAAGCTGATGCCTGCCGTCTATGACCTCGCCAACCGTGGTCTTCTGCCGCCGGGCTTCTCCCTCATCGGCTTCGCCCGTCGCGAATGGCAGGACGAGGACTTCGCGCAGGAGGTCCACGACGCGGTCAAGGAGCACGCGCGCACCCCGTTCCGCGAGGAGGTCTGGCAGCAGCTCGTCCAGGGGATGCGCTTCGTCCAGGGCGTCTTCGACGACGACGACGCGTTCGAGAACCTGAAGGCGACGATCGCCGAGCTGGACAAGGCGCAGGGGACGGGCGGCAACTTCGCCTTCTACCTCTCCGTACCGCCGAAGTTCTTCCCGCAGGTCGTCCAGCAGCTCAAGAAGCACGGGCTCGCGGACCAGAAGGAGGGCTCCTGGCGGCGCGCCGTCATCGAGAAGCCCTTCGGCCACGACCTGACGTCGGCGATCGAGCTGAACAAGGTCGTCCACGAGGTCTTCCCGTCCAACGAGGTCTTCCGGATCGACCACTACCTGGGCAAGGAGACCGTCCAGAACATCCTGGCGCTGCGCTTCGCCAACACCCTCTTCGAGCCGATCTGGAACCGGTCGTACGTCGACCACGTGCAGATCACCATGGCCGAGGACATCGGCATCGGCGGCCGGGCCGGGTACTACGACGGCATCGGCGCCGCCCGTGACGTCATCCAGAACCACCTGCTCCAGCTGCTCGCGCTGACCGCGATGGAGGAGCCCGCCTCCTTCGACGCCGACGCGCTCGCGGCGGAGAAGACCAAGGTGCTGGGTGCCGTGAAGCTGCCCAAGGACCTGGGCGAGAACACGGTGCGCGGGCAGTACGCGGCCGGCTGGCAGGGCGGCGAGCAGGCCGTCGGCTACCTCCAGGAAGACGGCATCGACCCCCGGTCGAAGACCGACACGTACGCCGCCGTGAAGCTGGAGATCGACAACCGCCGCTGGGCGGGCGTCCCCTTCTATCTCCGGACCGGCAAGCGGCTCGGCCGCCGGGTCACCGAGATCGCGGTCGTCTTCCAGCGCGCCCCGCACTCCCCCTTCGACCACACGGCGACGGAGGAGCTGGGGCAGAACGCCCTGGTCATCCGGGTCCAGCCGGACGAGGGCGTGACCATGCGGTTCGGTTCAAAGGTGCCGGGCACCTCGATGGAGGTGCGGGACGTCTCGATGGACTTCGCGTACGGCGAGTCCTTCACGGAGTCCAGCCCCGAGGCGTACGAGCGGCTCATCCTCGATGTGCTGCTCGGCGACTCGAACCTCTTCCCGCGCGTGGAGGAGGTCGAGCTGTCCTGGAAGATCCTCGACCCGATCGAGCACTACTGGGACAAGCACGGCAAGCCCGCGCAGTACGAGTCCGGGACCTGGGGTCCGGTCGAGGCGGACGAAATGCTCGCACGAGACGGACGGAGCTGGCGTCGGCCATGAAGATCGACCTAACGGACACCACGTCCAGCAAGATCAACAAGGCGCTGGTGCAGGGGCGCCGGGCGATCGGCACCCCCGCCATCGGCATGGTCCTCACCCTGGTCCTCGTCACCGACGAGGAGAACCAGTACGACGCGCTCAAGGCCGCCAACGACGCGTCCCGCGAGCACCCGTCGCGCAAGCTGGTCGTCGTCAAGCGGGTCTCCCGTTCGCCGCGCGACCGCGCCAAGGCGAGGCTCGACGCGGAGGTACGGGTCGGCGCCGACGCGGGCACCGGCGAGACGGTCGTGCTGCGCCTGTACGGCGACGTCATAGACCACGCCCAGTCGGTGGTGCTGCCGCTGCTCCTGCCGGACGCCCCGGTCGTCGTGTGGTGGCCGGTCAACGCGCCGGTGAACCCCGCCAAGGACTCGCTGGGCAAGCTGGCGCAGCGCCGGGTGACGGACACCTACGCCGCGGAGAACCCGGTGGAGGAGCTGACGGCGCGGGCCGATGCCTACACCCCGGGCGACACGGATCTGTCCTGGACCCGGATCACCCCGTGGCGTTCGATGGTGGCCGCCGCCCTCGACCAGGTGGACTGCGAGGTCACCTCGGTGGAGGTGGAGGGCGAGGAGCACAACCCGAGCTGTGAGCTGCTCGCCATGTGGCTCGCGAACCGGCTGCGGGTGCCGGTGAAGCGCAGCGTCTCGGGCGGCCCCGGACTCACGGCCGTACGGATGGAGACGACCTGCGGGCCGATCAAGCTGGACCGGGCGGACGGGTCGCTGGCGACGCTGTCCATCGAGGGCCAGCCGGACCGCGCGGTGGCGCTGAAGCGGCGGGAGACCGCCGAGCTGATCGCGGAGGAGCTGCGCCGGCTGGACCCGGACGACACCTACGCTTCGGCGCTGCGTTTCGGGGTGCACCGGCTGGGCGACGCGGAGCGGCCGTCGGTCTCGACGCCCGCCCACGCGGCGGCCTCGGCAGCGGCCTCCGGGGAGTCGTCCGGCTCCGCTTCGTCGGCGGCCACTCCGGCCACCATGCCGAAGAAGGCGTCCCCGAAGTGAGTACGCCGCAGCTGGTCGTCCACCGCGACAAGGAGCTGATGGCGCAGGCGGCGGCGGCCCGGCTGATCACACGGATCGTGGACGCCCAGGCCGCCCGGGGCTCCGCCTCGGTGGTGCTGACCGGTGGCCGCAACGGCAACGGGCTGCTGGCCGCGTTGGCGGCGGCGCCGGCCCGGGACGCGGTGGACTGGTCGCGCCTCGATCTGTGGTGGGGCGACGAGCGCTTCCTGCCGGAGGGCGATCCGGAGCGGAACGCCACCCAGGCCGGGGAGGCGCTGCTCGACTCGGTGCCGCTGGACCCCGCGCGGGTCCACGCGATGCCGGCCTCGGACGGTCCGTACGGCAGCGATGTGGAGGCGGCGGCCGCCGCCTACGCCACGGAGCTGGCGGCGGCGGCCCGGCCCGGGGACCACGGCCGGGTGCCGACGTTCGACGTGCTGATGCTGGGCGTCGGTCCTGACACCCATGTCGCCTCGCTCTTCCCGGAGTTGCCGGCCGTACGGGAGACGGAGCGCACGGTGGTCGCCGTGCGTGGCGCGCCGAAGCCGCCGCCGATCCGGATCTCGCTCACGCTGCCGGCGATCCGCGCGGCGCACGAGGTGTGGCTGCTGGCGGCGGGCGAGGACAAGGCGGAGGCGGCGGAGATCGCGCTGTCGGGAGCGGGCGAGATCCAGGCTCCGGCGGCCGGCGCGTACGGCCGTGGCCGCACCCTGTGGCTGCTGGACGCGGCGGCGGCCTCGGCCCTGCCGCGCGCCCTGTATCCCCCGGCGTCCGCCTGACGCCACCGTCGGCCCGCCCCCGGGACCTCTTGGGTCCAGGGGGCGGGCCGACGCGTGTGCGGGCGCGTCCGGGTCGGGGCGGGCGCGGGACGCGGGAAGGGCCCGGTCGGAGAATGGCCCGGTCAGAGAATGGCCTGGTCGGAGCGGGCCTCCAGCCGGGCGATGGCCGTACGGGCCGCGCCCACGAACCGGTCGAAGACCTCGTTGGTGGAACCGGGGCGTCCGGCGCGGGTGTTGACGCCGAACATGGACTGGCGCAGCTCGGTGGTGATCTCCAGCTGACCGCCCTTGGAGAGCACGGTGCGGTTGGCGATGTTCAGGGGCTGCACCCCGGCGAGGGCGGGCTTGGTCGAGCCGTCGATCGTCACGAATCCGGCCGCGCCGAAGGCGTCGTGCAGATACTGCTTGAAGGTGTCGTTGAGGCCGCCCACGACGATGGCCTCGGGCCGGCTGCCCGCGACGCCGGCCTGTGCGGCCGTACAGCCGTGCAGGCTCAGCACGTTGAGGCTGCCGCCCGCCATCGACAGGGCCACGCGGTCGTCGCAGTTCACGGACGTGACGTGCAGTTCGCCGTTGTTGCTCGACCGCAGCCCCTCGAACATCCAGTAGTCGTACACCGGACCGGCCGCGGGTCTGACCTCGAAGGTGGCCGGGTGGTAGCCGGCGATCCCGAGGCACAGCTCCGAGGTCCCGGTCTCGATGCCGCCGCCGTGGAGGGCCATGACCGTGGTGCGGTGGAACGGGTAGGCGGCGCCGAGGCTGTTGTCGTACTTCTCGTGCCGCTTGTAGCGGCGGGCGAAGTCGGTGCCTTCCTGTCCCGCGAGCTTGCGGTACAGGTCGGTGTTGGAGGCGTACAGGTCGTCGGCGGCGTAGGCGGGGGCGGCGCCCGCCCCGGTCAGCAGGGGACCGCTCACGGCGGCGGTGGCGAGGACGGTGAGCACCGCACGGCGGCTGGTATTTGTCATACCGTAATGATCCATACGCCCTGCGTCAGCGGGTCGGCGGGGGCACGGCCGTCGCGGACGCGGCCGGACCGTCCGTGGCCGGGTCGCCGGGCCTGTCCCGCACGAGAAAGGGCTCCAGCAGCCCCGGTACGGCCTCGGCGGCGAAGGCGAGCCCCTCGTCCCGGGCCACGTCGCGCAGGTGGTAGGCGCCCTCCCCCGCGGCCGTGGTCGCGGTCACCGTCAGCAGCCCGGCGCGCCGCTGGAAGACGGACTGCTTGACCGTCCAGCCGATCACACCGCCGCGCTGGAGCGCCACGGTGGTACGGCGCAGGGTGCCCGAGCGCGCCAGCAGATAGCCGCCGCTCAGTCCGTGGCCCAGATTGCGGTAGGCGTCGAGGGCCAGCAGCACGGCGAGCGGCAGCGTCACCGCGGCGCAGACCGCGGCGATCCGGAGAAGGACGTCGGTCAGCAGCACGCCCAGCAGAGCGAGGACCGCGACCGGTGCCAGCGCCGCGGCCAGGGCCCAGCGCAGCCGCCGGCCGCGCGCGGCCCGGGGGTGCCGGACGAGGCGGGCGGCACGGGTCGGGGAGACGGCCTCGCGCAGTACCCGCGCGGCCACCGCCTCCGCCACCTCGCGCGGCGCGGCCGGCAGCAGGGTCTTGTGGTCGGCGTGCTCGTCCTCCTCGTCCCGCGCGAGACCGGTGGCGACCGCGTCGAGTCTGGCCGCGCCCGCCAGCCGCACGCCGAGCGGCTCGACCAGCTCCACCCCGCGCAGCCGGCGCTCCTCGATGGAGACCGAGCGGGAGGTGAGCAGCCCCCTGCGCACCCGCAGGGTGGCGCCCGGCTCCCGTTCCAGCCGGTAGTTCCACCACATCTCCGTCCACAGCCCGAGTGCGCCGATCACCCCGGAGAGCGCGGCGGCGGCCACGACGGAGGCGATCAGCCAGCCGAGCGGGGTGTCGTGGAAGCGGTCGTCGGCCCAGTGGAACAGCCGGGCCTGGACGCCGAACCAGTCGCTCACCTGGAGCACGGTCCCGATCGAAGCGCCGCCCAGCACGGGCGCGAGGAACGAGATCGGGGCGTACCGCATCCACCGGAGGTCGAGGACCGCCAGCATGCCGTCGCGGTCCGCGCCGGACGCGCCGCTGACGGGACGGGCGAGGAGTTCGGTACGCAGCCGCTCGCCCTCGGCCCTGGTGACCGGTTCCAGCTCCAGCGTGGACTCACCGCCGGACTGTTCCCCGGTGCCGATCCGGACCTTGACCAGACCGAGTATCCGCAGCAGCGGGTGGGCGGTCAGATCGACGCTGCGGATGCGTTCGCGCGCCAGGGAGCGCCGTTTGACGAGGAAGAGGCCCGTGTGGAGTTCGGCGCGCTCGGGCCCGACGCGGTAGCGGGTACGGCGCCAGCGGACGTACTCCCCGCACAGCCCGAAGCCGACGACCAGCACCGCCCCGGCGGCCACCCAGGCGAGCGCCCGTCCCAGCGGCATCCGGCCGGTCATGCCGATGGCGGTCGGCACCCCGCCGCCGAGGACGACCCCGGCCAGGACGAGGGCCGTGACCAGCAGGGTGCGCGGGTCCAGCCGCCGCCACCCCTCCTCGCCGGCCGCTTCCGCCGGAGCGGCCGGGGCGGTGCGGGCGACGGCGTCGGCCGCGCCCTCGTCCTCGCCCGGCACCGGCACCGGCCGCACGAACTCCACGGGCTCGCTCATGTGGCGTCCCCGGGGATGCCCTGGGTGATGTGCGTCAGCCGCTCGGCCAGCTCGGCCGCCACTTCGTGGTCGAGCCCCGCGATCCGCACCGCGCCCTTGGACGACGCGGTGGTGACGATCACCGTGGAGAGCCGGAACAACTGCTCCAGCGGACCGCGCACGGTGTCCACGGTCTGTATCCGGGACATCGGCGCGATCCGCCACTCCTGCCAGAAGAAGCCGGTACGGACGTAGACCGCCTCATCCGTCACCTCCCACCGGTGCACCCGGAACCACCACGCGGGGACCAGCACGGTAAAGGCCAGTCCCAGTACGGCCAGCACGGCGGCGGGCACCAGCAGCCAGGTCCGTGCCGGGGCGATCAGCGTCCCCAGCACGGCCAGTACGGCGACCGGGGCCAGGGTCAGCAGCAGCCACTGCGTACGCCACCAGCCGACGGCGCGCGCTGCCGGTGTGTTGTTCGGCGGCCGGAGCCGTACCCCCTCCCCCATCGGCTCAGCGACCGCGCAGCGAGCGGTACGTGGCGACGAGCGCCGCCGTCGAGGCGTCCAGCCCCTCGCCCTCCGCCTCACCGGTGAGCACGGGCTCGATCTTCTTGGCGAGGACCTTGCCCAGCTCGACGCCCCACTGGTCGAAGGAGTCGATGTTCCAGACGGCGCCCTGGACGAACACCTTGTGCTCGTACAGCGCGATCAGCTGGCCCAGCACGGACGGGGTGAGGGACCCGGCGAGGATCGTGGTGGTCGGGTGGTCGCCCCGGAACGTCTTGTGCGGCACCAGCTCCTCGGGCACGCCCTCCGCCCGTACCTCCTCGGGCGTCTTGCCGAAGGCGAGCGCCTGGGTCTGCGCGAAGAAGTTGGCCATCAGCAGGTCGTGCTGGGCGACGAGACCGGGCGGCAGATCGTCGACGGGCCGGGCGAAACCGATGAAGTCGGCCGGGATGACCTTCGTGCCCTGGTGGATCAGCTGGTAGTAGGCGTGCTGTCCGTTGGTGCCGGGCGTGCCCCACACGACGGGGCCGGTCTGCCACTCGACCGGGTGACCGTCCCGGTCCACCGACTTGCCGTTCGACTCCATGTCCAGCTGCTGGAGGTACGCGGTGAACTTCGACAGGTAGTGGCTGTACGGCAGGACCGCGTGCGACTGCGCGTCGAAGAACGCCCCGTACCAGACGCCCAGCAGCCCCAGCAGCAGCGGCGCGTTCTCCTCGGGCGGCGCAGTGCGGAAGTGCTCGTCCACGAGGTGGAAGCCGTCGAGCATCTCGCGGAACCGGTCGGGGCCGATCGCGATCATCAGGGAGAGCCCGATGGCCGAGTCGTACGAGTAACGCCCCCCGACCCAGTCCCAGAACTCGAACATGTTGGCGGTGTCGATGCCGAAGCCGGACACCTTCTCGGCGTTGGTGGAGAGCGCCACGAAGTGCTTGGCGACGGCGCTCTGGTCGGCGCGCAGGCCGGTCAGCAGCCAGTCCCGCGCCGAGGTGGCGTTGGTGATGGTCTCGATGGTGGTGAAGGTCTTCGACGCGATGATGAACAGCGTCTCGGCCGGGTCCAGGTCCCGGACCGCCTCGTGCAGGTCGGCGCCGTCCACGTTGGAGACGAAGCGGACCGTCAGCTCCCGGTCGGTGAAGGAGCGCAGCGCCTCGTAGGCCATCGCGGGACCGAGGTCGGAGCCGCCGATGCCGACATTGACGATGTTCTTGATGGGCCGGCCGGTGTGACCGGTCCACTCGCCGGACCTGATCCGGTCGGCGAAGGCGCTCATCCTGTCGAGAACGGCGTGCACCGCCGGTACGACGTTCTGACCGTCCACCTCGATCACGGCGTCGCGGGGAGCGCGCAGCGCGGTGTGCAGCACCGCCCGGTCCTCGGTCGTGTTGATCTTCTCGCCGCGGAACATCGCGTCCCGCAGCTCCGCCACACCGGTGGCGGCGGCCAGCTCGCGCAGCAGCCCCAGCGTCTCGCCGGTCACCAGGTGCTTGGAGTAGTCCAGATGCAGATCGCCCACCCGCAGGGTGTAACCGGTGCCGCGTGCCGGATCAGCGGCGAACAGCTCCCGCAGCCCCGTCCCGCCCAGCTGCTCCCGGTGCTTGCCCAGAGCGCTCCACTCGGGCAGCCGGTTGAGCTTCGTGCGTCCCTCTGCGTTCATTCGGACATCAGCCCACTTCTTCTCGTGCTTGCAGACATGCCCCGCTTTCTTCCCAACCTAATTGATCAGACGGCTGTGCGAGACGCCGACAAGTACGAGGCACGCGCGGGACGTGTACGGGGGCGGCCGGACGGCGGCAGACGGGCGGGAAGCGCTCCGGCCGGGCACCTCTGCGGTGCCCGGCCGGAAGAAAGGCGGGGGAATGAGCGGGAAAACAAAATGGCTAGAATTCGCCGCGAAGCTTGGCCAGCGCTTCGGCCAGGATCGCCTCGCCGTCCGCGTCGCTGCGCCGCTCGCGTACATAGGCGAGATGCGTCTTGTACGGCTCGGTGCGGGGCGGGTCCGGCGGGTTGTCCCGGTCCTGGCCTGCCGGGAAGCCGCAGCGCGGGCAGTCCCACGTCTCCGGAACCTGCGCGTCGCTGGCGAAGCTCGGCACCGTCTCGTGCCCGTTGGAGCACCAGAAGGAGATGCGCAGGCGGGGCGCTGACTCGCCGCGCTCGGCCTCACCCATCGGCCCCGCTCCGACCCGGCTTCCCCGGATCGCGTTGCCACTTGCCACGGTCGTAACTCCCTGCGTGATGGTGCCGCAATGCATCGGTGGGCAGCTCCGCTGCCGGGCCGGCCACAGTCTACGTAAGGCCCAACGCGCTTGCGGTAAAGGGAGTTACTCCCCTGACGCCCGGCGCGGAACCTCATGATAGGCCGCGCCCGCGGCGTCGTACCGTACCTCTGCTCAGCTGTCCAGCTTCAGCAGCAGACCCAGCACGACAATGCACGCGAACCACAGCAGACCGACAACAACGGTGATGCGGTCGAGGTTACGCTCGGCAACCGACGACCCACCCACCGACGACTGCATTCCGCCACCGAACATGTCGGAGAGGCCGCCGCCCTTCCCCTTGTGCATCAGCACCAGCAGCATCATCAGCAGGCTGAAGATGATGAGGGCGATCGAGAACCCCATAACCACGGCTGGACCAACTTCCTCGGACTGACAGGACTGACATCTGACAGGACTGAAAACGGATAACGGGGGCCGGTCCGCCCGCCCCGAACACGTGGAGTCGCGCTCCGGATACTCGGTCGGCGTTCTCGGCCCCCGCCAGGGTACGACGGATCCGTGCTACCGCATACTTACTGGTCGCGGAACCTGACGATCTTGACGAACTCGTCGGCGTCCAGCGCCGCCCCGCCGACCAGAGCGCCGTCCACGTCGGGCTGCGCCATGATCGCGGCGACATTCCCGGACTTGACCGAGCCGCCGTACTGGATACGGACGCCGTCGGCCAGCTCCCGCGAGTACAGCTCCGCGAGCCGCGCGCGGATCGCCGCACACACCTCCTGGGCGTCCTCGGGGGTGGCGACCTCGCCGGTGCCGATGGCCCACACCGGCTCGTAGGCGATCACGACGGTCGCGGCCTGCTCGGCGGGGATGTCCCGGAGGCCGCCGTCGAGCTGGGCCAGCGTGTGCGGCACCTGCTGTCCGGCCTTGCGGACCTCAAGTCCCTCGCCGACGCAGAGGATCGGGGTCAGACCGTGCCGGAAGGCGGCCTTCACCTTGGCGTTGCAGACCTCGTCCGACTCGGCGTGGTACTGCCGGCGCTCCGAGTGCCCGACGGCCACGTAGGCGCACTTGAGCTTGGCGAGCATCGGGCCGGAGATCTCGCCCGTGTACGCGCCGGAGTCGTGCGCCGAGATGTCCTGGGCGCCGTACTTGATCTTGAGCTTGTCGCCGTCGACCAGGGTCTGCACGGACCGCAGGTCGGTGAAGGGCGCCAGTACGGCGACCTCGACGGCGTCGTAGTCCTTGTCCGACAGCGCGAAGGCGAGCTTCTGGGTGTGCGCGATGGCCTCAAGGTGGTTGAGGTTCATCTTCCAGTTGCCCGCCATCAGCGGGGTGCGGCCGGTCTTTTCGGTGGGAGCGGTCATGAAGAGTTCAGTCCTCCAGTGCGGCGAGGCCGGGAAGCGTCTTGCCTTCGAGGTATTCGAGGCTCGCGCCGCCGCCGGTCGAGATATGGCCGAATGCGTTCTCGTCGAAGCCGAGGATGCGGACGGCGGCGGCGGAGTCGCCACCGCCGACCACCGAGAAGCCCGGGGAGTCGACGAGCGCCTGGGCGACGGCGCGGGTGCCCTCGGCGTAGTCGGGGTGCTCGAAGACGCCCATCGGGCCGTTCCAGAACACGGTGGCCGCGTCGGCGAGCTTCGAGGCGTAGAGCCGGCCGGTCTCCGGGCCGATGTCCAGGCCCATCCGTCCGGCCGGAATGGCGTCGGCGGCCACCGTCTCGGGGTGGGCCGGCGCCTTGGTCTTGAGGTCGGGGAATTCGGCGGCGACCAGGACGTCGACCGGGAGCACGAACTCCACACCGCGCTCCTTCGCCCGGGTCAGGTACTCCTGGACGGCCGGGATCTGGTCCTCCTGGACGAGCGAGGAGCCGATCTCGTGGCCCTGCGCCTTGAGGAAGGTGAAGACCATGCCGCCGCCGACCAGGATGCGGTCGGCCTTCTCCAGGAGGTGGTCGATGACGGCGAGCTTGTCGGAGACCTTGGCGCCGCCGAGAACGACCGCGTACGGCCGCTTCACGTCGTCGGTGAGCTTCTTGAGGACACCGACCTCGGTGGCGATCAGATAGCCGGCGGCGTGCGGCAGCCGGGCCGGCAGGTCGAAGACCGAGGCGTGCTTGCGGTGCACCGCGCCGAAGCCGTCGCCCACGTACAGATCGGCCAGCCCGGCCAGTTCGCCGGCGAAGGCGCCGCGCTCGGCGTCGTCCTTCGAGGTCTCGCCCGCGTTGAAGCGGAGGTTCTCGATGACGGCGACCTCGCCGTCGGCGAGGGCCGCGACGGTCGTACGGGCGGACTCGCCGACCGTGTCCGTCGCGAACGCCACCGGGGCGCCGAGGAGTTCGCCCAGGCGCGTGGCGGCGGGGGCGAGCGAGAAGGCGGGGTCGGGCGCGCCCTTGGGGCGGCCCAGGTGGGAGGCGACGACGACGCGCGCGCCGGCCTCGGCCAGCTTGGCGACGGTCGGCGCGACGGCCCGGATACGGCCGTCGTCGGTGATGGTGGTGCCGTCGAGCGGGACGTTGAGGTCGGCGCGGACGAATACGCGCTTGCCCTTGACCCCGTCGGTGAGAAGTTCGTCGATCGTCTTCATCAGCTGCTGGACTCCTTGAAGATGTCTGGACAGGCCGACAGGGCTCGGACGGCGCCGCTGGAACGTGTCCAGTGCGCCGCCCGAGCCCTGTCGCTCATGTCGAGGTGCCTACCGGCCCTGAATCAGAGCTGGCCGCCGACGAAGACGGTCAGGTCGACCAGACGGTTGGAGTAGCCCCACTCGTTGTCGTACCAGCCGATGATCTTCACGCTCTTGCCCTGGACCATGGTCAGGGAGGAGTCGAAGGTGCAGGAGGCCGGCCAGTTGACGATGTCCGAGGAGACGATCGGGTCCTCGGTGTAGTCCAGGTAGCCCTTCAGCTCGCCCTGGGAAGCCTTCTGGAAGGCGGCGTTGACCTCTTCCTTGGTCACCACGCGCTCCGTCTCGACGACCAGGTCGGTGACGGATCCGGTCGGGACCGGGACACGCATCGCCATGCCGTTGAGCTTGCCGGCCAGCTCCGGGATGACCAGGCCGAGGGCCTTGGCCGCACCGGTGCTCGCCGGAATGATGTTCTCGGCGGCGGCGCGGGCGCGACGCAGGTCCTTGTGCGGGAAGTCCTGGAGACGCTGGTCGCTGGTGTAGGCGTGGACCGTGGTCATCAGGCCCGAGACGATGCCGAAGTTCTCCAGGAGAACCTTGGCCATCGGCGCCACACAGTTGGTGGTGCAGGAGGCGTTGGAGATGATGTGGTGGTTCGCCGGCTCGTACTTGTCCTCGTTGACGCCGAGCACGATGGTGATGTCCTCGTCCGAGGCCGGAGCCGAGATGAGGACCTTCTTGGCGCCACCGGCGATGTGCTTCGCGGCGTCGGCCTTCTTGGTGAAGATGCCGGTCGACTCGATGACGATGTCGACGCCCAGCTCACCCCAGGGGATGTCGGCCGGGTCGCGCTCGGAGAGCACCTTGATGGTGTGACCGTCGACCGTGATGGTGTCGGCGGTGTGGGACACCTCGGCCTTGAGGCGGCCCAGGATGGTGTCGTACTTCAGCAGATGCGCCGTGGTCGCAGTGTCACCCAGGTCGTTGACAGCCACGATCTCGATGTCTGCACCCTGCTCCAGCAGCGCGCGGAAGTAGTTACGACCGATGCGGCCAAAGCCGTTGATGCCTACGCGGATCGTCACGAACCGATCTCCTCGTTGGTACGCCGGTTTTCGACGCCGGCGAGTTGTATGGGATGTCCCCGACCGCTTATGACCCTACCTCTCCACGGGCCGCGCGGTGACATCGAGTGGCCCCCGCGGCCGGCGCCCGCCCGCACCCGCCATTACCGGCGAGTACGGACAGACCCGGCGCCGCTGCGCACCGTGTCCGGACGGAGGCCCGCACGGCTGCGCGCGGACCCGTACGGGCGGCCCGGCCGGACCGGGTACGGGCACGGCGGTCCGGACCGCGCCCACCGGATCGCGTCCGTCCACCGTGACCGTGTGGCGGCCCGGCCGCTGCGGCGTCAGCCGACGAGACCGTCGGCCAGCTCCTCGGTGAGGTTGGACTCCGTGCCGGGAATCCCCAGGTCCTGGGCCCGCTTGTCGGCCATGGCCAGCAGCCGCCGGATACGTCCGGCGACCGCGTCCTTGGTCAGCGGCGGGTCGGCCAGCGCCCCCAGCTCCTCCAGGGACGCCTGCTTGTGCTCCATCCGCAGCCGGCCGGCGGCGGCCAGATGCTCGGGCACCTCCTCGCCCAGGATCTCCAGCGCGCGCTGCACCCGGGCGCCGGCGGCGACCGCCGCACGCGCGGACCGGCGCAGATTCGCGTCGTCGAAATTGGCCAGCCGGTTGGCCGTGGCGCGGACCTCGCGGCGCATCCGCCGCTCCTCCCAGGCCAGCACCGATTCGTGCGCCCCGAGCCGGGTCAGCAGTGCGCCGATCGCGTCCCCGTCCCGTACGACCACGCGGTCCACCCCGCGCACCTCGCGGGCCTTGGCGGCGATCTGGAGTCTGCGGGCCGCGCCGACCAGGGCGAGGGCCGCCTCGGGCCCCGGGCAGGTCACCTCCAGCGAGGAGGAGCGGCCCGGCTCGGTGAGCGAGCCGTGGGCCAGGAACGCGCCGCGCCAGGCGGCCTCCGCGTCACAGGTGGCGCCGGAGACGACCTGTGGGGGAAGCCCGCGGATCGGGCGCCCCCTGCCGTCCACCAGGCCGGTCTGCCGGGCCAGCTGATCACCGCCGGTGATCACCCGTACGACGTAACGGCTGCCGCGGCGCAGCCCGCCGGGGGCCATCACCACCAGCTCCGAGTTGTGCCCGAAGATCTCCAGGATGTCCTTGCGCAGCCGGCGCGCGGCGATGCTGGTGTCCAGCTCCGCTTCGATCACGATGCGGCCGCTCACCAGGTGCAGCCCGCCCGCGAACCGAAGGATCGCCGAAACCTCCGCCTTCCTGCAGCACGTCCGGGTGACGGGGAGGCGGGCGATCTCGTCCTTCACCGCTGGCGTCATCGCCATGGGCCGATCCTTCCATGCATCCGAAAAATACGGTCGTACGCGGCTGCCAACAGTTCGGGATCATGGACCGGCGAACTGTCGGGCGCTGCCACCGGCGCCAGCTCGACCGCGGCACCGAACCGTTTCGCGGCATCGGAGAGAGATTCGCAGTCAGGCACGGCGGCCTCGTCGGCCAGCACCACGTCCAAGGCGAGTTTAGGGGCGTGTCGCCCCAAAACCTCCAAATGACGCTGCGGTGAGAAGCCATCGGTTTCACCGGGTTGCGGAGCGAGGTTCAGCGAGAGGACGCGGCGTGCCTTGGTCTCGACGAGCGCGTCGAGCAGCTCGGGCACCAGCAGATGGGGGATGACCGAGGAGAACCAGGAGCCGGGGCCGAGCACCACCCAGTCGGCGTCCATGACGGCGGCGACGGCCTCGGGAACGGCCGGCGGATCCTGCGGCACGAGGTGGACGGACTGCACCTCGCCGCGGGTGAGCGCGACGGTCGCCTGGCCGCGTACGGTGTCGATCCGGTCGGGGCGGGCCGGATCGTGCCCCCGGACGAGCGCCTGGAGCTCCAGCGGCACGGCGGACATGGGCAGCACCCGGCCGTGCGCGCCGAGGAGCTTGCCGACCAGGTCGAGGGCCTGGACATGATCGCCGAGCTGCTCCCAGAGGGCGACGATCAGCAGATTGCCGACCGCGTGCTCGTGCAGGTCGCCCTGGGACTGGAAGCGGTGCTGGATCACCCGCGCCCAGGTCTGGCCCCAGTCGTCGTCGCCACAGAGCGCGGCGAGGGCTTTGCGCAGGTCGCCCGGCGGCAGGACGCCCAGCTCCTCCCGGAGCCGGCCGCTGGAGCCGCCGTCGTCAGCGACGGTGACGACGGCGGTGAGATCGCCGGTGATCCGGCGGAGCGCGGCGAGGGAGGCCGACAGGCCCATTCCCCCGCCGAGCGCGACGACCTTCGGCTGGGCGCCGCGCCCCCGCCCCGAGAGCGCGGGGACGCCCCGGCGCAGTCGGCGCATACGGAAGGTCCGTCCGGTCACTCGCGCCCCAGGTCCCGGTGGACGACCACGGTCTCGACGCCCTCCGAGGCGAGGCGCGCGCCGATCTTCTCGGACATCGCGACGGAGCGGTGCTTGCCGCCGGTGCAGCCGACGGCGACGGTCACATAGCGCTTGCCCTCGCGGCGGTAGCCGGTGGCGATCAGCTGGAGCAGCTCGGTGTAGCGGTCGAGGAACTCCTTGGCGCCGGGCTGGTTGAAGACATAGGTGGCCACCTCCTCGTTGAGCCCGGTGAAGGGGCGCAGCTCGGGGACCCAGTGCGGGTTGGGCAGGAAGCGGCAGTCCACCACCAGGTCGGCGTCGACCGGCAGCCCGTACTTGTAGCCGAAGGACATGACGGTGGCCCGCAGTTCCGGCTTCTCGTCGCCGGCGAACTGGGCGTCCATCTTGCTGCGCAGCTCGTGGACGTTGAGGTCGGAGGTGTCGATCACCAGGTCGGCGTCGCCGCGCAGCTCACGCAGCAGATCGCGCTCGGCCTCGATGCCGTCGACGATCCGGCCGTCGCCCTGGAGGGGGTGCGGGCGGCGGACGGATTCGAAGCGCCGCACCAGCGCCTCGTCGGAGGACTCCAGGAAGACGATCCGCCGGGTGACCTCCTTGGCGTCGAGGTCGGCGAGGGATTCGCGGAGGTTGTCGAAGAAGCGCCGCCCCCGGACGTCCACCACGACCGCGATCCGTGCCACGTTCCCCTGCGAGCGGGCCCCCAGCTCCACCATGGTGGGGATGAGAGCGGGCGGCAGGTTGTCCACGACGAACCAGCCGAGGTCCTCCAGGCACTTGGCGGCGGTGCTGCGGCCCGCGCCCGACATGCCGGAGATGATCACCAGCTCGGGGATGGCCGCCTCGACGGCCTCGCCGTTCTCCTTCGTGGTGCCCGTACTGCCCGTACTCACGTGCCCAGCTCCGTCCCGGTCGTGCTTCGTCATGCGTGCTGCCCCCCGTTGTCTTCGATGATCTCTCCTGTAGCCGTGTTCACCGCGGGTGCCGCCGGGGCCGCGGCGGCGAAGGCCACGGCGATCGACTCGGCCGTCTTGCGGCCGACGCCGGGCACCTCGCAGATCTGGTCGATTGTCGCCTGCCGCAGCCGCTTCACCGAGCCGAAATGCTTGATGAGGGCCTGCTTGCGGGCCTCGCCCAGCCCGGCCACATCATCCAGCGGGCTGGTCCTGACGCGTTTGGCCCGCTTGGCGCGCTGATAGGTGATGGCGAAGCGGTGCGCCTCGTCGCGCACCCGCTGGAGCAGATAGAGCCCCTCGCTGGAGCGGGGCAGCACGACCGGGTCGCTCTCCCCCGGCACCCAGACCTCTTCGAGGCGCTTGGCGAGGCCGCAGACCGCGATGTCGTCGATGCCCAGCTCGTCGAGGGCCCGCTGGGCGGCGGCGACCTGGGGCTGACCGCCGTCGACCACCAGGAGCTGGGGCGGGTAGGCGAACCGCCTGGGCCGGCCGTCGTCCTCGGTGAGCGGCTCGGGGCCGGGCTCCGGCTCGGCCGCCGGGGCCTGCTCCCCGGTGGTCCGGGGCTGTTCCTCGGATGTCCGGGGCTGTTCCTCGGATGTCCGCGCCTGCTCCCCGGCGGCCCGGGGCTGCTCCTTTTCCGCGGCCCGGAAAGGCGCGGGCACATGGCCCTGATCCGGGCTGTCCTGCCGAAGCTCGGCAGGGGGCTTCGGCCCGGCGGGGCTCTCCGGCTCCTCGGACCACTCGCCCGTGCGCTCCTTCTCCTGGAGGTAGCGCCGGAAGCGACGGGTGATCACCTCGTGCATCGACCGTACGTCGTCCTGGCCCTCGAACGTCTTGATCTGGAAGCGGCGGTACTCGCTCTTGCGGGCCAGGCCGTCCTCGAAGACGACCATGGACGCCACGACGTCGTCGCCCTGGAGGTGCGAGATGTCGAAGCACTCGATGCGCAGCGGCACGCTGTCCAGGTCGAGCGCCCGGGAGATCTCCTCCAGGGCGCGCGAGCGGGTGGTGAGGTCGCTGGCGCGTTTGGTCTTGTGCAGGACGAGGGACTGCTGCGCGTTGCGCGCGACCGTCGCCATCAGGTCCTTCTTGTCGCCGCGCTGCGGGATGCGCAGCGAGACCTGGGCTCCCCTGCGCTGGCTCAGCCACTGGGTGAGGGCCTCGGTCTCGTCGGTGTCCCGGGGCAGCGCGGGGACGAGCACCTCCTTGGGCACGGCGTCGCCGCGCTCCTCCCCGTACAGCTGCTGGAGCGCGTGTTCCACCAGGCCCGCCGTCTCGACGGCCTCGACCTTGTCGGTGACCCAGCCGCGCTGGCCCCGGACCCGGCCGCCGCGGACATGGAAGATCTGGACGGCGGCTTCCAGCTCGTCCTCGGCGACCGCGATCAGGTCGGCGTCGGTGGCGTCGGCCAGCACGACGGCGTTCTTCTCCATCGCGCGGCGCAGCGCGGCTATGTCGTCGCGCAGCCGGGCCGCCTTCTCGTACTCCATCTCCTCGGCCGCCTCGGTCATCCGCCTCTCCAGGCGACGGAGGTACGCCCCGGTGCGGCCGGCCATGAAGTCGCAGAACTCCTCGGCGAGTTCGCGGTGCTCCTCGGGGGTGACCCGGCCGACGCAGGGTGCCGAGCACTTGTCGATGTAGCCGAGGAGGCAGGGGCGGCCGGTCCGCGCCGCGTTCTTGAACACCCCGGCGGAGCACGTCCGTACGGGAAAGACGCGGAGCATCAGGTCGACGGTCTCGCGGATGGCCCAGGCGTGTCCGTACGGTCCGAAGTAGCGCACGCCCTTCTTCTTGGCGCCGCGCATCACCTGGACCCGCGGAAACTCCTCGTTGAGCGTGACGGCGAGGGACGGATAGCTCTTGTCGTCGCGGTACTTGACGTTGAAGCGGGGGTCGTACTCCTTGATCCAGGAGTACTCCAGCTGGAGCGCCTCGACCTCGGTGGAGACGACGGTCCACTCGACGGAGGCGGCGGTGGTGACCATGGAGCGGGTGCGCGGGTGCAGGCCCGACAGGTCCTGGAAGTAGCTGGCGAGCCGCTGGCGCAGGCTTTTCGCCTTCCCGACGTAGATCACCCTGCGGTGGTCGTCGCGGAATTTGTAGACCCCCGGCGAGTCGGGGATCTGTCCCGGCTTGGGGCGGTAGCTGGAGGGGTCGGCCATACACCCCACCCTACTGTCGGGCACCGACAGCGGGGCGGTACGGGGGAACGGCTCACGACGTTTCGGAGCCCGCCCGCCGCCCCCGCCCCTCCGCGTCGCCCGACATCAGCTCCGTGGACCCGCGACGAGCTTCCCGCCCGCCGCCGTCACCGGCACTTCGGGCAGCGGCGCGGTCGCCGGACCGTGCAGCACCTCGCCGGTGGTGACATCGAACTTGCTGCCGTGGCACGGGCAGTCCCCCACGGTGCCCTCCAGCTTCCCCAGGAGGCAGCCCGCGTGGGTGCACTGCGCGCTGAACGCCTTGTACTGGCCCTTCGCCGGGCAGCTGACCACGACCCGCTGCTCCTTGTAGAGCTTGGCGCCGCCGACCGGCACCTCGGACGCGTCGCCGAGATCGACCGGGGCGGTGGGCGTGGGGGGCTCCGCGTGGCCGAGCTTCGAATCGGTGGAGCAGGCGGCCGCTCCCAGTCCAGCCACTCCCGCGAGGGCGGCGCCCTTCAGCACGGTACGGCGGGGGGCTGACGGGCCGGCCATGGTGTCTCCACTGGTCAGGGGGTCGGTGACATACCTGACGATACCGGCGCCCTTCCGGCGGCAGATCAGGGGCCGCCCTCCGTGGCGATCCCGTGTCCGGGAGCCGGAAAGGGACGGGGAGGGGACTCGGGGTCGGGAGGGGACGCCGGGTCGGAGGGGAAAGCCTGGTCAGGAGGGTCAGCGGGAGGCGCCGCGTCCCCTGTATCGGTGCCGCTGCCGCCCGTACGGCGGTGGCTGGAGATCCGGCTCAGCACTTCGACGGCGTGATCGATGCGGTCGGCGGCCACCCCGTCGAGGCTCTCGGCCAGCGACGTCTGGAAGGCGCGGTCGACGCGCGTCAGGGTGTCCGCCCCGAGGGCGGTGGGCGTGATCCGCTGCGCCCTGCGGTCCGCCTGTTCCCGTACGCGTTCGACCAGGCCCTGGCGTTCGAGTTCGCGCACCTGCCGGGTGACATGGGGGGTACGGACGCCCAGCCGCTCCGCGATCCGGCCGATCCGCATCGGCTTCTCCTCCTTCACCAGCACGCGCAGCAGAGCGAGCCCGGCACGGTCGACGGGCATTCCGGCCATGGCGACGATCCGCTCGTGGGTGCGGGGGCGGGTGAGGTCGTAGGCGAGCGCGGACAGCAGCGCCTGCAACTCGGCGATGCCGCGTCCCGTCCGGTCGGATGAACCGTGCACCCGCCCCATCATGCCGGAGACCGTCCGCGCCATGGAGCCGCTCGGCGCGGAACCGCGGGCTCCGGGGCCGGACAGCGGCACGGAGTTGGCCGAAGACGTACTTGCCCCATACACACACCGAAGAGACGCTACTTAAGGTAACTAACTTCAGCCCCGCACCGGCCTACCGGTATCCGCGGAGAAGTGGAGAAAGCACCATGCGTATCGCGATCGACCAGGACAAGTGCTGCGCCGCCGGTCAGTGCGTACTCGCGGCCGACGACCTCTTCGACCAGCGGGACGAGGACGGCGTCGTCGTGCTGCTCGACCCCACGCCGCCCGCCGACGCCCTCGACCGGGCGCGGGAGGCGGCGACCCTGTGTCCGGCCGCGGCCATCGAGGTAAGCGCCTGACCCGCACGACCAGCCATCCCCATCTGCCTGGAGGAAGCGTTCATGCCCGAGACGGCCGTACCCACCTTTCCGCTGAGCCGCGCGTCCGGCTGCCCCTTCGACCCCCCACCGCAGTACGCGGCGCTCCGCAAGGAAGCGCCGGTCTCCCCGATCCGGCTGTGGAACGGGCAGGTGGCCTGGCTGCTGACCCGCTACGCGGACCAGCGCGCCGTACTCGCCGATCCGCGGTTCAGCGCCGACGCCACCCGGCCGGGCCACCCGGCCCAGAGCGCGGGCGTGGAGGCCAGCCGCAACCCCGGCCGGTTTCCGTTCATCGTCCGGGACGACCCCGAGCACAACCAGCAACGGCGCATGTTCACCGCCTACTTCACGGTCAAGCGGGTCGCCGCCATGAAGCCCCGCATCCAGCAGATCATCGATCAGCTCCTGGACACCATGGAGGCGGCCGGTCCGCCGGCCGACCTGGTGAGCGCGTTCGCCCTGCCGATGCCCTCGCTCGTCATCAGTGAACTGCTCGGTGTCCCGCACCGGGACCGCGCCCTCTTCCAGCGCACCTCACGGGCCCTGGTCACCCTCGACAGCACGCCGGAACAGGCCAGGACGGCGGCCAGGGAACTCGCCGAATATCTGGACGAGCTGATCACCGTCAAGGAACGCGAGCCCGCCGATGATCTGCTCAGCGGTCTGGTCGCGGAACGGGTGCACACCGGCGAACTGGGCCGGGCGCATCTGGTCGAGAACGCGATCCTGCTGCTGGGCGCGGGCCACGAGACCACCGCGAACATGACGGCCCTGGGCACCCTCGCCCTGCTCCACCACCCCGAGCAGCTGGCCGTCGTCCGCGACTCCGAGGACCCCGCCCGCGTCGCCAACGCCGTGGAGGAGCTGCTGCGTTACCTCACCATCACCCACAGCGGACGGCGCCGGGTGGCCACCGAGGACGTGGAGGTCGCGGGAACGGTCATCCGCGCGGGCGAGGGCGTGGTCCTCGCCAACGACGCCGGGAACCGGGACGAGACCGTCTTCCCCGACCCCGACCGTCTCGACATCGACCGGCCCGGGGTGCGGCGTCACATCGCCTTCGGCCACGGCAGCCACCAGTGCCTCGGCCAGAATCTGGCCCGCGCCGAGCTGCAACTCGCCTATCCGGCGCTGCTGCGGCGCTTCCCCGGTCTGCGCACCGCCGTCCCCGACAGCGAACTCCGCTTCAAGGAGGACATGCTGGTGTACGGCGTCCACGAGCTGCCCGTCGCCTGGTAGCCGGCCGGGCCGGCGCCGCCGACCGCCGGCCCCGCCCCACCGGCCGCCCGGCCCCCGTCCCGCGTTTCGGCTGCGGGACGGGGGCCGGGCGGCCGGCACCGGGCCGCGCCCGGCGGCCGGGCTCAGGAGCGGCGCGAGCCGGTGGCGGACTTCTTGGCCGACGGCTTCTTGGCGGCGGTCGCCGTCTTCGCCGCTGCCGTCTTCTTGACCGCCGTCGCCTTCTTGGCCGCCGTCTTCCGCGCCGGAGCCTTCTTCGCGGGGACCGACGCGTCGCTGATCCGCTCGGCGTCGAGGATGTCGCGCAGGAACTTGCCGGTGTGGCTGGCCGGCACCCCGGCCACCTGCTCCGGGGTTCCCTCGGCGACGACCAGTCCGCCTCCGTTGCCGCCCTCGGGACCCATGTCGATCACCCAGTCCGCCGTCTTGATGACGTCGAGGTTGTGCTCGATGACGATCACCGAGTTGCCCTTGTCGACCAGCCCCGACAGCACGGTGATCAGCTTGCTGATGTCCTCGAAGTGCAGACCCGTCGTCGGCTCGTCCAGGACGTAGACCGTACGGCCCGTGGAACGCTTCTGCAGCTCGCTCGACAGCTTCACACGCTGCGCCTCGCCGCCCGAGAGGGTCGGCGCGGACTGGCCGAGCCGGACATAGCCGAGGCCGACCTCGTTGAGCGTCCGGAGATGGCGCGAAATGGTGGGAACGGCCTCGAAGAAGTCCAGCGCCTCCTCGATCGGCATGTCCAGCACCTCGGCGATCGACTTGCCCTTGTAGTGGACCTCCAGCGTCTCCCGGTTGTAGCGCGCCCCGTGGCAGACCTCGCAGGGGACGTAGACGTCCGGCAGGAAGTTCATCTCGATCTTGATGGTGCCGTCGCCCGAGCAGTTCTCGCAGCGACCGCCCTTGACGTTGAAGGAGAAACGCCCGGGGAGGTAGCCGCGGACCTTCGCCTCCATCGTCTCCGCGAAGAGCTTGCGGACATGGTCGAAGACACCGGTGTACGTCGCCGGGTTGGACCGGGGCGTCCGGCCGATGGGCGACTGGTCGACATGGACGACCTTGTCGACCATGTCGTCGCCGTCGACCCGGGTGTGCCGGCCGGGCACCGACTTCGCACCGTTCAGCTCGCGTGCCAGATGCGTGTAGAGGATGTCGTTGACCAGCGTCGACTTGCCGGAACCCGAGACTCCCGTGATCGCGGTGAACACCCCGAGCGGGAAGGAGACGTCGATGTCCCGGAGGTTGTGCTCCCGGGCTCCGTGCACCGTGAGCCGGCGGGCCGGGTCGACGGGACGGCGGATGTCGGGGGTCGGGATGGACCGCTTCCCGGAGAGGTACCGGCCGGTCAGCGACTCCTTGTTGGCCAGCAGGCCCTTCAAGGGGCCGGAGTGCACGACCTTGCCGCCGTGCTCACCCGCGCCGGGGCCGATGTCGACCACCCAGTCGGCCACCTTGATGGTGTCCTCGTCGTGCTCCACGACGATCAGGGTGTTGCCCATGTCCCGCAGCCGGACCAGGGTCTCGATGAGCCGGTGGTTGTCCCGCTGGTGCAGGCCGATGGACGGCTCGTCCAGGACGTACAGCACCCCGACGAGACCCGAACCGATCTGGGTGGCGAGCCGGATGCGCTGTGCCTCGCCGCCGGAGAGAGTGCCGGCCGCGCGGTTGAGCGAGAGGTAGTCGAGACCGACGTCGACCAGGAACCTCAGCCGCTCGTTGACCTCCTTGAGCACCCGCTCGGCGATCTTCTTGTCGCGCGCGTTCAGCCTGAGCCGGCCGAGGAAGTCGGCGCAGTCGCTGATGGACAGCGCGGAGACCTCGGCGATGGACTTGTCCATCACCGTGACCGCGAGGACGATCGGCTTGAGCCGGGTGCCCTCACAGGTCGGGCAGGGCACCTCGCGCATGTAGCCCTCGAAGCGCTCCCTGCTGGTGTCGCTCTCGGCCTCGGTGTGACGCCTCTTGACGAAGGAGACGGCGCCCTCGAAGGCGGGGGTGGTGTAGGCGCGCTCGCGCCCGTACCTGTTGCGGTAGCGGACCTCGACCTGCGTCTTGTGCCCGTACAGCAGCGCCTTCTTGGCGCGCTGGGGCAGCCCGGCCCACGGGATGTCCGTACGGAAGCCGAGGGCCTTGGCGAGGCCGCCGATCATCCGGCCGAAGTACTCCTTGGTGTGGCCGTGGGACCAGGGGTGGATCGCGCCCTCATCGAGGGACTTGTCCTCGTCCGGGACGATCAGCTCCGGGTCGACCTCCATGCGCGTACCGATGCCGGTGCAGTCGGGGCAGGCGCCGAAGGGCGAGTTGAAGGAGAAGGAGCGGGGCTCCAGCTCCTCGAAGGAGAGGTCGTCGTACGGGCAGTACAGATGCTCGGAGTACATCCGCTCGCGCTCGGGGTCGTCCTCGGGGAGGTCGACGAAGTCGAGCACGACCATGCCGCCGGAGAGCCCGAGGGCGGTCTCGACGGAGTCGGTGAGCCGGCGCTTCGCGCTGTCCTTCACCGTGAGGCGGTCGACGACCACCTCGATGGTGTGCTTCTCCTGCTTCTTCAGCGTGGGGGGCTCGGTCAGCTGGACGGTCTGCCCGTCGACCCTGGCCCGGCTGTACCCCTTGGTCTGGAGGTCGGAGAAGAGATCGACGAACTCGCCCTTGCGCTCGCGCACCAGCGGCGAGAGGACCTGGAAGCGGCTGCCCTCGGGCAGCTCCAGGACCCGGTCCACGATGGCCTGCGGCGACTGGCGGGAGATCGGCCGGGAGCACTGGGGGCAGTGCGGCTTGCCGATCCGGGCGAAGAGCAGCCGGAGGTAGTCGTAGACCTCGGTGATCGTGCCGACCGTCGAGCGCGGATTGCGCGAGGTGGACTTCTGGTCGATGGAGACGGCCGGGGAGAGCCCTTCGATGAAGTCGACGTCCGGCTTGTCCATCTGGCCGAGGAACTGCCGGGCGTACGAGGAGAGCGACTCCACGTACCGGCGCTGCCCCTCGGCGAAGATCGTGTCGAACGCGAGGGAGGACTTGCCCGACCCGGAGAGCCCGGTGAAGACGATGAGTGAGTCACGCGGGAGGTCGAGCGAGACGTTCTTGAGATTGTGCTCGCGCGCGCCACGGACGATGAGACGGTCGGCCACGCCGGTCCGCACCTTTCTGGAGAAAACGGGGCAGAGCCCCCGCCCGGACCGTCGGGTCCGGGCCTCGGGGGCCGCCGGAACGAGTGAATCGCCAAGCGGTGGATCGCCGGGCTTCGGGGCCGGCCTCGGGAGCGCCGGTGGAACTGCCTACATGCCAGGATGCCTCTTCCGAGCTTATAGCACGTGCATTCGATTTACGGCGGCCCTTCGTCGTCTTCACCCGATCGAGTGGCAGCGCTATCGTCGGCGGCATGATCGATCACGCGCGGGACCTGGAATCCCTACGGGAAGCGACCGACCGACTCCTCGGCGCGGCCGCCGCACTGGACAACGCCGCTGTCGCCGAGCCGTCACGGCTGCCGGGCTGGAGCCGCGGTCACGTACTGGCGCACATCGCCCGAAACGCGGACGCGCTGCTGAACGTTCTCGAGGGCCGGCCCATGTACACGGACGCCGCGACCCGCGACGCCGACATCGAGCGGGGCGCTCCCCGGTCCCTCGCGGTCCAGCTCGCCGATGTACGTAACACCGCGGACCGCTTCCGGCATTCCGCGGACCGTCCCGCCGACTGGAGCCGGGTGGTCACGCTGCGCAACGGCGTGACGGATATGGCCGCCAGGGTGCCGTTCCGCCGCTGGGTGGAGATCGAGCTGCACCACGTCGACCTGGGGATCGGCCGCGATCTGGAGGATCTCTCCGAGGAGTTCACCGGACGCGAGATCGAGTTCCTGGCGGAGCGCTTCTCGGGCAACCCCGAGGTGCCGTCGCTGACGCTGACGGCACCGGACGGCCGGACCTGGCGCACCGGCCGCCGGGACGGGGCCGCGCTCGCGGTGACCGGCCCCGCGCCCGACCTGCTGGGGTGGCTGGCGGGCCGCCGCGACGGGGCAGCGCTGGACCACTCGGGCGGGCCGCTGCCCGCGCTTCCGCCGCTCTAGGTGTTCTGCCCACGGGTGCGGCTGGTGTGATCACGGGCCGGCTATAGGCTGCGCGGCATGACATACAGCGGAGCGGTGAAGGTCGGCGGACCGGCGGACGTGCATGAACTGCCCGCCCTGATGATCTCCAAGGTCGCCGTCGGGCCGATGGGGAACAACGCCTATCTGCTGCGCTGCCGGGCCACCGGCGAGCAGCTGCTGATCGACGCGGCCAACGACGCGCCGACCTTGCTGACCCTGATCGGCGCCGACGGCATCGCGTCCGTCGTCACCACCCACCGTCATGGCGACCACTGGCAGGCGCTGGCGGAGGTCGTGGCGGCGACGGGCGCCACCACATACGCGGGCCGGTACGACGCCGAGGGCATCCCCGTACCCACCGACGTGCCGGTCGACGACGGGGACACCGTCAGGGTCGGGGAGATCGAGCTCAGGGCGCTGCACCTGGTGGGCCACACGCCCGGCTCCATCGCGCTGGTCTACGACGACCCGCACGGCCACGCGCATGTCTTCACGGGTGACTGCCTCTTCCCCGGCGGACCGGGGAAGACCGCGGGGCCCGCCGAGTTCACCAGCCTGCTGGACGGGCTCGAAGCGAAGATCTTCGACGTCCTGCCGGACGAGGCGTGGATCTACCCGGGCCACGGCGACGACTCCACCCTCGGCGCCGAGCGCCCGCACCTGGCCGAGTGGCGGGCGCGGGGCTGGTAGCCGGAGGCTTCGCCGGTCGCGGGGCCGGGCGGGCGGCGGCAACGGACGGAAGGACCGGGTCCGCCCTCTGCCGGGCGTGGGCTCTGCCGGAGGGGCACGCGGGGCGAGTGGCGGCTCTGACACCCGCCCCGCGCTTCTGACCGCGTGGGTCAGACCTGGATGCTGTCCTTGCCGGACTCGCCGCCCCGGCCCGGGTCGTCGCCGTCCGCCTCGGCCGCCTCGCGCTCCGCCTGCTTCTTGGAGGCGATGAGGCTGGTGATCGTGGTGACGACCAGCACACCGCAGATGACCGCGAGCGAGACCGGAATGGAGATCTCGGGGACGTGGACCCCGGCCTCGTGCAGTGCGTGCAGCACCAGCTTCACACCGATGAAGCCGAGGATCACCGACAGGCCGTAGCTGAGGTGCACCAGCTTCTTGAGCAGGCCGCCGATCAGGAAGTAGAGCTGACGCAGCCCCATCAGGGCGAACGCGTTGGCGGTGAAGACGATGTACGGGTCCTGCGTCAGGCCGAAGATCGCGGGGATGGAGTCCAGCGCGAAGAGGACATCGGTGGTCCCGATCGCGAGCATGACCACCATCAGCGGCGTCAGGACCCGCTTGCCGTTGGCCCGGATGAACAGCTTGGTGCCGTGGTAGCGGTCGGCGACGCCGAAGCGCTTCTCGATGGACTTCAGGAGGCGGTTCTCCTCGAACTCCTCTTCCTCCTCGTCGGAGCGCGCCTCCTGGATGAGCTTCCAGGCGGTGTACATCAGGAACGCGCCGAAGATGAAGAAGACCCACGAGAAGCTGGCGATGATGGCGGCGCCCGCGGCGATGAACACGGCGCGCAGGATCAGGGCTATCAGCACACCGATCAGCAGCACGCGCTGCTGGAGATGGGTCGGCACCGAGAACTTCGCCATGATCAGGACGAAGACGAAGAGGTTGTCGACGCTGAGTGACTTCTCGGTGATGAAGCCCGCGAAGAACTCTCCGGACGCCTGCGCCGTACCGAACAGCATCAGGCCGAGGCCGAACAGCGCGGCGAGGGCGATCCAGACGACCGTCCAGATGCCGGCTTCCTTCATCGACACGTCATGGGGCTTGCGCCCGATGAAGAAGTCGACGGCGATCAGGGCGGACAGACCAAGAATGGTCAGCACCCACAGGTTCAAAGAGACGTCCACTGTTCCTCCGGCTTGGTACGGCAACTGATCAGCGTTGTCCGCTGCCGGAGGTCTCCTCCACCCGGGCGGCTCAGCCGCGTCCCGGGCCGACGCCCCGGGACCGATGGCGGTCCGTATTGACGGGTACGTCGCGATGGTGGGAGTACTCCCCTCCGCTGCGAAGAAGACTACAGCAAAACCCAAGAAAAGGTAAAGAGGAAGGTAAAGAAGCCCCAAGTATGCAGGTCAGGACGATGGTGCGCTACATTTTTGCGCCACTTGGCGCAAAAGTCCGCCGCCGGAGCCGGTGGACCGTTTTCGTGTCACGGGAGGCCGCGCGGGCCGGTGGCCCGGGCGGCCCGGCCGGCGACCCCGGGTCGGGGGCCGCCGGTCCAGACCTCGTCGGCCGAGTCACCCACGGCCACCCCTCGCCACCGGCAACCGCGACACGTACTGCGCGGGCGGCATGGAGGGATACACGGCCTTTCCCGGCCACCCGTCGGGCAGCCCGCTCGCGGCAGCGCGGGCTAGAGCTGCGGCAGGATCGCCGGCATCAGGTCCTGGAACGTACGGCCGTTCGCCGGGCTGCCCAGGGCCGTCATCCGCCACCCGGCGTCGGAGCGGTGGACCTTCGCCATGATCTGCGCGGTGTATCGGCCACCGCCGTCCAGGGTGTACCGGGCCAGCTCCTGGCCGTTCGTCTCGTCGACGATGCGGCAGAACGCGTTCTGGACCTCCTGGAACGTCTGGCCGGTGAACGAGTTCACCGTGAAGACGATCTGGTCGATATGGGCCGGAACCCGCTCCAGGTCGACCAGGATCGCCTCGTCGTCACCGCCCTGTCCCGCCCCGCCGACCAGATTGTCCCCGGTGTGCTTCACCGAGCCGTCGTCGCTGACGAGGTGGCGGAAGAAGACGACGTCGACCGGCCGCTTGTCGGCGAACAGCACCGCCGAGGCGTCGAGGTCGATCTCGCGCGTACGGGAGCCGAAGAGTCCCCGGCGCGGCGCGGCCTGCCAGCCGAGCCCCATCCGCACGGCGGTCAGGGTGCCGCCGCCCTTCTTCTCCAGGCTGATGCCCTGCCCCTTGGCCAGATTGACGCCAGGGCCGCCGGGCGCGCTGCCCTTGGATACGTCCACCACGCGCTGTCCCCCTTCTCGAATGGCTCCCCGCCACCGTCCGTGTGCGGTTGCGGGGAACCCTACGCAGGGTCCGGGGTGGCTCAGCGGCTCCGCGCCGGTTCTGTGGCGCTCCTGCGACACAACCCGACGCCCCGGTGTGTCAGGCGAGTCCCGCCTCTCTCATCTGCCGCAGCTCCTTCTTCAGCTCGCCGACCTCGTCACGCAGCCGGGCGGCCACCTCGAACTGCAACTCGGCGGCGGCGGCCCGCATCCGGTCGGTCATCTCCTCGATGATCCCGGCCAGTTCCGCCGCGGGCCGGTCCGTGACCACCGCGCCGGCCGCGCCGCCCTTGCGGCCGGCCTTCGCGCCGAGCGAGGGCACCGGGGCCTTGGCGGGCTTGCCGTCCTTGGCCTGCCGGTAGCCGGTGCCGAGCAGCGCCTCGGTGTCGACCTCCTCGCGCGCGATGGTCGCGACGATGTCGTTGATCTTCTTGCGGAGCGGCTGGGGGTCGATGCCGCGCTCCGTGTTGTACGCGATCTGCTTCTCGCGGCGGCGGTTCGTCTCGTCGATGGCGTGTTCCATCGCCGGTGTGATCTTGTCCGCGTACATATGGACCTGGCCGGAGACATTGCGCGCCGCCCGGCCGATGGTCTGGATCAGCGAGGTGCCCGAGCGCAGGAAGCCCTGCTTGTCCGCGTCGAGGATCGCCACGAGGGAGACCTCGGGGAGGTCGAGGCCCTCGCGCAGCAGGTTGATCCCGACCAGGACGTCGTACTCCCCGGCCCGCAGCTCGCGCAGCAGCTCGACCCGGCGCAGGGTGTCGACGTCGCTGTGCAGATAGCGCACCTGGATGCCCAGCTCCAGGAAGTAGTCGGTGAGGTCCTCGGCCATCTTCTTGGTGAGGGTCGTCACCAGGACGCGCTCGTCCTTCGCGGTGCGCTCGCGGATCTCGTGCACCAGGTCGTCGATCTGGCCCTCGGTGGGCTTGACGACGACCTCCGGGTCGACGAGCCCGGTGGGGCGGATGATCTGTTCCACGAAGCCGTCGGAGCGGGACAGCTCGTAGTTGCCGGGAGTGGCGGAGAGGTAGACGGTCTGGTCGATCCGCTCCTGGAACTCCTCCCACTTGAGGGGCCGGTTGTCGAGGGCGGACGGCAGCCGGAAGCCGTGGTCGACCAGGGTCCGCTTGCGGGACGCGTCCCCCTCGTACATCGCGCCGATCTGCGGCACGGTGACATGCGACTCGTCGATGACCAGCAGGAAGTCCTCGGGAAAGTAGTCGAGGAGGGTGTTGGGCGGCGAGCCGGGGCCGCGGTCGTCGAAGTGCATCGAGTAGTTCTCGATGCCGGAGCAGGAGCCGATCTGCCGCATCATCTCGATGTCGTACGTGGTGCGCATCCGCAGCCGCTGGGACTCCAGCAGCTTGCCCTGCTTGTCCAGCTCGGCCAGCCGGGATTCCAGCTCGCGCTCGATCCCGTTGACCGCCTTCTCCATCCGCTCGGGTCCTGCCACGTAGTGGCTGGCGGGGAAGACGTACAGCTCCTGGTCGTCGCTGATGACCTCGCCGGTGAGCGGGTGCAGCGTGGAGAGCGCCTCGATCTCGTCGCCGAACATCTCGATCCGGACGGCCAGCTCCTCGTAGACCGGGAAGATCTCGATGGTGTCGCCGCGCACCCGGAAGGTGCCGCGCGCGAACGCCAGGTCGTTGCGCGTGTACTGGATGTCGACGAAACGGCGCAGCAGCTCGTCCCGGTCCATCTCGGCGCCGACCTTCAGCGGCACCATGCGGTCCACGTACTCCTGCGGGGTGCCGAGGCCGTAGATGCAGGAGACCGAGGCGACGACGACCACGTCCCGGCGGGTCAGCAGAGAGTTCGTCGCCGAGTGGCGCAGCCGCTCCACCTCCTCGTTGATGGAGGAGTCCTTCTCGATGTAGGTGTCCGACTGGGGGACGTACGCCTCCGGCTGGTAGTAGTCGTAGTAGGAGACGAAGTACTCGACGGCGTTGTTGGGGAGCAGCTCGCGGAACTCGTTCGCCAGCTGGGCGGCGAGCGTCTTGTTCGGCGCCATCACCAGGGTGGGGCGCTGAAGCCTCTCGATCATCCAGGCGGTGGTCGCCGACTTGCCCGTGCCGGTCGCGCCGAGCAGGACGACGTCCTTCTCCCCCGCGCGGACACGCCGCTCCAGGTCGGCGATGGCCGTCGGCTGGTCGCCACTGGGCTGGTAGGAGCTGACGACCTCGAAAGGCGCCACCGTACGTTCGATCTTGGAAACGGGCCGCATGAATCCACCGTACGACCCCGCACCGACAGTCGGGCGATTCCGGCGGCGGACGGGCGCCGGAACACCGGCCGGTCACCAGTCGTGGAGGTCCTGGGAGCCGCGGCGGGGCCGGGCGGATCGGGCGGCCGCACGGTCCGCTGGTTCGCGGTGGGGGACGCGCGTCCGGGTCCGCTGCGCGGGCACCCGCGTGTGGCCGCACGGACCGGGAACGGCCGGTGCGGGGCGCTCCTCCCGGTCCGGCCCGCGGGTGCGGTTGCGGCCGGTCACCAGGAACGGGTCGAACAGCACGGCCACCCCGGCCAGCAGCAGGAAGACCGCCGGGCCGATCAGCATCGGGATGAGCAGTTCGGTGGCCGGGGCGCCGCCGGGCGCCCCGCCGGTCTCCGCCAGATGGACATGGACCGCGGCCATCCCCGTGTAGTGCATGCCGGTCGCGGCGAGGCCCATCACCAGGCTGGCGACCAGGCCGGCCCGGAAGCCTCCGTAGGAGACGACGACCCACAGCCCGGCCGTCGCGGCGGCGACGGCGATCAGGACGGAGAGCGTGACGGTCGGGATGTCGTAGTCGACGCGCCCGTTCACCCGCACCCCGGCCATGCCGAGGTAGTGCATGGTGGCGATGCCCAGGCCGGTGATGATGCCGCCGGTGACGAGCGCCATCCGGGTGGAGCCCCGGTATCCGACGATGAAGATCCCGATGCCGACCATGACGATGCCCACGGCCAGACTGGCGAAGGTCGTCGGCGCGTCGTAGCCGATCGGCGCCTCGGCGACGGAGAAACCCGTCATCGCGATGAAGTGCATGGTCCAGATGCCGGAGCCGACCGAGGCCGCGCCGAGCGCGAGGCCGCCCGGCTTCCAGGAGCTGCGGGCGCGCAGGGATCTCGCGGTGCAGCGCAGGCCGAGTGCCGCGCCGAGGCAGGCCATGAGAAAGGCCGCCACGGGTGTGACGAGGCCGTAGCTGAATCCGTCGATGGTGCCCTGCATAGTGGTGTGCCCTTCGCCCCTTGTGCTTACTGTACGGATGCGCTGGTTCCGGGAGGGTAGGACGGCAAGCGCGCGAATCAAACAGATGTCTGACGATTTGTCGATATGACCTTGGCCTCATTATGGCCCTGGCCCCCTCAGGGTCCGCTCCGCGTACGCGCCTCGATTCCCCTCTTCTTATCCGCACGAGCACGAGGAGTTCCGTTGAAGACACGATCCTCACTGACTGTGGTCGCCGCGCTGCTGGGTGCCGCGTTACTGGTCGCGCCGAGCGCCGCCACGGCGGTCGGGCAGGCCCACGAGGCGGACACGCGGCACGGGCGCCCGCTGGTCATCGCCCACCGGGGCGCCTCGGCGTACGCGCCCGAGAACACCCTCGCCGCCGTCGACCGGGCCCATGACCTGGGCATCGACTGGGTGGAGAACGACGTCCAGCGCACCAGGGACGGCGAGCTGGTCGTGATCCACGACGACACACTGCGGCGGACCACGGACGCCGAGCGGGTCTTCCCCGACCGCGCTCCCTGGAAAGTCAAGGACTTCACGGCGGCGGAGATCGCGCGGCTGGACGCGGGCAGCTGGTTCGGCGAGCGGTGGGCGGGCGCACGGGTGCCGACCCTGAGCCGCTATCTGAGATCCGTCGAGGCCAACGGCCAGAAGCTGCTCCTGGAGATCAAGTCGCCCGAGCTGTATCCGGGCATCGAGGGCGACATCCTGCGCGTGCTGCGCACGGAGGGCTGGCTGGACCGCTCGCACGTCGCGCGCAGGCTGGTCGTCCAGAGCTTCGCCGCGGACAGCGTCCGCACGGTGCACGAGCGGCGACCGGAGATCACTACGGGTTTCCTGGGCACACCGGAGGTGGCGGATCTGCCCGACTACGCCGCGTTCACCGACCAGATCAATCCGTCGCACACCTCGCTCACCACCGCTCATGTCACGGCGGCGCACCGGCTGAAGGGCCCGCACGGCAGACCGCTCACGGTGAACACCTGGACGGTCGACGACGCCGCGGGCGCGGTACGGGTCAGGGACCTCGGGGTGGACGGGATCATCACCAACAGCCCCGACGTGGTGCGCGACGCGCTGGGCTGAGCCGGGCGGCGGAGCCGTCCGGGCGGTCGCCGAACCCGATTGTCGGTGGCGGCCCGTACCGTGGTCCGCATGAACGAGTACGGGGAGTCGCGGCCCACGGTGGAGTGGGCGGTCGTGCCGAGCGACATCGGGCCGCTGCTGCTGGCCGCGACCCCGCGCGGGCTGGTGAGCGTGGTCTTCCACGCCCGGGGGCCGGTGCGGGAGCGGGCGCTCCGGCGGATGGCCGGCCGGCTGGGCGCCGAGCCGGTCGCGTGCGCTTCGGGGCTGCTGGCCGAGCCGATACGCCGGTTGTCCGGGTATTTCGCGGGTGAGGTGCTGGAGTTCGGGCTGGCGCTGGACTGGTCGCTGTCCTCCGGGTTCAACGAGCGGGTCCTGCGCGAGTTGGCGGCCGGCGTCCCGTACGGCACGGTCGTCGGGTACGGAACGCTGGCGGAGCGGGTGGGGCACCCCGGGGGCGCGCAGGCGGTGGGTGCGGCGATGGGCTCCAATCCGCTGCCGGTGGTGGTGCCCTGCCACCGGGTGGTGGAGAGCGGCGGGGGGCTCGGCGGCTTCGGCGGCGGGCTGGAGACGAAACGGCAGCTGCTGGCCCTGGAGGGGGTCCTCCCGGCACCGCTGTTCTGAGCCGGGAGGGCCCCCTCGGGGCCCCGCCGAGCCGTCGCCCGGCCGATCCCGCACTCGCCTGGTCCCGCACTCGCCGAACCAGGGTCGATTCGCGGACTTTACTGCTACTTGTCCGCTTTCTAGGTCGGACTTAGGCTGAGTGGTGGAGCACCACCGCGCGTACAGCCCGGCGAAGTCGGCGCACCGGCGTCCCCGTACGCGGCACTGGCCGGACCGCCCGAGCGGTAGCAGACTCCACCCGGACCGAGTCATCCGCGCGGCGAGCGCACCCGACGAGCACATCCGACGCAGATCCGAAGGGACGGCGAACCGGCATGAGCGGTGGAAACAAGGCGGTCGCGTACATCAAACCGGGCATCGTGGACGTCAGGACCACGGAGTATCCGACGCTCCAGCTCCAGGACGGGCCGGGGGTGGCCCCGGACAATGTGGGGCGCACCTGTCGGCACGGGGTCATCCTCAAGGTGCTCGCCACCAATATCTGCGGCAGCGACCAGCACATGGTGCGCGGCCGCACCACGGCGCCGGAGGGCCTGGTTCTCGGCCACGAGATCACCGGCGAGGTGATCGAGTGCGGCCCCGACGTCGAGTTCATCACGGTCGGCGATGTCGTCTCCGTGCCCTTCAACATCGCCTGCGGGCGCTGCCGCAACTGCAAGGAGCGCCAGACCGGTATCTGCCTCAACGTCAATCCGGCCCGGCCGGGCGCGGCGTACGGCTATGTCGACATGGGAGGCTGGGTCGGCGGTCAGGCCGAGTATGTGATGGTGCCGTACGCGGACTTCAATCTGCTCCGCTTCCCCGACCGGGACGCTGCCCGGGAGAAGCTCCTCGATCTGACGATGCTGTCGGACATCTTCCCGACCGGTTTCCACGGCGCGGTGACGGCCGGCACGGAGGTCGGCTCCACGGTGTACGTGGCGGGTGCGGGGCCGGTGGGTCTGGCGGCGGCCGCGTCGGCCCAGTTGCTCGGGGCCGCCGTCGTCATCGTCGGCGATCTCAACGCGGAACGGCTGGCGCAGGCCCGTAGTTTCGGCTGCGAGACCGTGGATCTCACCCGGGGCCCGGTGGAGGACCAGATAGCCCAGCTCCTCGGCGAGCCCGAGGTGGACGCGGCCGTCGACGCGGTCGGATTCGAGGCGCGGGCGCACGGCCGGGATTCCGAGGAGGCTCCGGCGACCGTGCTCAACTCCCTGATGGGCGTGGTGCGGGCGGGCGGCGCGCTCGGCATTCCGGGGCTGTACGTCACGGAGGACCCGGGAGGCGTCGACCAGGACGCCAGGACGGGGACGCTGAAGGTGCGCCTCGGCCTCGGCTGGGCGAAGAGTCATCAGTTCAGCACGGGCCAGTGTCCGGTGATGAAGTACCACCGGCAGCTGGCGATGGCGATCCTGCACGACAAGGTCCACATCGCCAAGGCGGTCAACGCGACGGTGATCTCGCTGGACGACGCACCGCGCGGGTACGCGGAGTTCGACCACGGCGCGAGCCGGAAGTACGTGCTCAACCCGCACGGCGCGCTCGACGGGGTGCGAGCCGCCTGACCGTCCCGTCGCCCGCCGCCGGGCCCCTTCCCGAGCCGCTTTCCGCGCCGCCGCCGGGACCGACCGGCGGCGGGCGACGTTTGCGCGGGCCCCGGACGCGCCATGGATGGGGACATGTCAGACACCACATCGCACCGCACCGCGTCGCAGTTGTCCCCCGAGGTACGTGAGGCGTTCGCCACGGGCCGTCCCGTGGTCGCCCTGGAGTCGACGATCATCGCGCACGGACTGCCGCGCCCGCGCAATCTGGCGGTCGCCCGGGAGCTGGAGTCGCTCGTACGAGCCGGTGGCGCCGTACCCGCGACCGTGGCCGTGCTGGACGGACGGCCCCATGTGGGCCTGACCGAGGACCAGTTGGAGCGGACGGCGGCGGACGAGTCCATACGCAAGCTGGGCCACCGTGACCTCGCTCCCGCGCTCGCGGCGGGCGCCAGTGGGGCGACGACGGTCTCCGCCACGGCGTTTCTGGCCGCGCGCGCCGGAATCCGGGTCTTCGCCACGGGAGGTCTGGGCGGAGTGCACCGCGGCTGGACCGAGAGCCAGGACGAGTCGGCGGATCTGCGGCTGCTGGCGGGCGCCCGGATCACCGTCGTCTGCGCGGGCGTCAAGTCGATCCTCGACGTGCCGGCCACGCTCCAGCGGCTGGAGACCCTCGGCGTCACGGTCCTGGGATACGGGACGGACCGTTTCCCCGGCTTCTATCTCGCCTCCTCCGGCGAACCGGTCGACTGGACGGTGCGTACCCCCGAGGAGGTCGCGGCGGTGATGGACGCGCAGGACGGGCTCGGCGGCCCGGAGTCGGCGATCATCGTCGCCCATCCCGTACCGGAACCGGAGCAGCTGGATCCGGTGCTGCACGACCGGGTGCTCGCCGAGGCCCTCGGCGCGTGCCGGGAGCGGGGCATCGGCGGGCAGGCCGTCACCCCGTTCCTGCTGGAGCAGCTGACGCGGCGCAGCGGGGGCGCGTCCCTGGAGGCCAACCTCGCGGCGGTGCGCGGCAATGTACGGCTCGCGGCACGGATCGCCGTGGCCAGGACCGCGGCGGGCCGGTGAGCGGCGGTGCGCTGCTGGTGATCGGGGACGTGGTCACGGATGTGGTGGCCCGCCACCGTACGCCGCTCGCCCACGGCACCGACACGGCGGCCGAGATCCGTACGCTGCCGGGCGGCGCGGGGGCCAACGCCGCCTGCTGGGCGGCGCGCGCCGGATGCCCCGACGTACGGCTGCTGGCCCGGGTGGGCACGGACTCCCACGACTGGCACGGGGAGCGCCTGCGGCGGGCGGGGGTACGCGCGCATCTCGTCCGTGACGAGCGGGCGCCGACCGGAACGGTGATCTGCCTGGTCGGCGCCGACGCGGAACGCACCCTGCTCACCGACGGCGGCGCGACGCTGCGGCTGACGCCCGCGGACTGGTCGCCGGCCCTGCTGGAGGGGGTCGGCCGGCTGCATCTCTCCGGCTATCTCTTCTTCGCCGCGACCACCCGCGAGCTGGCCGCGGTCGCGATGGAGTCGGCGCGGGAGCACGGGATTCCGGTGAGTGTGGACCCCGCTTCGGCCGGATTCATCGAGGAGTTGGGTGTCCGTCGCTTCCTGACGGCCGTGGCGGGCGCGGAGACGCTTCTGCCCAACGCGGACGAGGCGCGGCTCCTCACCGGCCGTACCGACCCGGAGGAGGCCGCCGCCGAGCTGAGCCGACGGGTACCGCTCGCGGTGGTCACCCTCGGCGGCGCCGGCGCGCTGGTCGCCGAGGCGGGCGCGGTCACGGCACGGCTGCCCCCGGTCCCGGCCGAGGCGGTGGATTCGACCGGCGCGGGAGACGCCTTCACCGGCGCCTTTCTCGCCGCCCGTCTCGCGGGCTCTTCGCCCGCGCGGGCCGCTGCGGCGGGGTGCCGGGCGGGAGCCCTCGCGGTGACGATCCCGGGCGGGCGGCCACGGACGGCCCGGACGTCATGACCGCGCGGGCGTATCCGGGGCCTCCGAGCCTCCAGCGCTTCCGCGGCTTCCAGCTCTTCCAGTACTTCCACGGCTTCCAACGCCTCCGGGGGCGGCCCGAATACCGGCGGCACGGATCGCCGCGTCCGGGGTCAGTCGCGGTCCTGGCCGCCGCCGAAGCCGCCCCACGCGGGGTGCCGCGGATCGTCGGTCCGTACCACCACGTCGGCGGTCCCGGCCGGGGCGACCTCGGTCTCGTACCTCTCGAACGCCGGGAGCGTCCAGCGTTCCGGCTCCTCCGTGCGACGCCGGAGCGCGTCGGGGGACAGCCGCAGATGGACCGTGAGGTCGAAGGGGAACCAGTGCCCCATCAGCAGCGGTCCGTGCAGCACCAGCACGCCGCCGGGCGGGAGTTCGGCGCGCGGGCTGCGCGTCGCCCGGTCGGTGGCCGGATCCCAGAGGTCGGGCAGGACGAGCCCCGTACCGCCGGGCTCCAGCGGTCCGAGGACCTCCCGCCACAGGGCGCCGGTGTCGAACCAGCCGCTGTAGTACGTGTCGGGGTCCTCGCGCCCGTACTCGTAGCGCAGCGAGGCGGGGCGCAGGAAGCCCGCCGTCCCGACCACCAGGACCGAACGGCCGCGCAGCCGCAGCGCCTCGGCCAGCGCCTCGGCCCGCTCACCTGTCCCGGCGGCCGGTGCTCCGTCGACGGCGACGCGCGGCCACGAACCGCCGTCCGCCGTCGTGGTGTTCAGCACCCGCTCGGCGAGGGTGTCGGTCAGCCGCTCCCAGGTGATCGCTTCAAGTCGCACCCGGCCATCTTCGTCCACCGGATTCCGGAACGGGCGCGGGCACGGACGCCGGGGGGAGGCCGGACGCGGGCGCGGGTCAGCCGATCTCCACCGGAAGCGCCTGTTCCGCCCAGATCGTCTTCCCCGTCGCGCTCTGCCGGGTGCCCCAGCTCCGGGTGAGCTGGGCGACCAGCAGCAGCCCACGGCCGCCTTCGTCGGAGACGCGCGCCCGGCGCAGATGGGGGGCGGTGTTGCTGCCGTCGGAGACCTCGCAGATGAGGCTCTCGTCGTGGATCAGCCGCAGCTGAATGGGCGCCTCGGCGTAGCGGATGGCGTTGGTGACCAACTCGCTGACCACGAGTTCCGTGGTGAAGACCGCCTCTTCCAGTCCCCAGGCGGCCAGCTGCGCCGAGACGTTTCTGCGCGCCTCCGCCACGATGGCCGGATCGCGGGCCAGCTCCCAGGTCACCACCTGACCCGTGCCGAGCGCGCGGGTACGGGCCAGCAGCAGGGCGACGTCGTCGGCCGGATGGGCCGGGAGCAGCGAGCCCAGGACGGTGTCGCAGATCTCCTCCAGCGGTGCGCCGGGCCGCGCCAGGGCGGTGCGCAGCGCGGCCAGCATCTCGTCGGGGGCGCGCTCGCGCGACGCGATCAGCCCATCGGTGTAGAGGGCGAGCAGGCTGCCCTCCGCCAGCTCCACATCGACGCTCTCGAAGGGCAGTCCGCCCAGCCCGAGCGGGGGTCCGGCGGGCACGTCGAGGAATTCGACGCCACCGTCCGGGCTGACCACGGCGGGTACCGGGTGTCCGGCGCGGGCCACGGAACAGCGGCGGGAGACCGGGTCGTACACCGCGTAGAGACAGGTCGCTCCGACATCTCCACTGATCTCCCCGTCGGCCCCGCCGGCCCCGTCAGCCCCGCCGGCCTCCTCGGTATCGGCGCCACGGGCGTTCGCCGCCTCGGCGGAGAGATGGGTGACGAGATCGTCGAGGTGGGTGAGGAGTTCGTCAGGGGGGAGATCGACATCGGCGAGGGTGCGGACCGCCGTACGGAGCCGGCCCATCGTGGCCGAGGCCCGCACGCCGTGTCCGACGACATCGCCCACGACCAGGGCCACCCGTGAACCGGAGAGCGGGATCACGTCGAACCAGTCGCCGCCGACCCCGGCCCCCGTGTCGGTGGGCAGATACCGGAAGGCCGCCTCGATCGCCACGTGTTCGGGCAGCGCCGCCGGCAGCAGGCTGCGCTGGAGGGCGAGGGCGATCGCGCGTTCGCGGGTGTAGCGGCGGGCGTTGTCGACACAGACGGCGGCCCGCGCCGTGATCTCCTCGGCGAGGAGCAGATCGTCCTGTTCGAAGGGGTCCGGCCGGCGGTGGCGGGAGAAGGTCGCCACGCCGAGGGTGGTGCCGCGGGCCCGCAGCGGGACGGCCATCATGGAGTGGAAGCCGAACGCGCGTATCTTGGCGGCGCGGTCCGGGGCCTGCTTCTCCCAGCTCGCCGTACCGGGGTCCATCACCGTCTCCAGCAGGCCCTTACCGCTGCTCAGGGATCTGGCGGGGGGTGTCGAACCCGGATAGACGGCGGTCTCCCCCACCGGAATCACCAGTTCGGGGCAGCCTTCCAGGACCGAGGCGCAGGCGGCGCGGCGCAGCATGACCTCGCCACTGAGCGGACCGGGGCGCGGTTCGCCGCCGTCGGTGACGGCGGGCAGCAGATCGACGGTGACGAAGTCGGCGAGGAGGGGCACCGACACCTCGGCCAGCTGCTGGGCGGTGCGTTCGACGTCGAGGGTGGTGCCGATACGGGTACTGGCGGCGTTGACCAGGAGCAACCGCTGCCGGGCGACGTACTGTCTGGTCCGGTCGTGCGCCGCCACGATCACGCCGCGCACCCGGCCGTCGACGGTCCGGATCGGAGCGATGGACAGGGACCAGACGAGTTCGCGCGCGTGGCCCGCCATGCGGGTGGGCAGTTCGAGCTGCTGTGCCTCGCCCGTCTCCACCGCCAGCCGCATATGCCGCTCGATGTCGTCGGCCACGGGTCCCGGCGCGAATTCCGGGAGCCGCAGTCCGCGGATGTCCTTTTCGGTGACGCCCAGGGCGTGCTGCATCCCCTCGCTGGCGTGCCGCAGCCGCAGGCGCGTGTCGTACATGCCCTCGGTGCACGGGGACTGGACGAAGGACTGCTCGAAGAGTTCGGCGTCCGCCGGGTCGTGGTGTACGGCCGGGTCGCCGTGTGCCGCCGGGTCGTCGTGTACGGCCGGAGCGTCGTGTGCCGCCGGGTCGTCGTGTGCCGCCGGGTCGTCGTGTGCCGGGGCCGGGTCCGGTCCTTCGGGACGGGAGACGAGAAGCCACTCGCCGGCGCCGTCCCGCGTCGTGCGGGGGTGTGCCAGCAGGGGCACGTCCAGGTGTCTGCCGTCGCGGTGCCGCAGCGTCACCGTCCCCCTCCAGCGGCCCCGCTCGTCCATGGTCCGCAGGGCTCGCGCGACGCTGTCGGGGAGGCGGGGCGAGCGGCCGGGAGCGGGGGCCGGGGCGGTGAGGAGGAGGGCGGCGGACCGGCCCACGATCTCGGAGCGCCGGTATCCGAGCAGCGCGCGGGCTCCCGCGCTCCAGCCGGACACGACGCCTCGCGCGTCGACCGTCGCCGTGGCCGCGCCGAAGGCCGAGGCGGTCACCTCGCCCACCGTGGCGGTTTCGGTATCCGTGGGTGCCTCCGGTCGTTCCTCGTCTTTCATCCCACCCGTCCCGCTTCGTGGGAAAATATGACATCAGGGATGAATCTTCCCGTTTTCGCCGGACAGGAAACGGGAGCGCACCGGCCCCTACCCTCGGGGCGGACCGGCCCACTCGCCGCGCAGCTCCTTCGCGAGCACCCCGTCGCCCGTCACCTCGATACGTCCGTCACGCACCCCGTCCGCGACCGTCAAGGACCCTTCGCTCAGCTCGCGGCAGGCCCCCGCGTCCAGCACCAGACAGGCGTCGGGGCGCTCGGCCGGACCGTCCCCGTACACGCCTTCGCCCGCACGGGCCGCCTCCGTCCCGTCCACACCGAGCCGCACATGGAACACACCCTCGTCGAGGCGCACTTCCACGACGCCCTCCGTACGCGGCCCGGCCGGCGACCCCGACAGCGCCCGCAGCAGCGGTACGGCGAACCAGTGCGCCCGCACAGCGTCGGTCGGGCGGCGCTCGCGCAGCGCCGGAGCGCCCCACTCCGCCAGCGCGCCGAGGACCGGCAGCAGGGCGCGCCCGCGCCCGGTGAGTTCGTACACGTACGCGGCGGCGGGCGGGGGCAGCTTGCGCCGCGTGGCCAGTTCGTCGCGCTCCATGTCCTTGAGCCGGGACGCGAGGACATCGGTGCTGACGCCCGGCAGATCGGCGTGCAGATCGGTGTAGCGACGGGGACCGGCCAGCAGCTCCCGCACGATCAGCAGGGTCCAGCGGTCGCCCACGGCGTCGAGGGCGCGGGCGGCGGCGCAGTACTGGTCGTAGCTTCTACGGCGTGGCATGCGACTCAGTTTAGACATGTCGTTGGACTTTCCAAGCTGGCACTTGGTAAAACCAAGTATCGCATCAAGGTCTGGGAGGCCACCGCATGGAATTCCGGCAGTCGAGCAAGCTGAACGAGGTCTGCTACGAGATCCGCGGCCCGGTCATCGAGCAGGCGGACGCACTGGAGGAGGCGGGCCACAGCGTGCTGCGCCTCAACACCGGAAACCCGGCGCTCTTCGGGTTCGAGGCGCCGGAGGAGATCGTCCAGGACATGATCCGGATGCTGCCCAGCGCGCACGGGTACACGGACTCGCGCGGCATCCTCTCCGCCCGCCGCGCGGTCGCCCAGCGCTATCAGACCCTGGGGCTGCCCGATGTCACCGTCGATGACATCTTCCTCGGGAACGGCGCCTCCGAGCTGATCGCGATGTCCGTGCAGGCACTGCTGGAGGACGGCGACGAAGTCCTGATCCCCGCCCCCGACTTCCCGCTCTGGACGGCGGTCACCACGATGGCCGGGGGCCGGGCCGTGCACTATCTGTGCGACGAATCGGCCGACTGGTACCCGGATCTGGACGACATGGCGGCGAAGATCACCGACCGGACGAAGGCCGTCGTGATCATCAACCCCAACAACCCCACCGGCGCGGTCTATCCGCGCGAGATCGTGGAGGGCATCCTCGATCTCGCCCGCCGCCACCAGCTGATGGTGTTCGCGGACGAGATGTACGACCAGATCGTCTACGACGACGCGGTCCACCACACCGCCGCCGCCCTCGCCCCCGACCTGGTCGTCCTGACCTTCAGCGGGTTGTCGAAGACGTACCGCGTGGCCGGTTTCCGCTCCGGCTGGCTGGTCGTCTCGGGTCCCAAGCAGCACGCGCGCAGCTATCTCGAAGGGCTCACGATGCTCGCCTCGATGCGCCTGTGCCCCAACGCGCCCGCCCAGTACGCCATTCAGGCCGCTCTCGGCGGCCGTCAGACCATCAAGGAACTGGTCGCGCCGGGCGGCAGGCTCCACGAACAGCGGGACCGGGCCTGGGAGAAGCTGAACGAGATCCCCGGTGTCTCGTGCGTGAAGCCGAGGGGCGCGCTGTACGCGTTCCCCCGGCTCGACCCCAAGGTCCACAGGATCCACGACGACGAGCGGTTCGTCCTGGACCTGCTGCTGCGCGAGAAGATCCAGGTCGTCCAGGGAACGGGCTTCAACTGGCCGCGCCCCGACCACTTCCGGATCCTGACACTGCCGTACGCGGACGATCTCGACGCCGCCATCAGCCGGATCGGCCGGTTCCTCAGCGGCTACCGGCAGTGAGCGCCGTACGGTGATCCGCACCGGGGCGGCGCCTGCGTGATCCGCACAGGAAGGTTCCGGCCGCACCAGGGGGAGATTCCGGCCGCCCGCGCCTGCCGCGGGCAACCGCGTCGAGCGGCCGTCGGGGCGTGGCGCGCCCCGGCTCCGGCGCCTTTCCCCACCGCGGCGGGCCGACGCGATCGCGCCATGTCCGGATAGGGACGCGGCCGAGTGGGCGGCCCGCGCGAACAATCGGCTCCGACGCCCTGATCTTTTGGTATGGACCTGCCAATAGTCGTCCGCTACGCTCCGGCTGACAGCGCCAGAGAGCGCTCTCACGCACCTGCTGCTCCACCCCCACGACGCTGGAACCAGAAGGGCCATCCCCCAATGAGACGTACGACAGTCATACGCACCGGTCTGTCCGCCCTCCTCCTCATCGGAACCTGGGCGACCGCCGGGTTCGCCCCCGCCGCCGCGGCAGCCCCCGCCGACGCTCCCGCCACCGACGCGCCGGCCTCCGCCGGAATGCTCACCGCCATGCGGAAGGACCTGGGGCTGACGGACCAGCAGGCCAAGGTCCGGCTGGCCGCGGAGAAGACCGCGACCGCCGTGGAAGGAAAGGCCGTTCGCGCGGCGGGATCGTCGTACGGCGGCTCGTGGTTCAACCCGGACAGCAACAGCCTGACGGTCGCCGTCACCGACTCCGGCAAGGCCGAGGCCGTCCGGGCGACCGGTGCGACCGTACGCGTGGTGAAGCACAGCGCCCGGCAGCTCGACGCCGCCAAGGCGAAGATCGACGCGTTCGCCGGGTCCGCCCCCGACGGCGTCGGCAGCTGGGGAGTGGACGCCCGGACCAACCAGGTCGTGGTGAACGTCGTCGCGGGCCACCAGAACGACAAGGACGTCCGCGCCTTCGTGGCCCGGGCCCGGCAGGCCGGCCCCGTCACCGTCGAGGAAGGCGCCGAGGCTCCCAGCACCACCGCCGCGGGCACCGTCGGCGGCGACCCGTACTACACGGGCAACGTCCGGTGTTCCATCGGCTTCTCCGTGAACGGCGGCTTCGTCACCGCCGGCCACTGCGGCGGAACCGGCGCCTCGGTCAGCGGCTGGGACGGCTCGTACATCGGCAACTTCCAGGGCTCGACCTTCCCCGGCAACGACTACGCCTGGGTCAACGTCGGCAGCGGCTGGTGGACCGTCCCCGTCGTCCTCGGCTGGGGCACCGTCTCCGACCAGCTGGTCCGCGGCTCCAACGAGGCCCCCGTCGGCGCCTCCATCTGCCGCTCCGGTTCCACGACCCACTGGCGCTGCGGCACCCTCCTGGGCAAGAACATCACCGTCAACTACGGCAACGGCGCGCTCGTCTACTCGCTGACCCAGACCAGCGCCTGCGCCGAGGGCGGCGACTCCGGCGGCTCGTTCATCAGCGGCGACCAGGCCCAGGGAGTCACCTCGGGCGCCTCGGGCAACTGCTCCAGCGGCGGCCAGTCCTTCTACCAGCCGATCAAGCCCATCCTCAGCCGCTACGGCCTCACTCTCCAGACCGCCTGACCCCACACCTCGCCCCCCCTGCCCGCCCCCGCCCCGCCCCTCGCGGCCGGGCGAACGGGTCCACGGGTCCACGGGTCCACGGGTCCACGGGTCCACGCCGGAGCCGGGGGTACGGAACGCTCGCGCGCCCACGCGCCGCGACCTCCGTACCCCCGGCTCCGGCCGTGTCACGCGCCCGGGCGGCGCCTGCGCCCTGCGCGTACGATCTTCAGCATGTCGCCGGAGCCACCGTACGGGCCCTCAGCCGTATGGGCAGTTGAGGAAACGGACGCGTCGGGCCGCACATCGCGGGGGACGAACGCTCCCGGCCCGGACACCGGGCAGCGGACCGTGCTGTACGCCGTTCGGTCGGCGACCGCGCTGAACCGGTTGCTGGACACGGTTCCGGTGTTCGCCGGGGACCACCGGGTGCGGCCACGGTTCACACTCGTGCCCGGATCCGACTTCGGTACGGACGCGCTCGCGGCGCTCGACGGGGTCGGAGCGCGCACCGTTCCGTGGGCTGAGGCGGTGCGGGGCGGGCACGATCTCGTGGTGGCGGCCAGTCCCAACGGGCCGCTGCACGAGCTGCCGGGGCCGCTCGTGCTGCTGCCGCACGGAGCGGGATTCAACAAGCGGCTGCCGCACACGTCCGGGGACGATTCCGCTTCCGGTCTGCATCCACGGCAGTTGCTGCGCGACGGGGCCCCGCTGGCCGCGCTGCACGCGCTCGCGCACCCCGACCAGCTGGCCGCGCTCGCCGGGCGCTCCCCCGCCGTCGCGGAGCGGGCCGCCGTCGTCGGGGATCCGACGCTGGACCGGATCCTGGCCTCCGGGCCGCGACGGGAGCGGTTTCGCGAAGCGCTGGGAACCGGCGGGCGGCGGCTCCTGGCCGTGGTGTCCACCTGGGGTCCCGAGTCGCTGCTCGCGCGCCGGCCGGGGCTGCCGGGGCGGCTGACCGCCGCACTGCCCTACGACGGCTATCAGGTGGCTCTCGTCGCGCACCCCAATGTCCACAGCGATCTCGGCGAGTTCGCGCTGCGCCAGCGGCTCGCGCCCGCGCCGGACTCCGGGCTGCTGCTGACGCGGCCCTACGAGGAGTGGGCGGCGGTGCTCGTCGCCGCCGATTGCATATTGACCGACCACGGCTCCACGGCGCTGTACGCGGCGGCCCAGGACCGGCCGGTGATCGGCTGCTACGAGGGCGGTACGGAGCTGATCCCGGCCAGCCCCATGGCCGACCTCCTGGCCCACGCGCCTCGTTGGTCGGACCACGAGCCGCCCGACGCCCAGATCGAGGCCGCCGTCACCGCCCACCGTCCCGGAGCCGGCACCGCGCTCGCGGCCTCGGCCTTCGCCGAACAGGGGCGCTCGCTGGAGCGGTTGCGCACCCGCTGCTACGCGCTGCTCGGGCTCGATCCGTACCCCGGGCCCGTCCCGGTGCGCCCCCTGCCCGTTCCGCGGATCCCGGCGGGACGGCCGACGGCTCTGGTGGCCCACGTCGACCTGGCCGGGACGGCCGTGTCGGTGGCCCGCCACCCGTTGGACGGCGGTCCGCACGGCGGACATGTGACGGCGGAGGACGGCTACTCGACGCTGAACGAGATGCGGAGCGCCGGGCTCATCCACCGGCGCGCGCGGCAGCCCCGCACGACCGCCGACGCCGCAGCGGGCTGGACCGTGGGCTCGTGGAGCGCCCATGTCCTGGCGGAATTCGCGGCCTGCCGGACCGCCGCGGCCGTCCTCGCCCACGACCACTGCGTCCTGCGGCGACGCGAACTCCCGCACTCCGCACCCGGCGGCGCGGAGCTGCTGTCCGTACGTCTCGACGCCCGCACTTCCGACGCGTCCGGCATGCCGGCCCGCGCCGAGCCCCGGGTACGGCCCGACCCCGCGGCCGTGCTCTCCGGCGTCCACGACTGGCTGGAGGCGAACCCGGACCCCGGCCTGCCCGTGACCCTCGACTGCGTGGTGGGAGGGCGGCGTGCGACGGTGACGCTGGCGTACGAGCCGGACGGGGGCGCGGACGCGGAACTCTGACCACGCCGCGCCGGGCCGCATCCGCCGCCCATCGGATCCGATGCGGGCGGACCGCTCACGACAGGCGGGCCACTCGCGACGGGTACGCCCGCGACCGGCGCGCTCAGGGGTTCTCCGGCGCCGCCCCCGCCCGTACCCGCAGCTCGTGCGCGCGGGCGCGGTACGCCTGCGCCGCCCGCCGGTCGCCGCTCTCCTCCGCCAGCTCGGCGAGTTCCTCACCGAGCGCTGCCTCGTCGTATGTGGAGCCGCGCCGCCGCTCCAGCTCCAGCGCCCTCTCCAGAGCGGCCACCGCCCGGTCGGGACGGCCCAGACCGCGCTGGATACGGCCCAGTTCGGCCTCGGACCGCGCGGTCATACGGTCATGGCGCAGCTCGCGCGCCAGCCGCAGCGCGGTGTCCGTCTCGGCCTCGGCCTCGGGCAGCCGGCCCGCGGCGCGCAGGGTCCTGCCGAGCAGGAAGCTCTGGAGGAGGACGCCGTATTCGTTCGGCACCGGGAGCGCGCGATGGATGTCGCGGGACTGCCGGAAGCAGGCTGCGGCCCGGTCGGGCTCGCCGCGCCACGCGAGGAACTTGCCCCGGAACTCCAGCGCCGAGGCGTGCAGTTTGGTTCCGGGGACGACCGCGTCGGCCGACCGCACGGCCTGCTCCGTCTCCGTGCCCGCCTCGCCGACCCTGCCGCCGAGCCAGAGCGCCTGGGCCAGCTGGCAGCGCAGCCGGATCAGCGCGTCGGGGCGCTCACAGCGCTGGGCGGCGTCGCGGCCCAGCGTGAAGGCGCGGATCGCGTCGTCGTGATTGCCGTGGTCCTCGTAGTGCTTCCACAGCGGCTCGCACAGCGACCAGGCGTGGGTGTCCTCGCCGAGGCCGGCCGCGATCCCGACCCATCCGTACAGCGCCCCGCGTTCGGCATCCAGCCAGCGCCGGGCGGCCGGCTCGTCCGCGAACGGCAGGTCGGGCGCGTACGCGAGCTCCGGGACGGGCTCGGCCTGCCGCATCCGCTTCGCCGCTATGGCACGGTCGGCCCGCTCCGCCTGCCGGCGGTACCAGAGCAGGAGCCGGCGCAGTCCCTCCTCGGTCTCGGCGGGGTCGCCGTGCCGGTCCGCGCAGCGGGTGGCGTGGGCCCGCAGCAGCCCGTGCAGGCGGAACCGTCCGCCGCCGCGCGCGGGAGACACGGAGGGGGACATCTCCAGCAGCCCGGCCCGCACCAGCCCGCCGAGCGCGTCCTCCGCGTCGTCGAAGCCCGTGCCGAGGAGGGCGGCGGCGGCCTCGGTCGTGATGTCGTAACCGGGGTGCTGGGGCAGCAGCCGGTAGAGCAGCGCGGCGGGCGCCGGCAGCTCGTCGTACGTCGTGTTCCAGACCGCTTCCACCACGGGCAGTCCCCTCTCCTGGAGTTGGGACGTGAGATCGGCGACGAGCCGCTCCATACGTCTGGTGGGGTGCTCGTGGAGCAGGGTGCCCACCGCGCGCAGGGCGGCGGGGAAGCCGTCGCAGAGGCGGGCGAGCGCGTCCGTCGTCCGGGGGGACTCGTCGGGCCGTACGGCGGTGACGATCTTGCGGAGCACATCGGAGGCGTGCGCGTGGGACAGCGGCCCCAGCGCGAGTCCGATCGCGCCGCGCGCCTCCAGCGCGGGCAGTCTGCGCTGCCCGGTGACGAGGACCAGCGCGTCGGCGGAGTGCGGCAGCAGGGTGGTGATCTCGTCGGCGGACCAGGCGTTGTCCACGACCAGCGCCGTGCGCGCGCCGCGGGTCTTCTCCCGGTACAGCTCCACCAGCGCGCGGTACTCACCCGGCAGCCAGCTCTCCGCGACTCCGAGGCGGCGCAGCCGGTGCCGGATGACCGCTTCGACGTCGATGGAGCCGGCGGTGCGCCACTCGTCCAGATCGAGGTAGGCGCTGCCCTCGGTGAAGCGGGGGGCGAGTTCGTGGGCGAGCCGGACGGCCAGCGCGGTCTTGCCGATGCCGCCCACTCCGCTGATCACGACCACCAGGGGGCGTACGAGCGGGGATTCACGGCGCTCGTCGAGGGCCCGCAGCACCCGGGCGCGCTGCTCGTCCCTGTTCTCGAACGGCTCCTCCTCCAGCGGAAGCTGGTGGACGGCCGCTGCCGGCAGCACGGCCACCGTCGCGTCGAGCCGGTGGCCGGCGGCGGGGCCCTGGCCGACGGCGGGACCGTGGAAGTGGAGATGCTGGGTGAGGGTGCCGATCTCGCCCGCCTGCACGGCGGAGCCGGCGCCGACATCGCCGTTGAACACCGTTGCACCGGGGGCGAGTTCGCCCAGCAGCTGCCGCAGCTCGGCTGCCGCTTCCGGGTCGGCCCGCAGGGTGCGGTGCAGCCGGTCGCGCCACTCCTCGTGCAGGCGGCGGGCGGTCTCCTCGTCGTTGTCCCGGTGGGCGGCGGCCAGCGCGGCGCGCGCCGACTCCAGGTCGGAGCCCACCGCGTCCGGAGCGGCGGAGCGCCGTGAGCCGAAGAAGCGCGCCATCCGGTCGCGGGCGCGCGCCCAGCCGTCCGTCGCGACCTCCTGGAACAGCGCCGTCACGACCGCCGTCGCCAGCGCCACCAACTCGGCTTCCACCGCGCCCCCTTCGACCGTCGATCAGTACGGACATCCGAGCCTACCGGTCACCTCCCGAGCAGGGCCGTGAGTGCGCCCACCGGGTCGGTGTCGGGGGTGCCGCGCGGCCACCAGTCCTCCCGGTCGCGGTCCGACTCGTATCCGTACCAGAGGGCGTCGCGGCCGAACCTGAGCTGGAGGGCCGGGGTGGAGAGGCGGTTGCGCCAGGGGCGGAAGTGCGGGAAGTCCGCCGCGACGAGTGCGGGACGGGCCCGGTCGAACGGCCCGGCCGGCGGGTCCCACGCCTCTTCCAGTACGGCGAGTCCGGCCGGGCCGCCCTGGCGCCAGGCCGCGACGGCGCGGGCCAGGTCGGTGGGGGTGCGGTCGAGGGCCGCCGCCAGATCGCGGTAGAGGGCACGGGTGGAGGCGGCCAGCCCCGAGCCGGGGTGGGCGGCGGCCAGACGCACCGCGTCCTGCCAGGGGGTGAGCGCGCCGACGGGGTCGAGCCCGGTGGTGAGGAAGGTGTGGGCGCGGGCCGCGGCCTCGGTGGCGAGCAGGTCGAGGGCGAGCGGATCGGGCGCGCCGGTGACCTGCGGGTAGGCGGGCGGCCTGCCGGGCAGCGCGGGGGCGGGGAACGGCGGCGGGAGCGCCGGGCGGGTGCGCGGGGCGAGGGCCTCGTCGGCGGCGACGGTGGGCATCGGCGGCGGGGTCGCGGTCCGTTCGGTGGCGGAGCGGGTGGCGTTGCGGCGGGTCAGGTCGGCGAGGATCTCGTGTTCGCCCCGGCCGCGCATCAGGAAGAGGACGAACGGATCCTCGTCCAGGAGCCGGGCCGTCTGGTAGCAGAGCGCGGCGGCGTGCTTGCAGGGGTAGCCGTCGTCGGGGCAGGAGCAGTCCGGCGTCAGGTCGCCGAGGCCGGGCAGAAGGTCGGCCGACGCCGCGAGGGTGTGCGGCATGGCCTTGTCGAGCAGGGCGGCGATGTGATCGGGGCGGGCCGCCGCCGCGTCGAGAAGGTCCTCCCAGTCGGCCTCGCCGAGGGTGCGCAGCCGGATCTCCGTCCGGTAGGGGCGGGGCCTGGAACCGTGCACGTACGCCATGACCCGGCCGGGGGTGACGGTGATCGCGTCGACATGGCCGCCGTCCGCGTAACGGCGCCCGCGCTGAAGTCTGGCCGGGTCGAGTGCGCTGTCCTCCATGGACTCCACCCAGGAGTTGCCCCACCAGGTGGCGGCGAAGTCGTCCTGCGCGCCGGGTCTCGGGGGCAGGGCGGGGAAGGTACGGCGCCGGTCGTCGTGCCGGGGCGTGCGCCGGGTGGTCATCAGGGCCTCCGCAGGGAGACGAGGTCGCCCAGTTCACGGTCGGTCAGCTCGGTCAGCGCGGCCTCGCCCGAGCCGAGGACGGCGTCGGCCAGCGCCCGTTTGGAGGCGAGCATCTCGGCGATCCGGTCCTCGACGGTGCCCTCCGCGATCAGCCGGTGGACCTGCACGGGCTGGGTCTGGCCGATGCGGTAGGCGCGGTCGGTGGCCTGTTCCTCCACGGCCGGGTTCCACCAGCGGTCGAAGTGGACGACATGGCCTGCCCTGGTCAGGTTGAGACCGGTGCCCGCCGCCTTCAGCGAGAGGACGAAGACCGGGGTCTCGCCCGACTGGAAGCGGTCCACCATTCGCTCGCGCTCCAGGACGGGCGTGCCTCCGTGGAGCAGTTGGGACGGGATCGCGCGGGCCGCGAGGTGGGCGGAGAGCAGCCGCGCCATCGACACGTACTGGGTGAAGACCAGCACCGAGCCGTCCTCGGCGAGGATCGTGTCGAGCAGTTCGTCCAGCAGGGCGAGCTTGCCCGAGCGGCCGGTGAGGCGGGCCGCGTCCTCCTTCAGATACTGCGCGGGGTGGTTGCAGATCTGTTTGAGGGAGGTGAGGAGTTTCATGACGAGCCCCCGGCGCGCGATGCCCTCGGCGGCCTCGATGGCGGCCATCGTCTCGCGGACGACCGCCTCGTACAGCGACGCCTGTTCCCGGGTGAGGGCGACGGGGTGATCGCTCTCGGTCTTCGGGGGCAGCTCGGGCACGATGCCGGGGTCGGATTTCCTCCTGCGCAGCAGGAACGGCCTGACCAGCCGGGCCAGCCGCTCCACCGCCTCCTCGTTCTCCGCGTCCTTGACGTCGGCGCTCCTGGCGTTCTCGACGTTCTCCACGATGCGGGCGTGGCGTGACCGGAACGCCTTGAGCGGGCCGAGCAGTCCCGGTGTGGTCCAGTCGAGCAGGGCCCACAGCTCGGAGAGGTTGTTCTCGACGGGGGTGCCGGTCAGCGCGATCCTGGCGGGCGCGGGGATGGTGCGCAGCGCCTTGGCGGTGGACGAGAAGGGGTTCTTGACGTGCTGGGCCTCATCGGCGACGACCATCCCCCAGGGGTGGGCGGCGAGCGCGTCGGCGCTGGAGCGCATCGTGCCGTACGTGGTGAGGACGAAGCCCTCCGAGACGCCGTCGAGGGTGCGTCCGGCGCCGTGGTAGCGGTGCACGGGCACTCCGGGCGCGAAGCGGGTGACCTCCCGCTGCCAGTTGCCGAGGAGGGACGCCGGGCAGACGACCAGTGTCGGCGCGGGACGGGCGCGGTGCAGATGCAGGGCGATGACCGTGACGGTCTTGCCGAGGCCCATGTCGTCCGCGAGGCAGCCGCCGAGGCCGAGAGAGGTCATCAGATCCAGCCAGGCCAGCCCGCGCAGCTGGTAGTCGCGGAGCGTGGCGGCGAGCGCGGGTGGCTGGGGGACGGCGGCGGGGCCGGCGACGAGGCGGTCGCGCAGCGCCGCGAGCGCTCCCGCCGGCACGGCCTCGACCGTCTCGCCGTCCACCTCGGCGGTGCCGGTGAGCGCGGCGGCCAGGGCGTCGACCGGCTCCAGCAGTCCCAGCTCCCGCTTGCGCGCCTTGCGGACGAGGGCGGGATCGACGACCACCCACTGATCGCGCAGTCGGACGATCGGGCGGTGCGACTCGGCGAGCGCGTCCATCTCGCCCTCGGTGAGGGGGTCGCCGTCGAGCGCCAGCTGCCAGTTGAACTTGAGCAGCTCCTCGCTGTCGAAGAACGGCGTGCCGTCCGTCGCGGACCCCGGCGCGGGCCGGACGACCGCGGCGGCGGTGAGCGTACGGGCCAGCTCCCTGGGCCAGTGCACGGCGACTCCTGCCGAAGCGAGGCGGGCGGCGCCGGGACCGAGCAGCTCGTACAGCTCGTCCTCGGAGAGCGGCAGCGCGTCGGGGATGTCGCGCTCCAGCAGCCGGGCGAGCGGGGACCAGACGCGGGCGGCCCGGCGCAGCGCGAGCATCGCGTCGATCCGGGCACGCGGTCCGAAGCTGTCGGCGCTCTCTCCCGCCCAGAGGGAGGCCGCGTCGATGACCAGGGTCGGATCGGCCAGGCTGTGGATCTGCACCAGGGCGGCTCCGGCCCCGCGCGCGGCGTCGTCCGGGTCGGCGTCCCCGGCGGAACGTCGAACGAAGCCGCTCGCCCGGCCCTCCTCCGCGCCACCCCACTCCTCCCCGTCCGTCCCTTCCCGGTGGGCCCCGGCCTCCGGGGCGGCCGGGGCTTGCGCGTGGTCGAACAGCTCGTACGCCGAGAGGTCGAGCCGCAGCGAGACCCGCACCCCCGCGTCCATCCCGGCCGCCGCCTCAGCGGCCCAGGCCCTGGCCCCCGGCAGACGCTGTCCGGCCCACGCGGCGAACGGAGCGCCCGCCGCGTGGGCGGCGGCCGGGGTACGCGGCAGGGAGTCCGCCACGGCGTCCAGGAACGCCCGCACCAGCGCTTCCGGGTCGGGCAACCGGAGCGGGGCGTCCGGGGTGAGCGGTACGGCGTGCGCCTCCGGTGGCATGGCGGCGGCGATGGCCCGCAGTTGCGCGATGTCGTCGGCGTCGAGCGGACCCGCCCGCCAGGCGTCCTGATCGGACGCGGTCAGACCGGGCAGCAGTCTGCCGCGCGCGACGAGGTGCAGCGCGTGCAGCGCGGCGGCGCCCCAGCAAGAGGTGGCGGGATGGGCGGAGCTGTCCTGCCGGGCGCGGAGCAGCAGCGGGAGCGCCTCCGCGACGGGGAGCAGTACGGCGGGGACCGTGAGCGCCCGCGCCCCCTCCCCCTCGTCCCGGACCACCGTCAGCTCTCCCGCGCCCGGCCCCGCCGGGTCCCGAGGGCTGACGGGCCTCGGCGCGTCCCCGGTGTGCCCAAGGGCGTGCGGGGACCAGAAGGCGACGCGCCCCTCGCGCGGCAGTCCGGCCGGCAGGAAGACGGCGGCAGAGCCCGCCGGCACCGGCACGGCACCAGGTGCGTCGTGCGAGAGCGTGGGCAGCGGCGCGGACGCCGAGGCGAGCGCGGGCCGTCGCGCGGGGCTGTACGCGAGTTGTTTCATGGCCGTCGACTCCCTCCCACCAAGGCCCGTCGGACCCCGGGCCATCCCGGGTTCCGATCACCTCTGCGAGTCTAGGCGGGGGGTCTGACAGTCGGTCCCGAACGGTTCGGCGGGGCAGCGCGGCGCCCGAGCAACGCCCGGCCTCCCCGGCGGACATCGGGGAGCCGGGCGCTGCTCGGGCGGCGGGCCGGTGGCTTCAGCTGCGGGCCGGTTGCTTCAGCTGCGGGGCGGTTGCTTCAGCTGCGGGGCGGCGTCGGCTCCGGCCCGGTCGTGGCGGTTCCGTCGTCCGGGGCCGGAGAGTCCCCGACCGGGGAGGCTCCGCCCGGCTCGGTCGGCGGCGGCTCGGGGGCGGTGGCTGCCGGTGCCACCGGCGCGGGCGGTGTCGGCGGTGCGGGTGGAGCCTCCCCGGTCGGCGACTCGGGCCCGGTGGCGGGCTCGGCCCCCGGCCCGGTCACCTCCGTCACCCCGGCCTGCCCGGCAGCGGGAGCGGCCGTCCGCACGGCTCCCGAGACGGCCTGCACAGCCTGGGCGGCCTCGGCCGGCGTGGCGCGCTCCAGGAAGCGGAGCAGCTCGACGGGGAACGGCAGGACCAGCGTGGAGTTCTTCTCGGCGGCGACCGCCACCACGGTCTGCAACAGCCGCAACTGGAGGGCGGCCGGCTGTCCGGCCATCTGTTCGGCCGCTTCGGCAAGCTTCTTCGACGCCTGAAGCTCCGCGTCCGCGTTGATCACACGAGCCCGGCGCTCACGGTCCGCCTCCGCCTGTCGCGCCATCGACCGCTTCATCGTCTCGGGCAGCGACACGTCCTTGATCTCGACGCGGTCGATCTGCACGCCCCAGCCGATCGCCGGACTGTCGATCATCAGCTCCAGGCCCTGGTTCAGCTTCTCCCGGTTCGACAGCAGGTCGTCGAGATCGCTCTTGCCGATGATCGACCGCAGGGACGTCTGGGCCATCTGCGACACCGCGAAGCGGTAGTCCTCCACCCGGATCACGGCGTCGGCCGCGTCCACGACCTTGAAGTAGATCACCGCGTCGACGCGCACGGTGACGTTGTCGCGTGTGATGCCGTCCTGTGCGGGGACCGGCATCGTCACGATCTGCATATTGACCTTGCTCAGCTTGTCCACGAACGGGACGACCGTCGTGAATCCGGGTCCCCGGACGCCCTCACGCAGCCGGCCGAGGCGGAAGACCACACCCCGCTCGTACTGTTTGACGACCCGGGCGGCCGACATCGCGTACAGGGCGCACACGCCGACCACGGCTATGACCGCGATGACCAGTACCTCGACCATGATGGGCCCCCAGACGCCGGACCGATGGTGCTATTAACCACGGTATGCCCTGTATGACCCACCGGTCGAGACGTGCCGGACAAGAAGCGGCAGCACCCCTGGGGGCGCGGTCCCCACCGGGCTCCCGCAGGGTTCCCGCCGGGGCGCCGTCCCCACCGGGCTCTCACCGGGTTCCCGCCGGGGCCCACTCGCCCGGCCGGCCCTGCCCCGGGTGCCGCCACATCGGGAATCGGGCAGTGTGACCTCCAGCGCCGGACTCCGCGCCACGGACCGGCCCCGCCCAGTCACCGCGTACGCCTCTCCCGCACAGACGAGGACCGCCCATGTCCGTGACCCAGCACCGGCGCCTCGGCCTCACCGCCGGGGCAGCGTGCCTCGCCCTCACCGCCGTCACCGGCTGCTCCGGCCTCGGCCGGAGCGCCCTGGGGACCCTCGCGTACGAGACCGGGCAGAAACGCATGGTCCAGGTGGACAGCCCGCCGGTCAGGGGCTGCCACCGGCTCGCACCGGCCGGGGCCGTGGCGGTCACGAACCGCACCCTGCTCGACCTCGTGATGTATCCGACGGCCGACTGCACCGGCGGGAACACGATCTATATCGCCACCGCGACCTCCGACGTGATCGCCCCCGGCTCCGGCCCCTGGCGGAGCTACCGCGTGGTGCACTGACCCATCCGGCCTCGCACTCCTCCCCACCCGTACACCGTGGCGCGCGGCCCTCGCGACACTCGCCCGCATGGCGAAAACTCGCCATCGGTATGTCCCCGCAATCCCGACTGAACAGGCATTCGAAGCCGTGAGCGCGGGTACATAACGGGCAGGTACCTAACGGACGGGAGGTGGGATGTCATGCCTACGCGTACCGGAAGTGAACCCGTCACGGCGCGCAGCGCGCTGCGCATGCGGTTCTGGCTGAGCGTGTGGGGCCTGATCTGCACCGGCGTGGGCACCGTGGCGTTCGCGTTGGCCGGGCGGCCCTGGTGGGCGCTGGCCTGCGCGGTGCTCCTGCTGATCGTCGTGACGGACCTGTTCGTGATCCTGCGGCGGATGCGCCAGGGCCCGCGCTTCCAGCCGGACCGGGGCATAGGCCCGCGTCCGCCGGGTCACGGCCCTGCCGTGCCCCTGGAGGAGGACCGCGAGCGGGAACGCGATCTGGTCCGCCAGCGGCGCAATCGCACGGGCGTCGGCGTGGGCCGCAGGAGGCACACCTGACAGCGGGGAAACCCCCTCGGCGGGAAACCCTGGGCCGAGCCGGAGCCGGACCCGGGCCCACACCCCGGCCCGCCCGATGCGGGCCCCGCGTACGGTCGGTCCTCACGGCCCCCGCGTACGGTCAGCTACCGCCGTCGCCGCGTACGGTCAGTTGCCGCCGTCGCCCGTGCCGGCGTCGAACCGGGCCGCCTTCAGGTACTCCGGCTTGGGGTCCAGCGCCGCCGCCAGGCGGAAGTGCCGCTTGGCCTGCTCGGGGCGGCCCGAGCGCTCGTACGTACGGGCGAGGGCGAAGTGCGCGAACGCGTTGTCCGGCTCCCGCTCCAGGACCAGCTCGAATTCCAGCTCGGCGGGGCGCAGCTGCGCGGCGGCGAAGAACGCGCGGGCGCGCAGCAGCCTGGCCGCCGTGTTCTCCGGGTGGGCCGCGATGACCGAGTCCAGCAGCTTCACGGCCCCGCGCGGATCCCGCGCCGCCAGCAGCTGTTCGGCCGCTCGGTAGTCGATGACGTGGGTTTCCGGACTCTCGGGCACGGTCGCATCCTTCCCTAGCTGCGCGCGTTCAACGCCGGAACCGGGCAAGCTATTCCTCGGCCGCCCGGCCGGTGCGGGAGCGGGCGGCCACTCGCGCGGTCAGCTCCCGCCAGATCTCGCGGACCCGCGGCTCCAGTCCGGCCAGCGGTCCGTCGTTGTCGATGACGATGTCCGCGACGCTCCGGCGCTCCTCCCGGGTGGCCTGGGCGGCCATCCGGTCCCGCGCGTCGGACTCCGTCATGCCCCGTAGCCGTACCAGCCGGTCGAGCTGCGTCTCCGGCGACGCGTCCACGACGACCACCAGGTCGTACAGGGCCGCCATCCCGTTCTCCACGAGCAGCGGCACGTCGTGCACCACGATGGAGTCTGGGCCCGCCGCCGCCTCCAGTTCGGCGGAGCGGGCGCGGACCAGCGGGTGCACGATCGCGTTCAGCGCGCGCAGCCGTTCGTGGTCGGCGAAGACGATCCCGCCCAGTTTCGGACGGTCCAGCGCACCGGCGTCGGTCACCACCTCCGGGCCGAACTCGGCGGCCACGGCGGCCAGTCCGGGTGTCCCGGGCGCCACGACCTCCCGCGCGATCCGGTCGGAGTCGATCAGTACCGCTCCATAGCCGGTCAGCAGCCGGGAGACCTCGCTCTTGCCCGCACCGATACCGCCCGTAAGTCCCAGCCTCAGCATGGGATCAGCCTAGAGCCTCGCGCCCGGGTCCCGCCGGGCAGCTGAATCCGGCCGGACCGTAAGGACCCACCGGCCGTCGGCACCCACCGGCCGTCGCATCCCGCCGAGCCGTCGGCACCCACCGGCCGTCGCCTCCCGCCGAGCCGTCGCATCTCACCGGGGCCGCTTGACCCCTGCCCGCTCGCGAGGGCCCTGACCCCCCGCCGACGCGGCCCGGCCACGGCCGGTGACGGGCCGCTCACGCGCCCCCGTCGCCCTCCCGCTCGGCGAGGAACTTCTCGAATTCACGGCCGATCTCGTCCGCCGACGGCAGCTCCGTCGGCTCCGCGACCAGGTTGCCACGGGTCTCGGAGCCCGCGACGGCGTCGTACTGGTGCTCAAGTCCCTGCACCATCGTGACCAGTTCCTCGTCGCCCTCGCCCAACTGCCGCTCGATCTCGGTCTGGGTGCGCTGCGCCTCCGTACGGAGGGAGTGCGCGACGCTCGGCAGCACCAGGCCCGTCGCGGCCGTGATCGCCTCCAGGGCGGTGAGCGCCGCGTCCGGGTAGGACGACCTGGCGACATAGTGCGGAACGTGCGCGGCGACGCCGAGCACGTCGTGGTCCGACTCCATCAGCCGGTATTCGACGAGCGACTCGGCGCTGCCGGGCACCTGCGCCTCGTCGAAGGGGCTGCGGTGCCCCGGCATCAGGTCCGTACGGTTGCCGTGCGGAGTGAGGCCGACGGGCCTGGTGTGCGGCACGCCCATGGGGATGCCGTGGAAGTTGACGGACAGACGCACCCCGAGCCGCTCCACGATCTGCCGTACGGCCAGCGCGAAACGCTCCCACTCCACATCGGGCTCCGGACCCGACAGCAGCAGGAACGGCGCTCCGGTGGCGTCCTGCACGAGGCGGACGTCGAGCGTCGGCGTCTCGTAGTCGGACCAGCGGTCCCGCCGGAACGTGAGCAGCGGACGGCGCGCGCGGTAGTCGACCAGCCTGTCGTGGTCGAAACGGGCCACCACCTGGTGGGGCAGCGAGTCCAGCAGGTTCTCGACGATCTGGTCGCCGGTCTCCCCCGCGTCGATGTAGCCGTCGAAGTGGTACAGCATGACCAGGCCCGCCGACTCCTGCGCCAGTGCCATGTCGACGACGGCGAGGCCCTTGGGCTCCCATTCGTACAAACCCTGCGGATCAAGCACGATTACCGCTCCTCCTCGTGTTCGTACCGGAGAACGCCCCACAGAGCGCGGGCATTCCCCACGTCCCACGATGCCAACCCTCACCCGCCCGCGGAGTGCTCCGTTCCGCGGAGCCGAGGCGCCTCCGCGACACCTGACGGCCCGTCAGAATCCTTCGGCGCCCTCTGCCCGCACACCCGCCGCACACACGTAAGGCCCGCCCCCCGAAGGGAACGGGCCTTACGTGCGGTCAGCTGCTGCCTACCGGAGCACTACGGGTCCGAAGGACCTGAGCGTCAGCTCTGGCCGCCGGCCAGCTTCTCGCGCAGGGCGGCGAGCGCCTCGTCCGACGCCAGGGCGCCGGAGTTGTCGTCGGACTCCGAGGAGTACGAGCCACCACCGGAGGCGGCGGGAGCACTGCCACCGGCGGCGGGCGCGGCAGCACCCTCGGCGGCGGCGGCCTCGTCGGCCTCGCGGGACTTGATGACCTGGGCCTGGTGCTGCTCGAAGCGCGACTGCGCCTCGGCGTACTGGCCCTCCCACGCCTCGCGCTGGGTCTCGAAGCCCTCGAGCCAGTCGTTGGTCTCGGGGTCGAAGCCCTCGGGGTAGATGTAGTTGCCCTGGTCGTCGTAGGACGCGGCCATGCCGTAGAGCGTCGGGTCGAACTCGACCGAGGCCGGGTCGTTGCCGAAGGACTCGTTGGCCTGCTTCAGCGAGAGGCTGATGCGGCGGCGCTCCAGGTCGATGTCGATGACCTTGACGAAGATCTCGTCGTTGACCTGGACGACCTGCTCCGGGATCTCCACGTGGCGCTCGGCCAGCTCGGAGATGTGGACCAGACCCTCGATGCCCTCGTCGACGCGCACGAACGCACCGAAGGGAACGAGCTTGGTGACCTTACCCGGGACGACCTGACCGATCTGGTGCGTCCGGGCGAACTGCTGCCACGGGTCTTCCTGCGTCGCCTTGAGCGACAGGGAGACACGCTCGCGGTCCATGTCGACGTCGAGAACCTCGACGGTGACTTCCTGGCCGACCTCGACAACCTCGGAGGGGTGGTCGATGTGCTTCCAGGACAGCTCGGAGACGTGCACGAGACCGTCGACGCCGCCGAGGTCCACGAACGCACCGAAGTTGACGATCGAGGAGACGACGCCGGAGCGGACCTGGCCCTTCTGCAGGGTCGTGAGGAAGGTCTGACGGACCTCGCTCTGGGTCTGCTCCAGCCAGGCACGGCGGGACAGGACCACGTTGTTGCGGTTCTTGTCCAGCTCGATGATCTTGGCTTCGAGCTCCTTGCCCACGTAGGGCTGGAGGTCGCGGACGCGGCGCATCTCGACGAGGGAAGCCGGCAGGAAGCCACGGAGGCCGATGTCGAGGATGAGACCACCCTTGACCACCTCGATGACGGTACCGGTGACGATGCCGTCCTCTTCCTTGATCTTCTCGATCGTGCCCCAGGCGCGCTCGTACTGGGCGCGCTTCTTCGAGAGGATCAGGCGGCCTTCCTTGTCCTCCTTCTGGAGAACAAGGGCTTCGATCTCGTCGCCGACCTTGACGACCTCATTGGGGTCGACGTCGTGCTTGATCGAAAGCTCGCGGGACGGGATGACACCCTCGGTCTTGTAACCGATGTCGAGCAGGACCTCGTCCCGGTCGACCTTCACGATGACGCCATCCACGATGTCGCCGTCGTTGAAGTACTTGATGGTCTCGTCGATCGCGGCGAGGAAGGCTTCCTCGTTACCGATGTCGTTGACCGCAACCTGCGGAGTGGTGGCGGTGGTCTCGGTGCTGCTCGTCATGTGGGAAAGGGCTCCGGTGCGGACAGTGAGTCGTAGGTACTGCTACGCCGGGAGCCCGTATCGCCACCTGTAGAAGCCGGACAGCCAAGGAAGCGCCACCCCGGAAAAGGGGAAAAGCGCCTCGACAACCGAGGGATACACAGATGCGAGCGCGGCTGCTACGTCTGAGGCGCGCAAGCCCGCAGCGCAACCTTTAGCATACGGGGGCAGCCGGGCACGGTCAATGCGCGAAGGCGCACACCCGGGGCCGAACCTCTCATTCCCGGCACAACCAGCGTTCGCTGAGGCCAACGGCCCCCGCGGCGGCACCCCGAATCCCCAAAGAATAAGACGACGGACACGATGATCCAAGAGCAAGAACCCCAGGCCGAGCCCGAGGCGACCCGACGTGACTCCGACGGTACGGAGAGCAGCCGGGCCAACCGGGGCTGGTGGGACCGCAACGCCGACGACTACCAGATCGAGCACGGCACCTTCCTCGGCGACGACCGCTTCGTCTGGTGCCCGGAAGGGCTCGACGAGGTGGAGGCCGGGCTCCTCGGCCCCCAGGAGTCGCTGAACGGCCTCGACGTCCTGGAGATCGGGGCGGGCGCCGCGCAGTGCTCGCGCTGGCTGGCCGCGCAGGGCGCGCGCCCGGTGGCGCTCGACCTCTCCCACCGGCAGCTCCAGCACGCGCTGCGCATCGGCGAGGGGCGCTCGCTGACGTTCCCGCTGATCCAGGCGGACGCGGGCGCGCTGCCCTTCGGGGACGGCTCCTTCGACCTGGCCTGCTCCGCCTACGGCGCCATCCCCTTCGTCGCCGATCCGGTCCAGGTGTTCCGCGAGGTGCGCCGGGTGCTGCGGCCCGGCGGCCGCTGGGTGTTCTCCGTGACGCATCCGGTCCGCTGGGCGTTCCCCGACGAGCCGGGGCCCGAGGGGCTGACGGCGGCGGCCTCCTACTTCGACCGCACCCCCTACGTCGAGCAGGACGAGCGGGGGCGGGCCGTTTACGTCGAGCACCACAGGACGCTCGGCGACCGGGTGCGGGACCTGGTGGCGGGCGGATTCCGGCTGGTCGACCTGGTGGAGCCCGAGTGGCCGGCCTGGAACACCCAGGAGTGGGGCGGCTGGTCCCCGCTGCGCGGCACCCTGCTCCCGGGCACGGCGATCTTCGTCTGCGTACGGGACTGATCACCATCCGGGTACGGGACAGATCCCGCCCGTCGGCGGTGTGCACACGAGCGCCCGCGTGCCCGCCGCCGGAACGCCACCCGGCCGTCACCGGTCGGCGGTGGACACTGAACGGGTGATCCGCGACGACATCCTCGGCAGCCTTCCCGTGCGCACCGCCCTGCCCGCGCTGGAGCGGGCCCTCGACCGGCACGGCTGCGCGGTGCTGTGCGCGCCGCCCGGCACGGGCAAGACGACGCTCGTACCGCTGGCCCTGGCCGGGCTGCTGGACGGCGGTCCGGTGCGGCGGGTGATCGTCGCCGAGCCCCGGCGGATCGCGGCGCGCGCGGCGGCCCGCCGGATGGCCTGGCTGCTCGGCGAGCGCGTCGGGGAGCGCGTCGGCTTCACCGTGCGCGGGGAGCGCGTGGTGGGGCGCGCGACGGTGGTGGAGGTGGTGACCACCGGGGTGCTGCTCCAGCGGCTCCAGCGCGACCAGGAACTGGCGGGCGTCGATGTGGTCATCCTCGACGAGTGCCACGAACGGCATCTCGACGCCGATACCGTCGCGGCCTTCCTCCTGGACGTGCGGACGGCGCTGCGGCCCGAGCTGCGGCTGATCGCCGCGTCCGCGACCACCGACGCCGAGGGCTGGGCGCGGCTGCTGGACGACGCGCCGGTGGTGGCGGCGCACGGGGTCTCCCATCCGGTGGAGACCGTGTGGGCGCCGCCGACCGCCCCCGTACGGCCGCCGCACGGCATGCGGGTCGATCCGGCGCTGCTGACGCATGTGGCGTCGGTCGTGCGCCGGGCGCTGGCCGAGCGGGAGGGCGATGTGCTCTGTTTCCTGCCTGGGGTCGGGGAGATCGGCCGGGTGGCCGGGCAGCTGGGCGGTCTCGGCGCCGAGGTGCTCCAGGTGCACGGGCGGGCCCCGGCGGCGGCGCAGGACGCGGTGCTCGCGGGGGCGTCGGAGGGCCGCCGGGTCGTGCTGGCCACGGCGGTGGCCGAGTCGAGTCTGACGGTGCCGGGGGTGCGGGTGGTCGTGGACGCGGGGCTCGCGCGCGAACCCCGTACGGATCACGCGCGGGGCCTGAGCGCCCTGACGACGGTACGGGTGTCCCAGGCGGGCGCCCGGCAGCGGGCAGGGCGCGCGGGGCGCGAGGCGCCGGGGACGGTCTACCGCTGCTGGTCGCAGGCGGAGGACGGCCGGCTGACGCGCTTCCCGTCCCCCGAGATCAAGGTCGCGGATCTGGCGGCGTTCGCGCTCCAGGCCGCGTGCTGGGGCGATCCCTCGGCCGAGGGGCTCGCCCTGCTGGATCCGCCGCCGCCCGGCGCGCTGGCGGCCGCCCGCTCCGTGCTGACCGCGACGGGCGCGGTCGGCGAGGACGGGCGGGTGACGGAGCGCGGCGTCCGGATGGCCCGTGTCGGCCTGCATCCCCGGCTCGCCCGCGCCCTGCTGGACGGCGCCCCCGAGGTGGGGGCGCGGCGGGCGGCCGAGGTGGTGGCGCTGCTGAGCGAGGAACCGCCCCGCTCGTACGGGGACGATCTCGCGGCGGCCTGGCGTACGGCCCGCCGGGGCGGGGACGCGTACGCGGCGCGCTGGCGTCAGGAGGTGCGGCGGCTCACACAGGCCGCCGGGACGGCGGGAACCGGGAGCGGAAGGGGCGGGAACGGCGGCGGCGCGACCGACGATTCCGCTGCCGGGCTGATCGCCGCGCTCGCGTTTCCCGAGCGGGTGGCGCGGGCGCGGGGCGCGGGCGCGTATCTGATGGCGTCGGGCACGGGCGGCGAACTGTCCGACGGGTCCGCGCTGCGCGACGCGCCGTGGCTGGCCGTCGCCGTCGCCGACCGGCCCGCCGGTTCCCCTTCGGCGCGGGTCCGGCTGGCCGCCGTCGTCGACGAGGACACGGCGCTGGCCGCCGCCGGGCGGCTGCGGGCGGCGGGTGAGGAGGTCCGCTGGGAGAACGGCGATGTGCTGGCCCGGCGGGTGGAGCGGCTCGGCGCGATCGGGCTCTCCGCGCGCGCCCTGACATCCCCGGCTCCCGCGCTGGTGCGGGCGGCGCTGCTGGAGGGGTTGCGGAGCGAGGGGCCCGAGCTGCTGCGCTGGACGCGCGAGGCGCGTGCGCTGCGCGAGCGCCTGGGCTTTCTGCACCGGGAGTTGGGCGGCGGCTGGCCGGATGTCTCGGACGAGGCGCTGGTCGAGCGCGCCGACGCGTGGCTGGAGCCCGAGCTGTCGCGGGCCCGGCGCCGCGCGGATCTGGCCCGGCTGGACGCGGGGCAGGCGCTGGCGCGGCTGCTGCCCTGGTCGACCGGCGAGGCCGGGCGGCTGGACGAGCTGGCTCCGGAACGTATCGAAGTGCCCAGCGGCTCACGGGTACGGGTGGAGTACGGCGGGCCGCAGCCCGTACTGGCGGTGAAGCTCCAGGAGTTGTTCGGGCTGCGGGAGACGCCGAGGGTGGCGGGCCGGGCGGGCGTTCCCGTACTGGTGCATCTGCTGTCCCCGGCCGGGCGCCCGGCGGCGGTGACGGCGGACCTGGCGTCGTTCTGGCGGGAGGGCTACCGGGCCGTACGGGCCGAGCTGCGGGGACGCTACCCGCGCCATCCGTGGCCGGAGGACCCGTCGACGGCGGTGGCGACGCGCCGTGTGAACAGCCGGCGGTGACGGAGAGGGGCCCGCCGTGTGCCGCCCCCGGCCGGTCGGTCGGGGGCGGCACAGGGCCGGTGCGGCGTGCGGGTCAGGCGACCTTCAGCTCGATGGTGAGCGTGGCGCCGCCCTCGGTTTCGAGGCGGAGCAGATAGGTGCCCGCCGCTTCGCCCGCGTGGAGCTTCGGGAGCCGGAGGGCACCGTCGGCATCCGTCCTCAGATCCGTGAGGGTCCGCAGCGCGTCGCCGTTCGCGTCCTTGAAGTAGGGCCCGGCCTCGGGGGCCGTGGCGTCGGTCGCGGATGTGATCACGGCCGCGCTCACCGCCACCCGGCCGGCGGCGGCTCCCCGGTAGGTGGCCCTGACCTCGACGGCGTCGGTGAACTCGGCGCCGGGCGCCGCGACCAGCTCCTGCGTCGTGGTCCTGGCGAGTGCGTCCGCCTGACGGGCCGTGACGGTGGCGGTGTAGCCGACGGGGGCGACGCCCGGCACGACGGCGGTCGCGCGGATCGTGAAGTCGCCCGTCCGCTCGCCCGCCTGGACGGCCGGCGCGGTCGCCGTGCCCTCCGTGCCCGTGACGTCGACCGAGGTGGTCAGGCCCGTCACGAACCGGGCGTCGGTGTCGCCGACGATCTCGAACCGCACGATCGTCCTGGCCACGGGCTTGCCGGCCTTGTCCACGGCGCGGACGGCCGCCTGCTGGGCGAACCGGCCGCCCGCGACGGCGGTCAGCGGCGCTGTGACGGTCTTCTCGATCCGCGCGGCGACCGGCTTGGGGGCCGGGGTGGTGGGGGTGCCGGGATCACTCGGGGTGGGCGTGGTCGTACCGCCGCCGGGCTCGGTCGGCTTCGGAGTGCCGGAGCCGCCCCCGGGCTTGGGGGTCGAAGGGCTGGGGGTGGGGCTCGGGCTCGTGCTCGGGGAGCCGCTCGGCTTCGCGGTGCCCGGGGTGCCGGGGGTGCTGGGGACGGTGGGGCTGGGCGTCGGGGTCGACGGCGAGGACGGTCCGGTGGACACGGGCAGCGTCGCGGTGCTGTCCGGGATCTCGTGCGACCCGTTCTTGTAGTACTGGAACCAGGTCAGGACCGTGTTCAGGTACTCACGCGAGTGGTTGTAGCCGAGGATCGCCTTGTGGAGGTCCTCCTCGACCGAGAGATCGCGCTCTCCCGCGCACAGGTAGTACGCGGCGGCCAGCGCGGCGTCGAAGATGTTGTTGGGGTCGCTGCGGCCGTCGCCGTTGCCGTCCTGGCCCCAGGTCTTCCACGTCGACGGGATAAACTGCATCGGGCCGACGGCGCGGTCGTGCGTCGCGTCGCCGTCGAACTCGCCGTTGTCGGTGTCGCTGATGTTGGCGAAACCGACCCCGTTCAGGACCGGGCCGAGGATCGGCGAGAGCGTCGTGCCGTCGTCGTTCACCTGACCGCCGCGCGCGTGGCCCGACTCGACCTTGCCGATCGCGGCGAGCAACTGCCACGGCAGATTGCAGCCGGGCTTGGCCTCCGCGATGGTCGTCTCGGCACGCTGGTACGCGGAGAGCACCGTGGCCGGTATACCCGCCTCCGCCGCGGTCGCCCCGGTGCCCCCGCCCGGCAGGTCTATCGAGGTGCCCGGCCTGTCGGGCGTCGTCAGCGGCGGAAGCTCCGTGTAGTACGAGGAGTTGCCCGACACCGGCGTGCCCGGCGGCGGCGTCACCTCGGCCGCCGAGGTACCGCCCCCGGTATCCGTCCGGATGGCACCCGGTGCCTGCGAGGCGGAGAGCGCCGCGATCGCGGCCGCCGCCACGGCGGTGGTCGTCGCTCCCTTGCGCAGCCGACTGCCGAATAGCGCTGCCATGGACTGGCCCCTCCCCGTGGTGGCTGTCCGCGCTCCCCGCGCGAGGACTCAAGCGACCCTATGTCAACTCCTGGCCCCGGCACACCGGTCCGTGACCGGCTTTCACCACTTCGCCACCTGGGCGTCGCCCGGTTGCGGGAAGCCCCGGCGCACCGGGGCTTCCCGCAAGGCTTTTTCCGGTCAGTGCGCCGCCGACTCCCAGTCCGCGCCGACCCCCACCGAGACATCCAGCGGCGCCCGCAGCTCGACCGCGCTCGACATCTCCCGGCGCAGCAGCTCCTCCACGCGCTCCCGCTCGCCGGGCGCGATCTCCAGCACGATTTCGTCATGGACCTGGAGAAGCATCCGGGAGGTCAGCCCCGCCTCCGTCATCGCCCGGTCCACCTTGAGCATGGCGACCTTGACGATGTCCGCGGCGGTGCCCTGGATCGGCGCGTTGAGCGCCATGCGCTCCGCCATCTCACGCCGCTGACGGTTGTCGCTGTTGAGATCGGGCAGATACCGGCGGCGCCCGAGCATCGTCTCCGTGTAGCCCGTGGCCCTGGCCTCCACCACCGCGCGCTGGAGGTAGTCCCGCACCCCGCCGAACCGCTCGAAGAAGGTGTCCATCAGCGCGCGCGCCTCGCCCGCCTCGATGTTCAGCTGCTGGGAGAGACCGAACGCCGAGAGCCCGTAGGCCAGTCCGTACGACATCGCCTTGATCTTGCGACGCATCTCGGGGTCGACGGCGGACTTCTCCACCCCGAACACCTGCGAGGCCACCGTGGTGTGCAGGTCCTCGCCCGAGGTGAACGCCTCGATCAGCCCCGCGTCCTCCGAGAGATGAGCCATCACCCGCAGCTCGATCTGACTGTAGTCCGCCGTCATCAGCGACTCGTAGCCCTCGCCGACGACGAAGCCGCGGCGGATCGCCCGGCCCTCGTCGGTCCGCACCGGGATGTTCTGGAGGTTCGGATCCGTGGAGGAGAGCCGGCCCGTCGCCGCCACCGTCTGGTTGAACGTCGTGTGGATACGGCCGTCCGCGGCGATCGACTTGATCAGGCCCTCGACGGTGACCCGCAGCTTCGCCTGCTCACGGTGGCGCAACATGATGACCGGCAGTTCGTGCTCGGTCCTGGCCGCGAGCCAGGCCAGCGCGTCCGCGTCCGTCGTATAACCCGTCTTCGTCTTCTTCGTCCTGGGCAGCCCCAGCTCACCGAAGAGGACTTCCTGGAGCTGCTTGGGCGAACCGAGGTTGAACTCGTGACCGACGGCCGCGTGCGCCTCCTTCACGGCCTGCTGCACCGCGCCCGCGAACTGCCCCTCCATGGCCTCCAGATGGGCCCGGTCGGCGGCGATGCCATGGCGCTCCAGCCGGGCCAGCAGCGCGGAGGTCGGCAACTCCACCTCGTGGAGCAGCTCCGAGGCGCCGACCTCGCCCAGCCGCTCGGTGAACGCCTCCCCCAGGTCGAGGATCGCGCGGGCCTCGGTCATCAGCGCGTCGGCCTCGGCCTGCTCGTCGCCGCCGAACGCCAGCTGCCCGTCGGCGGACGGGGCCGGCGCCAGCTCACGGCCGAGATACTCGATCGCCAGGGCGTCCAGCGCGAACGAACGCCGCCCCGGCTTCACCAGATAGGCGGCCAGCGCGGTGTCCATCGTCACCCCGCCGATCCGCCAGCCGTGCTCCGGAGCGACCCGCATCGCGCCCTTCGCGTTGTGCATGACCTTCGGGCGCTCCGGGTCGGCGAGCCACCCCGCGAACGCCTGCTCGTCGGCCTCGTCCAGCTGCGTGGTGTCGAACCAGGCCGCGGCGCCGCCGGCCGCCGCGAGCGCGACCTCGGCGACACTGCCCGCGCCGAGCGCCCAGGTGTCGAGCGTGGCCACCCCGAGCGGCTGCGCGCCGTGCTCGGCCAGCCACGGCGCCAGCTCCCCCGACCCCAGGACCACGCCGTCCAGCTCGATGCCGGCGGCGGGCGCCGGAGCCTCCTCCGCCACCGCCCCCGGATCCACCGCGAGCAGCCGCTCGCGCAGACTCGGGTTGCGGATCTCCAGCACCTCCAGCACCCCGGTCACCGCCGCGCGGTCGTAGGGCGCGCGCTCCAGATCCTCCGGCGCCTTGGGCAGCGCGACATCGCGCACCATCTCCGTGAGCCGCCGGTTGAGCCTGACCGATTCCAGATGGTCACGGAAGTTCTGCCCGGCCTTGCCCTTCACCTCGTCGGCGCGGGCCACCAGCTCGTCGAAGGAACCGAACTGATTGATCCACTTCGCCGCCGTCTTCTCCCCGACCCCCGGAATGCCCGGCAGATTGTCCGACGGGTCACCGCGCAGGGCCGCGAAGTCCGGATACTGCGCGGGCGTCAGCCCGTACTTCTCCTGGACCTTCTCCGGAGTGAAGCGCGTCAGCTCCGAGACACCCTTCGTCGGATACAGCACCGTCGTGTGCTCGCTGATCAACTGGAACGAGTCCCGGTCGCCCGTGACGATCAGCACCTCGAACCCGGCGGCCTCCGCCTGAGTGGCCAGCGTGGCGATCACATCGTCCGCCTCGAACCCCTCGATCGCGAACCGGTCCGCGCGCATCGCGTCCAGCAGCTCACCGATCAGCTCGACCTGCCCCTTGAACTCGTCGGGCGTCTTCGAACGATTCGCCTTGTACTCCGGGAACTCCTCCGAACGCCACGTCTTGCGGGACACGTCGAACGCCACCGCGAAATGCGTGGGCGACTCGTCACGCAACGTGTTCGCCAGCATCGACGCGAAGCCGTAGATGGCGTTCGTCGGCTGCCCCGTCGCGGTCGTGAAATTCTCCGCGGGCAGCGCGAAGAACGCGCGGTACGCCAAGGAGTGCCCGTCCATGAGGAGCAGGCGAGGACGGTTGTCTGCGGTCTTCTTCGATGCTGTCTCAGCCACGTACCCGATCCTGCCACGCCCCACTGACAATCCCGACCGACCGACCGCGCCGCCCACCGCCTCCCCCCACCGGAACCCCGCCCGGCCACCGGCCGACCATGGAGACCGGCCACGGAGACCGGCCTCACTCCCACCCGACATTCCCACTCGCCCCGCCCCCCACAGGTGACGCGTGACAGGATCGGGTACGTACACGAGTGCGGAACGTACGCGAATCAGCACAGGCCCGAAGGAGAGCGCGATGGCCACCAAGCCGCCCGCAGGAGATCCGGTCCAGGACGCACCCCGGGTCACAGCCCCCCAACACGCCGCCGCGGGACTCCCCGCCATCGCGCACACCCTCAAGATCGCCCAGGAACAGATGGGCGTACGACGCACCGCGCGCACCCTGCTCAAGGTCAACCAGAAAAACGGATTCGACTGCCCCGGCTGCGCGTGGCCCGAAGGCGACCACCGCCACACCGCGGAATTCTGCGAGAACGGCGCCAAGGCCGTCGCCGAGGAAGCCACCCTGCGCCGGGTCACCCCCGAATTCTTCGCCGCCCACCCCGTCTCCGAACTCGCCGACCGCAGCGGCTACTGGCTCGGCCAGCAAGGCCGGATCACCCAGCCCATGCTGCTGGACCGGGACACCGAAGGCGGCGCCGACCACTACACCCCCGTGAGCTGGGAACGCGCCTTCGCGATCATCGCCGAGGAACTGACCGCGCTCGACTCCCCCGACGAAGCCCTCTTCTACACCTCGGGCCGCACCAGCAACGAAGCCGCCTTCCTCCTCCAGCTGTTCGCCCGCGAATACGGCACGAACAACCTGCCCGACTGCTCCAACATGTGCCACGAATCATCCGGCTCGGCACTCTCCGAGACCATCGGCATCGGCAAAGGCAGCGTCTCCCTCGAAGACCTCCACCAGGCCGACCTGATCATCGTCGCCGGACAGAACCCCGGCACCAACCACCCCCGCATGCTCTCCGCACTGGAGAAAGCCAAAGCGGCCGGCGCGAAAATCATCTCGGTCAACCCCCTGCCCGAAGCCGGACTGGAACGCTTCAAGAACCCCCAGACCCCCCAGGGCATGATCCGCGGCGCCGCCCTCACCGACCTCTTCCTCCAGATCCGCATCGGCGGCGACCAGGCCCTCTTCCGCCTGCTCAACAAACTGATCCTGGAGACCCCCGGCGCCGTCGACGACACCTTCGTACGCGAACACACCCACGGCTACGAAGACTTCACCGCCGCCGCCCGAGCCGCCGACTGGGACGAGACCCTCACCGCCACCGGCCTCGAACGCGACCACATCGAACAGGCCCTCGCCCTGGTCCTCGCCTCCCGGCGCACCATCGTCTGCTGGGCCATGGGCCTCACCCAGCACAAACACTCCGTGCCGACCATCCGCGAAGTCGTCAACTTCCTCCTGCTGCGCGGCAACATCGGCCGCCCCGGCGCCGGAGTCTGCCCCGTACGCGGACACTCCAACGTGCAGGGCGACCGCACCATGGGCATCTTCGAACGCCCCGCCCCCGCCTTCCTCGACGCCCTCGACAAAGAATTCGGCATCACCTCGCCCCGCCACCACGGCTACGACGTCGTACGGTCCATCGAAGCCCTCCGCGACGGCAAGGCCAAGGTCTTCTTCGCCATGGGCGGCAACTTCGTCGCCGCCACCCCCGACACGACCGTCACCGAAGCCGCCATGCGCCGCGCCCGCCTCACCGTGCACGTCTCCACCAAACTCAACCGCTCGCACGCCGTCACCGGCACCCGCGCCCTGATCCTGCCCACCCTCGGCCGCACCGACAAGGACATCCAGGCCGCCGGCCGGCAGGTCGTGACCGTCGAGGACTCCATGGGCATGGTGCACACCTCCCGGGGCAACCTCCCACCCGCGAGCCCCCACCTCCTCTCCGAACCCGCCATCGTCGCCCGGCTCGCCCGCGCCACCCTCGGCCCCGCCTCCCGCACCCCCTGGGAGGACTTCGAGAAGGACTACACCCACATCCGCGACCGCATCGCCCGCGTCATCCCCGGCTTCGAGGACTTCAACGCCCGCGTCGCCCGCCCCGGCGGATTCGCCCTCCCGCACGCCCCCCGCGACGAACGCCGCTTCCCCACCGCCACCGGCAAGGCCAACTTCACCGCCGCACCCGTCGAGTTCCCCACCCTGCCGCCCGGCCGCCTGCTCCTCCAGACCCTGCGCTCGCACGACCAGTACAACACCACGATCTACGGCCTCGACGACCGATACCGAGGCATCAAGGACGGCCGCCGCATCGTGCTCGTCAACGCCGCCGACGCCGCCCGACTCGGCCTCGCCGACGGCACCTACACCGACCTCGTCAGCGAATGGAAGGACGGCGTCGAACGCCGCGCCCCCGGCTTCCGCGTCGTCCACTACCCCACCGCGCTCGGCTGCGCCGCCGCCTACTACCCCGAGACCAATGTGCTCGTCCCGCTCGACGCCACGGCCGACACCAGCAACACACCGGCCAGCAAGTCCGTCGTCGTCCGCTTCGAACCGGGCGAACGCGCCACCGAAGGCCCGGCCGACACCACGGACACCACGGACGCCCCGGATACGGCACCGACCGGACCATGACCGGCCCGGGGGAAGAGGACGCGAGCACAACGTTCCCCTAAGCGTGCGCTCAGCCATCTGATAAGCAGGACGGTGCACACTGCACGCACGCGACCACACAATCGGAGCCGGGCCATGGGTGAACAGTCCACTGTGAAGTTCCCGCAGGAGATCATCGACGAATACGCCGCACTCGGCGTCGACCTGGAAGCGCTGTTCTCCGCCGGCCACCTCGGCACGCGCATGGGAGTACGCATCGTCGAAGCCTCCCCCGAACGCGTCGTCGGCACCATGCCCGTCGAGGGCAACACCCAGCCGTACGGACTGCTCCACGGCGGCGCGTCCGCCGTCCTCGCCGAAACCCTCGGCTCCGTGGGCGCCATGCTCCACGGCGGCACGACCAGACTCGCCGTCGGAGTCGACCTCAACTGCACCCACCACCGCGGCGCCCGCAGCGGCTCCGTCACCGGCGTCGCCACCCCCGTCCACCGGGGACGCTCCACTGCGACCTACGAAATCGTCATCACCGACGAACAGGACAAGCGGATCTGCACCGCCCGCCTCACCTGCCTGCTGCGCGACGCCCCCACCCCCGGCGAAGCCCCGGAAGCGGCCCCCGCCACCGGCGCGTAAGCACACCCACGGGTCCGGCGCACACCCGGCGCCGGGCCCGTTCGCATGCCCGGAAGCGCCCACCCGCACGCCCCCTTGTACGCGCCGGGAACACCGCCTACCGTGCCCCATGAGCCGGGCAGAAGGTGCGAATACCCGGCCCCACACCACACGGTGCACATCACGCCCGATGTCACTCTGTGTAACATCGACGTGAACGAAAATCGGACGCGCCCCCCACAACCACACCCACGCTGCCCGCTTCAGGGCTCCCCCGCGCCCGATTGACCACGTCAGTAGCAAAAACCTTCAAGTCCCTTAGCGGAACTGCACGTTCTCACCATGCGGTCACTCCGGAAGCCAACCAAAAGCCGCATCCCGCCCGGCGAAGTCGACCAGCGTTGGCCTTGGCATAACAAGACAGTCACATCCTGCTCGCACCGCTCCACACCTCCCCCACCTGCGCTTAGAGTCACGGCCAGTCACCGCGCCACCGGATTACCTTCAGTTCGGTTCCAGCGCTCGACCCGGCGTCCCAGCAGGGGACGCCGCGTGCCAGGGGAGGACTGATCGTGCGTCACCGTTCCTTGTTCATCATCACCACTGCGGTCACCGCAGGGGCCCTCACACTGTCCGCCTGCGGATCCCGCGGCGACAGTGACGAAGGCGGCAGCGGCGGCGGCGACACGACCACCGTCGTCATCGGCCTCGACGCGCCGCTCTCCGGCGACCTCTCCGCGCTCGGCCAGGGCATCAAGAACTCCGCCGACCTCGCCGTCAAGAACGCCAACAAGAACAAAGAGGTCCCCGGGGTCACCTTCAAACTCGAAGCCCTCGACGACGTCGCCCAGGCCGCCACCGGCCAGCAGAACGCCACCAAGCTCGTCGGCGACACCAAGGTCATGGGCGTCGTCGGCCCCCTGAACTCCGACGTCGGCCAGTCCATGCAGAAGGTCTTCGACACCGCCAAACTCGTCCAGGTCTCGCCCGCCAACACCAACCCCGCCCTCACCCAGGGCCAGGACTGGCAGACCGGCAAGAAGGTACGCGGCTTCAAGACCTACTTCCGCACCGCGACCACCGACGCCGTCCAGGGCCCCTTCGCCGCGCAGTACATGTACAACAAGAAGAAGCTCAAAAAGGTCTACGTCATCGACGACAAGAAGACCTACGGAGCCGGCCTCGCCGCCACCTTCGCCGGCGAGTTCAAGAAACTCGGCGGAACCGTCGTCGGCACCGACCACATCAACCCCGACGACAAGGACTTCTCGGCCGTCGCCAGCAAGGTCGCCAAGGCCAAGGCCGACTTCGTCTACTACGGCGGCGAATACCCCGCCGGCGCCCCCCTCGCCAGCCAGATCAAGAACGCCGGCGCCAAGATCCCCACCGTCGGCGGCGACGCGCTCTTCAGCGCCGAATACGTCAACCTCGCCAAGAAGAACGCCGAAGGCGACCTCGCCAGCTCCGTCGGCGCCCCGCTCGAAACCCTCGACACCGCCAAGAAGTTCATAGCCGACTACGAGACCGCCGGCTACAAGGACGCCTACGAGGCCTACGGCGGCTACTCCTACGACTCCACCTGGGCCATCATCCAGGCCGTCAAGGCAGTCGTCGAAAAGAACGACGGCAAGCTCCCCGACAGCAAGGACGCCCGCGAGCAGATCACCGCGGCCATGCAGGACGTCACCTTCGACGGCGTCTCCGGACAGGTCGGCTTCGACGAATTCGGCGACACCACCAACAAGCAGCTCTCCCTCTACGAAGTCAAGAACGGCAAGCACGTCGCCGTCGAGGTAGGCCAGTTCGAGGGCTGACCGGGCACCCGGCCCACACCCGTACACCCAGTACACCCAGACCGCGCGGGGGGCGCCACAGCGCCCCCCCCGCGGCCGTATCTGACGACACCCACTCGGAGGCCCCGCGGTGAACGATCTGCCGCAGCAACTTGCCAACGGCCTGCTACTCGGCGCGCTGTACGGACTCATCGCAATCGGTTACACGATGGTCTATGGCATAGTCCAGCTCATCAACTTCGCCCACGGCGAGATATTCATGATCGGCGGCTTCGGCGCGCTGACCGCATTCCTCATCCTGCCGACCGGCACCAGCCTCCTCATCGCACTGCCCGTCATGATCCTCATGGCCATGGCATGCTCCGTACTGGTCGCCATGGCAGCGGAACGCTTCGCCTACCGCCCCCTGCGCGGAGCCCCCCGACTCGCCCCCCTCATCACCGCGATCGGCCTCTCCATCGCACTCCAGCAAGCCATCTGGGCCTTCTACCCGGACGCCAAGAAAGCCCGCCCCTTCCCCGAATTCGAAGGCGGCCGCATCGACCTCGGCGCCTTCGCCATCGGACGCGGCGACCTCTTCCTGCTCATCGCGGCCCCCATCTGCATGATCGCCCTCGGCTTCTTCGTCTCGAAGACCCGCACCGGCCGCGCCATGCAAGCCACCTCGCAGGACCCCGACACCGCCAAACTCATGGGCATCAACACCGACCGCATCATCGTCACCGCCTTCGCCATCGGAGCCGCCTTCGCCGCCATCGCCGCCGTCGCCCACGGCCTGCGCTACGGCAACATCGACTTCCGCATGGGCTTCATCGCCGGACTCAAAGCCTTCACCGCCGCCGTCCTCGGCGGCATCGGCAACATCTACGGCGCCATGATCGGCGGCCTCGTCCTCGGCCTCGCCGAAGCCATGGCCACCGCCTACATCGAGAACATCCCCGGCATGTCCCAACTGGGCGGCGGAGCCTGGAAGGACGTATGGGCCTTCGTCCTCCTCATCCTCGTACTGCTACTGAGGCCCCAAGGCCTACTCGGCCAACGAGTAGCGGACAGGGCGTGACACCCATGACCACCACAGACACCCAGACCACCACCCCGACCACCCCGCGACACACCCCGGCGATCATCCCCCTGCCCCCCGCCACCGCCCGCGCCGCCACCGCCACCGGCGCCCTCCTCACCCTCGCGAGCACCTTCCTCGCCTGGACCTGGACCTCCGAATTCCCCGGCGACCTCACCGTCAACGGCTACCCCGGCGGCCTCCAGGTCCTCACCCTCACCGGCGCCCTCCTCACCCTCCTCTTCACCCTCTCCGCCTACGGCATCCGCGGCCTCGGCTGGCTCACCCCCGGCGGCAAGAGCAGCGCGATACTCCTCCTCGCCCTCGGCACCTTCGCCACCACCTGGTACGCCATCATCGCCATCGCGGTGAACCTCGGCGGACTCGCCAACCTCGAACCCGGCGGCTGGATCGCCGCCATCACCGCACTCCTCACCCTCATCGCCGCCCTCGGACTCCCCAACGACGTCCCCCCCGACACCGACACACCCACACCCTGGAAACGATTCACCCAGTCCTTCAAGGCCCCCACGCCCGGACAAGCCGCACCACTCCCCTCCTGGGCCGAAATCCTGATCATCGCGATCTCCTTCGGCCTCGGACTCTTCGTCTTCACCTACGGCATCGACACCGAATACGCCGAACTCTTCATCGGCTTCATGCTGATGGTCTGCTTCGGCGCCACCGCCATCTCCCGAGCCGGCCTCAACCGCCGCCTCGCCGGCTACACCGCCACCCACAAAAACGTCACCGTGACCGCGGCCTTCGTCGCCGCCTTCGCCTTCCCCTTCACCCAGACCAACGACGCCTACGCCACCATCGGCGCGAACATCCTCATCTTCGCCACCGTCGCACTCGGCCTCAACGTCGTCGTCGGCCTCGCCGGACTCCTCGACCTCGGATACGTCGCCTTCCTCGGCGTCGGCGCCTACACCGCCGCCCTCGTCTCCGGCTCCACCTCCTCCACCATCGGCATCCAACTCCCCTTCTGGGGAGCCGTACTCGCCGGCGCCGCCGCCTCACTCGTCTTCGGCATCGTCATCGGCGCACCCACCCTCCGCCTGCACGGCGACTACCTCGCCATCGTCACCCTCGGCTTCGGCGAAATCTTCCGCATCGCCATGCAGAACATGGACGGCACCTCGGGCCCCAACGTCACCAACGGCCCCAACGGCATCCCCAACATCCCCGACCTCGAAATCCTCGGCTTCAACCTCGGGGAAACCCACACCGTCCTCGGCTTCGAACTCGGCAAGTTCTCCAACTACTACCTGCTCATGCTGTTCTTCACGATCATCGTCGTGACCGTCTTCCGCCGCTCCGACCAATCCCGCATCGGCCGCGCCTGGGTCGCCATCCGCGAAGACGAAACAGCCGCCCGCGCCATGGGCATCAACGCCTTCCGACTCAAACTCCTCGCCTTCGCCCTCGGCGCCACCCTCGCCGGCATGGCCGGCACCGTACAGGCCCACGTCACCACCACCGTCACCCCCACCCAGTTCAAATTCGTCGAAGCCGTACCCCCCAACTCCGCCTTCCTCCTCGCCGCCGTCATCCTCGGCGGCATGGGCACCGTCAGCGGCCCCCTCATCGGCGCCTCACTGCTCTACCTCATCCCGGCCAAACTCCAATTCATGTCCGACTACCAGCTGCTCCTCTTCGGCATCGCCCTCGTCCTGCTCATGCGATTCCGCCCCGAGGGCCTCATCGCCGACCGCAGGAAGCAGCTCGAATTCCACGAGACCGACCAACTCGACACGCCAAAGGGCGATATCGGCCTCAGCAAGGCGGGGGTGTGAACCACATGACCACCGACACCACCACAGCCACGGCCACCGGCACACCCGTGCTCCACGCCTCCGGCGTCACCATGCGCTTCGGCGGACTCACCGCCGTACGCGACGTCGAACTCACCGTCAACAGCGGCGAGATCGTCGGCCTCATCGGCCCCAACGGCGCCGGCAAAACCACCTTCTTCAACTGCCTCACCGGCCTCTACATACCCACCGAAGGCACCGTCTCCTACAAAGGAAACGTACTGCCCCACAAATCCCACCTCGTCACCCAGGCCGGGATCGCCCGCACCTTCCAGAACATCCGCCTCTTCGCCAACATGACCGTCCTGGAAAACGTCCTCGTCGGCCGCCACACCCGCACCAACGAAGGACTCTGGTCCGCACTCCTGCGCACCCCCGGCTTCAAACGCGCCGAACGCCAATCAGAAGAACGCGCCATGGAACTCCTCGAGTTCACCGGCCTCGCCCACAAACGCGATCACCTCGCCCGCAACCTCCCCTACGGCGAACAACGCAAGCTCGAAATCGCCCGCGCCCTCGCCAGCGAACCCGGCCTGCTCCTCCTGGACGAACCCACCGCCGGAATGAACCCCCAGGAGACCCGGGCCGCCGAAGAACTGATCTTCGCCATCCGGGACCAGGGCATCGCCGTCCTCGTCATCGAGCACGACATGCGATTCATCTTCAACCTGTGCGACCGCGTCACCTGCCTCGTCCAGGGCGAAGTACTCGTCGAAGGCAGCCCGACCGTCGTCCAGAGCGACGAACGCGTCGTCGCCGCCTACCTCGGCACCCCCTTCGACGGCGCCCCCGGCGCCGAAGAAGCGGCGGAGGTCATCGCGGCCGAAGCGGCCCAGGCCGCCGACACCCCGACCGACCACACCACCGGCACCACCAGCACCACCAGCACCACAGGCACGGAAGGGGACGCGAAGTGACCGCACTCCTGGAGGTCGAGGACCTCAAGGTCGCCTACGGCAAGATCGAGGCCGTCAAAGGCATCTCCTTCAGCGTCGAAGCCGGCCAGATCGTCACCCTCATCGGCACCAACGGCGCCGGCAAGACCACCACCCTGCGCACCCTCTCCGGACTCCTCAAGCCCGCCGCCGGCCGCATCACCTTCGACGGACAACCCCTAGGCTCCGTCCCCGCCCACAAGATCGTGGCACTCGGCCTGGCCCACTCCCCCGAAGGCCGGCACATCTTCCCCCGCCTCACGATCACCGAGAACCTCCAGCTCGGAGCATTCCTGCGGACCGACAAAGCCGGCATCGAAAAGGACATCCAGCGCGCCTACGAACTGTTCCCGATCCTCGGCGAACGACGAAAGCAAGCAGCCGGCACCCTCTCCGGCGGCGAACAGCAGATGCTCGCCATGGGCCGCGCCCTCATGTCCCAGCCCAAACTGCTCATGCTCGACGAGCCCTCCATGGGACTCTCCCCGATCATGATGCAGAAGATCATGCAGACCATCGTGGAACTCAAGGCCGACGGCACGACGATCCTCCTCGTCGAACAGAACGCCCAGGCCGCCCTGTCCCTCGCCGACCAGGGCCACGTCATGGAAATCGGCAAGATCGTCCTCTCCGGCAGCGGCGAGGACCTGCTCCACGACGAATCCGTACGCAAGGCGTACCTCGGCGAGGACTGACACCCGCCGCCGCACACGAAGAGGCCCGGTGCACCGTACCCACGGCGCACCGGGCCTCTCCACATCGTCCGACCCGAGCCGGACAGTCGGGGAAGGGCTACTGCCCCTGCCCCCTTTTCTTCTCCGCCGCGTCCTCGATGACCGCCTCGGCCACCTGCTGCATCGACATCCTGCGGTCCATCGACGTCTTCTGAATCCACCGGAACGCCGCCGGCTCCGTCAGCCCGTACTGCGTCTGAAGCACCGACTTCGCCCGGTCCACCAGCTTCCGCGTCTCCAGCCGCTGCGACAGATCCGCGACCTCCCGCTCCAGCGTCCGCAGCTCCGCGAACCGCGACACCGCCATCTCGATGGCGGGCACCACGTCGCTCTTGCTGAACGGCTTCACCAGATACGCCATCGCCCCGGCGTCCCGTGCCCGCTCCACCAGATCACGCTGCGAGAACGCGGTCAGCATGAGCACCGGCGCGATGGACTCCTCCGCGATCTTCTCGGCGGCGGAGATCCCGTCCAGCACCGGCATCTTCACATCGAGGATCACCAGGTCGGGCCGGTGCTCCCGCGCCAGCTCCACGGCCCGCTCGCCGTCACCGGCCTCACCGACGACCGAGTAGCCCTCTTCCTCAAGCATCTCTTTGAGGTCGAGGCGGATCAGCGCCTCGTCCTCGGCGATGACGACTCGCGTCGTCAGCGGCGGGACGTGCGACTTGTCGTCATCGTCTACGGGCTGGGGCGACTCGGGGGCGGTCACGGGGGCTCCTCGTTCCAGGCAGGGTGCTGCTACCTGAGACTACCTAGCTCCTGTATGTTTGAGACACAGCGGGTCTCCGCTTACCTTTGAAGCCAAGGCCAGCCCTGGTAGTCCAGCGGAAGAGACACGGTGCTCAAACCACCGACAGCGTGGGTTCGAATCCCACCCAGGGCACTTTCCCTTTGATTCCAAGCTTCGGCAACCGTTGGTGATCTTCACTCGCCTCGGTGAACAGATATCCGTTCCGGCCCAAGCGCCCGAACCTCCGGCCAGGCTCGCGCTCATGTACGACCTGGACACGCGTAAACGCGCCATCGCTCTCGTCTCGCAGGGGCGGAGTCTCAACTCCGTGAGCCAGCAGACTGGCGTATCGCGGGCGACGCTCCGCTCATGGCAGACCCGTCTGGAACCCCAGCCGCGCATGCTCGGGCAGGCTCGCCCCTGCCCGAGGTGCCTGCACAGCCCGGCCGCGCCCACGGACTCTGTCTCGTACGCCTACCTCCTTGGCCTCTATCTCGGAGACGGATGCATCAGCGCGCACCCGCATGGCGGCCATTACCTGCGGATCGCATGCGCCGACGCCTGGCCGGGGCTCATCGAGAGGTGCCGCACCAGCATGGCGGCCGTCCGTCCCGAGGACAGCGTGTACGTCCTCCGGAAGCAGGGGTGCGTCATGGTGACCAGCTACGGTCGGCACTGGCCCTGCCTCTTCCCGCAACACGGGCCGGGCATGAAACACCATCGCCTCATCGCCCTCGATGCCTGGCAGCAGGAGATCGTGCGCACACATCCGTGGGAGCTGGTGCGCGGCCTGATCCACTCCGACGGATGCCGGACCACCAACTGGACCACCCGGATCGTGGGCGGCGAGAAGAAGCGGTACGAGTATCCGCGCTACTGGTTCACCAACGTTTCGGACGACATCCGGCAGCTGTACACCGACACGCTCGACAAGCTCGGAGTCGAATGGCGGCACTGCACCCGCGCGGGCAAGCCGTACAACATCTCCGTCGCCCGCCGCGCGTCCGTCGCCCTGATGGACGCCCACATCGGCCCGAAGTACTGACCCGGCGCCTCGGGCAGCCACTACTTCGGGCTGTCGTCCTCGCCGATGTGGTGCACCCGGACCAGATTCGTGGAGCCCGCGACACCCGGCGGGGAGCCGGCCGTGATGACGACGATGTCGCCCTTGGCGCAGCGGCCGATTTTGAGGAGTTGGTCGTCGACCTGGTCGACCATGGCGTCGGTGGAGTCGACGTGGGGGCCGAGGAGGGCTTCGACGCCCCAGGTGAGGGTGAGTTGGGCGCGGGTGGCGGGGTCGGGGGTGAAGGCGAGGAGGGGGATGGGTGAGCGGTAGCGGGAGAGGCGTTTGACGGTGTCGCCGGACTGGGTGAAGGCGACGAGGTATTTCGCGTTGAGGAAGTCGCCCATTTCGGCTGCGGCGCGGGCCACGGCGCCGCCTTGGGTGCGGGGTTTGCTGCGTTCGGTGAGTGGGCGGAGGCCCTTGGCGAGGATGTCTTCTTCGGCGGCTTCGACGATGCGGCTCATGGTTTTGACGGTGGTGGTGGGGTATTTGCCGACGCTGGTTTCGCCGGAGAGCATGACGGCGTCGGTGCCGTCGATGACGGCGTTGGCGACGTCGGAGGCTTCGGCGCGGGTGGGGCGGGAGTTTTCGATCATGGAGTCGAGCATTTGGGTGGCGACGATGACCGGTTTCGCGTTGCGCCTGGCGAGTTTGATGGCGCGTTTCTGGACGAGGGGGACTTGTTCGAGGGGCATTTCGACGCCGAGGTCGCCGCGGGCGACCATGATGCCGTCGAAGGCGGCGACGATGTCGTCGATGTTCTGGACGGCTTGGGGTTTTTCGATTTTGGCGATGACGGGGAGTCGGCGTTGTTCTTCGTCCATGACGCGGTGGACGTCGTTGATGTCGGAGCCGGTGCGTACGAAGGAGAGGGCGATGACGTCGGCGCCGGTGCGCAGGGCCCAGCGGAGGTCTTGGATGTCTTTGTCGGAGAGGGCGGGGACGGAGACGGCGACGCCGGGGAGGTTGAGTCCTTTGTGGTCGGAGACCATGCCTCCTTCGATGACGAGGGTGTGGATGCGGGGGCCGTCGACGGAGGTGACTTCGAGGGTGACTTTTCCGTCGTCGACGAGGATGCGTTCGCCGGTGTTGACGTCGGTGGCGAGTCCTTCGTAGGTGGTGCCGCAGGTGTGGCGGTCGCCGGGGTGGGGTTCGACGGTGATGGTGAATTCGTCGCCGCGTTCGAGGAGTACGGGGCCTTCGTGGAAGCGGCCGAGGCGGATTTTCGGGCCTTGGAGGTCGGCGAGGATTCCTACGCTGCGGCCGGTTTCTTCCGCGGCTTCGCGTACGCGGTGGTAGCGCTCCTCGTGTTCGGCGTAGGTGCCGTGGCTGAGGTTGAGGCGGGCTACGTCCATTCCGGCTTGGACCAGTGCTTTGATCTGGTCGTACGAGTCGGTGGCTGGTCCCAGGGTGCAGACGATCTTTGCTCGGCGCATATTTCGACCCTAGGGCTTACCGGCGGGTAGCCGATTGGCGCCGTCTGACTACTCAACGTCCTTTGCGTGAAGGGTTATTGACAAAGGTCGAATAGTGCGTGGGGTCGCTCTTTTGAGCATTCAGCCGTTCAGTTCTGGTGGCGTCATGGTGAATCGCGCATTGACCTGGGCGTGGACTCGCTGGCGCTGTGGTTCGAGGTCGAGTGGGGGTGCGTCCGTCGGTTCCGCGGCGGCGTATGCGGCGCGGCTGCGCAGGGCGCCGGGGGCGGGTGGTATGCCGTATCCGCCGGTGTTCTCGGCGTCGAGGTCGGCCAGCTCGACGAGGGCGGCGAGTCGGGCGTCGAGTGCCTCGGCGTATTCGCGGGCGCGCTGGACGGCGTCCCGTACGGCTTGGCGCCTGGCGGTGGCGTGGGCCGGGGAGTCGGGGCGCAGGGACCACCAGGGGCCGTCGACGCGGGTGAGTTCGTGGTCGGCGAGGCGGGTGGTGAGTTCGCCGAGGGTGGTGAAGTCGGTGAGTTCGACGGTGAGGTGGACTTGGCCGTGGTAGGCGCGGATGCGTTCGCCGCGGCCGTGTTTGGTGAGTTCGGGGCTGATGGAGAAGGATCCGGTTTCGAGTTTTTCGATGGCGTCTCCGTAGCTTTTGATGAGGGTGATGATCTGGGTGTTGCGCCGGGTGAGGTCGTCGAGGGCGGTGCGGCGGTCGGTGCCGCGTGCGCCGACGGTGACGGAGATGCGGGCGAGTTCGGGGTCCACTTCGAGTCGTGCTTCGCCTCGGACGGCGACGCGGGGGGCTTCGGGGGTGCCGTAGGGCGGGGCGGGTGCGGCGGCGGGGTCGTGGCTGTGGGGGGTGGTGGTCATGGGTGGTTGTTCCTCTGTGGGTCGGGTGCCGGGTGGGCGCTGTGTTCGGTGGGGGTGAACGCTCTGTACGGACACTGTCGCACCTGGGTACGACAGTGGCGGGTGTCCCTCGGCAGTCATCTGATCGAAACCCTGCGGGGGTGTTGCGGGGAGGTGTGTTTGAGCCAGAATCTACGCGCGTTGTGCGATGGATCGATCGCGCGATGATCGTGATGGGTCAAAGGGAGAAGAAGATGCCGCTGAATCGAAGGACGTTCCTGGGCAGTTCGGCTGCCGCCGGTGCCGGGGTGGCGCTGGCGGGAACGGTCACGCCTGCCGAGGCCACCGGTGGTGGTCATGGGTCCGGGCCTGGCCATGGGCGTCCGCAGAAGCGGTACTCGTTCACCGTGATGGGGACGACGGATCTGCATGGCAACGTCTTCAACTGGGACTACTTCACGGACAAGGAGTTCGACGACGCGGCGCACAACGATGTCGGTCTCGCGAAGATCTCCACGTTGGTCGACAGGATCCGCAAGGAGAAGGGCCGGCAGAACACTCTGCTGATCGACGCGGGTGACACGATCCAGGGCACGCAGCTCTCGTACTACTACGCGAAGATCGACCCGATCACGGCCAAGCGTGGCCCGGTGCATCCGATGGCGCAGGCGATGAACGCGATCGGTTACGACGCTGCGGCGCTGGGGAACCACGAGTTCAATTACGGCATTCCGTTGCTGCGGAAGTTCGAGGAGCAGTGTCGCTTTCCGCTGCTGGGGGCCAACGCGCTCGATGCGAAGACGTTGAAGCCGGCCTTCGCCCCGTATGTGATCAAGAAGGTGCGGACGCCGTTCGGGCGTGAGGTGAAGGTCGCGGTTCTGGGGCTGACGAACCCGGGTATCGCGATCTGGGACAAGGTGAACGTCCAGGGGAAGATGACGTTCCCGGGGTTGGAGGAGCAGGCGGCGAAGTGGGTGCCGAAGCTGCGTTCCATGGGTGCCGATGTGGTGATTGTTTCGGCGCATTCGGGTTCGGACGGCTCGTCTTCGTACGGTGATCAGCTTCCGCATATGGAGAACGCGGCGTCGTTGGTGGCCGAGCGGGTGCCGGGTATCGACGCGATTCTGGTCGGGCACGCGCATGTGGAGATCCCGGAGCGCCGGGTGGTCAACAAGAAGACCGGTAAGGACGTGGTGTTGTCCGAGCCGTTGAAGTGGGGGCAGCGGCTGACGCTGTTCGACTTCGATCTGGTGTGGGAGCGGGGGCGCTGGTCGGTCGAGAAGGTGTCGTCGAAGGTGTTGAATTCCAACACGGTGGCGGAGGACAAGAAGATCACCGGGCTGCTGAGCGATGAGCATCGCAAGGTGGTGGCGTATGTGAATCAGGTGATCGGTACGTCGACGGTGGCGATGACCACGGTCGACGCGCCGTGGAAGGACGAGCCGATCATTGATCTGATCAATCATGTGCAGACGGAGACGGTGAAGGCGGCTCTTGCGGGTGGTGAGTGGGCGGCACTGCCGGTGTTGTCGCAGGCGTCGTGTTTCTCGCGTACGGCGGGGATTCCGGCGGGCGATGTGACGATCAAGGATGCGGCGGGGCTGTATCCGTTCGAGAACACGCTTGAGGCGCGGTTGGTGACCGGGGCGCAGATCAAGGAGTATCTGGAGTATTCGGCGAAGTATTACGTGCAGACGGCTGCGGGTGGTGCGGTGGATACGGCGAAGCTGACGAATGCGGATGGTACGCCGGATTACAACTATGACGTGGTGTCGGGTCTGACGTATGAGATCGATATCGCGAAGGCGGTGGGTTCGCGGATCGTGGATCTTCGGTTCGAGGGGAAGGCGTTGGATCCGGCGGCGAAGTTTGTGCTGGCGGTGAACAATTACCGGGCGAGTGGTGGCGGGAATTTCCCGGGGATCGCGGCGGCGCAGCAGTTGTGGGCGAATTCGGATGAGATTCGTAACACGATCATCGGGTGGGTGCAGGCGGCGGGGACGATTGAGCCGTCGGTGTTCGCTTCGGTGGATTGGAAGCTGACGCGGGACGGTTCGCCGGTGTTCTGATGGTGTGACGGTTCCGGTGTCGGGTCCGGTGTCGGGTCCGGTGGGCTTGGTGGCGGGGGTCAGCGGACTTCGGTGAGGGGGACCAGGCCGTCTCTGGTGGTGGGTACGGGGGCGGTCCGGTCTCGTCCGTCGAGTCCGAAGCTGGTGAAGGCGGTGCGTCGGGGCAGGGGGTAGGGCTCGGTGCCGGTGAGGTGGTTGAGGATGCTGGCGCTGCGCCAGGCGGCGAGTCCGAGGTCGGGTGCGCCGACGCCGTGGGTGTGGCGTTCGCCGTTCTGGATGTAGAGGGAGCCGGTGACGGTGGGGTCGAGCAGGAGCCGGTAGTGCTGGTCGATGCGGGGGCGGGTGGAGCTGTCGCGGCGCATGTAGGGGTCGAGTCCGGCGAGGATGCGGTCGAGGGTGCGTTCGCGGTAGCCGGTGGCGAGGATGACGGCGTCGGTGGTGAGGCGGGAGCGGGTGGCCTGCCGGGTGTGTTCGAGGTGGATCTCGATTTGGGTGGTGGCGACGCGGCCGGCGGTGCGGACGGTGACGCCGGGGGTGAGGACGGCGTCGGGCCAGCCGCCGTGGAGGGTGCGCCGGTACAGCTCGTCGTGGATGGCGGTGATGGTTTCGGGTCCGATGCCTTTGTGGAGTTGCCATTGGCGGGGGATGAGGTCGTCGCGTGCGTGTTCGGGCAGGGCGTGGAAGTAGCGGGTGTAGTCGGGGGTGAATTGTTCGAGGCCGAGCTTGGAGTACTCCATGGGGGCGAAGGCTTCGGTGCGGGCGAGCCAGTGGATCTTTTCGGCGCCGGCGGGGCGGGCGCGGAGCAGGTCGAGGAAGATTTCGGCGCCGGACTGTCCTGATCCGATGACGGTGATGTGTCGGGCGTCGAGGATGCGGGTGCGGTGCTGGAGGTAGTCGGCGGCGTGGATGACGGGGACGCCGGTGGCTTCGGTGAGGGGTTTGAGCGGGTCGGGGATGTAGGGCTCGGTGCCGATGCCGAGGACTACGTTGCGGGTGTAGGTGCGGCCGAGGGCTTCGGCGTCGCCGTCGGGGGCGATTTGGGTGAAGTCGACTTCGAAGAGGTCGCGTTCGGCGTTCCAGCGGATGGCGTCGACTTGGTGGCCGAAGTGGAGTGTGGGGAGTTGTTCGCTGACCCAGCGGCAGTAGGCGTCGTATTCGGCTCGCTGGATGTGGAAGCGCTCGGAGAAGTAGAAGGGGAAGAGGCGGTCGCGGGTTTTGAGGTAGCTGAGGAATGACCAGGGGCTGGCGGGGTCGGCGAGGGTCACGAGGTCGGCGAGGAAGGGTACTTGGAGGGTGGCCCCGTCGAGGAGGAGGCCGGGGTGCCAGTGGAAGGCGGGGTTCTGGTCGTAGAAGGTGGTGTTGAGGGGGCCTTCGGGGCGGTGGATGCCGTCGGCGAGGGCGGCGAGGGAGAGGTTGAAGGGGCCGATGCCGATGCCCACCAGGTCGAGGGGCTGGTCCGGTTCGGTGGGGTGCGCGGTCATCGGTGGGTGCTGCCTTCCGCGAGTCGGGCGCCCGGGGGCCGGGGTCGGCGGTGATGCCGATGAGCACAACGAGCCGGACCCGAGGCGGGTAATGGGGAGGGCGGCGTAGGGCGTTGACGGCTGTCGGGCGCCGGTTCCGTTCGTGGTCGGGTCCGGTGGCCGGGGTGTACGGGCGAGGGTCCGTGCGGTGTCCGGGTCGTCGTGTGCACGCCTGACCGTCCGGTGGTTCGGTCGCAGTATGCCGATGGGGCCGTTGGGTTCGGCTGTCAGCGTGTGGAGGCGTTCGAACCGGTCCAGCGGTCCGGGCGGGCGTTGCCGGGCGTGGTCGCGTTTCCCCTGGGTGGGCGGCGGCGCGGCGGGGTCCGGTGCCGGGGTGTCGGGTCCCGGACGGCCGGACCCCTGTGGGGCGGCGCCTGTCACGGTCGGATTCCGGGGAGGGCCGGCGGTGGGTGCCGCTGGGCGTCCCGCTGTATGCCGTCTGTGTGTCGTCGTCTCTTCGCTGCTTCTTCCTCCCTCACCTGGCGTAGCTTCTCCCGTTCGACGCAGGTGGATCAGCCGCGCACCCGCAGTGCCCGCCGCAGGTCGTCCAGTTGGTCGACGAGCTTGCGGCGGAGTGCCGGGATCATGTCCGTGCTGTCCAGGTATGTTCGGCCGAGGTGGAGGGATGCCTCGTCGATGGCGTGGACGGGGAAGGCGTAGCGTCCGGCGGCTTCGGCGATGGCGGGGCCGCGGCGGGCGGCGAGGGCGGTGGCGTCGGGGTAGAAGCGGGGGACGTATTCCTTGATGAGGTCGGTCTGCTCGGGCTGCCAGAAGCCTTGGGCGGTGGCGGCGAAGAGGTAGTTGGAGAGGTTGTCGTTGTCGAAGAGGCGGGCCCATGCGGCGGCCTTGGAGTCCGGGTCGGGGAGGGCGGCGTGGCAGCGGGCCGCGCCTTCCTGGCCGGTGGCGCTGGGGTCGTGGTCGAGTTCGGTGTCGATGGTGGTGGGGGTGATGGCGCCGAGGACGGCGAGTCGGGTGAGGGCGCGCCAGCGTAGTTCGGGGTCGAGTTCGGGGCCGCCGGTGACGCTGCCGGAGTCGAGCCATTCCTGGAGGGTGTCGGGCTGGGTGGCGGCGTCGATGAAGTGGCGGACGGCGGTGAGGCGCAGTCCGGGGTGGTCGCCGTCCTCGGTGCGGCGGAGCAGTTCGTGGGTGAGGTCGGTGAGGGTGGCGAGGGCGGTGGGCCGGTCCTGGGGGGTCAGGTAGCGGTCGGTGATCTGGCCGGCGGCGAAGGCGAGGACGCCTTGGACGAGGGCGAGGTCGGTTTCGTGGGGCAGGTGGGCGCGGGCGGCGTCGAGGTAGGCGGTGGGGGCGAGTTCGCCGTCGCGGACCATGTCGCGGGCGGCGTTCCAGATGACGGCGCGGGTGAGGGGGTCGGGGATGCCGGAGAGTGCGCGGAGCGCGGTGTCCCACGAGGCGGTGTCGAGGCGGACCTTGGCGTAGGTGAGGTCGCCGTCGTTGAGGAGGGCGAGGGCCGGGCGGGGGCCGGGGTGGGTGGTGGCCGGGTGGGTGCCGGTGCCGGGCAGGTCGAGGTCGATGGGGTCGCGGGCGATGAGCCGGGTGGGGTCCGCGAGGTCGAGGTCGTAGCTGCCGAGGGTGAGTTGGTGGGGGCGGCTGCCGTCGTGTGCGATGTCCAGGGTCCACTGGGTGTCGGTGGCGGTGATGTGCGGGGTGAGGGTGTCGACTCCGGTGGTGCGGAGCCATTGTGCGGCCCAGGCGCGGACGTCGCGGTCGGTGGCGTGGGCGAGGGAGTCGATGAAGTCGGCGAGGGTGGCGTTGGCGAATTTGTGCCGGGCGAAGTGGATGTTGATTCCGGCGAGGAAGTCTTTTTCGCCGAGCCAGGCGACGAGTTGTCGTAGGGCGGAGGCGCCCTTGGCGTAGGAGATGCCGTCGAAGTTGAGCATGGCGGCGGCGGTGTCGGGTACGGCCTCGGGGTCGGGGGCGACGGGGTGGGTGGAGGGGCGCTGGTCGGCGTCGTATCCCCAGCTTTTGCGTCCGATGCCGAAGTCGACCCAGGTGTCGGTGAAGCGGGTGGCTTCGGTGAGGGTCTGGTAGCCCATGTATTCGGCGAAGGACTCGTTGAGCCAGATGTCGTCCCACCAGGTGAGGGTGACGAGGTCGCCGAACCACATGTGGGCCATCTCGTGGGCGATGACGACGGCGCGGGTCTGGCGTTCGGTGTCGGTGACGGCTGAGCGGTAGACGAATTCGTCGCGGAAGGTGACGAGGCCGGGGTTCTCCATGGCGCCGGCGTTGAATTCGGGGACGAACGCCTGGTCGTAGGAGTCGAAGGGGTAGGGCTCGTCGAATTTCTCGTGGTAGCGGTCGTAGCAGGCGCGGGTGATGTCGAAGAGTTCGTCGGCGTCGGCGTCGAGGTGGGGGGCGAGGGAGCGGCGGCAGTGGATGCCGAAGGGCAGCCCGGCGTGTTCGGTGTGGAGGGAGTGCCAGGGGCCGGCGGCGACGGCGACGAGGTAGGTGGAGATGGGTGGGGTGGGGGCGATGGTCCATCGGTGCGCGTCGGCCGGTGCGCTGCCGGTGCCGCTCTCACCGGAGCCGGAGCCGCTACCGCTGTCGGTGTCGCCACCGCTGTCGCTGTCGGTGCGTTCGGCGATGCCGTTGCCGAGGACGGTCCAGTCGGCGGGTGCGGTGACGGTGAGTTCGAAGACGGATTTGAGGTCCGGTTGGTCGAACGCGGCGAAGACCCGCTGGACGTCCTCCATGAACAGCTGGGTGTATACGTACGTTTCGCCGTCGGTGGGGTCGGTGAACCGGTGCATGCCCTCGCCGGTACGGGAGTAGCGCATGGCGGCGTCGACGCGCAGCTCGTGTTCACCGGCGGTGAGACCGCGCAGCGCGAGCCGGTTCCCGTCGAGTCCGGCGGGGTCGAGCGGCTGTCCGTCGAGGGTGACGGAGCGCAGGGTGGCGGGCTTCAGCTCGACGAAGGTGTCCCCGGCGGTGCGTGCGGTGAAGCGGATGAGGGCGTGGGAGTCGAAGGTGTCCTCGCCGGTGGTGAGGTCGAGGTCGATGGTGTAGCGGTGGACATCGAGGAACAGGGCTCGGGTCTGCGCTTCGTCGCGCGTCAGTACGGACATGGGTTCATGCTGCACGATGGGGCGCGCCCTGCGCATGAGGGTTGTTTGCGCTCAGAGCGCACGCGTGTCGGGGCCACGGGGTGTGTCGGTGTCCTCTCCCGGGGTACGACGACGTTTCGGGTGCCCGGCCCCCGCTGAGTCGGGCCCCCGCCGAGCCCGGCCCCCGCCGAGTCGGGCTCCCGCCGAGTCGGGCCCCCGCCCTCCCCCGCTCGTCCCGTCCCCCCCTCCCCGCGTGACGGCCCACGGTCCACGGCCCCCAGCGCCCCGCCCAGCGCCCGGCTCACCCCCCGCTCTGCTTCGGTGCCGTCCGTCGAGCACCGCGGTCACGCGTTGCCGGCGCGCGTCCCGTCCGCGATCGTCTCGTGGTGGCGGATCACCTCGGCGATGATGAAATTGAGCAACGTCTCCGCGAAGGCCGGGTCGAGCCGTGCGCTCTCGGCCAGTTCCCGCAGCCGGGCGATCTGGCGGGCCTCGCGGGACGGGTCGGCCGGTGGCAGCTGGTGCTCGGCTTTGAGGACGCCGACCTGCTGGGTGCATTTGAAGCGCTCGGCGAGCATGTGGACGACGGCGGCGTCGATGTTGTCGATGGATGCGCGCAGCCGGTTCAGCTCGGCCTGTACGGAGTCGTCCATGCCGGTGCCGGCCGGGCCGGGGGTGCTCCCGCTGTCACTCGTGGTCATGGTCCGGCAGCTTAGACGGACCGGCGGCGAGGGGCAGGTGGCTGATCAGGATGCGGGATCAGGATGGCGGGATCAGGGGGGGGCGCGGGTCAGGGGGCGGGATCAGGGGGCGCGGGCCAGGGGGGCCGGATCAGGGGGCGCGGGCCAGGGGGCCGGATCAGGGGGGCCGGATCAGAGGGGCCGGATCAGAGGGGCGCGTGCCGCTGCGTGCCGCCGGGCAGCGCGCGGCTCTCCTGCTCCCGGAAGCGTACGGGCGCGAGGCCGACCCGGCGGGTGAACAGCCGGGAGAAGTAGGCCGGGTCGGCGTAGCCGACGCGGCGTGCGACGGCGGCGACGGGCAGTTCCGTGGCGGCGAGGAGTTCCTTGGCGCGGCCGAGGCGGATGCCGAGGAGGTACTCCTTGGGGGTGCGGCCGGCGGCGGCGCGCACGGCCGTGCGCAGCGCGGCGGGGGTCATGCCGTGGCGGGTCGCGTGGTCGGCGACGGTGAGGGGCAGGCAGGCGTCGCGGGCGAGGGCCTGGAGTACGGGGTGGGTGTCGGCGGCCGTGCCCGCGCGGGCTCTGCGCAGTGTGACGAGCAGTTCGTGCACGGCGGCGCCGGTCTCGACTTCGAGCAGGGGGTTGCCCCGGCGGGCGGCGCGGGCGATGCGGGTGACGACGGCGCGGGGGCCGGCCGGGTCGCGGAGCGGTACGACGGGCCGGTCCGGCTCGATGTAGCCGAGTTCGGTGTAGGTGGCGGTGGCGGGGCCGGTGAAGGCGACGAAGCTCTCGTCCCAGCCGTGGTGGGGGTCGGGGCCGTAGTGGTGGGGCGTGCCGGGGGTGAGCCAGAGCAGTGCGGGGGCGGTGACGGCGATGCGTCGTCCGTCGGTGGAACGGAACCATCCGTTTCCGCTGCTGATGACCACGGCCACGTGGTGGTCGAGGGTGCGGGGTCCGACCGTGGGCAGTGTGCCGTGCTGGAGTCCGACGCCGAGGCAGACGAGGCCGAGCCGGTGGTGGGCGGGTTCCGGCGTGAGGTACCGCGTCCAGATGTGCCGCATCCGTGGCCCCCTTGTCGGCGCGCTCACCCCTTCGTTGTGTCCAACCAGAGGTGATCTTTGTCCATGGACCCGCTCGGTGCCAACGGGGAAGGGTGGCGTCGAGCGTCCGGACGAGGACCGGATCGACGAGAGGGAGTGTGGCGGCGATGCCCGAGTTCACCGTGGGGTCGGAGGAGTTCCTGGTCGATGGCCGGCCCGTGCGGCTGTTGTCGGGGGCTCTGCACTACTTCCGGGTGCACGAGGAGCAGTGGGGTCACCGGCTGGCGATGCTGCGTGCCATGGGGCTGAACTGTGTGGAGACGTACGTGCCGTGGAATCTGCACGAGCCGGCGCCGGGGCGGCTCCGCGATGTGGAGGCGCTGGGCCGGTTCCTGGACGCGGCGCACACGGCCGGGCTGTGGGCGATCGTACGGCCGGGGCCGTACATCTGTGCCGAGTGGGAGAACGGCGGGCTGCCGCACTGGCTGACCGGGCCGCTCGGCGCGCGGGTGCGGACGAGTGACGCGGAGTTCCTCGGGGCGGTGGAGCGCTGGTACCGGCGGCTGCTGCCGCAGGTGGCCGGGCGGCAGATCGACCGGGGTGGTCCGGTGGTCATGGTGCAGGTCGAGAACGAGTACGGGAGTTACGGCTGCGATCAGGTGTATCTGGCGCGGCTGACGGAGCTGACCCGGGAGTGCGGTGTCTCCGTGCCGTTGTTCACCTCGGACGGTCCGGAGGACCACATGTTGTCAGGGGGCACGGTTCCCGGGCTGCTCGCGACGGTGAATTTCGGTTCGGGCGCGCGTGCCGCTTTCGGGGCGCTGCGCCGGCATCGGTCCGGGGGCCCGTTGATGTGCATGGAGTTCTGGTGCGGCTGGTTCGACCGGTGGGGCGGTGAGCACGCCGGGCGGGACGCGGCCGACGCGGCGGCCACGCTGCGGGAGATCCTGGAGTCGGGCCCGGGGGCGTCGGTCAATGTGTACATGGCGCACGGTGGTACGAGTTTCGCGGGCTGGGCGGGTGCCAATCGCGGGGGTGTGCTGCACAGGGGGGCGCTGAAGCCGGATGTGACGTCGTACGACTATGACGCGCCGGTCGACGAGTGGGGGTGGCCGACGGAGAAGTTCCGTCTGATGCGGGAGGTTCTCGCGGAGTACCGGGAGGGTCCGCTGCCCGATGTCCCACGGCCGCCGGCTTCCCTGGTGGGCCCGGTGCGGGCGGAGTGCACGGGGTGGGTGCCGCTGGCGGAGGTGGTGGAGGCGCTGGGTGGGCCGGAGTCCGAGACGGTGCTGCCGCAGACCTTCGAGGAGGTGGATGTCGACCGGGGGCTGGTGCGCTATCGGGTGGAGGTGCCGGGGCCTCGGGCGCCTTTGCCGCTGGCGTTGACCGGGGTACGGGATCTGGCCGAGGTGTATGTGGACGGTGTACGGGCCGAGGTGCGCGGCGGTGAGGGGGGCGGTTCGACGCTCGCTCTGGTGGATCCGGTGGCCGGTCCGGCGTCCGTGGAGGTCTGGGTGGAGTCGCTGGGCCGGGTCAACTACGGTCCGGCGCTGGGCGAGTCCAAGGGGCTGACGGGCGGGGTGCTGCATGCCTTGCAGTATCTGCACGGGGTACGGGCGCGAGGGCTGCGCCTGGACGCGTTCGATGACGCGGCGGCGGTGGCCGGGCTCCCGTTCCGGGGGACGGCCGGTACGCGGGCGGAGGCGGGAGCCGCGGAGCCGGGAGCCGCGGAGCCGGGAGTCGCGGAGGCGAGCGGCTCGCGGACGGTGGCGACCGGCTCGGGAGCGGTGTCGGCCACCGGTTCGGGAGCGGTGTCGGCCACCGGTTCGGAGCCGGTGGCGGCTGCCGGGACGGAGGCGGTGGCGCCGACCGCCGAGGGTACGCGGGGCCTGTACCGTGCCGCCTTCGATGTGGCGGCCCCCGGCGACGCCCGGCTCGGCCTGCCCGGTTGGACCCGTGGCTTCGTCTGGGTCAACGGCCGCTGTCTGGGCCGCTACTGGCCGTCCGCCGGTCCGCAGGAGTCGCTGTACGTTCCCGGTCCGGTCCTGCGCGCGGGCGCCAACGAGGTGTGGGTCCTGGAGCTGGCGGGCCGGGCGCGCGGTGCCTCGGGGGTCCCGTACGTACAGCTCGCCGGACGGGCTGGGAGCAGCCCGTCCGGCGAGTGAGGTGTGGCGGTACGGCGGCGCGGTGGGCGCGGGGTGTGTCGCGGTCCGCGCTCGCGCCGGGCGGGTGCCTACAGAGTGGCCGCGGCCGAGGCTATCGCGGAGGCGAAGGTCGAGACCTTGGTGTAGACGCCGGGGTAGCCGGGCCGGGCGCAGCCGTTGCCCCAGCTCACGATGCCGACCTGGACGTATTCGCCGGCGTTGTCCTTGCGGAACATCGGGCCGCCGGAGTCGCCCTGGCAGGAGTCGGTGCCGCCCGAGGCGTAGCCGGCGCAGATCTCCTCGCTGGTGATGACCTCGCCGCCGTAGGAGGAGTTGCAGCTGGCGTCGGAGACGAAGGGGACGGACGCCTTGAGCAGGTAGCGCTGCTGTGCGCCGCCTTCGGTGGCGGCGCCCCAGCCGGCGACGGTGAAGGTGCCGGTGTTGTAGGTGGTGCTGGTGGCGAGCTTGAGGGTCGCCTGGTTGTTGATGGGCGAGGCGAGCTTGATCAGCGCCCAGTCCTTGCCCGCGCCGTTGTAGCCGGGGGCCTGGAGCACCTTGGTGGACTTGACCTTGATGGCGCTGCTGCTCTGGAGGTCCACGACGCCGGCGGTGGCGGTGATGCTGGTGTTGTTGCCGGAGCCGCTGACGCAGTGGGCGGCGGTCAGGACGACGGTGGGCGAGTAGAGGGCGCCGCCGCAGCCCATGGAGAGCCGGACCATGAAGGGGAATTCGCCCTGGGCCGCGCGGGTGCCGCCGACGATGGGGGCGGGGGCCGCGGAGGCGGAGGAGGGCTGGAGGCTGATGGCGGCGAGGACGACGGCGCCGACGGCCGCGACTCTCTTGATGGCACCCAGAATGCTCAAGGGACTGCCTTCCATGAGGGTGTGGGGGTATGGGGGGTTGTGGGGTTCACGCGGAAGGGCCCGGTCAACGCGCGTCGCGCCGTGCTGACATGGGCCCGACAAGAAAGCGTGATCCGGATTATGCGGAGGGGATCCGCCGCACCACAAGATCCGTCTTCCGGCCAGCCGGTATCGGCGACATCAGGCCATTGCCCGATGATCGGACACCGGACCGCCGCGCCCGCCCTCACCTGCCCCGACCGGCCCCGACCGGCCCGCGCCCCGGCGAATTCGGTGGCCGTCGCCGTAGAGTTGGCCGGATCGAGGGCTCATCGGTCCGCCGGCCCGGAGCGGCCCGACGGCCGGGCCGCCCGGCCGAAGGGGGTACGGACGTGACGAACGGCCACGGCGGCGGGACCGCCTCCGGCTATCCGCACCTGGAGACCGCGCGTGCCGCGATCACCCTGCTCTACCGGCGGCTCTCGGCCGACGGCATCCGCTCGTACGCCCCCGGCGTGGCCCCGGCCGATGTCGCCTTCTCCGATCTGGACGACCTCCATCTCGGCACCCAGCGGGTCGCCCGGGCGCTGGTCAGGCAACTCCGGCTGCCGGAGGCGCGTGTGATCGTGAGTTTCCGGGAGATGACACACGCGGCCCATGTCGAGCTGGCGTCGGGGCCCGAGTACTTCATCGAGCTGAACAACCGCTTCCGCACCCACCGCAGGGACATCGGCGCGGCGCTGGCGCACGAGATCACCCATGTCCTGCTGCACCGGCTGGGCATCGGCTTCCCCGACACCCACGACAACGAGATCCTCACCGACACGGCCACCACCTATCTGGGCGCCGGCTGGCTGCTGCTCGACGCGTACCGCGAGCACGGCGGGCAGAGCCAGCGGCTGGGCTATCTCACCCCGGAGGAGTTCGGCTACGTCCTGGCCAAGCGCGCGCTCGTGTTCGACGAGGACCCGAGGATCTGGTTCACCAGCCCGCAGGGCTACACGTCGTATACGAAGGGCCGGGCGCGGGCGCTCGACGACGAGCGGCGTCCACCGCTGACCACCGCGGGCTGGTCGGGCAGGCGCCGCTACGCCCTGGCCCGCCGCCACGCGCTCGACCATCCCGGCGCGGCGCCCGAGCCCGGCTCGCCCCACGTCTTCGAGCCGCTGCCGGACGGATGGCGCGTCACCTTCCCCTGCCCGACCTGCTTCCAGCGCATCCGGGTCCCGGTCCAGGGGCGGGTCCGCGCGCGCTGCGGGCTGTGCGGAACGGTCCTGGAGTGCGACACCTGAGCGCGGCCCGGCCCCCGGGCCGGCGCGCCCGGGGACCGCCCGGAGGCCCTCGCCGGACCGCCGGACGACGGCCGCGCGCGGGCGAACGTAAGGTCGAAGCATGACGAACGAGCCGACAGCGGGCGTACCCGACCTGTTCGAGGCGGTGTACGAGGGCGCGGACGACGCCGTCATGGCGCTGCTCAGGGCGGGTGTCCCCGCGGAGGCGACCGACGAGGAGGGCCGGACGGCGCTGTATCTGGCGGCGGTCGGCGACACGCCGGGGCCGGTGCGGCTGCTGCTCGCGGCGGGCGCCGACCCCAACCGTCCGAGCGGCCCCGAGGACGGCCCGGAGGGCGGCGACCTGCCGCTGTGCGCGGCGGCCTGCGGCGGACACACCGAGGTGGTCCGGGCGTTGCTGGCGGCCGGGGCCGGGCCGGACCGCCGGGAGGCGTTCGGGCTGACGGCGCTGGTCTGGGCGGTCCGTCAGGGGTTCGCGGACACGGCGGAGGCACTGCTGGAGTACGGCGCCGACCCGGGTCTGCCGGGCCCCGGCGGTGAGTCCCCGCTGCTGCTGGCCGCGCGGCGCGGCTCGACCGCGACCGTACGGGTCCTGCTGCGGTACGGGGCCGACGAGGCGCGGGCGGCGCTCGCTGAGGCGCGGCGCTGGATGACGCTCGATGTCGCGCGGGAGCTGCGCGACGGGCTGCTGCGCGGCTTCGGTGACGGGTACGAGACGGTGGTGCGCCGGATCGACCGGATCGGGGAGGACGGTTCGGTGACCGTCGTGGTGGAACTGCTGCGGGACGGGGAGCCGGTGGCGGGGCAGGAGCAGCAGACCGGGCACGCGGCGGTCGCGACGATGCTCGAAGCGGAGCTGGGGATCGCCACGCCGTGCGAGGAGTTGGCGGGGCGGGCGCTGCGCTGCGGTGATCCGCGCCGGGACGACTGGGTGGAGGCGGTGGCGGCGCTGTGGCGGCGCGGGGACGAGGAAACGTTCCTGGCGGCCACGCGGTGGTGTGCGAGCGACGAGGCGTCGTTGCGGGCGTTCGGTGCCGGGGTGCTGGCGCGGCTGGGCTGGGCCGAGGGGGCGGACGGGCGGAGTCCGTTCGCCGGTCGCGCGGTGCCACTGCTGCGGGAGCTGTCGCGGGAGGCGGTGGAGCCGGAGGTGCTCCACGCGGTGCTGGACGCCCTGGGCCAGCACGGCGATCCGGTGGCGCTCGCGGAGGTGCTGCGTCATACGGGGCATCCGGACGCGGGGGTACGGCGGCGGGTGGCGCTCGCGCTGACCGGGCTCGTGCCGTCGGCGTCCGAGGGGCGGGGGGAGGCTCAGCCGGAGGCGGTACGGGCGGGGGTGCTGCTGAGCCGGGACGCGGACGCCTCGGTCAGGGATCGGGCGGTGTCGGCGCTGGCGCGGATGGGGGCGGACACGCGTGAGCTGCGGGAGGCGCTGGCGGCGCGGCTCAACGATCCGGAGGCGGATACGGCCGCGGCCGCCGCCCACGGGCTGGCGGTGCGCCGGGATCCCCGGGCGGTGGAGGCGCTGGCCAGGCTGCTGAGCGACGAGGACCCGGACGGTCACGCGCGCGGGACCGCGGTGGACGCGGTGCGCTTCCTCCCGCCGGGTCCGGAGCGCCGGCGGTTGGAGCGCACGCTGCCGCGTCAGCGCTGAGCGCGCGGCCCCGGCGGCCGCGCGTTCAGTCGAGTCGCAGCACTCCGGGGGCTGTTTCCTCGATGAGTCGCACCAGTTCGTCGAAGACGGTGGGTCCTCGGCCGGCCCGTGCGGCGTCCAGTCCGGCCTGGAGGGCGGCCCTGCCGGTGGGGTGCGCACGCTCCAGCCGCCGCTGGAGCGTGCGCACGGTTTCCTCGTGGCCGAGGGCCCGGCGCGACAGGTCGTGCCGGCGCCATTCGATGACGAAGTCGCCGTCGTCCGGCGTTCCGTATCCGCCGCTCAGACAGTCGGCGAGGGCGTCGAGGTTGCTCCCGAAGTACCCGCCGGGTCCGTTCACGGCCGCGCCGATCACCTGCCAGAAGCGGTCGAGCCCGGTGATCTCCGCCCCGTCGATCACATACGTCACGGTCATGGGACGGAGGCTACCTTCCGGTTCAGCAGCTGTGGTTGACGAGCGAGAACGACGCGTAGTGGTCGGCTGTGTAGTAGTCCTCCTTCGACTTCTGGCCGGTCACGATGCGCCGCGCGCCTCGGGTGGAGGAGCCGGGGGTGACCACGGTGTACTCGTGGTAGTAGCTGCTGGACTGGCTCGGCAGGATGCCTTCCCGGTTCTGGAAGACAGCGCCGTCCTGGGAGTAGGGGAAGGGTCCGTTGGAGGCGATGAGGCCGAGGGTCGTGTACGCCTGCGACGGCAGCTTGGAGTAGCAGATGCTGCCGACCGCGCTGGGGGCCGCGGTGGCGGTGGCGGTGACTCCGCCGGCGAGGAGGGTCGAGACGAGAGCGACGAGGCCGCCGAGGGCGGCGATACGTGGGGGAATTCGCATGCCTCATGATGACGCGCGTAGACGTGCACACGTCAATCCCAAGGTCCTTGAATTTCCCGGAAGTTAACCGACGGCCCCTGGGCGTCGCCGGTCCGACACCCGCCCCCTCCGGGCCTTCCCCGACGGCACGACGAAGCCCGGCACCGCGCTGTCCGCGCGGTGCCGGGCTTCGTGGAGCCGGAACGTATCGCCCGAGGGTCAGGCCGCGGTGCGGCGTCCGCCCTCGGCGCCGCGTCCCGAGCCGCCCCGGCGGCCGCGGCCGCCACGGCCGGCGCCGCCGCCCGTGCGAGCGCCCGCTCCGCCGCCGGCTCCCGTACCCGTACCGGATCCGGAACCCGTGCCCCTGCGGGCGCCGGGACGCGAGGTCCTGGGCTTCTTCTGCTGGACCACGGGCTGCGGCACCTCGATGGTGACGGCCACCCCGGAGGGCACCCGCGCGCCGGTGAGCCGCGTCAGCTCCTCGTCGGTGGACTTGATCCGCGCGGACCGGGGGGCGATGCCCGCGTCCGACATCAGTCGCGTCATCTCACGCCGCTGCTCGGGCAGCACCAGCGTCACCACACTGCCGGACTCCCCCGCCCTGGCGGTGCGCCCGCCCCGGTGCAGATAGTCCTTGTGGTCGACGGGCGGGTCGACGTTCACCACGAGGTCGAGATCGTCCACGTGGATGCCCCGGGCCGCGACGTTTGTCGCGACGAGGCAGGTGACCAGGCCGTTCTTGAACTGCTCAAGGGTCCGGTTGCGCTGCGGCTGCGAACGGCCGCCGTGCAGCCCCGAGGCCCGTACCCCGCTCGCCAGCAGTCGCTTGACCAGCCGGTCGACGGACCGCTTGGTGTCCAGGAAGAGCAGGACCCGGCCGTCGCGCGCGGCGATCCGCGTCGTGACTTCCTTCTTGTCCGTGTCGTCCAGGACGTACAGCACATGGTGTTCCATCGTGGTGACCGCGCCCTGGGACGGGTCGACGGAGTGCACCACGGGGTCCGTCAGGTACTGCCGTACGAGCCGGTCGATGTTCTTGTCCAGGGTCGCCGAGAACAGCATGCGCTGCCCGTCCGGCTCGACCTGCTTGAGCAGCGCCGTGACCTGCGGCATGAAGCCCATGTCGGCCATCTGGTCGGCCTCGTCCAGGACCGTGATGGCGACCTCGTCGAGCCGGCAGTCGCCGCGCTCGATGAGGTCCTTGAGCCGGCCGGGCGTCGCGACCAGCACCTCGGTGCCGCGCCGCAGCGCGTTCGCCTGCTTGGTGATCGAGAGTCCGCCGACGACCGTCGCCAGCTTCAGGTTGACGGCGGTCGCGTACGGCGTGAGCGCGTCGGTCACCTGCTGGGCCAGCTCACGCGTGGGGACGAGCACCAGCGCGAGCGGGGCGCGCGGCTCGGCCCTGCGGCCGGCCGTGCGGGCCAGCAGCGCCAGGCCGAAGGCGAGGGTCTTGCCGGAACCGGTCCGGCCGCGCCCGAGGATGTCGCGTCCCGCGAGGGAGTTCGGCAGGGTCGCGCCCTGGATCGGGAACGGTTCGGTCACCCCCTGGGCGGTGAGGGTCTTGAGCAGAGCGGCGGGCATGTCCAGCTCGTCGAACGACTCGACGGCGGGCAGCGCGGGGGTGATGGTCTCCGGCAGGGTGAATTCCTGCGGGCGCGCGGGAGCGCGGCGGGGCGACGGTTTCGCCGAGCCCTTCGCGGGTCCCTTGGCGCGGGAGTGCGCCGGGCGCTTGCCGGCGGGACGGGCGGCGCGGTCCTGCCGTTCGGATCGAGTCATTCGGAAAAGCCTTCCTGGGGCCTGAGAACAGCGCGAGCCGGGGCCCACACCTGCACGGTGCGGGCCCCGGCTGCGAGGTACACGTCCGGGAACTAGGCCGGGACGATGTTCTCCGCCTGCGGGCCCTTCTGGCCCTGCGTGACGTCGAACGAGACCTTCTGGCCCTCCGTCAGCTCACGGAAGCCCTGGGTGGCGATGTTCGAGTAGTGGGCGAAGACGTCGGCGCCGCCGCCGTCCTGCTCGATGAAGCCGAAGCCCTTTTCCGAGTTGAACCACTTCACGGTGCCAGTAGCCATGTCATTCTCCTAAAACAGGTGCAGAGCCGGAAATCCGCACTTTACGAATTCCTCGTCGCCGCATTGAGCCCCATCCGGAGAAGCCGGCAAAAACAATAATGCGCCTGATGGATAAACATTCCCGTCAGGCGCACATAAAGTTCATGGGTACCAAAACTGCAACGTCGTCAGCCTAGCACGCCATCCCCGGAAGGATCGAGTGGGGCACACCACATGATCGCGAACCCCACCGCGATCCCACCGCCGCCCCACCTCCGCGGCCCGCCTAGCGGACCGCCGCGTCGCCCGCCGGCACGCCCTCGCGCGGCGCCGCGGCGTCCGTCCCGCGCCGTACGGTGTGCAGCGGCCGGCCCGGACGCCAGGACCTGAGCACCAGGTCGTCGCCCTCGATCTCGGTCTGCACTATCTCGCCGACCTCCACCCGGAACAGCTGGAACGGCAGCGGCGGCCGGACCTCGTCGACGAACCGCGTGCGTATTCGGCGCTCCGTCACCTCGACCGCCCGGCCGCCGACCCTGACATCCCCGTCGGCCAGCGCGTCACCGGCCCCCGGATTCGCCTGGACCGCGAAGCGCGGATCGCGCAGGAGGTCGCGCGCCTTGAGCGAATTGGGCATCATCCCGAGCCACAACTCACCGAAACGGAAGGTCGCTTCGAGCGCCGTGACCCGAGGCGAACCGTCTTTGCGCAGGGTCGCCAGGACATGGTGCGGATACATCTCGAATCGCCGCTGAACGTTCTCGGCGAAGCGGGGCTCCGCCGAGACCACATCGGCCCAGGTGAATATCATGGATCTACTCAACACCTCATAGGCGACACCTTCTGTCGCCATTCGCGCGAAGGGACTCGGGGAGCCGCCGGACGGTGACCCGGACACGGCTCGACGTCCCCGCCCATCCCCCGCCCGGATCAGTGGCTCCAAGGACCTCGTGGCCACTTACTCGTGCGCGAAACCTTAGTACCACCAAGGAAGTTGACCACTCCCGGCACCCGGTAAGGCCCGCTGCCCGCGAATCGCCGCGCTCGGTGGGCCCGGGCGCCGGCGCCGCCCCCGGCCGCGCCGACGACGAGCGGCCCCTGCGGCGCGGTGCCGAGGAGCCGGAAGAGAAAAGAGGAGAGCCGGGAGTGCCGCAATGCCACGGCGCCTGCCGTCGTCCGGTCGGGGACTGGGGGCAGGCGCCGCGTCTTGCGGAAGGTCCGGGAGACGCTCCCCGGACCGATACCGCCCGTACGCCGTTGTACGGGAGCTTGTGCGAGCGGACGCTCGGCGTCGGGGCCCGTCAGGCCATCAGCGCCCGGTCCGTCGGCCTGATCGGGGCGGGGAGGTCGCTCGCGCCCGTCAGGAAGCGGTCCACGCCTGCGGCCGCCGAGCGGCCCTCGGCGATGGCCCAGACGATGAGGGACTGGCCGCGGCCGGCGTCCCCGGCGACGTACACGCCCGGGACGTTCGTCGCGAAGTCGGCGTCGCGCGCGATGTTGCCGCGCTCGTCCATCTCCAGGCCGAACTGCTCGACCAGACCGTTGGCCCGGTCGGTGCCGGTGAAGCCCATCGCGAGGGTGACCAGCTGAGCCGGGATGACCCGCTCGGTGCCGGCCTTCTGCTCCAGCTTGCCGTCCTTGAACTCCACCTCGATCAGGTGCAGGGACTGGACGTTGCCGTCCTCGTCGCCCTCGAAGTGGGTGGTGGAGACGGAGTAGATCCGCTCGCCGCCCTCCTCGTGCGCGGAGGTGACCTTGTAGAGCATCGGGAAGGTGGGCCACGGCTGGTGCGCGGCGCGCTCGTCGCCGGGCCTGGGCATGATCTCCAGCTGGGTGACGGAGGCGGCACCCTGGCGGTGGGCGGTACCGACGCAGTCGGCGCCGGTGTCACCGCCGCCGATGACCACGACGTGCTTGCCCTCGGCGGTGATCGGGGCGACGGTCAGGTCGCCCTCCCGCACCTTGTTGGAGAGCGGCAGGTACTCCATCGCGAAGTGGATGCCGTTGAGGTCGCGGCCCGGGACGGGCAGGTCGCGCGAGACGGTGGCGCCGGCGGCGATGACGACGGCGTCGTAGCGCCTGCGCAGCTTCGTCGCGGTGATGTCGCGGCCGATCTCGGTCTCGGTGCGGAACTTGGTGCCCTCCGCGCGCATCTGCTCGATACGGCGGTTGATGTGCGACTTCTCCATCTTGAACTCGGGGATGCCGTAGCGCAGCAGTCCGCCGATGCGGTCGGCGCGCTCGTACACCGCGACCGTGTGGCCGGCCCGGGTCAGCTGCTGGGCCGCCGCGAGTCCGGCCGGGCCCGAGCCGATGACGGCGACGGTCTTGCCGGAGAGCCGCTCGGGCGGCTGCGGGGTGACGTCGCCGCTGTCCCACGCCTTGTCGATGATGGAGACTTCGACGTTCTTGATGGTGACGGCGGGCTGGTTGATCGCGAGGACGCAGGCGGACTCGCAGGGCGCGGGGCACAGCCGTCCGGTGAACTCGGGGAAGTTGTTGGTGGCGTGCAGGCGCTCGCTCGCCGCCGTCCAGTCCTCGCGGTAGGCGTAGTCGTTCCACTCGGGGATCAGGTTTCCGAGCGGACAGCCGTTGTGACAGAACGGGATGCCGCAGTCCATGCAGCGTCCGGCCTGCTTGCTGATGATCGGGAGCAGCGCGCCGGGAACGTAGACCTCGTTCCAGTCCTTGACGCGCTCCTCGACGGGGCGGGTTTCGGCGACTTCGCGCTGGGTGGTGAGGAAGCCCTTCGGGTCAGCCATGGGTCGCCGCCTCCATCATCTTCTCGGTGGTCTCGTTCTCCGAGAGACCGGCCAGCTCGGCGGCGTCCTTGGCGGCGAGCACGGCCTTGTACGTGGTCGGAATGATCTTGCTGAACCGGTCAGCGGCGCTCTCCCACTCGGCGAGCAGCTTGCCCGCGACGGTGGAGCCGGTCTCTTCCTGGTGGCGGCGCACGACCTCGTGCAGCCACTGCTTGTCGGTGTCGTCGAGCGGGCCGACGGCCGCGAGGTTTCCGGCGTTGACGTTGTCGGGGTCGAGGTCGATGACGTAGGCGATCCCGCCGGACATGCCGGCCGCGAAGTTGCGGCCGGTCTCGCCGAGGACGACGGCGTGGCCGCCGGTCATGTACTCGCAGCCGTGGTCGCCGACGCCTTCGGAGACGACCGTGGCGCCGGAGTTGCGGACGCAGAAGCGCTCGCCGGTGCGGCCCCGCAGGTACAGCTCGCCGGCGGTGGCTCCGTAGCCGATGGTGTTGCCCGCGATGGTGGAGTACTCGGCGAGGTGGTCGGCGCCCCGGTCGGGGCGTACGACGATACGGCCGCCGGAGAGGCCCTTGCCGACGTAGTCGTTGGCGTCGCCCTCCAGCCGCAGGGTGACGCCGTGCGGCAGGAAGGCGCCGAAGGACTGGCCCGCGGAGCCGGTGAAGGTGACGTCGATGGTGTTGTCGGGCAGGCCGGCGCCGCCGAACTTCTTGGTGACGTGGTTGCCGAGCATGGTGCCGACGGTCCGGTTGACGTTGCGGATGGCGATCTGGGCGCGTACGGGCTGGGCGGACTCGGCGCTGTCGGCGTTCAGGGCGTCGGCGGCGAGCTTGATCAGCTCGTTGTCGAGGGCCTTCTCCAGTCCGTGGTCCTGGCCGGTCACCTGGTGGCGTGCGGCGCCCTCGGGCAGCTCGGGTACGTGGAAGAGGGGGGCGAGGTCGAGGCCCTGGGCCTTCCAGTGGTCGACGGCGCGGTCGGTGTCGAGCAGCTCGGCGTGGCCGACGGCCTCCTCGACGGAGCGGAAGCCCAGCTCGGCGAGGATCTCGCGGACCTCTTCGGCGATGAAGTTGAAGAAGTTGACGATGTACTCGGCCTTGCCGGTGAAGCGCTCGCGCAGGACCGGGTTCTGGGTGGCGATGCCGACCGGACAGGTGTCCAGGTGACAGACGCGCATCATGACGCAGCCGGAGACGACGAGGGGCGCGGTCGCGAAGCCGAACTCCTCGGCGCCCAGCAGTGCGGCGATGACGACGTCGCGGCCGGTCTTGAGCTGGCCGTCGGTCTGGACGACGATGCGGTCGCGCAAGCCGTTGAGCAGCAGGGTCTGCTGGGTCTCGGCGAGTCCCAGCTCCCAGGGGCCGCCCGCGTGCTTGAGGGAGGTGAGCGGCGAGGCGCCCGTGCCGCCGTCGTGTCCCGAGATCAGGACGACGTCGGCGTGGGCCTTGGAGACGCCCGTGGCGACCGTGCCGACGCCGACCTCGGAGACCAGCTTCACGTGGATGCGGGCCTGCGGGTTGGCGTTCTTGAGGTCGTGGATGAGCTGGGCGAGGTCCTCGATGGAGTAGATGTCGTGGTGCGGCGGCGGGGAGATCAGGCCGACGCCGGGGGTGGAGTGCCGGGTCTTGGCGACCCACGGGTAGACCTTGTGGCCGGGCAGCTGGCCGCCCTCGCCGGGCTTGGCGCCCTGGGCCATCTTGATCTGGATGTCGTCGGCGTTGACCAGGTATTCGCTGGTGACGCCGAAGCGTCCGGAGGCGACCTGCTTGATGGAGGAGCGCCGCGCGGGGTCGTAGAGCCGCTCGGCGTCCTCGCCGCCCTCGCCGGTGTTGGACTTGCCGCCGAGCTGGTTCATGGCGATGGCCATGGTCTCGTGGGCTTCCTGGGAGATCGAGCCGTACGACATGGCGCCGGTGGAGAAGCGCCTGACGATCTCGGAGGCGGGCTCGACCTCGTCCAGCGGTACGGGGGTGCGTCCCTCGGCGAAGCCGAACAGGCCGCGCAGGGTCATCAGCCGCTCGGACTGCTCGTTCACCCGGCCCGTGTACTGCTTGAAGATGTCGTAGCGGCGCGAGCGCGTGGCGTGCTGGAGGCGGAAGACCGTCTCCGGGTCGAACAGGTGCGGCTCGCCCTCGCGGCGCCACTGGTACTCGCCGCCGATCTCCAGCTTGCGGTGGCTGGCGGAGATCCCGGAGGCGGGGTAGCCCTTGGCGTGCCGGGCGGCGACCTCCTGGGCGACGATGTCGAGGCCGGCGCCGCCGATCTTGGTGGGGGTGCCGTTGAAGTACTTGTCGACGAACGCCTGGTCCAGGCCGACGGCCTCGAAGACCTGCGCGCCGCGGTAGGAGGCGACGGTGGAGATGCCCATCTTGGACATGACCTTGAGGACGCCCTTGCCGAGGGCGTGGATCAGGTTGCGGATCGCCTGCTCGGGCGCCAGGCCCTCGATGAACGTACCGGCGCGGACGAGGTCCTCGACGGACTCCATGGCGAGGTAGGGGTTGACGGCGGCGGCGCCGTAGCCGATGAGCAGTGCGACGTGGTGGACCTCGCGGACGTCGCCGGCCTCGACCAGCAGCCCGACCTGGGTGCGCTGCTTGGTGCGGATGAGGTGGTGGTGGACGGCGGCGGTGAGCAGGAGGGAGGGGATCGGGGCGTGCTCGGCGTCGGAGTGCCGGTCGGAGAGCACGATGTTGCGGGCGCCGTTGGCGATCGCCTGGTCGGTCTCGGCGCAGATCTCCTCGATCCGGGCGGCGAGGGCCTCGCCGCCGCCGCCGACCCGGTAGAGGCCGGAGAGGGTGGCGGACTTCATGCCGGGCATGTCGCCGTCAGCGTTTATGTGGACGAGTTTGGCCAGCTCGTCGTTGTCGATCACCGGGAAGGGCAGGGTGACGCTGCGGCAGGACGCGGCGGCCGGCTCCAGCAGGTTGCCCTGGGGGCCGAGGGAGGAGCGCAGGGAGGTGACCAGTTCCTCGCGGATGGCGTCCAGCGGCGGGTTGGTGACCTGCGCGAACAGCTGGGTGAAGTAGTCGAACAGCAGCCGGGGGCGGGCGGAGAGCGCGGCGATGGGCGAGTCGGTGCCCATGGAGCCGATGGGCTCGGCGCCGGCGCGGGCCATCGGGGCGATCAGGACGCGCAGCTCCTCCTCGGTGTATCCGAAGGTCTGCTGGCGGCGGGTGACGGAGGCGTGGGTGTGCACGATGTGCTCGCGCTCGGGGAGGTCGGAGAGCTCGATCTCGCCGGTCTCCAGCCACTCCTTGTAGGGCTGCTCGGCGGCGAGGGACGCCTTGATCTCGTCGTCCTCGATGATGCGGTGTTCGGCGGTGTCCACGAGGAACATCCGGCCGGGCTGGAGGCGGCCCTTGCGGACGACCTTGGCGGGGTCGATGTCGAGGACGCCGACCTCGGAGGAGAGGACGACGAGGCCGTCGTCGGTGACCCAGTAGCGGCCGGGGCGCAGTCCGTTGCGGTCGAGGACGGCGCCGACCTGGGTGCCGTCGGTGAAGGTGACGCAGGCGGGGCCGTCCCAGGGCTCCATCAGCGTGGCGTGGAACTGGTAGAAGGCGCGCCGGTCGGCGTTCATGGAGTCGTGGTTCTCCCACGCCTCGGGGACCATCATCAGCACGGAGTGGGGCAGCGACCGGCCGCCGAGGTGGATCAGCTCCAGGACCTCGTCGAAGGAGGCGGAGTCGGAGGCGTCGGGCGTGCAGACGGGGAAGATCCGCTCCAGCCTGTCGCTGCCGAAGAGTCCGGAGGCGAGCTGGGACTCGCGGGCGCGCATCCAGTTGCGGTTGCCCTTGACCGTGTTGATCTCGCCGTTGTGCGCGACGAAGCGGTACGGGTGGGCGAGCGGCCAGCTCGGGAAGGTGTTGGTGGAGAACCGCGAGTGGACCAGGGCGATGGCGGTGGCGAAGCGGCGGTCGGAGAGGTCGGGGAAGAACGGCTCCAGCTGGCCGGTGGTGAGCATGCCCTTGTAGACGATGGTCCGGGCGGAGAGGGAGGGGAAGTAGACCCCGGCCTCGCGTTCGGCGCGCTTGCGCAGCACGAACGCCCTGCGGTCCAGCGCGATGCCGGTGCACGCGCCGCCCTCGGACTCCGTGCGGGAGGCGGCCCCGGCGACGAACAGCTGGCGGAAGGCCGGCATCGTGGCGCGGGCGGAGGCGCCGAGGAGCGCGGGGGCTACGGGGACCTCGCGCCAGCCGAGGATGTCCAGGCCCTCTTCGGCGGCGATCGTCTCGATGCGTGAGACGGCTTCCGTGGCGTCGGAGGCGGGGAGGAAGCCGATGCCGACGGCGTACGAGCCGGCCTCGGGCAGGTCGAACCCGGCGGTCTCGCGCAGGAAGGCGTCCGGCACCTGGAGGAGGATTCCGGCGCCGTCGCCCGAATCGGGCTCGGAGCCGGTGGCACCGCGGTGTTCGAGATTGCGCAGTACGGTCAGCGCCTGCTCCACCAGCTCATGGCTGGCAACACCGGTGAGGGTGGCCACGAACCCGACGCCACAGGCGTCGTGCTCGTTACGGGGGTCGTACAGCCCCTGCGGGGCGGGGCGACCGTCCATGGGCGACCAGGCGTCGGAACGCATCGGCTCTCCCGTCGTCGTAGTTCGGCTTGGCATATGCGATTACCGAGGGACGACGCTGGCCCTCCAGGAAATTTCGTGCAGGTTACATGATGGAAAGCTTCTCGGGAAGTGGATAGCTCATTCCACCATGTGGACACCGCTCGTAACGGTGAAAGAAGGGCGCAGACGGACAGATCATCGTCCGTTCGGCTGTGGCGGAGCGGGCTTCATTGCCCACGGCGCCTACAGCTCATGCCCTGCTATTAACGACTCGAAACCGCCGGGTAACGGTCACATTCGGCCCGCCTGGCACAGTGTGGCACTCCGTCGGCGGGAGCGCTCGGGGATGTTCGTCACAGGACGGGCGATATGGACGGGCGCGATCGAGCCACCCGCAGGTCAGCGGTGGGGTGACCGGGGGTTACGGGGTCAGAGCGCCGCCCCGAACAGCGCGCCGAGTCCATAGGTGAGCGCGGCGGCGCCGCCACCGAGTGCCAGCTGCCGCAGCCCGCTGAACCACCAGCTGCGCGCGGTCACCCGCGCCACCAGCGCGCCGCAGGCGAACAGCCCGGCCAGCGCGAGCAGCACCGCGGGCCACAGGGTGGTGGCGCCGAGCAGGTACGGCAGGACGGGCAGCAGGGCGCCCAGGGCGAAGGAGCCGAACGACGACACCGCCGCGACCAGCGGCGAGGGCAGGTCGTCGGGGTCGATGCCCAGCTCCTCGCGGGCGTGGATCTCCAGCGCCTGGTCGGGGTCCTTGGACAGCTGCACGGCCACCTCGCGGGCCAGCGGCGGGTCCACGCCGCGGGAGACGTAGAGCGCCGCCAGCTCCTCCATCTCGTCCACCGGGTGTTTGCGCAACTCCCGCCGCTCGACGTCGAGTTCGGCCTCGACCAGCTCACGCTGGGAGGCCACCGAGGTGTACTCGCCGGCCGCCATGGAGAAGGCGCCCGCCGCCACCCCGGCGAGCCCGGTGATCACCAGGGTCTGCTGCGCGACGGCGCCGCCCGCCACGCCGGTCATCAGCGCGAGATTGGAGACCAGCCCGTCCATCGCGCCGAACACCGCCGGCCGCAGCCAGCCGCCGTTCACATCGCGGTGCGTGTGATTGTCGCGGTGCGCCTCGTGGAGCGCCGCCTCGGTCTCGATGAGCGACATGGTTCGCGTTCTCCCTTTCGGACGGCGGGTCCGGCTCGTGCGACGGACCGGTGCCCGTCTCCCCTTAACCCTTCCGACAGTTCGAAAATACGCACGAAAAATCGCTCTCGCCAGCAAGGAAGGCCGTACTTACCAGGTGCCGGCCGGGTGACTGCGGGGTTTCACCGACTCGACGGAGGCGCGGCGTGGGACAGATGCGGAGACACCCGGGCTCGCGCGAAGGGGCACACCATGGAGCCGATCGCTCACGTCCCGGAGCCGGTCACCGACGCCGGGCCGGATGCCGGTGCGTGGGAGCGGCACGCGGTACGGCGGGACCGGGCGCGCGGCGCCCTGCTGGGGCTGGCCGTCGGGGACGCGCTCGGGGCGCCGGCGGAGAACCTGCGGCCCTCCGAGATCCGCCGGCGCTGGGGCCGTATCGAGGGGTTCGTGTCCGAGAGCCCGGCGGGCACGGACGACACCGAGTACGCCGTCTTCTCCGGGCTGCTCCTCGCCCGGCACGGCTCCGCGCTGACCGTCGCCCATGTCGAGGCGGCGTGGCACCGCTGGATCGCGGACCTCGACGAGGGCCCCTTCCGGGGCGCCGGGTTCAGTGAGCGGGGCACGCTGGAGAATCTGCGGCGCGGGCTCGCCGCGCCCATCACCGCCCAGCACCGGCACGCCTGGAGCGACGGGCTCGCCATGCGGGCGGCGCCGTTCGGGGTCCACGCGGCGGGCCGCCCCGAGGAAGCCGCCCGGCTGGTCGGTGTGGACGGCCGGGTCAGCCACGAGGGCGAGGGCATCTACGGCGGCCGGGCGGTCGCGGCCGGGGTCGCCGTCGCGATGACCGGGGCGGGGCCCGCCGCGGTGATCGCTGCGGCGCTCTCCGTGATCCCCATGGACTCCTGGACCTCGCGCACCCTGCGGCGCGGGGTGGTCGCCGCGCGGCGGGCCCACCCCGACCGGCTGACGATGGAGCGCGCGGTCCGCTCGGCCGTGGTCGTCGGCGGCTACCCGTGGACGGACCTCGCGCCCGAGGCGGTCGGGCTGGCCTTCGGCGCGTTCGCCGCGGCCCACGGCGATTTCCGCGCCTCGGTCCTGACCGCCGTCAACATGGGCCGCGACGCCGACACCACGGCGGCGGTGGCCGGCGCGCTGGCCGGTGCGCTGGGCGGGATGCGGGCGATCCCGGCCGAGTGGGCCTCGGCCATCGGACCGGTACGGGGAAGCTGTCTGCCCTCGATACGCGGCCACCATGTCCTGGACATCGCGGACCTGCTCACCCCGGACGAGGCCGGGACCGGGGCCGGGGACCGGGACGGGAAGGCCGGGAAGGCCGGGAAGCACGACGACGGGACGGCGGTGTCATGACCACGGAACGCGACGAAGGACCCGGGCGGATCCGGCGAAGCGGGTACGGGCCCGGCGCCCCGTCCCCGCGTCAGCGGATCGAGGGGCTGCTGCTCGGGCTCGCCGCCGGGGACGCCGCCGGATGGCCCGCCGCGCGGCACCGGGCGGCGCGGATGCCCGAGTGGACCAGACGGCTCACCCGGGAGCTGGACACCTTCGCCGAACAGAACGCGACCACCACACTGCCCGTCCCCATCGCGCTCAACCAGCCGCCCGAGCCGCTCAGGCTCGGACCGTCCGACGACGCCGAGTGGGCCGCCTTCACCGCCGGATCGGTGCTGGCCGCCGACGGGGCCCGGCTTCGCCGGTACGGTCCCGACCGGGCGGTACGCGCCGCCGTCGACCTCGGCTGGAGCGCGCTCGCCGCCGAGATCGGCGCGGCGGCCGACCGGGCGCCCGAGGTGGAGTCCGCCGTACCGCCGCTGCGGGCCAGGATCTCGGTGCGCGCGGGGCTCGGGAATCTGGCCACCGGGCTGCGTCCGCCCGCCACCGGTCACGACAACCCGCACTACTTCGACGACGCCGCCTGCGTGCGGGCCGTCGTGCTCGCCGTCGTCCACCCCGGTGATCCGGGCGCCGCCGCCGACCTCGCGGAGTTCGACGCCCGGTACACGCAGGACGGCGACGGCGTGCACGGCGCGCGCGCCATGGCCGCGGCCGTCGCGAGCGCGCTCGGCGGAGCGGACGCCGGGGCGGCCGTCGAAGCGGCGCTCGCCCAGCTCCCGGCGACCACGGAGATCGGCCGCAACGCCCGGCACGCCGTCAAGACGGCGTACGACTTCGCCCCGGAGCCCGACGGCGCCTTCGCCCTGGTCCCGCTGCTGGAGCACCAGATCGTGGACCACGTCTACAGCTACGGCATCGCGGCGGCCGAGACCGTACCGGTCGCCCTCGCGCTGACCCTGGCGGCCCGGGGCCGGGTCAGCGGCGCGGTGCCCGCCGCCGCCTGCCTGTCCCGGGTCGCGGACTCCGCGCCCGCCCTGGCCGGCGCCCTGACCGGCGCGCTCGGTGGCGGCGACAGCGTGCCCGCCGCCTGGCGCGAGACCTGCCGCACCCTGGCGGGGTGTGCGCTGCCCCGGCTCGCGGGGACGGACCTGGTGGAACTCGCCGGGCTGCTGGCAGCCACGGAACCGGCCGCTCCGGGTGGACAATTCCGACATGACGCCCCTTCAGGCTCCGGCAGCCGATCCTCCTGACGCACGTCGCACTCCCCCGGGCCCCGGCCCCGACGCCGGCCCGGCGCTCCGCCTCGCCGACCGCGTCACCGGCGCCCTGGTCGGCGCGGCCGTCGGTGACGCGCTCGGCGGCCCGGTCGAGGGGTACTCCCCCGAACAGATCGTGGAGCGCCACGGCGGGCGGGTCACCGGCATCGTCGGCCCGTGGAACGAGGACTGGCGCACCGCCCGCCCGCTCGCCCCGTACCACAAGGGCGACGGCCACATCACCGACGACACCCTGATGACCCACGCGCTGATCCGGGTGTACGAGAAGGTCCGCGACCACCTCGACGCGTACGCGGTCGCGGACCATCTCGTGCCCGACCTGATCTCCACGCCGCGCTGGATTCCCGAACTGGAGGCCGAGGCGCTGCCGCTGCACCGGATCTTCCTCGCCGAGAAGTGGCTGGTCGCCCGGGTGCACTACGGCCATGTCGACCCGCGCGAGGCCGGCAGCGGCAACATCGTCAACTGCGGGGCCGCGATGTACATGGCGCCGGTCGGCCTGGTCAACGCGGCGCATCCGGAGGCCGCTTACGCCGAGGCGGTCGATGTGGCGGGCGCCCATCAGTCGTCGTACGGGCGGGAGGCGGCCGGGGTGTTCGCGGCGGCGGTGGCCGCCGCCTGCCGGCCGGGCGCCACGCCGTCGTCCGTCGTGGAGTGTGCCCTGGCCCTCGCGAAGGACGGTACGCGCGCCGCCGTCGAGGCGGTGTGCGAGGTGGCGGCGCGGCACCGCTGCACGGAGTCGGCGCTGCGCGGACTGCGGGAGGCGGTCGCGCCGTACGACACGGTCGGGCCGCACTACCGTGCCCCGTCGCTGGGCGCCCGCCGACCCTCCCGGCTGCACTCCATCGAGGAACTGCCCATCGCGCTGGGCATGTTGCTGATCGCCGAGGGCGACTACCGACGTACGGTGCTCGGCTGCGTCAACTACGGCCGGGACTGCGACTCGATCGCCACGATGGGCGGCGCGCTCGCCGGCGCCCTGGGCGGCGAGCGCGCGGTCCCGGTGGAGTGGTCGGAGCGGGTGGCCGAGGCGAGCGCGACCGATCTGCGCTCCCCGGCACGGGCGTTGACCGGGGTGGCGTACGAGATCTTCCGGCGCGACACTCAGCGGCGCCGCGCGCACGAGTCGCTGTTCGCCGAACTGAACGGATACCAGGATCATCTGACGACAGCTCAGTGCGGCGGTCCGCGATGACGGGCCGGCGGCTGACCTGGGTGCAGCCCGAGGATCTGCTCGGCCACGAGCTGCGCCAGGCGACGGAGGACGGCCGGGACGCGGCGGGGTTCGCGCGCCGCTGGCAGCGCGCGGGCGGCCTCCCCGCCCCGGTGCGCGCGGGCGCGTCGCCCGATCCGGCCCCGCCCCGGCTACGCGCACTCGCGGTCGAGCTGCTGGACGAACTGGACCGGCTGCCCGGCCCACTGGCCGCGCGTGAGCCGGCGGAGCTGTCCGCGATCCGCGCCGCCTGTCTGTCCTGGCCCGCCCCCTCGCCGCACCGATTCGTCTTCTCCGCGCACCAGTTGGAGTCGGCCTGGCTCGGCCGCGCGGTCGGCTGCCTGCTCGGCCGGCCCGTCGAGAAGCTGCCCCTGGCCGGAATCCGCGCGCTCGCCCGCGCCACCGGCAACTGGCCGCTGCACACCTGGTTCACCGCCCGGGGCCTGCCCGCCGAACTGGCCGCCGCCCATCCGTGGAACCGCAGGTCGGCGCCGAACTCGCTCGCCGAGAACATCGACGGGATGCCGGAGGACGACGACCTCGACTACCCGCTGCTCAATCTGCTCCTCCTGCGGCGCCACGGCCGGGACTTCACCACCGCGCAGGTCGCCTCGGTCTGGCTGGACACGCTCCCGGCCGGGCGTACGTTCACCGCCGAGCGGATCGCCTACCGCAATCTGCTCGGCGGGATCGAGCCGCCGCACACCGCCCGCCACCACAACCCGTTCCGCGAGTGGATCGGCGCCGCCATCCGGGCCGACGTGCACGGCTGGAGCCACCCGGGCGACCCCGGGGCCGCCGCCGAGCAGGCGTACCGGGACGCGACGCTCAGCCACACCGGCAACGGGGTGTACGCGGCGATGTTCGTGGCGGCGGTCATCGCGGCGGCGGCCGGCGCCGAGGACGTCCACGCCTGCCTGCGCACCGGGCTCCGCGTCGTACCGCCGGGCTCCCGGCTGGCGGAGGCGGTACGGGTCGGGATCGGGACCGCCCGCGCGGAGCGGGACTTCGCGACGGTGGCCGACCGGCTGCACGCAGCCTACGGCCACTACCACTGGGTGCACGCCGTCCCCAACGCCGCGCTCCTGGCCGCCGCGCTCACCCACGCGGACGGCGAGTTCGACGGCTCCATCTGCCGCGCGGTGTCCGGCGGCTGGGACACCGACTCGAACGGCGCCACGGCCGGGTCCGTGGCCGGACTGCTGACCGGGCACCCGGCCCGGCTGCCGGAGCGCTGGACGGCGCCGCTCAAGAACCGCCTCGCCACGTCCGTCACCGGCTTCGGCGGCCCCGGCCAGGACGGCACCGTCCTCGACGGCATCGGCTTCGACGCCCTCGCGGAGCTGACCCGCGCGCTCACCCGCCCCCGCACACCCACCCGCCAGGAGGCACCCCGCACATGACCGGCATCGTGGTGCTGGGCAGCACCAACATGGATCTCGTGGCGTACGCGGCGCGCGCCCCCCGGCTCGGTGAGACCGTCACCGGCCGCGCGTTCCGCACCGTCCCCGGCGGCAAGGGCGCCAACCAGGCGATCGCCGCCGCCCGCGCGGGCGGCGAGGTCGCGATGATCGGCGCGGTCGGCGACGACGAGTACGGGGCGCTGCTGCGGCACACCCTCGAAGCGTCCGGTGTCGACACGGACCTGCTGCGCACGGCGGAAGGGCCCTCGGGCACCGCCCATGTCGTCGTGGACGACGAGGGCGCCAACGCGATCGTGGTCATCCCCGGCGCGAACGGGACCGTCACCCATCTGGCGCCCGGCGAGGAGAGCGTCATCGCGACCGCCTCGGCCCTGCTCCTCCAGCTCGAACTCCCGCTGGACGCCGTACTGGCCGGTGCGCTGGCCGCGCGCCGGCACTCCGTACGCACGGTCCTCACCCCCTCCCCCGCCCAGCCGCTCCCGCCCGAACTCCTCGGCGCCGTCGATCTGCTCGTGCCCAACGAACACGAAGCGGCCACGCTCACCGGGATCGCCGATGTCCGGATGTCGGCCGAGGCGCTGCTGCGGCAGGTGCCGGAGGTCGTCGTGACGCTCGGCGCGGCGGGCAGCCTGTACGCGGCGCGGGGCGCCGAACCCGTCACCGTGCCCGCGCCGAGGGTCAGGGCCGTCGACACCACCGCCGCCGGGGACACCTTCGTGGGCGTGCTGGCCGTGGCCCTCGGGGAGGGCCGTCCGATGACCGACGCCATGGGCCGGGCGTCGGCGGCGGCCGCGCTCTGCGTCCAGCGCCCCGGGGCGTCCACGTCCATGCCGTACCGCACAGAGATCGAGGCGTGAATGTCCGCTCCCGGCGCAGCTCCCCGCACCGACCCCGGTACCGCTCCCGGGACCGACACCGGCGCCCGCGCCGGGGCCCGGCCGCTCCCGCCGCTCTCCGGGCTGCGCGTCCTCGACGTGGCGACGCTCTTCGCCGGTCCGCTGGCCGCCACCCTGCTCGGTGACTTCGGCGCCGATGTCATCAAGATCGAGCACCCGTCGCGCCCCGATCCGTCCCGCGGCCACGGCCCGGCCAAGGACGGCATCGGTCTGTGGTGGAAGCTGCTCGGCCGCAACAAGCGCACCGTCACCCTGGACCTGTCCACCCCGGACGGCCGGGACGTACTGCTGCGGCTCGCCGCCGACGCCGATGTGATCGTCGAGAACTTCCGCCCCGGCACCCTGGAGAGATGGGGGCTGGGGTGGGACGAGCTGTCCGCGGTCAACCCCAGGCTGGTGCTGGCGCGGGTGACGGGCTTCGGCCAGTTCGGGCCGTACTCCGACCGCCCGTGCTTCGGCACGCTCGCCGAGGCGATGAGCGGTTTCGCGGCCGTCACCGGCGAGACCGACGGGCCGCCCACGCTGCCGCCCTTCGGTCTCGCCGACTCGATCGCCGCGCTGGCCACGGCGTACGCGGTGCTGACGGCGCTGGCCGGACGGGGAGCGACGGGGCGTGGCCAGGTGGTGGATCTGGCGATCATCGAGCCGATCCTGACCGTCCTGGGCCCGCAGCCGCTCTGGTACGACCAGCTCGGCTACGTCCAGCCCCGCACCGGCAACCGGTCCCGCAACAACGCCCCGCGCAACACCTACCGGAGCGCCGACGGCGCGTGGCTCGCGGTGTCCACCTCCGCGCAGTCGGTGGCCGAGCGGGTGATGCGGCTGGTGGGCCGCCCGGAGCTGGCCGAGGAGCCCTGGTTCGCCACCGGCGGCGGGCGCGCCGAGCACGCGGACACGCTGGACGAGGCGGTCGGCGGCTGGATCGCCCGGCGCGGCGCGGCCGACGTGCTGGCCGCCTTCGAGAAGGCCGAGGCGGCGATCGCGCCCGTCCAGGACATCCGGGATGTGATGGCGGACCCGCAGTACCGGGCGCTCGGCACCGTCACCGAGGTCCCCGATCCGGAGCTGGGGCCGCTGCGGATGCAGAACGTCCTCTTCCGGCTCTCCGAGACCCCCGGTGCGATCCGCTGGGCGGGCCGCCCGCACGGCGCGGACACCGACGCCGTGCTGACCGAGCTGGGTCTGACCGGCGCCGAGATCGCCGCGCTGCGCGAGCGGGGCGCGCTGTGACCGCGCCCGTCCCGCCTCTCGCTCCCACCCCGCTGACCTGGCTGTACGTCCCTGGGGACCGGCCCGCGATGATGGCGAAGGCGGTGGCGGGCGGCGCGGATGTGGTGATCGTGGACCTGGAGGACGCGGTCGCCCCCGAACGCAGGGCGTACGCGCGTGACGCCACGGCCGAGTTCCTGTCGTGCGCGCACGGCACACCGGTCCATGTGCGGATCGCCGACCAGGCGGATCTGCCGTATGTGACGGGGCTGCCCGGTCTGTCCGGGCTGCGGCTGCCGAAGATCGCCCATGCCGCGGCCGTGCACGCCGTGGCGGCGCGCGCCCCCGGCACGGATCTGTACGCGCTGCTCGAATCGGCTCTCGCCGTGGAGCACGCCTACGCGATCGCCTCCGCGCATCCCTCGGTGCGGGGCATCGCCCTGGGCGAGGCGGACCTCCGCGCGGATCTGGGGGTACGGGAGGACGCGGGCCTGGACTGGTCGCGCGGCCGGGCCGTGATCGCGGCACGCGCGGCGGGGCTGGCGCCCCCGGCCCAGTCGGTCTTCCCCGACGTGCGGGATCTGGCGGGGCTGGCGGCGTCCTGCCGGCACGGCCGGGCGCTGGGGATGCTGGGGCGGGCGGCGATCCATCCGGCGCAGCTGCCGGTGATCGAGGAGGCGTACCGGCCCACCGTCCAGGAGGTGGCCTCGGCCCGGGAGATCGTGGAGGCGGCGGCGCGGGACGCGGGGGCGCAGGCGCTGGTCGACGGCCGGTTCGTGGACGCGGCGATCGTGGCGGCGGCCCGGCGGACGCTGACGCTGGCCCACCGTGCGTGACCGTGTGCCTCCCGCCGGGACGAGCGGCGGCCGAACGGGGACGGCCCGGGGGCGCGGCGCTCGGCGCCACGCCCCCGGGCCGGGGAAGACCGCGTCCCACGCGGAGTGCGAAGAGTTCCGGAGAGGGGCTAAGGGCTGCTCTCCTTGGCCGTGCCGGAGAGCGGTTCCTTCGCGAGGCCCGCGTCCGCGCCCGTGTCCTTCTTCTCGGCCTTGTCCTCGGCCTTCTCGTCGGGGGAAGCCTTCTCTCCGGCGGAAGCCTTCTCCCCGGCCGATTCCGCCTTGGAGTCCGCGTCGTCGGCCGGCCCCGCCTCTCCGTCCGGCCCTTCCGGTTCGACCGTCTCCTCGCGCCCGGGCCGCTTGATCGCGGAGATCACGAAGTACACGACGGCGAGCGTGAAGACGATGATCGCGGTCCACACGTTGAGCCGCAGGCCGAGGACGTGGTGCGCCTCGTCCACCCGCAGGTATTCGATCCAGGACCGTCCGACGCAGTACGCGGCCACATAGAGGGCGAAGGCGCGCCCGTGCCCGAGCCGGAAGCGGCGGTCGGCCCAGATCACCAGCGCCGCGACACCCAGGCACCACAGCGACTCGTAGAGGAAGGTCGGGTGGTAGAGGCCCGCTTCCCGGTTCGGGCCCGCGCTGATCTTCAGCGCCCAGGGCACATCGGTGGCCTTGCCGTACAGCTCCTGGTTGAACCAGTTCCCCCAGCGGCCGAACGCCTGCGCCACCGCGAGGGCCGGTGCCAGCGCGTCCGCGTAGGGCGGCAGGGCGATACCCCGGCGGCGGCAGCCGATCCAGGCGCCCACGGCGCCCAGCGCCACCGCGCCCCAGATTCCGAGGCCGCCCTCCCAGATCTTGAAGGCGTTGACCCAGTCGCGGCCCTCGCCGAAGTACAGCTCGTAGTCGGTGATGACATGGTAGAGCCGACCGCCCACCAGACCGAACGGCACGGCCCATACGGCGATGTCCGTGGTCGTGCCGGGTTTGCCGCCCCGGGCGACCCAGCGGCGGTTGACGATCCAGAGGGCCACGAACAGCCCGACGAGAATGGAGAACGCGTAGCCGCGCAGCGGAAGTGGTCCGAGGTGGAGCACTCCGGTCGACGGGCTCGGAATGTAGGCAAGGTCCATAGCGGAACCGACGCTACAGTGCCGGGCGGGGCCCACGGCAACCCGCCCGGCGGATTTTCGTGTACCGGGTGCGGCGGAATCAGGCCGGGGGCGTACCCTCCGGGGTCGTCGCGGCGGGCTCGGACGACGGGGCCGAAGCGGACTCGGAGGCAGGGGCGGAGCCGGGCGCCGACGGGGTCTCGCTGCCCGCCTTCTTGCCCTTGTTCGCCTCGGTCACCCAGGTGCGCAGCTTGTCGGGTGTGATGTTCTCCTCGCCCTTCTTCGGGAACACCGCCTCCCCGTTGAGCAGCACGGTCGGCGTCCCGTTGAATCCGCCGGTGCGGAACGCCTCCGAGGACTTCTCCACCCATTTGTCGTGCGCGCCGTCCGCCACGCAGCTGCGGAACCCGGGCGCGGACTCCAGGCCGTCCACCTTGCCCGCCAGCTCCAGCAGCCGGCTGTTGCGCGCGAACGCGTCGTCCGTCTCCACCGGCTGGTTCTCGAACAGCACGTCGTGGTACTGCGCGAACTTGCCGACGTCCTGGGCGCAGGCGGCGGCGTTGGCGGCGCGCAGCGATCCCGTACCGCCCATGTTGCCGTCGATGATCGTCGCGAGGTGGTACTCGACCTTGAGCTGTCCCGCCTTCTCCAGCTCGTGGATCACCGGCCGGAACGCGTTCTCGAACTGGGCGCAGGCCGGGCAGCGGAAGTCCTCCCACACCGTGAGGGTGGACGGCGCGTCCGTGGCGCCCACGGGGATCGCCGGGTCGCCCTTGCCGTTCACCCCCGAGGGCGCGCTCACCGGTCCGGCCGCGCCGCCGTTGTCCTTGTGCTTGCCCACGTTCACGGCGAGCAGCCCGATCGCGCCGGCCAGGGCCAGCACGCCGACCGCCGACGCCGCCACGATCAGGCCGCGCTTGCGCTTCTCGCGCGCCTCGTGCTCCGTACGTTCCTGCTGGAGCCGCTCTCTCGCGCTCCGCTTTGCCTCACGGTTCTTCTCGCTCACGCCCACAGCAACGAACCGGGGAGGCACGTACGCACCTCCCCGGCTCCAGTTCCACCCGTACGGATGACGCGGGCGACCCCGCGTCCGTCAGCGCTTGCGAACGCCCGCGGCCAGCTCGCCCGCCAGCTCACGCACCGCGTCCAGGCCCGCTGCCTCGTCGGGCGCTTCCAGCATCCGCTTCACGAACGCCGAGCCGACGATCACTCCGTCGGCGAATCCGGCGACCTCGGCGGCGTGCTCCGCCGTGGAGACACCGAGCCCGACACAGACCGGCAGTTCCGTGGTCGTACGGGTCCGCTCCACCAGCGTCCGCGCCTCCAGGCCCACCGAGGTGCGGGTCCCGGTGACGCCCATCAGCGACGCCGCGTAGACGAAGCCGCTGCCCGCGGCGGTGATCTTCGCCAGCCGCTCGTCCCGGCTGCTCGGCGCCACCACGAAGACGGTCGCCAGACCGTGCCGCTCGGCGTGCTCACGCCACAGGGCGGACTCCTGGACGGGCAGGTCGGGCAGGATGCACCCGGCGCCGCCCGCCGCCGCCAGCTCGGCGGTGAAGCGCTCGACGCCGTACCGGTCGACCGGGTTCCAGTACGTCATGACCAGCACCGGCCTGCCGGTCGCCTCGTACGCCTCCCGGACCGTGCGCATCACGTCGGCGATCCGGACCCCGCCGCGCAGCGCGATGTCGTCGGCGGTCTGGATGACCGGCCCGTCGAGCACCGGGTCGCTGTGCGGGAGCCCGACCTCGACGATGTCGGCGCCGCCCTCGAAGACCGCCTTGACCGCCGCGATGCCGCCGTCCACGGTCGGGAAGCCGGCCGGCAGGTAGGCGATCAGCGCGGCCCGGTCCTCCGCCTTCGCCGCGGCGAGGGTGTCGCTCAGCAGCCGCTTGTTCCCGCTCACTTGGTGCCCTCCCCGTCGTACAGCCCGAAGTAGCGGGCGGCCGTGTCCATGTCCTTGTCGCCGCGCCCGGAGAGGTTGACCACGATCAGGCCGTCCTCGCCCAGCTCGCGTCCCACCTCCAGCGCCCCGGCCAGCGCGTGCGCGCTCTCGATGGCCGGGATGATGCCCTCGGTGCGCGAGAGCAGCAGCAGCGCCTCCATCGCGTCGTCGTCGGTCACCGCCCGGTACTCGCCGCGTCCGCTGTCCTTGAGATAGGCGTGCTCGGGGCCGATGCCCGGGTAGTCGAGCCCGGCCGAGATCGAGTACGGCTCGGTGATCTGGCCCTCCTCGTCCTGGAGGACGTAGGAACGCGACCCGTGCAGGATGCCGGGCTCGCCCGCGCTGAGCGTGGCGGCGTGCTCACCGCTCTCGATGCCGTGCCCGGCCGGTTCGCAGCCCACCAGCCGGACGTCCGCGTCGGGGATGAAGGCGTGGAAGAGGCCGATCGCGTTGGACCCGCCGCCCACGCACGCCACGGCGGCGTCGGGGAGCCGGCCCGCGCGCTCCAGGATCTGCCGCCTGGCCTCCACGCCGATGACGCGGTGGAAGTCGCGGACCATGGCCGGGAAGGGGTGCGGTCCGGCGACCGTGCCGAACAGGTAGTGCGTACGGTCCACATTGGCGACCCAGTCGCGGAACGCCTCGTTGATGGCGTCCTTCAGGGTCCGGCTGCCGGAGGTGACGGGCACGACCTCGGCGCCGAGCATCCGCATCCTGGCCACGTTCAGGGCCTGGCGCTGGGTGTCGATCTCGCCCATGTAGATGGTGCATTCGAGGCCGAACAGCGCGCAGGCGGTGGCGGTGGCGACCCCGTGCTGGCCCGCGCCGGTCTCGGCGATGACGCGGGTCTTGCCCATCCGCTTGGTGAGCAGCGCCTGGCCCAGCACGTTGTTGATCTTGTGCGAGCCGGTGTGGTTGAGGTCCTCGCGCTTGAGGAACAGCCGGGCGCCCCCGGCGTGTTCGGCGAAGCGCCGCACCTCGGTGAGCGCGCTGGGCCGGCCGGTGTAGTCGGCCAGCAGGCCGTTCAGCTCGGCGGCGAAGGCGGGGTCGCTTTTCGCCTTCTCGTACTCGACGGCCACCTCGTCGACCGCGGCGACGAGCGCCTCGGGGATGAACTTGCCGCCGAAGGCGCCGAAGTACCCCTCGGCGCTCGGGATCCGACCCTCGGGGTCGGGGATGAAGAACTCGGAAGACACGCGGGAACTCCTCGGGAAGCGACGGACGGAGAGCACCGTATGCGTCCTGGGCGGGCCGCCCCGCGCCCATCCGCCGTACGGACAGGGCTCGCACGGCGGCGGACCGTACAGCGGCGGACCGTACGGGCGGCGCCGTGCGGCACCGGGCCGTGCGGACGGGGGTGAGCCGTTTCAGGACGCGGCTACCCGCGCCATCGCATCCCGTTGACCTGACCGGGCTCGTCCCCGATCACGTACCGCACCCGCCGCCCGCGCACCCGCCGTGCCGGGGCCCGGCACCCGCGCGGGCGGCAGCCACGCGCCAGGGCGCCGTGCGGCGGCCGGTGAAGGGCGAGAACGGGACGGGCGATACCCATGGGAGGGGTCAGTCCCTCCCGTGGCGCAGCGCCGGGTGGGCGCCGGCTGCGACGAGATCGGCGACGGCCGTCCTCGGGTCGCGGCCGGTGACGAGCGACTCGCCGACGAGCACCGCGTCGGCGCCGGCGTTGGCGTAGGCGATCAGGTCGTGCGGCCCGCGCACACCGGACTCGGCGATCTTGACGATGTGGTCCGGGATCTCGGGGGCGACCCGCTCGAAGGTGGAACGGTCGACCTTGAGGGTCTTCAGGTCGCGGGCGTTCACCCCGATGATCTTCGCTCCGGCGTCCACCGCGCGCTCGGCCTCGTCCTCGTCGTGCACCTCGACGAGCGGGGTGAGCCCGATGGACCCGGCCCGCTCGATCAGCGACACCAGGGCCTCCTGGTCGAGCGCGGCGACGATCAGCAGGACGACGTCGGCGCCGTGCGCCCGCGCCTCCCACAGCTGGTAGGAGGTGACGACGAAGTCCTTGCGCAGCACGGGGATGTCGACCTTGGCCCGTACGGCGTCCAGGTCGGCCAGCGAGCCGCCGAAGCGGCGCTCCTCCGTGAGTACGGAGATGACGGCCGCGCCGCCCGCCTCGTAGTCGGCGGCGAGGGCGGCCGGGTCGGCGATCGCGGCGAGCGCGCCCTTGGACGGGCTGGAGCGCTTGACCTCGCAGATCACCTGGACGCCCTCGCCACGCAGCGCGGCGGCACCGTCCTTGGCCTGGGGCGCCCTGGCGGCGCGCTCCTTCAGCTCGTCAAGGCCCACGCGCGCCTGCCGCTCTGCGAGGTCGGCGCGTACGCCGTCGATGATCTCGTCGAGCACACTCACGCGAGCGGCCCCCCTTTCGTTGGCACTGCGGACACGGTCGCCGTCCGGTCCAGCCGGTGACCAGGTGGATCCGGATCAGCCATATCGATGCTAGCCGGAACGGGACGGATGAACCGCATCCGGATGACCGGGCATGTCACCGCCGGGGCCCGCCCGGGCCTGTTCCGCCGGGCGGGACAGGGGTTTCAGGGGGCGAGCCAGCTGCCGAAGGGCAGGTTCCTGACCACGGTGAAGACCAGGAACACCGCGCCGATCGCCCACCAGTGGACCGGCCGCCGGGGCAGCGGGGCGGGAAGCCCCTTGCGGGCGCGCACCAGCCACACCAGCCATCCGACGGCGAAGACCGCGTAACCGGCGACCGCCACCGCGTTGGCGCCGAGGGCGGTGACCAGATCGCCGTGGGCGACGGCGTGGGCGCTGCGCAGTCCGCCGCAGCCGGGGCAGTAGAGGCCGGTGAGGGCGTACAGCGGGCAGACCGGGTAGTGGCCTGACTCGTTCGGGTCGACCAGGCCGACGTAGGTGAAGGCCGCGCCGATCGCGGCGAGGGTGGCCAGCGGCGGCAGCAGCCCGCGCGGCGCCCCGGGGGCCCGGCGGGCCCGCGGGGGCTGCCGGGGTCCGGGGGGCCACGGCGGCCGGTCGCCACCGGGTGCCGTGGCCCCCCGCGCCGCCGGGTCGGGCCCGAGGTCGGTCATCGCGTCGTCCACCCGGTGATTGTCGCTGCTGGAACGGAAAGACGCAGCCCGGTCGCACCGGGCTGCGTCTCGACGGCGGGTCGGACCGGTCAGGCGGTCTGGGTCTCCAGGCCGGCCGGCTGCGCGGAGTCGTGCCGCGCCGTGTGCGCGGACTCGGCGCGGGCCAGGAACGCGGCCTTGATGTCCTCGGAGCGCATGTTCACCTGCTTGTTGGCGGCGGCGGCCCTGGCGCGGACCAGCTCCTCCGACTCCTTGGGCTGGCCCAGGCCGGCGGCGCGCATCGCCAGGCCGACGACTCCGCCGAGCAGTATCACGACGAGTCCGCCCCAGAACGCGACCAGGTTCACCGCCACCATGCCGACACCCGAGATGCCGAAGCCGATGAAGGCGATGAAGACACCGGTCCAGGCCGCCGGGGTGTGTCCGTGGCTGCTGCCCGCCATGAGTTGCTCCTCGTTGCTGTCGCGCTGGGTGAGTCGGACTGGGTGACTCGGACGCTCACCGACATTGTCCCGCATGGGGGTGGCGGAACGGGCCGGGGGGTGGGTGTGAATCAGCTCTCGCGTGTCGGGTCCTCGCCCCGGTCCAGGGCCTTCCAGAGATCCTCGGGGCGGTCGGGGTCGACGACGGGCGTCCTGCGGGCGGCGCGGCCCCGGGCGGCCGGGCCGGTGGCGGCACCCGCGGCCCCGGCGCCGGGGCGCTCGTAACGGCCGGACATGCCGGGCCACTTCCTGCCGTAGACCAGGGCGAGCAGCCCCGCGAGCAGGATCAGGACGCTGCCGGCGGCGGTCACATAGGGCCAGGCCGTGTGGGACAGCGCGTGGACGGTGGCGGCGGTGTCACCGGTGGTCCTCGCCGCCATGTCGTCCAGCGCGGAGCGGTCGGCGGCGCCGAGGAACGCGGCCAGCGCGGCGCCCGCGCCGCTCAGCGCGAGCAGTGCGGAGACCAGGAGGCGGCCGGCGCCGCGTACGGCGAAGACGGCGACGAGCGCGGCGAGACCGACGACGGCGAGGGCGGCCGGGACGCCGGTGATGTCACGGCCGTCGGCGTCGAGCGGTACGGAGCCGCCGCCGACGGCCGCCGTGCCGCCGGCCCAGTTCTGACCGGAGGCGATCAGCACCACGGCGGCGCCGGCGGCACCGAGCAGCAGGGCGGCGGCGAGAGCGCGGCGGCCGCCGGAGCCGCCGCCGTCGCCGTCGCCGTCACGGTTCGCCCGCGCGGCGGAGGAGGGGGTGGAGGTGGCCGCCGGACCGGCGGCACGGGGCTGGGGTACGGGTACGGCACTCACGCACCCCACTATCCCTTACGCCCCGGTGCGCGCGGGAAGGCGGGCTCCCGACACCCGGCGGCGGCCGGGCGCCGGGCGGGGCGGCGCCGGGGCGTCAGGCGTCCTGGAGGCGGTTCGCGGTGTGGACGGCCCGCAGCACCGCCGCCGCCTTGTTCCGGCACTCGGTGTCCTCGGAGACCGGGTCGGAGTCGGCGACGACCCCCGCTCCCGCCTGCACATACGCGGTGCCGTCGCGCAGCAGGGCGGTGCGGATGGCGATGGCGGTGTCCGAGTCGCCCGCGAAGTCGAGATAGCCGACGCAGCCGCCGTACAGCCCCCGCCTGGTCGGTTCCAGCTCGTCGATGATCTGGAGGGCGCGTGGCTTGGGCGCTCCGGAGAGCGTGCCCGCCGGGAAGCAGGCGGTCAGGACGTCGAAGGCGGAGCGGCCCTCGGCGACCTTGCCCGTCACCGTCGACACGATGTGCATGACGTGCGAGTAGCGCTCGACGGACATGAAGTCGACCACTTCGACGCTGCCGGGCTCGCAGACGCGGCCCAGGTCGTTGCGGCCGAGGTCGACCAGCATCAGGTGCTCGGCGCGCTCCTTGGGGTCGGCGAGGAGTTCGTCGGCGAGCGCCTGGTCCTCCTGGGGCGTGGCGCCCCGGTGCCGGGTGCCGGCGATCGGGTGCACCATGGCCCGCCCGTCCTCGACCTTGACCAGCGCCTCCGGGCTGGAGCCCACGACGTCGAAGCCGTCGAAGCGGAAGAGGTACATGTACGGCGAGGGGTTGGTGGCCCGCAGCACCCGGTAGACGTCGAGCGCGCTCGCGGTCACGGGGGTCTCGAAGCGCTGCGAGGGCACGACCTGGAACGCCTCGCCCGCCCTGATCCGCTCCTTGATGTCCTCCACGGCGCCTTGGTACGCGGCGCCGCCCCACAGCGCGGTGTACTCGGGCAGCGCGGAGGCGGGCAGCGCGGTGGGCGCGGTGTGGACCGGCGCGGCGAGGTCGGCGGCCATCGCGTCGAGGCGGGCCACGGCGTCGGCGTACGCCTCGTCGACCCCGGTGTCGAGGTCGTTGTGGTTGATCGCGTTGGCGATGAGCAGGACCGAGCCGTCCCAGTGGTCGAGTACGGCGAGGTCCGAGGTGAGCAGCATGGTCAGCTCGGGGATGCGCAGGTCGTCGCGCGCGTGGTCGCCGACCTTCTCCAGCCGCCGCACGATGTCGTAGCCGAGGTAGCCGACCATGCCGCCGGTGAAGGGCGGCAGGCCGGGGGCGAGGTCGCGGGGGGTGTGCAGGGCCTCCACGGTGGCGCGCAGGGCGGCCAGCGGATCGCCGTCGGTGGGCACGCCGACCGGCGGGGTGCCCAGCCAGTGGGTGGAGCCCTCGCGCTCGGTGAGGGTGGCGGCCGACCGTACCCCGACGAAGGAGTAGCGGGACCAGGAGCGGCCGTTCTCCGCGGACTCCAGCAGGAATGTCCCGGGGCGCTCGGCCGCGAGCTTGCGGTACAGGCCGACCGGGGTGTCCCCGTCGGCGAGGAGGCGCCGGCTGACGGGGATGACACGGCGGTCCGCCGCCAGCTCGCGGAAGGTCTCAAGATCCATGGCGGCTGACCCTACTGCCCGGCGGCGGGTGCGAGGAGCAGCACGTCGGCGTCGAAGCAGGTCCGGGTCCCGGTGTGGCAGGCGGCGCCGACCTGGTCGACCTGGACGAGCACCGTGTCGGCGTCGCAGTCCAGGGCGACGGACTTGACGTGCTGGACATGACCGGAGGTGTCGCCCTTGACCCAGTACTCGCCGCGGCTGCGCGACCAGTAGGTGCAGCGGCCGGTGGTCAGGGTGCGGTGCAGGGCCTCGTCGTCCATCCAGCCGAGCATCAGTACTTCGCCGGTGTCGTACTGCTGGGCGATGGCGGGGAGCAGTCCGTCGGCGCTGCGCTTGAGCCGGGCGGCGATGGCGGGGTCGAGTCCGGTGGTCATACGGACATTGTGCCGCGCCCGGCGCCCGCGCCGGGGCGCGGTCCACTGGGCGGACGGGGTGCGGGCGCCGTAGGCTGGGGCCCATGTCGACCCATGCCAAGCGTGAACGACTTCTGCTCGCCGACCTGTTGGAGGCGGTGGGTCCCGACGCGCCGACGCTCTGTGACGGCTGGCTCGCGCGGGATCTCGCGGCCCATGTGGTGCTGCGCGAGCGGCGCCCCGACGCGGCGGGCGGGACGCTGCTGCCCGCCCTGCGGGGCCGGCTGGAGCGGGTGCAGGCCGAGTTCGTGGCGAAGCCGTACGAGGAGCTGATCCAGCTGATCCGTACGGGACCTCCGAAGATGTCCCCGTTCGGCATCAAGCAGCTGGACGAGGCGGCGAACACGGTGGAGTTCTACATCCACGCCGAGGACGTGCGCCGGGCGCGGCCCGGCTGGACGCCGCGTGAGCTGGACCGGGTCTTCTCGGACACGCTGTGGGCGCGGCTGGAGAAGGGCGGCCGGATGATGGGCCGCAAGTCCCCGGTGGGGCTGGTGCTGCGCCGCCCCGACGGGCAGACGACGGTCGCCCACCGGGGCACCCCGGTGGTGACGGTCACCGGCGAACCGGCCGAGCTGCTGCTGTTCGCGTTCGGGCGGCAGGCGGTGGCGGATGTGCGGCTGGAGGGCGACGAGGCCGCGATCGCGGCGGTCCGGGACGCGAAGCTGGGCATCGCGTAGGGCGTCGGACCGGGGCGCGGCCGTACCCGTACCCGGACACCCGCCCCTCTCCGCTCACCTGTCCGTACCCGTACCCGTGCCCTTGACCGGCACGGGTACGGGCGCCTCCGGGACCACCGGTTCGAGTGATCCGGCGGCGGGACGGACGCGTGTGCGTCGACGCGGGCTTCCGGTCGTCACCACGGTTCCGGTCCGGCCAGCAGGCGGGCCAGTTCGGTGCGTGAGCGCACGCCCAGCGCGGCGAAGACGTTGCGCAGATGGTGGTCGACGGTACGGGTGGAGACGGAGAGCCGGCGGGCGACCTCACGGTTGGTGGCTCCCTCGGCGACGCAGCGGGCGACGCGCTGCTGCTGCGGGGTGAGCAGGAGCAGCGGGGCCGCCGTGGCGGGGGTGTGCGCGGGGCGCGCGGGAGCCGGCTCGCCCGCGGCGCGCAGTTCGCCGCGTACCCGGTCGGTCCAGAGGAGGGCGCCGCACCGCTCGAAGGAGGCCAGGGCGTCGCGCAGCGGGGTGCGGGCCGCGCGGGGCCGGCGGCGACGGCGCAGCCAGTGGCCGTAGAGGAGTTGGGTACGGGCCCGTTCGAAGTCGCCGCCGGAGCGGTCGTGATGGGCGAGGGCCTCCTCGTACCGTGCGGCCGCCTCGGTGTCCGGGGCCAGCAGGGCTCGGCAGCGCGCGAGATGGGCCGGGGCGTGCGGGTCGGCGGTACGGGCGCTCCAGGCCGCGTACGCCTCGACCGCAGCGCGTGCGTCGGCGCCCCGGCCCGACAGGGCCGCCGCTTCCACGAAGCACGGGACGAGCGCCATCCGGGAGACGAAGTGGCCGGGCCGGGGGCCGGGGCCGACCAGGGGCGCGAGGAGGGTCGCGGCCTCGGCCGAGCGGCCGACGGCCAGTTCGGCGCGTGCGACGGCCCAGTCCGCGAGGGTCGTCGCGTGGAGCAGCCCGTGCGGGCCCGCGTCCGCCCGTGCCGCTTCCGCGTGGGCGGCGCAGGTGCGCGCGTCGCCCTCCACGGAGGCGGCGAGGGCGAGTACGGCGTGCAGGTGGGCGGCGGCGTTGCGCTGGCCGAGCCGGTCGGCGGCGGCCAGTCCCTCGTGGGCGTGCACCCGGGCCCGCGCGTGCCGGCCGGCCCGCAGTTCGCCGTAGGCGAGGTGCTCCAGGGCCTGCGGGAGCGACGCGTCGGGGCCGTGCGCCCGTACGGCGGCCAGCGCCCGCGCGCCCGCCCGGCAGGAGAGGTCCACCTCGCCGAGGAGGAGCGCGGCGATACCGGCGCGCAGCAGGGGCGCGGGGTCGCCGCCCGTCCCCGCGCCGGGGCGGGTGGCCGCGCTCCTCCCCAGCACCCGGGCGGCGTACCCGCGCAGCAGCGCCTCGCCCTCCCCCGGCCGGCCGGTGAGGAGTGCGCGGATGCCGGTGCGGTAGTGGTCGAACGCCGGATCGTCCGGGCTCGCCGGTACGCGGGTGATCGCGTCGAGGCAGCCGTGCGCGTCCCCGGCGGCCCAGGCCGCCTCCGCCGCGCCGAGCAGGGCGTGCACGGTCCGTACGGTGTCGTGGGGCGCCAGCAGCGCGGCGGCGGTGAGCAGGGCCTGCCCGGCGTCGGCTGCGGGGCCGTCGCGCAGGGCGAGGAGTCCGCGTACGTAGTGCGCGTGGCCCGGAGCGGGTTCGGCGCGGACCCGGGCGAGCAGGACACGCGCCCGGCCCGGCTCCCCGGCGAGCCAGGCGTGTTCGGCGGCGGCGGCGAACCGGGTGGCGCGCAGCGTCTCGTCCGGGGAGAGCGCGGCGGCCCGCGCCAGCGCCCCCGCCCGGTCGGTGTGCGGGGTGGGGGCGACGGCCGCCAAGGCGAGCGCGTCGGCGAGATCCGGGGCGTATCCGTCGGCGGCGCACGCGCGCTGGACCAGTCTCGGCAGGGCGTGGTCGGGGCCTTCGAGGGCCGCGGCGAGCAGCCGGTGCGCCGCGCGGCGGCGGCCGAGCGGGGCGGTGCGCAAGACGGCCCTGCGGGTCAGCTGGTGCGTGAAGCGGAGGCGGGAGCCGGCGCCGCGCAGCACCCCCGCGCTCTCGGCGGGGGTGATCCGGCCGGGGCCGATCCCGGCCAGCCGCCCGGCGCGCAGCAGCAGGCCGGTGTCCGCGCCCGCCCCTTCCGGCTCGTGTTCCTCGGCCGCGGCGGCGAGCAGCAGCAGCGCGCGGGTGTCGTCGGGCAGGGCGGCGAGCGGCGCCGCGTAGGCGTCGAGGAGGTCTTCGCCGCCGGGCAGCGGGTGCGGCAGCGGCTGCCGTCCCGCGAGGTGCTGCGGGGTGAGGTGGTGGGCGAGCGAGACCAGCAGCCGGGGGTTTCCGGCCGCCTCGCGTCGTAGCTGCTCCCGTACCGCCGCACCGATATGACAGCCCGTCAGATGTGTCAGCAGGTCATCGGCGGCGGCCCGGTCGAGGGGGCCGAGCCGGAGTGCGGGCAGTCCGGCGAGTTCCTCGGCGCCGCCCCGGCCGTCCGTGGCGGTGAGCAGGACGGCGACCGCGGCGCGGGGGGTGAGCCGGCGGGCCGCGAACGTCAGCGCGGCCCGCGAGCGCGGATCCCAGCTGTGTATGTCGTCGACGCAGACCAGCAGGGGCCGCCGGGCGCCGAGCGCGGTCAGCAGATCGAGCAGGGCCGCGGGCGCGAGTCCGGAGCGCAGGACGTCGGCGGGCCGTACCGGCAGCGGGAGCGCGTCGGGGGCCGAGCAGAGGAGGGCGTGGAGTCCGCTGTAGGGCAGCCACTGTTCGGCGGGGGCCGCCGCGGTGTGCAGGACCGGCCCGGCGCGGTGGTTCTCCGCGGTGTGCCGGGCCAGGGCGCTGCGCCCGAGGCCCGGCGGCCCGGTCAGTACGAGTGTGCTGCCGTGCCCGGCGGCCAGTCGGTCCAACATCTTTGCGAGCAGGGCCAGTTCACCGACGCGGCCGGACAGTCGGCGGGAGGCTTGACCGGTCGTGGAGGGGGTCACGGCGGTCAGGTTACTGCCGCGTAAACAGCCTCGGTAGGCAGCCGTCCGGTGCGGGTCCGTATTGCGCCATCCGTACGCCCCGTGCGGTCGCCGGGGCCTGCGGGGGCCACCGGCGACCGCTCGGGCCGGATCAGGACGTGTGCGGGCAGTTGCCCTGGTACTCCGCGATGGTGAGGCTCGCCTGCGGCAGCGGGCAGAGGAACTGCTCGTAGCGGGTGTCGCTGTCGATGAAGCGCTTGAGCCAGGACACGCTGTACTTGGCGATGGTGGTGTTCGCCGTGTTCGGTGTGAAGTGGGTCGCGCCCCGCAGCTTCAGGTACGCCTTGTCGAGCGAGCCGGGCAGCGACCGGTAGAACGGCTCGGTGTGGGTGGCGACCGGTGCGACGGTGTCACCGTCCGCCCCGACCAGCAGGGTGGGGGTCCGCAGCTGCGCCCAGTTCTTGTTCAGGTCCCAGGCGGTCAGCGGGACGGCCGCCTTCAGTGAAGGACGGCTCTGCGCGGCCTCCAGGCTGCCGCCCCCGCCCATGGAGTGGCCCATGACGCCCAGCCGCGCGCTGTCGATCCGGCCGCGCACGGCCGAGGTCTGGGTCAGGTAGTCGAGTGCGGAGAGGAGTTGGCGGCCCCGGCTGTCGGGGTCGTCCAGGGTGGTGTTGGTGTCGATGGTGAAGACGACGAAGCCCTGGGAGGCGAGCCGGGGGCCGAGCCAGGCGATGCTGGACTGGGTGGCGGTGAAGCCGGGCGAGACGGCCACCGCCCCGAAGGTGCCGTCGGCGGTGGAGGTCGGGTAGTAGATCGTGCCGCCGCCGAAGCCGCTGACACTCAGCGACGAGACCGTGGTCTGCGAGACGGCGTAACTGCCGCGCGCCGCCTCGATGCTGGCCACCGTGGGGGCGGGACCGCGCTCGTACGGGTTGTCGGCGACCAGTGCCTGGGCACCGGAGGCGCCGGGGATCAGCGCGGCGAACAGGCCCAGGGTCGTGAGTGCCGCCGCCCACAAGCCTTTGGCGGTGCGGGGGGACGCGGGCGCTGAGGAGTGCTGACGCACGATGGGGGGTCCTCTCGGTCGTGACGGAGCCACGCCGGAGGCCGTACGGATGCACCGGAGTGGGACCGCCGTTTGACGGGCGGTCGCCACTGTCGCGGCGCACACGATACGGAGGCATCGGCAAATTCACCGGCCTTGGCGAACCGCCCCGAACCCGGCCCGGAACACCGCCCCGAACCCGGCCCGGAACACCACCCCGAACCCGGCCCGGAAGACCCGGCCGGAACCGAAGGCCGTTCTCCCGGACCGGAGTTCAGCGCACCGGCTGTCCCGCCGCCCGCAGGGCGTCCTTGACCTCGGAGATCCGCAGATCGCCGAAGTGGAACACGGACGCGGCGAGTACGGCGTCGGCCCCGGCCTCGACGGCCGGCGCGAAGTGCTCAAGGCGGCCCGCGCCGCCGGACGCGATGACGGGCACGGTGACGTGCTTGCGGACCAGCTCGATCATGGCGGTGTCGTAGCCGTCCTTCGTGCCGTCCGCGTCCATCGAGTTGAGCAGGATCTCCCCCGCCCCCAGCTCGGCGGCGCGATGCGCCCACTCGACCGCTTCGACACCGGTCCCCCGGCGTCCGCCGTGCGTGGTGACCTCGAAGGAGCCGTCCGGGGTCCGCCGGGCGTCCACCGACAGCACCAGCACCTGGCTGCCGAACCGTTCCGCGATCTCCCGGATGAGGTCGGGCCTGGCGATCGCGGCGGTGTTGACCCCCACCTTGTCCGCACCGGCCCGCAGCAGCTTGTCGACATCGTCGGCGGTACGGACGCCACCGCCCACCGTGAGCGGGATGAAGACCTGCTCGGCGGTGCGGCGCACCACGTCGTACGTGGTCTCGCGGTCGCCGGAGGAGGCGGTGATGTCGAGGAACGTCAGCTCGTCGGCGCCCTCGGCGTCGTACAGCCTGGCCATCTCGACGGGGTCGCCCGCGTCGCGCAGGTTCTCGAAGTTGACGCCCTTGACCACCCGGCCCCGGTCCACGTCCAGGCAGGGAATGACCCGTACGGCCAGTGTCACGCGCCACCTCCGGGCGCCCGGTACGCCTCGACCTCGACCTCGACGACCAGGCTCGGGTCGATGAGTCCCGCCACCACGACCATCGAGGCGGCCGGGCGGGCCGCGTCGAACAGCTCCTTGTGGGCGCGGCCGACGTCGTCGGCGTCCCGGACATGGGTGAGGTACATGCGCGTGCGCACCACGTGCTCGGCGCCGAGCCCCAGTTCGCCCAGCGCCTTCAGGGCGACACCGAACGCGGTGACGGCCTGCTCGTAGGGGCCGCCCTCGGCGATCCGGCCGTCGATCACCGATGTGCAGCCGGAGACCAGGACCAGACCGTTCGGGAGTTCCACCGCGCGGGAGTAGCCGAAGGACTCCTCCCAGGGGCCGCCGGAGGCGATCTTCCGTACCGGCCGTACGGCTTCCTCGCTCATCCGGACACCGCCGCCAGGGCCTCTTCCAGCGTGAACGCCTTCGCGTACAGCGCCTTGCCGACGATCGCGCCCTCGACACCCGCCGGCACCAGGCCGGCGATGGCGCGCAGGTCGTCCAGCGAGGAGACCCCGCCGGAGGCGACCACCGGCCGGTCGGTGGCGGCGCAGACGTTCCTCAGCAGCTCCAGGTTGGGGCCCTGGAGGGTGCCGTCCTTGGCGATGTCGGTGACGACGTAGCGCGCGCAGCCCTCGGCGTCGAGCCGGGCCAGGGTCTCGTAGAGGTCGCCGCCGTCGCGGGTCCAGCCGCGGCCGCGCAGTGTCGTCCCGCGCACGTCGAGGCCGACCGCGATCTTGTCGCCGTGGCTCGCGATGATCTTCGCGACCCACTCGGGGGTCTCCAGCGCGGCCGTACCGAGGTTGACCCGGGTGCAGCCGGTGGCGAGGGCGGCGGCGAGCGTGTCGTCGTCGCGGATGCCGCCGGACAGTTCGACCTTGATGTCCATCGCGGCGGCGACCTCGGCGATCAGCGCGCGGTTGTCACCGGTGCCGAACGCCGCGTCGAGGTCGACGAGATGCAGCCACTCGGCGCCGGAGCGCTGCCAGGCGAGGGCGGCTTCGAGGGGGGAACCGTAGGAGGTCTCGGAACCCGACTCGCCGTGGACGAGCCGGACGGCCCGGCCGTCCCGGACGTCTACGGCGGGGAGGAGTTCGAGGGTCGGCACATCGGACTTCGGCACAGAGGGCATTCAGAGGGTTCCGATCCAGTTGGTCAGCAGCTGGGCGCCGGCGTCGCCGGACTTCTCGGGGTGGAACTGGGTGGCCCACAGGGCGCCGTTCTCCACGGCGGCGACGAACGGCTCGCCGTGCGTGGCCCAGGTGACCCGGGGGGCGCGGATCTTGGGGTTGGTGACCTCCAGGCCCCACTCCCGCACCGCGTAGGAGTGCACGAAGTAGAACCGGGCGTCGGCGTCGAGTCCGGCGAACAGCTCGCTGTCGGCGGGCGCCTCGACGGTGTTCCAGCCCATGTGCGGCACGACCGGGGCCTTGAGCGGCTCGACCGTTCCCGGCCACTCGTCGAGTCCCTCGCTCTCCACCCCGTGCTCGATGCCGCGCTCGAAGAGGATCTGCATTCCGACGCAGATCCCCATCACCGGGCGGCCACCGGCCAGCCTGCGGCCGATGACCCATTCGCCGCGGGCCGCCCGGAGCCCCGTCATGCAGGCGGAGAAGGCGCCGACGCCGGGGACGAGCAGCCCGTCGGCGTTCATGGCCCGGTCGAAGTCCCGGGTGATCTCGACCTCGGCGCCGGCCCTGGCGAGCGCGCGCTCGGCCGACCGGACATTGCCGAATCCGTAGTCGAAGACGACCACGTTCTTCCGGTTCACCGTGCTCATCCCCAGATTCCCTGAATACGGAGCGCTCCGGCGACGATACAGAGCGCCGAGCACAGGCCCAGCAGCACGATCACGCCCGTGGGCAGCTTCTGCTTGTGGAAGGAGTACGCGCCGCCGGCCAGGAAGAGTCCGACGAAGATCAGGATCGTCGACAGCCCGGTCACAGGGCGCCCTTCGTGGAGGGGAGGATTCCGACGGCGCGCGGGTCGCGCTCGGAGGCGTACCGCAGCGCGCGGGCGAGCGCCTTGAACTGGCACTCCACGATGTGGTGCGCGTTGCGTCCGTACGGGACGTGGACGTGCAGCGCGATCTGGGCCTGGGCGACGAAGGACTCCAGGATGTGCCGGGTCATCGTCGTGTCGTACGCGCCGATCATCGGCGCCATGTTCTCGGGCTCGGTGTGGACGAGGTACGGGCGCCCGGACAGGTCCACCGTCACCTGGGCCAGCGACTCGTCCAGCGGCACGGTGCAGTTGCCGAAGCGGTAGATGCCCACCTTGTCGCCGAGCGCCTGCTTGAAGGCGGCGCCGATCGCCAGGGCCGTGTCCTCGATGGTGTGGTGCGAGTCGATGTGCAGATCGCCCTCGGTCTTCACCGTGAGGTCGAACAGGCCGTGCCGGCCGAGCTGGTCGAGCATGTGGTCGTAGAAGCCGACCCCGGTCGACACGTCGACCTTTCCGCTGCCGTCGAGATCGATCTCGACGACGACGGACGTCTCCTTGGTTGTGCGTTCCACGCGGCCGATGCGGCTCATGCGCCCTGCTCCTTCTTGAGATCACGTACCGCGTCGAGGAACGCGTCGTTCTCGGCCGGGGTTCCCGCGGTGACCCGCAGCCGGCCCGGTACGCCGTTGTCGCGGACGAGGACACCCCGGTCGAGAATCCGCTGCCACGCGGTGTGGGAGTCCTCGAAGCGGCCGAACTGGACGAAGTTCGCGTCCGAGTCGGTGACCTCGTAACCGAGGGCGCGCAATTCGACGACCAGCCGGTCCCGCTCGGCCTTGAGCGTCTCGACGTACCCGAGCAGCGTATCGGTGTGCTCCAGCGCGGCGAGCGCGGTGGCCTGGGTGACGGCGGACAGGTGGTACGGCAGCCGCACCAGCTGGACCGCGTCGACCACGGCGGGGTGCGCGGCCAGATAGCCGAGACGCAGCCCGGCGGCCCCGAACGCCTTGGACATCGTGCGGGAGACGACCAGGTGGGGGCGGCCCTCGATGAGCGGCAGCAGGGAGGGGCGGTGGCTGAACTCGACGTACGCCTCGTCCACGACGACCAGCGAAGGCCGGGCGGCCTGGGCCGCCTCGTACAGCGCGAGGACGGTGTCCGCGTCGACGGCGGTGCCGGTGGGGTTGTTGGGCGAGGTGATGAAGACGACCTCGGGCCGGTGCTCGGCGAGCGCCTGCCGCGCGGCCGCCACGTCGATGGTGAAGTCCGCGTGGCGCGGACCCGAGATCCAGCCGGTGCCCGTGCCGCGCGCGATGAGGGCGTGCATCGAGTAGGAGGGCTCGAAGCCGATCGCCGTGCGGCCGGGGCCGCCGAAGGTCTGGAGGAGCTGCTGGATGACCTCGTTGGAGCCGTTGGCGGCCCAGACGTCGGCCGCCGTCAGCGGGTGGTTCCCGGTGCGGCTGAGGTAGCGGGCCAGCTCGGTGCGCAGCTCCACCGCGTCCCGGTCCGGGTAGCGGTTGAGGGTCCGTGCGGCCTCGCGGACGCGCTCGGTGATCCGGTCCACCAGCGGTTCGGGCAGCGGGTAGGGGTTCTCGTTGGTGTTGAGCTGTACGGGGACGTCCAGCTGGGGCGCGCCGTAGGGGGACGTGCCGCGCAGCTCGTCCCGTACGGGCAGGTCTTCGATACCGAACGTCACTTTCCGGGCACCTTCCACGCGAACCTGGCCTTGACCGCGGCGCCGTGCGCGGGCAGGTCCTCGGCCTCCGCGAGCGTCACCACGTGGTGGGCGACGTCCGCGAGCGCGTCCTCGCTGTAGTCGACGATGTGGATGCCGCGCAGGAACGACTGCACCGAGAGGCCCGAGGAGTGGCAGGCGCATCCGCCGGTCGGCAGGACGTGGTTGGAGCCCGCGCAGTAGTCGCCGAGGGAGACGGGGGCGTACGGGCCGACGAACACGGCGCCCGCGTTGCGCACGCGCCCGGCGACGGCGGTGGCGTCGGCGGTCTGGATCTCCAGGTGTTCGGCGCCGTACGCGTTGACGACCCGCAGTCCGTCCTCGACGGAGTCGACCAGCACGACGGCCGACTGGCGGCCGGTGAGCGCGGGGACCACCCGGTCCTCGATGTGTTTGGTCGCCGCGACCTGCGGCTCCAGTTCCTTGTCGACCGCGTCGGCCAGCTCCGCCGAGTCGGTGACGAGGACGGCGGCGGCGAGCGGGTCGTGCTCGGCCTGGCTGATCAGGTCGGCCGCGACGTGCACCGGGTCGGCGGTGTCGTCGGCGAGGATCGCGATCTCGGTGGGTCCGGCCTCGGCGTCGATGCCGATCCGGCCGGTGAAGTACCGCTTGGCGGCGGCGACCCAGATGTTGCCGGGGCCCGTGACCATGTTCACGGGCGCGCAGCCGTCGGGGCCCGTCGTCCCGTACGCGAACATCGCGACGGCCGAGGCGCCGCCCGCCGCGTACACCTCGTCGATCCCGAGCAGCGCGCACGCGGCCAGGATCGTGGGGTGCGGCAGGCCGCCGAACTCACGCTGCGCGGGTGAGGCCAGCGCGATCGACTCGACGCCCGCCTCCTGCGCCGGCACCACATTCATGATCACGGAGGACGGGTAGACGGAGCGCCCGCCGGGCGCGTACAGCCCGACCCGCTCGACCGGCACCCACTTCTCGGTGACCGAGCCGCCCGGCACCACCTGGGTGGTGTGCGGGGAGCGGCGCTGGGCGCTGTGCACCAGCCGGGCGCGGCGGATCGACTCCTCCAGCGCGGCCCGCACGGCGGGGTCCAGCGCCTCCAGGGCGGCCGTGAGGGCGGCGGCGGGCACCCGGACCCGTTCCAGTTCCACACCGTCGAACTTCGCCGCGGCCTCGATCAGCGCCGCCGTGCCCCGATGCCGCACGTCCTCACAGAGCGGCCGGACCCTCTCCAGGGCGGCTTCCACATCGAAATCGGCTCGGGGCAGCAGGTCACGCAGGGCTCCGCCCTCGGGGAGGGGTTCGCCGCGCAGATCGATTCGTGAGATCACGGGGTCAATTCTCGCAGACCGGACCGGGCCGTCGGACGGCCGTATCACTGGCTGATACATGACGCCACCACCGCCGCACACCATCCATGTCACTCGGTGTGTTCAGCACGCCACGGAGAGGGAACAACGAGGGTACGGAGCAACTGCCCGCAGTTGTACGGACCGGCTGTCATCAGTTGTTCGGACCACCTGTACGCACACGGGGAAGCGGAGGCGCGGCCGTGACCGAGCCGCAGTACGACGAATCTCCCGACTGGCTCAGCGCGGCGGAACTCGGCATGTGGCAGTCGTTCCGCAACGGCAGTACGTACGACCTGAGCACATCGGACCCCCTGCTCGACGATCCCTTCGCGCCGCGCCCCTGGGGCACGGAGCGCAGCGTGCGCGCCCGTGTGGTCGCCCTGCTGCTGCTCAGCGGCCCTACGGCACTGCCCGGCAGAGTGGCGGCACTCAAACTGTGCGGCCTGCAGATCACCGGGACGCTCAACCTCGCGGGCGGCACGATCGCGCCCTATGTGGAGCTGACACACTGCCGCTTCGAGAACGAGGTGGTGCTGCCCGAGTCGCACTTCACCACCCTGCGCATGGTGAGCTGCGCGATCCCCCGGCTGGAGGCGGCCCGGCTGCACACCGAGGGTGATCTCCATCTGCCCCGCTGCCGGGTCGAGCGGGGTATCCGGCTGACCGACGCCCAGATCGGCACGGATCTGCTGATCAGCGAGATCAACGTACGGCCCGACCGGCTCGGCCGGGCCATCGCGGCCGACGGCCTGGTCGTCGCGCAGGATCTCCAGGCCGACCAGATCGAGACCTACGGCGAGGTGAGTCTGCGGGGCGCGAAGATCGGTGTGTCGCTGAGCCTGCGCGGCAGCCGGCTGCGCGCGGCGGAGGAGCGGCGCGCCCTCAACGCCCCGCAGCTGACGGTCGAGCGCACACTGCACATGACCGGCGCGTGGGTGGACGACGACACCGGCGGCTCGGACATCACGCCCCCGCACGGCGTCAGCGCCGGCTCCGCGGCCCTGCTCGGCGCCCGGCTCCAGCGCTTCGAGTGCCGGGGCGGGGTGCGGCTGGACGACGGCCGGTTCGGGGACGCGGTCGACGTCGACCAGGCGCGGTTCTTCATGACCTCGGCCGAGGAGCTGTCACTGCGCCGGATCGCCACCCCCGAGCTGCGGTTCACCTGCGAGCACATCGAGGAGGGCCGCGTCGTGCTGAGCGGCGCGCGGATCGTCACCCTGATCGACATGTCGACGAGCTGGCCGGGCCCCGGCGGTCTGGGCATGGGCGGCTTCACGTACGAGAACCTCGTCCCGTTCGGCCACTTCCCGCTCATCCGCCGGCTGGAGTGGCTGTCGGCGGCGACGCCGGAGTACTCCCCCGAGCCGTACGAACGGCTGGCGCAGGTCCTGCGGCACAGCGGCGAGGACGCGGACGCCCGCGAGGTGCTCCTCGCCAAGCAGCGCCGCCGCCGCGAGACGCTCCCCCTGGCCGGGAAGTTCTGGGGCTACATCCAGGACTGGACGGTGGCGTACGGCTACCGTCCGGGGCGGGCGGCGCTGTGGATGGCCGTGCTGTGGGGCGCGAGCACCCTGGCCTTCGCGCGCAACGCCCCGCCGGCCATGCGCGGGGAGGAGCACCCGGCGTGGAACCCGGGACTCTACGCGCTCGATCTGCTGATCCCGGTCATCGACTTCGGGCAGGACGGCTTCTGGCTGGTGTCGGGCGGCTGGCAGTGGATGGCGGCGGCCCTCACCGTCGTGGGCTGGATCCTGGCGACGACGGTCGCGGCGGGTGCGACCCGGGTGCTGCGCCGGGGGTGAGCCGGGCGGGCGCCCGGTGGGGCCGCTCCCCGCCGGCTGCCCCGGCCGCCGGGTGCCCGTAGCCGCCCCACGCCCCCGGCCGCCGCCCCGGGTCACCCGTGCGGAGGGCGGGCCGCGATCCCCTCCCTTTCCGTGCCCTTTCGATACGAAAGCTTCACGCGGGCCCCCTGGCGCCCTCGTCCGGGCCCGCTTTCAATGGTCCGCACCATGTCTTTTCTCCGTGCCCTGATCAGCACCGCCCGCATGGTCCGGCACACCTCGCACCTCGCCGCCGGGCTGCCGCCCGACCATGAGGTGCTGCTCGACGCGCCCGACGACCGGCTGGCGCCCGCGCTGGTCTCCGCCGCGCTCGGCGAATACGACCGGGCGGCCGAGGTGCTCGCGGCCACGCGGGAGTCGGCCGAATGGGAGAACCGCGACCGGTACGTCACCCGGCTGGCCGCGTTCGCCAAGAGCCGGGACGCCTGGCTGACCGCCTGGCTGCGGGCCGCGCCGCACGATCCGGACGCGCTGCTGGTGCGCGCCGAGCTGGCCGTGCACCGCGCCTGGGAGTCGCCGGTCCGCGCGGAGCGGCTGCGGGAGACGGGCCCGCTGATCGACGCGGCGGCGGAGGGCGACCCGCGCGACCCGGTGCCCTGGCGCGTGGCCCTGGATCACGCGCGGGGTTCGCACGCCCCGCACTCCGCGTTCGAGACGCTGTGGGAACAGGCCGTGCACCGCTCCTCGCACCACTACGGCTGCCATGTCGCGGCCCTCAAATACCTGTCGGCGCACTGGTACGGCTCGCACCGCGAGTGCTTCGCCTTCGCGGAGGACGCGGCGCGGGACGCCCTGCCGGGCTCCCTGGTGCGGGCGCTGCCGGTGCGGGCGGCGTTCATCCAGCTGCTCGGCGGGGACCCCACGCCGCTCCAGGCGGACCGGATCGATGCGGCGGCCGAACTGGCGATCGAGGTCTCGGCGGCGTACGAGCGGAACGACCCGTGGCCGGCCGAGGTGCGCAATCTGCTGGCGTTCGTGCTGGTGGAGCGGGGGCGGTGGACGGCGGCGCTCGAACAGTTCCGGCTGATCGGGCCGTACGCCACCTCCTTCCCGTGGATCTGCCTGACGGAGGATCCGCTCGCCAGGTTCCTCGAAACGCGGCACGCCGTGCGGATCCAGGTGGCCTCGGCGACGCCTTTGCGGCGCCGGGCCGACCGGGAAGGGGCCCGCGGCCATTACGCTTGACCGTTGTGACCACCGCACGCCTCCCTCTCTTCCCGCTGAACGCGGTGCTGTTCCCGGGCCTCGTCCTGCCGCTGAACGTCTATGAGGAGCGTTATCGCGCGATCATGCGCGAGCTGCTCAAGACGGACGAGTCCGAACCGCGCCGCTTCGCCGTGGTCGCCATCCGCGACGGGCACGAAGTCGCGGTCACCGCGCCGGGGATGCCCGACGGGAACGCGCCGCCCGAGCGCGGCCCGGCGACCGGCTTCGGCCCCGATCCCCTCGCCGCCTTCCACCCGGTGGTGTGCATCGCGGACACCGCCACCATCCGCGAACGTCCCGACGGCAGCTTCGAGGTGGTCGCCACCGGCACCACCCGGGCCCGGCTGCTGTCGGTCGACGCGAGCGGTCCGTATCTGACGGGCGAGCTGGAGGAGTTGCCCGAGGAGAACGGCGAGGACGCCGGCGCGCTCGCCGAGGGGGTGCTGCGGGCGTTCCAGAGCTACCAGAAGCGGCTGGCCGGGGCGCGGGAGCGCTCGCTGTCCAGGAGCGACGAACTGCCGCACGAGCCCTCGGTGGTCTCCTACCTGGTCGCGGCGGCTGCCGTGCTCGACGTGCCGACCCGGCAGCGGCTGCTGGAGGCGCCCGATGCCGCGGAGCGGCTGCGCGCGGAGCTGAAGCTGCTGCGTGCCGAGACGGCGGTGATCCGCCATCTTCCGTCGCTGCCGGCGGTGGATCTGACCCACGCGCCGACCAGCCTCAACTGACGCGGAGAGACAGCGCCTTGGCGAAGAAGACGAGGAAGCAGCAGACCGGCGGGACGCCGGCGACGGTCGCGCTGACCGCCGCGGGCACGGCGTACACCCTGCACACGTACGAGCACGATCCCGCCTCCCCCTCCTACGGCGAGGAGGCGGCCCGGGCGCTGGGCGTGGCGCCCGAGCGGGTCTTCAAGACGCTCGTCGCGGACGTCGACGGCGAACTCACCGTGGCGGTCGTCCCGGTGGCCGGCTCGCTCGACCTGAAGGCGCTGGCGGCCGCGGTCGGCGGCAGGCGCGCCGCGATGGCCGATCCGGCGGCGGCGGAACGCACGACGGGGTATGTGCGCGGCGGCATCTCGCCGCTGGGCCAGCGCAAGCGGCTGCGTACGGTGGTGGACGCGTCGGCCGGCGGTCACGCGACGGTCTGTGTCTCGGCGGGCCGCCGGGGCCTGGAGGTCGAACTGTCCCCGGCGGACCTGGCGTCCCTCACCGGAGCGACGCTGGCGCCCATCGGCCGGGCGTCCCTTCCGTAGGAGGCGTCGGCGGGGGAGTCAGCCGCGCGGCTCGCCCTCGCCGGGCCCCCGGGGTGCCGGGGATGCCTCGGGCGCGGGGGACGCGTCGGGCGCGTGGGGTGCCTCGGACGGCTGGGGCGCGTGGGGTGTCCCGTACAGCGGGGCCGGGCCCCAGTCCCACTCCGGTTCCGGATCGCGCGGTCCGAACAGGGCGGTCAGCGCGAGATGGACCACCATCGCGGCGACCGGCCAGGCCAGCAGGGCACCTTTCGCGTTCAGTTCGAGCGGCGCGTCGAAGGTGACGCCCTTGCCGACCGCCCTGGCGTGCGCCACCACGTCCGACGTAGGGCCCAGCCAGGCGCCGAACTTCCAGGCCAGCACCGACCCCAGCACACCGCCCACCGCGAGCCCGGCGACGATCGCGATCCCGCCGCGCCGCCGGAAGAGGAAGACCAGCACCGCGCTGAGCACCCCGAAGCCGAGGGCCAGCAGCAGGAACGTGCCGTCCGCCGCGATGGCCTCCTCACCCTCCGTGTCCTTCAGGAAGACCGCCGTGTCGTCCGAGATCAGCGGGACGCGGGGCGCCAGCCACATCCACAGCGCGCCGAGCGCGAGACCCGCCAGCACGACCGCCACCAGCACCGTCACGCCCTGCCGCAGCTCCGCCCTGACGTCGAAGTCGCCCTCCGTGTCCGCTTCGGCCCCGGCGCGGGGGGACGACCCGGGCGGCGGCGACTGCCAGGGGTCGTCGTGCGGCGGTTGGTGGGGAGGCGTCAGCGGTGCGGTCACGGTGCCATCGTGCCAGGCCGGGTGGCCGGCCGCCTCATCGGACCGCCGCCCGCCGGTAGGCCCACGTCGCCACCGCCAGCGAACAGACGCCGACGGCCGCGCAGACACCGAGGTCGAGGGCGACCGCGGACCAGTCGGGGTGCATGTCGAACGTACGGGCGAAAGCCTCGACGCCGTAGGTGGAGGGCAGCAGATCACGCGCGTACCCCACCGGCCCCGGCAGCCGTTCCGCGGGCAGCACGCCCAGCAGCAGCGCCGCCGACATCCCCAGCTGCCCGAGGAGCGTGGCCAGCTCCGGGCGGGGCGCCAGCAGACCGCAGGCGGCACCGAGACCGGCGAGGGCCGCGCCGGAGAGCGGGATGACCGCCACCAGCACCCACAGATGCGTCAGCGGCAGCTGGAACAGCACGCTGCCGGTGACGGCGGTGACCAGGGTGCCGGGCACGGTGAAGGAGGCGTACGCCCCCGCCGCCCCCAGCACCACGGCGGCCGGCGGCACGGGCAGGGTCGCGTAGTGGTCGAGGCCGCCGCTCGCGCGCAGCTGACCGAAGTACTGGGCGAGCAGATTGAGCGCGACGAACGCCACCACGAGCACGCTCGACCCGGCGACCACCGCCCGCGCCTCGCCGCCCCCGTCGACGACCCCGCGCATCAGGATCATGATCCCGACGGACTGGAAGGTCGCCACGAAGAGGAGTGGGATCCGGGCGACCCGCGCCCGCGACAGCTGCGCGCGGTAGACGGCGGCGAGCGAGGGCAGCAGCCGCGCGCGCGGGGCGAGCGGCGCGGGGGCGCCGTCCGCCGTCCCCTGGGTGGTGTCTCGGGCGGTCCGGATACTCCCGGACACGGCCTCCGCAGGCACGATGCTCACCTGGCGCTGCTCCTGTTCGGTACGTTCGCTGTGGTCGGTGCGGCACAAGCGCCGGGCCTGGCCCGTACGCCCGGCGCGCCGGATACCTCGGGTACGTCGCGTGCTCCGGACGGGGTCACGCGGGCGCGGGCCGGCCGGACCGCCGCCGTCCGCGCGCTCATGCCTTCACCAGCCCCTGCGTCCGGCCGCCCAGCGCCAGATAGACATCCTCCAGGCTGGGCGTCGCCAGCGTGAAGTCGTCCAGCGCCGCGAACGCCGCCCCGCCGGTCACCGCCGCTACCGCGGCCCGCGCCTCGTCCGGCGCGAGCCGCAGCACCCAGCGGCGGCCCGACTGCTGCGCGGACGGGCGCAGCGCCGCGACCTCGGGGACGTCGAGCGGGGCGTGCTCGCGCCACACGAGTTCCACCCGTACCTCGTTCGCGACTTCCTGTTTGAGGCCCGCCGGGGTGTCGCAGGCGATGACCCGGCCCCGTTCCAGGACGGCGACCCGGTCGAGGACGGTCTCGGCCTCGATGACGTTGTGGGTGACCAGCAGCACGGTCGCGCCGTGCTCGGCGCGCCGCCGGTCCACGGCCGTCCACACCGCGCGCCGTGCGACGGGGTCCATTCCGGTGGTGGGCTCGTCCAGGACGAGGACGGGGCGCTCCCCCACCAGCGTGGCGGCGAAGCACGCCAGCCGCCGCTGCCCGCCGGAGAGCTTCTTCAGCGGCCGGCCGGCGATCTCGGTCAGCCCCAGTTCCGCGAGCACCTCGTCCCGTTCGGCCCGGGCCGCCCTGAGCGTCAGCCCGCGCAGCCTGCCGGTGGTCTCGGCGGCCAGCGAGACCGTCAGTTCGTCGAGGGCGCTCGACTCCTGGCCGAGATAGCCGATGAGCCGGGCGGCGCGCTCGGGGTGCCGCACGAGATCGTGTCCGAGGAGTTCGACCTCGCCGGAATCGGGGCGCATCAGGCCGGTGAGCTGCCGTACGAGGGTGGTCTTGCCCGCTCCGTTGGGGCCGAGCAGACCGAAGATCTCGCCGCGCCGCACTTCGAGGGAGATCCCGTCGGTGGCCCGCACCGCCGGTGTCCCGGGGGCCCCTCGGCCACCGCGCGCGGCGGGGTACGTCTTGACCAGATCGCGCACCACACACACCGTACTCACGAGCAACGACCTTACGGGTCCCCGAGGTCGCGCCGGGCGGCGGGGCGGGCGGCGCGGCCGGGACCGGCCGGGACCCGGTCACCGGCCGGGGGCGGCGTCCGGGTCAGGAACCGGGGGCCACGTTGACGTTCTCCGCCGCCCGTACGTCGATCTCGCGCCAGAACCCGGCACGGATCGCGTACCGGTCGTGCTCGTCGATCTGGTCGTCCTTGTGGGCCAGCAGCCCGAACCGCGCCGCGTACCGCAGCAGTTCGCCGTCGATGCGGTGCGGGACGCGCGGGTACATGACGGACAGCTTCTGCACATGGCCGGTGTCCGGCAGCCGTGCCATCCAGCGGCGGGCGAAGACCTGCCCGACCTCGAACGGGTCGCCGCCGACGGTCGTGATGTCCTCCTCGCGGTCGGCCCAGCGCTGCTCGGCGCTGGTGAGCTGGGCCAGCGTGGGGAGGGACGCCGTCTCGGGCGGTTCGCCCGCCGCGGTGGGGCCGGGGCGCTCGATCCAGCCCCGGTCGGAGGACCAGCGGAGCGTCGCGCCGGCCGGAATCCGGTCGGACCTGACCTCGGCCGGCGGGGCGGCGCCGGGGGCGCGCAGCCCCGCCAGGTCCTTCGGGGTGGGCACGCCTTTCGTACCGGCGGCGGAGACGGGGTGGGGCTCGGCGGTGCGTCCGGTCTCGGGCGGCGTGGCCCGGCCGTCGCGCCCCTCCCCGGCGGCCCGTGCGGCGCGTTCGGCACGCTCGGCGCGTTCGGCGCGCTCCGCGCCCTCGGCCGCCGTGGCGAGCGCCGACTCGGGTAGCGGCGCGGAGAGGATCGCCGCGATCTCGGGGCGCGGGGCGGGCGGCGGCGGGCAGATCCCGCCCAGGTCCTTGGCGCGGACGGCCTTGGTGATCCAGACCCGGTCGAGCACGCGCCGCTCGTCGGCCTCGGCGACGAGGTCCTCGGACTGGTTGTAGTCGCCGTCGGCTGCCTGGACGGCCCACAGGTGGACGGCGACGCCGTGCTCCTTGGCCGACATCAGGCCGGGCAGCAGATCGCCGTCCCCCGTCACGAGCACCACGTCCGAGCAGGCCCGGTTCCTGGCCAGCTCGGTCAGCTCCGCGTGCATCGCGGCGTCGACGCCCTTCTGGGCCCAGCGCCCGTCGCTGCGGGTGAGCGCGCCGAGCCGTACGGTGACCCGGGACATGACGCGCAGCCGCCGGTGCTCGGGCTGCGGCACCCGGTCGGGAGCGCCGTCGAACCAGTAGATGCGGAGCAACGGCTGTTCGGTGTCGGCCTCGGCCCGCTCCCGCAGGCCCTGGATGAGCGCGGCGTGGTCGACCGTGATGCGGGAACGGGCCGGTTCTCCGGCGAGGAGACTCGCGGCGGCGCCCAGCAGATAGCCGGCGTCCACCAGGACGACGCAGCGGTCCACGTGTTCCACCTTCTTTCGGGAACCTCGGGCTTTCGGGAACCTCGGGATCGGGAGGATCGGGATCGGGAGGATCGGGTGAGGATGAGTTACTGCGGGTTTCCTTCGAGTCTGCCCGAAGGCCGGTGCCTTGCGGTCCGGAACTCGATCATCGGCGTGGCGTATTACCGTCCGGACGCCTGACGAGGCACCACTACACACGGCAATGATCCAAAATGCGGCCTTTAATGGGCTATGTGAATCTGAGGACGGTCCCCGCCCCGCAGAATCACCCGCAGGAGGCATCGCCATGGCCAAGCACAAGAATCGCGATCGTAGCAATAAGCAGCATGCCCGTTCGGAGTCCGAGCGCGGTAACGAGGATTCGAAGTCCTCGTCCATGGAGGACCGCGCGGAAGATCGACTGTCGCACATAACGCCGTCGGATGTGGCGCAGAAGGGCCGGCAGAAGCGTTTCGGTCACAACTGACGACGCTCCGGACGTACGAAGCGAGGGGTGCGCCCCGGTCGGGCGCACCCCTCGCTTTCCGTACACCCCCCCGCCGGGGGCCGGCGATCTCTAGCCGGCCAGGCAGGACGGGCCGAGGAGGACCTTCAGGTCGCCGAAGAGCGCCGGGTCGGGCTGGACCCGGTGCCGGTCGAGCCGCAGGACCGTGGTCTTGCGAGCCCCCTGGAGCTTGATCCGTACCTCGGAGTTGCCCCGGTGGTGGCTGAGGATCTCACCGAGCCTGCTGACCATCGGCGGGGTGAGCTTCACCGTGGGGATGGTGATGGTCACGGGGGCGTCCGTGCCGGCGGACGACACGTCGGGCACCTGGAGCTCCATCGCGACGAGCCGGGGAACGTCCTCGCGCTTGTCGAGGCGGCCCTTGACGAAGACGACGGTGTCCTCGACGAGCTGGGTGGAGACCAGCTGATAGGTGGCGGGGAAGAACATGCACTCGATGGAGCCGGCCAGGTCCTCGACGGTGGCGATGGCCCAGGCGTTGCCCTGCTTGGTCATCTTGCGCTGGAGGCCGGAGATGATGCCGCCGATGGTGACGACCGCGCCGTCGGCGTGCTCACCGCCGGTGAGCTGGGAGATCGCCGCGTCGGACTTGTCGGACAGGACGTGTTCGATGCCGAAGAGGGGGTGGTCGGAGACGTAGAGGCCGAGCATCTCGCGCTCCTGCGCGAGCAGATAGGACTTGTCCCACTCGATGTCGGAGAATTCGATGTCGAGCCCGAAGCCCGGTTCCGTCGATTCCTCGTCGCCGCCGCCGAAGAGGTCGAACTGCCCCTCGGCCTCCTTGCGCTTGACCGCCACGACATTGTCGATCATCGGCTCGTGGTGGGCGACCAGTCCCTTGCGGGTGTGGCCCATCTCGTCGAACGCCCCGGCCTTGATGAGCGATTCCACGGTGCGCTTGTTGCAGACGACCGCCTCGACCTTGTCGAGGAAGTCGGGGAACGTCGCGTATTTCCCCTTCGCCTTGCGGCAGCGGATGATCGAGTCCACCACGTTCTGCCCGACATTCCTGATGGCCGTCAGACCGAACAGGATCACATCGCTGCCCTGCGCAGCGAAGTTCGACTGCGACTCGTTGACATTGGGCGGCAGCACCTTGATGCCCATACGCCGGCACTCGTTCAGATAAACGGCCGACTTGTCCTTGTCGTCCTTGACCGAGGTCAGCAGCGCGGCCATGTATTCGGCGGGGTAATTCGCCTTCAGATACGCGGTCCAGTAGGTGACCAGGCCGTACGCGGAGGAGTGCGCCTTGTTGAACGCGTATCCGGCGAACGGCACCAGTACGTCCCACAGGGCCTTGATCGCCGCGTCGGAGAAGCCGTTCTTCTTGGCGCCCGCCTCGAAGAGGACGAAGTTCTTGGCCAGTTCCTCGGCCTTCTTCTTGCCCATCACACGGCGCAGGATGTCGGCCTCGCCGAGCGAGTACCCGGCGACGATCTGGGCGGCCTTCTGCACCTGCTCCTGGTACACGATCAGGCCGTAGGTCAGCCCGAGGACCTCCTTGAGGGGCTCCTCCAGCTCCGGGTGGATCGGGGTGATCTCCTGGCGGCCGTTCTTGCGCTCCGCGTAGTTCGTGTGCGAGTTCATGCCCATCGGGCCCGGCCGGTAGAGGGCCGAGACGGCGGAAATGTCCTCGAAGTTGTCGGGCTGCATCTGGCGCAGCAGGGAGCGCATCGGGCCGCCGTCGAACTGGAAGACGCCGAGCGTGTCACCGCGGCAGAGCAGTTCGTACGTCTTGGGGTCGTCCAGCGGCAGGGAGAGCATCTCCAGGTCGATGCCCTTGTTGGCCTTCACCATCTTGACGGCGTCGTCCATGATGGTCAGGTTGCGCAGGCCGAGGAAGTCCATCTTCAGCAGGCCGAGCGACTCGCACTGCGGGTAGTCCCACTGCGTGATCGTCACACCGTCGGTGTGCCGGACCCAGACCGGTACGTGGTCGGTGATGGTCTCGCTGGACATGATCACGCCGGCCGCGTGCACGCCCATCTGCCGGACCAGGCCCTCCACACCCTTCGCGGTGTCGATGACCTTCTTGACGTCCGCCTCGTTCTCGTACATCCCCCGGATCTCGCCCGCCTCGCTGTAGCGCGGGTGCTTGGGGTCGGTGATGCCGTTGAGGTCGATGCCCTTGCCCAGGACGTCGGCGGGCATGGCCTTGGTGAGCCGGTCGCCCATGGCGTACGGGTAGCCCAGGACGCGCGCGGAGTCCTTGATCGCGTTCTTGGCCTTGATCTTGCCGTACGTACCGATCATGGCGACCTTGTCCTCGCCGTACTTCTCGGTGACGTACCGGATGACCTCGCCGCGCCTGCGCTCGTCGAAGTCGATGTCGACATCGGGCATCGAGATGCGCTCGGGGTTGAGGAACCGCTCGAAGATCAGCCCGTGCTCGATCGGGTCGAGGTCGGTGATGCCCATGGCGTACGACACGATCGAACCGGCGGCGGAGCCGCGGCCGGGGCCGACCGCGATGCCGTTGTTCTTCGCCCACATGATGAAGTCGGCGACCACGAGGAAGTACCCCGGGAAGCCCATGTCGATGATGATGCCCATCTCGTACTCGACCTGGCGCATCCGGTCTTCCGGGACACCGTTCGGGAAGCGGCGGGCCATGCCCCGCATGGTCTCCTCGCGGAACCAGGAGACCTCGGTGAAGCCCTCGGGCACATCGAACCTGGGCATCAGGTTCCGCTCCTGGAACCAGCCCTCCGGGTCGATCTGATCGGCGACCAGGCGGGTGTTGGCGCACCCCTGCTGCCAGGCGTCGGAGGAGTCGACGGCGTACATCTCGTCGGTGGACTTGAGGTAGTAGCCGGTGCCGTCGAAGCGGAAGCGGTCGGGGTCGGAGAGGTTCTTGCCGGTCTGGATGCACAGCAGCGCGTCGTGGGCGGTGGCCTCGTGCGCGTACGTGTAGTGGGAGTCGTTGGTGACCAGCGGCGGGATGCCGAGCTTCTTGCCGACCTCCAGGAGGCCGTCGCGCACCCGGCGCTCGATCTCGATGCCGTGGTCCATCAGCTCCAGGAAATACCGGTCCTTGCCGAAGATGTCCTGATAGTCCGAGGCGGCCTGCACCGCCTCGTCGAACTGGCCGAGCCGCAGCCGCGTCTGCAGTTCGCCCGAGGGGCAGCCGGTCGAGGCGATCAGCCCCTCGGACCACTTCGCGATGGTCTCCTTGTCCATCCGGGGCCACTTCTGGAGCCACCCCTCCTTGTACGCGTCCGAGGAGAGCCGGAACAGGTTGTGCAGCCCGGTGCTGTTGGCCGCCCAGATCGTCTTGTGGGTGTAACCGCCCGAACCGGACACGTCGTCGCGCTTCTGGTGCGGCTGCCCCCACTGGACCTTCCGCTTCAGCCGCCGCGACTCCGGCGCCACGTACGCCTCGATCCCGATGATCGGGGTCACCCCGGCCTTCTTGGCCTGATGGAAGAAGTCGTACGCGCCGTGCAGATTTCCGTGGTCCGTCATCGCGATGTGCGACATGCCCATCTCTTTGCACGCGTTGAACATGTCCCCCAACCGCGCGGCACCGTCCAGCAGCGAGTACTGGGTGTGCACGTGCAGGTGCGTGAAAGGCGGCTTGGTCACGGCGGGGGCCTCCAACGAGCGGACGACACGGTGTTTCCCCGGGAGCGACCTCCGGGGCCCCCGTGCCGAGAGCGGCCCGGGGGGACAGCTGGGAAGTCTACGTCTCGGCGGTGACAGTCGACGGGCACTCGCGGGAGGCGCCGGGCGTTGCCCCTGCGAGGGCGCCCCGGCGTCCCCGCGCCCGGCCGGGCCGCGCCGCTCACGGCTCCGTCCGCGTACCCCATGTCTTTGTTGTCACATCTACGCCATCTCTACAGGAGGCACCCAGCGATGTCGGTCCCGCGACCCGTGGAAGCAGCTGACGAGGAGCGCGGCGAGGAGATCCTCGCCGTCTTCGACACGGCGTTCGGTGAGCTGCTGGCGGCGGACCCAGCGGCCTTCCGGGTGAAGTTCCGGAAGATGGCGGCCTCGGCCTTCGCCTTCTACCGGGGCACGGCCGGTCTCTTCTACAGCGATCTGGAGCGGGAGCGCGCCGGCTCGGCGGGGGCCGGCCCCTTCCTCGACGAGCGCACCGCCCGGGTGTGGATCCACGGCGATCTGCACGCGGAGAACTTCGGTACGTACATGGACGCGAACGGGCGGCTGATCTTCAACGTCAACGACTTCGACGAGGCGTACGTCGGCCCGTTCGTCTGGGACCTGAAGCGCTTCGCCGCCTCGCTGGCGCTGATCGGCCACACCAAGGCGCTCAGCGACGGGATGATCACCGAACTGGTGGAGACCTACGCGGCCGCCTACCGCGAGCGGATCCACGCCCTGGCGACCGGCGCCAAGGACGACGAGGTGCCGCCCTTCACCCTGGACACCGCGCGGGGACCGCTGCTCGGCGCGCTGCGCTCGGCGCGCTCGCGCACCCGCTTCGGGCTGCTGGACTCGATGACCGAGATCAGGGAGTTCGAGCGGCGCTTCGCGCCCGACGGCGGCACCGTCGAGCTGGACGCGGCCACCCGGTACAAGATCCTGGCGGCGTTCGACGGCTATCTGGAGACACTGCCCGAGTCCAGCCTGAGCCGCCCCGACTCCTACCGCGTGAAGGACGTCGTGGGCCGGCGCGGCATCGGTATCGGCTCGGCGGGGCTGCCCTCGTACAACATCCTCCTGGAGGGCAACAGCGACGCCCTGGAGAACGACGTGGTCATCTACCTGAAGCAGGCGCAGATCCCGGCGGTCTCCCGGCATGTCACCGACCGGGCCGTACGGGAGTACTTCCTGCACGAGGGGCACCGTACGGTCATCTCGCAGCGGGCCCTCCAGGCGCACGCCGACCCCTGGCTGGGCTGGACCGAGCTGGACGGGGCGGGGCAGCTGGTCGCGGAGGTCTCGCCGTACGCCGTGGATCTGGACTGGTCGGACCTGGACGACCCGGAGGAGATCGCGACGGTCGTCGCCGACCTCGGCAGGGCCACGGCCACCATGCACGCGGCGGCGGACGACGAGAGCGGCCACTCCCTGGTGCCGTTCTCCACGGAGCGGGCCATCGACGCGGCGATCGCGGCCGACGAGGAGGGCTTCGGGGCGCTGCTGGTGGACTTCGCCCACTCCTACGGGGCGCGGGCCAGGGCGGACCACCGGATCTTCGTGGACCTGTTCCGCAACGGCAGGCTGGAGCCGGGGCCCGTGCCCCGGGTCCGCTGAGGCACGGGCCTCCCACCGTCTTTAAGGACCGTTTACCGGGACGCATGGCACACTCGGCGGCGATGGACATATCAGGGACGCGGCTCAGAGCGGCGCGGGCAGCACTCTTCACGGCACTGGTCGTGACGCTGTCCGCGGGCTCGCACGTGCTGCTCTCCCGCGTCCCGCTGCCGCTGCCCCTGGTCGCCGTCCTGTGCGCCGCGGTGTTCCCGCTCGCCTACGCGGCGGCGGGCCGTGAGCGGGGCTTCTGGCGGATCTCCGCCCTGCTCGTCCCGCTGGAGCTGGCCGCGGACACCCTCTTCACCAGCGGCCAGCACGTCTGTTACGGCGCGGCGGGCGGCCCGGTGGCGGGGCCGCTGCGCTCGGTCGGCCTCGACGTGCTGTGCGGGGGCGGGCTCGGGGCGCCGCTGCCCGGTGTGGTCCGGGGCGACTCGGCCGCCTCGGCCCTGCTGAACTCCCCGGACCCGGCCCTGCCCTGGCTGCTGCTCGGCGCCCATGTCGCGGTCGGGCTGTTCGCCGCCGCCTGGCTGCGGCACGGCGAGGCCGCGCTGGCCGGTCTCGTACGAGCGGCCGGCGCCGCCGCCTTCCGCCCGCTGCTGATCGCGGTCGCGGCGGCGGGCACGGTCCGCGGGGCGCCGCGTCGCGCGGCCCGGCCGGCCGGCCGGCCGCGTGTCTCCCGTACCCGGCTCCTGGTGCACTCCGTAGGACGGCGGGGACCGCCCGGGCCCGCGCTCGGCACCGTCTGAGCCTCCCGGCCGTCCCCCTCCCGTACGCAGCACTACGTCATCAACCGGAGTGAACCAGCATGAGCGCACGCAACAACCAGTCCAACAAGGCCGCGGCCCGCGAGCGGCTGCGCCAGGAGCGCGAGCGGCAGGCGAAGAAGGACAAGGTCCGCCGCCAGGTCGTCGTCGGGGTCTCGGCGGTCGCGATACTCGCGATAGCCGGCGGCGTCGGCTACGCGGTCGTCCAGGCGAACAAGCCCTCGCACTGGGAGGCGATGAAGGACGAGAAGACCGTCGTCGCCCCGAAGAACACCACGGGCACGAACGGCACGACCGTCGTCATCGGCAAGTCCGACGCCAAGAAGACGCTCGAACTGTACGAGGACTCCCGCTGCCCGGTCTGCGCGCAGTTCGAGCAGACCGTGGGCGAGACCGTCCACAACGGCATCGACGCGGGCAAGTTCAAGATCAAGTACGTCGGCGCGACCTTCATCGACAACTCCGACAACGGCACGGGCTCCAAGAAGGCCCTGTCGGCGCTGGGCGCGGCGCTCGATGTGAGCCCCGAGGCGTTCCTGGAGTACAAGACGGCGCTCTACTCCACGAAGTACCACCCGGAGGAGACCAGCGACAAGTTCGCCAAGGACAGCTATCTGATCGAGGTGGCCGACTCGGTGAAGGCGCTCAAGGACAACGCGGCCTTCCAGAAGAACGTCAAGGACGGCACGTACGACGCCTGGGCGATGAAGATGTCCGCCGCCTTCGACAAGAGCGGGGTGCGGGGCACTCCGGCACTGAAGATGGACGGCCAGAAGCTCACCACCGAGGGCAGCGACGGCCCGCCCATGACGGTGGCCGACTTCAACACGGCGCTGGACAAGGCGCTGAAGGGCTGACCGGGGAGCCCCCGGCCCCGGCGGCGCGCGTCGGCGCCGGGGCCGGGGCCTGGACGGCCGCCGTCCCGACGGCTCCTACAGGGAGTCGATGAAGGCGAGAGCGGTCCGCCAGGTCTCCTCGGCGGCCGACTCGTCGTAGTCGGGCAGCTCCCGGTCCGTGTACAGGTGCCCGGCCCCCGGATAGCGGTAGACCTCCACGTCGGCGCCCGCCCGCCGCATCTGGAGGTACCAGGAGTTCAGCCAGTCGTGCGACTCGAAGGGGTCCGGGTCCGCGACGTGCAGCTGTACGGGCAGATCGTCGACGGACGCGCTCTCCGCGATGTCGGACGTGCCGTGCATCAGCAGCAGCCCGCGCGCCTTCGCGTCCCCCAGCGCCAGGTTCTGCGCGATGGAACCGCCGAGCGAGAAGCCCACGTACACCAGTCCGCGCTCGGAGTAGGGGGCGGCGGCCAGCACCGCGCGGCGCAGCAGCTCCTCCTTGCCGATCCGGTCCTTCAGCTCCCTGCCCTCCTCCGCGCTGGAGGCGGTTTGTCCCTCGAAGAGGTCGGGCACGCGCACCTCGTGCCCGGCGGAACGCAGCAGGTCGGCCGCTTCCCGCACCGCGGGGCGCAGACCGTAGACCGAATGGAAGAGCATGATGTCCATCCGGACATCCTGCCAGTCCGCCCCGACCGGAACCCATCGAGGGAGTCATGGACCACCTACTGCGCCCGCTGATCGTCTTCGGGGGCTCCGTCCTGCTCACGCTGACGCTCGGCTGGACCGTGGACCTGCTGTTGCGCCGCATGGACGGCCGCCATCCGGAGACCCCGCTGTGGGGACTCCTGCGCCGCTGCCGGCTGCCGCTGCAAGTGCTGCTGCTCACCAGCGCGCTGCGCGGCACCTACCGCCAGACCCGGTGGACGTTCATCGAGGCGCACCACGGGGCCATCGGCCAGGTGCTGTCGCTGGTGCTCATCAGCGCGGGCGCGTGGCTGGTGCTGCGGATCGTGTCGGCGGCGGTGGAGTCGACGTACGCCCGCTACGCGTCCTCGACCCGGGACCCGGCCCGGCTGCGCCGGGTCCGTACCCAGGTGACGCTGATCATGCGGATCGTGACCGCCGTCGTGGTGGTGGTCGCGGTGGCCGCGATACTGCTCACCTTCCCGGACATGCGGGCCGTCGGTACGTCGATGCTGGCCTCGGCGGGCATCATCGGCATCGTCGCCGGTGTCGCCGCGCAGTCCACGCTGGGCAATCTCTTCGCCGGGTTCCAGATCGCGTTCGGCGACATGGTGCGGATCGGCGACACGGTGGTGGTGGACGGCGAGTGGGGCGTGGTCGAGGAGGTCACGCTGACGTTCCTCGCCGTGCGGACCTGGGACGAGCGGCGCATCACGATGCCCGTGTCGTACTTCACCAGCAAGCCGTTCGAGAACTGGTCGCGCGGCGGGGTCCAGATGAGCGGCACGGTCTTCTTCCAGCTGGACCACTCGGCGCCGATGCGGCTGATGCGCGAGCGGCTGCACGAGATCCTGCTGGAGTGCCCGGCCTGGGACGGCAGGACATGGAGCCTGGCCGTCACGGACACCACCCCGACCACCATCGAGGTGCGCGCGGTGGTCACGGCCAAGGACGCGGACGACATCTGGACGGTGCGCTGCGCGGTGCGCGAGCAGCTGATCGACTGGCTGGTGCGGCACCATCCGTACGCCCTGCCGAGGATCGCGATGGAGCCGGGGGCGGTGCTCCCCGCCCCGCGCGGCGGGCGCGCCGCGGCGAACGGGAGCGGTACGGAGGGTACGGGGGCCGGGGACCCCGCCGACCGCGAGGAGGCCACCGAGCAGCCGCCCACGGGCCGGGGCTGACGGCTCGTCCCGGAGCCCGGAGGCCCCCCCGGAGCCGCGGTCCCGGAGCCCGGAGGGGCGTGCGCGGGCCGTCAGTGCATGGAGCGCACGTCCAGCTGGCGCAGCACCCGGTCCACGACCTCCGGGTCGGAGCCGAGTTCGTTGCGCGCGGAGAGGACCTCGTGCCGGGCCGCCGACATCATCTCGCGCTGGATGCGCTGGACGACCTTGACGCGTTCGACCCGGGTGGCGACCCATTCCCGGCGTTCGTCGTCGGCGAGGTCGGGACTGATCCGCAGCCCGATGTCGACGGCTCCGCGCAGCAGCCGCTCGCTGATGTCCTCCGGGAGCTCCTCGACCTCCTCGATCTCCTTGAGCCGGGCCTTGGCCGCCTTGGCGGCGCGGACCGCGAGGGAGTGCTCCAGCTCGTGCTCGGCGTTGCTGTCGGCCCGTACGCCGAGCTTCCTCACCAGCCAGGGGAGGGTGAGGCCCTGGATGACGAGCGTGGCCATGATGACCGCGAAGGCGATGAAGATGATCTCCTCGCGGCCGGGGAACGGCTCCCCGCTGTCGGTCTCCAGCGGAATGGCCAGGGCCAGTGCGACGGACGCCACCCCGCGCATCCCGGCCCACCACATGACGACGGTCTCGCGCCAGCTGGTGGGGATCTCCTCGTCGTAGTCGCGCAGCTTGTGCATCCGCGTGGCGAGCCAGGTGGCGGGCAGCAGCCAGAGCAGGCGTACGAAGACGACGACCCCGACGACCGCCGCGCCCCAGCCGAGCATCTCCCCCGCCCGGCCGTTGGCGGCGCCGAAGGCGTTGTGCAGTTCCAGTCCGATGAGCCCGAAGGCGACCCCGGTGACGAGCGTGTCGACGACCTCCCAGAAGGAGTTGCCCGCGAGCCGTCCCATCACGTCGTCGGCGTCCGCCGTGTGCGTGGCGAGGAAGAGCGCGATGGTGAGGACGGCGAGGACGCCGGAGCCGTGCAGCTCCTCGGCGAGGACGTAGGCGACGAACGGCACCAGGAGCGAGAGCCCGATCTGGAGGGTCGCGTCGCCGAGCAGCGACATCAGCTTGTTGGTGAGCCAGCCGAGCGCGAGCCCCATCGCCACCGCCACCACGGCGGAGAGCACCAGCGAGCCGACCGCGCTGGGCCAGGAGAACGTTCCGGAGACGGCGGCGGCGATCGCCACGTGGTAGAGCACGATGGCGGTGACGTCGTTGAAGAGTCCCTCGCCCTCCAGGATCGACACCAGCCGCCTGGGCAGCCCGAGCGAGCCGGCCACCGCGGTCGCGGCCACCGGGTCGGGCGGCGCGACGAGGGCGCCCAGCGCGACGGCCCCGGCGATCGGCAGTCCCGGCACGATGGAGTTGGCCACCGCCGCCACGGCCGCCGTGGTCACGAAGACCAGCGCGACGGCCAGCAGGAAGATGGGCCGCAGATTCGCCGTGAACTGCCGCCAGGAGGTGCGTTGGACCGCCGCGTACAAGAGGGGCGGGAGCAGCAGCGGCAGGATGAAGTCCGGCGGCACCTGGACGTTGGGTACGAACGGCAGCAGCGCCAGGACGACGCCCACGATCGTCATCAGGACCGGCGAGGGCAGCCCCAGCCGGTCCCCCAGCGGCACGGTCAGCACCGCCCCGAGCAACAGCACGATCAGCAGTGCCAGCTGGTCCACGGTGGGCCCTCCGGTGGTCGAAAGCCTTGACGGCAGACTTGGGTGATCAAGGGCTCAAGCCTGCCATGGGCTCCGACCGAATCAGGCCAGGGGGTGGCCGGAAGTGGCCGTATTCGGTGTGCCGGGGTCCGGGTGGCCGGTCCGGATCACCGTGCCGGGGCCGCCGGCAGCTCTCTGCGCATGGCGCGGTGCGCGATGCCCGCGTCCAGGAACTCGGGGCCGTGCGCGGCGTATCCGAGCCGTTCGTAGAAGGCCAGCGCATGGGTCTGCGCGTGCAGGTCCATCGCCGTGAGGCCCCGCTCCGCCGCCGCGGTCTCGATCGCGCGCACCAGCGCGGCGCCGACCCCCAGGCCGCGCGCCGCCTTCAGGACCGCGAGCCGTCCCAGCGCGCCGACGCGCGGGTCGCCGCCGGTCCTGTCGGCCGCCTCGGGGCCGTGCAGCAGCCGGCCCGTACCCAGCGGGGTGCCGTCCGCGTCCACCGCCAGCACCTGGACCGCCCGGTCGTCGAGACCGTCGTACTCCAGCTCCTCGGGGACACCCTGCTCGGCGACGAAGACCTGGCGGCGCACGGCGAAGCACGCCTCGACCCCCGCCGGATCGGTCACGACGCCGACCAGTGGAGGGGCCCCGGCCGGACGCGTCCGGTTCACGCGTTGCTCTCCGCCCGGACCTTGTCCAGCGCGCCCTGGAGGTCGTCCGGGTAGCCGCTGGCGAACTCCACCCACTGCCCGTCCGACGGGTGCTCGAAGCCGAGCCGTACCGCGTGCAGCCACTGCCGGGTCAGCCCCAGCCGCTTGGCCAGCGTCGGGTCGGCGCCGTAGGTCAGGTCCCCGACGCAGGGGTGGCGGTGGGCGGACATGTGCACCCGGATCTGGTGCGTACGGCCCGTCTCCAGCTTGATGTCCAGCAGCGAGGCCGACCGGAACGCCTCGATCAGGTCGTAGTGGGTCACCGACGCCTTGCCCTCGGCGGTGACCGCCCACTTGTAGTCGTGGTTCGGGTGGCGGCCGATGGGCGCGTCGATGGTGCCGCTCATCGGGTCGGGGTGGCCCTGCACCAGCGCGTGGTAGCGCTTGTCCACGACGCGCTCCTTGAACTGCGCCTTGAGCAGGGTGTACGCGCGCTCCGACTTGGCCACCACCATCAGTCCGGAGGTGCCGACGTCCAGCCGGTGCACGATGCCCTGGCGCTCGGCCGCGCCGGAGGTCGAGATGCGGTACCCGGCGGCGGCGAGGCCGCCGATGACGGTCGTACCGGTCCAGCCGGGGCTGGGGTGCGCGGCGACGCCGACCGGCTTGACGATCACGACGATGTCGTCGTCGTCGTGCACGATCTCCATGCCCTCGACGGGCTCGGCCACGATCTGTACGGGTGCGGCGGCCGGGGGCATCTCCACTTCGAGCCAGGCACCGCCGCTCACCCGCTCGGACTTCCCGACGACAGCGCCGTCGACCTGGACCTTCCCGGAGGCGGCGAGGTCGGCCGCCTTCGTACGGGAGAAGCCGAACATGCGGGCTATGGCGGCGTCGACGCGCTCGCCCTCCAGGCCATCGGGCACGGGCAGGGTTCTGATCTCGGGAAAGCTCACCTGTCGAGTATGCCTTGTAGCGACAAAGCGCCGAACCGCGCGCTCGGACCTTCAGTCCTTGTGGACGGTCCCGTCGGGGTCGAGCCCCCGGAAGGACAGCAGCACGATCAGGATGCCGCCGCAGACGATCGCGGAGTCCGCGAGGTTGAAGACGGCGAAGTGCGCGGGTGCGATGAAGTCCACCACGGCGCCCCGGAAGACGCCGGGCGAGCGGAAGATCCGGTCGGTGAGGTTGCCCAGCGCGCCACCGAGCAGCAGGCCGAGAGCGATGGCCCAGGGCAGGCTGTAGAGCTTGCGGGCCAGCCGGGCGATCACCACGATGACGCCCGCCGCGATGATCGTGAAGATCACCGTGAACGCCTCGCCGATCCCGAAGGCGGCCCCCGCGTTCCTGATCGCCTGGAACTGGAGCAGATCACCGATCACCCGGATCGGCTCGTGGTGCTCCAGCTTGGCCACCACGAGCATCTTGCTGCCGAGGTCCAGCAGGTACGCGAGGACGGCGACGGTGAAGAGGGCGACCACCCTGCGCTTCCCGCGGGGCCGCTCCTCCGGGGCCGCCGCCTCGTCGTCCACATCCGGCGTACCGATGACCCGCTCCGCCTCTGCCACGTGATTCCTCAAACCTAGGTGCCGACTGAGGACGAGGGTACGGCACAGGGACAGGGCACACAGGTACGACGTCAGCCTCGGCGTTCCTGCTTCTGCTTGTCCTCCACACAGAGGGTCGCGCGCGGGAACGCCTGCATACGCGCCTTGCCGATGGGCTTGCCGCAGATCTCGCAGAGACCGTACGTCCCGGCGTCCAACCGCAGCAGTGCCCGCTCGGTCTGCTCCAGCATCTCGCGGGCGTTGGCGGCGAGGGACATCTCGTGCTCGCGCGTGATGTTCTTCGTCCCGGTGTCCGCGTCGTCGTCGCCCGCGCCGTCCCCGGAGTCCCGCATCAGCCCGGCGAGCGAGGTCTCGGAGGCGGTGATCTCGGCCTGGAGGCGGGCGATCTCGCTCTCCAGCTCGGAGCGGGCCTCGGCGACCTCCTCCGGTGTCCACGGTTCCTCCCCCGGCCGTACCGCCAGCTCGTCCGGCGGGGTGGGGGCGCCGGGCTCCGTGGTGACGGCGGTCGCCACCCCCGTCCCGCCCGCCCCGGCCGCCGTACCCCTGCCCGCGGTCTTCTTGGCTGCCACCGTCTTGGCTCCCGTCTGTTCAGCGGCCTCGGCCGCCCGGTCGGCCGCGGACGCGGCCTTCTTCGCGGTCGAGCCGGAAGCCGCCCGGTGGGGCGCCGCCTTCTTGGCCGCGGACTTCTTCGCAGGTGCCCCGCCGGCCGCCGGTTTCCCGGCGGCGTCCTTCTTCCCCGTCGCCTCCGCGGCGGCGGCCTTCTCGACCGTCCCGTCCGTCGCCTTCGCGGTGGCCGTTCTCTTCGCCGCGGTCTTCTTCGCCGCCGTCTTCTTCGCGGCCGTCTTCCCGGCCGCCGCCTTCTTGGCCGCCGTCTTCTTCGCCACCATGGCCGCGGCCCCTTCACATGTGGTGATCGCGCACGCGAATCGTGCTGGGACGATAAATCGACCCCGGGCCCGCGGCAACGGGGCACGCCGCCGGTCGGACCCTCCCCGTGGCGCGGCAGGACGGGCCTCCATCGGTTGTGCCCAGCTCCCCGCCCGGTAATCCGCCGCGGCGCGGACCGGGGCGCCCGCCGGCGCCGGTATAACCGTTCGGGTCGTACGTTCGGCCGTACGGCGCTCCCCCGCGAAAACGGTCGGCCCCGCCCGGCCCCTCCCCGTACACTGGCCGCAGCGAAAGGCGTGGATGGGGACAAGCGGCTTCGTACGCGGCCATGAGCGACCCGGGGACGGTGCGAGCCCGGGGGCACAGCGCGAGGTGGAGCATCACCCCTGAGCCGCCGGAGGAAAGCCCAGGTGATCCGGGGCGAGTAGAACCGGCAGCGCGACCCCAATGAGGGGGCCGCGGACGACACTCTCGTCCGGGGCCAAGAAGGGTGGTACCGCGGGAGCCCAGGCTCTCGTCCCTTCGACGGAGATCGCCGCAGTTCCGCCGGAGGTAGCGCCCCATGACCGCAGAATCCCAGCCGACGACCGCCACGACCGGTCGCGGGTACCAGCAGGTGCCCGCCCAGGTCGACCTGCCCGCGCTGGAGCACGCCGTGCTCGACTTCTGGCGCGAGAACAAGGTCTTCGACAAGACCCTCGAACAGTCCGAGGGCCGCCCCGAGTGGGTCTTCTACGAGGGTCCGCCCACCGCCAACGGCATGCCGGGCGCGCACCACATCGAGGCCCGCGTCTTCAAGGACGTCTTCCCGCGCTTCCGGACCATGCGCGGCTACCACGTCGCCCGCAAGGCCGGCTGGGACTGCCACGGCCTGCCCGTGGAGCTGGCCGTCGAGAAGGAGCTGGGCTTCACCGGCAAGAAGGACATCGAGGCATACGGCATCGCCGAGTTCAACGCCAGGTGCCGCGAGTCCGTCACCCGGCACACGGACGCCTTCGCCGAGCTGACGACCCGCATGGGGTACTGGACGGACCTGGACAACGCCTACCGCACCATGGACCCGGAGTACGTCGACTCCGTCTGGTGGTCGCTGAAGGAGATCTTCGGCAAGGGCCTGCTGGTCCAGGACTACCGCGTCGCCCCCTGGTGCCCGCGCGACCAGACCGGTCTGTCCGACCACGAGCTGGCGCAGGGGTACGAGACCATCGTCGACCCCTCGGTCTTCGTCCGCTTCCCGCTCACCTCGGGCCCCCTCGCGGGCGAGGCGGCGCTGCTGGTGTGGACCACCACCCCCTGGACCCTCGTCTCGAACACCGCCGTCGCGGCGCACCCCGGGGTCCGGTACGTGGTCGCGACCGACGGCGCGGAGAAGCTCGTCGTCGCCGAGCCGCTGCTGGGCAAGGCGCTCGGCGAGGGCTGGGAGCCCACCGGCGAGTCCTTCACCGGCGCCGAGATGGAGCGCTGGACGTACGAACGCCCCTTCGCCCTGGTGGAGTTCCCGGCCGAGGCGCACTACGTCGTCAACGCCGAGTACGTGACGACGGAGGACGGTACGGGTCTGGTCCACCAGTCCCCCGCCTTCGGTGAGGACGACCTCAAGGTCTGCCGCTCCTACGGTCTGCCGGTGGTGAACCCGATCCGCCCCGACGGCACCTTCGAGGCGGACGTGCCGCTGGTCGGCGGCGTCTTCTTCAAGAAGGCCGACGAGACGCTCACCGAGGACCTCAAGGCGCGCGGCCTGCTGTTCCGCCACGTTCCGTACGAGCACAGCTATCCGCACTGCTGGCGCTGCCACACGGCGCTCCTCTACTACGCGCAGCCGTCCTGGTACATCCGCACGACGGCGGTCAAGGACCGGCTGCTGGAGGAGAACGAGCGGACCAACTGGTTCCCCGACTCGGTCAAGCACGGCCGGTACGGCGACTGGCTGGACAACAACGTCGACTGGGCGCTGTCCCGCAACCGCTACTGGGGCACGCCGCTGCCCATCTGGCGCTGCGAGGACAACCACCTGACCTGCGTGGGCTCGCGGGCCGAGCTGACCGAGCTGACGGGCACCGACCAGAGCGGCCTGGACCCGCACCGCCCCTTCATCGACGCGCTCACCTTCACCTGCACCGCCGAGGGCTGCGCCCACGAGGCCGTCCGGGTGCCCGAGGTGATCGACGCCTGGTACGACTCGGGTTCGATGCCGTTCGCGCAGTGGGGCTACCCGTACAAGAACAAGGACCTCTTCGAGAAGCGCTACCCGGCGCAGTTCATCTCGGAGGCCATCGACCAGACCCGCGGCTGGTTCTACACGCTGATGGCCGTCGGCACGCTCGTCTTCGACAAGTCGAGTTACGAGAACGTCGTCTGCCTCGGCCACATCCTGGCCGAGGACGGCCGGAAGATGTCCAAGCACCTGGGCAACATCCTTCAGCCGATCCCGCTGATGGACAAGCACGGCGCCGACGCCGTCCGCTGGTTCATGGCGGCCGGCGGCTCCCCGTGGGCGGCGCGGCGCGTCGGTGACGGAACGATCCAGGAGGTCGTCCGCAAGACGCTGCTGACGTACTGGAACACGGTGGCCTTCCAGGCGCTGTACGCCCGTACGTCCGACTGGGCTCCCAGCGAGGCCGACCCGGCGCCGGCCGACCGGCCGATCCTGGACCGCTGGCTGCTGAGCGAGCTGCACGCGCTGGTCGACCAGACCACCCGGGCCATGGAGGCGTACGACACCCAGCGCACCGGCAAGCTCCTCTCCGCCTTCGTCGACGATCTCTCCAACTGGTACGTACGCCGCTCGCGCCGCCGCTTCTGGCAGGGCGACAAGGCGGCGCTGCGCACGCTGCACGACGTGGTCCAGACGGTGACGCGGCTGATGGCGCCGCTGACGCCGTTCATCACGGAGCGGGTCTGGCAGGACATGATCGTCCCGGTCGAGCGGGACGCGCCCGAGTCGGTGCACCTGGCGTCCTGGCCGCAGGCGGACCTGTCGGTGATCGACCCCGCGCTCTCCCAGCAGATGGTGCTGGTACGGCGGCTGGTCGAGCTGGGCCGGGCGACCCGCGCCGAGTCCGGTGTGAAGACCCGCCAGCCGCTCTCCAGGGCCCTGATCGCGGCCACCGGTTTCGAGGCCCTCTCCACCGAGCTGCGGGCCCAGATCACCGAGGAGCTGAACGTCTCCTCGCTGGCCACGCTCTCCGAGGTCGGCGGCTCGCTGGTCGACACGACGGCGAAGGCGAACTTCCGCGCGCTCGGCAAGCGCTTCGGCAAGGGCGTCCAGGCCGTGGCGAAGGCGGTCGCCGAGGCGGACGCGGCGGCGCTGTCGGCGGCGCTGCGCGAGGGTACGGCGTCGGTGACCGTGGACGGCGAGAGCGTCTCGCTCGCCCCGGACGAGGTGATCATCACGGAGACACCGCGCGAGGGCTGGTCCGTCGCCTCCGACTCCGGCGCGACCGTCGCCCTGGACCTGGAGATCACCCCCGAACTCCGGCTGGCCGGCCTCGCCCGCGACGCCATCCGGCTCATCCAGGAAGCCCGCAAGAACAGCGGTCTGGACGTCGCGGACCGGATCGCCGTCCGCTGGAACTCGGCGGACGCCGCGACGACGGAGGCGCTCACCGCGCACACGCCGCTGATCGCGGACGAGGTCCTGGCGACGGACTTCGCGCCGGGCGAGGCGGACGGCACGTACGGCACGCCGTTCGAGGACGAGGGTCTCTCGCTCGTCTTCCGCCTCCGCAAGGCGTAACCGCACCGCGGCGTGGGGCGGCCCGGACCTCCGGCCCGCCCCACGCCGGCCGCCGGCCCGGACGGCCTTTCAGCGCAGTGGCGTCAGCCGCAGTTCGTCGCCCGGTACGGCCTGGCCGACGAGATCGATGTCGGCGTCGGTGACGACCCCGATGACGGGATAGCCGCCGGTGACCGGGTGGTCGGCGAGGAGCACGATCGGCTCGCCCGACGGCGGCACCTGGATCGCGCCGCGCACGGTCCCCTCGCTGGGCAGGTCGACCGAGCCGATGGAGAGCGCGGTGCCCGTCAGGCGCACGCCCACCCGGTCGCACTGGTCGGAGACCCGCCAGGGCGCCCCGGTCAGCCGCCGCCGGTCGGCGGCGGCGAACAGCCCGTCGCGCGGGCCCCACCGGAACCGCGCGGTGATCGACCCCCCGTGGGGGACCACGCTGAACGCCAGTTCCGAGGGGACCCCGGGGACCGGTACGGCGGGGCCGAGGCCGTACCGCGAACCGGCCTCGACGGGAGCGGGGCCGAGCCCGGTGAGGGAGTCGCGGGAGGCCGAACCCAGCACCCGCTCCGGCTCCATCCCGCCGCAGACGGCCAGATAGGTGCGGCACCCCGCCCAGGGGCGGCCGATCGCCAGCACGGCCCCGGCGGGCAGCCGCACGAGCGGCGCGTCGTACACCGGGGCGCCGTCCACCGTCACCGGAGCCGGCGCCCCGGTGATCGCCACGTACCGGGTCTCCGACAGGGTCAGGGCGAGGCCGCCGGCGGTCGCTTCGAAGGCCGGGGTGTTCTCCGGGTTCCCGACCAGCCGGTTGGCGAGCCGGAAGCCGCGCCGGTCGGCGGGGCCGGACGCCGGGACGCCCAGGTGGGCGAGACCGGGCCGGCCGAGGTCCTGGACGCTGGTCGCCAAGCCCGCCGCGACGACGGTCAGTTCGGCGCCGGTGGGTCCCGCCGTGTACGCCGTGTACGCCGTGTCCTCCCCCGGACCGGGGTGCGCGGTCGCCGCCGGGCGGCCTCGGGGGCCGCCTGCGGCGCTCATGGCACGACCGCCTCGAACACGACCCGGTCACCGATCGACAGACGGTTGGGCGGCTGCGCTTCCACGTCCCACAGCCGCTCCGCCGTGACGCCGATCTGGTGCCAGCCGCCGGGCGTTCCGCCGGGGTAGACGACCGTCTGACTCCCGGCGATGGCCACCACCCCGGCCGCCACCCGGGGGCGCGGGCTGGCCAGCCGGGGCAGCCGGAGGCGCTCCGGCAGGCCGTCCAGGTAGGCGAATCCGGGCGCGAAGCCGAAGAACGCCACCGCGTGCTCGGCCTCGGCGTGCCGTCGCGCGATCTCGCCCGGCGCCAGACCGACGCGCTCGGCGACCGCCGCCAGGTCCACCCCTTCGTACCGGACCGGGATCACCACCGTGCGACCCGGAGCCGGCCGGGACTCCCGGGCGCCGACCTCGGCGAGCACGGCGCGCAGTGCGGCGGCGAGCGGCACCATCCCGGCGGCCGTTTCGGCCACCACCAGGACGGTCGTCGCGGCCGGCACGACATCCCGCAGTCCGGACGCCCAGGGGCGGGCGCGGATCGCGGTGGCCACATCGGCGGGGTGCGCCCCGGCGCACTCGATCAGCCAGCCCCGGTCGCCGGCCCGCCGCAGGACCGGCTCCGCACCGGTCACGGCCGGGCTCCCGGCAGCCCGGCGCCGGGTCCGGGGCTGATCAGGTCGGCGGGCGTGCTCACCACGACTCCGGCCGCGGCCAGGCTCGTCCGCACGGCGGCGGCGATGGCGACCGCGCCGGGGGTGTCGCTGTGCACGCACAGCGCCGACACGACCCCGCCGTCCGGGGCGATCCGGACGGTCCGGCCGCTCACCGAGGTGACCGTGCCCGTCTGCGCCATCCGCAGCGCGCGGCGCGCCGCCTCGGCGGGGTCGGTGACCAGGGCGCCCGCCGCCGACCGGGGCACCAGCAGCCCCTCGTCCGTGTAGCCGCGGTCGGCGAACGCCTCGGCCATGGGCCGGCACCCGGCCTCGACCGCGCGCTCCCACAGGACGGTACGGGGCTGGCAGAGCAGCGGCAGTTCACGGTCGTACAGCGTGACCGCCTCGACGATCGCCGCCGCGTGCCCCGGGTGGTGCGCCGCCGCGTTGTACAGCGCGCCGTGCGCCTTCAGATAGCTGACCCGGCTGCCCGCCAGGCGCGCGAAGATCTCCAACGCGCCCATCTGATAGAGGAGTTCGTTGACCAGGGTCTCCTTCGGCACCTCGATGAAGCGCCGTCCGAAGCCGGCCAGATCGCGGTAGGAGACCTGGGCGCCGATCGCCACGCCCCGCGCGGCGCTCGCCTCGCAGGTGCGGCGCAGGATGTCGGGGTCGCCCGCGTGGAATCCGCAGGCGATGTTGGCGGCCGTGACCTGGTCGAGCAGATCCCCCTCGTCGGTGGGCCCCCACACCCCGAATCCCTCGCCCACATCCGTGTTGATCGCGAGCGCGGTCACCGGTCCGACTCCTTCCCGTAGGTGTGCGTGGTGTCGCCCCTGTTCTCCCGGGCGGCGTGCGGACCGCGCCGGCCCCCGTCGATGTGCGCGACGATCGGCCGGCGCAGCTCGCCGGAGACCTCGGCGGCGCCGTGAGCAGCACCGCGGACGCCTCCGGCTTCTCGGCTCATGTCCCGTGTATACAGCGGATACACCGGGTGGGGGAAGTGTCCCGGCCGCCGGTGCTCCGGCTTGCCGGACGGCCGGCCACGGGAAAGGGCCGGGCCCGGGACATGTGTCCCGGGCCCGGCCCTTCAGCCTGCCGCCGACGGCTACGCGCACTTCACGCGCACACCCGTCAGTTGTCGTCCTCGTCGATCAGGAAGCCCCGCATCGGCGACGGCGCCTGCTGCATCGGCTGCGGCGCCTGCGGCCGTACCGGCGCCATCGGCTGGGTCATCGCCGGGGACATCTGCTGCTGGCCACCGTAGGAGGGAGCCTGCGAGGGGCCGCCCATCGAAGGACCGCCCATCGACGGGTTTCCGCCCATGCCGTGTCCCATCGCGCCCGCACCGGCCTGCGCCATGGACGGCGACGGCGGCAGCGAGGCGGTCGCCGGGGTACGCGGCGGGGCGAGCGAGTCGTCCGCCTGGGTCTCCAACTGACGCAGCTGGCTCTCCAGGTAGGACTTCAGCCGGGTGCGGTACTCACGCTCGAAGCCGCGCAGATCCTCGACCTTGCGCTCCAGCGTCGCGCGCGCGGACTCCAGGGAGCCCATCGCCACGCGGTGCTTCTCCTGCGCGTCCCGCTCCAGCGCGTCCGCCTTGGCCCGCGCGTCGCGCTCCAGACCCTCGGCCCGGCTGCGTGCCTCGCCGACGATCTTGTTGGCCTCGGAGCGTGCCTCGGCGATCGCCTGGTCGGCGGTCTGCTGGGCGAGCGAGAGCACTCGGGCGGCGCTGTCGCCGCCGGGGCCCTGACCGCCCTGCTGCATCTGCGGGTTGTGACCGCCCATGGGGCCGCCCATCGGTCCACCCATGGGACCGCCCTGCTGCATCGGGCCGCCCTGGCCCATCGGACCACCCTGACCCATCGGGCCGCCCTGACCCATGGGACCGCCCTGCTGCTGCATGGGGCCGCCCTGCATCGGGCCACCCTGCTGCATGGGGCCGCCCTGCATGGGGTGCTGGCCGCGCGGGTCGTGGCCCTGCGGACCCGGACCCTGGCCGTGACCGCTCGGTCCCGCGGGCAGCTGGGGCGCGCCACCGGGCAGCTGGGGGGGACCCATCTGCGGGGGCTGCTGCTGCTGCGGCGGTCCGGATATGGCGGCGGGCACCGGAGCCCCGGGCCTGTCCTGCTGCTCGGGTGGCTTGCGCATGCCCTGTTGTTGTTGCTGCTGCTGTTGCTGTTGCTGCTGCTGGTTCTGCGCGGCGGCACGCGTCGCGGCGGCCAGCTTCGCGCGCAGATCCTCGTTCTCGCGGAGCAGGCGGGTCAGTTCGGCCTCGACCTCGTCGAGAAAGGCATCGACCTCGTCCTCGTCGTAGCCTTCTCGGAGGCGGACGGTCGTGAACTGCTTGTTCCGCACGTCCTCGGGGGTCAACGGCATCTCTACTTCACCTCTACGTAGTCGTCGGCAGTCGGCAAGACCGTATCGCTCACATTCCCCTCGCAAGACTGCTCACGAGCGAGATCAGGATCCAAACGATGATCATCAGAACGAAGAAGGACAGGTCGAGTGCCACGCCCCCGAGACGCAGCGGCGGAATGAACCGCCGCAGAAGCTTGAGCGGTGGATCGGTGACAGTGTAGGTGGCCTCCAGAACGACCACCATCACCTTGCCGGGCTGCCATGAGCGGGCGAACTGGAAGACGTAATCCATGACCAACCGGAAAATCAGCACGATGAGGAAGCACATCAGCGCGATGTAGACCACCTGTAGTGCGATGCCCATCCCGCTGCTTCCCTCTCCCCTGGTTCACTCTGGTCGGTCGTCCGCCGGGCCGTTCCCGCCGTACGACCGGGTTGTTCCCGGTGCTGTGTTCTCAGCTCTGGTTGAAGAACCCGCCCTCTGCGATGCGGGCCTTGTCCTCCGCCGTGACATCGACGTTAGCAGGAGACAGCAGGAACACCTTCTGCGTCACGCGCTCAATGCTGCCATGGAGACCGAAGACAAGTCCTGCGGCAAAGTCGACAAGTCGCTTCGCGTCCGTGTCGTCCATCTCCGTCAAGTTCATGATCACCGGGGTGCCTTCGCGGAAGTGTTCCCCGATGGTACGGGCCTCGTTGTAGGTCCTCGGGTGCAATGTGGTGATGCGGTACGGCTCCCGCTCGGACACGACCTTGGGCATGATCACCGGTGCGTTCTTCTCCAGGCTCGGACGTTCAGGTGTGATGGATGCCACGGGGGCGATTCGTGCCGGACGTCCGCTTTCCGCCGCCAGTGCGACCGGCTCGCGCTCGCGCTGCGCGGGCGGTTGGACCATGCGCACCGGCTCCTCCCGCTCCGGCTGGTGCACGGGCTGGTGGCGCCGGTGTTCCCGCTCCGGCTCGGGCTCGGGTTCGAAATCATCGTCGGGGTCGAAGCCCCGGCCGTCGTACCCATCGTCCTCCACGAGGCCGAGGTAGACCGCCATCTTGCGCATCGCGCCGGCCATGCTCTGAGTCCTCCGCTCTGTGGTGGATCGGCCTCGTCACCAAGTGCCCGCGATCCACTGGGTCTACCGCCTTTGGCGGAAATGACCATATTTTCTGCTGTGGTCCGACTTGCTTCGCGACGTTACCCGAGCCGGGGTCGGACTCCGAGTACCGCAGTACCGACGCGTACATGTGTCGCTCCGGCCCTCACGGCGTCCTCAAGATCCGCGCTCATCCCCGCCGAGACCATGTTCGCAGCAGGATGGTCCGCGCGCAGGCGGGATGAGATTTCCCTCAGCCGTTCGAACGCCGCCGCCGGTCGGCCCGCGTACTCCCCGGCCAGCGGCGCCACGGTCATCAGACCGCCGAGCCGCAACCCGGGCGCTTCGGCCACCGCCGCCGCCAACTCCTCGACCCCGTCGGGGGCGACGCCGCCCCTGCTGCCCCGTTCGCCGGACTCGGCGTCCAGCGCGACCTGGATCAGACAGACCGGCTCACGCTCCGCGCGGACCGCTGCCGAGGAGAGCGCGGACACCAGCTTGAGCCGGTCGACAGACTGCACCACATCGGCGTAACTGACGACGGAACGGGCCTTGTTCGTCTGCAATTGGCCCACAAAATGCCAGACCAACGACAAATCTTTACAACTGGCGGACTTGGGGGCGGCGTCCTGGTCGCGGTTCTCGGCCACCTGCCGTACCCCGAGTTCATGGAGCAGCCGTACGTCGCTCGCGGGGTACGTCTTGGTGACCACGATCAGGGTCACGTCCTCGCGGTCACGCCCGGCGGCGGCGCAGGCGGCGGCGATGCGCCGCTCCACCGTCGCGAGATTCGCGGCGAGTTCCTTCTTCCGGTCTTCCATGTCCCTCAGTCCAGCCAGACATAGCCGGCGAGTCGCCCGGTGGTGCGGTCGCGGCGGTACGAGTAGTGGTCGGGCGACTCCAGCGTGCAGACCTCCGAGCGCCGCCGGTCCTTCACCCCGAGGTCCGCGAGTTGCGCGTGGACTCCGGCGACGATGTCGACGGCGGGGGTGGACCAGCCGGTCTCGCACCCGGCCGCCGGTACGGCGGCGGCGACCTCGTCGCGCATCGCGGCGGGAACCTCGTAACACCGGCCGCAGACGGCGGGGCCGCTGAGGGCGGTGATCCCCTCCGGCCGCGCGCCGAGCGCGATCATGGCCTCGACCGCGGCCGGGACGATCCCCGCGACCAGCCCCGGGCGTCCGGCGTGCGCGGCGGCCACCACCCCGGCGGCCGGGTCGGCCAGCAGCAGCGGAACGCAGTCGGCGGTGAGTACGGCGAGCGCCGTCCCGCGCCCCGCGGTGACGAGCGCGTCGACCGCGGGAATGTCCTCGCCCGTCCACGGCCCCTCGACGACGGCCACCTCGCGGCCGTGCACCTGGTTCATCCAGACGACCCGCGCGGGGTCGAGGGCCAGGGATTTCGCGGCGCGTTCACGGTTGGCCAGCACGGCGGCGGAGTCGTCACCGACCGCGCCGCCGAGATTGAGCTGATCGTACGGAGCGGCGCTCACCCCGCCCCACCTGTCGGTGAAGGCGAAATGCGCGCCGCTCAGTGTCGTGCGGAGTCCTATCACTTGAGGAAGTCCGGGACATCCAGCTCTTCGGCCTGGCTGTCCTGGTACGGACGGGCCGGCGGGACCTGGGGCTGGCTCAGCTGCGTCAGCTTCTCGCTGATCGCCGGCGCCGGCTCGGACTGGCTCTGGCTGTCCTCGCGGGACGGCACCGTGCCGAGTCCGCCGGTGGAACGGCCGGTGTCGGCGGGCCGGGCCGGGGGCTGCTGCTCGTCACGCTTGGAGCCCGCGCCCAGTACGTTCTCGCGCCGGGTCGGGGGCTGTCCGCCGTCGAAGCCGGCCGCGATGACCGTGACCCGCACCTCGTCGCCCAGGGCGTCGTCGATGACCGCGCCGAAGATGATGTTGGCCTCGGGGTGGGCGGCCTCGCTCACCAGCTGCGCCGCCTCGTTGATCTCGAAGAGACCGAGGTCGCTGCCGCCGGAGATGGAGAGCAGAACGCCGCGGGCGCCGTCGATCGACGCTTCGAGGAGCGGCGAGGAGATCGCCATCTCCGCGGCGGCCACCGCGCGGTCGTCGCCGCGGGCCGAGCCGATCCCCATGAGTGCCGAGCCCGCCTCGGACATCACGGACTTGACGTCGGCGAAGTCCAGGTTGATCAGACCGGGGGTGGTGATGAGGTCGGTGATGCCCTGGACACCCGACAGCAGGACCTGGTCCGCCGACTTGAACGCGTCGAGGACGCTGACCTGACGGTCCGAGATGGACAGCAGCCGGTCGTTGGGGATGACGATGAGGGTGTCGACCTCTTCGCGGAGTTCCGCGATGCCGTCCTCCGCCTGGTTCGCCCTGCGGCGGCCTTCGAAGGTGAACGGGCGGGTGACCACACCGATCGTCAGGGCGCCCAGGGAGCGCGCGATGTTGGCGACGACGGGTGCGCCGCCGGTGCCGGTGCCGCCGCCCTCACCGGCGGTGACGAAGACCATGTCGGCCCCCTTGAGGACCTCCTCGATCTCCTCGCGGTGGTCCTCTGCCGCCTTGCGGCCGACTGCCGGGTTGGCTCCGGCGCCGAGGCCGCGGGTGAGTTCCCGGCCGACGTCGAGTTTGACGTCGGCGTCGCTCATCAACAGCGCTTGCGCGTCGGTGTTGATCGCGATGAACTCGACGCCCTTGAGACCGACCTCGATCATTCGGTTGATGGCATTGACACCACCGCCGCCGACACCGATGACCTTGATGACTGCGAGGTAGTTCTGCGGTGCTGCCACGTCGAAGGCCTCTCGCCTCGAGTTACGTGTCGTCGCTTCGCCGGTGTGGCGCCGCGACGACTGATGCCGATGGGACGGTCCGGAACGCCGACCCAAACCCTCACGTTGAAGTTCAGGGTTACCAGTGTGTCCGCTTCATGGACTCTTCCGAACAGGACACTAAGTCGACAAGTGGCGCACGTTCAACGAACACGCCGAACCTCCCGTTTTTCTTTTCACCCTATGTGATCACCCATAGCGCTGACCAACCAGGGTGCTGGCCAGCACAAATGAGCGTCAACTGCCCGCCGCCGCAGGCGCGGTGGGTGCGCTCACATCGAAGTGCCCCGCTTTGGGAGCCGCTTTCAGGAGAGCGGTGAGCGCACGCGCCTTGGCCGGACCGTCCTCGCCGCTTCCCCACATCACCGTACGTCCACCGGTCAATTCCAGGGAGATCGAGTCGTACGAACGAACTCGTACGGCCTTGGTGTCCTTGGCCACGGCGGCGGGCAGCTCTCCGCGTACCCGCACCGCTTCCAGAGTGAGCCGGGCGGCCGGGAACCGCTGTGTTCCAGCCGGTTGACCAGCCGTCAATTCGAGCAGGGGGACGCCCTTGGGCGCTTGGTCCGCCGTGGCGAACCTGACCCCCTTGACGTCCATTGCAATAAACTTTCCGTTCTCTTTGATCAGCAGCGCGGGTTTACGCTCGACCACTTCGAGACGGACTCCGTTCGGCCATGACCGATCGACTTCGACCCGGTCGATACGGGGCAGCTCGCGCCGGAGCCGCGCCTCGATCGCGTCCGTGTCCACGGAGATCAGGGGCGCGCCGAGCGGCACGGCCGCGACGGACTCCACGCGGGAGGCGGTGAGCACCTCGGTGCCCGTGGTGCTCACCCCCCCGACCCGCAGCCAGGGCGATCCGTACAGCAGCCAGATCACGCCCGCCGCCAGCAGCACCGCGGCGATCAGCGCGATCAGCCGGCGGGGCCGGGCGAGCCGGAACCGCCGCCTGGGCCCGTCCGCCTCCTCCGGGTGGCCGGACTCCGACCCCGGTCGTGCTCCGCGCTCGGCGGTCGTCGGTCCGGCCACGCTCCCTGCCTCCCTGTCTACGCCTTGCGGCGTGCGGCGATCGCCTCGTACACCATTCCGACCAGCAGATCATCCGCGTCCCTGCGGCCGAACTCCGCCGCCGCGCGGGACATCTCGAACAGCCGGTGCGGATCGGCGAGCACCGGGAGCACATGGCCCTGGATCCACTCGGGCGTCAGTTCGGCGTCGTCGACCAGCAGTCCACCGCCGGCCTTGACCACCGGCTGGGCGTTGAGCCGCTGTTCGCCGTTGCCGATCGGCAACGGTACGTAGGCGGCGGGCAGCCCGACGGCGGAGAGTTCGGCGACGGTCATCGCGCCCGCCCGGCAGAGCATCATGTCGGCCGCGGCGTACGCGAGATCCATCCGGTCGACATACGGTACCGGGATGTAGGGCGGCATTCCGGGCATGTTGTCCACGCGCGGCATTTCGTTCTTCGGACCGACCGCGTGCAGGATCTGGATTCCGGAGCGCTGGAGCGCCGGAGCGATCTGCTGGACGACCTCGTTGAGCCGGCGCGCGCCCTGCGAGCCGCCGGAGACGAGCAGCGTCGGCAGGTTGGGGTCGAGCCCGAAGGCGGCGCGCGCCTCGGGGCGCACCCGGGCCCGGTCCAGCGTGGCGATGGTGCGGCGCAGCGGGATCCCGATGTAGCGGGCGTCACGCAGCTTGCTGTCCGGGGTGGAGACGGCCACTCCGGCCGCGTACCGCGAACCGATCTTGTTGGCCAGTCCCGGCCGCGCGTTGGCCTCGTGGACGATGATCGGCACGCCGAGCCGTTTGGCCGCGAGATAGCCGGGCAGCGCGACATAGCCGCCGAAGCCCACCACGCAGTCCGCCTTGGTGCGCTCCAGGATCTGCTCGGCGGCCTTGATCGTGCCGCGCAGCCGTCCGGGGACGGTGATCAGCTCGGGGGTGGGCTTGCGCGGCAGCGGTACGGCCGGGATCAGCCCCAGCTCGTACCCCCGCTCCGGCACCAGCCTGGTCTCCAGGCCACGCTCCGTGCCGAGCGCCGTGATCCCCACGGTGGGGTCCTGCCTGCGCAGGGCGTCCGCGAGGGCGAGCGCGGGCTCGATGTGGCCGGCGGTCCCCCCACCGGCGAGTACGACATGCACCGAAATTCACCGCTCTCCGGACGGACGCTTCTTGACGCGCCGTCTCATCGTCTTCCATCTCACCCCGGCCCGCTTCCCTCGGAAGACAGGCTGCCGCATGGCCAGGGCCGCCTTCGCGGCGGGATCCTCCCGCGCGAACGCGATCAGGAGCCCGACGGCGAACATGGTCGGCAGCACGGCCGACCCTCCGTAGGAGAACAGCGGGAGCGGGACTCCGGCGATCGGCAGCAGACCGAGCACCGCACCAATGTTGATCACGGCTTGCACCATGACCCAGGTGATCACACCTCCCGCGGCATACCTCACGAAGGGATCCTCCGTGCGTCCGGCCACGCGGATACCCGCATAGCCTAGAGCCGCGAAGAGCGCGAGTACCGACAGCGTCCCCGCCAGCCCCAGTTCCTCCCCTGTGACGGCGAAAATGAAGTCGGTGTGCGCTTCGGGCAGTTGACCCCACTTTTCCACACTCGCGCCGAGGCCGGAACCAAACCATCCGCCGGAGGCGAGCGCGTAGATCCCGTGCACGGCCTGCCAGCACTCGCCCTCGGGGCCCAGATCGACCGCTCCGACGCAGGAGAACCGGGACAGCCTGTTCTCGCTGGTCTTGATGAGGATGAACCCGATCAGTACGGCGACCCCGAGCACGCCGCCGAACAGCCGGGTGGGCGCCCCGGCCAGCCAGAGCAGCCCGAAGAGGACGGCGGTGAGAATGATCGCGGTGCCCATGTCGCCGCCGAGCATGATCAGACCGAGCAGCATGAACGCGCCGGGGACCAGCGGGACCAGGAGGTGCTTCCACTGGGTCAGCAGCCGCCTGTCCTGTTTGCGGGCGAGCAGGTCGGCGCCCCACAGGACGAGCGCCAGCTTGGCGAACTCGCTGGGCTGGAGCTGGAACGGACCGCCGAGGTAGATCCAGTTCTGGTTGCCGTTGACGGAGCGCCCTATCCCGGGGATCTGGACGAGCACCATCAGGATGACCGTACCGACCAGCAGCGGGTACGACAGGGCGCGGTGCAGCTTGAGCGGCATCCGGGCGGCCAGCAGCATCAGGCCGCCGCCGATGACGACCGCGATGAACTGCTTGCGGAAGAAGTACGCGGCGGGCAGTGACTTCTGGAGCGCGTAGATCATCGAGGCGGAGTAGACCATCACCAGACCGAGCACGGCGATCAGCAGGGCGCTGCCGAGGATCAGGTAGTACGCGGTGAGCGGCCGGTCCCAGGTGCGCCGCAGCTGCTCGTACAGCCGCCGGGGGCCGCCGCCGCGCGGGGCCCGGGTGCCCCCGCTCCCGCCGCCGCGCCGGACCTCCGGGGGCCTGCGCACGGCCGCTCCCGGGGCCCGGCCGCGCAGGGCGAGCCGGAACCGCCGGCCGTTCGCGGGGCAGGCCCCGGTCTCGCGGGCGGTGTCGGCGCCGTGCGGGCCCGCGAGGGCGGGTGCGCCCGGGAGTACGCCCGCGTAGCCCCAGCGGCCCGCCGCGGGGTGCGGCTCTCGGTCCGCGATGTCGTCGGCCGGCATCGTCGCAGTCCCCTCCAGTCGTGCCTGGCGCGGCTGTCGGCGGGCGGAGCCTCCCGGACACCGGTCGGCGGTGGCGCCGCCCCGGACAGCTCGGCACGGCACGGGGCCGGACCGGTCAGGCGTGCTCGGCGGCGAGGGCGTGTACCGCGTCCGCGAACGCCTCGCCCCGCTTGTTGTAGTTGACGAACATGTCCATCGAGGCACACGCCGGGGCCATCAGGACCGTGTCCCCCGGCCGTGCGAGGCGTGCCGCTTCCCGCACCGCCGCCGACATCGCTCCAGTGTCGGTCCGGTCGAGGTCCACGACCGGGACTTCGGGGGCGTGTCGCGCCAGGGCTTCCCGGATCAGCGCCCGGTCGGCGCCCATCAGGACCACCGCGCGCAGCCGTCGCGCCGCCGCGCCGACCAGCTCGTCGAAGGCGGCGCCCTTGGCGAGACCGCCGGCGATCCAGACGATCGGGTCGTAGGAGGCGAGGGACGCCTGGGCGGCGTGGGTGTTGGTGGCCTTGGAGTCGTCGATGTACGTGACGCCGGCGACCTCGGCGACCCGCTCGATGCGGTGCGGGTCGGGGTGGAAGGCGCGCAGGCCGTCCCGGACGGCGGCGGGCTCCACGCCGAAGGCGCGGGCCAGGGCGGCGGCGGCCAGGGCGTTGGCGACGTTGTGCGGGGCGGGCGGATCGACGTCGGAGACCTGGGCCAGCTCCTGCGCCTGCCGGTGGCGGTTCTCCACGAAGGCCCGGTCGACCAGGATGCCGTCCACGACGCCGAGTTGGGACGGCCCCGGAGCGCCCAGCGTGAAGCCGATGGCCCGGCAGCCCTCCTCGACGTCGGCGGCGCGCACCAGCTCCTCGGTGGCCGGGTCGGCCGCGTTGTAGACGCAGGCGACGCGGTTGCCCTCGTAGATCCGGCCCTTGTCGGCCGCGTACGCCGCCATGGAGCCGTGCCAGTCGAGGTGGTCGGGGGCCAGATTGAGCACGGTCGCGGAGTGGGCGCGCACGCTCGGCGCCCAGTGCAGCTGGTAGCTGGACAGCTCGACGGCGAGGACGTCGTACGGCTCCTCGGCGGTGACGGCGTCCAGCAGCGAGACGCCGATGTTGCCGACGGCGGCCGTGCGCAGTCCGGCGGCCGCCAGGATGGCGGCGAGCATCCGTACGGTGGTGGTCTTGCCGTTGGTGCCGGTCACGGCGAGCCAGGGCGCGGCGTCGGGCTTCCGCAGCCGCCAGGCCAGCTCGACATCGCCCCAGACCTCCACGCCCGCCGCCTCGGCGGCCGCGAAGAGCGGCTTGTCGGGCCGCCAGCCCGGCGCGGTGACGACCAGCTCCGTGGAGTCGGGCAGCGTCGCGCCGTCGCCGAGGCGGACGGCGACGCCGAGCTTCTCCAGCTCGGCGCCCTGGGCGCGGGCCCGTTCGTCGTCCACCTCGTTGACCACGGTGACCGCCGCGCCGAGTCCGTGCAGGACCCGGGCCGCCGGGATCCCGGAGACCCCGAGACCCGCGACGGTGACCCGCTTGCCGTGCCAGTTCACTTCTCGGCCGCCCAGCCCGCGTAGAAGATACCGAGCCCCACGATGACGCACATGCCCTGAATGATCCAGAACCGGACCACCACCAGGACCTCGGACCACCCCTTGAGTTCGAAGTGGTGCTGGAGGGGCGCCATCCGGAAGACCCGCTTGCCGGTCATCTTGAAGGAGCCGACCTGGATGACCACCGACATGGTGATCATCACGAAGAGGCCGCCGAGGACGGCCATCAGGAACTCCGTACGGGAGAGGATCGCCAGGCCGGCGATGGCGCCGCCGAGCGCGAGCGAGCCCGTGTCCCCCATGAAGATCTTGGCGGGTGAGGTGTTCCACCACAGGAACCCGAAGCAGGAGCCCATCAGGGCGGAGGCGACGACCGCGAGGTCCAGCGGATCGCGTACCTCGAAACAGGCGTTGGGGTTGGTCAGGGTCGCCGCGTTGGCGCACGCCTCCTGGAACTGCCACAGCCCGATGAAGGTGTACGCGCCGAAGACCATCACCGCCGCGCCGGTGGCCAGACCGTCCAGACCGTCCGTCAGGTTCACGCCGTTGGACATGGCGAGAATCATGAACAGCGCCCAGACCACGAACAGCACCGGGCCGATCGACCAGCCGAAGTCCGTGACGAACGACAGCTTGGTGGAGGCGGGGGTGACACCCCGGTGGTCGGCGAACTGGAGCGACAGCACCGCGAAGGCGATGCCGACGATCAGCTGACCCGCCATCTTCGCCTTGGCCCGCAGACCCAGCGACCGCTGCTTGACGATCTTGATGTAGTCGTCGAGGAACCCGACGAGACCCATGCCGGCCATCAGGAACAGGACCAGCGCACCCGAGAACGACGGCTTCTCGCTGGTGATCACCTTCGCCAGGGCGTAGGCGATGAGCGTGGCGAGGATGAAGGCGATGCCACCCATGGTGGGCGTCCCCTTCTTGCTGCCGTGCGTGCGCGGGCCGTCGTCCCGGATGAACTGCCCGTATCCCTTGCGGGCCAGCAGCTTGATCAGCAGCGGAGTGCCGATCAGGGTCAGAAAGAGCCCGATGGCTCCCGCGAAGAGGATCTGCCTCATCGGCCGGTGACCTCGCCCTCGGTGGCGTTCTCCAGCAGCGCCTGGGCGACCCGCTCAAGACCGACCGACCTGGAAGCCTTCACCAGCACGACGTCTCCCGGACGCAGTTCACTGCGCAACAGGTCGACCGCCGCCTGCGCGTCGGACACGTGCACCGACTCCTCACCCCACGAACCCTCGTTGTAAGCGCCCAATCGCAGCCAGGACGCTTCCCTGCCCCCGACCGCCACGAGCTTGCTGACGTTGAGCCGGACGGCGAGCCGTCCGACCGCGTCGTGCTCGGCGAGCGATTCGTCCCCCAGCTCGGCCATCGGGCCGAGCACCGCCCAGGTACGGCTCCCCTCGGGCCGTGAGGCACCACCCATGGCGACCAGCGCACGGAGCGCCGCCCTCATGGATTCGGGGTTCGCGTTGTAGGCGTCGTTGACGATCGTCACGCCGTCCGAGCGCTCGGTGACCTCCATACGCCAGCGGGAGAGGGTTCCCGCCTCGGAGAGCGCCACGGCGATCTCGTCGGCGGACATGCCCAACTCATGGGCGACGGCGGCCGAGGCGAGCGCGTTCGACACGTGGTGCTCACCGTACAGCCGCAGCGTCACGTCGCTGCACCCGGAGGGTGTTCGAAGCCTGAACGCGGGCTGTCCGGTGGCTGTGAGGCGGACGTTCTCTGCCCGTACGTCTGCTTCGCCCGACTCGCCGAACAGCACGACGCGCGCCTTGGTGCGCGAAGTCATGGCGCGCACGAGCGGATCGTCGGCGTTGAGGACCGCCACTCCGCCGTCCTGCGCGGCCGGCAGTGCCTCCACCATCTCGCCCTTGGCCTGGGCGATCTGCTCGCGCCCGCCGAACTCGCCGATGTGGGCGCTGCCGACGTTCAGTACGATGCCGATCCTGGGCGGGACGAGTCCGGTGAGGTAGCGGATGTCGCCGATGTAGCGCGCGCCCATTTCGAGGACGAGGTAGCGGGTGTCGGCCACGGCCCGCAGGGCGGTGATGGGCAGGCCGATCTCGTTGTTGAGGTTCCCCTCCGGCCATACGGTGGGCCCGGCGCGCTGGAGCAGCTGGGCGATCAGGTCCTTGGTGCTGGTCTTGCCGGCCGATCCGGTCAGTGCGACGGCGGTGGCGCCGAGGCGCTCCACGACGGTGCGGGCGAGGGCCCCGAGGGCCTGGACGACGTCGTCCACGACGATGGCGGGCGCGCCGACGGGGCGGGTGGCCAGTACGGCCACCGCGCCCGCCTCGACGGCGCCCCGCGCGTAGTCGTGGCCGTCGACGCGCTCGCCGGCGAAGGCGGCGAACAGGCTGCCGGGTTCCACCGCGCGGGAGTCGTAGACCACCGATCCGGTGACCAGGACAGCGGTATCCGGTATGTCGTGCGGCTGCCCGCCGACGATGGCGGCGATCTCGGCGAGAGAGAGGGCGATCACTGGGTCATCCCTGACTGTTGTTCTCGTGACGGTGCTCGTGGCGGAGCGGACGGGGGCGCTCGGGGCCCGGTTCGTCGCGGCGGGAGCGCAGGATGGCCTCGCGCAGCACCTGGCGGTCGTCGAAGGCGCGGACGACCCCGGCGATGTCCTGGCCCTGCTCGTGGCCCTTGCCCGCGATCAGTACGGTGTCGTCGGGCCGCGCGCGGGCGACGACGGCGGCGATGGCCGAGGCCCGGTCGGCGTCGACCAGGACGTCGCCCCGCTCGTGGATCGGCACCTCGGCGGCGCCGGCGAGCATCGCGGCGAGGATCGCGAGCGGGTCCTCGCCCCGGGGGTTGTCCGAGGTCAGTACGGCGGTGTCGGCGAGCCGGGCGGCCGCGGCGCCCATCGGTCCGCGTTTGGTCTCGTCGCGGTCGCCGCCGCAGCCGAGGACGATGTGCACCTCGCCCGTGGTGACCTTGCGCAGCGAACGCAGGACCGATTCGACGGCGTCGGTCTTGTGGGCGTAGTCCACGACGGCGAGGTACGGCTGGCCTGCGTCCACGCGCTCCAGCCGGCCCGGCACTCCGGGGACGGCGGCGATGCCGTCGGCGGCGGTCTGCGGGTCGATCCCGGCGGCGGCCAGGGTGACGACGGCGGCCAGGGTGTTGGCGACGTTGAAGGGCCCGGGGAGCGGCGCCCGGGCGCTCACCCGCTCGCCCTTGGGGCCCACGGCGGTGAAGGTGGAGTCGCGCGCGCCGACCTCGACGTTCTCGGCGCGCCAGTCGGCGTCCGGGTGGCCCTCGGCGGAGAACGTGGTGACCGGGACAGCGGACTCGTCGACGAGCCGGCGGCCGTACTCGTCGTCGACGTTCACCACGCCGGTCCTGCTGCGCTCGGTGCTGAACAGCCGGGCCTTGGCCTGGAAGTAGTCCTCCATGCCGGAGTGGAACTCCATGTGCTCCGGGCTGAGGTTGTTGAAGACGGCGACGTCGAAGACGCAGCCGTCGACCCGGCCGAGCACCAGGGCGTGGCTGGAGACCTCCATGGCGACCGAGTCGACCTCGCGCTCGCGCATGACGGCGAAGAGCGCCTGGAGGTCGGTGGCCTCGGGGGTGGTGCGCTCCGACTTGATGCGTTCGTCACCGATGCGCATCTCCACGGTGCCGATCAGGCCGGTGCGGTGGCCGGCCGCGCGCAGGCCGCCCTCGATCAGGTAAGCGGTGGTGGTCTTGCCGGAGGTGCCGGTGATGCCGATCTGGAGGAGACCGGCGCCGGGGCGTCCGTAGATCTCGGCGGCGAGTTCCCCCATGCTGCCGCGCGGGTCGGCGACGACGAGGAGCGGCAGCCCGGTGGTGGCGCAGCGCTCCGCGCCGGTCGGGTCGGTCAGGATCGCGGCGGCGCCGAGGTCGGCGGCCTGGCCGGCGAAGTCGGCGCCGTGGAGGCGGGCGCCCGGCAGTGCCGCGTAGACGTCGCCGGGGCGTACCGCCCGTGAGTCGTGTGTGATTCCGGTCGCTGCCCCGGGGCCCTTCACCTCCCCCGGGGCGGGGGGCTCGGCGCCCAGCAGGGCGGCCAGCTCCGTGAGGGGGATCGGGCGGACCCGCTCCGGGCGGGGCGTCCCCGGCTGGTTCACAGGGGCGTCCTCGGGGGTGGTTCGGTGATCAGCGTGTGGCACGGCGGTGAGCGTACCGGGCTCGGCGGGCGCCGGGCCAAGTGAGGTGGGGCGGTACGCGGGGGGTTCCTGGTGGTTCCCGGAATCGGGGGTGATCGTTGTCACTGGCGCTTTCCCTGGGGGTCACTCGCCGGGTTTGAAGGTGACCGGCAGCCGGGCGGGTGTACTGCCGGTCGGGGCGACCCGCAGTGTCTTGAGAGCGAACTCCATGACCTTCTTGTAGATGGGTCCGCAGATCTGGCCACCGAAGTAACTGCCCTTGGTGGGGTTCTGGATGGCGCAGTAGACGGTGATCTGTGGGTCGTCGGCGGGCGCGAAGCCCGCGAAGGAGGCGGTGTATCCCTTGTAGACGCCGAGTTTCGGGTCGACCCGGTTGGCCGTACCGGTCTTGCCCGCGACGCGGTAGCCGGGGATACGGGCCTTGGTGCCGGTTCCCTCCTCGTCGCCGACGACCGATTCCAGCATGGTGGCGACCGTCTTGGCGGTGTCCTCGCTGACCACGCGGGTCTTCTTGGGGGCCGGGGCGGCGGTGAAGCGGCCGTCGGCGTCGTGGGTGCCGCGGATGAGGGTGGGCTCGGTCCGTACGCCGCCGTTGGCGATGGTGGAGTAGACGGAGGCGGCCTGCATGGCGTTGATGGACAGGCCCTGGCCGAAGGGGATCGTGTACTGCTGCGAGGTGGACCAGTCCTGCGGTTCGGCGAGGATGCCCCGGGTCTCGCCCGGGTAGTTGAGCCCGGTGGGCCGGCCGATGCCGAATTTGGCCAGGTAGGAGTGCAGGACCTTGTTGGCCTCCGGCTGGGTCCCGCCGAGCTGGCCGGTGGCCAGGATGGTGCCGATGTTGCTGGATTTGGCGAGGACGCCGTTGAGCGTCAGGTTCCAGGTGGGGTGGTCGATGTCGTCGTGGAAGAGGCGGTCGCCCCGGTGCAGGGTGTTGGGGACGACGACGTGGGTGCCGGGGGTGGCGGCCTTCTCCTCCAGTACGGCGGCCATGGACATGACCTTGCTGGTGGAGCCGGGTTCGTACACGTCCTGGAGGGCCGCGTTGCCGAGGGAGGCCGCGTCGGCGCGGGAGAGGTCGTTCGGGTCAAAGCCGGGTGCGTTGGCCATGGCGAGCACTTCGCCGGTCCTGGTGTTCTGGACTATCACGTACCCGCGGTCCGCCTTGGACTCCTCGACCTGGTCGGCGATGGCCTGCTGGGCGGCCCACTGGATGTCGCGGTCGATGGTCAGTTCGATGCCGGAGCCGGGTACGGCGGGTGTCTCCCGGGAGCTGGCGGTGGGGACGCGCCGGCCGCCGGACTGGGCGTAGCTGACCTTGCCGTCGCGGCCCGCGAGTTCCTTGTCGAGCATGGACTCGATGCCGCCGCCGCCGTGCCCGGCGGCGTTCACGTAGCCCAGTATCCCGGCGGCGAGGTCTCCGTTGGGGTACACGCGCTTGCTGCTGCCCTCCTGGAACACGCCGGACAGCACGCTGACGCCGGAGCCGCCGCCGGTCTTCTCCTTGGCGGCCTTCTCCGCGAACACCCGCTTGAGGTCCTTGATCTGGTTCCAGACCTGCGGGGTCTGGCGCCTGGCCAGCACCGCGTAGCGGGACTTGGGGGTCTTGAGCTTCTTCACCAGTTCGTCGCTCTCGACGCCGAGGATCGGCGCGAGGAGCGCGGCGGCCTGCTCGGGGGCGTCCGCGATCTTGCTGAAGTCGGGGGTGAACATCATCGGGTCGGCGGTGATGTCGTACGCGTCGACGCTGGTGGCGAGCGCGACCCCGGAGCGGTCGGTGATCTCGCCGCGTTCGGCGGCGATCGTGTGGCTGAGGTAGCGGCTCTTCTCGGCCTTGGCGGCGTACGCGTTGGCGTTGACGGCCTGCACCTGGAGCAGCCGGACGACGAACATCAGCATGACGACGGTCAGCGCGAGCCCGACCAGCCGCAGCCGGGGCCGGGGGCTGGCCAGCTGGATGGAGCGCGGGGCGGTGGAGCGGCCGGCCGGGGGGCGGGTCCCCGGCCGGGGCCGGCCGCCGCCGCTGCCGGAGCGGGCCGGGCCGGGCACCCGGCGGCGCGGTGGTTCCTTGGGCGGCACTGCGTCACCTGCCGGAGGTCGTCGGGGTGGGCGGGCCGGACGCCGTACCGGGCGCGGGGGCCCCGGACGGGTCGGCCGGCGGGGAGGCGGGCGCGGACGGGGCGGGGTCGGACGCCCCACCGGGCCGGCCGGAGGGCTCCGGCCCGGTCGAGGGCGTGGTCGGCGGGGCCTCCTCCATGCCGGAGGGCTGCCCGGACGGCTGCGGGTCGGCGGTCTGCGCCTCGCCCTTGACCGTGCCGTCGGCGTTCAGGAAGGCGGGGCTGCCGCCGGGCACCATGCCCAGCTCGCGGGCGCGCCGCTCCAGGGCGTAGGGCGCCGAGAAGTCGTCGACGTCCCGTTGCAGGGCCTGCTGTTCGTCGGTGAGGTCGGTGGTGCGCTTCTTGAGGTCGGTCAGCCGGAAGGAGCCCTCGCTCAGCGCGGAGTTGAGCATCAGCAGGACGATGAGCCCGCCGGCGAGGAGCAGGACGACCAGCAGGACGAAGGGGGTACGGGCCGCCGAGCTGTTCCCCGCGGGCATCAGCCGGGCGAGCCGCGCGGCTCTCCCCTTCAACTGCTTGGCCGGTCCCCTCACAGAGCGTCCTCCCGGATTCGCTGCGCGCCCCGGAGCCGGGCCGGGGCCGCCCGCCGGTTCTCGGCGACCTCCTCCTCGGTGGGGAGTTCGGCGCCGCGGGTGAGCAGTTTGAGCCGGGGCTGGTAGCGCTCGGGGACCACCGGCAGTCCGGGCGGCGCCGTGTTGGCGGCGCCGGCCGCGAAGACCTGCTTGACCAGCCGGTCCTCCAGCGAGTGGTACGACAGGACGGCGATCCGGCCGCCGACGGCGAGGCTCTTGACCGCCGCGGGGATCGACCGCTCCAGCACGGACAGCTCGCCGTTGACCTCGATGCGCAGGGCCTGGAAGGTGCGCTTGGCGGGGTTGCCCCCGGTGCGCTTGGCGGCCTGCGGAAGCGCGTCGCGGATCAGCTCCACGAGCCGGGCGCTGCGGGTGAAGGGCTCCCGGTCGCGCTCTCTGACCACTGCGGAGACGATTCGCTTGGCCTGCTTCTCCTCGCCGTAGGCCCGCAGGATCCGCACCAGCTCGCCCGGCGCGTAGGTGTTGAGGACCTCGGCGGCGCTGACGCCGGTCGTCTGGTCCATCCGCATGTCGAGCGGCGAGTCCTGGGCGTAGGCGAAGCCCCGGTCGGCCTCGTCGAGCTGCATCGAGGAGACGCCCAGGTCGAACAGGACGCCCTGGACACGGGGAACGCCCAGCCCGTCGAGGACCTCGGGCAGTTCGTCGTAGACGGCGTGCACCAGGGTGGCGCGGTCGCCGAACGGGGCGAGGCGCTCGCCGGAGAGGCGCAGCGCCTCCTGGTCCCGGTCGAGGGCGATCAGCCGGGCGCTCGGGAAGGTCGCGAGGAGCGCCTCGCTGTGCCCGCCGAGGCCGAGCGTGCAGTCGACGACGACCGCGCCGGGCTCGGCGAGCGCGGGGGCCAGCAGGTCCAGGCAGCGCTGGAGCATCACGGGGACGTGTCTGACCTGGTTCACGCGCGTCCCCCGGTGTCGGCGGGGCGGGTGGTGGCCGTCCGCGTATCGCGCTCCGCCGACATGCGGCTCTCCATGGCCGGCTCGCTGCGCTCGCTCATGCGCCCTCTCAGGTCCGGCGCGGCCGTACGTACTGCCGGGTCCCCGCCCGCTCAGGAAGGGGAGGTGGTCCGCCGGCGCCGGGAAGGGCGTCGGCCGACCGCCGAGCGGGAGGGGGCCGAGCCGCACGTTTCGCCGCACACGCGGGGAAATCAGGATGTGGTCCAGGACGTGATCCGGAAGACGAATCGGGGGTCGATCAGGGGGTGTCCGTGAACTTCGCGTCACTTTAGTCCACTGGTCGTTCGGGTCAATCAACCGGCCAGCGCGTCGCGCGGGTCGCTTGCCGGAGGGGCCGAAAGCCGCGATTCACCCGAACGGCCGCTGCCCGCCCGGCCCTGTGGGTTAGCTCACACCACGCCGCGTTGAGGTTCTTTGTCCCCTCTCACCGGGGGCTTCACCGTTCATGGCCGACTAACGTCAGGGGTATGTCGACTTCCGCGCATCTCCCCGCAGAGTCCACCGGGGCCTCCGCCGGTGCGGCCCGTACCGACGGAACGGTCACCGACCGGCTCGTGGACGCCAACCACCGCTATGCCTCCGGGTTCACCGATCCGGGCATGGACGCCCGCCCGGTGCTCCAGGTCGCCGTCGTGGCGTGTATGGACGCCAGGCTCGACCTGCACGACGCCCTGGGGCTCGCCCTCGGCGACTGTCACACCGTCCGCAACGCGGGCGGCGTGGTCACCGACGACGTCATCAGATCCCTCACGATCAGCCAGCGGGCGCTCGGCACCCGCAGTGTGGTGCTCATCCATCACACCGGCTGTGGCCTGGAGAGCCTGACCGAGGAGTTCCGGCACGAGCTGGAGATGGAGGTCGGCCAGCGGCCCGCCTGGGCGGTGGAGGCGTTCCGCGACGTCGACCAGGACGTGCGCCAGTCGATGCGGCGCGTACGAACCTCCCCCTTCCTTCCGCACACCGACGACGTCCGCGGCTTCGTCTTCGACGTGAAGACCGGCCTGCTGCGGGAAATCGACCCCGCCACCGCCTGAGCGGCCGGCCGGCCGACTGAGCGGCGGCACGCCGGGGCACGTACTCCGTTGGGCACCGATCGCGGTGCCCGACGGAGCGGACGGCCGATCGCGCCGACAAATACCACCGACTTATCCACAGGCGGATGACACGAGACGGTAACGGCGAGAAGAATGCGAGGGATGGCAGCGTTCCGGAACATTCCGGGGACGGTGCCCGTGTTTCGGGGAGGGCCGGGCCGTCTGATGACCTTCGGCCCGAGGAAAGGGCCGAGGAGGGCCGGGTGACGACCTATGACGATCGATCGAGCCTCACTGATCTGACCACCACAGCGGAGCGGGTGCGCGCGTCGGTGGAGAGTGTGATCGAGGGCAAGCCAGAGGTCGTACGGCTTTCGCTGACCGTGCTGCTCGCCGAGGGACATCTTCTGATCGAGGACGTCCCCGGTGTGGGCAAGACCATGCTGGCCAAGGCGCTGGCACGTTCCGTCGACTGTTCGGTGCGGCGTATCCAGTTCACCCCCGACCTGCTGCCGTCGGACATCACCGGTGTGTCGATCTACGACCAGCAGCAGCGGGAGTTCGAGTTCAAGCCGGGCGCGATCTTCGCCCAGATCGTGATCGGCGACGAGATCAACCGCGCGTCGCCCAAGACCCAGTCCGCGCTGCTGGAGTCCATGGAGGAGCGCCAGGTCACCATCGACGGGCACACCTATGAACTGCCCGACCCCTTCATGGTGGTGGCCACGCAGAACCCGGTGGAGATGGAGGGCACCTACCCGCTCCCCGAGGCCCAGCGCGACCGCTTCATGGCCCGGGTGTCGATGGGATATCCCAGCGCCGAGGCCGAGTTGCGGATGCTCGACGTGCACGGGAGCGTCTCCCCGCTGGAGGACCTCCAACCGGTGGCCCACGCGCACGACATCGTGAAGCTGATCGACGCGGTGCGCACGGTCCATGTCGCCGAGTCCGTCCGGCGGTACGCGGTGGAGCTGGTCGGGGCGACCCGCGGCCACCCGGATCTCAGACTCGGCGCCTCGCCGCGCGCCACGCTCCATCTGGTGCGGGCGGCGAAGGCGGCGGCGGCACTGGCGGGCCGGGACTACGCGCTGCCGGACGACGTGCAGTCGCTGGCGGTCGCGGTGCTCGCGCACCGGCTGCTGCCCACCGCCCAGGCTCAGCTGAACCGCCGGACGGCCGAGCAGGTCGTGCTGGACATCCTCCAGCGCACCCCGGTCCCCACCGCCGACGGGGGCCGGGCTCCTGGCCGGCCCGGCGCGCCCGGCGGCGGCCTCTTCGGCCAGCAGTCCGGCGCCCGGCGGCTGTGATGGCGCCCGGGGGGCCGGACGGCGCGGACGGCGCGGAGCGCGGCGGGCCGCGCGCGGCGCTCTCCGGGCTGACCACGCGCGGCCGTTCGTTCCTGGCCGCCGGAGTGGCGGCCGGGGTCTGCGCGTATGTGCTGGGCCAGTCGGACCTGCTCCGGGTGGGGTTCCTGCTCGCCGCGCTGCCGCTGATCTGCGTGGCCGTCCTCTACCGCACCCGCTACCGGGTCGCGGGCAGCAGACGGCTGACGCCCTCCAGGGTCTCCGCGGGCTCCGAGGCGCGGGTGCGGCTGCGGATGGACAACGTCACACGGCTGCCCACCGGACTGCTCATGCTCCAGGACCACGTGCCGTACGTGCTCGGGCCACGCCCCCGGTTCGTGCTGGACCGGGTGGAGCCTGGCGGGCGCCGCGAGGTGTCGTACCGGGTGCGCTCGGACCTGCGCGGCCGTTATCCGCTCGGACCGCTCCAACTGCGGCTGAGCGACCCCTTCGGCATGTGCGAGCTGACCCGCTCGTTCAGCGCGTACGACATCCTGACCGTCATCCCGCGCACCGAACCGCTGCCGCCGGTGCGGCTCGGGGGCCAGTCCGCCGGGTACGGGGAGGGCCGGCAGCGCTCGCCCGCGCTGGCCGGCGAGGACGACGTGATCCCGCGCGGCTACCGCTACGGCGACGATCTGCGCCGCGTGCACTGGCGCTCCACCGCCCGCTACGGCGAGCTGATGGTGCGCCGCGAGGAACAGCCGCAGCGCGCCGGCTGCACGGTGCTGCTGGACACCCGGCGGGCCGGCTACCTGGGCTCGGGTCCGGACTCGCCCTTCGAGTGGGCGGTGTCGGGCGCGGCATCCGCCGTGGTGCACATGCTGGAACGCGGCTTCGCGGTACGGCTGTTGACCGACACCGGCAGTTCGGTGCCGGGCGAGGGCACCGACGGCTTCGCGGGGGCCGGCCAGGAGACCGGCGAGGGCGCCGCGCTGATGCTGGACACCCTCGCGGTCGTGGACCACTCGGACGAGCCGGGGCTCACCCGCTGCTACGAGACGCTGCGCGGCTCCACCGAGGGACTGCTGGTGGCCTTCTTCGGCGATCTCGACGAGGAGCAGACCGCGGTGGCCGTCCGGATGCGGCAGCGCGGCGGCGCCGCCGTCGCCTTCGTGCTCGACAGCGACGGCTGGTCGTCGGGCGGGGGGAGCACGGCCCGGAGCGAGGAGCGGTTGCGGCAGCTGCGCGAGGCGGGGTGGACCGCGCTGGCCGTCGAGGCGGGGGCCGAGCTGCCCGAGCTGTGGCGGCAGGCCGCGCGCCAGCACTCGGAATCGGCCGTCGCGGGCGGCTCCACAGGCTTCTCCGGAGGATGGTCATGAGCGGTCGCGGAAGGCTGGCGCTGTGTGCGCTGGCCGCCACGCTGATGTCGGCAGGCGCCCTGGTGCCGCTGGTGGAGCCGGCCTACTGGCTGCTCCAGGCCGGATGCATGGTCGGGGTGATGAGCGGGGTCGGCGCGCTGGCCAGGCGGGTGCCGCTGGCGCGCGCGACGACGGTCGCGCTCCAGGGGCTGTCGGTCCTGCTGATGCTCACGGTGGCCTTCGCGCGGGACCGGGCGCTGCTCGGTTTCGTACCGACCCCGGGGGTGCTGGGCGATTTCGTGGGACTGCTCACCGAGGGCGGCGACGACGTCGGCCGGTACGCCATACCGGCCCCGGCCACGGACGGCATCCGGCTGATGCTGATCGGCGGGGTGCTGCTCATCGGTCTGGCGGTGGACGCCATAGCGGTGACCTTCCGCAGCGCGGCGGCGGCCGGGCTGCCGCTGCTCGCCCTCTACTCGGTGGCCGCGGGGCTCTCCGGCGGGGCCGGCGGCTGGCTGTGGTTCCTGCTCGCCGCCGTCGGCTATCTGCTGCTGCTCCTGGCCGAGGGCCGCGACCGGCTCTCCCAGTGGGGACGGATCTTCGGCGGCACACGGGCGCCGGGCCGCTTCGCGTCCGGCCCGGAAGCGGCGGAGCGCCGCGCCCCGGTGCGTACCGGACGCAGGATCGGGGTGGTGGCGCTGGGTGTGGCACTGGCCGTTCCGGCCGCCCTGCCCGCGCTGGACGGCGGTCTGCTCGCCGAGGCGGGCGGGGGCAGGGGTTCGGGGTCCGGCGGCGGCACCATCTCGGCGGTGAACCCGCTGGTCTCGCTCCAGGACAACCTGAACCAGCCCGAGGACCGCGAGGCACTGCGCTACAAGACCAACGCGAAGGACACCCAGGACCTGTATCTGCGGATCATGGCGCTGGACAAGTTCGACGGGACGTCCTGGCGGTTCTCCCAGCGCAGCGTCGAGGACGTGCCGAAGCGGCTGCCCGGCGCGCCCGGTCTGCGCTCCGATGTCAGCACCACCGAGGTCACGACCAACATCTCGGCCGCCGGCTGGTACCGGCAGAACTATCTGCCCATGCCCTACCCGGCCACCGAGGTGGAGATCGCCGGGCGCTGGCGCTTCGAGCCGACCGGCCGGACGCTGGTGGGCGACCGGGGGCAGTCCACCCGCGGCGCCCGCTACGAGGTCGGCAGCCTGCTGGTCAGGCCCACCAAGGATCAGCTCGCCTCGGCTCCCGAGGCCCCGACCGCGCTGCGCCGCGAATACACCCGGATTCCGGCGATACTCCCGGACGTGGTGAGGGAGACCGCGCTCTCGGTCACCGAGGGCGCCACGAACGACTACGAGAGGGCCGTCAGGCTCCAGGACTGGTTCGCGCTGGACGGCGGGTTCAGCTACAACACCGAGGTCGACTCGGGCACCGGCGTCGCGGCGATCACCCGCTTCCTCCAGAACAAGGAGGGGTTCTGCGTCCACTTCTCCTTCGCGATGGCCGCGATGGCCCGCACGCTGGGCATTCCGGCGCGGGTAGCGGTGGGCTTCACTCCGGGCACCCCGCAGTCCGACGGCAGCATGTCGGTGGGGCTGCGTGACGCGCACGCCTGGCCCGAGGTCTATTTCGAGGGTGTGGGCTGGACCCGGTTCGAGCCGACCCCGAGCCGGGGCAGCGCGCCGGACTACACGCGCCCCGACGCCCCGGTCGACGGGCCGACGGACCCGAGCAGCCCCGACGCCGCCGCGTCGGACACGCCGTCCGCCGAGCCGTCCGCCTCGGACAGCTGCCCCGCCGAGGGGCGGCAGCCGGCCGGGTGCGGCGCCGCCGTGGCCGATGGCGCGGTGCCGCCCACGGACGCGGGACCGCCGGTGGGGACGGTGGCCGGGATCGTCCTCGGCGCGCTGGCCGTCCTGCTGATCCCCCTGCTGCCGTTGCTGTGGCGGCTGCGCGTCCGGGCCTTGCGGCTCGGACCGGGAGGACGCGCCGCCGAGGACGCCTCGGCCAGGACGCTGGCGGCCTGGCGGGAGATCACCGATACGGCCTGGGACCACGGCGTCCCGCCGGACGGTGCGCGGACGCCCCGGAGCGCGGCGGCCGAAATCGTCCGTCTCGGCGGGCTGGAAGGGCCGCCCGCCGAGGCGGTGCACCGGGTGGCCGGGGCGGTGGAGCGGGTGCTGTACGCGCCGGAGCCCCGGCCGGGTACGGGGCTCGCCGAGGACGCCCGGCTGGTCCGTGCGGGTCTGCGGGCCGCCTCGGGCCGCTGGACCCGGCTGCGCGCTCTGCTCGCGCCCCGCTCGTCCGTTCGGGTTGTCTGGGCCGTCTCGGAGGGGTCGCGGAGACTGAACGCGCGCTGGGCGGCCTGGCTGGGGGCGGTCGGCGCCCGCTGGTCGGCGGCCACGGGCCGCTGGCGGCCGTCCCGGCAGCGGGGCTGACCCGGGGAAGCGGGCGGCCGCTCCACGGAACGGACGCGGGGCGCCGGGCACCGACGGGGTAGGTCGGTGCCCGGCGTCCTCGCGTCCGGCCTGGGGCCGGTGGCGCACATGGCTGAGGGGCGGACGCCTCACGCGTCCGCCCCTCAGCCCAAGCCGTGCTCTTACTGCTTCAAGGACTCACTGGCCCTGTTCGTCACGACGGCGCTGCCACCGCTGCTCGATCCGGTTCATCATCGAGCGACGCTGTCTGGGTTGTCGCCGGTCGGCCGAGGCGCCCGAGGCACCGGCCGCCGACTGTTGCTCACCTGGTTTGGGCGCTTTGCGCCAGCCGGTGACCGCCAGGACCGCACAGCCCAGCATGACGAGGAACCCCACCACACTGATCCAGATCTGCTGGGCGACCATTCCGGCCATGAGGAGCGCGATACCCACCAGGAAGCCTGCGACCGCCTGGTAGACCCGTCGCCGGGTGTATGTACGCAGCCCGCTTCCCTCAAGCGCTGTCGCGAACTTGGGATCTTCGGCGTACAGCGCTCGCTCCATTTGCTCGAGCATTCGCTGCTCGTGCTCCGAGAGCGGCACGGAGTCCTCCTAGTCGTCGGTCGCGGGGGGCGACCGGTATGCGGCTCCTTCAAGGATAGGCAGGGAATCGCCCCCGTGAAACCCAGCCTCAACGCCAATTCGCCATTCCGGGCCACCATGTCGGCTCGGCTGTTGAGGCGTTGATTCCCCAACCATCGACCCGTCATGCCGGATGGTGTACCCCGATCATACGGCGCCGGGCGCCGCTCCGGGGGGCCTGTGGCGCACTCCATGCGCAGCTGCGCCGCTGATCAGCCACGCGATGGGGGTCGCCGGGCCCCGCCGGACCGCTCCCCGTCGCACCGGGCGGCTCGGCGGCGGGGCCCGCGCGCCCCCTCGCGGGCCCCGCCCGGGCCGTGGGAACGCTCCGCGGAAGCCTGCGGGAAAAACGTGTTCCGAACGCCCTCCGGATGTCTTCCGTACGCCTTCCGGGACCGGCCCCGGCCTGGGAACGCCGGGAGATCCGTGCGGGGCCCTGATCCGGCCCGGGGGCCCGGCCCAGGCCCGGTCAGCTCTGCTTCTCGCCCAGAACGTGCAGCTGCGTGGCCACGGCGTGGAAGGCGGGCAGCGCGGCGGCCTCCGTCTCCAGCCTCAGCAGCGCGTCCAGGGCGCCGGGCTGGGTGTCCACCAGGCTGCCGGGCACCAGGTCGGCGAAGACCCGCACCCCGTGCACGGCGCCGACCCGCAGACCGGCCTCGCCGACCAGCTCGGTGAGCTGCTCGGCGGTGAACCGCCTGGGCACCGGGTCGCCCTCGCCCCAGCGGCCCGCCGGGTCGCTGAGCGCCCGCCGGGCCTCGGTGAAGTGCCCGGCCAGCGCCCGCGCCAGCACGGCGCCGCCAAGGCCGGCCGCGAGCAGGCTGAGCGCCCCGGCGGGACGCAGCGCCCGCACCGCGTTGCGCACGCCCTCGGCCGGGTCGTCCACGTACTCCAGGACGCCGTGGCACAGCACGGCGTCGAACCCGCCGCGCTCGACCACGTCGAAGAGGCCGTGGATGTCGCCCTGCACGCCGCGTACCCGCTCGGCCACCCCCGCCTCGGCAGCGCGGCGCTCCAGCGCGAACAGCGCGTTCGGGCTCGGGTCGACCACGGTCACCCGGTGGCCCAGGCGGGCGACGGGGACCGCGAAGTTCCCCGTCCCCCCGCCGGTGTCCAGTACGTCCAGGACCGCTGTCCCGGCAGCCTTGGACCGGCGGTCGAGGGCGTCGCTCAGGACCTCCCAGACCACGGCGGTACGGAGGGAACCACGGGGGCGGGATGGCGTCTCCCCGCCGGAAACAGCGGAAGGCTCCGACACGGCAGTTGACTCCTCGGGGCGGCGCCGCCCCGCGCGGCGGGGCGTGGAACGGTGCGGGCTCGGGGCCCGTCGTCGAAGGCGCTCCGTCCGCCCGCGAGGCGGGCGGGACTCACGACCACGGGCCCTGGCCCCACCCTATTGCCTCGGCCCTGCCCGCCCGGTCACCCGCCCGCTCCGCTCACCTGGCGGAACCGCCCGGTCGCTCCGGGGACGGGCCGGCCCCGTCCGACCGGGGCCGGGGCAGCGCGGGATCGAGCGCGAGCAGCTGCTCCACCAGGCGCAGGAACATCGCGGCGTCGCGCAGCAGATCGTCCGCGTCCCGGCTGCTGGCCGCGCCCTTTATCCCCGCCTCGGCGCGGGCCCTGCGGTCGGCGCCCGACGCGAACAGACCGCTCCACTCGGTCAGCTCGGGAGCGATCTCGGGGAGCACCTCCCAGGCACTGCGGATCCGGCGCCTGCGCTGCGGCGTGGTCTCCGGGCGTCCGCGGACCGCGAGCACCGCCGCGGCGGTCCGCAGAGCGGCGAGATGGGCGGTGGCGTAACGCTCGTTCGGAATCTCCAGCCCGGTGGCCTCGTCCAGCCCCGTACGCGCCTGGGCGAGCAGGTCCAGCGCCGCGGGCGGAGCGGAGTCCCGCCGCACGACGGGGTGGACATCGGTGGGTGGCCCGGTCGGGGACGGCGGCGCGGAGGGAAGCGGGGGCGCAGGGGCATCTGTACGGCGCCGGTGGGCGGCGTCCGTGAAGGGGCTGGCCATGACGAGCCTCCTGTCGTCGTGTGACGGCGCTGTGGCCGTATGTGTCCATCCTGGACGACACCACTGACAATCGGCCCTGACCTGCGGTTTTCGCGCACGGAGGACATACGGGACGCCGGTCCGGCGCGGCTCCTCGTGCTGAGCCCCACCGAACCGGCGTCGTCCCCCGTGCTCCCCCGTACTCCCCCGTACTCCCCCGTACTCCCCCGTACTCCCCCGTACTCCCCCGTGTGCCGGAACCCCCGTATCCCCCGTTGGTTCCCGGTACTTCTCCCCGTTTCCCCTTCCCCCGTTCCCCCTCGCGTCGGGGGTGCCGCGCCGTTCCGCCGCCCCGTGTCGGCGGAGCGGCGCGGCGCCCCCTTCGCGCTCACCACTCTTTCGTCCCGGCGGGGGCCGGCCCATCCGCTCCCGTACTCATCCCGTGGTCTGAGTACGCCTACTCAGACCATCCGTACCCGGCCCCGGGCGACCCGCGCTCTGGATACGATCGCCTCCGTGTCCGTACTCCCCCTGATCTTCACCAGCGGCTGGGCCAGCGGCGTCAACGCCTACGCGGTGATCCTGCTGTTCGGCCTGTTCGGCGCGACCGGGCTCAGTGACCAGGTGCCCGACCCGCTCCAGCGCACCGATGTCCTGATAGCCGCCGGCGTGCTCTTCCTCTGCGACGCGGTGGCGGACAAGATCCCGTACGTCGACTCCGTCTGGGACACCGTGCACACGGTCGTCCGCCCGCTGTCGGGCGCCGTGGTCGGCGCGTTGCTGGCCGGGTAGAGCGGGTCGCTGCCGGAGATCGCGGCGGGTGCCGTGGGGGGTTCGACCGCCCTGGTGAGCCATCTGGTGAAGGCGGGCACCCGGATGGCGATCAACACCTCTCCCGAGCCGTTCAGCAATGTCCTCATGAGCACGGCCGAGGATCTGGGGATCGCCGCCGTCGTCACGTTCGCGATCTTCCATCCGTGGGCGGCCGCCGTGATCGCGGGCACGCTGTTGCTGGCGGGCATCGTGATCGTCGCGTTCCTCGCCGCCCGCATCCGCCGCTTCCTGCGGCGCAGGGCCCAGCGCCGGGCGGACCGCGAGGCCGCACGCGGCGGCGGCGCCGAGGGTGCCACCCGCGCCGGAAGTCCCCCGGTCCCGGGCGATTAAAGTCCCTGTCATGGCAGGGATTGTGGTGATCGGCGCCGGGATGGGCGCCATGGCGACGGCCGCCCGGCTGGCGGTGGCGGGCCACCGGGTGACGGTGTACGAGCGTGCGGCCACGTACGGCGGGTCGGTGGGCCGGTTCGAGCGCGACGGGTTCGTCTTCGACACCGGGCCGGGGCTGCTGCGGCTGCCCGCCGTCTACCGCGACCTGTTCGTCAAGACCGGCAAGGAGCCCCTGGAGCGGAGCGTCCGGCTCGACCAGGTGGAACCGGCCAGTCGCCATCTCTTCGCCGACGGTACGGACGTACGGCTGCCCAACACCTCACGCGCGGGCGTGATCTCCGCCCTGGACGCGGCGCTGGGCGCGGGCGCGGGCGAGCGGTGGGCGGCGTTCCTGGGGCGGGCCAGGGACGCCTGGGACCGGTCCCGCAGGCCGCTGCTGGAGGAGCCGCTGTGGCCGGACTGGCAGGTGCTCGGCCGCGATCCCTACCCGGCCGTACGGCAGCGGCGGCTGCTGCGCGGCGCCCGGCAGGCGGCCACCCTCGCGGAGATCGGCGCCTGGGAGCTGGCCGATCCCCGGCTGGCCGCCCTGCTGGACGGCCACGCCCTCGCGTACGGCCTCGATCCGCGCCGCGCCCCGGCGAGCGCCGCCGTGCTGCCGTATCTGGAGCAGACCTTCGGCAGCTGGTATGTGCGCGGAGGGATGCGGGAGTTGGCCCGCGCGGTGTACGAACGGTGCCTGGCCCGCCGGGTGGAGTTCCGCTTCGGCGCCGAGGTCGTCGGGGTCGTCGAGAAGGACGGTGCCGCCGCCGGGATCGAGCTGGCGGACGGTACGGTCGCGGCGGCCGACCACGTCGTGGCCGGTATCGCGCCCGGCCGCCTCGTCGCGCGGGACCCGGACGGGGACGGCGACGTGCGCCCGCGCGGGCCGGGCGGCGGGGACGGCGGGCCGCCGCCCGGCCGGTTCACGGTGCTGCTGGCGCTGCGCGGCGCCCGGGACCCCGAAGCGGCGCACCGTACGGTGGTGCACTCCCCGGACGGAAGCGCCGAGGCCGCCGATGTCTTCGCGGGCCGGACCGCCGCCGTCCCCACGGTCACGGTGACCCGCCCCGACGATCCGGCGACGCGCCCCGACGAGGGCCACGAGGCGGTGACGCTCACCGCGACCGTACCGGCGCACGGGCGCGTCGACTGGTCGGACGCCGCGCTGCGCGAGCGGTACGCCGATGTGCTGGCGCGGCGGGCCGGGGCGGTGCTGCCCGGTCTGGCGGAGCGGCTGATCCGGCGCGAGGTGCGCACCCCGGCCGACACCGAGGCGCAGACCGGCGCCGCGGGCGGTTCGGTGCCGCCTCCCGCGCTGGCCGGGGCCTCGGGCGGGTTTCTGTATCCGGCCAACGCCACCCGTCTGAGCGGGCTGTACCGCGCGGGCGGCTGGGCGCATCCGGGCGGTGGCCTCGCGCACGCCGGGATGTCCGGGGCGCTGGTGGCCGGGCTGATCGTGGAGGGTGCGGAGTTCCGGGGCTCGCGGTGAGCGGTGCGGCGACGTGCGTCGGCGCCGCTCCCGCGAGGCCGGTGATGTCACCTCACCGGCCCCGCGGGGAGGGCCGGTTGACGGCGACGCCTGGCTGACGGTTCGTCAGTACCGGTACTGCTGGTCGTTGTAGTGCGGGTCGTAGCCCTGTTGTTGGGGCTGCTCGCCGGGCAGGGGCGGGAACGCGTTCTCGTCGCGTTCGCGCTGCTGTGGGACCCAGACCCCGCCGGGCGGTGTGTCCCCCGCGTACTGCCTGCTGTCGTAGGGGTCGGCGTACTGCTGCCGGCCATCACCCGGCCCTTCGCCCAGGCCGTCGTACGGTCCGTACGGGTGGCCGTCGTGGGCCGGGGAATGCTGCGACGAGCCGACGTACGGGTCGGAGTAGGCGGCGTACCGCTGGTCGCCGGTCGCGTTCCCGTAGTCGTACTGCGGGGCGTAGGCGTCCTGGGCCGCGTACGCGTCCTGGCCGGGGTAGCCGGTGCTGTACGCGTCCTGCGCGGCGTACGCCTCCTTGCCCGCGTACGCGTCCTGGTTCCCGTAGGAGTCCTGGTCCGCGTAGCCGTCCTGCTTCCGGGGCGCGAAGACGTCCTGGTCCGTCTGGTCCGTCTGGTCCGGGGAGTACTGCTGATAGCCGGGGTAGGCGTCGAAGCCGGTGCCCCATCCGTCGGCGCTCTGCTGACTCCCCCGGTCCTCGCTCCCCTGCTCCCGGGCGGTGTCCTCGGACCGGGCGGCGGCCGGGGCGTCGTCGTAGCCGCCGTACGGCCCGGTGTCGTCGGAGCCGGACCGCTCCCCGTACGCCGGGGCGGCGTCCGCGGGCGGCGTGACCGGCTCGTACTCCAGGTCCGAGACCTCCAGGGCCGGTTCACGGTCGGCCGCCGCCGAACTCGCCCTGCGGCGGCGGCCGGCGCGGGGGCTGCCGCCGATCGACCAGCCGGTGGCGAAGCCGCGGCGGAACGAGAGGGTCACATAGGTCTGGCCGACCGCGAAGGCGATCGCGCCGACCGCGATGACGAAGACCTGGGGAATCAGGACCCCGAGGACCACCACGAGGAATCCGGCGAAGGCGAGGAGCCGCCAGCGCAGCCGCGCCTTGTACTGGAGCAGTACTTCACCCAGCAACCACAGGGCCACGATGCCGAATGCGATGTAGAGGACCGTCCAGCCCATGCGCGCCCCTCTCCTGCGGCCGCCCGCCCGGAACGGGGTCGGTGCGGCCGGTCACGACTGCTCGTGCAGTCCGAGATTCTCGTAGATTTCGAGCGTCGCCGTGGAGTTGTTGAGCGTGATGAAGTGCAAGCCGGGGACACCCTCGGAGAGCAGCTCGGCGCAGAACTCCGTCGCGAACTCGATGCCAATGGAGCGTACAGCGGCCGGATCCTCCTTGACCGCGAGGATCCGCTCCTTCAGCCGGGGCGGGAAGACAGCGGTGGACAGCTGCGGAAGCCGCTCCAGCATCCTGATGCTCGTGACGGGCATGATCTCGGGAATGATCGGTGTCGCGCAACCGGCGGCGGCGACGCGGTCGCGCAGCCGGAGGTAGCCCTCGGGGTCGAAGAACATCTGCGTGATGGCGTAATCGGCACCGGCGCGGCACTTGTCGACGAAGTGCCGGGTGTCCGATTCCCAGTCCGGCGAGCGCGGATGCATCTCGGGGAAGGCGGCCACCCCGACGCAGAAGTCACCGGCCTCCTTGATGAGCCGGACCAGATCGGCGGCGTAGCGCACGCCCCGCGGGTGCTCGACCCACTCGCCCATCGGGTCGCCCGGCGGGTCGCCCCGCACGGCGAGGATGTTGCGGATGCCCGCGTCGGCGTACTGGCCGACCATGTTGCGCAGCTCCGCGACGGACTGGCCGACCGCTGTCAGGTGCGCGACGGGGGTGAGCGTGGTGTCGGCGGCGATGCGCTCCGTCGCCCTGACCGTGCCGGCCCGGGTGGAGCCGCCCGCGCCGTAGGTCACGGAGACGAAGCTCGGGGCGACCGCTTCGACCCGGCGCAGCGCGTTCCAGAGATTGCGCTCGCCCTTTTCGGTTTTGGGCGCCCAGAACTCGAACGAATAGGACGTTTTTCCGGACGCGAGCAGATCTCGCACAGTCCGTGCGTGATCCGATCTGGTCGAAGCTGTACCGAGGGCCATATGTGCAGGTTAGCCAGGGCCTGCCGGTCGTCCCAACCGAACCGGAACATTTGACGGTAATGCCGGGTACCTGGCCGATCGCTGTCCACATGCCGATACGGGCCGGCGGCGCCTCGCCGGTACCGGCGCTCGGCGCCGGACGGGCCTCGCGCCGGTCCGGAAGGCCGGGTCACCCGTCGCGTTCGCGTACCCGCGCGGCCAGGGCCGCCGTCGCGGCGGCCGGGTCGTCGGCCTCGGTGATCGCCCGGACGACGACGATCCTGCGGGCTCCGGCGTCCAGCACCTCGTCGAGGTTGGCCGCGTCGATGCCGCCGATCGCGAACCACGGACGCTCCGGGGCCAGCGCCGCCGTGTACCGCACCAGACCGAGGCCGGGGGCGGGCCGGCCGGGCTTGGTGGGGGTGGGCCAGCAGGGGCCCGTACAGAAGTAGTCCACGCCGGGCTCGGCCGCGGCGGCGTCCACCTCGGCCTCGGAATGGGTGGAGCGGCCGATCAGCGGGGCGCTCCCGAGGATCGCGCGGGCCGCCGGGACGGGCAGGTCGCCCTGGCCCAGATGCAGCACGTCGGAGCCGGCGGCGTGGGCGATGTCCGCCCGGTCGTTCACGGCGAGCAGCCGGCCGTGGCGGCGGCAGGCGTCCGCGAACACCCGGAGGTGCTCCAGCTCCTCGGCCGCCTCCATGCCCTTGTCGCGCAGCTGGACGATGTCCACCCCGGACGCGAGCACGGCGTCGAGGAACTCGGGCAGGTCGCCCTGGCGCCGGCGGGCGTCCGTGCAGAGGTAGAGCCGGGCGTCGACCGTGGGCCTGTCGGCCGTGGGCATGGGAAATTCCCCCCGTTGTCGGTTCGGGCGGGTGCGCGGCGCCGCCATGGCCACCGGGGCCGGGGCGGCGCCGCGCACCGCGGACGGTGCCGGTCTCAGACGGCGAGTGCCTGGGCCCGGCGCTTCACCTCCGTGCCGCGATTCTCGCTGAGCGCCTGCGCGGGCGTGCCCGGCAGGCTGGGGTCGGGAGTGAAGAGCCACTCGAGCATCTCTTCGTCGGTGAAGCCGTCGTCCCTCAGCAGCGTCAGGGTGCCGCTGAGGCCCTTGACCACCTTGCCGCCGTCGATGAAGGCGGCGGGCACCTGAAGCGCCCTGTTCTCCCCGCGCCGCACGGCGATCAGCTGGCCTTCCTTCACCAGCTGCCGCACACGCGTCACCTCGACATCGAACATTTCGGCGATATCGGGCAGGTGGAGCCAGGCGGGGACGAGAGCATCGATCTTTGCGTCAATCTCGGTCACAGGACAAGCGTGCCATCCCGGACTGACAGTCGGTAGCCAAGGGCGCTGAAAGAGGCCGCCACCGCGTCGTGACCGTACCCGTACGTGACGGACGGAACAGCGCCCGGCCGGATTCCGCTCAGCGCACCGCCTTGCGCAGCGGTACGGACGGATCCGCCACCGCGTCCGGCGCGAGCCGCGCGCCCGCCTCGATCAGCTTCCTGCCCTGCGCCAGGTCCCGGGGCCTGCCGACGGCCAGCAGCGCCACCAGCACCCCGTCCCGCAGCCACACCGCCGACCACGCCGCGCCCGCCGGGTCGCCGCGCCGCACCAGGGTGTCGGCCGCGGCGTGGTGGCCCGCGTACTGCACGAACCGGCCGAACTGCTCGGACCAGAAGTACGGCACCGGGTCGTAGACCCGCTCGCTCTCGCCCACCACCCGCGCCGCGACGGTGTGCGGCCCCTGGAGCGCGTTGTCCCAGTGGTGGACCAGCAGCCGTTCGCCGTAGCGGGCCGAGGGGAAGGACGCGCAGTCACCCACGGCGTACACGTCGGGCAGCGAGGTGCGCAGCCCCTCGTCGGCGGTGACGGAACCGTCCGGGCCGAGCGCGATGCCGGAGTCCGCCAGCCAGCCCGTGGCGGGCCGCGCGCCGATGCCCACGACCACGGCGTCGGCGGAGAGCCGCCGCCCGTCGTCGAGCGTCACCGTGCCGGGCTCGACGGCCTCCACGCGCGCGTGGGTGAGGAGTTCGGCGCCGCTCTCCGCGTACCAGCCGGTCATCGGGGCCGTGACCTCGGCGGGCAGCGCGCCCGCGAGCGGCCGGTCCGCCGCTTCGACCACCGTCACGGCGCACCCGGCCTCGCGGGCCGCCGTGGTGAACTCGGCGCCGATCCAGCCCGCCCCGACCACCACGATCCGCCGCCGCTCGCCGAGGACCGGGCGCAGCCGCACGGCGTCGTCCAGCGTCCGCAGCGGATGGACCCCGGCGACCCCCGCGCCGCCGGGCAGGCCGACCGGCTCAGCGCCGGTGGCGAGCACGAGCACGTCGTACGGAACGGGTCCGGCGGCCGTGTCCAACTCGCGGTCGGCGGGGCGCACTCCGGTCACGTCGAGGCCGAGCCGCAGATCGACGGAGAGCGCGCCGAAGTCGATGTCGAAGGCCGAGCTGTCGGCCTTGCCGAGCAGCAGCGCCTTGGAGAGCGGCGGCCGGTCGTACGGCGGGTGCGGTTCGGCCCCGATCAGGGTGATCGGGCCGCGGTAGCCCTTCTCCCGCAGGGCGACGGCCGTCTGTACGCCGGCCATGCCCGCCCCGACGACGACGGCGCCCGGTCCCCCGGTCCGCCCCGGTCCCCGCCGCCCCTGGTGTCCCTGGTGTCCCTGCTGCTCCGGCTCGCTCACCCGGTCACCTTACGCAGAGGGCGCGACGGCCACCGCACGCCGGGCGTGCCGCGGCGCGGGCGCCCTTACCGCACCGGCGGGCCGGGCGTTAGTCTGGCGGGCGACACTACCTCGCGGGAGTCCGGACGCACCGGGCTGAGAGGGAGGCTGACGCGGCCTCCGACCGTACGAACCTGATCCGGGTCATGCCGGCGAAGGGAGGGGCTGGACGCCCATGCAGTCGTCTCGTACCGGTCGCACCGGCAGTGACGTCCTCGTCGTCGGGGGCGGGATCATCGGTCTCGTCACGGCCTGGCGGGCCGCGTCGCGCGGGCTGCGCACCGCCGTCGCCGACCCCGATCCGGGCGGCGGGGCCGCGCGGGTCGCGGCCGGCATGCTGGCCGCCGTCACCGAACTCCACCACGGCGAGGAGACGTTGCTCCGTCTCAACCTGGCGTCCGCCGAGCGCTACCCGGCGTTCGTCGCCGAGCTGGAGGCCGCGAGCGGGCAGGACACCGGCTACCGCGCGTGCGGCACGCTCGCCGTCGCCCTGGACTCCGACGACCGCGCCGAGCTGCGCGAACTGCACGCGCTCCAGCAGCGTTCGGGGCTGGCCCCCGAGTGGCTGACCGGTCGCGAGTGCCGCCGGCTCGAACCGATGCTGGCGCCCGGCGTACGCGGCGGTCTGCGGGCGGACGGGGACCACCAGATCGATCCCCGGCGGCTGGCGCGCGCCCTCCTGACGGCCTGCGAACGCGCCGGGGTCGTCCTGCACCGCGCCGGCGCCGCCCGCCTCGGCGTCGTACGCGACCGGGCCACCGGCGCCGTTCTGTCCGACGGCCGTGTGCTCCACGCCGACCAGGTGGTGCTGGCCGCCGGCAGCCTCAGTGGCACGCTGGAGGGCGTACCGGACGAGGTGCGCCCTCCCGTGCGGCCCGTCAAGGGCCAGGTGCTGCGGCTGAGCGTGCGGCCCCCGTACGCGCCGTTCCTGAGCAGGACCGTACGGGCCGTGGTGCGCGGCGGCCACGTCTATCTGGTGCCGCGCGAGAACGGCGAGCTGGTGATCGGTGCCACCAGCGAGGAACGCGGCTGGGACACCACCGTCACGGCGGGCGGGGTGTACGAGCTGCTGCGCGACGCGCACGAACTGGTCCCCGGCATCACGGAGTTGCCCCTCACCGAGACCTGTGCCGGGCTGCGTCCCTGCTCGCCGGACAACGCGCCGCTGCTGGGCCCCACCGCGCTGCCGGGGCTGAGCCTGGCCACCGGCCACCACCGCAACGGGGTCCTGCTGACACCCGTGACCGGCGAGGTGATGGCCGACGTGCTGACGACCGGCGCGCTGCCGGACCTCGCGCGGCCCTTCACCCCGCTGCGCTTCGGCGCCGCGCCGGCCCCGCACCCGCCCGTACGTCAGGAGCGAACCGTATGACCGACCTGCCCGCGACACCGCGCCCGACGCCCGTCGCCCCGCCCCGCCGCGTCCGTGTCCTGGTGAACGGCGAGCCGCGCGAGTTCGCCGCCCCGGCCGCCCTCGACACCGTCGTGGCCGCCCTCAGCCGGGCCGCCTCGGGGGTCGCCGCCGCCGTCAACGAGACGGTCGTCCCGCGCTCCCGGTGGTCCGCCACCTCCCTCCGGGAGGGCGACCGGGTCGAGATCCTCACCGCCGTCCAGGGAGGCTGACCGCCATGGCCGACGACCCGCTCGTCATCGGTGACACCGCCTTCGGCTCCCGGCTGATCATGGGGACCGGCGGTGCGCCCAGCCTCGATGTGCTGGAGCGTTCCCTGGCCGCCTCCGGGACCGAACTCACCACCGTCGCGATGCGCCGCCTCGACCCCGCCGTCCAGGGCTCGGTGCTCTCCGTCCTGGCCTCCCTGGGCATCCGCGCGCTGCCCAACACCGCGGGCTGCTTCACCGCGGGGGAGGCGGTCCTCACCGCCCGGCTGGCCCGTGAGGCGCTCGGTACGGACTGGGTGAAGCTGGAGGTCGTCGCGGACGAGCGCACCCTGCTGCCCGACCCGGTGGAGCTGCTCGACGCGGCGGAGACCCTGGTGGACGACGGCTTCACCGTCCTGCCGTACACCAACGACGACCCGGTGCTCGCCCGCAGGCTGGAGGAGGCGGGCTGCGCCGCGATCATGCCGCTGGGCTCACCGATCGGCTCAGGACTCGGCATCCGCAATCCGCACAACTTCCAGCTGATCGTGGAGCACGCACGCGTGCCGGTGATCCTGGACGCGGGCGCGGGCACCGCCTCGGACGCGGCCGTCGCGATGGAACTCGGCTGCGCCGCGGTGATGCTCGCCTCGGCGGTGACCCGCGCGCGGGAGCCGGTCCTGATGGCGGAGGGGATGCGCCACGCGGTCGCCGCCGGCCGGCTCGCGTACCGCGCGGGCCGGATTCCGCGCCGCCGTTTCGCGACGGCGTCGTCACCGGTGACCGGGGTGGCGGACTTGGACCCGGAGCGTCCGGCCTTCTCGTGAGGCGTCCGCCGAGGCACCGCGCGAGGCATCCGGCCGTCCCCTGTCCCGGTCCGGGGACGCCGGACCGTCACAGGTCCGCTCCAGTACCCGGGCCGGTCAGCCGGGGTGTCGGTCCCGGCTCGTAGACTCGACGGCGTGGATACGACCCTTCAGGACCCCATCGTCGGGCAGCTGCTCGACGGCCGCTATCGCGTCGACGCGCGCATCGCCGTCGGCGGCATGGCCACGGTCTACCGGGCCGTCGACACCCGGCTCGACCGGGTGCTCGCGCTCAAGGTGATGCACCCGGCGCTCGCCACCGACGTCTCGTTCGTGGAGCGGTTCATCCGTGAGGCCAAGGCGGTCGCGCGGCTGTCGCACCCCAATATCGTCGGAGTCTTCGACCAGGGCGCCGAGGGGGCGTACGTCTACCTCGCGATGGAGTACGTCGCGGGGTGCACCCTGCGCGACGTGCTGCGCCAGCGCGGCGCGCTCCAGCCCCGGGCCGCGCTGGACATCCTGGAGCCGGTGCTGGCCGCGCTCGGGGCCGCGCACCGGGCGGGCTTCGTCCACCGCGACATGAAGCCGGAGAACGTGCTGATAGGGGACGACGGCCGGGTCAAGGTCGCCGACTTCGGTCTGGTGCGCGCCGTGGGCGATGTCACCAACACCACGGGGACGGTCCTGGGCACGGTCTCGTACCTGGCGCCGGAGCAGATCGAGCACGGCGCGTCCGACACCCGGGTCGACGTGTACGCCTGCGGGGTCGTCCTGCACGAAATGCTGACGGGCGCCAAGCCGCACGGCGGGGACACCCCCGCCCAGGTGCTCTATCTGCATCTGAACGAGGACGTGCCCGCGCCCTCGGCCGCCGTCCCCGGGCTCGCGCCCGAGCTGGACGAGCTGGTCGCCGCGGCCACCGCACGCGACCCCGAGCTGCGCCCCGGCGACGCGGTGGCCCTGCTGGCCAGGGCGCGCGAGGCACGCGCCGCGCTCACCGAGGAGCAGCTCGACGCCGTACCGCCGAACGCGAAGCCGGAGCCCGAAGGGGGCGCCGGCGCGGAGAACCGTACATCGGTGATCCCGCGCGCCCTGTCCGCCGAGGACCGCACGGTGCACCGGACGAGCCGGCTGGAGACGCCGCCCCCCGGCCCGCGCGCCCGGTCGCGGCGGCCGGGCGGGGGCCTGGCGACGATGCCCCGGCGCGGGATCGTCGCGGTGGTCCTCGGGGTGCTGCTGACGCTCGGCATCGGCACCGGCGTCTGGTACATCAACTCGGGCCAGTTCACCCGCGTCCCCTCGCTGCTCGGCCAGACCGAGCAGGACGCCAGGAAGCGGCTCGCGGACGAGGGGCTCGACGCGAAGGTCACCAAGGACTTCAGCGAGGCGTTCCAGCGCGGCACCGTGATGGGCACCGACCCCGAGCCGCGCTCACGGGTCCGGGGCAGCGGCCCGGTGACGCTGGTCATCTCGCGCGGCCCGAAGGTCGTCCAGGTCCCCGACCTGGAGGGCCGGCCGCTCACCGAGGCGCGCACCGCGCTGAAGAAGGCCGGGCTGGCCGCCGGAGCGGTCACCAGGGAGTTCAGCGACGACATCGACCAGGGCTCCGTGATCAGCACGAAGCCCGGTTCCGGGACGGACGTACGGCCGGACTCCGGGGTGGCCCTGGTGGTGAGCAAGGGCGCCGCGATCAAGGTCCCCGACGTCAGCGGCACATCGCTGGAGAGCGCCACCGCCGAGCTGGAGGACGCGGGGCTCAAGGTCGAGGTCGCCGGCCGACGGGTGAACTCGACGGTGCCCGAGGGCTCCGTGGCCGAGCAGTCGGCCGATCCGGGGTCGAGGCTGGCCGAGGGCGACACGGTCACGCTGACGGTCTCCAAGGGCCCGCGCATGATCTCCGTACCCGACGTGACCGGGCAGAAGACCGACGAGGCCAGGAAGACGCTGGAGGCGGCGGGCTTCGAGGTCGAGGAGGAGCGCAGCTTCCCCTACCTGGGCGACACGGTGGGCAAGCAGTCCGTGGCGGGCGGCGACGAGGCACCCGAGGGCAGCACCATCACCCTCACGACCAAGGGACTGTGAAGGCTCATGCGCAACCCCGTAGGCGGCCATGTCCCGGTGGCCGGCGGACTGGCGACGGCCGGCCTCGGCTACGCCCGCGAGCTGGCGGCCGAGGCCGTCCAGGTGTTCGTCGCCAATCCGCGCGGCTGGGCGACGCCGGCCGGGAATCCGGCGCAGGACGAGCTGTTCCGCGCCGGGTGCGCGGCCGGGCGGATCCCGGCGTACGTGCACGCCCCGTATCTGATCAACTTCGGCTCGCACACGGAGGCGACCGCCGAGAAGTCCGTGGAGTCGCTGCGCCACAGCCTGCGCAGGGGCCGGGAGATCGGCGCGCTGGGCGTGGTGGTGCACACGGGCTCCGCCACGGGCGGACGGCCCCGTGAGGTGGCCCTCGCGCAGGTGCGGGAGCGGATGCTGCCGCTGCTGGACGAACTGACCCACGACGACGACCCGTTCCTGCTGCTGGAGTCGACCGCCGGCCAGGGTTCCTCGCTCTGCTCCAGGACCTGGGACTTCGGGCCGTACTTCGAGGCGCTCGACGCCCATCCCAAGCTGGGCGTCTGCCTGGACACCTGCCACATCTTCGCCGCCGGGCACGATCTGGCCGGGCCGCACGGGATGCGGCAGACGCTGGACCTGCTGGTGGAGACGGTCGGCGAGGGGCGGCTCAAGCTGATCCACGCCAATGACTCCAAGGACGTGGCGGGCGCGCACAAGGACCGCCACGAGAACATCGGGGCGGGCCGGATCGGGGAGGACCCGTTCCGGGAGCTGTTCTCGCATCCGGCGACCGAGGGCGTCCCGCTGGTCATCGAGACGCCGGGCGGCACGGAAGGGCACCGCGCGGACGTGGAGCGGCTGAAGAAGCTGCGCGACGGCTGACGACCCCCCTCTCCAGGGCCCACGCCGGACCCGGGCGGTCGTACGGGCCGGGCCCGGAGGCGGTCGTACGGGGCGGAAGCCGGTCGTACGGGGCGGAAGCCGGTCGTACGGGCCGGGAGGCGGTCAATACGGGCCGGGAGGCGCGACGGGTCAGAGTTCCGGGCCGTCGCCGGGCAGCTCCTGGTAGGAGTAGCGCTGCTCGGCCCAGGGGTCACCGACGTTGTGGTAGCCGCGTTCCTCCCAGAATCCGCGCCGGTCGGCCGTCATGTATTCCACGCCCCGGACCCATTTGGGGCCCTTCCAGGCGTAGAGCCCCGGCACGACGAGCCGGACCGGGAATCCGTGTTCCGCGGTGAGCAGTTCGCCGTCCTTGTGGGTGGCGAAGATCGTACGGTCGGAGACGAAGTCGGCGAGCCGCAGATTCGCGCTGAAGCCGTATTCGGCCCAGACCATCACATGGGTGACTCCGGGTGCGGGCGGCGCGAGTTCCACGACCGTACGGGCGGGAACGCCACCCCATTCGGCCCCCAGCATGCTGAACTTCGTGACGCAGTGCAGATCGGCGACGACCGTGGAGAAGGGAAGCGCCGAGAATTCCTCGTGATTCCAGCAGTGTTTGTCGCCGTCCGCGGTGGCCCCGAAGACGCGGAACTCCCAGCGTTCGGGCCGGAACTTCGGCACGGGGCCGTAATGCGTGACCGGCCAGCCGCGCTGCAATCGCTGCCCGGGGGGTAGCTCGGACCGCCCCGGCCCTCGCTGTTCCCGGCTCTCCGGCTGACCCATGTCTTCCATGGTGACAGACCGGCGGGGGTGGTCGTGACCAGGCAACGGACCGATCGGGGCAACTCCTACTAAGCATGCACTTACTGGACGGCCCATCGACGCCGGTGCAAAGATGCGCGCATTCCGCTTCGTCATCGTGTTGCCCGAAAGGAGTCTCTGCCATGCAGGGCGACCCCGAGGTCATTGAATTCCTCAATGAGCAGCTGACTGCCGAACTGACCGCGATCAACCAGTACTTTCTGCACGCGAAGATGCAGGAGAACTTCGGCTGGACCAAGCTCGCCAAGTACACGCGCGCCGAATCATTCGACGAGATGAAGCACGCCGAGATGCTCACCGACCGGATTCTCTTCCTGGACGGACTGCCCAACTATCAGCGGCTGTTCCATGTCCGGGTGGGCCAGACCGTCACCGAGATGTTCCAGGCCGACCGGCAGGTCGAGGTGGAGGCGATCGACCGTCTCAAGCGCGGAATCGCCGTCATGCGCGCCAAGGAGGACCACACCTCCAAAGGGATCTTCGAATCGATCCTGGAGGACGAGGAGCACCACATCGATTATCTGGACACGCAATTGGAACTGGTCGAGAAGCTCGGTGAGGCGCTGTACATCGCCCAGGTGATCGAGCAGCCCGACAGCTGAACCGGCGATCCGCGGGCGGGTCCCGGAGACCGGCACGCCCGCCGGTGGCATGTCCCGCCCGGTGGGCCGCGCCGCTAAGCCGCTTCGGGGTGGACCGCGGGCGCCGAGTCGGCGATGTCGGCGAGCACCTCGGACAGCGCCGTCGGCGAACCCTGGTCGAGCAGCTCACGGCGCGGGCAGCCGCCGCGCCCCAGGAGCGACTGGATACGGCGTACGCACGAGCCGCAGTCGGTGCCCGCCTTGCTGGCCGAGGCGATCTGCCGGGGCGTGCACGCTCCGGCCGCCGCGTGTTCCCTGACCTGTGTCTCGGTGATGCCGAAGCACGAGCAGACGTACACGCGGTTCACCTCCCGGCGGGGCCGTTGGCGGGGTCCTGGACCTGGCCACCCCCCGAACTCTTTCGGTGAGGCTAACCTAACCTTACCCGTCCTGGGGGGTGCGGAAAAGTCCGGGAAACGCCAGTGGGGTACGGATCACATCGATCCGTACCCCACTGCCGTACTCCTGCCGTACTCCGCCGCCGTACCGCGCCCGGCGACGGGCCGCGTCCTACTGGTCGCGGTACATCTCGGCGACCAGGAACGCCAGGTCGAGCGACTGGCTGCGGTTGAGGCGCGGGTCGCAGGCCGTCTCGTAGCGCTGGTGCAGATCGTCGACGAAGATCTCGTCGCCGCCGCCGACGCACTCGGTGACATCGTCACCGGTCAGCTCGACATGGATGCCACCGGGGTGGGTGCCCAGGCCCTTGTGGACCTCGAAGAAGCCCTTGACCTCGTCGAGCACGTCGTCGAAGCGGCGGGTCTTGTGGCCGGAGGCCGCCTCGAAGGTGTTGCCGTGCATCGGGTCCGTCACCCAGGCCACCGTGGCGCCGGAGGCCGTGACCTTGTCGACCAGCTCGGGGAGCTTGTCCCGGACCTTGTCGGCGCCCATCCGGACGATGAAGGTCAGCCGGCCGGGCTCGCGGTCCGGGTCGAGCCGGTCGATGTAGGTGAGGGCGTCGTCCACCGTCGTCGTCGGGCCGAGCTTGATCCCGATCGGGTTGTTGACCTTGGAGGCGAACTCGATGTGCGCGCCGTCCAGCTGGCGGGTGCGCTCGCCGATCCAGAGCATGTGGCCCGACACGTCGTAAAGCCGGCCGGTCCGGGAGTCGACGCGGGTCAGCGCCGACTCGTAGTCCAGCAGGAGCGCCTCGTGCGAGGAGTAGAACTCGACCGTGCGGAACTCGGCCGGGTCGGTGCCCGCCGCCTTCATGAAGTTCAGCGCGTTGTCGATCTCACGGGCGAGCTGCTCGTACCGCTGGCCCGAGGGGGACGACTTCACGAAGTCCTGGTTCCAGGCGTGCACCTGGCGCAGGTCCGCGTAGCCGCCGGTGGTGAAGGCGCGGACCAGGTTGAGGGTGGCGGCGGACGCGTGGTACATCCGCTTGAGGCGCTCGGGGTCGGGGACGCGGTCCTTCTCGTTGAACGCGAAGCCGTTGACCGAGTCGCCCCGGTAGACGGGCAGGGTGACGCCGTCGCGGGTCTCGGTGCCCTTGGAGCGGGGCTTCGAGTACTGGCCGGCGATCCGGCCGACCTTCACCACCGGCACGGACGCCGCGTAGGTGAGCACGGCGCCCATCTGGAGCAGCGTCTTGAGCTTGTTCCGGATGTGGTCGGCGGAGACGCCGTCGAACGCCTCGGCGCAGTCGCCCCCCTGGAGCAGAAACGCCTCGCCCTTGGCCACGGCGGCCATCCGGGCCCGCAGCTGGTCGCACTCGCCCGCGAAGACCAGCGGAGGATAGCTCTCCAGCTCGGCGACGACCTCGCGCAGGGCCGCCCGGTCCGGATACTCCGGCTGCTGGGCAGCGGGAAGGTCCTGCCAGGACGGCACGTCGGTCGCGGGCTTCTCAGCGTTCACTGTCACGCGCACCAGATTACGTGGTCGGCGCCACCGGTATCCGCGATGCTCACAGTGTGGAACGACACGGGCGGCTCGCTGCGCGGATGCGCTAGGGTGCCGCCCATGCTCGCGTTTTCGCATCAGACCTGGTGGTGGACCGCTCGTCCGGCGGCCCACTGATCGACGCGCGCACCACGATCGCGAAGGCCGCCCGAGGGGCGGCCTTACGTGTTTCCGGGTCCTCGGCGGACCGGCGGGACGGGCCGTTCCTCCCACCCGGAAGGAACACCCGCCGATGCCCGACACCCCCGGCACGCCCGATGCCCCCGTCCCGCCCGACGCCCCGGCCTCTCCCCGCACGCCCGGCGCCCCGCACGCGCCCGGCTCCTCCCCCGCCCGGCTCGCCCGCCTCGTCGACCGGCTCGGCTCCGCCGACTGCCCGCCGTTCGCGCTGCTGCGCCGCCGCACCCCCGGCCGCGACCACGGCGTCGTGGAGCTGCTGATCGGCTCCGTGCGCGAGGTGGACCGGCTGGCCGACCTCCCGGACGGCAGCGCCGGGCCCTCGCTCGCCCTGGTGCCGTTCCGGCAGATCAGGGAGCGCGGCTTCGACGTACGCGACGACGGGACGCCGCTGGCCGTGCTGGTCGCGGACGAGACGTACGAACTGCCGCTCGACGCGCTCATGGCACAGCTGCCCGCCCACGACGTCCGGGTCGTGGACGGCGCCTTCGACATCGACGACGAGCGGTACGCGCGGATCGTCCGGCGGGTGGTCGAGGACGAGATCGGCCGGGGCGAGGGCGCCAACTTCGTGGTGCGGCGGACCTTCCAGGGGCGCGTCCCGGGCTTCGGCAGGGCCGACGCCCTCGCGCTCTTCCGGCGGCTGCTCGCGGGCGAGCGCGGCGCCTACTGGACGTTCCTCGTGCACACCGGCGGGCGCACCCTGGTCGGCGCGAGCCCCGAGGCGCATGTGCGGATGAGCGGCGGGACCGTCGTGATGAACCCGATCAGCGGCACCTTCCGCTATCCGCCCGGCGGCCCGGACCTGGCGGGGCTGCTGGAGTTCCTCGGCGACCGCAAGGAGACCGACGAGCTGTCCATGGTGGTGGACGAGGAGCTGAAGATGATGTGCGCCGTCGGCGACCGGGGCGGGGTGGTGATCGGTCCCCGGCTCAAGGAGATGGCCCATCTCGCCCATACCGAGTACGAGTTGCGCGGCCGGTCCTCGCTCGACGTGCGCGAGGTGCTGAAGGAGACGATGTTCGCGGCGACGGTCACCGGCTCGCCGGTGCAGAACGCGTGCCGGGTCATCGAGCGCCACGAGACGGGCGGACGCGGCTACTACGGCGGCGCGCTCGCGCTCATCGGGCGCGACGCGGGCGGGGCGCAGACGCTCGACTCGCCCATTCTGATCCGTACGGCGGACATCGACGCCGGGGGCGCGCTGCGGGTGCCGGTCGGCGCGACCCTCGTCCGCGACTCGCGCCCGGAGAGCGAGGTCGCCGAGACGCACGCCAAGGCGGCGGGCGTGCTGGCGGCGCTCGGGTATGTCCGGCCGGTCCCCGCCGGGCCGCGTGCGGTGCGGGACGGTCGCGGGCTCGCGGACGATCCCCGGGTACGGGCGGCGCTGGACGCGCGGCGGGCGGACCTGGCGCCGTTCTGGCTGCGGATGCGCACCGAGCCGGTGTCGCCCTCGGGGCACGCTCTCGTCGTGGACGGCGAGGACACCTTCACCGCGATGCTCGCCCATCTGCTGCGGTCCTGCGGTCTCCGGGTGACGGTACGGCGCTACGACGAGCCCGGACTGCGGCGAGCCGCGCTCGGGCACGACGGACCGGTGGTGCTCGGGCCAGGACCCGGTGACCCGGCCGACAGGACCGACCCGAGGATCCGCGCGCTGCGCGGGCTCACGGCCGAGCTGATCAGGGGGACGGCGGGGCCGCGCCCGCGCGGTCTGCTCGGCGTCTGTCTCGGCCACGAGCTGATCGCGGCGGAGCTGGGGCTCGACACCGTACGCAAGCGGGTGCCGCACCAGGGCACGCAGAGCCGGATCGGCCTCTTCGGGCGCGCGGCGACCGTCGGCTTCTACAACAGCTTCACCGCGCGCTGCGACGACGCGACGGCCGCTGAGCTGGCGGCGCACGGCGTGGAGGTGAGCCGGGAAGCGGCGGCCGGGGAGGTGCACGCGCTGCGGGGCCGCGGCTTCGCCTCGGTGCAGTTCCACCCGGAGTCCGTCCTGACCCTCGACGGCCCGGGGATCGTGACGGAGCTGCTGGCGGGCCTGGGCGCGGGGCGCGCCCCTGGCGGGGGCGGGGCGGCCGCCCGGCGGGGTACGGAGCCGGGCGCGGACCGGCCGGTCGGGCGCGGGCCGCTCGGCTGAGCACGGGCCGGGGGCGGCGCCCGAGGACGGGACGGCCGCCCCCGGAGCCGTCGTACCGGCTCAGCTGTCGTCCAGACCCCGCTCGATCGCGTACCGGACCAGCTCGACGCGGTTGTGGAGCTGGAGCTTGCCGAGGGTGTTCTGCACGTGGTTCTGCACGGTGCGGTGCGAGATCACCAGCCGCTCGGCGATCTGCTTGTACGAGAGCCCCTTGGCGACCAGCCGCAGCACCTCGGTCTCCCGGTCGGTCAGCTCGGGGGCCTTGGGCTCGTCGGACGCGACGGGCGCGGGCTCGGAGGCGAGCCGGCGGTACTCCCCGAGGACCAGGCCGGCGAGTCCGGGGGTGAAGACCGGGTCACCGGCGGCGGTGCGGCGCACGGCGTCCGTCAGCTCCTGGGTGCTGGCCGATTTGAGCAGATACCCCGTCGCCCCCGACTTGACCGCTTCGAGCACGTCGGCGTGCTCACCGGAGGCGGAGAGCACCAGGACGCGCAGCCCCGGATGGGAGCCGACCAGCTCCTTGCAGACCTGGACACCGGGCATACCGGGCAGGTTGAGGTCGAGGACGAGTACCCGCGGGGTGGTGGCCCGCGCCCGGCGCACCGCCTGCGGGCCGTCGCCCGCCGTGGCGACGACCTCGAAGCCCGCCGCGTCCAGATCGCGGGCGACCGCGTCGCGCCACATCGGGTGGTCGTCGACCACCATCACCCTGATCGGGCCGTCCGCCTCCGCGTCCGGCCTGTCGGTCCCGCCCATGTCACGCTCGTTCATCGGTCCGCTCTTCCCCGTCCCCGTGGAACTCTCAATTCGACTTCGGTGCCCTGGCCGGGTACCGAGATCAGCTCGGCGGTGCCCCCGAGATCCCGCAGCCGCCCCCTGATCGACAGGGCGACCCCGAGCCGCCCCTCCCCCTCGGCCTGGGCGAGCCTGCCCTCCGGGATGCCCGGGCCGTCGTCCCGTACGGTCACGGTCACCTCGTCCGCCCAGTCCTCGACCAGGATCCACGCGCGCGCGTCCGCGCCCGCGTGCCGGGTGACATTGTCCAGGGCGGCGCCGACGGCCGCCGCCAGCTCCCGCGCCGCGGCCGGTGCCAGCAGCACCGGGGCGCCCGGTTCGGCGAAGGTGACCTTCGAGGTGCTGTACGGCGCGAGCAGCGTCCGCAGATCGCACGGGCCCTCGGCACCGTCCGGACCTCCGGGCGCGCCGGTCGGGTCGTCCGCCCCGAAGCGGCGGACGACAGCGCCCTCGGCGGCGTCCTCCGACACACGGGTGGCCGGCACCAGTCCGCTGGAGACCAGGGAGCGCAGGGCGATCTCCTGCTCCCCCGCCATCCGGCCCAGTTCGGCGGCCTCGCCGCCCATGGCCGTACCGCGCCGCTGCACCATCGCCAGCACCTGGAGCACGCTGTCGTGGATGTCCCGGGCCAGCCGCTCCCGTTCCCGCGTCGCCGCCTCGATCTCCAGGGCCCGGGCGAGGGTGCGCTCGGAGGCGCGGGCCACCTGGACGACATAGCCGATGGCGATGGACGCGACCCACACCAGCAGGACGTTGTGGACGGTGTCCCGGCTGGGGTGGCCGCGCTCGACGAGATTGGCGGCGGCCACCAGGGACGACGCGAAACCGGCCCAGCGCCAGCCGCCCTTGATCGCGAAGGCGAGGACCGAGCCCGCGGTCCATATCGACGGCAGGGTGGTGCCGTCCACGCTGCGCGCGTCCAGGTCGGCCAGCGGGGTGAGCAGGATGCCGGTGAGCGCGACGGTGAGGTCGGCGATCAGGAAGCGCTTGGTGCAGCTGACCGCGTTGGCCACCTTGGGCAGGGTGGCGAGCGTCCAGACCGCCAGGAACGCGAGGAACACGACGGCGATCCACGGGCGTTCGAAGCGGTCGCGCCCGTAGACGAAGAGCAGGACCGCGTAGCCCATCGTCAGAACGCGGTAGCCGCTCAGCGCGCGCCACAGCGGCTGCTCGACCGACATCCGTACGACCCGCTCGCGCTGCGCCACGTGCCCCCCTGGTCCCTCGCGGCCCCGACGGGCCCTCAGCCGTCCTTCGGACCCGCCTGCTTCGTCCCCGGCGTCCTGGCGTTCGCCGCCTTCGCGTTCGCCGCCCTGGCCTCATCCGCCAACTGCCGCTTCGCCGCCGTCGCGTAGACGTCGACGTACTCCTGACCGCTGAGCTTCATGATCTCGTACATGACCTCGTCGGTGATCGACCGCAGGATGAAGCGGTCGCCCTCCATGCCGTCGTAGCGGCTGAAGTCGAGCGGCTTGCCGATCCTGATCCCCGGACGCATCAGCTTGGGGACCACCTTGCCGGGCGGCTGGATCTTCTCGGTGTCGATCATGGCGACGGGGATGACGGGCGCCCCGGAACCGAGCGCCACCCGGGCCAGACCGCCGGGCTTGCCGCGGTAGAGACGGCCGTCGGGCGAGCGGGTGCCCTCCGGGTAGATGCCGAACAGTTCGCCGTTCTCCAGGACCTTTATCCCGCTCTGGATCGCCGCCTCGCCCGCGCCCCGCACACCCGAGCGGTCCACCGGCAGCTGTCCGACGCCCTTGAAGAAGGCGGCGGTGAGCTTGCCCTTCACACCCGGCGAGGTGAAGTACTCGGACTTCGCGATGAAGGTGACCTTGCGGTCGAGCACCGCCGGCAGGAAGAAGGAGTCGGAGAAGGAGAGATGGTTGCTCGCGAGGATCGCCGGCCCCTCCGCGGGAATGTTCTCAAGGCCCTCCACCCAGGGCCTGAAGGCGAGTTTCAGGGACCCGCCGATGGAGAACTTCATTGCGCCGTAGATCAACTCGGGTGCCTCCTGTGTGCTGTCGGACAGACCTTAACCCGTGGGGGCCCCGGGCTCTCCTTCATGGGTGCCGGACGGACCTGGTCGGTGTCGGCCCGGTCGCGTACGGTGAAGTACATATTCCACAGACTCACGAACAGGAGACCCCGGTGCCGGTCCTCCCTGGAGCCGAGCCGTACCGCCACGAGGGCGGCGAGGTCGGCGTCCTTCTCTGTCACGGATTCACCGGATCCCCTCAGTCGATGCGCCCCTGGGCCGAGTATCTGGCCGAGCGCGGGCTGACGGTCGCGCTGCCGCTGCTTCCCGGCCACGGCACGCGCTGGCAGGACATGCGGATCACCGGCTGGCAGGACTGGTACGCGGAGGTGGACCGGGCGCTGCGGGAGCTGCTGGAGCGGTGCTCGCAGGTCTTCGTCCTCGGCCTCTCGATGGGCGGGGCGCTGGCGCTGCGGCTGGCCGCCAGGCACGGGCGCGCGGTCAGCGGGGTCGTGGTGGTCAATCCGGGGATCAAGGTGCACGGGGCCGCCGCGTACGCGCTGCCGGTCCTGCGCCATCTGGTGCCGTCGACGAAGGGCCTGGCGAGCGACATCGCCAAGGAGGGGACGGCGGAGCTGGGTTACGACCGGGTGCCGCTGCACTCGGCGCACTCCCTGCGCGCGTTCTTCCGGCTGGTGGACGGGGCGCTGCCGCAGGTCACCCAGCCGTTGCTGCTGTTGCACAGCGCCGTGGACCATGTGGTGCCGCCGGCGGACTCGGCCCGGATCCTCAGCCGGGTCTCGTCGGTGGACGTCCGTGAGGTTCTGCTGGAACAGAGCTACCACGTCGCGACGTTGGACCATGACGCGGAGCGGATTTTCGAGGAGAGTCTCGCGTTCATCGGCCGGCTCGCTCCGACTGTCGGGAAGAAGGGGAGCACTACCGGTGGCTGAGCACAACGCGGACCGTGAGCCGCAGCCGATCGACGAGGAAGCGGCCTGGGCGGCGATCGTCGCGGGGTACGGCGAGGAGCCGGCGGATCCGCCGGGCGCCAAGCCGTTCAAGTCCGTGGAGGATCTGGCGCTGCTGGAGGGCGACCGCAACGGCGGTACGGGGCCCGGTGACGAGCGCGACGCGGCGGCCGCGGAGAAGACCCCGGGGAAGGACCCCGCGAAGGACCTCATCAAGGGCCGGGAGAAGGCGCCGGGGAGACCCGCGCCGCCGGACGGCGAGCGGACGCCGGACTCCGGCACCGCCTCCTCCGGCGGCGACGAGGACACGGACGCCACCGGGCCCGATGCCCCGAAGCCGGCGCTGGGCGGCTCCGTGGTCTTCGCGCCCGGCGTGGGCGGTCCGCGCGACTACCGGCTGGCCGAGCCGGGCGACGACGACTTCGACGAGGACGACGAGGGCCATTTCGTCCCGCCGGAGCCGCCTCCGCTGCCGGAGAGCGATGTGACCTCCAGGTTCGCCTGGCTCGCCGTGGTCGGCGGGCCGGTGCTGATGCTGGTCGCGGTGCTGCTCCAGTGGGAGATGACCTGGTGGCTGACGACGCTCTGTATCGGCGGCTTCCTGGGCGGCTTCGCCACCCTGGTGGCCCGGATGAACGGGGACGACGAGGAGAGCGACGACCCGGGGCGCGGCGCGGTCGTCTGACGGCCGTCTTCCCCCGGCGGCCGGGCCCGTTCAGGACGGGGGTACGCGCAGGGCGGCCAGCACCGGAAGGTGATCGGTGGCCGCCCGCAGATCGTCCTCGGTGACGCCGGGCAGCCCGCGGGGCACGCCGCAGCCGAGGACCTCGATGCCCTCGGTGACGAAGACCGCGTCGATGCGCTGCCGGGGCTGTGCGGGCGTCGAGGTGTACTCGTCCCCCCAGGGCGCGACGGCCCAGCAGTCCCGCAGCTTCCCGGCGAGCAGCCGGAAACTCCGGCCGGTGGGACGGTCGTTGAGGTCACCGGCGGCGACGGCGTACGGCACGTCCATGGCCGCCAGCCGCTCCAGCAGCGCCTCGGCCTGGGTGTGGCGCTCCGCGGCCTGGAGGCTCAGATGGCAGCTGAGCAGCCCGAAGCGGGCGTCGCCGATCCGTACGACCGCCGTGGCGAAGCCGCGCCGGTGCAGCCCCGGGGTGCGGGGCAGCAGGATGTCCTCGGTCCGCTCGACGGTGACGCGCAGCGAGCAGAGCAGCAGCGGACCGGTGGCGGGGGCGCCGCCGCCGAGGACCACGAGGCCGGTGTGCGCGGCCAGCCAGGCGGCGCGCTTGCGCCAGCGGAAGAAGCGCGGCGCTTCCTGGACGAGGACCAGATCGGGGGCGCAGGCGCTGATCACCCGCGCCAGCGCCGCCGGGTCGTCCCGCATCGAGCGGATGTTGTAGCTGAGCACCCGGATCAGGGCCGAACCGTCCGGCCCGGTAGCGGAGCCGGGCAGCGTGGGCATCGCCATACGGACAACGTAGCGGGCCCGGCGCGGGCGGGAGGCGCCGACACCACGGGCCCGGCGCGGGCGGGACGGGCGGGCACCGCGGGCCCGGCGCGGGCGGGACGGGCGGGCACCGCGGGCCCGGCACGACCGCGCCCGCCGTATCCCCTGACGGATACGGCGGGCGTTCGGATCGTGTCGGGCCCGGGGGCCGCCGATCGTGTCCGGTCAGCCCTGCCTGGCGAGGTCGGCCGCGCCGACCAGCCCTGCCTCGCCGCCCAGTTGGGCCGCGAGCACCTGGGCGTGCGGGCGCCACTCGCCGCCGATCAGCCAGCGGCGGAACGACTTGCGGATCGGGTCGAGGACCAGTTCGCCCTCGTCCGAGACGCCGCCGCCCACGATGAACGCGGACGGGTCGAAGAGCGAGGCCAGGTCGGCCAGGCCCGCTCCGGCCCAACGGGCCAGCTCCCGGAAGGAGTCGATGGCCACCGGGTCGCCCGAGCGGGCCGCGGTGCTGATGTGCCGCCCCTCGATGCCCTCCGGGGTGCCGTCGCCGAGACCGAGCAGGATCTCCGCGTTCTCCGGCGTCGCGTTGGCGCGCTGCCTGGCGTACCGGACGAGAGCACGCCCTGACGCGTACTGCTCCCAGCAGCCCTGGCTCCCGCAGCCGCACAGCAGACCGTCCGGCACGACCCGGATGTGCCCGAACTCGGCGGCCACGCCGAAGCGTCCGCGCCGCAGCTTGTTGCCGATGATGATGCCGCCGCCGAGCCCGGTGCCGAGGGTGATGCAGATGACGTCCTCGTGCCCCTGGCCGGCGCCGAACCGGTACTCGCCCCAGGCGGCCGCGTTCGCGTCGTTCTCCACGACGACCGGCAGGCCGACCCGCTGCTCGACCTTGTCCTTGAGCGGTTCGTGCCGCCAGTTGATGTTCGGCGCGAAGAGGACGGTCGCGCGCTTGTCGTCCACGTAGCCGGCGGCGCCGATGCCGACGGCCTCGATCCGGTGCCCCTCGCCCGCGCCGGAGACGGCGGCGCAGATCGCGTCGACGATGCCTTCGGCGGTCGACGGAGTGGGCACCTTGTGTGTCTCCAGGATGGTGCCCTCTTCGTCGACCACGCCGGCCGCGATCTTCGTGCCGCCGATGTCGACGCCGATGGTGAGTCCCATGTGTCCCTCAGTTTTCGGTCGAGCCCCGCTGGGGCCAACCGTACCCGAGGGCGGGCGCCCGGCCGGTCAGTCCAGGTCGATGTGGCCGTCGGAGGCGGGGCCTTCGTCCTTGCCGCCGTCGCCCGGGCCCTTCGTGGCGTCGCCCCTGGGGTCCGAGGGGTTCTCGGACTTCCTGGTCTCCGCGGCCGGCCCCCGGGCTTCGCCCCGGGTCCAGCGGGCCTCCTGGCCCTCGACGGCGGAGCGGTAGGCGGCGAGGAGTTCACCGCCGGCGGCGGCGAGATGGTCGAAGACGTCGGGGTTGCGCTCGATGACGGGCTCGACGGCCGCCTTGGCCTGGTGGATGAACTGCTGCACGGCGCCCTGGGCCGCCATCCCCAAGAGCGGGCTCTGGAGCGACGAGACCTTGTCCGCGACGGCGTCGACCAGCTTGCGCAGCTCCTCGGCGGCGGAGCCGGGCGGCGGGCCGTAGGCGGCGCGGCGGCGCGCCTTCTCCGCTTCCAGGTCCTCGGCGCACGCCGCCGCCCAGGCATCGGGGTCGGCGTCGGCGGCGGGACGCTCGGTGGCTTCGCTCATGGGGTACTCCCGCATCGGGTGCCGGTCCTTCCACCGGGGCCGGGGAAGGGGTGCTTCGCGCACCAGGTCGTCACCTTCGACGGTACCGGAACGGCGTGAAGTCGTTCAGGGCGTGCGCGGCCACAGCGCGGGGTCGGGCGTGAACCGGACCCGCAGCACCCCGTCGGTGAGAGCGGCCCCGGTGACCGTGCAGCGGCGCAGCGCCGAGGGCAGCGGCACGGTGCGGTGGAACGGGCCGACGCTGAGCAGGAGTTCGTCGTCCCTGCGCACGAGCCCCAGTTCGCTCTTGACGGCGCCGGGCAGCGGTACGCACCAGACGAGGAGGTTCTCCTCGGCGAGCCGGTCCTCGACCGGCCAGTGCGCGGGGGCGGCGCCCGGGCCGACGGCGGCGGCGCCGAGCCGCGCGAGGTCGTCGGCCCCCCGGGGGTCCCGGCCCAGGTGGGGGGTCTCGTGCGTGGCCGGCCACGCCTCGGACCACTCGTCCAGGCACTTGCGCTGCTGGGCCACGAGCGTGGTCAGCCAGGCACCCGCTTCGGGGGGCAGCACCCGGTTGGCCACGACGGTGTCGACGCGCAGGCCGTACAGCGCGAGCGCGGTACGGGCGGAGCGCAGCGCCTCGGCCGCGGCGGGGCCGGGTTCGGCGACCAGCCGTACGGTCGTGCCGGGGTCCTCGATCAGCGCCTGTACGGCGGCGAGCCCCTCGTCCCAGCGGGCGGCGGCCTCGTACAGCCACTGCGCGGGCATGGGTATCCCGGCCAGCTGGGCCATCATCGGGCGCAGCGCCCGCGCGGCCTGGCGTTCCCGGGGCAGCAGGCGGCGCAGATAGCGGCGCAGCTGCTCGGGCAGGGCGAGCAGGGCGAGGGCGTCGCGCAGCGGGGGCAGGTCGACGACGACCAGGTCCCAGCGGCCGCCGGCGGCCCGGCGCACCGCGTGGAGCAGGGCGGACTGCTGGCCGCCGGGCAGTTCGGTGATCTCCTCGGCGGCCAGCGGGCGGGCGCCGAGGAGGTCGAGTCCGGCGGACAGTCGCTCCTGGAGGGCGAGGGTCTCGGTGCGGAAGTGCTCGCCCGGGTCGATGCCGGCGGCCCACAGACCGGGCTCGACCTCGACGGGCTCCGGGCCGGGCGAGATACCGAGGGGGCCGTCGAGGGAGCCGGCGGAGAGGAGCAGGGCGCGGCCGCCCGCGCGGGCGGCGGCCAGGGCGGTGGCGGCGGCGACGGTGGTACGGCCCGAGCCGCCGGGGCCGGTGACGAGGACCGTACGCATGGGTGTCAGGCTCCCGTGCCGGCTTCGACGCGCTTCTTGAGTCCGGCGAGAGCCCGGTCGATGATGACCTTCTCCGCCTTGCGCTTGATCATCCCGAGCATGGGGATCTTGACGTCGACGGTGAGCCGGTAGGTGACCTCGGTGCCGCCGGCGACGGGCGCGAGGACGTACGTACCGTCCAGGGCGCGCAGCATCTGGGACTTGACCAGCGTCCAGCTGACCTCGTTGTCCCCGGTCCAGGTGTACGCGAGGGTGTGGTCGTCCTTGATCGCTCCGGCGTCCAGCACCAGCCTGACCTGCTCGGCGCGGCCCCGGTCGTCGGTGGCCAGCACCTCGGCCTCCTTGACCTCGCCGGTCCAGTCCGGGTAGCGGGCGAAGTCGGCGATCACGCCCATGACGTCGGCCGGTGCCGCCTCGATCGTGATGCTCGAACTGGTGTGTTCCGCCATCGCCGTGCCTTTCGGGTGCCTGGGTACGCGGTGTGCAGGCTATCGCGAGTGCGCCGGTCCACACCGCCCGGTCCGGGGCCGCCCGTCGTCGCCGGACCCGTGGCTCCCCGGTCCCCGTCGGAGGCCGCCTGTCACCACTCCATGGTCCAGGGCCGCCCGGTGGAGGCGAAGTGCCCGACGTTCACGCACTCCGTGGCGCCGACCCGCATCCGGCGGGCCAGCGGCTGGTGGACATGGCCGAACAGCGCGTAACGGGGCTTCGTCCGGCGGACGGCCTCCAACAGGGCGCGGCTGCCGCGCTCGAAGCGCCGCGCGACGGTGTCGTACGTCAGCTCGGGCACGTCCGGCGGGATGTGCGAGCACAGCACGTCGACCTCGCCGAGCGCCTCGACCTTGGCGGCGTACTCCTCGTCGGAGACCTCGTACGGGGTGCGCATGGGCGTGGTCAGTCCGCCGCCGACGAAGCCGAAGACCCGGCCGCCCAGCTCGACGCGCTCCCCGTCGAGCACGGTGGTGCCGGGCCCGGCGTACTCGTGCCAGAGACCGGGGATATCGACATTGCCGTAGGTCGCGTACGTCGGGGCGGGGAGGGCGGCGAACAGTTCGGCGTACTGCCGCCGCACGGCTCCCTCGATGGCGGTGTCCGGTTCGACGTCGAGTCCGGCCCACAGCTCCCGGCCGAACGCCCGCGCCTCCTCGAAGCGGCGGGCGGTGCGCAGCTCCACGAGCCGGTCGGCGTTGGCGGTGCCGAAGAGGTCGGGGAAGATGCCGCGCGCGTGGTCCGCGTAGTCCAGGAAGAGCACGAGATCACCGAGGCAGATCAGCGCGTCGGCGCCGTCCCCTGCGCTGACGAGGTCCCGCGCGTTCCCATGCACATCACTGACCACGTTGACTCGCATGAAGCCCACCCTAGAACCCGGTCCTGGCCCCCGGTAGTGGGGCGGACCTGCGGTTCCTCGCCGGTGTTCACGGACGTGGACTACTGTGCGCGAGGTACTGTCCATTGCGTGTGACGCAGGGAACATCGGGCGAGGCCCTCTATCGGCGAGCGCGTACCGATGGGTAACGTCCGGGCAGTCCAGTCGTGCTCGTCCCACCGAGCACCTGCCCGTCTTGGACCGCAGCCGGCGTGCACAGAGCCGTGGCGCCGGCGCCCGATGAGGAGCAGCAGTTTTGCGCGAGTTCAGCCTTCCGGCCCTGTACGAGGTCCCCTCGGACGGCAATCTGACCGATCTCATCCGCCGCAACGCCGCTCAGCATCCCGAAGTGGCGGTCCTGGCCCGCAAGGTGGACGGGGTCTGGACGGATGTCACCGCCACCCGGTTCCTCGCCGAGGTACGCGCGGCGGCCAAGGGGCTGATCGCGGCGGGCATCGAGCCGGGCGACCGGGTCGCGCTGATGTCGCGCACCCGCTTCGAATGGGTGCTGCTCGACTTCGCGATCTGGAGCGCGGGCGGCGTCACCGTCCCGGTGTACGAGACGAGTTCGGCCGAGCAGGTGCGGTGGATCCTCGGCGATTCGGGCGCGGTCGCGGCGATCGTGGAGAGCGCTGATCACGCCGCCACGGTGGAGTCCGTACGGGACGGGCTGCCCGGTCTGCGGGACGTCTGGCAGATCGACAGGGGCGGCGTCGAGGAACTGGTCGCGACCGGCGCGGACATCACCGACGGGACGGTCGACGAACGCGCCACGAGCGCGCGGGCCGACGATCCGGCGACCATCGTCTACACCTCGGGCACCACCGGCCGCCCCAAGGGCTGTGTGCTGACGCACCGCAGCTTCTTCGCGGAGTGCGGCAACGCGGTCGAGCGTCTCAAGCCGCTCTTCCGCACCGGCGAGTGCTCCGTCCTGCTCTTTCTCCCGACCGCGCACGTCTTCGGCCGGCTGGTCGAGGTGGCGGCGGTGATGGCCCCCATCAAGCTGGGCTGCGTACCGGACATCAAGAACCTGACCGAGGAACTGGCCGCGTTCCGGCCGACGCTGATCCTCGGTGTCCCCCGCGTCTTCGAGAAGGTCTACAACGGCGCCCGTGCCAAGGCGCGGGCCGACGGCAAGGGCGCGATCTTCGACCGGGCCGCGCACACGGCGATCGCCTACAGCCGCGCCCTGTCCACTCCGCGCGGCCCCTCCCTGGGCCTGCGGATCCGCCACAAGATCTTCGACAAGCTGGTGTACGGCAAGCTGCGCGCGGTACTCGGCGGCAGCGGCGAGCACGCGATCTCCGGCGGCGCCCCGCTCGGTGAGCGGCTGGGCCACTTCTTCCGGGGCATCGGCTTCACCGTGCTGGAGGGGTACGGACTGACCGAGTCCTGCGCGGCCACCGCCTTCAACCCCTGGGACCGGCAGAAGATCGGCACGGTCGGCCAGCCGCTGCCGGGCTCGGTGGTACGGATCGCCGACGACGGCGAGGTCCTGCTGCACGGCGAGCACCTGTTCACGGGGTACTGGAACAACCCGGAGGCCAGCGCGGAGGCGCTGACCGACGGCTGGTTCCGCACCGGCGACATCGGCACGCTGGACGAGGACGGCTATCTCACCATCACCGGCCGCAAGAAGGAGATCCTCGTCACCGCGGGCGGCAAGAACGTCGCCCCCGCCGTCATCGAGGACCGCATCAGGGGGCACGCCCTGGTGGCGGAGTGCATGGTCGTCGGCGACGGCCGCCCCTTCGTGGGCGCGCTGATCACGCTGGACGAGGAGTTCCTCACCCGCTGGGCAGCCGACCACGGCAAGGCCGCCGGTGCCACGGCGGCGGAGCTGCGGCTCGACCCCGACCTGCTGGCGGAGGTGCAGCGGGCGGTGGACGAGGGCAACGCGGCGGTGTCCAAGGCCGAGTCCGTACGGAAGTTCCGGGTGCTGAGGGAGCAGTTCACGGAGGAGGCGGGGCACATCACGCCGTCGATGAAGCTGAAGCGGAACGTGGTGGCGAAGGACTTCGCGGAGGAGATCGAGGCGCTGTACCACCGCTGAGGCCCACACCCACACCCCAAGCGGGCGCGGCGCGGGTGCGCCGGACGCCACCCCCTAGAGCAACTCCCGCAACCGCTCCGCCAGCAGATCCCAGCGCCACCTCTCCTCGACCCACTCCCGCCCCCGCTCCCCCATCCGCCGCCGCAGCCCCGCGTCCCGCAGCAGCGTCACGATCCGCTCCGCCGACTCCGCCGCCGCGACCCGCTCGGGGCCGCCGCGCACCACCCAGCCGGTCTCGCCGTCGAGTACGGCGTCGGGCGCGCCGCCGGAGTCGCCGGCCACGACGGGCAGGCCGGTGGCGGATGCCTCCAGGTAGACGATGCCGAGGCCCTCGACGTCGAGGCCGCCCCGGCGTGTACGGCAGGGCATGGCGAAGACGTCGCCGGCGCCGAAGTGGGCGGGCAGCTCCGCCCAGGGGACGGCGCCGGTGAACCGTACGGAGCCGGTCACGCCGGTCGCGGCGGCGAGCTTGCGCAGGTCGTCCTCGTAGGGGCCGCCGCCCACGACGAGCAGGACGGCGTCCGGGACATGGGCGAGGACGGCGGGCATGGCGCGGATCAGGGTGTCCTGTCCCTTGCGCGGGACGAGCCGGGAGACGCATACGACGACCGGCCGGTCCGTCAGCCCGAGCGCGGCGCGGACGGCGGCGCCGCCGGAGTCGGGGCGGAAGGTCTTCTCGTCGACGCCGGGCGGCAGTTGGACCATGCGCGCGGCGGCGGACGGTGTGAGCGCGGAGGCGATGCGCGAGCGCGTGTACTCGCCGAGGTAGGTGAGGGTGTCGGTGGATTCGCCGACGCGCCGCAGCAGCGTCCGCGCGCCCGGCAGCTGCGCCCACGCCGCCTCGTGGCCGTGGGTGGTGGCGACGATGCGCCGGGCGCCCGCCCGGCGCAGCGCGGGCCCCATCAGGCCGAGCGGGGCGGCGGCGCCGAACCAGACGGACTCGCAGCCGTGTTCCCGCAGCAGTCCGGCGGCCCGCCGGGTGACGCGCGGGGTCGGCAGCAGCATCGTCGTGCGGTCCCGCACGACGGTGAAGGGCTGTTCGGCGTCGAACGCGGCGGTCGCTTCCGCTCCCTCGCGGCCGCGCTTCCAGGTGGAGGCGTAGACGACGAGCCGGTCGGGGTCGAGGCGCAGCGCCATGTTGTGCAGGAACGCCTGGATGCCTCCGGGCCTGGGCGGGAAGTCGTTGGTCACGATCAGTGTCTTGCGCATCCCGGCCGACAGTACCGGGCGGGCGCCCGGCCCTGCTTCACGGCTCTCGCACAGCCTCGCCCGGCATCATGGCTTCCGCCGACCGGAGGACGACACGGAGACGGGTGATCATGGCGGCCGGGCAGAGCGAGGGCACCGCGTCCGGGCACAGCGGCAGCGGCGCGGCGTGGGGCGCGGTCGCGCTGTGGGCTCTGACCAGGGCCGCGCTGCTGCTCTGCGTCTTCAAGGTCGTGACGCTGCCGGGGCCCGATGTGACGAGCGACGTGTCGGTGATCTACCAGGGGTGGTACGAGGTGCTGCGCGCGGGCACCTATCCGCTCTCCGACGTGACGTGGCAGTATCCGCCCGGCGCTGCGCTGGCGGTCGTCTCGCCCGCAGCGCTGCCCTTCCTCGGCTACGCCTCCGCGTTCTTCGTGCTGGTGTGTCTGTGCGACGCGGTCGTGCTGGGGCTGCTGCTGCGCGCGGGCCGGGGCGGGGGCCGGTCGGTGCGGGGCGCGTGGGTGTGGGTCGTGGGGGTGCCGCTGCTGGGTACGACCTCGTACGCGCGCTACGACCTGATGGTGACGGCGGTCGCGGTGGGCGCGCTGCTGGCGGGCGCCGCGCGGCCGAGGCTGATGGGGGCGCTCGCCGGGTTCGGCGCGCTGCTGAAGGTGTGGCCGGTGCTGCTGCTGGCGGGCACGCCGCGCGGCGGGGCGACCCGGCGGTCGTGGACGGCGGCGGTGGTCACGGGGCTGGCGGTGACGGCGCTGTGCTGGGTGGCGCTGCCGGGCGCGCTGGAGTTCCTCACGTACCAGCGCGACCGGGGTACGGAGGTCGAGTCGCTGGGCGCGCTGGTCTTCCAGGTGGCGCGGCACTTCGGCTGGGAGGGGAGCGTGCTGTTCAGCTACGGCTCGGTGGAGTTCGCCGGGCCGTACGTCCCGCTGGTCAGCCGGGCGGCGCTGGCCCTGGCGGTGCTGGCGTTCGGCTGGCTGCTGGTGTGGCGGCTGCGGGCGCGCGAACTGGGCGCGGCCACGGTGTACGACGCGGCGTTCGCCGCCGTGCTGCTGTTCACCACGACGAGCCGGGTGATCAGCCCGCAGTATCTGCTCTGGCTGGTGGGCCTGGCGGCGGTCTGTCTGACGCTGGGGGCGAGCCGGATGGCACTGCCCGCCGGGCTGGTGCTGGCCGCGACGGCGGTGACCCAGCTGGAGTTCCCGCTGATGTTCGACCAGGTGGTGGCGGGTGAACCGGTGGGGGTCGCGCTGCTGTTCGTACGCAACGGGCTGCTGGTCGCCTCGGCGCTGACCGCCTGCCGTGTCCTGTGGCGGGGGACGGTGCCCCGGCGGGAGCGGCCGGCGGGCGAGGGCGCGGGCCGGGGCCGGGGCCGGGGCGGGCTGATCAGCCGAGCCGCTGCCGTACGAAGGCGCGCCACCGCTCGGTGAGGGCGTCCTCCGTGGTGGCCAGGACGTCGTGCGCCGCTGCCGCCACCGCGCCCTTGCGGTGGCCGTGCGCGCCCACCGCGCGGTAGAAGTCGGTCAGCTTCCGCTCGCCCCACCGCTCGGCGATCATCTCGCAGGCCAGCCAGCCGCTTTCGTACGCCCTGGCCAGCAGGTCGGCGTCACCGGCGAAGGCGAAGTCCGCGTCGGACGGCAGGGTCTCGGGGGCCTCGCCGCCGCGGACGGCCCGCTGGAGTTCGGGGGCGATCCGGCCGGCGCCGCGGCCGGTTCCCCGGTACGCGACGAGATCGGCGAAGCCCTCGGAGAGCCAGAGCGGGGTGGCGGCGCTGGTGGCGGTGCGGGTCGCGACGTGGGTGGTCTCGTGGGTGAGGACGACGCGCTGCCCGAAGTCGCCGAGTCCGCCGTACGCCTCGGGGTTGACGATGACCCGGTCGGCCGGCGAGGCGCCCGTGCGGCCCGTCTCGCCGGTGGTGACCGCAGCGATGGAGCGGTAGGTGTCGGCGGGTTCGCCGAGCAGGGCGGCCATGTCCGCCGGCGAGCCCGGTACGAGCAGGACGACCCGGCGGCTCCAGCGGCCCGGCCAGGCGTCGTCGACGGCGGGTACGGCCAGATCGGCGGTGGCCGCGATCCGGCGCAGCCGCCGCTCGTCCTGGCCGACGCCGAGGACCAGGCTGCGCTCGCCGCGTACGGCCCGTACCGGCCCCTGCTGCCAGAGCTGCTGGGCGCCGCCCGCGCCCGGCTCGTCCGCGGTGAGGTACCAGTGGCCGTCGTGCTCGGTGAGCCGCATGGCGCGGGAGGCGGTGACGGGCGCGCTGTCGTAGCCGGTGATCCGGTAGCGCAGCTCGGCGCTCGCGGTGGCGCGGTCGCCGGTGCGTTCGACGCTGGTGAGACGGTACTCCCAGGAGCCGGCGGGTACTTCGGCGAGGTTCTCGAACTCGGCGCGCGCGGAGGCGCGCAGGGCGTGGGATTCCGGGTCGAGGACGGCGAGGTAAGCGTGTTCGTCGCGGTCGGCGAGGGCGGTCGCCCGGCGGTCGAGGGTCCGTCCGATCCCGGCGGTGGCGGTGGCCGTGGCGCGGGGGCCGTCGGTGCGGGGACTGTCGGTGCGAGGGCTGTCGGCGCGCGGCGCCTTCGCCGGGGCCGCGCAGCCGGTGGCGGGCAGCAGCAGGAGGGTGAGGGCGGTCGCGGCGGCCCGGCGGCCACCGCGCCGCCGCGACCGCGCCGCTGTCCTGTGCTGTCCGTTCCGGCCCGTCATGCGGCTGATCGTACGGGCCGCTCGCGGGGGCCGTTACCGGCGCCGGCGCCCGGCTCAGATCCGGGTGACCGAGGAGACCGGCATCATGCCGACCGGGTCGTAGCGCACCGGGGCGCCGGGGTAGGGGGCGTGGATGACCTGCCCGTTGCCCACGTACATGGCGATGTGGCTGGCGTCGGCGCGGTAGGCGACCAGGTCGCCGGGGAGTGCCTGGGAGAGCGGGACCTGCCGGCCCGCGTAGCGCTGTGCCTGGGAGGTGCGCGGCAGGCCGACGCCCGCCTGCGCGTACGACCACTGGGTCAGCCCCGAACAGTCGAAGCCGGAGGGCCCGTTGGCGCCCCAGACGTAGGGCCGCCCGACCGCGTTCTGCGCGGCGCGCACGGCGGCGGCGGCACGCGCCGAGGAGGCCGCGCCGCCGGGGCCGCCGAGGAGGAGCGAGCCGCCCGCGCCGTCACGGTCCGAGCGCGAGGAGCGCCCGTAGTCCCCGCGTTCGGCGGTGGGCAGGGCGGCGAGTACCCGGCGCGCCTCGGCGAGCTTGCCCTCGACGGCGCGTTTGTGGCGGGCGACGGCGGCCCTGCTGCGTTCCAGCTCGGTGAGGTCGCGGGTGGCTTCGGACCGTACCCGTCCCAGCGTCCGCTGGGCCTGCTCCAGTTCGCGCAGGGCGCCGGTCTGGCGCAGGCCGACGCGTTCGAGGACGGCGGCCCGGTCGAGGTAGCCGTCGGGGTCGGAGGAGAGCAGCAGGTCGAGCGCCGGGTCCATGCCGCCGGAGCGGTACTGGGCGATGGCGAGCGAACCGAGTGCTCCGCGCATCTTGTTGACGGCTTCCTGGCCGCGCGCCGCGCGGTCCTGCGCCCGTTCCACGAGACCGCGCAGCCGGCGCGTGCGCTCGTCCGCCCGGTTGTAGCGCTCGGTGGCCTTCTCGGCGTCGGCGAAGAGCCGGTCGACCGTGGCGCGGGTGACCTCGGGCCCCCGCTGCGGGTCGGCTCCCGCCGGGGAGGCGCCGAGCGCCGCCGCCGCGGTGGCCGCCGCTGCGGAGACCACCGTGGCGGCGCCGACGCGGGCACCGAGGCCGGGTCCTGACTGTGTGGGACGGCGATGGGACACCACGGGAAGCCGAACTCCCTTCCGCTGTACGCGCGGACGTGCCCCCTGCCGCCCGACGGGCGGACCGCTTGCCGGGGGCCGCGCGCAGCAGACAGTAGCGGGGCGACCACGGAGCGGCCAACGACCGCCCCGCGCACACAAAGTGGCGCCCCGCCGAAGACCACAAGGTCATCGGCGGGGCACGACGTCAGCGAAGGGCGCGGGATTTCGCCCGAATGGGCGGTGTCGGCGGCGGGTCAGCCGATTCGCACGCCGAACTGGAAGGGCATGTTGCCGATGGCCTCGTAGCGCACGTTGGCACCGGGCTTGGGGGCGTGCAGCACCTGGCCGTTGCCGGCGTAGAAGCCGACGTGGTGCAGGTCGCCGTAGAAGATGACCAGGTCGCCCTGTTGCAGCTGGCTCATGCCGAGGCGCTGGCCGGCGTTGGCCTGGGCCTCGGAGGTGCGGGGTATGGAGACACCGGCCTGGGCGTAGGCCCAGGAGGTCAGCCCGGAGCAGTCGAAGGAGCCGGGGCCGCTGGCGCCGTACACGTACGGGGTGCCGATCTTGCCCTGCGCGGCGGCGAAGGCGGCCGAAGCGCGCTGCGAGGCGGGCACGGACTTGCCGAGGTCGGTACGGGAGGAGTCGGCGCCTGCGCCGGCGCTGGAGGCGGAGCGGCTGGCGCGCTGCTCGTCCTCCTTGACGAGGGCGGCGCGCTCCTGCGCGGTGAGGGTGTTGAGCAGCTTCTGCGCGGCGGCGAGCTTGCCCTGGACCTCGTCCTTCTTCTTGCCGAGTTCCTTGCGGGTGTCGGCCAGGTCAGCGACCTTCGACTGGGCCTCCTTGCGCTCCTGCGCGAGGGACCGCTGCTTCGACTGGATCTCCTGGAGCGCCTGGGCCTGCTTGGCGCTGACCTGGTCGAGCGCGGACGCCTGGTCGAGGTAGGAGTCCGGGTCGGAGGAGAGGAACAGCTGCACGGCGGGGTCGATGCCGCCGGTGCGGTACTGGGCGCTGGCGATCGAACCGAGGCCGTCGCGCAGCTCGTTCAGCTCTTCCTGGCCGCGCGCCACCTTGTCCTGGAGGGCGCTGACCTCCTTCTCCAGCTTCTCCTGCGACTCCTTGGCCCCCGTGTACTTCTCGGTGGCCTTCTCCGCGTCCTCGTAGAGCTTGTCGACCTTCTCCTTGACCTCCGACTTGCTGGGCGTCGGTGCGGCGTTGGCGGAGTTGGCGGTCAGCGCGACGGCGGCGGCGGCGGTCGCGGTGAGCACGGTCACCCGGGTGCGGCTCGGGGGCTTGGGACGACGGTGGGACGCCACGGAGGCGAGCTCCTTCTCCTCAGCCGCCTACCGGGCCAGTGGGGGACGCAGGCCCCGGCTCCACGCGTCCGGCACCCCGAGGAAAGGGGCGAACGATGTGAAATCGGCGGTCCCTTCGCTGCCACCCCGGATGGGTGATCAACCGCGCGAAGGTTCGAGCCATGACCATAGTGACCTACTTGTGATCAGTTCAAATCCTTGCAAGAAAAAACTCAGTCACGACGCATAGTTTTTACAGATGCAGCAGGACATCACACGCTCCGTCATGGACATTTGGCGGCGCGTCATCCCGATGAGTGGTTAATCCGGTCATTCCACGAAGGAGTTGACCAGAAGGGGCCCGACCCCACGAAAGCCACGTCGCTGTATCCGGAAAAGCCACGTCGCCGTACCCGGAAAGCCGCTTCCCGTGACCGGGACCGCCGCTCCCCCCTGCCCTTATACGCGGGACAGCCGCCTGAGCAGCAGCGCGGACGCGACGGGCCGGGCACCGGCCTTCGCCACACCGTCCGCCACCTCACGGTCGGTGGAGACCACCACCACGGGCCGGCCGGGCGGCTCCGCCCTGACGAGCTGACGGATCAGCTCGTCCGCCGTCACCCCCGGCTTGGAGAACAGCACGCGCACCCCGCGCGGCGGCGCGAGCAGCACCGGCGCCGCCAGCTCCGCGCCGTCGAACACACAGGTCATCTCGGCGCCCGTCTGCGCCGCCAGCATGGCGAGCCCGCCGAGCAGCCGCAGCCGCTGCTTCTCCAGCGGCATCGTGGGATAGCCGGTCTTGGTGACGTTGTAGCCGTCCACCAGCAGATGCGCCTGCGGCAGCGCCAACAGCTGGTCCAGCAGCGCCGGATCGGTCTCGGACAGCGCCCGCGCCGCCACATCCTTGGGCGACATCCGGCCCGGCTCCACCGCGTCGACGGCGTCGGCGGGGCGGCTGGTGACGGGCGGCAGCGCCAGCTCGCGCCGCAGCCCCTGCGCGGACTCCAGCACCGTGTCCAGCAGCAGCCGCAGCCGCATGTCCTCGACCGAGCGGCCCTCGCGGGCGGCCCGGCGGCCCGCTTCCACCGTCGCCTCCGCCTCGGCCAGCCGCGCCCTGATCCGGCGGGTCTCGCTCTCGGCCGCCGACACCTGGGCGGCGGCCTCCGCGCGGAGCGCCTCGGTCTCCGCGTTCGTACGGCGCAGGGCGGCCTCGCCGCGCTTGACGTCGCTCTGGGCACTGCGCAGCTTGCGGTGGAGCGCGTCGGCCTCTTTACGGACCGCCTCCAGCTCGGTACGGAGCCGTTCGGTGTCGTTCCTGGTCTGCGCCCTGGCGACGGCCAGCTCCTCGCGCAGCCGCTCCAGCTCCTGCCGGGTCTCCTCGTCGACGCGCTCGGCGTCCGCCCGCTGGGCCTCCTCACCCGCGGCGGCCACCAGCTTCACCCATCCGGGTGGTCTGAGCACATACGCGGCGGCGGCCACGTCGACGGGATCGGCGGCGGCGGGCGGCGATCCCGCCTCCAGCGCGGCGGCCAGCTCGGGCTGGGACTGGGCGAGCCGGTCCCCGATCCGCTGCCGGAAGATCGGGTCGGCCTCCAGCGCGGCGGCCATCGCGTTGCCCGCGAATTTCGCACGTCTGTTCGGGGTGAAGCGCGCGTACTGCCGCAGCTGGGTGGGCAGCTCCGGGACGGTCAGACCACCGAAGGCGTCCGAGACGAGCGCCACGACCCGGCGTCGTACCCCGTCGGGAAGCGGGCGGTCGAGCGTCTCCGCGGCGTCACCGGCCGCACCGGCCGGCTCAGCACCGCCCGCGGGCTGCTCCACGATCCGTCACCCCACTACCCCTTTCGGGCCGCTCCCTCTCAGGAACCCGCGCCCGGCCTGTCCACCAACTCGATCTGATCCACCGCGTTGCACCAACGGCAGCGCACCGACTCGATGGTCTCACTGACCACCTCGCGCTCCTCGACCGTGGGCTCCCCGGCCAGGTCCAGATGGACGTACTCGACGGCCTTCGACGACCGGGTCACGTCGAAGCGGGTCAGATTCCCGCACAGCGTGCACCGCCACCTGGTGGTGGCCGTCGGCTGCGGAACCGTCGGAAGCGTTGCCATCGCGTCGTCCTCTTTTCGTCGTCCCTCGTGCGGTGCCCCGCGGCGCGCCCTCGAACCGCGGATCACACCCCGCAACCCTACGGCCTCGCGGGCACCGCGCGGGGCGGCGAGGCGCTCTGTACCGAAGGGTCCGGTACGGCATGCTCTGTCGGTGATCACATGGCGAGGGCAGAGGACGGCCGGCGTACCCGTGGTGACCTACGGGCTGATCGTCCTGTGCTGTCTGGCCTTCCTGATCGGCCCGGTGTCCGGCCTCGGCGCCGGCCACGGCAGGGGCGACGCGCTCCTCGCCGCGCAGAGCGCGTATTTCGAACGGTGGGGAGTGATCCCGGACGAGCTGGCGCACGGCTCGGCGCGCGCCCTGCTCACCCCGCTCACCGCGCTGTTCGTGCACGGCGGCTGGCTGCATCTGCTCGGCAACATGCTCTTCCTGCACGTCTTCGGGGCGATGACCGAGGAGCGGATGGGCCGGGTCCCCTTCCTGCTCTTCTACCTCGCGGCCGGCTACCTCGCGCTGTTCGCCTACGCGGCGGCCAACGCCGACTCGGACCAGACCCTGGTCGGGGCCTCCGGGGCGATCTCCGGTGTGCTCGGCGCCTTCCTGTATCTCTTTCCGCGGGCCCGCGTCACCAGCCTCTTCCCGTTCCTGTTCTTCCTGCCCCTGCGCTTCCCCGCGTGGATCGTGCTGATCTTCTGGTTCGCGCTCCAGTGGCTGGCCGCCCGGAACGCGGGCGAGGGGCCCGGGGTCGCCTATCTGGCCCATGTGGCCGGCTTCGGTGTGGGCTTCCTCTACGCCTGGGGGCGCTACTGGCGTACCGATAGAGTGGCCGCACAGACCGGGGCCACCGAGGGAGAACGCCAACCGTGATCACCGCGATCGTGCTCATCAAGACCAGCGTCGACCGGATTCCCGAGATCGCCGAGGCCATCGCCGCCCTGGACAGCGTCAGCGAGGTCTTCTCGGTGACCGGGACCTACGACCTGATCGCCATGGTGCGGGTGCCCCACCACGACGATCTGGCGGATGTCATCCCCGGCCGGATCAGCAAGATCGCGGGCGTGGAGGCCACCGACACGCACGTGGCGTTCCGCACCTACTCCCAGCACGACCTGGAGGCGGCCTTCGCGATCGGGCTCGACGCGTAGGACCGCCTCCGGGCACCTCCGGGTCCGTACCCCCGGCCGCGTCCGGCCGGCCGGGAAGGACCTACGCGGCGGCCGTTCCCCGGTCCGGCACGCAACGCCCGTCCTCCGTGCGGTAGTTCCAGCGCGCGCCGTCGCTGACCAGCTCGCGCACCGCCCGTACGAACCGCTCCACGTGCTCGTCCGGCGTCCCGGCGCCGAAGCTCACCCGGATCGCGTTCAGCGAGCGCCCGCCCGGCTCGGCCTCCGGCGCGCCGCACTCCCCCTGCTCCCGCGGGTCGCCGTCCAGCAGCGTCCGTACCAGCGGGTGGGCGCAGAACAGGCCGTCCCGCACCCCGATGCCGTACTCGGCGGAGAGCGCGGCGGCGAAGTGCGAGCTGTTCCACCCCTCCACCACGAACGACAGCACACCGACCCTCGGCGCGTCGTCCCCGAACAGCGAGAGCACCTTCACCTCGGGCACCTCGGCGAGCCCCTCGCGCAGCCGTGCGACAAGGCGCTGCTCGCGGGCCGCCAGCGCGTCGAACCCGGCCTCCTCCAGCGCCTTGCAGGCCGAGGCGATCGCGTACACCCCGATGACGTTGGGCGAACCGGCCTCGTGGCGGGCCGCGGTGGCGTGCCACTCCACGTCCACCCCGCCGTCGGCGCGGCGCGCCACCTTGCGGCTGGCGCCGCCGCCCGCGAGGTACGGCTCGGCGTCCCGGAGCCAGTCGGCCCGCCCGGCCAGCACCCCGGAGCCGAACGGCGCGTACAGCTTGTGCCCGGAGAAGGCGATCCAGTCCACGTCCAGCTCGGCGATGTCCACGGCGTGGTGCGGTACGAGCTGAGCGGCGTCGAGCACGATCCGGGCACCGTGCCGGTGCGCGGCGGCGGCCAGTTCCCGTACGGGCCACAGCTCACCCGTCACATTGGACGCGCCCGTGACACAGACCAGCGCCGGCCCACGGGAGTCGCGCGAGGCGAGCGCGCTCTCCAGGGTGGCGACGGCACCGGCCGGGGTGCGCGGGGCGTCGAGACAGCTCACCCGGGCGTTCCGCCAGGGCAGCAGCGAGGCGTGGTGCTCCGTCTCGAAGACGAACACCTCGCACCCCTCGGGAAGGGCCGCCGCCAGCAGATTCAGCGAATCCGTGGTCGAGCGGGTGAAGACCACCTGGTCGTCCGCGCGGCAGCCGAGGAACTCCGCGACCGTGCGGCGGCTGTTCTCGAACAGATCGGTGGACAGCTGCGAGAGATAGCCGGCGCCCCGGTGGACGCTGCCGTAGTACGGGGCGTACGCGGCGACGTCGTCCCACACCCGCTGGAGCGCCGGGGCGCTGGCCGCGTAGTCCAGGGCCGCGTAGACGACCTCGCCGCCGGTGACGAGCGGCACGGTCACATCCCGTCCGAGCACCGGCAGCGGCGCTCCACAGGCGGGGTCGTCGGAGGGCCGGGCGGGCTGCGCGGCAACGGTGGCGGTGGCGTTCGGGTATGCGGACATGGCGATATCTCCCGGCAGGACAAGGCGGAAAAGCGGCTTCAAGGACCCGCGGGCACGGCAGGGCCGTGACGGTCACGCGGGGGATGCCTCGACACACGGAGAACACCGTGCGGAGGGTGTTGAAGAGGGGCGTGGAAGCCCTAACGCATTCGCTTGCTCACGAGACTGCTCCCTTGAGGACCAGGACCCCAAAGGTGCGAGGGGTCCGCGCTTGCCGTAGACCTCGCTGCCTACGGCCTGGTCTTCACCCGGGGCACCCCGCCACGGACGGAGGGTTGCCGGACAGCGAGCCGGGGCCTAAATCGCTGTCACTCATGACCTTGGGCGAAATTATGGCACAGCGTGCCGCGCCGCCCAACAGGTGTCCGCGATACGGGACAAGGGCGGGCGCCGACCGGCGCCCGCCCCCTGTCGCAGCCGCCGCCGTCAGGCGTTGCTGGCCTCGACCCAGCGCGCCAGCGCCCGGCCCGCCGCGCCCGAGTCGATCGACTCCGCCGCCCGCGCGATCCCCGCCGACAGCTGGAGCTCCAGCGGATCGTCCGTCGGGTCCAGCGCGACCAGCGCCGCCGCCGAGTTGAGCAGTACGGCCTCCCGTACCGGGCCGGTCTCGCCGGCCAGCAGCCTGCGGGCCACATCCGCGTTGTACGAGGCGTCCGCGCCGCGCAGGGCCTCGACCGGCACCAGGGACAGACCGATGTCGCGCGGGTCGAAGGACTGCTCGGTGACGGCGCCGTCCCGGACGACCCAGACCCGGGAGGTCGCGGTGGTGGTCAGCTCGTCGAGCCCGTCGTCGCCCCGGAAGACCAGGGCGGAGGAGCCCCGCTCGGCCAGCACGCCCGCCATGATCGGCGCCATCCGGGCATCCGCGACACCCGTCGCCTGGGCCCGCACCTTCGCGGGGTTGGTGAGCGGCCCCAGGAAGTTGAAGACCGTACGGATACCCATCTCGCCGCGCGCGGCGGCCACGCGGCGCAGGGCGGGGTGGAACTTCACCGCGAAGCAGAAGGTGATGCCCGCCTCCTCCGCGACCCGGGCGACCCGCTCGGGGGACAGCTCCAGATTGACGCCGAGCTTCTCCAGGACGTCCGAGGCGCCGCTCGCCGAGGACGCGGCCCGGCTGCCGTGCTTGACGACCTTCGCTCCGGTGCCCGCGACCACGATCGAGGACATGGTGGAGATGTTCACGGTCTTGGCGCCGTCGCCGCCGGTGCCGACGATGTCGACGGTCCTGCCGGGCACCTCTATGACCCTGGCGTGCTCGTACATCGCCCGTACGAGACCGCTGATCTCGGCGACCGTCTCGCCCTTGGCCCGCAGTGCCACCACGAATCCGGCGATCTGCGCGTCGGTGGCCGCGCCGCTCATGATCCGGTCCATCGCCCAGGCGGTGGCGTCGGCGCTCTGGTCGACGCCGTTGAGCAGCGTGTCCAGTACGCCCGGCCAGGTGAGTGCCGCCACGGTGTCGCCTCCGACGGGGGTAACAGCGCTCATCGCTCGCTCCTGGGGTCCGGGACGGGTACCGGGCCCCTGCGGGGGCCCGGGAGAAGCCTATCGGCGTGCGCCCGGCCCGTAGGACGACCGCCCGCACTGCGGACAGGCTCCGCGCGCCGGGCGGGGAACGCCGAGGGCCCCGGCCGGCCCCCTCGCGGGGAGACCGGGCCGGGGCCCTCGGTGGTGGCGACCTCGCCGAGGCCGGGTGGGATCAGTGGTGGCCGTGGCCGCTCTGGATCTCCTGGTACTCCTCCGCGGTGGGCTTCGGCAGCTGGTTGCCCTCGCCGTAGTAGCCCTTGCTCAGCTTGACCCTGAGCTTCTCGACGGGCGACACCTTGCGCTCCACACCGTTCTCGTCGACCGTCGGGCCGATCTCGGCGGGCGTGTACTGCTCGTGCGCGGTGAGCTTGTGCAGCGCCGCCTGGTCGAGCGGGGCGTGCACCTCGATGAACTCACCGTGCGGCAGCCGCTTGATGACACCGGACTCGCGTCCGTGCAGGACCTTCTCCGCGTCGCGCCGCTGAAGGCCGATGCAGATCCGCTTGGTGACGACGAACGCGAGGACCGGCGCGACGAAGAACGCGATGCGCACGAACCAGGTGATCGTGTTGATCGACAGATGGAAGTGGGTGGCCAGGAGGTCGTTCCCACCACCCGCCAGCAGCACGAAGTACCACACCAGCCAGGCCACGCCGAAGGCCGTACGCGTCGGTACGTTGCGCGGGCGGTCCAGGAGGTGGTGCTCACGCTTGTCCCCGGTGACCCAGGACTCGATGAACGGATAGACCGCGATCGAGCCGAGGACCAGTGGCAGGATCATCAGCGGGATGAAGACACCCAGGACGAGGGTGTGGCCCGCGACGTTGATCTCCCACCCGGGCATGGCCCGGACGAGCCCTTCCGGCATCCCCATGTACCAGTCGGGCTGGGCGCCGGTGGACACCTGGTCGGGACGGTAAGGACCGAGCGCCCAGATCGGGTTGATCGTGGCGATCGCCGCGACCAGCGAGATCAGACCGAAGACCAGGAAGAAGAACCCGCCGGCCTTCGCCATGTAGATCGGCAGCAGCGGCATGCCCACGACGTTGTTGTTGGTCCGGCCGGGACCCGCGAACTGCGTGTGCTTGTGGTAGAAGACCAGGATCAGGTGGGCCACGACCAGCCCGAGCATGATGCCGGGCAGCAGCAGGATGTGGACCGAGTAGAACCGGGCCACGAAGTCGCCGCCGGGGAACTCGCCGCCGAACAGGAACATCGAGATGTACGTACCCACGATCGGCACGGACAGGATCGCGCCCTGGGTGAAGCGCACACCCGTACCGGAGAGCAGGTCGTCGGGGAGCGAGTAACCGGTGAACCCGGTGAACATGCCCAGCACGAACAGCAGGAAGCCGAACAGCCAGTTGATCTCGCGCGGCTTGCGGAACGCGCCCGTGAAGAAGACGCGCATCATGTGGACCATCATCGCCGCGAGGAAGATCAGCGCGGCCCAGTGGTGGATCTGCCGGATCAGCAGACCACCGCGGATGTCGAAGCTGATGTCCAGCGTCGAGGCGTACGCCTCCGACATCAGCACGCCCTGGAGCGGGACGTAACTGCCGTGGTACTCCACCTCGTTCATCGACGGGTGGAAGAACAGCGTCAGATACACACCCGTGAGGATGATGATGATGAAGCTGTAGAGGCAGATCTCCCCGAGCATGAAGGACCAGTGGTCCGGGAAGATCTTCCGCATGTTGGCCTTGGCGAGGGAGTAGATCCCCAGCCGGCCGTCCGCCCAGTCGGCGACCCGCTCACCGGCGGGCGCCTTGCGGCTTTTCTCGTCTGTAGCGGTCGTGGTACTCATCCGCGCTCCCAGAAGGCAGGGCCGACGGGCTCGTCGAAGTCGCCGAGCGCCTCAAGGTTTCCGTCCGCGTTCACACCGATCCGCAGCTGCGGGAGGGGGTGACCGGCCGGGCCGAAGATGACGCGGGCGCCGTCGGAGAGATCGAAGGTGGACTGGTGGCACGGGCAGAGCGCGTGGTGCGTCTGCTGCTCGTACAGGCTGATCGGGCAGCCGACATGGGTGCAGATCTTCGAGAAGGCCACGATCCCCTGGTGGGACCACTCCAGCTCGCGCTTGTCCTTGATCTCGTCCGGCTGGATCCGGATGATCATCAGGGCGGCCTTGGCGATCTCGCTCTGGAAGTTCTCGTCGTGCTCCGAGAGCCCCTCGGGCATGGCGAAGGTCAGCGACCCCACCACGACGTCCTCGGGACGCAGCGGCTCATGCGTGTTCATGTTGATGAGCTGCTTGCCCTTGGCCCACAGCGTGGACCTGAGCTTCTTCTCGGGCAGCGGGCCCAGGTCGCGCAGGAGCACCACACCGGAGAGCGGCACCAGCGCGAGCGCGCCGAACATCGTGTTGCGGATCAGCTTGCGCCGGCCGAAGCCGGACTCGGCCGCGCCCGCGGCGAAGTCCGCGAGGACCTTCTGCTTGACCTCCGGCGGCGCCTCGATCGGGTGACGGTCGTCCGCCACCTCGACGTCCGACATCAGCGTGCGGGCCCAGTGGACCGCGCCCGCGCCGATGCAGAACAGCGCCACGGCCAGCGTCACACCCAGCGAGAGGTGCAGGATGCTGACGTGGCCGAGCGGGAAGACAAAGACGCTCTTGTCGACCGGGAACGCCACGAACGAGGCGATGAACGCCACCGTCGCGAGCATCGACACCAGGAACAGGATCGCGACCATGCGCTCGGACCGCTTGGCCGACCGCTCGTCGATGTCCTGCTTGCGCGGCTGGTGCGCCGGCAGGCCCGGGTCGGCGAACGGGTCGTCCTTGGTCAGCACCGCGCCGTGCGCGGCGTCCTGCTCGCTCGGCAGGTTCTCTTGTGAGATCTCTTCTTGGCTACTCATGACTTCTTGGCCTTAGCGGTGTGGGCAGCGACCCAGACGGCAGCCGCGATCAGAACACCGAGACCGAAGATCCAGGCGAACAGCCCCTCACTGACGGGGCCGAGGCCGCCCAGTTCGAGACCGCCAGGGCTCTCGGTATCGTCCCCGTTCACCGCCTTGACGTAGGCGATGATGTCCTTCTTCTGCTGCTCCGGCATCGTGGTGTCGGGGAAGGAGGGCATGCTCTGCGGGCCGGTCTGCATGGCCTCGTAGATGTGCTTGGGATCCACGCCCTCCAGGCTGGGTGCGGACTTGCCGTGAGTCAGCGCGCCACCCTTGCCGGTGAAGTTGTGGCACTGGGCACAGTTGGTGCGGAACAGCTCGCCGCCGGAGGCGACGCTCGCGTCGGAGGCGCTGTACTGCTCCTTGGTCGGCGTGATCGGACCGGCTCCGAGGGACGCCACGTACGCGGCGAGCTGGTCGATCTCGGCCTGGCTGTAGATGACCTTCTTCTTGGGCACCTGCGGGCCGGGCTGCTGGGCCGGCATCCGGCCGGTGCCGACCTGGAAGTCCACGGCGGCGGAGCCGACGCCGACCAGGGGCGGCCCGTCGGAGGTTCCCTGACCACCGGTGCCGTGGCAGCTGGCACAGCCGACGGAGTAGAGCTTCTTGCCCTCCTCGATGGCGAGGGACTGGGAAGTTTCGTCGGCCTGTGCCTTGCCCGCGGGCGCGAACGCGGTGTACAGCCCCCCGGTGGCCGCCAGCGCGAAGAGTAGGACGACGACCGCCGCCAGCGGATGGCGTCGTCGTGCGGAGAGCTTTTTCACGGATTACCCCGGTGTCAGGATCTTCTGCGTCGGTGCTTCTGGACTGTGTGCGCGTCGGGCGCGTTGCCCGGGCTACTTGATCAAGTAGATCGTGGCGAAGAGGCCGATCCAGACGACATCGACGAAGTGCCAGTAATAGGACACGACGATGGCTGCGGTTGCCTGCTCATGGGTGAACCTCTTGGCCGCGTACGTCCTGCCCAGGACGAACAGGAACGCGATGAGACCCCCCGTCACGTGCAGACCGTGGAAGCCGGTGGTCAGGTAGAACACCGAGCCGTACGGGTCGGAGGAGAGCGAGATGCCGTCCTTCTTGACCAGCTCGGTGTACTCGTAGACCTGACCGCCGATGAAGATCGCACCCATCACGAACGTGACCACGAACCAGGTGCGGAGCTTCTTCACGTCGCCCCGCTCCGCGGCGAAGACGCCGAGCTGGCAGGTGACCGAGGAGAGCACGAGGATGGTGGTGTTCGTCGCCGAGAACGGGACGTTCAGAGCATGAGCCATTTCCTTCCAGTGCTCTGCGCCCATCACCGACCGCAGGGTGAAGTACATCGCGAAGAGGGCCGCGAAGAACATCAGCTCGGAACTCAGCCAAATGATGGTTCCGACGCTGGTGAGGTTCGGTCGATTGACCGACGGGTGCGCGTGCCCGGTTTCTACTGTCGTTGCTGTCGCCACGACCGACATTATGTCGGTCGCTTATCCCGCGCTGACTCCCGGGGTGCCATTCGGTGTGTCCATGGGGTGTGCGCAGCCCGAACGGCCCAGTGAAGAGACGTTCTTACCCGTGCTGACACGGTGTCCGACAGAGTACGATCCGCGCATCGGTTCAGGGCCTGTGGAGTCCTGGAGCCCTCGCAGACACTGATGTCACGGAGGAACAATGCAGCCGACCGCCACGGTGCTGGTCTACAGCGACGACGCGAACACCCGCGAGCAGGTCCGGCTGGCGGCGGGCCGCCGGCCGGCCGCCGACGTACCGCAGGTCGAGTTCCTCGAATGCGCGACGCTGCCGGCCGTGCTGAAGCGGCTGGACGAGGGGGGTGTCGACGTCTGTGTGCTGGACGGCGAGACGGCCCCTGCCGGCGGGATGGGCGTCTGCCGGCAGATCAAGGACGAGGTCTTCAACTGCCCGCCGGTGCTGCTGCTGATCGGCCGCCCGCAGGACGCCTGGCTGGCCACCTGGAGCCGCGCGGACGCCGCGGTGACGCTGCCGGTCGAGCCGGTCGGCTTCGCGGACGCCCTGGCCGGGCTGCTGCGCGGCAGGCTCGCGGGCGCCGCCTGAGCGGCCCGGGACCGGGCGCGCCGCCGCCCGGTCCCGGGGGCCCCACGGGGCGCCCTCGGCCGGTCAGACCTGGGGACGCAGCCGGGCCGCGTCGGCGGGGCTGCTGCCGTCCCTGACGCCTGCCTGGAGGACGCTGCCCTTGCGCCAGTCCTGCCAGTCCAGGTTCCAGTCGCCGAAGCCGTTGCCGAAGTCCTCCATGGAGTCACCCGCGCTGTTGATGACCTGGACGATGTCGCCCTCCTCGACGATCTCGAAGAACCACGCCGCGTTGGCGGTGGACATCCCGGTGCAGCCGTGGCTGACGTTCGCCGCGCCCTGCTGCCCCACGGACCACGGCGCGGCGTGCACGTACTCGCCGCTCCATGTCACCCGGGTGGCCCAGTAGACCGGCAGGTCGTACCCCTCGCTGCCGCCGATGCCGACGCTGGAACCGCGCATCCGTACGAAGCTCTCCTTGCCGAGCACGACCTTGATGCCGTTGCGGGTGGAGAACCCGGGCTTGCCGGTGGTCACCGGGACGGTGTTGATCCATTCGCCGTTGCGGTACACCGTCATGGTGTGCGCGGCGGCGTCGACGATGGCCTCCAGCTTGTTGCCGATCTTCAGGGTGAGCGGCTTGACCGCGCCCCCGTACAGCTTGTCGCTGATCTTCACCCCTTCGAGGCTGCTGGAAGCGGTGACGGTGCTGTTCGCGGGCCAGTACTCCTTGGGCCGGTAGTGGAGTTCCGAGTCGTCCACCCAGTGCCAGGTGCCTTCCTCGGCTCCGGGTGCGCGGACCTTGAGGGAGCGCTCGACGACGTCCCTGGCCGCCTTGGACTTGACCGGCTCGCTGAGGGTGGCGGTGATGGGCTGCCCCACCCCGTACGTGCCCTCCTCCGGGCCGAACTCGACGGTCAGTTTCTTCTTGGCGGCGGCGGTGTCGAAGGTGAGGGTCCGGCTGCCGGGGGCGCCGTCGTTGTTCTCGGTGGCGACCCTGACCGTGTAGCGGGCGCCGGCCGCCAGCGGGGCCGTGGAGTGCCAGCGCATGCCGTCGGCGGTGAGTTCGCCCGCCAGGTAGTGACCGCCGGCGTCCACCGCGGTGACGTCGGTGATCCGGCTGTCGCGGTTCTTGGCGGTGATCTCCAGAGGCTTGTCCGGGTTGGCCTTGACGCTGCCCTCGGGCGCGCTGAAGGCGATCTGCCCGGTGGCGTTGTACGGCTTGGTGGCCAGCGGGTGGGGGTCGTTGCTGCTGCCGCACGCGGTCGCGCCGGCCCCGAGGGACACGACCAGGGTGCAGCTGAGGACGGTGCGCAGACGCGGCGTATGGGTCATGAATCACACGGTATGAAGATTCCGTGAGGACAGCGCGACGAGTGACGCAAACGGGGGGCCCGGACACTCCGTGCTGGAGTGTCCGGGCCCCCCGGAAAGACGCTCTGCGGCAGTTGTCTACTGGGTGCGGCTCTCACCGCGGTAGTACTCGAAGACCCAGCCCCAGAGGCCGATCAGCAGCAGCGGCGCCGAGAAGTACGCCAGCCACCAGCCGACGGCCACGCTGAGGAACAGCAGCGCGCCGCCGATCGCCAGCGCGAACGGCTGCCAGCTGTGCGGGGAGAAGAACCCCACCTCGCCGGCCTCGTCCGCGACGTCGGCCTCCTTGTTGTCCTGGGCGAGCGCGTCCATCCGGCGGGCCGTGAAGGCCAGATAGAACCCGATCATGATGCTCAGGCCGAAGGCCAGGAAGAGCGCCGTCGTACCGACCGGCTCCTTGGACCAGACGCCGTACACGATGGCCACGGCCAGGATGAAGATGCTCAGCCAGATGAACATCCTGCCTTGGATCTTCACTTACCGGCCTCCTTGCCACCGACGAGGGCGCCGCCACCGGCTCCGTGGCCGGCGTTCTCCAGCTCTTCGAGGGCGGCGATCTCCGGGTGGTGCAGATCGAACGCCGGGGATTCCGACCGAATACGCGGCAGGGTGACGAAGTTGTGCCGCGGCGGCGGGCACGAGGTCGCCCATTCGAGCGAACGGCCGTAGCCCCAGGGGTCGTCCACCTCGACCTTTTCGCCGTACTTCGCGGTCTTCCACACGTTGTAGAAGAACGGCAGTATCGACAGCCCCAGGACGAAGGAGCTGATGGTGGAGATGGTGTTCAGCGTGGTGAACCCCTCGACGGCGAGATAGTCCGCGTAACGACGGGGCATACCTTCGGCGCCGAGCCAGTGCTGGACGAGGAAGGTGCCGTGGAAGCCGATGAACAGCGTCCAGAAGGTAATCTTCCCGAGCCGCTCGTCGAGCATCTTGCCGGTGAACTTCGGCCACCAGAAATGGAATCCGGCGAACATCGCGAACACCACGGTCCCGAACACCACGTAGTGGAAGTGCGCCACCACGAAATAGGTGTCCGACACGTGGAAGTCCAGCGGCGGCGACGCGAGGATGACCCCGGTCAGACCACCGAAGAGGAACGTCACCAGGAAGCCGACGGTCCAGAGCATCGGCGTCTCGAACGACAACGACCCCTTCCACATCGTCCCGATCCAGTTGAAGAACTTCACCCCGGTCGGCACCGCGATCAGGAACGTCATGAACGAGAAGAACGGGAGCAGCACGCCACCGGTCACGTACATGTGGTGCGCCCAGACCGTCACCGACAGACCCGCGATCGAGATCGTCGCCGCCACCAGACCGATGTAGCCGAACATCGGCTTCCGGGAGAACACCGGAATCACTTCGGAGACGATTCCGAAGAACGGTAGGGCGATGATGTACACCTCTGGATGCCCGAAGAACCAGAACAGGTGTTGCCAGAGCAACGCCCCGCCATTGGCCGCGTCGAACACATGGGCCCCGAATTTACGGTCCGCCTCCAGCGCGAACAGCGCGGCGGCGAGCACCGGGAAGGCCAGCAGCACCAGCACGGCCGTCAGCAGCACGTTCCACACGAAGATCGGCATCCGGAACATCGTCATACCCGGAGCGCGCATGCAGATGATCGTGGTGATGAAGTTGACCGCGCCGAGGATCGTCCCGAACCCGGAGAACGCCAGACCCATGATCCACAGGTCCGCCCCGATGCCCGGCGAACGCACCGCGTCCGACAGGGGCGAGTAGGCGAACCAGCCGAAGTCGGCGGCACCCTGCGGCGTGATGAAACCGCTCACCGCGATCAGCGAACCGAAGAGGTAGAGCCAGTACGCGAACATGTTCAGCCGCGGGAACGCCACATCGGGCGCCCCGATCTGCAGCGGCATGATCCAGTTCGCGAACCCGGCGAACAACGGCGTCGCGAACATCAGCAGCATGACCGTGCCGTGCATCGTGAACGCCTGGTTGAACTGCTCGTTCGACATGATCTGCGTGCCCGGGCGGGCCAGCTCGGCGCGCATCAGCAGCGCCATCACACCGCCGATGCAGAAGAACGCGAACGACGTGATCAGGTACATCGTGCCGATCGTCTTGTGATCCGTGGTGGTCAGCCACTTCACGACGACGTTGCCCGGCTGTTTGCGCCGTACCGGCAGCTCGTTCTCGTAAGAGTCCTCAGCTGCTGCGGCGGCACCCTGGGGTTCGTTGAGGATGCTCACAGTTTGTTCGTCTCCGCGTTCTTGGCCGGATCCGTCTGCGCGATGCCCGACGGGATGTAGCCGTTCTGGCCCTTCTTGGCCAGCTCTTCGAGGTGCTGCTGGTAGCGCTCCGGAGAGACCACCTTGACGTTGAAGAGCATCCGCGAGTGGTCGGCGCCGCACAGCTCGGCGCACTTGCCCAGGAAGGTGCCCTCCTGGTTGGGGGTCACCTCGAAGGAGTTGGTGTGCCCCGGGATGACGTCCTGCTTCATCAGGAACGGCACCACCCAGAAGGAGTGGATGACATCACGTGAGGTCAGGATGAACCGGACCTTCTCCCCCTTGGGGAGCCACAGCGTCGGACCCGGGTTGTTGTTCTCCGGGTTCCGGGTACCGGGGATGCCGTAGTCGTAGACGCCCTCGGCATGCTGGGGGAAAGCCTTCACGAACCGGTTCGGGATGGCGTCGAGCTCCTTGGGGACCTCGTTGCCGGTGGTGGTCTTCCCGTCCACGTTCTCGATGTAGTTGAAGCCCCAGCTCCACTGGTAGCCGACCACGTTGATCGTGTGGGTCGGCTTGGCGGAGAGGGAGAGCAGCTTCGACTCGTCACGAGCGGTGAAGTAGAAGAGCACCGAGACGATGATGAGCGGGACCACGGTGTACAGCGCCTCGATGGGCATGTTGTACCGGGTCTGCGGAGGTACCTCCACCTTGGTGCGGCTGCGCCGGTGGAAGAAGACACTCCACAGGATCAGACCCCATACCAGTACGCCCGTGATGAGCGCTGCCGCCCACGAGCCCTGCCACAGGGAGAGGATCCGGGGAGCCTCCTCCGTCACCGGGGTGGGCATTCCGAGGCGGGGGAAGTCCTTGTATGTGCAACCGGTGGAGGTCGCGAGGATCAGGCCCGCAGTCAGCACCTGCGGCAGCTTCCGCCGCATCGGGCGCCGCGACGAGCGGTCGGAGCCGTTGGGACTCACGTAGCGCCTTCCCGAGAGTCTCGCCCGCGCGACCGGCTGCGGCCGTCTCCTGGTCGGTCGCCGGCCCGACGCGGGCAGGGGTTTGGATGTTTATGCGGACCAAACCCTACTGGACGTGATTTGAGGTCGTGCGGGGAGGGTGCCCAACGCGCCGCCCGACTCCCCGAAGGGATGGACCACGTTATTCCCGTGCGGGCCGGATCGCCGACCCACGGGTGCGAGGGCGTTCCTGACGCTCCTTCCGGGCACGGTCGCCCGCGTGCGCGTTAGCGTGACGGCGTGCCCTACTTCGACGCCGCTTCCTCGGCCCCGCTGCACCCCGTCGCCCGTCAGGCCCTCCAGGCGTCCCTGGACGAGGGATGGGCGGACCCCTCCCGGCTCTACCGCGAGGGCAGGCGGGCCGGGCTGCTGCTGGACGCGGCCAGGGAGGCGGCGGCGGAGGCCGTCGGCTGCCGTCCGGACGAGTTGGTTTTCACTCCTTCGGGGACGCACGCGGTGCACTCCGGAATCTCGGGCGCGCTCTCGGGGCGTCGGCGTGTCGGACGGCATGTGGCGGTCTCCTCGGTGGAGCACTCGTCGGTGCTGCACGCGGCGGCCGCGCACGAGAGCGCGGGCGGGACGGTGAGCGAGGTGGGGGTGGACCGGTACGGAGCGGTGGACCCGGACGCGTACGCGGCGGTGCTGCGCGCGGACACCGCCCTGGCGTGCCTCCAGTCGGCCAACCACGAGGCGGGCACGGAGCAGCCGGTGTCCGCCGTCGCCGAGCTCTGCCGCAGCCGGGGCGTCCCGCTGCTGGTGGACGCGGCGCAGTCGCTGGGCTGGGGCCCGGTGGAGGGCGCCTGGTCGCTGCTGACCGGGAGCGCGCACAAGTGGGGCGGTCCGGCGGGGGTCGGGCTGCTGGCCGTACGCAAGGGGGTGCGGTTCGCCGCGCCGGGTCCGGCCGACGAGCGGGAGTCGGGTCGCGCCCCGGGCTTCCAGAACATTCCGGCGATCGTGGCGGCGGCGGCCTCGCTGCGCGCGGTGCGCGCCGAGGCGGCGGCCGAGGCGGTACGGCTGCGGGCGCTGGTGGAGCGGATCAGGGCGCGGGTGCCGGAGCTGGTGCCCGATGTGGAGGTGGTGGGGCATCCGGTGCGCCGCCTCCCCCATCTCGTCACGTTCTCCTGTCTCTACGTGGACGGGGAGACGCTGCTGCACGAGCTGGACCGGGCGGACTTCTCGGTGTCGTCGGGCTCGTCCTGCACCAGCTCCACCCTGACGCCCAGTCATGTGCTGCGGGCGATGGGAGTGCTCTCGGAGGGCAATGTCCGGCTCTCGCTGCCCCTCGGGACACCGGAGGCGGAGGTGGACCGCTTCCTGGAGGTGCTGCCGGGGGTGGTGTCCGGGGTGCGGGAGCGGTTCGGCGCGCCGGCCTCCGCCGGGCCCGCCGCAAGCCGACCGGGCGGCAGCGCCGAGCGGGTGGTGGACGCGCTCGGCCGACGGTGCCCGATCCCGGTGATCGAGCTGGCCAAGGTCTTCGGCGAGGTGCCGGTGGGCGGCACCGTGGTGGTCCTCTCGGACGACGGGGCGGCGCGGCTGGACATTCCGGCGTGGTGCGAGATGCGCGGCCAGGAGTACGTGGGCGAGCGGCCGGCGGACCACGGTGTCGCGTATGTGGTCCGCCGGGTGTCGTGAGCGTCGCCCCCGTGGTCCGGCGGCGGTTCGCGCGTCGGCTCAGGCGGCCGTCTCGGGCAGGTGGGCCTGGACCTCGGCCGCCGCGTCGTAGCCGTACGCCTTGGTGAAGCGCTCCATGAAGTGGTTCCTGCGCAGGGTGTACTCCTGCGTGCCGATCGTCTCGATGACCAGGGTGGCGAGCATGCAGCCGATCTGGGCGGCGCGCTCCAGGCCGACGCCCCAGGTCAGGCCGGAGAGGAACCCGGCGCGGAAGGCGTCGCCGACGCCGGTCGGGTCGGCCTTGACGGTCTCGTCCGGGCAGCCGACCACGATCGGCTCGTCGCCGACGCGGTCGATCCGTACGCCGTTCTTGCCGAGCGTCGTGACGCGGTGGCCCACCCGGGAGAGGATCTCCGCGTCGTCCCAGCCGGTCTTGGACTCGATGAGCCCCTTCTCGTACTCGTTGGAGAAGAGGTAGGTCGCGCCGTCGAGCAGGGTGCGGACCTCATCGCCTCCCATGCGCGCGATCTGCTGCGAGAAGTCGGCGGCGAAGGGAATACCGCGGGTGCGGCACTCCTCGGTGTGGCGCAGCATGCCCTCGGGGTCGTCCGCGCCGATCAGCACCAGGTCGAGACCGCCGACGCGGTCGGCGACCTTCTTCAGCTCGATCTGGCGGGCCTCGCTCATCGCGCCCGCGTAGAAGGAGCCGATCTGGTTGTGGTCGGTGTCGGTGGTGCACACGAAGCGGGCCGTGTGCAGGACCTCGGAGATCCGGACGGAGGTGGTGTCGACACCGTGCCGGTCCAGCCAGGCGCGGTACTCGTCGAAGTCCTGGCCGGCGGCGCCGACCAGGAGGGGACGGGTGCCCAGCTGGCCCATGCCGAAGCAGATGTTCGCCCCGACACCGCCCCTGCGCACTTCCAGGTTGTCGACCAGGAAGGAGAGGGAGACCGTGTGCAGCTGCTCGGCGACCAGCTGGTCGGCGAAGCGGCCGGGAAAGGTCATCAGATGGTCGGTGGCGATGGAGCCGGTGACTGCGATTCGCACGGGGTGAACGCTCCTGATGAGGAGAAGGTTGACACTTCACGCTACCGGGTCAAGTGACGGGCCTGATCCGCGAGGCGGGTGGGAACCGCCCCCGCACCCTTTCCGTCCAACGGGCGTTCCCTCGTACAGGGGACGCGGTCGACGGTAGGGATACCCAGAGTATCCGATCAGTTACTCTCCGTCCACCGGTCCGGGAGCGGACGGAACGCCCGACACAGCCGAAGGAGCAGCGGTGACCAGTACGGAGCGGCCCCACGATGACACAACCGGAACCGGCGGAGCGGAGGCGCCCCGCCGCCGTCGGCGGCCCCGGCTCGCGGTCGCCGCGGTGGCGGCTGCGGTACTGGTCGCCGGGGGCGGTGGCGCGTACTTCGCGACGAACGCCTTCGGCGGCGGCGCGCCCCCGGCGGACGGCGGGCCGCCGCCGCTGGCCCTCGACGGTCCCGACGCCGAGGGCCCGGCCTCGGGCGGGGAGGCGCCGCCGCGGGGCATCGCGCCCGGCGAGCCCGATCCGGGCGGCGTCACCTACCGCGCCAAGGGCGCGCTGCCGGAGGGGCCCGGTACGGCGCGGGTCTTCCGGACGAGCGGCGAGGTGACGGCGGCCGATGTGACCCGGCTGGCGACGGCGCTCGGGCTGGCGGGGGCGCCGAGGCCGGAGGGGACGGCCTGGAAGGTCGGTACGGACAAGGACGGTTCGGGTCCGCTGCTGAGCGTCGCGAAGCAGGCGCCGGGGACCTGGACGTATGCCCGGTTCGGCCCGCCGGGTGGCGACAACTGCCTGAAGGGCAGGGCGTGCCCGGCGGGCGGGAGCACGGCGTCCGGTCCGGGCGCCGGGGGTCCGGCCGCCGACGGCGCGGGCGCGGCGGTGAGCGAGGCCGCGGCCAGGAAGGCGGCGGCGCCGGTGCTGGAGGCGCTGGGGCAGGCCGACGCCGATCTGGACGCCGGGCAGTTGATGGGCTCGACCCGGGTGGTGAACGCGGACCCGGTGGTCGGCGGGCTGCCCACCTACGGCTGGTCGACCGGGATCCAGGTGGGTACGGACGGCCAGGTCACCGGGGGCAGCGGTCAGCTGACGGCGCCGGAGCGCGGCGACTCCTATCCGGTGATCGGCGCGGCCGCGGCCCTCAAGGAGCTGAACAGGGCCGCAGAGGGCGCGGGCGGCACGGGTACGGGACGGATCGGCGGCTGCGCGACGGCCGTACCGCTGGAGAGCGGGCGGCCGGCCGCTCCCTGCGAGGCCACGGGCGCCGCCCGCGCGGCCGCACAGCCGGTGGAGATCGACAAGGCGGTCTTCGGGCTCGCGGCGCGGTCGGTGGCGGGCAAGGGCGCGCTCGTGCCGTCCTGGCTGTTCGAGGTGGTGCCCGCCGACGGCGCGGCGCCGTACACGGTGACGCATCCGGCGGTGGCTCCGGAGTTCCTGACGAAGTCCGGGCCGTCGCACCGGGAGCTGCCGGGCGGCCCCTCGTCGGTGGGCCCGGACACGCCGGGGGCCGATGGGTCCGGGAGCGGCACGACCGCCCCGGAGACGTCCCGGTCGAACGGCGTCGTGTCGTACACCTCGGAAGGCCGGAAGCTGACGCTCCACTTCATGGGCGGGGTGTGCTCCACGTACACGCCGCAGGCGGACGAGAGCGGGACGGCGGTGAAGGTGAAGCTGGTCGTCTCCCACCCGGATCCCGACAAGGTGTGCGTGGCGATCGCCAAGGAGCAGTCCGCGACGGTGACCCTGGACCGGCCCCTGGGCGAGCGCCCGGTGGTGGACGCGACGACGGGCGAGAAGCTCGCGCGCCGCTGAGCGGATCGTGTGACGGCAGCGCGACGGCATACGGAAGGGGGGGGCCCCCCCCGGGGGGGGGCCCCCCCCCCGCGCGGCCCCCCCCCCCCCCGGGGCCCCCCCCCCCCGGACCAACAGTATGAGTGGCCGCCCGCGGCCGGGCCCCCCCCCGGGGGGGTGCCCGCCCCCCCGGGCGACAACCCCGCCCCCCGCCCCGCCTACGGTGTCCCGCCCGCCCCCCGCCCCCGGGGGGGGGGCGCCCCCCGGGGGGGGCCCCCCCCCTTCCGTATGCGTTCCGTCCGCCGCGGGGAACCCCCCGGCAGGACCTAGCTGAAGGAGTCTCCGCAGGCGCAGGAGCCCGACGCGTTCGGGTTGTCGATCGTGAAGCCCTGCTTCTCGATCGTGTCCACGAAGTCGATGGAGGCGCCGCCCAGGTAGGGGGCGCTCATCCGGTCGGTGACGACCTTGACGCCGCCGAAGTCCTTGATGACGTCGCCGTCGAGCGAACGCTCGTCGAAGAACAGCTGGTACCGCAGGCCGGAGCAGCCGCCGGGCTGAACGGCGACGCGCAGCGCGAGGTCGTCACGCCCTTCCTGGTCCAGCAGGGCCTTGACCTTGCCGGCGGCGGCGTCGGACAGGAGGATGCCGTCGCTCACGGTGGTGGTCTCGTCCGATACGGACATCTGCTTCTCTCCCGGGTTGTACGGACTGCTTGCGGACAGCTTGCCGACAGTGCAACCGGCTCGGCCGCGGATTCATTCCGGGCGCTGGGCGCTTGTCTTTCCCTACTGTCTTCCCGTCTTCATGCTCGCACACCGGCCGCGCCTTCGGAATGCGTCACATCGACGCTATCGCCATCGTCAAAGTGACGTGAAGCGGCTATGATAAATAGCGTCATTTAGACGAAAAGGCTCGTCCGTTCGTCCGTAGAGAAGAAAAGGTGCGTGCCGTGACCACCACCCCGTCCGTGGACCTCGACGTCCAGCCGACCCCCCTCGCCCTGCTGCTCCTCGGCCGCGGCGCCGACCCGCGCAGCGAGCGCGGCGTGGAGTGCCCCGGCGACCTGCCCTCCCCCTCGGACCCGGATCTGGTGGAGCGCGCCCGCGTGGCGAAGGAGAAGCTCGGGGACAAGGTCTTCGTGCTCGGCCACCACTACCAGCGCGACGAGGTCATCCAGTTCGCGGATGTCACGGGTGACTCCTTCAAGCTGGCCAAGGACGCGGCGGCCCGGCCCGCCGCCGAGTACATCGTCTTCTGCGGTGTGCACTTCATGGCCGAGTCCGCCGACATCCTCACCACCGACGACCAGAAGGTCGTCCTGCCCGACCTGGCCGCCGGCTGCTCCATGGCCGACATGGCCACGGCCGAACAGGTCGCGGAGTGCTGGGACGTGCTGACCGAGGCCGGCATCGCCGACCGGGTGGTGCCCGTCTCGTACATGAACTCCTCGGCCGACATCAAGGCGTTCACCGGCGAGCACGGCGGCACGATCTGCACCTCGTCGAACGCCGAGCGCGCCCTGAAGTGGGCCTTCGAGCAGGGCGAGCAGGTCCTCTTCCTCCCCGACCAGCACCTGGGGCGGAACACGGCGGTACGGGACCTGGGGATGTCGCTCGACGACTGCGTCCTCTACAACCCGCACAAACCCAACGGCGGCCTGACCGCCCAGCAGCTGCGGGACGCGAAGATGATCCTGTGGCGCGGCCACTGCTCGGTGCACGGGCGCTTCTCGCTCGACTCCGTACGTGACGTGCGCGAGCGGATACCGGGGGTCAAGGTGCTGGTGCACCCCGAGTGCAGGCACGAGGTCGTGGCGGCGGCCGACCACGTCGGCTCGACGGAGTACATCATCAAGGCCCTGGAGGCGGCCCCGGCCGGCTCGAAGTGGGCGATCGGCACGGAGCTGAACCTCGTACAGCGCCTGGCGAACCGTTTCGCCCCGGAGGGCAAGGAGATCGTCTTCCTCGACAGGACGGTCTGCTTCTGCTCCACGATGAACCGCATCGACCTGCCGCACCTGGTGTGGACCCTGGAGTCGCTGGCCGAGGGCAACGAGGTCAATGTGATCCAGGTCGACAGGAAGACGGCGGACTTCGCGCAGCTGGCGCTGGAGCGGATGCTGGCGCTGCCGTAGCCCGTACCGTCCGGCCCGCCCCCGCGCCCCCGCGGGACGGGCCGGGCGGTCGGCGCCGTCATCCCGGCGCGCTCCCCGGCCGGGCGAACGCCCTGTCCAGCCCGCGCTTCAGCATCCCCGACACCGGCCGCTCCACGAACCGGTGCACCAGCCAGGCCAGCACCGTGCATCCGGCGATCACCGTGACGACCAGCAGCCGGGGGTCCATGGTGCTCCGGAGGTGGGGGATCAGCGCGGTGCCGGCGGCGTAGTGCGTCAGGTAGAGCGGATAGGTCATCGCCCCCGCCGTGACCAGCCACCTCCACTGGACACGGTCCGTCGCGCCGAGGGCAATGGCCACCATGACCAGCAGGAAGACCGTGAAGACCAGTGTCGCCCCGCGCCAGCCCGACACCCGCTCGACCTCGTCGATCCGCTGCCCCAGTTCGTACTGGCCCATGAGCCAGGCCATGGCGAGGATGCCCCACAGGAGCAGGTCCTGGCCGAAGCGGTGCATGAGGTAGAGGGCGAGGCCCGCGATGAAGTACCAGGCGCCCTCCGGGTTCGCCAGCAGCTCCAGCAGCGGGAGTCGCGAGACCGGGGCGAGCATGGCCACGGCGCCCCAGGCGCAGCAGAAGAGGACGACCTTGCGGTACGTCAGGCCGGTCCACACCACCGCCAGGAACAGCAGGTAGAAGCGCAGCTCGGACCAGAGGGTCCAGTAGACGCCGTCGATGTGCGCGACGCCCGAACCCGCTTGCAGCATCGTGAGGTTGAGCAGGACATCCCGCGTGCGCGGCCGGTCCCAGACGCCCGGGAGAGCGATCAGCACGGCCGTCGTGAAGGCGACGGCGAACCAGTACGCCGGGTAGAGCCGGATCACCCGCGACACGAAGAACTGCCTCGGGGTGCGGCCCCAGCAGGACATGCAGATCACGAAGCCGCTGATCACGAAGAAGATCTCGACGCCGATCCAGCCGTAGGACGCGAGCCGGAAGACGGTCGGCATGAGATCGGACACCGGGCGGTCCCAGACGAGGTTGCCCGGCCGGTCGACCCTGCGGGTGCCGGCGTAGTGGTGCGCGGCGACCATCAGGGCGGCGAGCAGGCGGATGCCGTCGATGGCGTACAGGCGGCGGCCCGCGCCGGCGCGTGAGCCCGCCGGCCCACCGGAGGTCCCGGCGGGCCGGTCCGGCGCGGGTGCCCGCTGAACGGCCGGGGGCCGCACCGGTATCGGCGCCCCGCTCTCCGTACCCCGCATCGGCACCTGTCCGTCCTCACGTGGGAATCCGGGCCGGACGGCACGGGACACCGCACACGCTAAGACCGCCGCCATCACCGCACAGCGGACAGAGCGGAACATTCCTCACCTCCGGGCGGCGGTTGTGTCCCAGCGCTCGTCGAAGCACCCCCCGGAGTTCCCGCGGACTTCACCGCGCCCTCACCGTCGGGACCGACTACGCCCCGATCGACGGGACCGCCGAGTACGAGGTGCCCGCCGGGGACCGGCCGTACCGGCTGACGATGGACGTCTCCCGCGATCCCGCGCTGTACTCGGTGAGCACCCGGGTGGCGGTGGACCGGGTGTTCCGGTCGGCCGGGACTCCGGAGGACGGCGGTTCCGTGCCGCTGCCGCTGTCGTCGGTGCGGTTCTCGCCGGAGCTGTCGCCGTCGAGCACGGCGCCGGCGGGCGGGCCGTTCACGGTGCCCTTCACGGTCGAGGGTGCCGCCGCCGGGAGCAAGGGGCGGGGGCGGGAAGCTCGCCTTCTCGGTCTCGTACGACGAGGGCGCGACGTGGGGGACCGCGAAGGCGGTCGGCGGTGACCGGCTGGAGCTGACGCACCCGGCGGGCGCGGACAGCGTGCCGCTGCGGGCGGAACCGACCGACGGGGACGGGAACACCCTGACCCGGACGATCGAACGGGCCCACCTCATCGCGGAGTGACCGCGCGGCCTCGTCTCGGAGTGACGCGCGGCCCGGCACACGCCGACGCCCCGGTACGGACCGTGCAGACGGTCCGTACCGGGGCGTTCAGCCGGTTACCGGCCGGCGGTCAGGCGTTGACCGGCTCCTGGTCCGGCTCCGCGGCCGGGGCGCCGGCGGCCGGGCCGTCCCCGGCGGAACGCTTCGCGGCCTTCTTCTCGGCCCGGCGCTCCTTGCGGAGTTCGACCATCGCGTACAGCGCGGGCACCAGCAGCAGCGTGAGCAGCGTGGACGAGATCAGGCCGCCGATCACGACCACCGCGAGGGGCTGGCCGATGAAGCCGCCCTCGCCCGTGATCCCCGCCGCCATCGGCATCAGCGCGAAGATCGTGGCGAGCGCCGTCATCAGGATCGGGCGGAGCCGGTGGCGGCCACCCTCGACGACCGCCTCCACGACGCCCAGGCCCTGGGCCCGGTACTGGTTGATCAGGTCGATCAGCACGATCGCGTTGGTGACGACGATGCCGATCAGCATCAGCATGCCGATCATGGCCGGAATGCCGAGCGGCGTGCCGGTCAGCAGCAGCAGGGCGATCGCGCCGGTCGCGGCGAACGGGACGGAGACGAGCAGGATCAGCGGCTGGACGAGCGAGCGGAAGGTCGCGACCAGCAGCATGAACACGATGGCGATCGCCGCGAGCATGGCCAGCGCCAGATTGGCGAAGGCGTCGTCCTGGTCCGAGGTGACACCGCCGATGGTGGCGGTGGCGCCGTCGGGCAGCTCAAGGTTGTCGATCTTCGTCTGGAGCGCCGTGCTGACCGCGCCGGTGTTGTCGCCGAGGGGCCTCGCCGTGATCGTCGCGGAGCGGGCGCCGTCGATACGGGTCATGGAGACCGGGCCGGGAACGAGCTTCACGTCGGCGATCTGACCGAGCTTGACCGGGCCGAGCGGCAGGTTCCGCAGCTCGGCGATGGTGGTGGCGGGCCGCTGCGAGGTGACGACGACATCGCGCTCGCTGTCGTCCAGCATGGCCGTACCCGAGCGGGTGCCGCTCACGGCCTGGGCCACGGCCCCGCCGAGCGCGGCGTCGTTGAAGCCGGCCGCTGCGGCCTTCTCGTTGGCCTTCACCGAGATGCGCGGGACGGACTGCGACAGGTCGCTCTGGACATCGGTGACGTCGTCCAGACCGGCGACGGCCTCGCGTACCTCTTCCGCAGCCTTTTCGAGGGTGTCCGACTCGGACGCCTTGACGACCACGCTGAGGTCCTGGCCGCCGAAGCCGCCGCCCCCGCTGATGGTGGTGGTGCCGATGCCCTTGAGCTTGGCGAGTTCCTTCTCGATGTGCTCCTGGGCCTGCGCGGACTTCTTCGCGTCCGCCAACGTGACCTGGTACGACGCCTGGTTCGCGCCCGTACCGCCGCCGAAGGCCGCCATGAAGCCGGAGGAGCCGACGGTGACCTGGTAGTCCGTGACCTCGTCGAGGCCGGAGAGGAGCTTCTCGATCTTCTTGGCGGAGGCGTCGGCCGTCTCCAGGCTGGTGCCGGGCTCCAGCTTCTGCTGGATGGTGAGGCTCTCCTGGTCGCCCTCGTCGAAGAAGTTGGTCTTCAGGAGCGGTGCCATGCCCAGCGTGACCAGCAGGACCGCCGCGGCGATGACCACGCTGGTGACGCGGCGGCGGGTGGCGAACCCGAGGACCGGCACGTACAGCCGCTGGAGCCTGCCGCGGGTCTCCTCCTCCTCCGCCCGGCGGCGCGCCTCGTCCGCGTCGACGCCGTCCGCGAGCCCCGGTGCCTTGAGGAACCAGAACGAGAGGACGGGGATGACGGTGAGGGAGACGAGCAGCGAGGCGAGCAGGGCGGCCGTGATGGTGAGCGAGAACGAGCTGAACAGCTCGCCGACGATGCCGCCGACCAGACCGATCGGCAGGAACACCGCGACCGTGGTCAGGGTCGAGGCGGTGACCGCGCCCGCGACCTCCTTGACGGCGGTGAGGATGGCCTTCTCGCGCTCCTCGCCGTACCCGAGGTGGCGCTTGATGTTCTCCAGCACGACGATCGAGTCGTCGACGACCCGGCCGATCGCGATGGTCAGCGCGCCGAGGGTGAGCATGTTGAGCGACAGGTCACGCGTCCACAGCACGATCAGCGCCAGGACGATGGAGAGCGGGATGGAGACCGCCGTGACGAGGGTGGAGCGGATCGAGGCCAGGAAGACCAGGATCACGACGACCGCGAAGAGCAGACCGAGCGCGCCCTCGGTGGTCAGTCCCGAGATCGACTTGGAGACTTCGGGGCCCTGGTCGGTGACGACGGTCAGCGAAGCGCCGGAGCCGAGGTCCTTGCGGAGGTCGGGCAGCTTGTCCTTGACGCCGTCGGAGATGGCGACGGCGCTGCCGTCCTTGTCCATCGCGACCATGACCGCGAGGCTGGGCTTGCCGTTCGTCCGGGTCAGGGAGGTCGCGGCGGCCGGCTTCTGCTCGACGGTGGCGATGTCGCCGAGGCGTACGGGCTCGGGCGCCGCCGAGCCGCCGGCGCCGCCCTGGGCGGCCTGGGGCGCGATCCGCAGGTCCTCGATCTGCTTGACGGAGGTGTAGCCGCCGCCGACCTGGACCGTGCGGCTCTTGCCGTCCTCGGTGAAGGAGCCGGCCGGCAGGGTCGCGCCGCCGGCCTTGAGGGCCTCGGAGAGCGACATGGCGGTGAGTCCGGCCGCCGCGAGCTCCCGGTCGTCGGGCGTGACGGAGACCTGGAGTTCGCGCACGCCGTCGATGGTGACCTGGCTGACGCCGTCGATGCCCTGGAGCGCCGGGACCACCGAGCGGTCGAGCTGGTCGGCGAGGGCCTGCTGGTCCTTGTCTGAGGTCACGGCGAGGACGACGGTCGGGATGTCGTCCGTCGAGCCGGCGATGACCTGGGGGTCCACGCCGGAGGGCAGCTGGGACCTGGCGCGGTTCACGGCCTGCTGGACATCGGCGACGAGCTGCTTCGTACCGCTGTCACCGAAGTCGAAGGAGGCCATGACGATGGCGTTGCCCTCGCTGGCCGTGGAGGTGACGGACTTGATGCCGTCGACGCCCTTGAGCGAGTTCTCCAGCGGCTCGACGACCTGCTTCTCGACCACGTCGGGGGAGGCGCCCTGGTAGGGGGCGAGCACCGAGACCATCGGGAGTTCGATGGAGGGCAGCAGCTGCTGCTTGAGCTGCGGTATCGCTATCGCGCCGAACACGATCGCGATGATCGAAATCAGCCCTATCAGGGCCCGTTGCGCGAGGCTGAATTTTGCCAGCCAGGACATGGGGTCTCTCTTCTGTGGTGTACGCGGCAGGTGGGTTCGGCGGCTCGGCCCCGGTCGGCGTACGGAACGCCTCCGGAGGTGGGCACGGCGGCCCCCCTCTACGATCTGCCATCCCCGGGGCCGAACGCGTAGCCCCCAGGTCCCCTTCTTTATCTGCCGCGTACCGCGCCTGGAGTAGCGCCGGGAGCGGTCAGTCCACCTTCGGACGTACCAGACCCGACTCGTACGCGATGACGACGAGTTGTGCCCGGTCGCGGGCGCCGAGCTTCGCCATCGCCCGGTTGACGTGGGTCTTCACCGTCAGCGGGCTGACCCGCAGGCGCGCGGCGATCTCGTCGTTGGAGAGGCCGCCCGCCACCTGGACGAGCACTTCGCGCTCGCGCACGGTGAGGGCGCCCAGGCGGACGGCGTGGGCCGTGCCGCTCCGGTCGGAGTCCGTGCCGCCGCCCTGGGCGAGGAAGGTGGCGATGAGCCCCTTCGTCGCGGCGGGCGAGAGCAGCGCGTCACCCGCCGCCGCGATCCGGATCGCGTGGAGCAGCTCCTCCGGCTCGGCGCCCTTGCCCAGGAAGCCGGAGGCGCCGGCGCGCAGCGACCGCACCACGTACTCGTCGACCTCGAAGGTGGTCAGCATGACGACGTGCACGGCGTCGAGGTCGGGGTCGTCGCTGATCGTCCGGGTGGCGCTGAGGCCGTCCGTACCGGGCATCCGGATGTCCATCAGGACGACATCGGGCCGGGTGGCCCGGGCCAGCTCCACGGCCTGCGCCCCGTCGGCGGCCTCACCGACGATCTCCATGTCGGGCTCGGAGTCCACCAGCACCCGGAAGGCGCTGCGCAGCAGTGCCTGGTCGTCGGCGAGCAGCACCCTGATCGTCATGCGTTCTCCCCCTGCCGCGTACGGTCGTCGACGGGCAGTATCGCCTGCGTGCGGAAGCCGCCGCCGTAGCGGGGGCCGGCGGTGAGGGAGCCGTCGAGGGCGGTGACGCGCTCGCGCATCCCGATGAGGCCGTGGCCGCCGCCGTCGGACGCGCCGGGGTCGGGCCCGCCGGGGTCCGGGCCGGACGCGGGCGTCCGGGGGCCGCCGCCGTCGTCCAGCACGGTTATCTCCACGGTCGCACCGAGGTGGACGACGCTGACCTCGGCCTTCGCCGCCGGCCCGGCATGCTTGCGGACGTTGGTCAGGGCCTCCTGGATGATCCGGTACGCGGCGAGGTCGGCGGCGGCGGGCAGCCCCCGGGTGTGGGCCCGGCCGTTCATGGCGAACTCCACGGGCAGCCCCGCGTTGCGGAAGGTGTCCAGCAGGCGGTCGAGGTGGGCGAGGCCGGGGGCGGGTTCGGTGGGGGCGGCCGGATCGCCGGACTGCCTGAGCAGCCCGACGGTGGCGCGCAGCTCGCTGAGCGCGGAGCGGCCGGCCTCCCGTACGTGTGCGAGCGCCTCCTTGGCCTGGTCGGGGCGCTTGTCCATGACGTGCGACGCGACGCCGGCCTGCACGTTGACCAGCGCGATGTGGTGGGCGACGACATCGTGCAGATCGCGGGCGATCCGCAGCCGCTCCTCCGCGACCCTTCTGCGCGCTTCCTCCTCGCGGGTGCGCTCCGCCCGTTCGGCGCGCTCGCGGATGGCGCCGACGAAGGCCCGGCGGCTGCGTACGGCATCGCCCGCCGCGCCCGCCATGCCGGTCCAGGCGAAGATCGACAGGTTCTGCTGGGCGTACCAGGGGCCGGGGCTGAGGGCCATCGCGACGGCGGTGAGCACGAACATGGTGGCGGCCCCGACCCGCCAGGTGGTGGGCCGGTCGGTGCGCGAACCGACGGTGTAGAGGGCGATGACCGCGCTGAGGACGAGGGGCGCGGGCGGCTGGGCGAGGAGGAGGGCGAGGAGGGTCAGCCCGGCGGTGCAGAGCAGCACGGGCATGGGCGCGCGGCGGCGCAGGACGAGCGCGGCGCCGCTGAGCACCATGAGCACGACACTGACCGCGTCGGGGGTGCGGGCGCCGAAGGTGGGGCCCTCGGGAGCGCCGTGGTCGGTGAACGACCCGACGATCATGACGGCGAGGGCGACGGCGGCCAGCGCCCCGTCCGAGGCGAGCGGATGTTCGCGTGCCCAGCTCCTCGTGCGGGTGTACGCGCTTTCGATTCGGCTCACATCGGGCAACGGTACGGGGTGCGGGCGCGCGCCGGAACGCGCGAGCGCCCCGCACCGTGCGGGTGCGGGGCGCTCAGGAGTGGCTGGGGTCTGGAGTGCGGACGCGGGACATACGCCGTCCCCGGGTGGCTCCGCGCGTCCTCGGGATGGCGCCCCGGGGCGGCGGACGGAGCCGTCCTCCCGTCAGGCGGACGGGATCAGGCCGTCGTCGTTGAGCATCGCGCGGACCTCTTCCATGGTCGCGCCGGGAGCGGGAAGGATCAGCTCGGACGGCTCCAGGGCGTCGTCCGGCAGCGGCTCGCCGAGTTCGCGGACCTTGTCCAGGAGCGCGTGGAAGGTGCGGCGGAAGCCGTCCTCGTCCCCGTCCCTGACCTCGGCCAGCAGTTCGTCGTCGAGTTCGTCGAGTGCGGCGAAGTGGCTGTCCGCCAGCTTCACCTGGCCCTCCCCCATGATCCGTACGATCATGACGCGCCCCTACTGCTTGTCGAATTTATTGGTCGACGGCCGGGCGTCCTGCGTGCCCGTACCGCCCGTGCCGCCCTCGATCGCCGGGCTCGGCGTCGAGCCGCCGGCCAGCTCCGCCTTCATGCGCTGGAGCTCCAGCTCGACATCGGAACCGCCGGAGATCCGGTCCAGCTCGGCGGCGATGTCGTCCTTCGCCATCCCGGACTGGTCGTCCAGGGCGCCGGAGGCGAGCAGCTCGTCGATCGCGCCGGCCCGCGCCTGGAGCTGTGCGGTCTTGTCCTCCGCACGCTGGATGGCCATGCCGACGTCGCCCATCTCCTCGGAGATGCCGGAGAACGCCTCGCCGATCCGGGTCTGCGCCTGCGCGGCCGTGTAGGTCGCCTTGATGGTCTCCTTCTTGGTACGGAAGGCGTCCACCTTGGCCTGGAGGCGCTGCGCGGCGAGCGTGAGCTTCTCCTCCTCGCCCTGGAGCGTCTGGTGCTGTGTCTCCAGGTCGGTGACCTGCTGCTGGAGCGAGGCACGGCGGGACAGCGCCTCGCGCGCCAGGTCCTCGCGGCCCAGCGCCAGCGCCTTGCGGCCCTGGTCCTCCAGCTTGCTCGACTGGCCCTGCAACTGGTTCAGCTGCAATTCCAGCCGCTTGCGCGACGTCGCCACATCGGCGACACCGCGGCGCACCTTCTGAAGCAGCTCCAGCTGCTTCTGGTACGAGTAATCGAGGGTCTCGCGCGGATCCTCGGCCCGGTCAAGGGCCTTGTTGGCTTTCGCGCGGAAGATCATCCCCATACGCTTCATGACACCGCTCATGGGCTTCGCGCGCCCCCTTCTGACGGACTCCAGCTACAGCACTCCAACAGAACCCACAGTACGGGCCCTGTCTCTATTACCGCACTGTTCCAGCGCGGATGCGCTCCTCCCCAAGGACGACTGGCCGTGCGAACGCTCGGACGCAGGGAGTAGAGGCACCCCGACGGCCGTGGGGAAAAGCGGGGACAAGACCCACTCTGTCCCTGTACTGACGCAGGACGTTGCGGGATCGTTCCCCGTCGGGGTGGGGTCCCGCCACGACACCCCGTACCCTTGGTCTTTGTGTTCCGAAGCCGCTCCAAGGAAGAGAAGGCCACCGCCACCAAGGTGACGGCGGACCTCTCCACGCAGCCCCGCGACCCGCAGGCCCCCAAGGGCCGCCCGACCCCCAAGCGCAGTGAGGCCGAGTCGCAACGCCGACGCGCCTCCACGACGCCGACCGACCGCAAGACGGCCATGAAGCGCCAGCGCGAAGCGCGCCGGGCCGACCTGACCAGGCAGCGCGAAGCGCTGGCCAGCGGCGACGAGCGTTATCTGCCGGCCCGTGACAAGGGCCCGGTGCGCCGCTTCGTCCGCGATTTCGTGGACTCGCGGTTCGCCATCGCCGAGTTCTTCCTGCCGCTCGCGGTGGTGATCCTGGTGCTGAGCATGGTCAGGGTCGGCGCCCTCCAGAACATCGCGCTGCTGCTGTGGCTCGGCGTGATCGTGCTGATCGTCATCGACTCGATCGGCATCTGGCTGCGGCTCAAGAAGCAGCTCGCCGTGCGCTTCCCCGACACCCCCAAGCGCGGCGCGGTGGCCTATGGCCTGATGCGTACGCTCCAGATGCGCCGGCTGCGTCTGCCCAAGCCGCAGGTCAAGCGCGGAGAGCGGCCCTGAGTACAGAGGTCTCCGGCTTCTCCGCCGCGAGAGCGAACTGGCTGGCCGGGCTCGGGGGACTGCGCAATGTGGTCCGCCAGGAGCTGGTGGCCCGCCAGCTCGACGAGCAGATAACCGCGCGCTTCCCCTTCGGGCGGCGGCTGCGGGTGCTGGACGTCGGCATGGGCCAGGGCACGCAGGCGCTCCGGCTGGCGCGGGCCGGTCACACGGTGACCGGTCTGGAGTCGGACCCCGGGATGCTGGCCACGGCGCGCGAGACGTTCGCGCGGGAGCCGGAGGGCATACGGGAGCGGGTCAGGCTGATCGAGGGCGACGGCCTGGAGACCGGGGTGCACTTCCTGCCCGGCAGCTTCGACGTCGTGCTCTGCCACGGCGTCCTGATGTACGTGGCGGAGCCGGACGCGATGCTCGCGGGGCTGGCCCGGATGCTGGCGCCCGGCGGCCTGCTCTCCCTCCTGGTGCGCAACGGTGACGCGCTGGCCCTGCGGCCGGGCCTGGCCGGGGACTGGGACGGGGCGCTGGAGGGCTTCGACTCGGCCATGTACACCAACCGCTTCGGGGTGCGCGTCCGGGCCGACCGGCTGGAGGCGCTGACCGCGACACTGGCGGGGATCGCCGCGCCGCTGCACGCCTGGTACGGGGTGCGGGTCCTCACGGACGGCGCCGCCGCCGACGCGCCGCCGCCCGAGGGCGAGGAGCTGGAGCGGCTGCTGACGGCGGAGGACCGGGCGGGGCGCACGGAGCCGTACCGCAGGGTGGCGGCGATGCTGCATCTGTGCGGGGTCCGTGGCTGAGTCGGGCGCGCGCACCTCGGGCGCTTCCTCACGAAGGTGAACGACACGACGGTGAGCGACACGACGGTGAGCGGCGCGACGGTGAGCGGCGCGGTGGACGGCGTGGTGGGCGGCGTGGACGCCGAAGCGGACGGCGATCCCCTCCCCCGGCGCCCGGTCGCGTCCGGCGCGCGGGAGACCCCGAAACTGCCCGCCCGGGAGACCTGGCGGGCCCTGTACCGGCATTTCCGGCCGCATCGCGGGACGGTGGCCCTCGGCGCGCTGCTGGCGCTGATCGGCACGGCGACCGGTCTCGCGCAGCCGCTCGCCGCGAAGGCGCTGGTCGACCGGCTCGGCGCTGGCGGCTCGATCACCGGGGTCCTGCTGCTGCTCACCGGGCTGGTGGTCTTCGGTACGGCGGTCCAGGCGGTCGGCGCGTATCTGCTGGAGCGGACCGCCGAGTCGGTGGTCCTCGCCGCCCGCCGCACCCTGATCGGGCGGCTGCTGCGGCTGCGGCTCCCCGAGGTGGAGCGGACCCAGCCGGGCGATCTGATGTCCCGGGTCACCTCGGACACCACCCTGCTGCGCGCGGTGACGACACAGTCGATCGTCTCGGCCGCCACCGGCAGCCTGGCGTTCCTCGCGACGATCACGCTGATGGGTGTGCTGGACCCGGTACTGCTGGCCGTCACGCTCGGGGTCATCGTGGTGATCGGCGGCGCCGTCGCGCTGGTGATGCCGAGGATCGCGCGGGCGGCCAAGCGGTCCCAGGAGGCGGTCGGCCACATATCCGCGGTGCTGGAGCGGGCCTTCGGCGCGTTCCGCACGGTCAAGGCGTCGGGTGCGGAGGACCGGGAGACCGCGGTGGTGGAGGCGGCGGCCCTGGACGCGTGGCAGCACGGGGTGGCGGCCGCGAAGTGGCGGACGGTGGCCGGGGCTTCGGTCGGGCTGGCCGTGCAGGTGTCGTTCCTGGCGGTGCTGGGGGTGGGCGGGGCACGGGTGGCGTCGGGGGCGATCTCGGTGTCGACGCTGGTCGCCTTCCTGCTGTTCCTCTTCTATCTGATCGACCCGGTGTCGAATCTGGTGAACGCGGTGTCGCAGTACCAGGTGGGTACGGCGGCGGTGGCCAGGATCGTGGAGGCGGAGCGGCTGGAGACCGAGCCGGGGGCGCCGGCGGCGGGCGCTCCGGAAGCGGCCGGCGTTCCGGAAGCGGCGGGCCCGGAGCCCGGCGCTCGCGTGGGCGGGCCGGAGCGGGGGCCTGCCTCGGTCGTCTTCGAGGACGTGTCCTTCCGCTACCGCGACGATCTCCCCTACGTCCACCGCGGTGTCTCCTTCGAGGTGCCGGGTCCGGGCATGACCGCCTTCGTCGGCCCCTCGGGCGCGGGCAAGACGACGGTCTTCGGGCTGGTGGAGCGGTTCTACGAGGCGAGCGGCGGGCGGATCCTGCTCGACGGGCGGGATGTGCGCGACCTGCCGCTGGCCGAGCTGCGCGGCGCCATCGGCTATGTCGAGCAGGACTCGCCGGTGCTGGCCGGGACGCTGCGCGAGAACCTGGTCTTCGCCGCGCCGGACGCCTCCGAGGAGGAGATCCGGCAGGTGCTCGTGCGGGCCAGGCTCGACGGGCTGGTGGAGCGGCTGCCGGACGGGCTCGACACGCTCGTCGGCCATCGCGGCTCCAAGCTGTCGGGCGGCGAGCGGCAGCGGGTGGCGATCGCGCGGGCGCTGCTGCGCGGACCCCGGCTGCTGCTCCTCGACGAGGCGACGTCTCAGCTGGACGCGGTCAACGAGCTGGCGCTGCGGGACGTGGTGGCGGAGGTGTCCCAGGAGGTCACGGTCCTGGTGGTGGCACACCGGCTGTCGACGGTGACGCTGGCGGACCGGATCGTGGTGATGGACGCCGGCCGGGTCCGGGCGGTGGGCACGCACGAGGAACTGGTGGCGGGGGACGCGCTGTACGGGGAGCTGGCGGCGACACAGTTCCTGACGGTCGCGCGCTGACACCCGGCCGCCCCTGCCCGGCGGGGCTCCCGCCCCCTGATCGGCGGCGTACCGCAGGCCGCACCTCGCGGACAAACGGGATACTCCGGGCATGACTGCTTCTCTTCACCGCCGCCGCCCGCGCCGGATCCCGCTGACCCTGACCGCCGTGACCTGTCTGGTCGCGCTGGTGGGCGGCTGCTCCGGCACCGGCGGTACGGGCTCCGGTACGTCGATGTCCGGCACGACCACGCGGGCCGCCGCCGAGCGGAGCGACGGAAACGATCTACAGACGGAGTACGAGACGGTGATCAAGAACGTACTGCCGTCGGTCGTCCAGATCGAGACCGGCAACGACCTCGGGTCCGGCGTCGTCTACGACGGACAGGGCCACATCGTCACCAACGCCCATGTGGTCGACAGACAGCGGACGTTCACGGTCACGGTGGCCAACAGCGAGCAGCCTCTCAAGGCCACGCTGGTCTCCAGCTATCCGCAGCAGGATCTCGCCGTCATCAAGCTCGACTCGGTGCCCGGCGGGCTGAAGGCCGCGAAGTTCGGCGACACCTCGCGGGTCGCGGTCGGTCAGATCGTGCTGGCCATGGGCTCTCCGCTGGGGCTCTCCGGCAGCGTCACCCAGGGGATCGTCTCGGCTGTCGGACGGACCGTCAGCGAGGGCTCGGAGGGCGGCGGCACGGGAGCCACGATCGCCAACATGGTGCAGACCTCCGCCGCGATCAACCCGGGCAACAGCGGGGGCGCGCTGGTCAATCTGGACGGCGAGGTGATCGGCATCCCGACGCTCGCGGCGACCGATCAGCAGATGGGCAACGGCGCGGCGCCCGGGATCGGTTTCGCCATTCCGGTGTCCATGGTCAAGACGGTCGCCGGCCAGATCATCAGGAGCGGCCGGGTCACCGACTCGGGCCGGGCCGCCCTGGGCATCACGGGCCGTACGGTCCTCGGCTCCGACCTCCGCCCGGCGGGGGTCGCGGTCGTGGCGGCCGCGAAGGGCGGCGCGGCGGCCGGGGCGGGGATCAGGGCCGGGGACATCATCACCAAGCTGGGCGGCGCGCCGGTCACCACGATCGAGTCGCTGTCCGAGGAACTCGCGGCGGAGCGGCCGGGGCAGAAGGTCAAGGTGACCTTCACCCGGTCGGGGACGGCGAAGACGGTGGAGGCCACGCTCGGGAAGATGTGAGCCGTACGGACCCGGCGGCGCCCGCGGACCCCTCGTACCGGTCCGCGGGCGCCGTCCACGTCGCGCCGGGGGTCAGCTCTCGTCGGCCCGCAGGCTCATCGGGCCGTAGATCCTGCTGCCGTCCTCGAAGAGGGTGACCTGCTGCGCGCCCCCGTTCAGGAGGTCCTTCCAGACCTCGCCGACCCATGACTCGGCGTCCCCCTGCGTGGTGAACTCCTCCGGCTCCACCGCCGGGGCGACCTCCGTCCCTTCGGCCGTCTCGAACCGCCATGTCCACGCCATGTGCGCCTCCCGATCCCGAGAAACTGATCAATTTGCTGCCCGCAGCGTAGCCGGGCGCGCACCCTGAGCGGTGACGCGGGAGGATCGTCCTCGTGGAACTGACTCTGCTCGGCACCGGAGCCCCCGCCGGACTCCCCCGCCCCCACTGCCCCTGCGCCGCGTGCGCGACCGCACGCGGCACGCGGGCCCGCGCCGCCACCGCACTGCTGGTGGACGGCGTCCTGCTGCTGGACCTGACCCCCGGGGCCGCGCTCGCGGCGGCCCGCGCCGGGCACTCGCTGGCCGGGGTGCGGCAGGTCCTGCTCACCCATCCGCACGACGGGCCCGCCGTGGAGCTGCCCGCCGGGCTGCCGACGGCCGGCCGGGTCGCCGACGGCCGGGTGCTGACACTGCTCGGCGGGCACCGGGTGCGGGCGGTGGCGATGGACGCTCCGGGCACGGGGTACGAGGTGACGTCGTCCGGCGGGCAGCGGCTGCTGTACCTGCCGCCGGGCGGGGCGCCCGCCGGGGTGCCGGACAACGGCGGGGGCGCGTCCGCGCCGGCCGCAACGACGGCCCCGTACGACATGGTCGCCGCGGATGTGACCGGGCGGCCGGACGCGGTGGCCCGGCTGCGGGCGGCCGGGGCGATCGGGCCCGCGACCGATGTCGTCGCCGTGCACCTGGACCACGACGTGCCGCCGGGCGCCGAACTGGACCGGCGGCTGGCCGCGGCGGGCGCGCGGGCCGTGCCGGACGGGACGACGCTGACGGTCGGCGCTTACCACCCCGTACCGGAGGTGCCCCGGCGCACGCTGGTGACCGGCGGGGCGCGCTCGGGCAAGTCCTGGGAGGCCGAGCGGCGGCTCGCGGCCTTCCCCGAGGTGCTGTACGTGGCGACGGGCGGCGGGCGCGACGGCGACCCGGAGTGGGACGCCCGGGTGCGGCTGCACCGGGAGCGGCGGCCGTCGTCCTGGCGGACGACCGAGACCTGCGATCTGGTGCCGCTGCTGGCTCAGGACGGGCCGCCGCTGCTGATCGACTGCCTGTCGCTGTGGCTGACGGACGCCATGGACCGGGTGGACGCCTGGGACGACGGCGCGTGGGCGGCCGGTGGCGAGAAATCGCTGCGGGACCGGATCGCGGAGCTGGCGCACGCGGTGCGCGAGACCCGGCGCACGGTCGTCGCCGTGACCAACGAGGTGGGCGGGGGCGTGGTCCCGGCGACGGTGTCGGGCCGCCGCTTCCGCGACGAGCTGGGCCGGCTGAACGCGGCGGTGGCGGCGGAGTGCGAGCACGTGCTGCTGGTGGTGGCGGGCCAGGCGCTGCCGCTGCGATGAGCCGGGCGCCCGGCGGCCGGGCGGGGCGCTCGGGTGCTCAACAGCCCGGTCCGGCAGGGGTTCCGGCGCCGGCTCCCGCGCCCCGGAGGCGAACCGAGCCCTCGAGGAGGAGAGATAGTGTCGGCGGATGAGTTCGCTTAATCTCGACGACTTCTCCGATCTGATCGAGCGCCCCGACAGCGCCGTGCGGCGCGACGCCGAAGCGCGCCGGGAGCGGCTGACCGTGCCGGCCGGGGCGCTCGGGCGCCTGGACGAGCTGGGCGACTGGCTGGCCGCCGCGCAGGGGTCCGTGCCGGTCAAAGCGATCCGGCAGCCGCGTGTGGTGCTGTTCGCCGGGGACCACGGGGTGGCCGCCCTCGATGTGTCGGGGCGGCCTGCGAAGGGCGCGCACCGGCTGGTGCGGGCCGTGCTGGAGGGCGAGAGCCCGGTCGCGGTGCTGGCCCGCCGGGCGGAGGTGCCCGTACGGATCGTGGACGCCGGTCTGGACTGCGAGCCCGGGCTGCTGCCCGACGAGGTGGTACGGCACCGGGTGCGGCGCGGCAGCGGGCGGATCGACATCGAGGACGCGCTGAGCCCGGCGGAGGCGGAGCGGGCCGTACGGCTGGGGATGGCCGTCGCGGACGAGGAGGCCGACTCGGGTACGGATCTGGTCGTCCTCGGCGACCTGAGCGTCGGCGGCACCACGGCGGCGGCCACGCTGATCGCCGCGCTGTGCGGCACGGACGCCTCGGTGGTCACCGGGCGGGGCGGCGCCGGCATCGACGATCTGGCGTGGATGCGCAAGTGCGCGGCGGTCCGGGACGCGCTGCGCCGGGCGCGGCCGGTGCTCGGGGACCAGCTGGAGCTGCTGGCGAAGGTCGGCGGGGCCGATCTGGCGGCGATGACGGGCTTCCTGCTCCAGAGCGCGGTGCGGCGGATGCCGGTGATCCTGGACGGCGTGGTCTCCGCGGCGTGCGCGCTGGTCGGGCAGCGGGCCGCGTTCCGGGCGCCCGACTGGTGGCTGGCGGGGCAGCTGAGCGGGGAGCCTGCGCAGGCGAAGGCGCTGGACCGGATGGCACTCAACCCACTGCTCGACCAGGGCGTCTGTGCAGGAGAAGGGTCCGGGGCGCTGCTCGCGCTTCCGCTCGTCCAGGCGGCCGCCGCTCTCGCGGCGGAGCTGCCGGAGCGGCCCGGGGCCGAGCAGGAAACCACCGGGGACGAGTGAGGCACCGGATGCGACCGCCGGTCGGCGGTCGCACCATCCGAAGTGAAACGCGATGCCCCATATGATCGCTTTTCATGGGAGATGTTCAGTTGACTGTCGACCGATCGACCCGGGCCCCGGCCTCCGTCCGGGAGGTCACCCCGGAGCGGAGCGCCGTACGTGCGCGGCGGAGCGCGGCGTTCGCGATCTGGTACCTGCGCGCCGTGGCGTCCATGAACTTCCTGAGCGCCTTCTGGGTCTCCTTCGGCCAGGACCTACGGCGGCACAACACCGAGGACCTGTTCACCCCGTACCTGCTCACGGCCGGTTTCGCGTCGGGCGCCTTCACGCTCTTCCTCGCGATCACCATGCGCCGCCGCAAGCGCGCCGCGTGGCTCCTCAACGTCGTGGTCGGCGGCGCGTTCCTGCTGCTGCTCGCCCTGATGATGGCCCTGCCGGAGGTCCGGCACTATCCGCAGAACTGGCTCTCCCTCGCCCTGACCGCCGCCTTCGTGTGCGCCCTGCTGCTGGGACGGCGGGAGTTCTACGCCAAGGGTGACCGGTCCAATCCGAAGCTCGCCGCCGCCGTGGCGGTCGTCGGGCTGGCCGCCGCCTCGCTGCTGGCCGATCTGCTCGTCACCCTCACCAACACCGGACACGGCGGCTCGTCCTTCGGCGAACGCTGGCGGTACGGCGGGATGCGGCTGGTGTCGCTGTCCACGGACACCAGGTTCCCGGGGATCTCCACGCCCGGCTGGGTCAATGTCGTCATCAACGTGCTGTCCACGCTGCTGCTGCTCGCCGTGCTGTACGCGGCCTTCCGCTCCCGCCGGGCCGTCGATCCGCTGACCGAGGACGACGAGGCACGGCTGCGGCTCCTCCTCGACCGGCACGGCGAACGCGACTCCCTGGGGTACTTCGCGCTGCGCCGGGAGAAGAGCGTCATGTGGTCGCCGACCGGGAAGTCCGCCGTCACCTACCGGGTCGTCGGCGGGGTCTCCCTCGCGTCCGGCGATCCGATCGGCGACCCGGAGGCGTGGCCGGGCGCGATCGAGCGGTGGCTGGCCGAGGCCAGGGAGCACGGCTGGGTTCCGGCCGTCATGGGGGCGAGCGAGGAGGCCGGCACCGTCTACGCCCGGCACGGCATGGACGCGCTGGAGCTGGGCGACGAGGCCCTCGTGGAGACCGCGGACTTCTCCCTGGAGGGACGCGCGATGCGGACCGTGCGCCAGGCGTACAACCGGGTCGCGCGCGCCGGGTACCAGGTCCGGGTCCGGCGCCACGAGGACATTCCCGCCGACGAGATGGCCGAGTTGCTGCGCCGCGCCGACGACTGGCGCGACGGCGCCACCGAGCGCGGCTTCTCGATGGCGCTCGGCCGGCTCGGGGACCCGGGCGACGGACGGTGCGTGATGCTCGAATGCCGCGAGAACGGCCCGGAGGGGCCCGGCACCGGCGAGCTGAAGGCGGTGCTGAGCTTCGTGCCCTGGGGGCCGCACGGCCTCTCGCTCGACCTGATGCGCCGTGACCGCGACAGCGAGAACGGCCTGATGGAGTTCATGGTCATCGAACTCCTCCGGGGCGCCGGTGAGATCGGGGTCACCCAGGTCTCGCTGAACTTCGCGATGTTCAGGTCCGTCTTCGAACGCGGCGCGAGGCTGGGCGCGGGTCCGGTGCTGCGGATGTGGCGTTCGCTCCTGAGCTTCTTCTCCCGCTGGTGGCAGATCGAGTCGCTCTACCGCGCCAACGCCAAGTACCGCCCCATCTGGGAGCCCCGTTTCATGCTGTTCGAGAAGAGCGCCGACCTGCTGCGCATCGGCCTGGCGGCGGGCCGCGCCGAGGGCTTCCTCGAAGCGCCCGCCCTGCCGGGCCGGCTGCACCGCAGACGGCTGGAGAGCCGCCGGTGAACCGTGCGGGGCCGCGCGAGGTCGCGCGCCGCGAATGGGGACCACCGGTCCGGGCCGTACGCCGGGCGCTGGCCGCGCGCGGGCCGCGGGCCGTACCGCTGACGATCGGCTCGGTCGTGCTGACGGGGCTGCTCCAGGTCGTGCAGAACCAGCCCTGGGGCTACCGGCCGGTGATGGACCTCGGTGCGGTACGGGCCGAGGACCCGCTGTGGGCGGCCCTGCTCCGTACCCCGCTGTCGCTGTTCGTACCGGCCATCGACCTTCCGGTGTGGGGCGCCCTCGCCCAGGTCCTGCTGGTCTTCGGGCTCGCGGAGATCTGTCTGGGCCGGTGGCGCACGCTGGTGATCGCCTACGTGGCGACGCTGGCCGGGACGCTCTACGCGCGGGCGGGGATCGCGCTCGGGCCCGGCGCGTTCCTCGGGCTGCCCGCATCCGACGCGCTGATCGTCGACACCGGCCCGTCGGCGGCCGTGGTCGGACTGGCCCTCTTCGTGTGCCGGCGCTACCGGGCGTGGTGGACGGGCGGGGCGCTGATCGCCGGTCTGGTGGTCGAGTGCGTCGTCAAGGACAACCTGGCGGGACGGGAGCATCTGGCCGCCGCGGCCGCCGTCCTGGTGGTGTGCGCGGTGCCCTGCCTGACGCGGAGCCGGGAGACGCGCCGGTAGGGCGGCCGGTGTCGCGGGCCACGGGCGGCGCCCGGCGGCACGGCCCCGGTCAACGACGCTCCTCGTCGGGCGTCCCGCCGATCCAGTCCTGGATCCGGCGGCGCGGACCCGCCCAGCGGGCGTCGCGCCGGTAGGCGCGCAGCGCGGCCCTGGCCCGCGCCCGGGGACGGTGGCGGTAGACGCGGCGGGCGTACGGCGAGGCCGGCTTGGCCAGCCGGATCGCGCCGATCAGCGCGACGAAGGGCACCAGGGTGCCGACCAGCGCCATCCGCGGCTTGCCCTTGACCAGGGTGACGAGCACGAAGACGAAGTTGACGAGCAGCGTCAGCACCGCCGAGCCCCGGCCCTGCCGCTGACCGGTGCCCAGCGAGGTGACATCGAGCGGCGAGAATCCGCTGAGCACCAGCAGCGCCAGCGCGGCGGCCATGATCACGGCCTCCACGCTCTGCCGGCCCTGCTCACTCCAGTAGACGTCGTTGAGGTGCAGGATCAGCGCGAACTCGTCGAGCACCAGGCCGGCGCCCACACCGAAGATCACCGCGCAGACCGAGGCCCCCACCCCGTGCCGGCCGCTGCCGACCGCGCCGAAACCGCCGATGACGGTCAGGACCACGCCGGGCACCACATGGTGGATGTGCACCCCGCCCGGCGCGATGTTCCGAAACGGCCCCCTGCCCGCCCGGATGAGCCGGGTGACCGTACGGGTCAGGGCGAAGGTGAGGACGAAGGAGGCGAGGGCGAGCAGCGTGGGGAGCTTGCCCGGCTCGACGATGTTCTGGTGGAACCAGTGACCCATGCCACCCGCTTCCGAATGGTGCGATACACGAAACTTATCGGCATCTGCCCGCTGTGCGGCTCCGGCGCCAGGACTACGCTCGCGCGATGACTTCCATGGACGGCGGTACGGGCGGCGATCAGCGCGGCGAGCCGCCCCGGGACCCGGCCGGACGCGCCTCGGCCGCCGACGGCGCCCGGTTCGCCTTCGGCACCCTCACCGTGCTGCCGGTACGGCTGGAGCGCTGGGACCGCCCGGCCGCCCGCGCCGGAATGCTGTGGGCCCCGGCCGCGGGACTGGCCGTGGGCGGGGCGGCCGCCGCCACGGGCGCGCTGCTGCTGTTCGCCGGCGCGACACCGCTGCTGGCGGCCGTCGCCACCGTCGCCGTCCCCGCCGTACTCACCCGGGGGCTGCACCTCGACGGACTCGCCGACACCGCCGACGGCCTGGGCAGCGGCCGGCCGGCCGAGGACGCGCTGCGGATCATGAAGCGGTCGGACATCGGCCCGTTCGGCGTGATCACCCTGCTGCTGACCCTGCTGGCGCAGACCGCCGCCGTGAGCGCGCTGTACGGGCGCGGCGGGGCGCCCGGCGCTCTCGCCGTCGTGCTGGCCGGGGTCACGGCCAGGATCGCCCTCACCCTGGCCTGCCGTACGGGCGTGCCGGCGGCCCGCCCCGACGGACTCGGCGCCGCGGTCGCCGGGGCCGTGCCGGTGGGGGCGGCGGTGGCCGTCGCGCTGCTCGGCACCGGGGCGGGCGCGGCGGCGGGCGCGGTCCTCGGGCCCCTCGGCGCCGCGCGGCACGCGCTGGCGGTCCTCGTCGCCCTCGGCGCCGCGCACCTGCTGCTGCGCCACTGCGTACGCCGCTTCGGCGGGGTGACCGGCGATGTCTTCGGCGCGCTCGCGGAGACGGCGGCGACGGCCACGCTGGTCGCCCTGACGCTCGGATAGCCCCGCCCGGAGCGGCCCGCTCCGGGGCCCGATCGCCTACCACCGGCAGACCTCCGCCGCCGGGGCAATCGCGGAAAAGCCGCCCACATCCGCGTGAACCGCCGCCCCCGTGAGCGACGCAGATCACTGAGCGTAGGCTCGTTCCCGCCGCTGCCCGGCCGATTCCCGACCGTGGTCGTTACGATGCGGCGGGCATGGTCGGCCCACCCCTCGACCGCCAATGAACTCTACGGAAGCGAGATTTCACCACCGTGACTGCTCTCACTCTCTCCTCCTCCGGCGCGGCGTCGCTGCGCGCGGACGCGGTCGTCGTCGGCGTCGCCAAGGGCACCAAGGGGCCGGTAGCTGCGCCGGGGTCCGAGGCCGTGGACAAGGCGTTCGACGGAAAGCTCGGCAGCGTGCTGGAGACCCTCGGTGCCTCGGGCGCCGAGGGCGAGGTGACCAAGCTGCCCTCGCCCGCCGGGCTGAAGGCGCCGGTCGTCCTCGCGATCGGACTCGGCCCGCTCCCCGACAAGGACGAGACGTACGCGGCGGAGACCCTGCGCCGCGCGGCGGGCAACGCCGCCCGCGCCCTGTCCGGGGTGAAGAAGGCCGCGTTCGCGCTGCCCGTCGAGGCGTCCGAGGACGTCGCGGCCATCGCCGAGGGCGCCCTGCTCGGCGCGTACGCCTTCACCGCCTACCGGGGCGGCGAGAAGAGCGCGAAGAAGGGCGAGGGCCCCAAGCGCCCCCTCGCCGAGATCGCCCTGCTCGGCGCCAAGCCGCGCGACAAGGCGCACAAGGCCGCGGCCGACCGCGCGATCGCGCTGACCGAGGAGGTCAACCGCGCCCGCGACCTGATCAACACGCCGCCGAACGACCTCACCCCCGAGGCGTTCGCCGCCGTGGCCACCGCCGCCGGCAAGGAGAACGGCGTCAAGGTGCAGGTCCTCGACGAGAAGGCGCTCGCCAAGGGCGGCTACGGGGGCATCCTCGGCGTCGGCCAGGGCTCGGCCAACCCGCCGCGCCTGGTCAAGCTGGCCTACACCCACCCCAAGGCGGAGAAGACCCTCGCCCTGGTGGGCAAGGGCATCACCTACGACTCGGGCGGCATCTCCCTCAAGCCCGCGGGCCACAACGAGACGATGAAGTGCGACATGAGCGGCGCCGCCGCCGTGTTCGCCGCCGTCGTGAGCGCCGCGCGGCTGGGGCTGCGCGTCAACGTCACCGGCTGGCTCGCCCTCGCGGAGAACATGCCGTCGGGCACCGCCACCCGCCCCGGTGACGTGCTGCGCATGTACAGCGGCAAGACCGTCGAGGTCCTCAACACCGACGCCGAGGGCCGGCTCGTCCTGGCGGACGCGCTGACCCGCGCCTCGGAGGAGAACCCGGACGCGATCGTGGACGTGGCGACCCTGACCGGCGCGATGGTGCTGGCGCTGGGCAACCGTACGTTCGGCATCATGGCGAACGACGACGCGTTCCGCACGTCGCTGCACGAGATCGCCGAGGAGGCGGGCGAGGCGTCCTGGCCGATGCCGCTCCCCGCCGATCTGCTCAAGGGCATGGACTCCCCCACCGCCGACATCGCCAACATCGGCGAGCGGATGGGCGGCGGGCTGGTCGCCGGACTCTTCCTGAAGGAGTTCGTCGGCGAGGGCATCACCTGGGCGCACCTGGACATCGCGGGACCCGCCTTCCACGAGGGCGCCCCGTACGGCTACACGCCCAAGGGCGGCACCGGCTCCTCGGTCCGTACGCTGGTGAGCCTGGCGGAGCGCACGGCGGCCGGCGACCTCGGGTAGCCGGGACGTCGCCTTCGGCGACGGGCGCGGGGGTGCGGGGCGGGCGCTGCGTGTGCGCCCCGCCACCCCCGCCCCCGCCGGACCTCCCACCGTGCGAAGATGGGTAATCGGCAGGACAGGGCCCCCACCACAGGGCCGAAGACATAGCGGCCGAAGACCAGCCGCCGCCCGGTCACCGGACCGCGCCCGGCGCACATGCATGGAGGACGTGACGTGGCGAACGACGCCAGCACCGTTTTCGACCTAGTGATCCTCGGCGGCGGTAGCGGCGGTTACGCCGCGGCGCTGCGCGGAGCGCAGCTGGGCCTGGACGTCGCACTGATCGAGAAGAACAAGCTGGGCGGCACCTGCCTGCACAACGGCTGCATCCCCACGAAGGCCCTGCTGCACGCGGGCGAGATCGCCGACCAGGCGCGCGAGAGCGAGCAGTTCGGTGTCAAGGCCACCTTCGAGGGCATCGACATCGCGGGCGTCCACAAGTACAAGGACGAGGTCGTCGCCGGCCTGTACAAGGGCCTCCAGGGCCTGGTCGCCTCCCGCAAGGTGACCTACATCGAGGGTGAGGGCCGGCTGTCCTCCGCCACCTCCGTGGATGTGAACGGCCAGCGGGTCCAGGGCCGTCACGTGCTGCTCGCGACCGGTTCCGTACCGAAGTCGCTGCCCGGTCTGGAGATCGACGGCAACCGGATCATCTCCTCGGACCACGCGCTGACCCTGGACCGGGTCCCGCAGTCCGCGATCATCCTGGGCGGCGGCGTCATCGGCGTGGAGTTCGCCTCCGCGTGGAAGTCCTTCGGGACGGACGTGACGATCGTCGAGGGTCTCAAGCACCTCGCGCCGCTGGAGGACGAGAACAGCTCCAAGCTGCTGGAGCGCGCCTTCCGCAAGCGCGGCATCAAGTTCAACCTCGGCACGTTCTTCGAGAAGGCCGAGTACACCGAGACCGGCGTCCGGGTCACCCTGGCCGACGGCAAGACCTTCGAGGCGGAGGTGCTGCTGGTCGCGATCGGCCGCGGCCCGGTCTCGCAGGGCCTCGGCTACGAGGAGCAGGGCGTCGCGATGGACCGCGGCTATGTCGTCGTCGACGAGTACATGCGGACGAACGTGGAGACGATCTCCGCCGTCGGCGACCTCGTCCCGACCCTCCAGCTCGCGCACGTCGGCTTCGCCGAGGGCATCCTCGTCGCCGAGCGGCTGGCCGGTCTGAAGACCGTTCCGATCGACTACGACGGCGTGCCCCGGGTGACCTACTGCCACCCCGAGGTCGCCTCCGTCGGCATCACCGAGGCCAAGGCCAAGGAGATCTACGGCGCGGACAAGGTCGTCGCCCTCAAGTACAACCTCGCGGGCAACGGGAAGAGCAAGATCCTCAAGACCGCCGGCGAGATCAAGCTCGTCCAGGTGAAGGACGGCGCCGTGGTCGGCGTCCACATGGTCGGTGACCGTATGGGCGAGCAGGTCGGCGAAGCACAGCTGATCTACAACTGGGAGGCTCTGCCGGCCGAGGTCGCGCAGCTCATCCACGCCCACCCGACCCAGAACGAGGCGCTCGGCGAGGCCCACCTGGCCCTGGCCGGCAAGCCGCTGCACTCCCACGACTGATGCTTCAGTCCGGGCGCGACGACGACCACTTCCGCACATCTGTTAGGAGCAACTGAAACCATGGCGGTTTCCGTAACCCTGCCGGCGCTCGGCGAGAGCGTCACCGAGGGCACTGTCACCCGCTGGCTGAAGGCCGAGGGTGAGCGCGTGGAGGCCGACGAGCCGTTGCTCGAGGTCTCCACCGACAAGGTCGACACCGAGATCCCGGCCCCGGCCGCGGGTGTCCTGGCCTCCATCAAGGTCGCCGAGGACGAGACCGTCGAGGTCGGCTCCGAGCTGGCGATCATCGACGACGGTACGGGCGGCCACGAGGCGGCCCAGCCGACGGAGGCCGCTCCGGCGCCCGCCCCGGCCGTCGCCGAGCCCGCCCCCGCGCCCGCCGCCGAGGCCCCCGCCGCTCCGGCTCCGGCCGCCGAGCCCGCCCCCGCCGCCGCCCCGGCCGGTGGCGCCTCCGGTACCGACGTCACGCTGCCCGCGCTGGGCGAGTCGGTCACCGAGGGCACCGTCACCCGGTGGCTGAAGGAGGTCGGCGAGGAGGTCGCGGAGGACGAGCCGCTTCTGGAGGTCTCCACCGACAAGGTCGACACCGAGATCCCCGCCCCGGTCGCCGGTGTGCTGCTGGAGATCGTGGTCGGCGAGGACGAGACCGCCGAGGTCGGCGCCAAGCTGGCCGTGATCGGTGCTCCGGGTGCCGCTCCGGCCGCCCCCGCCGCCCCGGCACCGGCCGCGCCCGCTCCGGCTCAGGAGGCCCCGGCCCCCGCCCCGGAACCGGCTCCGGCCCCCGCCCCGGCTCCGGCCCCGGCCGCCGCTCCGGCCCCGGCCCCGGCCGCCGCTCCGGCCCCCGCGCCGGTCCAGGCCGCGCCCGCCGCCGCTCCGGCCGCCCCCGCGGCCCCGGCGCCCGCGCCGGCCCAGCCCGCCGCCCCGGCCCCGGCTCCGGCCGCGACCGCCGGTGACGACGGCGCGTACGTCACGCCGCTGGTCCGCAAGCTCGCCTCCGAGAACGCGGTCGACCTGAGCACCGTCAAGGGCACCGGCGTCGGCGGCCGTATCCGCAAGCAGGACGTCATCACCGCCGCCGAGAACGCCAAGGCCGAGGCCGCCAAGGCGCAGGCCCCCGCCGCCGCGGCTCCGGCCGCCGCGCCGAAGGCGCCGAAGCTGGAGGCGTCCCCGCTGCGCGGGCAGACCGTCAAGATGACCCGGATGCGCAAGGTCATCGGCGAGAACATGATGAAGGCGCTGCACACGCAGGCCCAGCTGACCTCCGTGGTCGAGGTGGACATCACCAAGCTGATGCGGCTGCGCGCGCAGGCGAAGGACTCCTTCGCCGCCCGTGAGGGCGTCAAGCTGTCCCCGATGCCGTTCTTCGTCAAGGCGGCGGCCCAGGCGCTGAAGGCCCACCCGGTCATCAACGCCCGGATCAACGAGGACGAGGGCACCATCACGTACTTCGACTCGGAGAACATCGGCATCGCCGTGGACTCCGAGAAGGGTCTGATGACCCCGGTCATCAAGGGCGCCGGCGACCTGAACATCGCCGGCATCTCCAAGAAGACCGCGGAGCTGGCGGCGGCCGTCCGGGCGAGCAAGATCACCCCGGACGACCTGGCCGGCGCGACCTTCACCATCAGCAACACCGGCTCGCGCGGCGCGCTGTTCGACACGATCATCGTGCCGCCGAACCAGGTCGCCATCCTGGGCATCGGTGCCACCGTCAAGCGTCCCGTGGTCATCAACCACCCGGACCTCGGCGAGACCATCGCGGTGCGCGACATGACCTATGTCGCGCTCTCCTACGACCACCGTCTGGTGGACGGCGCCGACGCCGCCCGCTACCTGACGGCGGTCAAGGCGATCCTCGAAGCCGGCGAGTTCGAGGTCGAGCTCGGCCTGTAGGGCTCACCAGGAACGCCAGCAGGCACCCCGTACGGCAACGGCGCCCCCGCCCGGAATCTCCTCCGGGCGGGGGCGCCGCCGTATCGTTGTCCATCGACCGCCGCCCCCGAGGAGCGCCCTCATGAGTCCGCCCGTCATCCACTCGCTGCGCGAACAGATCCGCGAGCACATCGTGGAAGGGATCGTCAGCGGCCGGTGGAAGCCGGGTGAGCGGATCGTGGAGCGGCGGATAGCGACCGAGCTCCAGGTCAGCCAGACGCCCGTACGCGAGGCCCTGCGCGAGCTGGAGAGCCTGCGGCTGATCGAGTCGGCGCCGAACAAGGGCGTCCGGGTCCGGAATCTGACCGCGGCCGATCTGGAGGAGAGCTACCCGGTACGGGCCGGCCTCGAACAGATCGCCGCCGAGCTGGCGGCCGAGCGCCTCGCGGCGGACTGCTCCGCGCTGGTGCCGCACGTGACCGCGCTGTACACGGCGGACAGCCGGGCCGACGGCACCGCCCAGGTGCGGCACACCGTGGGCTTCCACCGGGAGCTGGTGCGGGCCGCCGGGAACGGCGTCCTGCTGCACACCTGGGAGGGGCTGGGCATCGAGGTCTTCACCGCGCTGTCGATCCGCTGGCTCGGCACCGTGCAGAAGTCGTACGCCGAGGAGCACCAGGAGCTGGTCGAGGCGTTCCGACGGCGGGACCCCGGCATCGGCGCACTGGTGAAGGACCATGTGCTCGGATGTGCACCGCGTGCCTGAAATGCCCCTTCTGGAATGACTTCTCCCTGGTCACTCGGTGCCCACTATCACGGCACGGGATGCCAATTCATTGAGTTCGAGAAGTTTTACCCCTCAACCCTTTGATCGATCATCGATCAACGACTTACAGTCGACGACGGGCTGCACCCAGCCCGTCGCCCTGTCCTGCCAGACAAGGCCATTTCTCCACCCCCCTCCTGTCCGGAAGGCGGCGACCATGCCCGACCCCGTAGGCAAACTTCCGAGCGAGCTGGACCAGCTCCCGGACCGTGATGCCGAGGAGACCGCCGAGTGGGCGGCCTCGCTCGACGCCGTCACCGAGCACGCCGGCCCGCACCGTGCCGCGTACCTGATGCGGCGCACCCTCCAGCACGCAGGAACGGCCGGGGTCCCGGTACCGGCGCTGCTGGAGACGGATTACGTCAACACCATCCCGACCGCCGCCGAGCCCGCGTTCGACGGCGACCTGGAGATGGAATCCCGGATCACCGCCTGGAACCGCTGGAACGCGGCGGCCATGGTCACCCGAGGCGCCCGTTACGGCGTCGGCGGGCACATCGCCACCTTCGCTTCGGCCGCCTGGCTGTACGAGACGGGCTTCAACCACTTCTTCCGCGGCAAGGAGGGGGACGGCTCCGGCGACCAGCTGTACATCCAGGGCCACGCCTCCCCCGGCATCTACGCCCGCGCCTTCCTCGACGGCCGGCTGACCGAGACGGACCTCGACCACTTCCGCCAGGAGTCGGGCGGCAAGGGCCTGCCCTCGTACCCGCACCCCCGGCGGCTGCCCTGGCTGTGGGAGTTCCCCACCGTCTCGATGGGCCTGGGTCCGCTCTCCGCGATCTACCAGGCGCGCTTCAACCGGTATCTGACCAACCGCTCCATCAAGGACACCTCCAACTCGCACGTCTGGGCGTTCCTCGGTGACGGCGAGATGGACGAGCCGGAGTCGACGGCGGCCCTCGCCCTCGCCTCGCGCGAGCAGCTGGACAACCTGACGTTCGTCATCAACTGCAACCTCCAGCGCCTCGACGGTCCCGTCCGCGCCAACTTCAAGATCGTGCAGGAGCTGGAGGCCCAGTTCCGGGGCGCCGGCTGGAATGTCGTCAAGTCGCTGTGGGGCTCCGCCTGGGACGAGCTGTTCGCCCTGGACACCACGGGCGCGCTGGTACGCCGGCTGCGCCAGGTACCGGACGCGCAGTTCCAGACGTACGCGACCCGCGACGTCGCCTACATCCGTGAGCACTTCTTCGGCGTCGACCCGGCCCTGATCGAGCTGGCGAAGCTGCTGCCCGACTCGAAGATCGCGGAGTGTTTCTTCACCTCGCGCGGCGGCCACGAGGCCCGCAAGGTGTACGCGGCCTACCGCGCGGCCCTCGCCCACAAGGGCGCGCCGACGGTGATCCTCGCGCAGACGGTGAAGGGCTACACGCTCGGCGCCGGCTTCGAGTCGCGCAACGCCAACCACCAGATGAAGAAGCTCTCCGGGGAGCAGTTCCGCGCCATGCGCGACCTGCTCGACCTGCCGATCCCGGACTCGAAGCTGGACGAGAGCCTGGTGCCGTACGGCCACCCCGGCGCCGACTCCCCCGAGGTGCGCTACCTCCAGGAGCGCCGCGCGGAGCTGGGCGGTCCCGCCCCGGCCCGCCGGGTGCACGCGGTGGCGCTGCCCGAGCCGTCCGAGAAGCCGTTCCAGGCGGTCTACAAGGGCTCCGGCAAGCAGTCCGTGGCGACGACCATGGCCTTCGTGCGCCTGATGAAGGACCTGATGCGGGACAAGGAGACCGGCAAGCGCTGGGTCCCCATCGTCCCCGACGAGGCGCGCACCTTCGGTATGGAGGCGCTGTTCCCGTCGGCCGGCATCTACTCGCCGCTGGGCCAGACGTACGACCCGGTCGACCGCGACCAGATCATGTACTACAAGGAGGCCAAGGACGGCCAGATCCTCAACGAGGGGATCACCGAGGCCGGCTCCATGGCGGACTTCATCGCCGCCTCCACGTCGTACGCGACGCACGGCGAGACGATGATCCCCTTCTACATCTTCTACTCGATGTTCGGCTGGCAGCGCACCGGCGACCAGATGTGGCAGCTCGCCGACCAGCTCGGCAAGGGCTTCATCGTCGGCGCCACGGCGGGCCGTACGACCCTGACGGGTGAGGGCCTCCAGCACGCGGACGGCCATTCGCACCTGATCGCGTCCACCAACCCGGCGTCGCTCAACTACGACCCGGCGTTCGCGTACGAGATCGCGGTGATCGTCAAGGAGGGGCTGCGCCGGATGTACGGCCCCGAGGCCGAGAACGTCTTCTACTACCTGACGGTCTACAACGAGCCGATGCCGCAGCCCGCGATGCCGGAAGGCGTCGAGGAGGGCATCGTCAAGGGCCTGTACCGCTTCAAGGAGGGCACCCCGGCCGCCGCCGACGCCCCCCGCGCCCAGCTGCTGGCCTCCGGTACGGCGATCCACTGGGCCCTTGAGGCCCAGGAGCTGCTGGCCGCCGACTGGGGCGTGAGCGCCGACGTCTGGTCCGCCACCTCCTGGACGGAGCTGCGCCGGGACGCGCTGGAGGCCGACGCGGCGCTGCTGCGCGGCGAGGAGCGGGTGCCGTACGTGACGCGCGCGCTGTCCGGCGCGCCGGGCCCGGTGCTCGCGGTCAGCGACTGGATGCGTCAGGTCCCGGACCAGATCAGCCAGTGGGTCGAGCAGGACTACTCCTCGCTCGGTACGGACGGCTTCGGCCTCTCCGACACCCGCGAGGCGGCCCGCCGCCACTTCGGTGTCGACGCGCAGTCGATCGTGGTCGCGGCGCTGGCGCAGCTGGCCCGCCGCGGCGAGGTCAAGCCGGAGCGGGTCCTGGAGGCACGCGAGCGCTACGGTCTCTGACCGCGCCGGGGCCGCCCGGTCCGTCCCGCGGGTCCCTTCTCCGGACCCGCGGGGCCCGTCCGGCCCCTATACCAGCTCAAGGAGCCCCTGTCACCCGGTGTCAGGGGCTCCCTGCATCATGGAGACATGCGTGCTGCCCGGCTGATCAAAATGGTGCTCCTGCTCCAGTCCAGACACTCCATGACCGCGGGTGAACTGGCCCGCCAACTCGACGTCTCCGAGCGGACCATCACCCGGGACGCCCAGGCGCTCTCCGAGGCCGGCGTGCCGGTCTACGCGGACCGGGGCAGGAGCGGCGGGTACCGCCTGGTGGGCGGCTACCGCACCCGGCTGACCGGGCTGGCGCGCGGCGAGGCCGAGGCGCTGTTCCTGTCCGGGCTGCCGGGCGCGCTGCGCGAGATGGGGCTCCAGGACGCGTCGTCGGCGGCCCGGCTCAAGGTGTCGGCGGCGCTGCTGCCGTCGCTGCGCGACGCGCCGGACTCGGCGGCGCGGCGCTTCCATCTGGACGCGCCCGGCTGGTACCAGGAGCCCCGCACGCCCGAGCTGCTCCCGGTGGTCGCCGAGGCCGTCTGGAGCGACCGGCTGCTCCGCACGCGCTACGCGCGCCGGGACACGGAGGCGGAGCGGGAGCTGGCCCCGTACGGCTTGGTGCTCAAGGCGGGCGTCTGGTATCTGTGCGCCGGTGTCGAAGAGACCTTCCGGGTCTACCGGATCGACCGGTTCACCAGCGCGGAAATCTTGCAGGAACGTTTTTCCAGGGATGAGTCCTTCGATCTCCCCGCGTTCTGGGAGGAACGGTCCGCCGAGTTCGCCCGCTCACTGCTGCGGACGGAGGTCCTCCTGCGGCTCTCCCCCGAAGGCGTCCACCGGCTGCCGCACGTCACCGACCGGGCAGCCGCCCGGGAAGCCGTCGAAGCGGCGAACGCCCCGGACGGGACGGACTGGCTCACCGTGGTCCTGCCCGTCGAGTCGCTGGACGTCGCGTACGGCCAGCTGCTCGCGCTGGGCCCGGAGGCCGAAGTCCTGGAACCGGCCTCGCTGCGCGCCCGTTTCGCGGCGACGGCTGACCGGATGAGAGCCCTGTACGGCTGAGCGGGTGGCACCGTATCCACACATACCCCTACGAAACGGCGACTCCGCGTGCGCGGCCCTCCGCCAGGCAGGATGCTTGACCCGTGATGGACGAGACGGAGTTCTGGGAGATCATCGACACGACCCGCGAGGCCGCCGACGGCGACCCCGAGGACCATGCCGATCTGCTGGTCGAGCGACTGCTCCAGCTCGACCCCGACTCCGTACTGGACTTCGCGCGCCACTTCGAGTCCCGCTACAACCGCGCGTACCACTGGGATCTGTGGGGCGCGGCGGCCGTACTCCTCGACGGCGCGAGCGACGACGCCTTCGACTACTTCCGCTGCTGGCTCATCGGGCAGGGCCGCGAGATCTTCGAGGGCGCGGTGCACGACCCCGACAGCCTCGCGGAGCTGCTGGACGACTTCGACGAGCGGGTCGACGGGGACGGCGAGGAACTCGGCTACGCGGCGGACGAGGCGTACGAGCAGCTGACCGGCGTGGTGGCCCCCGCCCTGGGCATCGCCGCGCAGCCCGCCGAGCCCACGGGCACACCGCTGGACTTCGAGAACGAGGCGGCGCTGGCGGAGCGGTTCCCCCGGCTGTCGGAACGATTCGGCCCGGAGTGAGCCCGCCGGGGCGCGCCGCACCTGCTCAATCGGTCAGCGACAGTGCCATGCACACGTCGTCCACATAGGCGCCCTCCAGCAGGAACTCACCGCGCAGCACCCCCTCGACGACGAAGCCCTCCGACTCGTACAGCCCGCGCGCCGGAGCGTTGTGCCCCAGCACCCGCAACGTCAGCCGCCGCGCCCCCTGATTGCGCGCGTGCAGCGCCCCCGCGCGCAGCAGGGCCCGCCCCACGCCCCGACCGCGCGCCCAGTCGTGGACCGCCAGGCCCTGTATCTGCCGCACGTGCGCGTTGCTGACGAGCCGCAGGGGCCTGGCCACCCGGATGTACCCGGCGACCGCCTCCTCGCCCCGGCCGCCTCCCGGCACCGCCTCCGCCACCAGGAACTCCTCCGGCGGATGCGACGCGTCGAAGAAGGGCCCGAACGGCGGGGCCGGCCGGGGGGTCACCGTGTGCAACGGCGACCAGGACGCCCGGTCGAGCAGGCTCAGGGCGTCGTCGTCGGCACGGACCGCGGGACGAATCTGCGGGACAGCCATGGCGCAACTGTGCCATGCGGTCCGGGAGGGGCAGGATGGGACCCATGAGGATCGCGGTCACCGGTTCCACCGGGCTCATCGGTACGGCACTTGTACGCTCCCTGCGCGCGGACGGCCACGAGGTGATCCGCCTGGTGCGCCGCCCCGCCCGGGCGGCCGACGAGGTCACCTGGGACCCCGAGAGCCAGCACGTCGACACCCGTGCCCTCAACGGCACCGACGCTGTCGTCCACCTCGCCGGCGCCGGCATCGCCGGCCGCCGCTGGACCGAGGCGTACAAGAAGGAGATCCGCGACAGCCGGGTCCTCGGCACCGCCACCCTCGCCGAGGCCATCGCCTCCCTCGACGCCCCGCCCCGGGTACTGGTCTCCGGCTCCGCGATCGGCTTCTACGGCTACACCGGGGACCGCCAGGTCGACGAGAGCGCGCCCCCCGGCGACGGGTTCCTGCCCGGCGTGTGCGTCGAGTGGGAGGAGGCCGCGCTGGCGGCCGAGGAAGCGGGCGTACGCACCGTCTTCGCCCGCACCGGCCTGGTCGTCTCGGCCGCCGGGGGCGCCTGGGGCCGCCTCTTCCCGCTGTTCCGCGCGGGCCTGGGCGGCCGGCTCGGCGACGGGCACCAGTACTGGAGCTTCATCGCCCTCCACGACGAGGTCGCCGCGCTGCGCCACCTCATCGACACGGACACTCTGGAGGGCCCGGTCAACCTCACGGCCCCGCACCCCGTCACGAACCGCGAGGTCACGGCCGCGATGAGCCACGTCCTCCACCGCCCGGCCCTCCTCCCGGTCCCGGCGGCCGCGCTGCGCCTGGCGCTGGGGGACCTCTCGGAGGACATCCTCGGCAGCCAACGCGTCCTGCCGACGCGGCTGTTGGAGTCGGGTTTCACCTTCGCGTTCCCGACGGTGGCCGAGGCGGTGCGTTCGGCGGTCTAGCTTCGCCGAACGGGTTTTTGGCGGGGGCCGGTGCTCGGGTGCGGGTTGAGGGAGGCGGTGGTGGTGCGGGCCCGCCGGGCGGGAGGGGGTCGGCGGCGCAGGAGGTGGGTGTCCGGACGATAAAGCGTGATGTGTGGCGCATGACGCACCCGTACGGACACGACGACCCGCGCGCGCCGTACATCATGCCGTCCGGACATGCGCCTCCGGAGCCCCCGGCCCCCGCACACCACGGCGGACCCGCACCACCACCCACCGCACCCCCACCCCCCGCCGTCGCCAGACGGCCACGCACCCCCCATGCATCGGTGACCCCGCCCGCGCGCGTCCGCGACGCCCCCTTTCGCTCCCTAGTCTCGGCGTGGACTCGGGCGTTCCAGGGGCCCGGTGCGGGCATCCGCCCTCGCCCGCCGCCTCACCAGCCGCGCCGACCTCGGGAGGGGCTCGTGCTCAGCACCGCCATCAGTAACGCGCACCGCACCACGCACCACGCGGACGTCGTCATCATCGGAGCGGGCCTCGCCGGTCTGTCCGCCGCTCATCATCTGACCAGCGCGGGCGTCACCGTCTCGGTCCTGGAGGCTGCCCCTCGCGTCGGCGGGCGCATGGCCACCGACGAGGTGGACGGGTTCCGGCTCGACCGGGGCGGGCGGCTGCTCACCACCTCGTATCCGGAGTTGCTGCGTACACCGGGGCTGGAGGGCGCCAACGTCCGGATGTTCTCGCCGGGCGTCCTCGTGCACAGTGACGGCCGCAACTACCGCACGGGAGCCGTCGGGAGCGCACGGAGCGCACTCACCGTGGCACGCGCCCTCGCGAGCGCCCCCCGCCCCCCGCTCGGCGGCGCGCTCGACCAGGCCCGGCTGAGCGCGGCCCTCGGCCGCCTCGCGGCGACGCCGACCGACCGGCTGCTGGCCCGGCCGGAACGCACGGCGCTGGAGGCGCTGTCCGCCCGGGGGCTGCCCGCGCGCACGGTCAACAGCTTTGTCCGCCCGCTGCTGTCCGCGCTGCTGTGCGACCCGGATCTCCGTACGTCGAGCCGGTGCGCGGATCTCGCGCTGCGGGCGTTCGCGCGGGGCAGGCTGTGTGTCACGGCGGGCGGCGCCGCCACGCTGCCGGAGTTGCTGGCGCGGACGCTGCCGGAGGGCACGGTCCGTACGGATGTCTGTGTGACGGACGCGTCGATCAACACCGTCACGACCAAGGAGCACGGCGAGATCGGCTGCCGTTCGCTCGTCCTGGCGACGGGCGGGCGGGCCGCCGCCGAGCTGCTGCCCGGGTTGCGGGTGCCGGATTTCCACGCCGTGACGGTGCTCCACCACACGGCGCCCACCGCCCCGTTGACGGACCCGGCGCTGCTGCTGGACGCGGACCGGAGCGGGCCGGTCGCGCACACCGCCGTGATGAGCGCGGTCGACCCCTCGCGTGCGCCGGGGGGCAGGGTGCTGATCTCGTCGACGGTGCTCGGACCGCCCGGACCGGCGGCCGAGTTGGACGGTGCGGTGCGCGCGCATCTGGCGCGGCTGTACGGGACGCCGACGGACGGGTGGGAGCTGCTGGCGGTCCATCACGACCCGGAGGCGGTGCCCGCGATGGCGCCGCCGCACGATCTGCGCCGGCCGGTGAGGCTGCTGTCCGGGCTGTACGTGTGCGGTGACCACCGGGACACCAACACGGTTCAGGGCGCGCTGTTCTCGGGCCGCCGTGCCGCGCACGCGATCCTGCGGGACCTGGGGGTACGGGCGGCGCGGGAGCCGATGCCGCTGACGGCCGCGGCGTAATCAGGACTCCGGCCCCGTCCGGGGCGTCGACTTCCTCCGGACGGGACCGGCTCAACTGCGGTCAGCCGATCGCCGCGACCCGTTCGCGGTAGGTCCGTACGGCCGTCGCGTTGCGGTAGGGCTCCAGCCGCCGTTCGAAGTCCCGTACGTACTCCACGGCGCGGGCGGACCGCATCTCGGTGGCCTGCTGCGCCGCCTCAGCGCCCAGCAGACACGCCTGTTCCAGCTCACCGAGGCCCAGCCGGCCGCAGGCGAGCACGACGCGGCAGAAGAGGCGGCTGCGCGCGAAGGCGGGGGCCCGCAGCCGGAGGGAGCGTTCGGCGTGCTGCACGCAGCTGCGGTACTGCTGGAGGTCGCGGTGGCAGTGCCCGAACTCGTCCGCGAGCTGCGCCTCGTCGAAGAAGCGCGCCCAGTACGGTACGTCGTCGCCCGGCCGCGCCGCCTCCAGGGCGCGTTCGGCCCGTACGAGCGCCGATGTGCAGGCGCGGGCGTCGGCGAGCACGCCGTGGCCGCGAGCCTCCGCCGAGTGCAGCAGCGCCTGGACGACCGGGGGCGCGGAGGCGCCGATGCCCTGCTGGGCGACGCGGGCCAGTTGGACGGCCTCCCGGCCGTGGCCGAGGTAGACGGCCTGGCGGCTCATGGTGATCAGGACGTACGAGCCGTACGCGCGGTCGCCGGCCGCCTGGGAGAGCCGCAGCGCCTGGACGAAGTAGCGCTGGGCGAGGCCGTGCGCGGCGATGTCGTACGAGGTCCAGCCGGCCAGCCGGGTCAGATCGGCGGCGGCGGCGAAGAGTCTGCGGCCGGTGGTCTCGCCGTAGGTGCCGCGCAGCATGGGTTCGGCCTCGTGTTCCAGGTAACGGATGAGGGCCTGCCGGGCGTGGCCGCCGCCGTACGCCTGGTCGAGGGTGCGGAAGAGGTCGCCGACCGAGCGCAGGGCTTCGATATCGCCGGGGGTGACCTTCTGCCCGGCGGCGCGTTCGGTGCGCTGTCTGGGGACGACGGGGAGCGCGGGAGGGGCGGGGGCGGCGGGACTCTTCGTCCCCGCCGGGCTCCCGCGGCCCGCCGGGGGGCCGAGGCCGGCGTTCGCCGTCGTACGCCCCTGGGCGGGCACCCGGGCGCCGCCGCGCGCGGCGGGCGGACCCGGGTGGCCGACCCGTTCGTCGGGACGGCCGATGAGCCAGTCGCGGCTGGGTACGACCAGCCCCGCCGGGGTGAAGGCGATCTTGCGGAGTTCGCTGTGGCTGCCGGAGTCCTTGCGCCACAGGCCGCCGACGATGTCGACGGCCTCCTCCGGGCTGGACGCGAATTCGAGCCCCGCGTAGACGGGGGCGCAGGCGTCCAGTCCCAGGTCCTGGGCGGAGAGCCGGCGGCCGAGCCGGCGGGTGAAGACCTCGGCGATCAGTGCGGGCGTGGTGCCGCGTGGCTGCTGTCCGCGCAGCCAGCGCGTCACCGAGGTTTTGTCGTACCGGAGATCGAGGCCGTGCTCCAGGCCGAGTTGGTCCACCCGCCGGGCGAGCCCCGCGTTGGAGAATCCGGCTTCCGAGATGAGTGCGGCGAGCTGGCGGTTGGGAATGCGCTGCGGAGGTCGTTCCGACATCAGCTGTTCGGTCTCCTGCCTTCCGGGCCCGGGGAGCAGCCCTCATGGAACGGCGCGAATTTAGTAGCCACGACCGCTCCGGCCACTACCTTTGCCCAACGTTCATTCGATCGTGTGAGCAGCGCCGACGCCACTGACCCCGGTGTGACCGGCCCCTTCCTGAGCTGCCCGGGACCACCTGCCCGGCCGTCCCGGCGGGGGCCGCCGTACAGTGGCGGGGGCGCTTGTGGCGCGCGGTGGAGTGGCGAGGGAGGCACGGGCGTGAGTGAGCTGCGGTACATCCATCTGGGGTTCGGCGCGGACAGCGTCGAGTACCAGGAGGCATGGCAGGAGCAGCGCCGGGTGCACGCGGCCCGCTTCGCCGACGAGATCCCGGACACCTGTCTGCTGTTGGAACATCCCCCCGTCTACACGGCGGGACGGCGCACGGTGGACAGTGAGCGCCCGCTGGACGGCACCCCGGTCGTGGATGTGGACCGGGGCGGGAAGATCACCTGGCACGGCCCCGGTCAGCTGGTGGGTTACCCGATCCTCAAGCTGCCGCGCCCCGTCGATGTGGTCGCGCATGTCCGCCGCCTCGAAGAGGCCATGATCCGTACGGTCGCGGACTTCGGTCTGGAGACCACCCGGGTCGAGGGCCGCAGCGGGGTGTGGGTGCTCGGTGACCCGGTGGCGGAGCGGCCGGCGGTGGGCGGGCTGACGCTGGACTTCGATCCCCGGGCGGTGGACGAGGAGTTCGACCCGAGGCTGAACGGGCCGGAGTACGCCCCCTCCAACGCCGGGCAGCGCCGCGAGGACCGCAAGCTGGCCCAGATCGGCATCCGGGTGGCCAAGGGGGTGACGATGCACGGCTTCGCCATGAACGTGAACCCGGACAACACCTGGTTCGACCGGATCGTGCCGTGCGGCATCCGGGACGCGGGCGTGACCTCGCTCTCGTACGAGCTGGGCCGTGAGGTGACGGTCGGGGAGGTCGTTCCCGTCCTGGAGAAGCATCTGCGGGAGGTGCTGGAGCAGGCGGACCCGAAGCCGCGCGAGATCGTGCGGGAGCGCCCGGCCGCGGCCCCGCCGGGGACTCCGCCCGGCGCCTCGGACCCGGCCGGGGGCGCGCCCGCGCACGCTCCGGGTGGCGCTCCGGGGTCACGCCGGGAGTACGAGCCGGAGCGCGCGAGAGCGTAGCCGCCGGAGCCCCGCGTCCCTCGGCGCGAACGCCGGGGGAATGCGCCCCATCGGCCACGGGTTGGCCAGACGTAATGCCACGCAAATAACGGGCGTAACCTGGTGTTCGCCGAAGAATCGAATGCCGCGCCAGCAGAGAGAGGTGCCGGACGTGTCCGCTGTCGCACCCGACGGACGCAAGATGCTGCGCCTGGAGGTCCGGAACAGCCAGACCCCCATCGAGCGCAAGCCCGAGTGGATCAAGACCCGGGCGAAGATGGGGCCCGAGTACCAGCAGCTCCAGAAACTCGTGAAGAGCGAGGGACTGCACACGGTCTGCCAGGAGGCCGGCTGTCCCAACATCTTCGAGTGCTGGGAGGACCGCGAGGCGACCTTCCTCATCGGCGGTGAGCAGTGCACCCGGCGCTGTGACTTCTGTCTGATCGACACCGGGAAGCCGGAGGCGCTGGACCTCGACGAGCCGCGCCGGGTGGGTGAGTCCGTCGTCACGATGGACCTGAACTACGCCACGATCACCGGTGTCGCCCGGGACGACCTGGAGGACGGCGGTGCCTGGCTGTACGCGGAGACCGTGCGTCAGATCCACGCCCTGACGGCGGACCGCGAGAGCGGTCACACCAAGGTCGAGCTGCTCATCCCCGACTTCAACGCCGTGCCCGAGCAGCTGGCCGAGGTGTTCTCGTCCCGCCCGGAGGTGCTGGCGCACAACGTCGAGACGGTGCCGCGCATCTTCAAGCGCATCCGCCCCGGTTTCCGGTTCGAGCGCTCCCTCGAAGTGATCACCCGTGCCCGTGAGGCGGGGCTGATCACCAAGTCCAACCTGATCCTGGGCATGGGCGAGGAGCGCGCCGAGGTCAGCGACGCGCTGCGGCAGCTGCACGACGCCGGATGCGAGCTGATCACGATCACGCAGTATCTGCGGCCGTCGCCCCGGCACCACCCGGTCGAGCGCTGGGTGAAGCCGCAGGAGTTCGTGGAGCTGAAGGAGGAGGCCGACCAGATCGGCTACTCGGGCGTCATGTCGGGTCCCCTGGTGCGTTCCTCGTACCGCGCGGGCCGGCTCTACCAGCAGGCGAACGAGCGGCGGGGCGCGGCGGTGGCAGCCCAGGCCGTGTGAATCCGAACACAAGCCATTACCCGCCAGTAACTCATGGCATGACGCGGCCCGTACACTCCCCCGCAGGCAGGGGCGGTGGCACGGGCCGCGTCGGTGTTCGCGGGCCCGGATCCGCACCCGCGTCAGGGTTTCATTCGGGTTTGACCGGTCGGTCACGCCCTGGTAACACCAGTGAGTGACCCTGGATTCACGCACCGCGCACACGCGCTCACGTCTTCATCTCTGCGAGGGGACCGCCACCATGCAGGTCGCGCCGGTACGACCCGTTCACCACACCGCGGACTCCCCCGCGCACCACACCGCGGGCGTCCCGGCCGAGGGCTCCGTGGCCCGGGCCGTGGCAGCCGCCTCCCGCACCGCCACGGTCCTGCCCCCGCTCCCCTCCCTCGCCGGCGCGCTGCGCGCGGTGGAGACCCTGCTCCTCGGCGGCGGCCAGCGCACGGCGCGCCGCAACGCCTGGACGGCCGTCCTGGAGGACCGCAGCCGGGCCAGGGACCGGGTCGAGACGCAGCATCTACTGGAGGCGGTGTCGGACGCCACTTCCCACGCCACGTAAACTTCTGGGTATGGCGAGGAAGGAAAACGCAGACACTGCTGCGAACACGGGGCGACTGAAGCAGATCGCCCTCACCTACAAGATGACCCGGAAAGCCGACTCGAAAGTCGGACTTATCCTCGCGGGTGTGGGAATCGTCACCTTCGGTGTCTTCCTCGCGATCGGTTTCTTGATCAACCACCCCATCTATCTGGGCATCCTCGGGTTCATCCTGGCGTTCCTCGCGATGGCGATCGTCTTCGGCCGCCGGGCCGAGCGCGCGGCCTTCGGTCAGATGGAGGGCCAGCCGGGCGCTGCGGCGGCCGTTCTGGAGAACGTGGGCCGTGGCTGGACCACGACGCCGGCGGTCGCGATGAACCGCAGCCAGGACGTCGTCCACCGGGCGGTCGGCAAGGCGGGCATCGTGCTGGTCGGCGAGGGCAACCCGAACCGGGTGAAGGGCCTGCTCGCCGCCGAGAAGAAGCGGATGGCGCGCATCGTGATCGATGTGCCGGTGCACGACATCATCGTCGGTGACGGCGAGGGCCAGGTGCCGCTGAAGAAGGTCCGTACGACCATGCTGAAGCTGCCGCGCGTCCTGGCCGGACCGCAGGTGACGGCGGCCAACGACCGCCTGCGCGCGATGGGCGACCTGATGAGCAACATGCCGCTGCCGAAGGGCCCGATGCCGAAGGGCATGCGGATGCCGCGCGGCGGAAAGGCGCGCTGACCTTCACACGTACACGTATGTGACAAGAGGGTGGTCCGGAACGCGAGTTCCGGGCCACCCTCTCCTACGTCCACGTCCCGGGTTCCGTGTGCGGCGTCCCACGTCCCGCAACGGGTCGGCCCGGGTCGGATCAGATCCGCACCTGTACGGCGCGGGCGAGCCGGTCGTGCAGCCCGCGCCCGTCGCGGTCCCAGACCAGCGCCGGGATGGCCAGGCAGAGCAGTACGGTACGGACGAGGACGCGGCCGGGTCCGATCCGCCCCCCGTTCTCCGCGATGACCCGGAGGCCGAAGAGGCGCTTTCCGGGCGTGAAGCCGACCGTCCCGACGGTGAGCAGGCTGAGGACGAGCAGGACGCCGAGCGCCCAGTTCCCCGACGCCTGCCAGTCACCGCCGGAGAGCAGCCCGTATGCGATCAGCATGCAGAGCGCCCAGTCCACGAACAGGGCGCCGAAGCGCCGGCCGAGGGGGGCGACGGAGCCGGGCCCGTGCTCCGGCAGACCGAGCCGTTCACCCCGGTAGCCGAAGTCGACGCCCATCTGTTCGGCCGCCGCGCGCGGTCCGGAGAGCCACGATCCGATTGCTTGCCTGTTATCCACCCGACCACGGTACTGCGGGGGTGTCCGGGCACGGGGAACGGGGGCGGAACGGGCGGAACAGGCTCGGCGGCAGGCATGGCCACGGGGTACGGGGGTAGCGGTGCGGAGCCGTCGTACGCCCGGCGCACGCCCTGGCTGGTTAACTTCGGTGAAACAAATGGGTCATGCTGGAGAAATCCCGGAAACCTATGGTCGGGTCCAGCGTGTGCCACCGCACTGGCCGCACGACCGATAACCCCCGCCCCTCCCCGGGACGGGAGGAGGAGGAGCTGGATGTTCCAGAACGCCGACGAGGCCAAGAAGTTCATCGCGGACGAGGACGTGAAATTCGTCGACGTCCGGTTCTGCGACCTGCCTGGCGTGATGCAGCACTTCACGATCCCGGCGAAGGCGTTCGACCCGAGCGAGGAGCTGGCCTTCGACGGCTCGTCGATCCGTGGTTTCCAGGCGATCCACGAGTCGGACATGGCGCTGCGCGCGGACCTGTCGACGGCCCGGGTGGACCCCTTCCGCCGCGACAAGACCGTGAACATCAACTTCTTCATCCACGACCCGATCACGGGCGAGCAGTACAGCCGCGACCCGCGCAACATCGCCAAGAAGGCGGAGGCGTACCTCGCCTCCACCGGCATCGCGGACACCGCGTACTTCGGCCCGGAGGCCGAGTTCTACGTCTTCGACAGCGTGCGTTTCAACACCACCGCCAACGAGGGCTTTTACCACATCGACTCCGAGGCCGGCGCCTGGAACACCGGCGCGGTCGAGGACAACCGCGGCTACAAGGTCCGCTACAAGGGCGGCTACTTCCCCGCCCCGCCGGTCGACCACTTCGCCGACCTGCGCGCCGAGATCTCCCTGGAGCTGGAGGCGTCGGGCCTCCAGGTCGAGCGGCAGCACCACGAGGTGGGCACCGCCGGCCAGGCCGAGATCAACTACAAGTTCAACACGCTGCTCGCCGCGGCCGACGACCTGATGCTCTTCAAGTACATCGTGAAGAACGTCGCCTGGCGCAACGGCAAGACCGCGACCTTCATGCCCAAGCCGATCTTCGGTGACAACGGCTCCGGCATGCACGTCCACCAGTCCCTGTGGCAGGGCGGCACCCCCCTCTTCTACGACGAGCAGGGCTACGCGGGCCTCTCGGACACCGCCCGCTACTACATCGGCGGCATCCTCAAGCACGCCCCGTCGCTGCTGGCCTTCACCAACCCGACGGTCAACTCGTACCACCGCCTGGTCCCCGGCTTCGAGGCCCCGGTCAACATGGTCTACTCGCAGCGCAACCGCTCGGCCGCGATGCGCATCCCGATCACGGGCTCCAACCCGAAGGCCAAGCGCGTCGAGTTCCGCGCGCCGGACCCGTCCTCCAACCCGTACCTGGCCTTCTCCGCGCTCCTGCTCGCGGGCCTCGACGGCATCAAGAACAAGATCGAGCCGGCCGAGCCGATCGACAAGGACCTCTACGAGCTGGCCCCCGAGGAGCACGCGGGCGTCCCCCAGGTCCCGACCTCCCTCCCCGCCGTCCTGGACGCGCTGGAGGCGGACAACGAGTACCTCCAGGCGGGCGGCGTCTTCACGGCGGACCTGATCGAGACCTGGATCGACTACAAGCGCACCAAGGAAATCGCCCCCATCCAGCTGCGCCCGCACCCGCACGAGTTCGAGCTGTACTTCGACATCTAAGCCGGAGGGCCCGAGCCGGAGAGCCGCTGAATCGCTGGAGCGGCTCCCCGGCGCAGCGGGGCACTCTCCCGGTAGTGCGCGACGCAGGGCCGTCGGCCGCCGCCTTCGAGGCGTGGTCGGCGGCCCTGTCGGTCTTCGGGGGGCGGAAGCAGGGGAACGGACCGACGGCGCGCTCCGGTGGCTCCGCGCTCCGGTGGCTCCACGCTCCGGTGGCTCCACGCTCCGGGGCAGTGCCTCTCCGGAATCGCCGACGAGACGTCGCGGCTCTCCTCAAGGGGCCGGCCGGGCCGGACCGTATGCCCCGGGCGACGGGTTTGCGGGGCTCCGTGGTCATATGCCGAGACGGTGTTGCGGAGCGCGCTCGTGAGGCGTTGCATCGCGCCGTGGGATCTGACAACGAATGCGAACGCGAAGACGGACACGAGTCCCCCGCCGGACGTGATGCCGCCGATCGGGCGGCTCGGCTGGCTGTGACGGTGTTTCCCGTGCTGGTGCTGGTGGCAGGGGCGCTCGGGATGGTGATGCCGGGGGCGTTCGCGGAGTGGAAGACGTCCGTGCCGTACCTGCTGGGCGTCGTCATGTTCTGTATGGGGCTGACCATGACGCCGAAGGACTTCCAGGGGGTCGCCAGGCGCCCCTGGGCGGTGGGGCTCGGGCTGGTGGCGCACTATGTGATCATGCCCGGCCTGGGCTGGCTGATCGCCAACGCGCTCGGGCTGCCGCCGCAGTTGGCGGCGGGGGTGATTCTGGTCGGGTGTGCGCCGAGTGGCACCTCGTCCAATGTGGTGACCTATCTGGCGCGGGGCGATGTGGCGCTGTCCGTGTCGGTGGCCACGGTGTCGACGGTGCTCGCGCCCCTCGTCACACCGCCGCTGACACTGCTGCTGGCGGGTGAGTTCCTGCCGGTCGACGCGGGGGCCATGGTCTCCGACATCCTGAAGACGGTGCTGCTCCCGGTCCTGGCGGGGCTGGCGGTTCGGCTGCTGGCGGGGCGGTATGTGGACCGGGTGCTGGGGGCGCTGCCGTGGCTGTCGGCGGTGACGATCGCGGTGATCGTCGCGGTGGTGGTGGCGGGGAGCGCGGCGGCGATCAAGTCGGCGGCGCTGCTGGTGTTCGTCGCGGTGGTGCTGCACAACGGTCTCGGGCTGGCGCTCGGCTACGGCGCGGGGAAGCTGGCGCGGCTCGGGCCGCCCGCGAGCCGCGCCATGGCGTTCGAGGTCGGTATGCAGAACTCGGGGCTCGCCGCGTCGCTGGCCACCGCGCACTTCAGCCCGCTGGCCGCGCTGCCCGCCGCGGTGTTCTCGGTGTGGCACAACGTGTCGGGCGCGCTGGTCGCCGCGTGGATGGCGTACCGGGCCCGGAGGACCGACCCGGCCGGCCGGTCCTCCTCCTCCTCTTCCTCCTCCTTTTCCTCCTCCGACGCCGCCCCCGCTGGGAGTCGGCTGTCACCTCACGGTGCCGACGGTGTCCCGGGCGCCGCGGGTGCTGTCGGTGGGAACGGGACCTCCGCCAGTGCGGGAAGCAGCGACTCCTCCTCGTAGTCCAGGTGCGCCTCCAACTCCCTTGTGATCCGGCCCAGTTCCTCACGGAAACGATCAGGGGCAGCGGTGCCGACGTCGGCCAGCAGGGCGATCAGCTCGTCCTTCATCCGTCCGATCGTGCGGTGTTCCTCCCCGAGCCGGTCGAGTGTGTCGCGCAGCCGGGGGTGGTGGTGCGCGAGCGCCGGGAAGATGTACGCGTCCTCGCCGGTGTGGTGGAACGTCAGGGCGTCGCAGAAGGCCAGGCAGTGCTGCCGGATCCGCATTCCGATCCCCGGCGCGGGCGGTTCGCCGGGCCCCTGGTGGGCCGCCCGCACGGCGAGGTGGGCCTCGGCCTCGGAGCGTACGTACCGCAGCTGCGCGCGCAGCCAGGTGTGCGTCTCCAGCAGCTTGTCCGCGAGGGTGGTGATCTCGCGCGGGGCCGCCGTGCGGTCTCCGGGCTCCCCTGGTGTGCCGGATTCCTCGTGTCGCGGGCGCTCCAGCACCACGACCGGCAGCACCCTGGACGTCGCGGCCTGGTAGTCGCCGTATCCGGGCGCGACGCGGACGACCCGCCGCATCAGGCGGTCGCGCCGCGCGCCCTCGGCGGGGACGGCGACGGCCTCGTACCGTTCGGTGCCGATCTCCACCGTGACCACGGGGTGGGCCAGCAGGTTGTGGTACCAGGCGGGGTGGTGGTGCGCGCCTCCCGCCGACGCGACGAGCAGCAGCCGCTCGCCGTCGCGGACGTAGCCGAGCGGCACGGTGTGCCGGGCGCCCGACCGCGCTCCGGTGGTGGTCAGCAGGAGGAGGTCGCCGCCCTCGAAGGGGCCGCCCACCTTTCCGCCGTGGGCGCGGAACTCTTCGATGACGGCGTGGTTGAAGGACCTGGGCATGTGGTGTGGGCTCTCCGGAAGAAGTGGGTACGGCTGTCCTCGGTGACGGCGCCGGAACACTGCCCGGCGCGTCGTGGCACGACGAGGCGCGGCGCGGCGCGGCGCAGCACGGCACGGCACGGTGCGATGCGATGCGATGCGGTGCGTCGAGGACGGGGATGACCTGCGGGGACGGCGCTCGGGGCGCGGCGCTGGAGGCGCGTGGTGCGCCCGGTGGCGCGGATCAGTCGCGAGGCGCGGAGTGTGAACTCATGGCGTGGTCCCTCGGTGAAGGTGTTCGCCCGATCACCGGCCGGCCCACTGCTCTTTGGCCGGTGTCACGCGACACGCGCACCATTACAGCCGCCCCGCCGCTCGCGTGTCAACGCACGTCAACGCGCATCGTCCGGCGGCGGATACCCGGGCGCGGGCGCGAGGCTCGGGCGCTGGGCGCGGGACCCGGGCGCGGGACCCGGGCGCGGGCGCGGGGCTCGGGCGCGGGGCTCGGGCGCGGGGCTCGGGCGCCGGGCGCGGGCGCCGGGCGCGGGGGCGCGCGCCGGGCCGTGCCTGTGCGCCCGAATGCCCCGTGAGCTGCGGGCCGGCCCGATGCGTGGTCGGATTCCCGGTGGAGGCGATTGTCATGGCATCCGATCCGACCGCGTTCGACGTCACCGTGGAGATCCCGCAGGGGTCGCGCAACAAGTACGAGATGGACCACACCGCCGGGCGCATCCGGCTCGACCGGACACTGTTCACCGCCACCCGCTATCCCGCCGACTACGGCTACATCGAGGGCACCCTGGGTCGGGACGGTGAACCGCTGGACGCGCTGGTGCTGGTGGGCGACCGGACCTTTCCCGGTTGTGTGATCCGCTGCCGCGCCCTCGGCATGTTCATGATGCGTGACGAGCAGGGTCCGGACGAGAAGGTCCTGTGCGTACCCTCCGACGACCCCCGGCAGGCCGCGCTCCAGGAGATCACCGATGTCTCGGACTTCGATCTGCTGGAGATCACCCACTTCTTCCAGGTCTACAAGGAACTGGAGCCCGGCAAATCGGTCGAGGGGTCCCACTGGGAGGGGCGCGAACAGGCGTACGCGGAGATCGCGGCGTCCCGGACGCGCGCCGTGGCGCACCCCGGCGCCGTGCGCTCCGCCGGCGCCCCCGCTCCCGCTCACCCCGCCCCCGTCCGCCCCGGCACCGGCCTCGGTACCAGCCCCCACACCGGCACCGGCGGCTGACGCCCCGTGCTCCGTATCGCGCGCCTCCGCGCCGTCGAGATCCTCGACTCCCGCGCCAGGCCCACTCTCGTCGTCACCCTGGAGACCGACAGCGGGCTGCGGGTGCGGGCCGGGGTCCCCGCCGGGGCGTCCACCGGTTCCCGGGAGGCCGTCGAGCTGCGCGACGGGGACGAGGAACGGTACGGCGGACAGGGTGTGCGGCGGGCGGTCGCCCACGTCAACGGCGAGATCGCCCAGGCGCTCACCGGCCAGCGTTTCGCGTCGCTCGAAGAGGTGGACGCCACACTCATCGACCTCGACGGCACCCCGGACAAGTCCCGGCTGGGCGCCAACGCGATCATCGGCGTCTCGCTCGCCGCCGCCCGTACGGAGGCGGCGCAGTACGACCGCGAGTTGTGGCAGCACATCGCCGCCCTGGCGGGCGCGCCGGCGCTGCTGCCGGTGCCGCACTTCAACGTCGTCAGCGGCGGTGTGCACGCCGCCAACAACCTGGACTTCCAGGAGTTCATGATCGCCCCGCTCGGTGCCGCCGGACTGCCGGAGGCCGTACGCGCCGGGGCCGAGGTGTACGCCCGGCTGAAGGCCCGGCTCGCCGCCGGGGGGCACACCGTCGGGCTGGGCGACGAGGGCGGTTTCGCGCCCGCCCTCGACCGGCCGGAGGATGTACTGCGGGAGCTGGTCGCCGCCATCTCGGACGCCGGATACACCCCCGGCCGCGACGGCGTGGCCATCGCGCTGGACCCGGCGGCGAGCGAACTCCGTACGGAGGACGGCCGTTACCGGGTCGCGGGCGAGGAGCTGACCTCCGACCAGCTCATCGACCGGTACGAGGAGATCGTGGACCGTTTTCCCGTCTGGTCCATCGAGGACGGTCTCGGCGAGGACGACTGGGCCGGCTGGGAGCGGCTGACCGCGCGGCTGGGCGACCGGGTCCAGCTCATGGGCGACGACCTGTTCGTCACCCATCCGGCGGTCATCGCCGAGGCGATCGGCCGGAACGTCGGGAACTCCGCGCTGATCAAGGTGAACCAGATCGGCACCGTCACCGAGACGATGGCCGCCATCGGCGTCTGCCGGGGCGCCGGTTACACCCAGATGGTCTCCCACCGCTCCGGTGAGACCACGGACACCTTCATCGCCGACCTGGCCGTCGGCGCGGGCTGCGGGCAGCTCAAGTCGGGGGCCCCGGCGCGCGGGGAGCGGGTCGCCAAGTACAACCGGCTGCTGGAGATCGCCGACGCCCGGCCCGAGCTGCCCTTCGGCCTCACCGCCCCCGCCGGGGACGCCCCGGGCGCCTGACCGGGCCGGGCCCGGCCGGCCTGCCGGCCTGCCTGCCGGGGTACCGAGCGGGTACGGGGGGGGCGCTGCGAGCCCTACGGCCACACCGCCCCCGCCACCGCCACCCCCGCGTAGACCGCCCCGAGGCCGGCCACCACACTCGCCGCCACATTGGCCAGCGCGTAGAACCCGGCGCCGTCCTCCGCCAGCCGCAGCGTCTCGTAGCTGAACGTCGAGTACGTCGTCAGCGCCCCGCACAGCCCCGTACCGAGCAGCAGTTGCGCACCGGACGACGCGGCCCCCGCCGTGACCGCGCCCGTGACCAGGCCGAGGATCAGACAGCCCGCCACATTGACCACGAGCGTCCCCCACGGGAAGACCGAGTCGTGCCGGCGCTGCACGGACCGGTCGGTGAGGTAGCGCAGCGGGGCGCCGACGGTCGCGCCGAGGACCACCAGCAGCCAGTTCACCGCGCCTCCTGCCGGCCCGCGTAACGGTGTACCTCGCAGTCGTCCAGGATGACCAGCCCCTCGGTGACCAGCTCGTCCAGTTGTGGCAGGAACGCCCGCACCTTCTCCTCGGTGTCCACGATCACCACGGCCACCGGCAGGTCCTCGCTCAGCGACAGCAGCCGCTGGGTGTGGATCAGCGAGGACGCCCCGTACCCCTCGATCCCCCGGAACACACTGGCTCCCGCGAGGCCCGCCGCGTGCGCGCGGTGCACGATCTCGGTGTAGACGGGCCGGTGGTGCCACAGGTCGGCCTCCCCCACGAAGATCGTCGCGCGCAGCGCCCTGCCCGTCAGCCCGGTCATGTCCGCCTCCACGTCAGTACACGGCGTGTCAGCCACACCGCGGTCCACACCGCGCCGAACGCGGCGATCAGGGTCAGTCCCAGGTAGGCCGGCCCCGTGCGGGTCCGGCCGTCGGCCACCAGCCGCTGGATGTCCACGGCGTAGGTGGAGAAGGTGGTGAACCCGCCCAGGACGCCGGTGCCGAAGAACGGCCGTACCAGCGGGTGCGCCTGCCACAGGTCGGTGATCACCACCATGAACACACCGATCACCGCGCATCCGGCCGCGTTCACGATCAGCGTCGTCCAGGGAAAGGCGGCCGGCGCGGTGGGCCATATGAGGGACGATCCGTAACGCGCCGAGGCGCCGATCGCGCCGCCCAGCGCCACGACGGCGACCGGACGCCACTGGTCGCGCACCCGCTCGCGCAGCGGCCGGTGTCGGGGGTGTCGCGGTCGGTGGTGTCGCGGTTGGTGGTGTCGCGGTCGGTGGTGTCCCATGGGCATACGTCTCTCCTACTCGCAGGCGCGCCGGATTCCGGGCACGCTTCCTCGCAAGTAGGGACCGTTGGCGGCGGTGGCACCGCGGTTCGGGTACGGCGGGCCCCACCGCCGTACGGCCGCCCGAGCGGGCTGCCGTGGACACAGGTTAGCCCCGCGCGCCGGGCCGTCGCGAACCGTGGGGCGCCGGTTGTCGGTGGGCGCTGGCACCATGCCCCCATGAGGACCTACCAGGGGCTTCCGCCCCTTGAGCGGTGCAGCGCGGGCGGGACGGGCTCCCCCGCCGCGCGGGGGCGGGAGCACGCCGGCGTGCGGATCGCGGGGGCGCGGGGGCCGGGGAGCGAGCGGCGGGCGCGGGACGGCTCGTCGTGACGGCGATCCTGACGGCGGCCATCGGCACCGAGCGGCTGACGCTGCTGCCCCTGCGGGTCGAGCACGCGGAGGAGATGGCCGCCGTACTGGCGGATCCGGCGCTGCACCGCTACATCGGCGGGGCGCCTTCGACGGTGGAGGAGTTGCGCGGGCGGTACGCGCGGATGGTCGCCGGCTCGCCGCTTCCGGTCATCTCCTGGTGCAACTGGGTGATCGGCGTCGAGGACGGGGCGGGGCGGGGGCGCTCTCTGGTCGGTTACGTCCAGGCGACGGTGACCCCGAGCCGTGACGGCGCCGGTCTTGTCGCGGAGATCGCCTGGGTGGTGGGCACCGCGTGGCAGGGGCGCGGCATCGCGCAGGAGGCGGCGCGGGGGCTGGTGCGGTGGCTGGAGGAGCGGGGCGTGGGGACTCTGATCGCCCATGTCCATCCGGACCACGCGGCCTCGGCCGCCGTCGCCGCTTCGGTCGGTCTCGCGCCCACCGACGAGTGGCAGAACGGTGAAGTGCGCTGGCGGCGGCGTGTCGTGTCCTGAACCGTGCGCCGCGTCCTGGAAACCCGCGCGCCGGTCCGGCGCCGTACACGCGGCCGTCCGGTACGCGCGGCCGTCCGGTACGCGCGGCCGTCCGGTACGCGCGGCAGGGGGGTACGTGGAGGCGTCAACCGCCGTTGCCCCCGGCCCTGTTCGGGGCCGGGGGAACGGCGGTCGGCCGACGCCCCGGAGGGCCGGTCAGCCGATCAGGGTGCGCACCATGCGGCAGGTGGTGTTGGACGGCGGGTGGATTCCGATACGGGCGGCCGTGCTCCGTATCCTCCGATTGCTCGCCTTCTCCGGCGCGTACACGCCCGAATCCAGCAGGGCGATGGCGAGGCGCATCGCCTTCAGACGCCGGTTGTGCGTCTCGTACCACTCGCGGGGCCGGCCCGCGGGCAGCGGCTTGCGCCGGAGAGCCGGAGGTGTCCTGCGGGACGCCGCGGCCGACGTCCTCGGCGATGACTCGGACGCGGTCCTGGACGAGGTTCTGGCGGATTTCGTGGTGATGGTGGCAACAGCCATCGGCGACCTCCCGGCACGGTGGTTGGACCCTCACGAACTACCTCCATTTTACCGCCCCCCACTGACAATCGCCCCTGGCCAGAGGCCATTTGACGAACCGGTTCGGGCCCAGGGACAAGGAGGGGAGCCGCGCCCCGTCCAAGGGCGCGGCGTTCGAGCCGGTCCGCTATCCGGCCGCCCCTCCCGCCGTCGCCCCGGCAGCCGCCCCCGCCGTCAGCTGCGCCTCGGCCGCCGCCAGGATCTCCGTCAGCCGCAGCCCGAAGCGCACGTCGCAGGCGTGCGGCTGTCCCGTGCGCACCGCCTCCAGCAGCGCGTCCACGGCGGCGGCGAACGAGTCGACGTGGTCGCCCCAGTCCTGCGGCAACGCGGCCGTGCCGTGCTCACCGCGCACTTCGAGGCCGGTGCCCGCGCTCGCCTGCGGCGCGCTCAGGCTCAGCGCCACCGAGCTGGCCGCGCCCGACACATGCCGCAGCACGAGGTGGGTGAGGTCGGGTTCGCTGCGTACGGCCGTGACCTCGGCCACCTCGCCGAGCAGCGGGATCAGCGCCGAGAGCGCGTGCGGTCCGACGTCCCACAGGCCGCCTTTCTCCCGGCGCCACGGCGACGCGGCGAACGGGCTGTCGCTCCCCGGTGAGTAGAGGCCGCCGAGCCAGTACGCGTGGGCCGTGAACCAGCCGCCCTTCGCGGCCTGCTCCGCCACCCACCGCGCGGTGGGTGGCGCGAACCGCACGGTGCAGAACACCACGGACGCCACCCCGGCCCGCGCCGCCGCGTCCGCCACCGTCCGGGCGCCGGTCACGGTCGTCGCGACCGGCTTGTCCATGATCAGGTGACATCCGGCGGCGGCGGCGCGGGCGGCCAGCGGCGCCTGGACGTCGGGCGGCAGCGCGAACGCGATGGCGTCGCTCTCGGCGAACAGCACATCGAGCCCGGCCTCGCCCGAGTGGGCGGCGGCGTCGTGCGCGGCGGCGAGCGCGGCGGCGGCCTCGGGCCGCCGCCCCCACACACCGCTGAACTCGATGCCGGAATGGGCGGCGAGAGCGGGCGCGTGCACGCGCTCCGCCCAGGGGCCGGTGCCGAGAAGTCCGATACGGGGCTTGTTCATACGGGTCAGTGTGCCGGGTCCCCGCCCCCGCGTGGGAGAGGGCGTCGGCCCGCCGGCGGCCGTCCGGCTGTGACTGAGCGCTTCGGTCGGCCCCATCGGCCATGTAGAACGCTCAGCTCGCGAGGCTCTGCCCAGGGCAGCGTCCGGCGGCGCATCCGTACCCGAAAGGTGGATCTTCGCGCAGACTGCGGCCCGGGAGGGCGTACCCGGGCTGACCCGCGACGGGTCGGGGCCAGGTGGCCGGGCGTCCTGACGTTGACCGGCCGCTACGAGGTCGTGCTCCGCACCCCCCGGTCCGCCGGCCTGACGGGTGCGGAGCGGCGGACCGGGGCGACGTCACGCAGGGACGACGAGCGGCGGGTGTTCGAGCACGCGGGGCTTGTACTCGACCAGTTGGATGCGGCCGTCGAAGGTGCGGTGCTCGATCATGTCGAGGGCAACGTCCGGATAGCCGTCGTAGATGCGTTCTTCGCCCGTGGCCCCGGTGATCACCGGGAACATCACGACCCGGAAGCGGTCGACGAGTCCGGCTCGTAGCAGGGACCGGCACAGGCTGAGGCTGCCGATTGTGCTGAGGAGCCCCGAGCCACTCGACTTCATGGCGCGGACCGCCTCGGCGGCGTCGTCGCGGACGAGCGTGGAGTTGGCCCACGTCAGTGGCTCCTCGAGTGAGGAGGAGAACACCACCTTGGACGCCTGCGTGAGCTCGTCGACGGACTCCTCTTCCTCGGGCCTGAACTCGTCTTGGCCCTTCGGGACCTCGCCTGCGGCGAAACCCGACATAAGGCGGTAGGTGTTCGCTCCCATCAGATGGGTGGCCTCGGGCTGCTCGCCGAGCCATGCGAGGTACTCCGGGCCCTCCAGGCCCCAGAACCCGGGCCACCCCTCTCCCGACGCGTAGCCGTCGAGGGAGGTGATGAAGTCGACGAGAAGCTCCGACATGGCAGTGTCCTTTCCTGGGATGTCACGAGCTTGGACTGGCCGGGAGCCACAAACTCATCGGCCGCGCCGTGGAGTATCGAGAAACCCATGACGCTGCGGCCGATCAGACCGGCGGAGCGCCACCCGCGAACGGCCCGGGCCAACCGTCGCGCTCAGCCGGGCCGAGTACAACGCTCAGGGGCCAACCGAAACGCTCCGTCACACCGGCCCGGCGGGCTGGGTGGTGGTGCCGCGTACGCCCGTCCCGACCGGGGGTGACGGATCGGCCGCGTCGGGCCGGGTCCCGTATACGACGCGGGAGGGTTCCGATGCACACCGGGCGTGCCGAAGGCGGCCGGGGCGGCGGGGCGGCCCGGACCGCCGCCCGTGACGAGCCGCTGTACGACCCGATGTGCGCGGGCGGCGGTTTCGGGGCCGCCGCGCGTTCCCGGGCCCTTGCCGAACTCCCCCGCCGCGGCCGGGCTTTCCCAACAGGGGCAAAACACCATGAAGCGAAGTAAAACTGGGTAACACTCGGTTCACAGCGGGGCAATCACCGGGAAACGCCGTGTTGCGAGGCTGCCCGTAAGACCTGCTGGACCCGCAAAGGATGAGGCCCCGTGACGTTCAAGGCTGAGTACATCTGGATCGACGGCACCGAGCCGACCGCGAAGCTGCGCTCGAAGACGAAGATCCTGACCGACGGTGCGGAGCCGCCCGTCTGGGGCTTCGACGGGTCGAGCACCAACCAGGCCGAGGGCCACGCCTCCGACCGGGTGCTGAAGCCGGTCTTCTCCTGCCCCGACCCGATCCGCGGCGGTGCCGACGTCCTCGTCCTGTGCGAGGTCCTCAACATCGACATGACGCCGCACGAGTCCAACACCCGTGCCGCGCTGACCGAGGTCGCGGAGAGGTTCGCGGGCCAGGAGCCGATCTTCGGGATCGAGCAGGAGTACACGTTCTTCAAGGGCTCGCGCCCGCTGGGCTTCCCCGAGGGCGGCTTCCCCGCCGCGCAGGGCGGCTACTACTGCGGTGTCGGCGCGGACGAGATCTTCGGCCGTGACGTGGTCGAGGCGCATCTCGACAACTGTCTGAAGGCGGGGCTCGGCATCTCCGGCATCAACGCCGAGGTCATGCCGGGCCAGTGGGAGTTCCAGGTCGGCCCGCTGGCGCCGCTGGTGGTCGCGGACCAGCTGTGGATCGCCCGCTGGCTGCTCTACCGCACCGCCGAGGACTTCGGTGTCTCCGCGACGCTCGACCCGAAGCCGGTGAAGGGCGACTGGAACGGCGCGGGCGCGCACACCAACTTCTCCACGAAGGCGATGCGCGAGGGGTACGAGGCGATCATCACCGCCTGCGAGTCGCTGGGCGAGGGCTCGAAGCCGCTCGACCACGTCAAGCACTACGGCGCGGGCATCGACGACCGGCTGACCGGGCTGCACGAGACGGCCCCGTGGAACGAGTACAGCTACGGCGTCTCGAACCGGGGCGCTTCGGTGCGCATCCCGTGGCAGGTCGAGCAGGACGGCAAGGGGTACATCGAGGACCGCCGTCCGAACGCCAACGTGGACCCGTATCTGGTGACGCGGCTGATCGTGGACACCTGCTGCTCGGCGCTGGAGAAGGCCGGACAGGTCTGACCCGCAGCACCACCGCGCACGCACGACCACCGAGCACCGAGCACCGACCACCGACCACCGACCACCGAGCACACCACCACGCACCACCACCGCAGCACCACGCGCGACCGGTCACGGCAGCGGGGGCGACCGCCACGACGGCGGTCGCCCCCGCTGCCGTTGTGGCGCTCGTACGCGTACGAGCAGGTGGCGGGGCGTGCGTATCGACAGATGAATGGAGCGTGCCGCGTGACGGCGATGTCTGCTTCAATGGGGTCATGGCCAGCTTCCAGCACCCCGTGACAGGTCGCACCGACCTGGAGCCGTTCTGGCCGTCCCGGCAGCACCACGACTTCGACCGGGTGTGTTGCCGCGCGAGGAACGCGCCGGCCCTCTAAAGCCCCTCTTCCGGGCCTTCGGCCGCGCGCGCTGACGTACGTACCTCCCCTGTGCCGTCCGTCCTGTCGTTCCGACGACTCCTCCGCGCGAAAGAGCTGACCCCTCATGGCGAACTCCGTTCTGTCCTCGCTCCCCTCCGCCGCCACCTCCGCCCCGGCCGCCGGCTCCACGACCGCCCCGGGCCGTCACCGCCTCCGGGCCGTCGACCGTGACGAGACGGCCCCGGCCCCGCAGGCCGCTCCCGCCGGCTTCGCCCCGGGCCGGATCGTGGACTTCCTGCCGCCGGACGCGACCTGGCTGCCCGCACCCCAGCACACCCTCCCGTCGCTGCCGGGTCAGCCGCCGATGGTCGGCTATCTCGTGCTCGTACCGGCCGAACGGCACGCGGCGGCGCTGGCCGCGTCGGCCCCCCGGTCGCCGGCGGAGGGCGGCACCGGACCCGTACTGATCGACAGCGTCCAGCGGATCGCCGTGGTGGACGGGGAGCAGCTGGACCTCACGTATCTCGAATTCGAGCTGCTCGCCCATCTGGTGGCGCACCCGAACCGGGTGCACACCCGCGACCAGTTGGTGACCACGGTGTGGGGCTACGGACATGTGGGCGACGGCCGGACCGTCGATGTCCATGTGGCCCGGCTGCGCCGCAAGTTGGGCGCCGAGCACCGCCGCACGATCCAGACCGTACGGCGGGTCGGGTACAAGTACACGCCCTGACCCGGCCGGTGAGTCGCCGGTACGGGGAGCCCTGCCCGGTGACGGAACCGGGCAGGGCTCCCCGCCGCGTGCACAGGACTCGGCGGGGCTCCCCGCTCCGCGCGCCGGACTCGGCGGGGCTCCCCGCTCCGCGTGCCGGACTCGGCGGGGCTCCCCGCCGCGTGCGCGGGGGCCCCGCCGGGTCCGTCAGCGGGTCGCCGTCGCCGTGTGCCGCGTGCGGGCCCACAGGCCGAGGGCCGCGTCCAGGGCCAGGAACACCAGCAGGCTGATCCCGAGCATCGGCAGGAACCAGCCGACCACCGCCGTCACCGCAGCGAGCGGCAGCAGCCAGGTCAGCGGCACCTTGCGCCAGGTGCCGCGCGGAATCGGCCGGCCCACGCCGAACCGTCGTTCCCTGGTGGGACGGCGCAGCCACCACATCCGGTAGCCCCAGACGATGAGCACGATCAGCGCGAGGGCCAGCGCCGCGAGCGCGAGCTGATTGGCGACGCCGAGGAACAGGCCCATGTGGGCGTCGATGCCGATGCGGGTCAGCTTGGCCAGTACCGGGTAGTCGGCGAAGCGCAGTTCGTCGATGACCGCGCCGTTGGCCGGGTCGACGGCGACCGAGTCGAGGCGGACGGGGAACTGTTTGTCCGTCTGCGCGATGACATAGCCCTGCCCCTCGGTCGGCAGGGTCACCTGGACCGGCCCGTCGAGACCGGCCTGCCGGGCGGCGACGACGGCGAGGTCGACGCCGACGTCCATGCTCTCCATCCCCTCCATCCCCGGCATGTCTTCCATACCCTCCATGCCCTCGTGCCCCTCGTGCCCCTCGTGACCGCCGCCGCCCGCGCCGGCCGTGGCGCCGTCGAGGGTCGCCGACACGACGGGCGTCGAGCTGCCGAGCTGGTCCTTGATCTCGGTGATGTTCGCGCCCGCGTACTTCGACCAGGTCAGCCCGGTGGCGGAGAGCAGGACCAGCCCCGTCACGGCCCACAGCCCGAGCGAGCCGTGCAGGGAGAGCGTCCGGCGCCGGCCGGTGGTGCCCCGCTCGGGGACGAGCAGCGCCCGCTTCGAGGCGCGCTTGCGGCCGATCCAGAGCAGCAGCCCGCCGAGGGCCACCACCCAGAGCCAGCTGGCGGCGAGTTCGCTGTAGTAGAGGCCCGGGTCCCCCAGCTGGAGGTGGCGGTGGAACTCGGAGAGCCAGGCTCGCACCGGCAGGGCGCCCGAGCTGCCGTAGCTGTCCAGCGCGCCCCGCACCTCCGAGGTGTACGGGTCGACGAAGACGGCGAGCGAGTGGGACGGCTCGGCGTCGGGGGTGGCCATCAGGACCTGGGTCGTCGCGCCCTCCTCGGACGGGAGGCGTACGGAGGTGACGGTGCCTTCCGGGTGCGCGGCGCGGGCGGCGGCGATCTGGTCGGTGAGCGGCTGGGTGCGGTCGCCGACCGGGGCCCGCAGTTCGTGGCGGTAGAGGATCTTCTCCGCCTGGTAGGAGAGGGAGTAGAGGAATCCGCTGGTGGCGGCGACGAGCAGCAGCGGGGCGATCAGCAGGCCCGCGTAGAAGTGCAGCCGCAGGACGAGGGGGCGCAGGGCGTTCCAGCCGGAAGTCGCCGCCGGGACCGGGGCCGGGGAGGCGGGGGCACCGGCCGGTGCGTCCTTCGTGTCTGCGGGAGCGGTCTCGGGAACGGGCTCGCGAGCGGGGGCGGTCTCGCGAGCGGGGGCGGTCTCGCGAGCGGGCGGGGTCGCCGGTGGACTTCCGTCCGTACGGGGCCCCTGTACGGGGTCGTCAATGGCCATGACTGTCCTAGGTGTTGGCAAGCGGCATGGGGAAGGAGCCCCGGCCGCCCGCCGGTCCTCAGACAGTGACGGTCCTCGGACAGTGACGGTCCTCAGACGGTGACGGTCCTCAGACGGTGACGACGGCGGCGGCTCCCGGGGCTGTGGCGCGAGGGAAGAGCCGGCCGGGCGGGCCGCGCCGCGACAGGGTGTGCGCGAGGACGACTTCGCGGAAGCGGTGGGCCGCCGGGGCGCCGGGCGCGGGCCGTCCCGGCGCGGGCGGGGCAGGCGGGGCGCACGCGGCGAGCAGCAGGCGCAGGGGCGCGAAGGCCAGCGCTCCGACGGCGTGCGCGAGCCGGAAGAGTGCCGCCTCACCCTTCGCCAGCCAGAGGGCGCAGACGGCGGCGGCGAGCAGGTGCGCGAGGAGCATGGGGACGGAACCGCCGAGTACGGCGTCCAGGGCTGATCCGGTACCGGTCCTGGTTCCGGAGGTGGTCCTCGCACCGCCGTCCGGCATCGTCATGCCGCTGTGCGCGGCCGGTGTCCCGGTCAGCCCGTACGGCAGCGCCCCGGCGAGGATCAGGTGCGACAGCCCCTGGACGGTGAGCAGCCCGGCGCCGATCGAGGCGACGCCCCGGCGCCGTCCTCCCGCGAGCCACGCCACCGCGCCGGTCACCGCGAAGGCGGTCCACAGCGCTCCGGCCGGTATCCCGTGCGCGGGGGCGCCGTCCGCCTCCGAGGCGAGCACATGGCCGACCGCGGCGAGGGTCACGCAGACCGCGGCGAAGGCGGCGGCGCGCAGGGCGCGGGCGGGTGACCGGGGGTCTGTCATGGTCCGCACATGTTGCCATCCCGTCGCCGCGCGCGGCAGACCCACGACACACCGGGGTGCTGAGTGCACCGGTGCCGGGGGGAGAACCCGCTCCCGCGCGGGGGCCGTTGGCGTCAGACTGAACCGGTGCCCGGAGGTCGGGCTGTCGGAGTCCGAGGGGCCGTCCGGCCGGGCGGGAAAAGAAGAGAGCGGCATGAGTGGGAACGCCACGACCAGGAACACGACCGGGAACGGGACCGGAAAGGGCACCGGAAACGGCACCCGGAACGGGACCATCAGCCGGGAACGGGTGCGCGCGTCGCTGCTGGCGGGCGTACGGGGGCTGGCCCTGGCCGTCGTCGCTCCGGCGGGCGGGATCGCGTTCCTCGTGACCTCGGTGCTCTCGATCGCCTTCATCGTGCTCGGGGTCGGGCTGTTCACCACCCCGATGGTCCTGGCGGCGCTCAGGAGGTACGCGAATCAGCGCCGGCTGCTCGCCGCCGCCTGGTCCGGCGTACGCGTTCCCGTGCCGTACCGGCCGTTCCCCGAGGGCGCGGGCGGCGGCGCTCCCGGCCCGGTGCGGCGGTGCCTCCTGATGCTGCGGGACCCGGCGACCTGGCGTGATCTCCAGTGGCTGGTGGTGGACACGACAGCGGGGTTCTTTCTCGCGCTGCTGGCCGCCGCGCTGATCCTCTACCCGCTGGAGGGGTTCGCGCTGGCCGCCGGGGTCTGGCGGGCCTTCGCGGACGACACGTACTGGTACGCCTTCGTGCCGGTCACCGGTCCGGGCACCGGCCTCGCCGCCGGGGCTCTCGCGCTGGTGCTGCTCGCGGCCGGGCTGCGCTTCTCCGCCGACGTGCTGCGGCTGCACTTCCTGCTGACGAAGGCGATGCTGGCGCCCACGAGCGAACGGGAGATGGCGCTGCGGATCGAGCGGCTCACCGAGTCGCGGCACGACGCGGTGGACAGCTCGGCCGCCGAGCTGCGCCGTATCGAACGTGATCTGCACGACGGGGCGCAGGCCCGGATCGTGGCGATGGGGATGGACTTGGGGACCATCGAGTCGCTCATCGAGAAGAATCCGGCCAAGGCGAAGGAACTGATCGGCAAGGCCCGGCAGTCCTCCGCCGAGGCGCTGACGGAGCTGCGCGATTTGGTGCGGGGCATCCATCCGCCGGTACTCGCCGAACGGGGGCTCGCGGACGCGGTACGGGAGCTGGCGCTGCGGCTGCCGCTGCCGCTGGAGGCCGAGGTGAGCGCGGAACTGCCGGGGCGCGCCGAGCCCCCGGTGGAGTCCGCCGCGTATTTCGCGGTGAGCGAGACACTGACCAACGCGGTCAAGCACGCGGGCGCCGACCGGATCTGGGTCGACCTCTCGTACTCCGGCGGGATGCTGCGCGTCTCGGTGACCGACAACGGCGCGGGCGGCGCGGTGATCGGGGGTGGCTCGGGGCTGTCGGGGGTGGAGCGCCGACTCGGTACATTCGACGGTGTCCTGGCCGTCAGCAGCCCCGCCGGCGGCCCCACCATGGTCACCATGGAGATTCCTTGCGAGTTGTCCTAGCCGAAGATCTCTTCCTGCTGCGTGACGGTCTGGTCCGGATGCTGGAGGCCCATGACTTCGAGATCCTCGCCGCGGTGGAGAGCGGGCCCGAACTGGCCCGGGCACTGGCCGAGTTGAGACCGGACGTCGCTGTGGTCGACGTCCGGCTCCCGCCGTCGCACACCGACGAGGGGCTCCAGTGCGCGCTGGCGGCGCGCCGGGCCCGTCCGGGGCTGCCGGTCCTGGTCCTCTCGCAGCACGTGGAGCAGTTGTACGCGCGTGAGCTGCTGGCGGACGGCAACGGCGGCGTCGGCTATCTGCTGAAGGACCGGGTCTTCGACGCGGAGCAGTTCGTCGACGCGGTGCGCAGGGTCGCGGCGGGCGGCACGGCGATGGACCCGCAGGTGATCTCGCGGCTGCTCTCCCGGCGCGCCCAGGACAAGCCGCTCGGCGGTCTGACCCCGCGCGAGCGCGAGGTGATGGAGCTGGTGGCGCAGGGCCGTTCGAACGCGGCGATCGCGTCCCAACTCGTCGTCACCGAAAGGGCGGTGGCGAAACACACGTCGAACATCTTCGGGAAGCTCGGCCTTCCGGTGTCGGACGACGACAACCGGCGGGTGCTGGCGGTCCTCGCCTACCTGGAGCACGGCCGGTGACCGGTCCGATGACGGGGACGGCGACGGGCCTGGCGACGGGGGCAGCGCGGTCCCGGCGCGGTCCGGCGCGGTCCCGGCGCGATCCGGCGCGCGGACGCTTGAGGGGCATACGCCCCGTTTGGTGAGGCGCGTTTCTTCGAATTCCCGGGACCTCTGAACGCACCGGGAACGATGCCCGTATGGAACGGAGCGCTTCGCTTCTCCCCCTGCCGCGATTTTCCTGTAACCGGCAACGAAGCTTGAGGAGTTAGTTCCATGGCACGCACATCGAGAAAACGCTCCACAACGGCAAACCGGGCGATCGCCGCCGGGGCTGCCTTGCTCCTTGGCGGGGGCGGGCTGGTGGCGGTCAACGTCTACGCGTCTGCCGGGGAGGGCAAGTCCTCCCCGCGGAGCCACAACGCGGCGCAGTCGTGGTCGACCATCAAATGCCCGGACGTGGCCACCCAGAACCAGCTGGCGAACGTACCGGAATCCGCGCGCGCGGAGGTCGACCGTAATCTGGCGCTGCTGGACACGCAGATCACCGAGGCGTACAAGCGGTTCGCCGACTCGAAGGCGGCGATCGAGCGCGATCCCGGTTTCGCCGACAACGCCATCCTGGGTCCGCTGAAGGACAAGCGGGCCGCCACCCTGGACCGGATCGCCATCGCGATCGGCCGGAGCGCGGAGAAGCCGCAGGGGCTGAACGCGTTCGCGGGGTGCGCCCTCCAGGCCGACGACAGCCCGAAGGAGGGCAATGCCGGCAACGGTCACAACGGCGGCCAGGGCGACGGGCAGAACCAGGGCCAGGACGGCGGCCAGGACGGCGGCGGGCAGGACCAGAACGGCGGTCAGGGTGACGGTCAGGACCAAGGCCAGGGCGACGGTCAGGACCAGGGTCAGGATGGCGGCCAGGATGGTGGTCAGGGCGGCGGCCAGGGCGGTAACGGCCCCGAAGCCTCCGACTTCGTCGACATCACGACCGTCCAGCCCAACGTCAAGCGGGTCCGCAACAGCCGCGGCGCCTCGAAGGGCACGTTCAGCTCCTCCTGCGGTGTCAACGAGAACAAGCTGTACAACACCGACAACGTCATTGTCGCGCCGGGTGTGAGCAACGGCGCGCACCATCTGCACGACTACGTCGGCAACCAGTCCAACAACGCGTTCGCGACGGACGACGACCTCGCCGGATCCCGGACCACCTGCGAGAACCAGGGCGACAAGTCGTCCTACTTCTGGCCCGTGCTGCGTCTCCAGAACGGCGAGCAGGACTTCGACGCCGGCAACGACGGCGGCGGCATCGAGGGCAACGTCGGAAAGATCCTCACGGCGAGCGAGGTGACCAACACCTTCGTCGGCAACCCGAAGTCGAAGGTCACCGCCATGCCGCGGCTGCTGCGCATCATCACCGGTGACGCCAAGGCGTTCGTCAACGGCACCGCCAACGCCAACGCGTCGTGGAGCTGCACCGGGTTCGAGAACCGCCAGCTGAAGGACAAGTACCCGCTGTGCCCCGAGGGCAGCCAGGTCGTCCGTACGTTCAAGTTCCAGAGCTGCTGGGACGGTCAGAACATCGACAGCGCCAACCACCGCACACACGTCGCGTTCGCCGGCGCCAACGGCCGCTGCCAGAACGGCTTCAAGGCGATCCCGCAGCTCGTGCAGCGCCTCGTCTACGACGTACCGCAAGGCGGCGGCTTCGCGGTGGACTCCTTCCCGGAGCAGCTGCACAAGCCGGTCACGGACCACGGCGACTTCATCAACGTCTTCGACGAGGACCTGATGAACGAGCTGGTGGGCTGCGTGAACCAGGGCCGCAAGTGCTGACGGACCAACGGCCGCCCGGATAAGGCGCGTTCGGAGGAGCCGCCGGGTCCTGTCGGACGAAACCGACCGGACGGGACCCGGCTCTCCTCCCCGCTCCCCACCCCCCCGCTCCCCCACTCCCTCCCCGCTCCCCCCACAGCCGCGCTGCGCGGTCAGCTCATGTCGTGACCGGAATGCTCCTCGTCCCCCCCACTGTCACCACTGCCCCCGGAGTGGTGCGACGAGCCGCTCTCCACGGTCCCGCCGAGCCGGCCGCGCAGCGCCTCTATGACCTTCTCGTCGCCCACCGCGGTCCACTTCCTGCCGAGCAGATACGAACCGCCGTAGTCCTTGGCCTCGTTGATCCACTCGCGCTGTCCACGGTCGGTGGCGAAGGTCGCCAGCACCCACGCGCCGTCCTCCGTCGTGCAGTTGCCCACCCGCAGTTCGGCGGCGTCCGTGCTGATGTGCGGTTCGCACTTCGCCTTTCCGGCTATCTCCTCCAGGCTCCCGGTCGCCGTCTTCGGCGCCTCGGGAGCCTTCTCGTCGTCCGCGCCGCAGCCCGTCGCGAGGACCGCGGTCAGGGCTGCCATTACCACCAGGGATCGTTCCTTACGCATGGCGTCATCGTCCCCCGCGAGCACACCTCGGCGCCCGCGAACGGCCGTATCCGTGGGACGGGACGGGACGGCACGGCACGGCACGGCACGGCACGGCACGGCACGGCACGGGACACCGGGGCCCACCGCCGTCGTCGGCGCTGGCCGGAACCGTCCCCCTCCGCGGTGACCATCGGACGCGTGGCTCGTTCAGCTGAACGTGTCCCCCGACAGAGTCTCCCCCGACAGAAACGTCTCTGCACCGCCGCCGCCCCGCGCTCCGGTCGCCTTCCCCGCCGCCACCCTGGTCGAGCACTATCCACGTCTCGTGCGGATCGCCCATCTCGTCCTGCCGCCCTCCCCCGACGGCGACCGGCGGGTGCTGGCCGCGCACGGGCTCGTCCAGCGCGCGCTGCCGACCGGCCGTACGGACCCCGGCTACGCGTCGCTGCGCGAGCGCGTGCTGAGGCTCGCGCTGGACGCCGGACGCCCACGCCGCTGGCCGGGGCGGGCGCTGCGGGCCGCCCGGGCCGCCCTCCCCGTGTCGCGGCCGTACGTCAGGGGTCTGCGGCTGGTCCCGCGCTCCGGCGGCGCGGCCGAACTCGCCCTGGACCAGCGGCTTTCGGCCCTCTCCGGACCCGCCCGGGCCGCGCTGGTGCTGCGGGCGCTGGAAGGGCTGCCCGACGCGGAGGTACGGCGCACGCTCGCGGCGGCGGGAGCCGGGGACCCGGACGCCGCGCTCGCCGAGGCCGCCGGAATCGAGCCGTACACGCCGGGCCCCACCGGCCCGGACGCCCCCGGGAGCCCCGCGGGCGCGGACGCCTCCGGGGGACCCAGCGGCGCGGGCGGCGCCGCCGGGATCGCCGCGCTGCTGCTCTCCCCCGGCTTCGACGCCTGCTCGCTGCGCGCCAGACCCACCGATCTGCTGCGCAGGCGCCGCCGGGGCAGGGCCGCGCTCGCCGCCACCGTCGCCGCCGTCTTCTGCGGGGCACTGCTCGCCCTGCCCGGCGACGGCTGGGGCCCCGGCGGCGCGGGCGGGGCGGCCTACGCCCGGCACCCGGCCGGCGACGCCGCCCTCGACCCGGCGGCCGTGCTGCGGGCCGCGCCGGCCGGCTGGCTGACCTCCACCCGTACCGACTTCTCCGTCTGGCCCGCGCGCGGACCGCTGGCCGGGGACGACGCGCTGCTGGGCCGCGCCCTGACGGTCTGGGCCGCGCCCGGCGGCTCCGTACGGATCTCCACCACCCCCGCCACCCCGTCGGGGCCGCCGATGGGATCGCCCCAGCTGCTGTACGCGGGGGAGGTGGACGGGGCGCGGGTGGTGGTCTTCCACGACGGGCTGCGGATCGTGCGGTACGCCGAGTCCGCCGGGGCGCCCGCGACCACCTCGCCCGCCGGCGCCGCGCCTGTCCCGGTCTCGCTCGACTTCGCGCGGACCGACGGCGCCGACGCCGCCGCCTCGGGCGCGCTGGCCGTCGGCCGCTCGGACGGCGACGTCCGCTATCTCACCGCGCCCTGGGTGAGCGGTACCGCCGTACGGGACCTGCGGGCCCCTGACGCGCCCGCGCGCCCGCTGCGCCGCGACGCGGACGGGGTGACCGATCCGGTGCCGAGTCCGGTGGCGGCCGACGACTGCGCGTCCTGGGAGACGCTGGAGGCGCACGGCGCCGACGACGGTCCCGGCCTGCTGCTCACCGACCTCGGTGAGCCGGTGCCGGCGCGGCTGACCTCCGGGCCGCCCGGCGCACCGCGCGACGTGCGCGAGCCGGCCGACCGCGCGGCCTGGGCGCGTACGGCCTGTCTGCTGTCCGGGATGCGCTCGCGCGGCGTACGGTCCGTGAACTCCTGGGAGTTCGCCCGTCAGCCGCTGCCCGATTCGGGCGGCACCGCCCGGTGGCTGTGCACCAGGGCCGAGACCTGGCGCGGTCCGGGGAGCACGGTGCTGGCGCAGTTCCAGGCGCCGTCCTCGGAGGCGGCGGAGCCGGGGACCGTCGCGGCCGGGGCGGAGGACTCACCCGCGTGCGGGGCGCGCGAGCCGAGAGCGCTGGCGGGTGTGGTGTGGCGGTCGGGCGGCGGGCGGTGGTACGTACTGGCGGCGGGCAGCGAACAGTTCAGGTCCCTGGCGACGACCGGCGACGCGCCGGGGGAGGCGCGGGGCAACCTGCTGGCCGTACCGGCGTCGCGGGGCGCCGGAGCGGAGCTGTCGGGGCGGCTGTCGGACGGTACGGAGGTCGGGGCGCTGCGGTAGACACAGGCGCCCGCGCGCCGGGCGGGCGGAGCCCTACGGCAGCAGCAGCCAGTCCGCGCCCAGCGCCGCCACCAGACAGGCTCCCAGCAGCCAGCTGCCGAGCCGGGTGCGGCCGTGCCGGCTCAGCTCGATCACCACACCGCACAGGATCATCGCGAACCCGTACACCCCGACGACCAGCACCGAGGTCCGTTCCGCGAGCCGGATCACCAGCAGCGTGGCCAGCCCCGCCAGCAGCGCGGACGCGATCGCGATCCGGATGAGCCGCGCCTGACGGGGCGTCAGCCCCACCTGGTCCGGATCCGGTGCGGGGGTGTCCACGGACTCGTGCTGGTCGGATGCGCTCATGGAGCGCGAGCGTATCGGAGTTCCCCGGCGGGCCGCCGGTTAGGCTGTTGGTATGACGACCGGGGTACGCCGCAGGATGGGCGTCGAGGAGCGCAAGCGGCAGCTGATCGGGGTGGCCCTCGAACTGTTCAGCCACCGCTCCCCCGACGAGGTCTCGATCGACGAGATCGCCGCCGCCGCCGGTATCTCCCGCCCGCTCGTCTACCACTACTTCCCCGGCAAGCAGAGCCTGTACGAGGCGGCCGTGCGCCGCGCCGCCGACGAGCTGGCCGCCAGCTTCGTAGAACCGCGCGAAGGGCCCCTGGGGGCGCGGCTGCTGCGGGTGATGGAACGCTTCTTCGACTTCGTGGACGATCACGGCCCGGGTTTCGCCGCGCTGATGCGCGGCGGCCCCGCCGTCGGCTCGTCGACCGCCAACGCGATGATCGACGAGGTGCGGCAGGCCGCGTACGAACAGCTCCTGGCCCATCTGGGCGTCGACCTGGACGCGCCGCCCGCCCGGCTGGAGCTGGTCGTACGGTCCTGGGTGTCGCTGGCCGAGTCGACCGCGCTGATCTGGCTCGACGGGCGCCGGATACCCCGGCGCGAGCTGGAGGCGCAGCTGGTGCGCGACTTCGCCGCGCTGGCCGCCGTGAGCGCCGCGTACGACCCGGAGATGGCCGGCATCCTGCTCCGTATCGTCGCGGACGAGCCGTCCGACGGCCCGTTCGCGGACCTGTTCGACCGGCTCGCCCTGCTGAGCGCGGGGGCAGCTCCGGAGGGTGCGGCCGGGGTGCCGGGTCAGCGGGTTCAGGCGTAGACGATCTTCACCTGGGTGAAGCCCAGGGAGTGCAGCAGTCCCCGGAGCATGCTGGTGGTGTTCTTCTCCGCGCGGCTGGTCAGTTCGCTGTCCTCGGCCGCCGCGCCGATGTGACGGGCGGCGAGCTGGTTCACGGCGCGCTCGTCGGCCGGGTTGTCGGAGAAGAGATCGCCGAGCCGGTCGAGCAGGCCGCGCTGCTTGGACACGGCGTACGAGCGGTCCGGGTCCATCGCGGGCTTGCCGAGCCGCGCGTGCGGCAGCCGGATCGTCGCGGCGGTCCGGTCGTCGTTGACCTGGACGCTCTTTTCCCCGATGCCGCCGAAGTCGACGTACGAGGAGACGGTGCCGGCGCCCACGAAGAGCGTGCGGGTGCCGCGGATCGCGTCGGGGAGGAACTTGGTGTCCTTCTCCAGGTCCACGACGACCTGGAAGTTGCCCGAAGCCGCCTCGTACCGGTCCAGATCCTGCATGGATTCGAGCAGGGTCGGTCCGGTGCGGTCATGCGTCTCCTCGCCGAACAGGTCGCCGAAGCCGGGCAGCAGGTCGAGCCGGCTGCCGAGGAACAGCAGCCCGGCCACGACGGCGAGGGCCAGGGGAACCTTGCCCCACCAGGGCAGCCCGCCGGGGCGCTGGGCGCTCCGGCTCTCTTCCGGTTTCGCGTCGGTGGACGTCATACCTATCGGATGTCCCGCACAGCACGGTTCACACGGTCACAAGGGCAAGCTTTGACCCAACTTCCTTGATCCATTGCGAAGTTGCGAACATTGCGGCGATACGGCGGAAGCCCGGCCCCGTCCCGCGTCCTCGCACCTCCTCACGCGCCGGGGAAATGCCCCCGCAGTGCCCGCTCCAGACCTCTCCGCCCGTCGTCCACCAGCCCCCGGTGAAAGGCGTCCTCGTAGGCGGGGTCCCCGGCCGCCGCGCGCGCCTGGCGTTCGCACGCGGCGCGGACCGGCGCCAGCTCGGGGGTGCCGCGCTGCGGATGGCCGACCGTGCGCCAGAACGCCTGGCCGGTGCCGTACGCGTACGCGGCGCGCTCGCCGTCGCCCTGAGCGGCGACGGCGGCGGCCAGCAGGTCGAGACCGAGCGCGATACCGAAGCTGTCCCCCAGCTCCTCCTTGCCGCTGACCATCGAGCGGGCGTGCGCCTCGGCCTCGTACGGCCGCTCCTGGAGCAGATGCACCAGGGCCAGCTGGTAGTCGGCGTAGGCGCGGGTCCAGCACTCGCCGCGCTCCAGACAGACGCGGCGCAGCTCCTCGGCCTGCTGCCGCGATTCGCCGAGCCGGCCGAGCGCGGTGAGCGCGAAGACCCGCGCCAGCCGGCAGCGCAGCTGCGACGGCGAGTCGAAGGGATCGGCGGGCCGTTCGCGCAGGGCGCGGTCCGAGACCGTGAAGGCGGCCTGGGCGCGGCCCGTCATCAGACAGGTGATGCTCAGCAGATACGCGGCGGAGAGCATCGACTCGGGGTCCCGGTCGCGCCAGGCGGCGGTGGTGCACCGCTCGCCGATCCGGTAGGCGCCCTCGTGGTCGCCCTGGAGCATCACGGTGACGCCGAGGGCCCACAGGGCGCGGGTGTGGTGCGGTCCTGTCTCCCCGGCGCCGTGGAGGGCGTGTTCCAGATAGATCCGGGCCTCGTGGAGGTGGCCGCAGCAGGTCCAGAAGAAGCCCACCCGGCCGGCCATCTCGACGGCCGTGTCGGGCTCGTGGTCGAGGAGGTGGTTGAGCGCGGCACACAGATCGGCGTGGGTGTCGGTGATCCGTCGGTACCAGCCGACCTGGCCGGGGCCGGTCCAGCCGTCGTGGGCCAGCCGGGCGAGATCGGCGAAGTGGGCGGCGTGCCGGTCGGCGAGCCGTCGGTCCTCGCGGAGTTCGGTCAGCCACATCGCGCCGTACTCCCGGATGGTGTCGAGCATCCGGTAGCGGGCGCCGTCGTACCGCAGGACGGACCGGCCGGCGAGCCCTTCCAGCGCCCGGACGACCCCCTCGGCGCTGAGGGGGCCACCCGCGCAGACCGCCACCGCGTCCCGCGGGTCGATGTCGCCGCTGAAGACGGAGAGCCTGGCCCACAGCAGACGTTCGAGGGGGGCGCACAGCTCGTGGCTCCAGCCGATGGCGGTCCGCAGGGCGCGGTGGCGCTGCGGCCAGGCGTTGTCGTCGGTGAGGGCGTCGAGCCGGGGGGTGTCGCGGGCGGTCAGCAGCTCGGCCATGTGCTCGACCGAGCGGCTGCCGAGCTGGGCGCAGGCGAGTTCCACGGCGAGCGGAACGCCTTCGAGTTCACGGCAGATCCGTACGGCCGCCGCCTCGGTCGCCGAGTCGTCGAGGCGCAGTCCGGGCGCGGCGGCGACGGCCCGGTCGCGGAACAGCCGGAGGATGTCGTCGGCGTCCTCCAGCGGCAGCGGCGCCACGTCGAGGACGTGCTCGCCCTCGGCGCCGAGGGGCTGGCGGCTGGTGGTGAGGACGGTGAGTCCCGGTGCGGCGGTGAGCAGTTCACCGACGAGGTCCCGGCAGGCGGCGACCACCCGGTCGCACGAGTCGAGGACGAGCAGCAGCCGCCGGTCGGCGAGCCACTCGCGGAGCGCCTCGACGGGCGTCCGCAGGGAGTGGTCGCAGAGCCCGACCCCGTCCGAGACGGTGCTCAGCAGCGTCCGTTCGTCGTAGAGCGGGGACAGGTCCGCCCACCAGACGCCGTCGGGGTACGGGTCGTCGGGGTACGGGTCGTCGGGATACGGCCTGTCGGGGTACGGGTCCTCGGGATACGGTCTGTCGGGGTACGGCCCGTCGCCGGGAGCACCCGCCGGAGTCCCTGCCGGGGGTCCCGCCGGGGGTCCCGCCGGGGCTCCCGTGGGGGCTCCCGTGGGGACACCCAGCCACTCGGAGGCGTGTCGCTCCACCCGCCCGCGGGCGCGTTCGGCGGCGCGCAGCGCGATCCTGGTCTTGCCCACACCTCCGCTGCCGGTCAGGGTGATCAACCGGTGTTCGGTGAGCGCGACTTCGAGGAGGCGCAGCTCGGTGCCGCGCCCCACGAAACTGGTCTTCTCCTCGGGAATGTTGCCCACCACGGGAACATTCTGGACCAATTTCGGCCCCGGACCGACATCAGTGGGAAAGATCGGTCAGGGCCTCGCGGCGTCGGCCGTCGAGATGGCGACCGAGGTCCCGAAGCGACCGGCCAGTGCCGCGACCGGCAGTGCCTGCCCCGAAAGGAGGGTCGTCCGGCGCGGGCGAGCGCAAGGCGGCTGGCAGTTCGGGGCTGAGATCTCCTCTGCTCGACCGGGGTTGAGAGTTTGGGGCCGGGGAGACCAAGACTGGTTGGGGGGTTCGGTCCGCACACCGCGAAATTGGCAGCGGCGCACGGAAGATGGGGCGGATGACTTCAGGCGGCTCGGACCATCAGCGCGACGGCCAGGGCAGCCACCGCCGCCGCGCACGCGATCAGCGTCAGCCCCATGCTGATCAGCGCCACCATCACGCGTTTCTGGCCATGCTCCTCGTCCGTCACGGTGTACGGACCGCCAGGACCAACCCGAGCGCGATCAGCGCACCACACGCCATCACCCGAGCCGCCAAGCGATCCGGGCGGCGGCGCGCCTTCATCTCGTACTCCCGGTGGGCAGATCCGCCGGCCGTTCAACGCGGATCGGCACGGCGGGCAATGTAGGGACGGACGGGGGTCTCGCCGGACTGGTCGTGCATAGCCGCCAGCCGCTCAGTGCAGACCCCGCACGCATACAGAGGGGTCTCGCCGCCGCGCGGGCCGACCAGTTCACCCACCCGGCCCACCTGAAGCCCGCCACGGTCACAACGGAAACAGTCGCCCATGACCACCCACCCACGCACCTCGGCATCCCACCGAGCAGGCGGAACACGTCTGTAAATGATCCAGCAGGGCGCGTTGGGCGCTCTCCAGGCGTTCCACCGTCTCCAGCCGCTCACGCCCGGCCCGAAGGCACACCGCCGGCCACCCCGGCGTGCACCAGATCGGCCGACGCCTTCACAGCATCGAACTCCCGGCCGACAGGAAGCAGAGCGGGAGCACCCCTGTCCCAGTCGGGTTGTGCCTGACCCGCGTCCCCAGCAACGCACAACAACCATCGGTCGACCGGTCCGGTGATGAAGGTTCTTACTGGATGAAGATCAGGCATGACACCGGCCTACTTCGCCCGCTACCAGTGGATGGTCGACCACGCGGATATGACGATCGGATTCCCCCGCGGGGGAGCACCGCCAACGGGGACCTGGCAGACGCTCAACTACACAGCGGGACAGGGTAAACCTCGGCTGATCGTGCCTGTGTAGCCGGAGGGGCAGAGCAACGGGGGCCACCGCGCTGAAGCGACTACGGCGACGGCGCGGGCTCTCTCTCGCGGACGTGGCACGGCGCTCATCCAGTACGCGGAACACCTGCATCTTCCGCGCCTGCCCGCGATGGCCAGCGTTCAACGGCCGTTTGCGCGCTGGGAGTCACCGACTCCCACGACGCCCGATGAGCGGTATCAGCTGGTCATGGCCCATCTGTACGCGCGCACTCCCTCCGGAGAATTGGCCGTCGGTACGGGAACCGACTTCGCGGAGTACCTTGCCGCGCTCGGGCAGCTCGGCGAGAGCCAGACCCGGATCGCAGAGCTGCGTACTGCCCTCATGCGAACAGCTACCCACACGGGCGGCGACTCGGCTTCCCAGGCCCTGTGCTTCGAGGCGGGGCGCGAGGCCGCGCTTCTGGGAAGGCCGTGGCGAGAGACCGGCGTACATGAGCCATGCGCTCGTCACCTTGTATTCCGCCGAGGAAATCGACGGCGCCCGCGTGCAGGTCGACCAGGCAGTACGGACCGCTCGAACCGGGGACAGCGCCCTCGTACGAGCCCGCGCTCACGGGGACCATTCCTGCTTCAGACCCAGGGAGTCGACACCGCACGGACCACCCCCGCACGCGCGGGGACCATCGGCGCCAGGCCGCGCAGACCGCCCTCGACCGCGGACCACCCCCGCACGCGCAGGGACCATACTTCCTGACCTGGGCATCTCGCGCCGGACAAGCGCCGCCGGCATCAGTCAGCTCAGCTCAGCTCGACCATACCGACAGCGCTCCGTCGCCGTACCGCCAACCGGACCACTCGTGCAGGTGGCCCAGGCCCAGGCCCGCCCCTCACCCCGCCCTGAACACCGCGACGGTCCTGGCCGGCACGGTGAAGGTGCCCGAACTCCGTTCGTACGACGACCGCTTGACCGTACGGTCGGAGCCCGCCGCCTGCGCCGGGTGCAGCGCGTACGTCCGGCCTGCGGCGCCCGGTACGCGCTGTCCCTGTTCGGCCGGTGTCGCGTTGAGGACGACGACCAGGTCGCCCAGGCGCATGGTGAGGACGCCGGGGGTCTCGTCGGGGCCGGAGAGGGGGAAGGACAGCGCCTTCTGCACCTCGCGGGCGGTGGCGAGTCCGAACGCCGGCTCCGTGGTGCGGATGCGCAGCAGGTCCCGGTAGGCAGCCGAGGCGCCCTCGGTGTCCCGGCAGCCCATGGTGAGCGAGGGGTTGGTCAGCAGTGGCCGCGCATAGGGCCACTTGTCCTCGTTGTCGGCGGCGGGCGGCAGTCCCCGGCCGAAGCCGTTGCCGTCCCGGCAGTCCCAGTGGATGGCGTTGAACCAGTCGCTGCTGTCGTAGGAGTTGCGGTCGAGCGACTTGGAGCGCAGCAGATCCGTCCCGGCCTGGGAGAGCGCTGGCCCCTGTGAGAGCGCGGCGGTGGCGAGCGCCAGCACCTGCATACGGGAGCGGTCGGCGGGGTCGGTCGTCGACGGCAGCTTGAAGGCGAGCGTGTCGAAGAGGGTCTCGTTGTCATGGGCGTCCGCGTAGGCCAGCGCGTCGCCGGGGCGGGCCGCGTAGCCGGCCGGGGCGCCGTTGTAGTCGACGTCCGAGCCCCGTACCTCCCGGCCGGAGGTGTCGGTGAAGGTGTATCCGGCGAGGCTGCCGCTCAGCCCCACCTTGATCAGGTCCTGGTAGTGCAGCAGTCGGGCCCGCTGCTCGGCCGGAGTGCCGTTCGCCGGTGAGGAGTTGGGGTCGGTGTAGAGGCCGGAGGCGAAGCCCTGGACGCCGGGGTCCGCGTCGAAGGGGCTGCCGCCGCGCACCGCGTCGCGGGCCCGGTCGTCGAAGGTGGCGATGCCGGTGCCCGCCATGTTGCGCTGGGTGGCCTGGACGAAGCGCGCGTCGTCGGCGATCTCGCCGAAGTTCCAGCCCTCCCCGTACAGGACGATCTTCTTCCCGTCGACGCCGTCCTGACGAAGTGTCAGCGTGTCGAGCGCCTTGCGGACGGCGAGGATGTTGGCCTTCGGGTGGTGTCCCATCAGGTCGAAGCGGAAGCCGTCGACCTTGTACTGGCGGGCCCAGGTGACCACCGAGTCCACCACGAGCTTGCCCATCATGGCGTTCTCGGGGGCGGTGTTGGCGCAGCAGGACGAGGTGGCGACGGAGCCGTCCTCCATCAGCCGCTGGTAGTAGCCGGGCACGATCCGGTCCAGGATCGAGGCGTCGTCCTGGCCCGAAGCGGCGGTGTGGTTGTAGACGACGTCCATGACCGTACGCAGTCCCGCCCCGTTCAGCGACTGCACCATCCGGCGGAACTCGACCGTGCGCCGGGTGCCTTCCGGGTCGGACGCGTACGAGCCCTCGGGGACCGTGTAGTGCAGCGGGTCGTAGCCCCAGTTGTAGGCGTCGCGCGCTGCGGTCCGCGCGACACACGCCTGCTGCTCCGCCGAGTCGGGCGCGAGGACCTTCAAGTCACAGGCCGGGGTGGCTTGTTCGGAACCACGCTCGGGGATGGTGGCGATGTCGAAGGCGGGCAGGAGATGGACGTACGACGTGCCGGCGGCGGCGAGGGCGCGCAGATGGCGCATGCCGTCGGAGCCGGAGTCGGTGAACGCCAGATAACGGCCGGGGTGGGCGGAGGTGCGGTCGGCGATCGAGAAGTCGCGGATGTGCAGTTCCTGGATCTGCGCGTTCCGCAGCGGGACGGCGGGGGGCTTGGTCAGCCCGGCCCATCCCTTGGGTGCCAGTGCCGGATCGGCGAGGTCCATGACGAGGCTGCGTGCGGAGTCGGTGGTCAGGGCGGTGGAGTACGGGTCGGTGACCTTGTTGGTGACGGTCTTCCCGACGCTGGGCGCCCAGACCCGCACGACGTACCGGTACGGCTTCCCCGCCCAGGACGCCGGGCCGCGCACCCGCCAGACTCCCGAGGCGTCGTCGCGCTCCATGGGGACGGTCCGGCCGTCGAGTTCGAGGGCGACGGTCCGGGCGGTGGGCGCCCAGACGGAGAGTGTGGGGCGGCCGTGGGTGAACACCGGGCCGAGCGATGCCTTGGCGGCCCGCGCGCTGTAGAGGTCGTCGAGGACGCCCTGGGTCTGGACGCCGGTGGCGGCGAGCAACGTGCCGTCTGCCGTGCGCTGGGTGGCGGTGAGCCGGCCGCGCAGGGCGGTGCGGGCGTGTGCCCGGTCCCGCGTGTCCACGGCGAACGCGGGAAGGTCCTTGAGGTGCGGGTACGCGGCGCGCTGCGCGGCGGTGAGCCGCGTGGGTGCGAGGCGCAGCCGCCCGTCGTCGTAGTCCAGTTCCTGACGGGCTCCGGGGGTGGCCGTCACCTTCCAGACGACGGTGCCGGCGTCGATCCACTGGGCTTCGGAGGCGGTCGGGACCGGTGGGGGCGGGGGCGCGGCAGTGGCGGGCACGGGCATGAGCACCGCGCACAGGACGGCGGCGATGACGGCGGTCACCGTTCCGCGCGGGGACGGGCGTTTCACGCGAGGTCTCCTCGGGTGCGGGAAAAAGCGGCAGAAGAAGGATGGGGAGAGCAGGCGGGAAGGGGCGCCGGACGGGCCGGGTGCGGCCCGTCCGGCGCGGGAGCGTGCGGGCGTGCGTTCATGCGTTCGTGCGTTCGCGCGGGAACGAGTCCGTACGGGGGTTAAGAAGTCCGTACGGGGGTTACGGGCGCCAGGTGTCGTTCAGCGTGACCTTGCCGGAGGCGGGCACGGTCGCGGTGCGGTTCGCGCCGCTCTCCCAGGTCACCACGCCGGCCGCGTCCTTGCGCAGGTACTTGTACGCGAAGGACGTGCCGGCCGGCAGAGTCACGTCGAGCTTCCACACCGGGTAGGACGCCGGGTCGAGCTTGAGCGCGCTGCCGGTGTTCCAGTTGCCCAGCGCGGACTGGTCACCGGTGACGTAGATGTTCTGGCCGAGGGCCGTGGTCGCGTTGACGCCGAAGCTCGCGCCCGACGACTCCGTACCGCCGCCGCCGTTGCTGCCGCCCGTGCAGGTGCGGGCGCCGGTGTGGAGCGCGAGCGCGGTGTTCGCGCCGAGGGTGGCGGTGAACTGTCCGGAGCCGTTCACCGTGACCGTACCGCCGCTCTGCACGTCGCAGTAGGCGCCGCTCGGCAGTGAGGTCTGGTAGGTGCGGGTGAGCGCGGAGCCCTCGTGGTTGATGGCCACGTATCCGGTCGAGCCGCGCCCGAAGGCGATCTGGTTGGCGCCGTTGTCCCACCAGTTGGTGACGGCCTGGCCGCGCGTGGTGTTGCGGAAGCCGACCATGGACGAGATCTCCCGCCACGCGTGCTGGCACTTCCAGCCGTCGCTGTAGCAGGCGTTGACCGTGCCGCCGTTGGGCGGGCCGGCGTCGTGGTCGGTGAACTCGTACCCGGAGTGCACGTCGGGCGAGCCGTAGGGCCAGGCCAGCATGAAGACGTTGGCGAGGGTGTAGTTGGCGCCGTCCTTGTAGCTGAGGGTGTCACCGCCGCGCTCGGTGTCGTGGTTGTCCACGAAGACGGCGGACTTGCCCGACTCCATGTATCCCCAGCTCTCGCCGTAGTTCTTGAGGTTGGCGAGCTTCTCGTTGTTGAAGGTCCGCTTGAGGTCGCGGGCGTAGCGGAACTCCTGCACGTCTCCGGTGCCGAGGTACTCGCTGGGCGAGACGGCCTCGCCCGCGCCGTAGATGGCCTCCTGCTTCCAGTAGGCGCCCGTGTTGCTGAGCCGGCTCTTGATGTTGGCGAGGTCGGCGGCGGCCATGTGCTTGGCGCCGTCGATCCGGAAGCCGTCGACGCCGAGGGAGAGGAGGTCGTTCAGGTACGTGGCGATCCGGCCGCGCACGTAGTCGGCGCCGGTGTCGAGGTCCGAGAGGCCGACCAGTTCGCAGTTCTGCACGTTGGAACGGTCGTTGTAGTTGCTGATGTTCGTCCGGCAGGTGTGGAAGTCGGCGTCCGAGTAGGTGCCCGGATAGGTGTACTTGGTGTACGAGGAGCCGCCGGTGCCGGTGCCGCTGCCGGCCGTCATGTGGTTGATGACCGTGTCGGCGACGACCTTGACGCCGGCGCCGTGGCAGGTGTTGACCATGTTCGAGAAGGCGGCGCGGTCCCCGAGCCGGCCGGCGATCCGGTAGCTGACGGGCTGGTACGAGGTCCACCACTGGCTGCCCTGGATGTGCTCCTGGGGCGGTGAGACCTGGACGTAGCCGTACCCGGCCGGGCCGAGGGTGTCCGTGCACGCCTTGGCTATGGAGTCGAACTTCCACTCGAAGAGGACGGCGGTGACGTCCTTGGTGCCGGGCGGGGCCGCCTGGGCGGTCCCGCCGGGGACGGCGAGGGCGGCTGCCGCGCCGGCCACGAGGGCGAGCGTGGCGGCCAGGGATCTGCGGGCCATGATTCCTCCAACAACACTGGTGGGGAAGTGCGGGTGCAGGTGCTGGTGGTGCCCGGCCGGTCGTGCTCAGCCGGTGGTGCCCGGCCGGTCGTACTCAGCCGGTCGTGCCCAGCCGGTCGTGCCCAGCCGGTCGTGCCCAGCCGGTCGTGCCCAGCCGGTCGTGCTCAGCCGGTGGTGCGGGTGGTTCTGGTGGTGCGGGTGGTGCGGGTGGTTCTGGTGGTGCGGGTGGTGCGGGTGGTGCGTCTATGGGTGGTGGTGGAGCCGCGGACCACCAGTTCGGGCTGGAAGACGTATTCGGTGCGCTGTACGGGGCTGCCGCCGATCTCCTCCAGCAGCGCGCCGACGGCCGCCGCCGCCATCGCCCGTACCGGCTGGCGCACCGTGGTGAGCGGCGGGTCGGTGAAGGCGATCAGCCGCGAGTCGTCGTATCCGACGACCGAGAGGTCGTACGGGACACGCAGCCCGCGCTCCCTGGCCGCGCGCACGGCGCCCAGGGCCATGAGATCGCTGCCGCAGACAATGGCGGTACAGCCGGAGGAGAGCAGGGCGTCCGCCGCGACCTGGCCGCCCTCCACCCCGTACAGCGTGGAGCGGACCAGCTCCTCGGCCTCTCCCCAGGCCAGCCCCAGCATGCCGACCGCCGCGTCGAGGAAGCCCTCCCGTTTGCGCCGGGACGGGACGTAGCGCTGCGGGCCGGTCGCGAGCCCTATCCGCCGGTGGCCCAGCTCGGCGAGGTGGGCCACCGCCATCCGGACCGCCGCGTGGTCGTCGGCGGAGACGAAGGGCGCGCTGATGCGCTCGTTGTAGCCGTTGATCAGGACGTAGGGCACCCCGCGCGCGGTGAGCGCCGCGTAGCGCGCCGGGTCGGCCGAGGTGTCGGCGTGCAGCCCGGAGAGGAAGACGATGCCGCTGACGTCCCGGTCGACGAGCTGCTCGACCAGCTCGTCCTCCGTCGCGCCGCCGGGCAGCTGGGTGCAGAGGACGGGGGTGTGGCCGTGTCCGGCCAGCTCCTGTTCCACGGCCTGGGCGAAGGCGGGAAAGACCGGGTTGGTGAGTTCGGGTGTCACCAGCCCGATCAGTCCGCCGCCGCTGTGCCGGGCCCCGGCGGGGCGTTCCCCGCCGAGGACGTCGAGCGCAGCGAGCACCCGCCTGCGGGTGGTGTCAGCGACACCGGGCCTGCCGTTCAGGACGCGGCTGACGGTCGCCTCGCTGACCGCCGCCCGGCCCGCGATGTCCACGAGCCGCGGGGCGCCGCCTCCTTGCGGCAGGGGGGCGTTCACACGGTCCACCACACCGTGGTGTCGGCGGGCAGCTCGGTGACGGTGCCCTCGGGCGCCGTCACCGGCCCGCTCGCCAGCAGCATCCGGCCCGGTGTGTCGATCCGGACGGCCGAGTCCGTGGTGTTGACGGTGCAGACGAAGCCGGGGCGGGCGAGGTGCAGCACGCCCTCGGGGGCGTCGCGCCACTCCACGGCGGTCCCGGCGCCCAGGCCCGGGTGCTCCCTGCGCGCGGCCAGCGCCGACCGGTACAGCTCCAGGGTGGAGCCGGGGTCGCCGGTCTGCGCCTCGACGGAGAGCGCGCCCCAGCCCTCCGGCTGCGGGAGCCAGCTGGAGCCCTCGCCGAAGCCGTACGAACTGCCCTCGCGGGTCCAGGGGATGGGCACCCGGCAGCCGTCGCGGAAGCCGTCCTGGCCGTCTGCGCGGAAGTACGACGGGTCCTGCCGGACCTCGTCGGGCAGATCGGTGACGTCGGGCAGGCCGAGTTCCTCGCCCTGGTAGACGTAGGCGGAGCCGGGCAGCGCCAGCATCAGCAGCGTCGCGGCGCGGGCCCTGCGCAGCCCGAGGGCGCGGTCGCCCGGGTCGCGGGTCTGGGTGCCGGCGCCGGGCGGACCGGCGAAGCGGGTGGCGTGGCGGGTGACGTCGTGGTTGGAGAGCACCCAGGTGGCGGGGGCGCCGACGGGACGCATCGCGGCGAGTGAGCTGTCGATGACCTCGCGCAGCGCGGCGGCGTCCCACGAGGTGGACAGGTACTGGAAGTTGAACGCCTGGTGGAGTTCGTCGGGGCGTACGTAGTTGGCGGTGCGCTCGACGGTCGGGGTCCATGCCTCGGCGACGGCGATCCGGTCACCGGGGTACTCGTCGAGGATGGTGCGCCACTGCCGGTAGATCTCGTGCACACCGTCCTGGTCGAAGAAGGGCGTGCCGCCGTCGTTGCTGCCGAGCAGCCGGAGCTGCTCCGTGTCGCCGATGTCGGGCAGTCCGGCCGCCTTGACCAGGCCGTGGGCGACATCGACGCGGAAGCCGTCGACGCCCATGTCCAGCCAGAAGCGCAGGATCGAGCGGAACTCGTCGGCGACGGCCGGGTGTTCCCAGTTCAAGTCGGGCTGCTCGGGGGCGAAGAGGTGCAGATACCAGTCGCCGGGGGTGCCGTCCGGGTCGGTGGTCCGGGTCCAGGCGGGTCCGCCGAAGATGGACTCCCAGTCGTTGGGCGGCAGTTCGCCGTCCGCGCCCTTGCCGGGCCGGAAGTGGTAGCGCTCGCGCAGCGCGGAGCCGGGGCCCTCGCGCAGGGCGCGCTTGAACCATTCGTGCTCCGCCGACGAGTGGTTGGGTACGAGGTCCACGATGATCCGGAGGCCCAGCTCGTGGGCGTCGCGGATGAGCGCGTCGGCGTCCAGCAGGGTGCCGAACATCGGGTCGATGGCGCGGTAGTCGGCCACGTCGTAGCCGGCGTCGGCCTGCGGGGAGGCGTAGAAGGGGCTGAGCCATACGGCGTCGACGCCCAGCCGCGCGAGGTGGGGAAGCCTGCGGCGCACCCCGTCGAGATCGCCCATCCCGTCGCCGTTGCCGTCGGCGAAACTGCGTGGATAGACCTGGTAGATCACCGCGTCCCGCCACCAGCCGCGGCCATGGCCCGGGGCGTCGTCGGACGTGCCGGTGAGAGGGGCAGTGAGGTGCTGGGTCATGTCGTCCCTGGAGTGTCTGGGGGGCGGGGGCGGCGCCGCGCCGGGTGGGCCGCGGCGCCGTCTTCGTCGTACGGAATCGGTGGTGCGGTGGTACGGGGCAGGGCGGGTGCCAGGGCGTCGGCCCTTGACGTCGGTCGGCCCTTGACGTCGGTCAGCCCTTGACGTGGTCGGCCCCTGGCGTCGGTCAGCCCTTGACGGCACCGGCGGACATACCGGTGACCAGGTGCCGCTGCGCGAAGAGGAAGACGAGCGCGGCGGGGATCGCGATCAGTACGGAAGCGGCGGTCATCGGGCCCCACTGGGCGCCGTACTGGTTGACGAACTTCTGGAGGCCGCCCGCCAGGGTGAGGTTCTCGTCGCCGACCATGAAGGCCGAGGCGTAGGCCACTTCGCCCCAGGCGGTGATGAAGGAGTAGAAGGCGGTCACCGCGAGCCCGGGCTTGGCCAGCGGCAGGATCAGCCGGAAGAAGGTCCCGAAGGGGGTCAGTCCGTCGACCATGCCGGACTCGTCGATCTCCCGGGGGATGGTGTCGAAGAAGCCCTTCATCATCCAGGCGCAGAACGGCACGGCGATGGTGAGGTACGTGATGACCAGGCCGGCCGACCGGTTGAGCAGCCCGAGTCCGGCCATGATGTTGTAGATCGGCACGATGAGCACGGCGACCGGGAACATCTGGGTGACCAGCAGCGTCCACATCAGTCCGCGCTTGCCGGGGAAGCGGAAGCGGCTGACCGCGTAGCCGGTGGTGGCGGCCACGAACACCCCGATGAGGGTGGTGAGGGCCGCGATGACCAGCGAGTTGCCGAACCAGGTGAGGAACGGGGTGTCCCGCAGCAGGTTGGTGTAGTTCTCGAACGTCGTCTCTTTGAAGAAGTCCGTGGTCGTGGCGTAGCTCGCGGGCTTGAGCGAGGTCAGCAGGACCCACAGCACCGGGAAGACCGCGATCACGGACGCCACCACGAGGGTGACGTGCAGGGCGACCGAGGCGAGCGGTGAACGCCGGCCGCGCAGGGGCGGGTTGAGGGCCTGGACGGCGGGTGCGGTGGGGGCGGGGGCGGGGGCTGTGGTGGTCACCAGGTATCTCCCTGCCTGCGGAGGACTCGCCGGTAGACCGCGGCGAAGAGCATCAGAAGGACGAGGATCAGCACGCCCCAGGTCGAGGACTGCGCGAAGTCGCGCGGGCTGATCTCGAAGGAGAACTTGTACGCCTGGGTGACCAGGATCTGGGTGGCCTCGCCCGGCCCTCCCCTGGTCAGCAGGAAGATCACCGGGAACATGTTGAACGTCCAGATGGTGGAGAGCAGGATCACGGTCGTGCTGACCGGGCGCAGTCCGGGCATGGTGATGTGCCAGAACCGCTGCCAGGGGCCCGCGCCGTCCATCTCGGCGGCCTCGTACATCTCCCCCGGGATGGACTGGAGCCCGCCGAGCAGCGCGACCATCATGAAGGGCACGCCGAGCCAGATGTTGACGGCGATGACCGAGAACTTGGCCCAGGTCGGGTCGTTGAGCCAGGGCACGGCGTCGAAGCCGCCGCCAGTGAGCAGCTTGTTGAGGAAGCCCCGGTCCTCGTTGTAGAGGAAGCGCCAGGCGAAGACGGAGACGAAGCCAGGGACGGCCCAGGGCAGGATCAGCAGCATCCGGTAGACGGAGCGCCCGGCGATCCGGCGGTTGAGGATATTGGCGAGGGCCAGCCCGAGTGCGAAGGTGACGCTGACGCAGGAGACCGTCCACACCAGTGTCCAGCCGAGGGTGGAGAGGAACTGATTGCCCGTCAGCGCGTCGGCGTAGTTGTCGAGTCCGACGAACTTGTAGGTGGCCGGGAGGTGGTTGACGCCGATGTTGCGTTCGACGTTGCGTTCGTTGGCGTCGGTGAGCGACAGGTAGACACCGCGCACCAGCGGGTATCCGATGATCACGCCGATCACGACGACCACCGGGGCGACCATGGTCCAGGCGTACCAGTGGGCGGAGAGGGCTCGCCGGAGCCCGCCGGGCGCCCGGCCGCCGCCGGTCGGTGTGCCAGCGCCGGAGCCCCGGCCCCGGGCGATTTCCTCGCCCGGGGCGGATGCCACCGACTGGCCGGTGTGGACAGCCATCAGCCGGTCCGCCTTCCTTCCTCTTCCACGTACACGTTCACGTTCTCGGTCCCGCTCCTCGTCCCGGCCCTTGTCCCGGTTCTCGTCCCGGTTCCGTTACTTCCAGCCCTTGAGGAGCTTGCGGTACGAGTCACCGGCGGCCCCGACGCCCTTCTGCGGTGTGGTCTGGCCGGTGAGGACCTTGGTGTACTCGGTGACGAGCGGGGCGAACAGGCTGCCGGTCTCGGGAATCCAGGGCCGCTCGACGGCCTTGTCGACCACGGGCTTGAAGAAGCCGACGATCTCGTTGTCGGCGACGCCCGGCATGTCGTAGACCGAGGTACGGGTGGGCAGCAGGCTGAGCTGCTCGGCGACCTTCGCCTGGCTCGCGGCGGACGTCATGTACTCGGTGAAGGCGTAGGAGGCGTCCAGGTTCTTGGAGCCCGCGTACACCGCGAGGTTGTGGCCGCCCTGCGGGGCGCCCTGCCCGGCGGAGCCGGCCGGTACGGGCGCGATGCCGAGGTTGGCCTTGTCCTTGAACTGCGCGCCGCCGTAGGTGTCGGCGACGGCCCACGGGCCGTTGATGATCATCGCGACCTCGCCGTCCTTGAACGACGCCTGCATGTTCTCCCAGCCGTCGGTGGCGTCGGTCTTGGCGGCGCCGGAGTCGACGAGGTCCTTGACGACGGTCATGGCCTTGACGCCGGCCTCGTCGTCCACGGTGACGGTCTTGGACTTGGCGTCGACCAGGTTGCCGCCCTCGCCGTACAGGAACGACAGGAACCAGTACGCGTCGTCGCCGCGCAGGTACATGCCGGTCTTCCCGGTCTTGTCCTTGATCTTCTTCGAGACGGACTTCAACTCGTCGATGGTCTTGGGCACTTCGACGCCCGCGTCCTTGAAGATCTTCTTGTTGTAGAAGATGCCCATGGAGTCGATGACCTGCGGCACCGCGTAGGTCTTGTCGTCGTACTCCGTGGAGGCGGCGGCCTGCGGAAGGAAGTCCTTCTCGTCCTTGAGGGCGGCCGTGCCGTCGAGCGGCGCGAGGTAGCCGAGGTCGGCGAACTCGGGGGTCCAGGCGACCTCGGAGCGGATCACGTCGGGGGCGCCGGAACCGGACTGGGCGGCGTTCTTGAACTTGTTCTGGGCGTCACCGAAGGGCACGTTGACGTAGTTGACCTTCACCTTCGGGTGCTGAGCGGTGAAGCCCTCGGCCAGCTTCTTGAAGACCTTGTCCTCACTGCCGACGGTGGAGGTGTCCCACCAGGTGACTGTCCCCGACAGCTCACCACCCTTGCCACCGGCGCTGTCCGACTCGCCATCACTGCCGCAGGCGGTCGCCGCGAGGGCCAGGATCGCGGCCAGGGCGGTGGCCGTTATGCCACGTCGCATCCGAACTCCTTCAACTGCCGTACCGCTCCGTCGCGGCGCCGGGTCGACGTGAAAGTAACAGCGATGCAAGAAGGCCGAAAGACCTTGCGGAATATTTCTGCAAGAACCAGCGATCGTTACCGGCGCGTGTCCTGGCGATTACCAGCCGGTGCCTTGACGGGAGCGGCAAAAGCCGTCAAGGGGCAGGGGCGCCGGAGAACCGCACCTCAGCGCCGGGCGCCCGCGCCTCGGCTTCACGGCAGGAAGGTTTCGCAAGTTCTTGCAAGAGCTTGCCGCTGTGACCGGAAACCGTGCGTGGTGGGCAATCCGACACCCGCCCGGTACAGTCCACTCACATGACCGCACGGCTTGCCGATATCGCAACTCAGGCGGGGGTCAGTGAAGCGACGGTCAGCCGCGTTCTGAACGGCAAGCCCGGGGTTGCCGCGACCACCCGCGAGTCCGTACTCGCCGCGCTCGATGTCCTCGGATACGAACGCCCGGTACGGCTGCGCCGCCGCAGCGCGGGGCTGGTCGGCCTGATCACCCCCGAGCTGGAGAACCCGATCTTCCCCGCCCTGGCCCAGGTCATCGGCCAGGCGCTGACGCGGCAGGGCTACACCCCGGTGCTGGCGACCCAGACGCCCGGCGGCTCGACCGAGGACGAGCTGACCGAGATGCTGGTCGAACGGGACGTCTCCGGCATCATCTTCGTCTCGGGGCTGCACGCCGACACCTCGGCCGACATGCGCCGTTACGAGAAGCTGCGCGCCCAGGGGGTGCCGTTCGTCCTCGTGGACGGTTTCTCGCCCAAGGTGCGGGCGCCCTTCATCTCCCCCGACGACCGGGCGGCCGTCCGGCTCGCGGTGACACATCTCGTCTCGCTCGGCCACCAGCGCATCGGCCTGGCGGTCGGCCCCAAGCGGTTCGTGCCGGTCCTGCGCAAGATCGAGGGTTTCCGCGCCACGGTGCAGGAGCTGCTGGACCTCTCCGCGCCGGAGACGGAGGAGCTGATCCAGCAGTCGCTGTTCACCCTGGAGGGCGGCCAGGCGGCCGCGTCGGCGCTGATCGAGCGCGGCTGCACGGCGGTGGTGTGCGCGAGCGACATGATGGCGCTCGGCGCGATCAGGGCCGCGCGCCGGCTCGGACTCGACGTACCGCGCGATCTGTCGGTCGTCGGTTTCGACGACTCGCCGCTCATAGCCTTCACGGACCCGCCGCTGACGACGATCCGCAAACCGGTTCCGTCCATGGGCCAGGCGGCGGTCCGTACGCTCCTGGAGGAGATCGGCGGAACGCCCGCGCCGCACAGCGAATTCGTCTTCATGCCCGAGCTGGTCGTACGCGGTTCAACCGCTTCGGGGCCGGTCCCCGGACCTCCGGGAACACCCGGGTCGCGGCATCGTCCTTGAGGCGTACCGGATGCGCCGGGAACCAGCCCGAGGGATGATCGACCGGTGGCACGAATCTGGCAGACTTTCCCAGCATGGGTGAATCCACCGTGAACACACAGGAAAGCCGAACGGCCACTCCGTCACCCACCCCTGACGAGACGGCCCGCCCGGCGACCGACGAGCGCACCGGGCTCCAGCGCCTGCGGTCGCCCCGGCGCCCGCGCATCTGGTTCGAAATCCTGCTGATCGCGGTGAGTTACTACACGTACTCGCTGATCCGCAACGCCGTGCCCGAGCAGAAGGCGAAGGCCCTCAGCAACGCGGACTGGATCTGGCGGACGGAACAGACCCTCGGCATCGCGGTGGAGCGTTCGGTCAATCACGCCGTGGATTCGGTGACCTGGCTGATCATCGGCATGAACTACTACTACGCGACACTGCACTTCATCGTCACGATCGGGGTGCTGGTCTGGCTGTTCCGCAGCCACCCCGGCCGTTACGCGGCGGCCCGCCTCGCGCTCTTCTCGACCACGCTGGTGGCCCTGCTCGGCTACTACCTGTATCCGCTGGCGCCGCCGAGACTCATGACGGGCCAGGACTTCATCGACACCGTCGTGCACCACGAGACCTGGGGTTCGATGGCCTCGGGCAATCTGAAGAACATGTCCAACCAGTACGCGGCCATGCCGTCGATGCACATCGGCTGGTCACTGTGGTGCGGGCTGATCATCTTCGCGCTCGCCAAGGCACCCTGGGCCCGTGTCCTCGGCCTGCTCTACCCGGTGGCCACCCTGGTGGTGATCGTCGCCACCGCGAACCACTTCTGGCTGGACGCGGTGGGCGGCATGATCTGCCTGGCGTTCGGCTTCACCGCCTCGTACCTCTGGTACGGCTCGCTCCCGCACCGACTGCCGCGCCGGGTCGACCCCCGCCGTGCGGGACGCCTCTCGGCGACGCGAAGGCCCGCGCGCTCCGGCTGACGGCCCTCCGCTCCCTCGTCGCGGAAAGCGTGGCGGGAGGACAGCTGCCGGGGCTGTGAACAGCTGTAGCCGCGGGGAGAGGTGGACGTTTCCGCCGCTCTCGGAGAACCGGCAGGCACAGGAGACGAGTCGGGTGGCGGCAGGCAGGCTCGCGCATCACGCCGTTGATGAGCCGAGCGTGAGTGCCGCATCACCGAAGGTAGAAAACGCGCTGATCTCAAGGCCGGCAAGGCCGACCACCTGCTGCAATCGCCCTCAGTTCGCCGTCCCGTAGAACAGCCTCTCCATCACCGCGCGCGCCCTGCGCGTCGTACGGCGGTAGTCGTCCAGCATGTCCCCGCTGTACGCGGTGTGCGCCGGGTGGGTGGGGTGCGTCCCGTTGACCGTGGCCGCCCCGCCCGGCTGGAGCGGGTGGTCGCGGCCGGCCGGGCCCAGCGGGTAGCCCAGGTAGCGGCCCATCGCGCCCAGTTCGCGGCCGTCCGAGGGGAAGGTGTCGCCCGGCCTGCCCCGTACCAGCATCGCGCCGTTGCGCACCCGCGTCGCGAGCACCCACGCGTCGTCCAGGACGCGGGCGTCCTCCGCCGAGATCAGCCCCGCCGCGAGAGCGGCGGCAAGCGCCTCGCGGGTACGGGTGGTACGGAGGGCGGGTTCGGCGGCGCCGTGGCGCATCTGGAGGAGCTGGACGGTCCACTCGACGTCGGAGAGACCGCCCCGGCCCAGCTTGGTGTGGAGCGTGGGGTCGGCGCCGCGCGGCAGCCGCTCCGTCTCCATCCGCGCCTTCAGCCTGCGGATCTCCCGTACCGCGTCCTCGCTGAGGCCCTCGGCCGGATAGCGCAGCGGATCGATCAGTTCGATGAAGCGGCGGCCCAGGTCCGCGTCGCCCGCCATCGGCTCGGCGCGCAGCAGCGCCTGGCTCTCCCACCCCAGCGACCAGCGGCGGTAGTACGCCGCGTAGGAGGCCAGCGTGCGCACCATCGGGCCGCTCTTGCCCTCCGGCCGCAGATCCGCGTCGATCATCAACGGCGGCTCGGAGGAGGGCACTTGGAGCAGCCGGCGCATCTCGGTGACGACGGCGTTCGCCGCGCGGGCCGCCTCCTGCTCGGACACGCCCTCGCGGGGTTCGTGGACGAAGAGGACATCGGCGTCGGAGCTGTAGCTCAGCTCGTGTCCGCCGAAGCGGCCCATGCCGATGACCGCGAACCGTGTCGGCAGGGTGTCGCCCCACTGGGTGCGTACGACCGCGCGCAGCGCGCCCGCGAGGGTCGCCGCGTTGAGATCGGTGAGCGCGTTGCCCACCCGGTCGACGAGCGCGCCGGGGTCCTTCTCGGCGGGGCTCTCCTCTGTACCGTACGAGCCGATGATGTCCGCCGCCGTCGTACGGAACAGCTCCCGCCTGCGCACCCCGCGCGCCGCCGCGACCGCGCCCTCGGCCGTGTCGGCGCGGCCGACCGCCGCGAGGACCTCCTGCTCCAGATGGTCACGGCCGCGCGGGGTCAGCCCGTTCGGATCGCCCAGCATGGCCACCGCTTCGGGGGCCCGCAGCAGCAGGTCGGGGGCGAACCGTCCGGCCGACAGCACTCGGGCGAGGTTCTCCGCCGCCGCTCCCTCGTCGCGCAGCAGCCGCAGGTACCAGGGCGTCTTGCCGAGCGCGTCCGAGACCTTGCGGAAGCCCAGCAGCCCGGCGTCCGGGTCGGCCGAGTCGGCGAACCAGCCCAGCAGCACCGGCAGCAGCGTGCGCTGGATCGCCGCCTTGCGGGTCACCCCGGAGGAGAGCGCCTCCAGATGGCGCAGCGCGGCCACCGGGTCCGCGTATCCGAGCGCTTCGAGGCGCTGGCCGGCGGCCTTCGTGGAGAGCCGGATCTCGCCGGGAGCGAGCTGCGCGACCGCGTCGAGGAGCGGCCGGTAGAAGATCTTCTCGTGCAGCCGTCGCACCACAGCGGCGTGCCGCTTCCATGCCTGGTTCAGCTCGGCGACGGGATCGCCGCGCAGCCCGAGCGAGCGCCCGAGCCTGCGCAGATCCGCCTCCTCCTCCGGCACCAGATGGGTGCGGCGCAGGCGGTAGAGCTGGATGCGGTGCTCCATGGCGCGCAGGAAGCGGTATGCCTCGTCCAGCTGCGCCGCGTCCGTACGGCCCACGTAGCCGCCCGCGGCGAGCGCGGCCAGCGCTTCGAGCGTGGAGCCGACGCGCAGCGAGGCGTCATTGCGGCCGTGCACCAACTGGAGCAGCTGTACGGCGAATTCGACGTCCCGCAGCCCGCCGGGGCCGAGTTTCAGCTCCCGTTCGACCTGTCCCGGCGGGATGTTGTCGATGACGCGGCGGCGCATCTTCTGCACGTCGGGGACGAAGTGGTCGCGCTCGGCGGCCTGCCACACCAGCGGTGACACCGCCTCGATGTACCGGGCACCCAGCTCCGGGTCCCCGGCCACGGCGCGGGCCTTGAGCAGCGCCTGGAACTCCCAGGTCTTGGCCCAGCGCTGGTAGTAGGCCAGATGGCTGCTCAGCGTCCTGACCAGTGGGCCGTTGCGGCCCTCGGGACGCAGATTGGCGTCCACCGGCCAGATGGTGCCCTCTATGTTCGACTCGGAGCAGATCCGCATCAGGTGCGACGCCAGCCGGGTCGCCGCCCGGATGGCCCCGGCCTCGTCGACGCCTTCGCGCGATGGTTCGGCCGGTTCCCCGACGAAGATGACGTCGACGTCGGATACGTAGTTCAGTTCGTGGCCGCCGCACTTGCCCATCGCGATGACCGCGAGCCGGCACGCGGCAGCGTCCTCCGGAGCGGCGGCCTTGGCGATGGCGAGGGCGGCGCGCAGCGTGGCGGTCGCCAGATCGGCCAGCTCGGCGGCGGTCTCGGCGACATCCGTCGTCCCGCAGACGTCCCTGGCCGCTATGGCCAGCAGGCTGCGGCGGTAGGCGACCCGCAGCGAGACGGGGTCCGTGGCCTCCGCGAGGCCGCGCTCGAAGTCCTCCACGCCGGGGTGCAGGTCCGACAGTTCGTAGGTGATCAGGACCCGCCAGTCCTCGGGGTGCGTGGCCAGATGGTCCCCGAGCGCCTCGGAGGCGCCCAGCACCCCGAGCAGCCGGTCCCGCAGCGGCTTCGCCGTCACCACGGCGTCCATCAGCACCCGCCGTTCCTCGGGCGGCTGCGCCTCGGCCAGCCGGGCGAGTCCGTGCAGCGCGAGATCGGGGTCGGCGGTCCCGCCCAGCGCGTCGAGCAGCATCAGATCGGCCCTCACGGGCGCCATCTGGGGCAGTTCGAGCAGCCGTTCGGCGGTGGACGGGTCGGTGAATCCGTGCCGCAGCAGGCGGGTGAACGTGCTGCTCCTGCGCCCCGGCAGTGCCATCTTCGCCGTCTCCTGTTCCACGCATCCATCCGGTGGAACCATCCGGTGGATCCGTCCGGTGAATCCGTCCGATCACGCTCTGGTATGGAGCCTAGTACGGGGTCAGGTACGGGGTGGTGACGCGGGGACCGATGAATCGCCGGGGCCCGCGCGGTCAATGGATGAACGGTCAGTGGACCGAGCAGGGCCCGGGACCCGTGAACGGGGCGCGGGGCCCGCCCGGCCCCCCGCGCAGATCCAGGAGAGAGGACGGCACACCATGTCCGCGTCCGCGAAGGACCCCGCCGCCACCCCCCATGTCCCCCATGCCGAACTGGACCCCCGCTACGGCGAGCCGGCGGCCGAGGCCCTGCCCTGGCGGGAGGCTCTCGGCCTGCTCGCCGGGGCGGAGGTGTTCTGGCTGACGACCGTGCGGCCGGAGGGGCGGCCCCATGTCACTCCGCTGCTGGCCCTGTGGTGGGACGGGGCACTGTACTTCTGCACCGGCTCCGCCGAGCGCAAGGCCGTGAACCTCGCCCACAACCCGGAGGTCGTCCTCACCACCGGCACGAACGCCCTGCGCTCGGGGTGCGACATCGTGATCGAGGGCACGGCGGTGCGGGTGACGGACGACGGCCGGCTGGCGGCCCTGGCGCGGGCGTGGGAGGCGAAGTACGGCCCGGACTGGCACTTCGACGTACGGGACGGTGCCTTCGCGGGCCGGGAGGGCAACGTCGCGCTGGTCTTCGCGGTCTATCCGCGCACGGTGTTCGGCTTCGGCCGAGCCCCGTACAGCCAGACCCGCTGGCGCTTCTGACCCGATCAGCACCGGAAACACACCGTTCAGGCCCGCGCAAATTGACTGGCGCGGGAAACGCCGATTGTTCAAGGATGAACACGACGGCCCACGACACCGGCGGCCACGGGGGTGCTGCCGGTACGCGGGCCGGTCACGGGTGGGGGTACGCGACGACGGACGCGCGGACCGCGCCACCCGTGGGCGGTCGTGGTCATGGCACGGCGAACGGTGGGCGTGCACCGTCCGCCGTTCGACCGGACGGCCACGATCGCCTCCCGCCGATCCCGCCGATCCCGCCGGCCTTCGCGGTCCCTCTGGTCCCTCCTGTCCCTCCGGTCCTTCCGAGAGGGCCGCGGGCCCGTCTCTCTCACTTCGGCCCGGGCCTGCCGGATCGCCGGTTTCCCTGCCTAGCCTGGGCGGACACGAGGGAATGTCCCTCGCTCAGGAACAGCGCGGACACGACGGACAAGGACGGCCCAGGCCCATGAACGAGATGCGCGCGGCGCTCTACGACCGGTTCGGCCCTCCGGAGGTGCTGTACGAGGGGAGCCTCCCGGCCCCCTCCCCCGCCCCCGGCGAGGTACTGGTCCGGGTCCACGCGGTCAGCGTCAACGGAGGCGAACTGCACGGCCGGGCCGGGCGGATGCGTCTGGTGACCGGCCGCCGCTTCCCCCTGCGAGTGGGCATCGACTTCGTCGGTGAGGTCGCCCGGGCCGCCGAGGCCGCTCCGCTTGCCGCACCGGGCGGCTCGGCACCCGGCCCGCGCGAGGGCGACCGGGTGTGGGGCCTCCTGGGGCGCCGGCTGGGGAGCGCCGCCGAGTACGTGACCGTACGGCCCCGGCAGATCTCGCCGGCCCCCGAGAACCTCACCGCCGCCGAAGCCGTATCCCTGCTGGCCGGCGGCACGACCTCGCTGACCGCCCTGCGCGACAAGGCGCGGCTCCGGCCGGGAGAGAGGCTGCTCGTGCGGGGCGGCAGCGGCGGGGTGGGCAGCCTCGCCGTGCAGATCGGCACATTGCTCGGCGCGCGGGTCACGGCGCTGGCGGGCCCGAGGAATCTCGACTTCGTGCGGGGCCTGGGGGCGGACGAGGTCATCGACTACACGACGACCCGCGCCTCGGACCTGGACTCCTACGATGTCGTCATGGACACCGTGGGCACCGAACTCGGCTCGTTCCGCAAGCTGTTGTCCCCGGGCGGACGCATGGTCGCCATCGCCCCCGACGCCGACCGCCTCGTCTCCAGCGTCGGCTACATCCTCGGGTCCACCGTGCACGGCACCGGCAGGGTGCGTTTCTTCAGCGGCAACCCCCGGCACGCGCTCCTGGCGGAACTGGCCGGATACGCCCGAAGCGGCGCCGTGCGCCCAGTGGTCGACTCGGTCCGCCCGCTGTCCGACATCGCCGGCGCGCACCGGGCCCTGGAGGCGGGCGGGGTACGGGGAAAGCACGTGGTCGAGATCGGCTGACGCGCGGGGACGGCGCCGGGCCCGCGCCGTCACGGCGCGGGCCCGGCGTCTCGCTCATGCGGGGAGACCCCGCCGACCCGCGGCTACAGCACCGGCAGGTTCTTCTTCAGCTCGAAGGCCGTGACCTCGGAGCGGTACTCCTCCCACTCCTGCTTCTTGTTGCGCAGAAAGAAGTCGAAGACGTGCTCGCCGAGCGTCTCCGCCACCAGCTCGCTGCGCTCCATCAGGGAGATCGCCTCGCCCAGGTTCTGCGGGAGGGGCTCGATGCCCATCGCGCGGCGCTCGGAGTCGGAGAGCGCCCAGACGTCGTCGTCGGCGCCCGCCGGGAGTTCGTACCCCTCCTCGATGCCCTTGAGGCCGGCGGCGAGCAGCACCGCGTACGTCAGGTACGGGTTGGCCCCCGAGTCGATGGAGCGGACCTCGACGCGGGCGGAGCCGGTCTTGCCGGGCTTGTACATCGGCACCCGGATCAGCGCGGAGCGGTTGTTGTGGCCCCAGCAGATGTAGGAGGGGGCCTCGCCGCCCGAGCCCGCCGTGCGGGTGGAGCCGCCCCAGATGCGCTTGTAGGAGTTGACCCACTGGTTGGTGACGGCCGAGATCTCCGCCGCGTGCCTGAGCAGTCCGGCGATGAAGGACCGGCCGACCTTGGAGAGCTGGTACTCGGCGCCCGACTCGTAGAACGCGTTGCGGTCGCCCTCGAAGAGGGAGAGGTGGGTGTGCATGCCCGAGCCCGGGTACTCCGAGAACGGCTTCGGCATGAAGGTGGCCTGCACGCCCTGTTCCAGCGCGACCTGCTTCATGATCAGCCGGAACGTCATGATGTTGTCGGCGGTGGACAGCGCGTCCGCGTACCGCAGGTCGATCTCCTGCTGGCCGGGGGCGCCCTCGTGGTGGCTGAACTCGACCGAGATGCCCATGGATTCGAGCATCGTGATCGCCTGGCGCCGGAAGTCCATACCCACGTTCTGCGGGGTGTGGTCGAAGTAGCCGGAGCTGTCGGCGGGGGTGGGACGGCTGCCGTCGACGGGCTTGTCCTTCAGCAGGAAGAACTCGATCTCGGGATGGGTGTAGAAGGTGAAACCCAGGTCCGAGGTCTTGGCGAGCATCCGCTTGAGGACATAGCGCGGGTCCGCGAAGGACGGCGAGCCGTCGGGCATCAGGATGTCGCAGAACATACGGGCGGTGCCGGGGGCCTCCGCGCGCCAGGGCAGGATCTGGAAGGTGCCCGGATCAGGCTTGGCGATCATGTCCGACTCGTACACGCGGGCGAAGCCCTCGATGGCCGAGCCGTCGAAGCCGATGCCCTCGTCGAATGCCTGCTCCAGCTCGGCGGGCGCGACGGCGACCGACTTCAGGAAGCCGAGAACATCGGTGAACCAGAGGCGCACGAAGCGGACGTCGCGCTCCTCCAGCGTGCGGAGCACAAATTCCTGCTGCTTATCCATATTAGCTGTCCTACCCATCCTTGCTGGTCAGGCCACCTGCTCCCATGCCGAAGGGCACGTTGGGGCACATGAGCATCCCACCACACGATTTCCGTCGCGTTGCGAACCCCCGTCCAACGCCCCGCGTCCTGGACGTGTCGGTCTCCCGCCCATAGTGCCTGTACGTGTGGTGCCCGTGAAACAACCGACCGCAATCCTGGCCGCTCAAGATCGATTCTGGCGGCCACCCGCCACCGCGACGGCGACCTCCGGTCAGGGAGCGGCTACTTTCCGTCCTCGCGCCGACGTGCGTGCGTGTCCGTCCAGCCCAGCGGATACGGCTCCGACTCGCCCCCGGGAACCGCCGGCTCGCCGCCCGCCTCGGTGAACGCGGTGAGGGCGTCGACGAGGGCGGCGCGCTGACCGGGGGCCAGCCGCTCGACGATCGCGGCGATCTCCCGGTGGCGGGCGGCGCCGACCCGGTCGACCAGCGCCCGGCCGGCCGGGGTGAGCCGCAGCATCGTCTCGCGGCGGTTGCCGGGCTTGCTCTGCCGGGAGGCGAGCCCGGCGGCGATCAGCCGGTCCAGGGTGCGCATGGCCGTCGAGGGGTTCACCCCGAGCCGCTCGGCGACCTCCACCAGCTTGGCGTCGCCGTGGGTCGCCAGGACCGTCAGCAGCCGCAGCTGGGGCAGGGTGACCGGATCGCCCGCTGCGGCCAGGGAACGTACGGACACGGCGACCAGCAGCCGTGACGCGGTCAGTACGGCGCGGGTCACGTCGTCGACGTCCGGTGGCTCTGCTTGCTCGGGCATGTCTCTTCCGTACCGCGTCGATGACCGTTTCATTCCGTATTGGGGGAGCTGGACAGACCGGATGTGGCCGTGTTGGCGCCTCCGCCCTGCTGCGACCGGTGGGCCACGCACTACCATCTGCGCCCATGGGGGGATCGCGGCGCGGCCACATACGCAACGCGCGTCCCACGGCACTCGTGAGCGCCGTGGCGACGCTGTTCGCCGCACTCTTCGTCTGTCTCTCGCCCGGCCCGGGAGCGTCCGGCCCGGGAGCGTCCGGCCCGGGAGCACACGCCCCGCACCACGCTGAGCGCACCGCGACCGCCGTGGGGCAGGCCCACCAGACCGCCGTGGGGCAGGCCCACTCCGAGTTCGTCTGTCCTTACGGCAAGGGTGACTGCGGGCTCACCCCGCACCTCAACCAGGCCGTCCTCACCGTACCGCCACCGGCCGCCGCCCTTCCCGGCGGCCCGCGCATCTCCTACCTCGAACCGGAGCGCCCCGGCGGCCAGGTGGCGCGCTCCGGCGCGCAGGCCCGCGCGCCGGATCTGCACGTCCTTCAAGTACTGCGGACGTAGCCGGGCCCGTACCCCCGCACCGGGGGCCCGAGCACTCCGACCGACGTTCCGTGATCACCGTGATCACCGCCATCACCGAAGGACGCACCATGGCTTCCAAGTCCCAGTCCGCCGAACGCAAGGCCCGAATAGAGGAGATGCGCCGAGCGGAGCGCATCCGTGAGCGGCGCAGCCGCATCATCACGATCAGCGCGAGCGCGGTGGTCGTCGCGGCGCTCGTCGCCGGCGGCGCCGTCCTCCTGAACAAGGAGTCGGAGAAGAAGGAGGAAGCGAAGGCGGCAGCGGCCTCCCCCGTCAAGGGCGAGAAGTCCTGGGACGCCGAGAAGCTCGGCCGCAACCACGTCACCGAGGCCGTCAAGTACCCGATGAACCCGCCGGTCGGCGGTGACCACAACCAGGTCTGGATGAACTGCGACGGCGACGTCTACAAGGACCCGATCCCGAACGTGAACGCGGTGCACTCGCTGGAGCACGGCGCGGTCTGGGTCACGTACAACGACAAGGCGTCGGACGACGACGTGAAGGCGCTCGGCGAGAAGGTCGGGAAGACCACGTACTCGCTGATGAGCCCGGTCAAGGACCAGGCCGGCGCGATCATGCTGAGCGCGTGGGGCAAGCAGGTCACGGTGGACAGCGCGACGGACTCGCGGGTGAACCAGTTCTTCACGAAGTACGTGCAGGGCGACCAGACCCCCGAGCCCGGCGCCGCCTGCACGGGCGGGATGGACGCGCCGTGACCGGCCGGGAGAACGCCGCCGGGAACGAGGACGCGGAACACACCTCGCGCCGCCGGGTCACCCGGACGCGGTGGGCGGCCGTCGGCGCCGTCGTCCTCGCGCTGGTCTTCGCCGGTACGGCCGCTGTCGCCTCCGCCGGACGCGACAGCGGCTCCGCCGCGTCCGCCGTCCCGTCGCCGGACTCGGCGGACGCGGGCTTCGCGCGGGACATGTCGGTCCACCACCAGCAGGCCGTGGAGATGTCCTTCCTCGTGCGCGACAGCACGGACGACGAGGAGGTGCGCCGGCTGGCGTACGACATCGCCAACACCCAGGCCAACCAGCGCGGGATGATGCTGGGCTGGCTGGACCTGTGGGGGCTGCCGAAGCAGGACGCGGGCCGGGAGCCGATGGCCTGGATGGCCGCGGCCGACGGTATGGACATGGGGTCGGACGACGGCATGTCCATGGACGACGGAAGCACCATGGACCACGGCGGCGGTACGGACCACGGAAGCGGTACGGACCACGGCAGCGGTACGGACCACGGCAGCGCGGACCACGGAAGCGCGGGGCACGGCGCGTACGAGCCCCATGACGGTTCCCTCATGGCCGGCATGGCCACGAAGACCGAGCTGGCCCGGCTGCGCGACGCGCGCGGCGAGCGGGCCGAGATCCTCTATCTCCAGCTGATGACCGACCACCACAAGGGCGGCGTCGAGATGGCCCAGGGCTGCGTCCGGCTCTGCGAGGTCGGTACGGAGAAGGCCCTCGCCCGGGGCATGGTCACGGCGCAGGAGTCGGAGCTGAAGCTCATGGCCGACCTGCTGGCGGCCAGGGGCGCGAAGCCGCGCGCCTGAAGCCGTGCGAAGCGCGCGCCTGAAGCCGCGTACCTGAGCCGCGCGCCCGAGCCACGCGGCGCGCGGCCGGGACCGGGCAGCCGGGACCGGGCAGCCGGGACCGGGCAGCCGGGACCGGGCGCGGGCACGCGGGCACGCGGGTGTGGGGCGCTCCGAGTGGGGCGCCCCACACCTCCGCACCCATACATCGCGTCAGACAGACGATTACACTGGGCGGCGTGCCTCAACTACGCCTCGCCCTGAATCAGATCGACTCGACCGTCGGTGACCTCGCCGCGAACGCCGAGGCGATCGTGCACTGGACCCGGCACGCCGCCGAGCAGGGAGCGCATCTCGTCGCGTTCCCCGAGATGGTGCTGACCGGCTACCCCGTCGAGGACCTCGCGCTGCGCTCGTCCTTCGTCGACGCGTCCCGGGCCGCCGTGCGCGCGCTCGCGGCGCGGCTCGCCGAGGAGGGGTTCGGGGAGCTGCCCGTCGTCGTCGGCTATCTCGACCGCTCCGACGCCGCGCGGCCCCGCTACGGCCAGCCCGCGGGCGCGCCGCGCAACGCCGCCGCCGTTCTGCACCGGGGCGAGGTGGCGCTCAACTTCGCCAAGCACCATCTGCCGAACTACGGCGTCTTCGACGAGTTCCGCTACTTCGTGCCGGGCGACACCATGCCGGTGATCCGGGTCCACGGCGTCGACGTGGCACTGGCCATCTGCGAGGACCTCTGGCAGGACGGCGGCCGGGTGCCCGCCGCCCGCTCGGCCGGGGCCGGGCTGCTGCTCTCCGTCAACGCCTCCCCGTACGAGCGCGAGAAGGACGACACCCGTCTCGACCTGGTGCGCAAGCGTGCCCAGGAGGCCGGGTGCACCACCGCGTATCTCGCGATGATCGGCGGCCAGGACGAGCTGGTCTTCGACGGCGACTCGATCGTCGTCGGCAAGGACGGCGAAGTCATCGCCCGCGCACCGCAGTTCGCGGAGGGCTCGGTCGTCCTGGACCTCGACCTGCCGGCCGCGGCGCCGCAGCCGCCGTCGGGTGTCGTGGACGACGGGCTCCGTATCGACCACGTCGTCCTCTCCGAGGACCCGCTCCCGGCGTACGAGCCGGAGCTGACCGGCGGCTACGCCGACCGTCTCGACGACGACGAGGAGACGTACTCCGCCCTGGTGGTGGGGCTGCGCGCGTACGCCGCGAAGAACGGCTTCCGGTCCGTGCTGATCGGGCTGTCCGGCGGCATCGACTCCGCGCTCGTCGCCGCGATCGCCTGTGACGCGCTCGGCGCGCAGCACGTGTACGGCGTCTCCATGCCGTCCAAGTACTCCTCGGACCATTCCAAGGACGACGCGGCGGAGCTGGCCCGCCGTACCGGGCTCAACTTCCGTACGCATCCGATCGAGCCGATGTTCGACGCGTACATGGAGTCGCTCGGGCTGACCGGGCTCGCGGAGGAGAACCTCCAGGCGCGGCTGCGCGGCACGATGCTGATGGCGCTCTCCAACCAGGAGGGCCACATCGTGCTGGCGCCGGGCAACAAGTCCGAGCTGGCGGTGGGCTATTCGACGCTGTACGGGGACTCCGTCGGGGCGTACGGCCCGATCAAGGACCTCTACAAGACGTATGTGTTCCGCCTGGCCAGGTGGCGCAACCGGGCCGCGCAGGAGCGTGGCCAGACACCGCCGATCCCGGAGAACACCCTCGTCAAGCCGCCGAGCGCCGAGCTGCGCCCCGGCCAGGTCGACGCGGACTCGCTGCCCGACTACGACGTACTGGACCGCATCCTGGAGCTGTACGTCGACCGCGACCAGGGCATGGACGCCATCGTCGCGGCCGGTTTCGACGCCGAGCTGGTCGCGAAGACACTGCGGATGGTGGACACGGCGGAGTACAAGCGGCGCCAGTACCCGCCGGGCACCAAGATCTCGGCGAAGGGCTTCGGCAAGGACCGGCGGCTGCCGATCACCAACCGCTGGCGCGAGCTGACGGGCTGATCCGGGCGGGGCGACGGAGCGGGGAGGGCCGGGCCGGGCCCTCCCCGCTCCGGGCTGTCACCCCGCTGCCCGCTCTCCCCGCTCCGGGCTGTCGCCCCGCTGCCCGCTCTCCCCGCTCCGGGCTGTCGCCCCGCTGCCGGCCCTCCCCGCTGCCGGCCGTCACCGGGCCCGCGAAGGGGTCGGCGCACTGCCCGACCGCGTGGGACTGCCGGGGTGGCGCGTCAGCGGGCCTGGGGGGCCGCCTCCGGGACCTCCGGCGCCTCGGCCGTGTCGCCGCGCGCCACCATCCGTGAGACGGCGCCGGTACCCCGGCCGCCCCGGTCCAGCACTCCGGCCGTGACCGCGATGGCCAGGCCGATGACCGCCAGCACGGCGCCGACCAGTGTCGGGGACATCCAGCCCCAGCCCGCCGCGATGGCCGCGCCGCCGGCCCAGGCGCCGCCCGCGTTGGCCAGGTTGAAGGCGGAGTGGTTGGAGGCGGAGGCGATGGTGGGGGCGTCCTTGGCCTTGCTCATGACGAGCATCTGGAGCGGCGTGGTGGTCATGAAGCCGACCGCGCCGAGGATCACCACGGTCACCAGCGCCGCCCACTGCACGTGCGCCGTGAAGCGGAACGCGACCAGCACCACGGCGAGGGTGGCGAGCGAACCGTAGAGCGTGGGCCGCAGCGCCCGGTCGGTGAGCGGACCCGCCGCCAGCGCGCCGAGCGTCATGCCGATGCCGAAGAGGGCGAGCACGAGGGTGACGGAGGACTCGCCGAAGCCCATGACCTCGGTCGTCATCGAGGCGAGGTACGAGTAGACGGCGAAGACCCCGCCGAAGCCGAAGACCGCCGTCGCGAGCCCGAGCAGCACCTGCCGGTCGCGCAGGGCGCGCAGCTCGCGCCGGACGCTCTGCTGAGCGTCCATGGGTACGTACGGAACGAGCCGGGCCAGTGCCGCGAGCGCGACCAGGCCGATCACCGTGACGACCAGGAAGGTGGCGCGCCAGCCGAGGTGCTGGCCGAGCAGGGTGGCCGCCGGGACGCCGATGATGTTGGCGACGGTCAGGCCGAGGAACATGGTCGCGACCGCCCGCGCCTGGCGGCCCTCGCGCACCAGCCGGGCGGCGACGACCGCTCCGACTCCGAAGAACGCCCCGTGCGGCAGTCCGGCCAGTACCCGGCCCGCCATCAGCCAGCCGAAGCCGGGGGCGAAGGCGGAGGCGAGGTTGCCGACGACGAAGAGGGACATCAGCAGCAGGAGCATCCGCTTGCGCGGTATGCGGGAGCCGAAGGCCGTGAGCAGCGGGGCGCCGATGACGACGCCGATCGCGTAGGCCGACACCAGATAGCCGGCGGTGGGTACGGAGGTTCCCAGATCGTCCGCGACGTTGGGCAGCAGACCCATCATGACGAACTCGGTCGTCCCGATGCCGAAGGCCGAGACGGCCAGGGCGAGCAGGGCGAAGGGCATGGAGGATGGCCTTTCGTGGAGAGCGTTCCCGGAAGGGGCGGTTCCGCTGTAAGTACCCCTACGGAACAAAGTCTCTCAGGCCGTTTGTTCCGGCAGATGAACACCGGATTGCGTGTGCCGCATCACTCCGGGGAGTTCGCCAAGTCCACCCTGGCGGCGATCGGCAGATGGTCGCTCCCGGTCCTGGGCAGGGTCCACGACGAGGTCGGTTCGACGCCCTTGACCATGATCTGGTCGATCCGGGCCAGCGGGAAGGACGCCGGCCAGCTGAAGCCGTAGCCGTCGCCCGCCGCGCCCTGGGTGGAGCGCATCGGGGCGGTGACGGCGTTCAGGGAGCGGTCGTTCATGGTGCCGTTGAGGTCGCCGAGCAGGATCACCCGGCTCAGCGCCTCGTGGGAGATGGCCTCGCCGAGCGCGTCCGCGCTCTTGTCGCGCTGGCTGGCGGTGAAGCCGGCGTGCAGCTTGACCCGTACGGAGGGCATGTGCGCCACGTAGACGGCGACCGGCCCCTCCGGGGTGGCGACCGTGGAGCGCATGGCGCGGACCCAGCCCAGCCGGATGTCGACGGGCTTGGTGGCGGACAGCGGGTACTTGCTCCACAGCCCGACGGTGCCCTGGACGGAGTGGTACTTGTACGTGCCGGCCAGCGCCGCCTCGTACACCGGTACGGCGCTGGCCTTCAGCTCCTCCAGCGCGAGGACGTCCGCCCCCGACTCCGCCAGATCGCTCGCGGTGCCCTTGGGGTCGGGGTTGTCGGCGTTGACGTTGTGGGTGGCGACCGTGAAGTCGCCGCCGGGGCCGGACTTGTCGGTCAGGAGACCGCCGAAGAGGTTGAGCCAGACGACCACGGGCAGCAGGAGGGCGATCAGCGCGGTGGCGGAGCGCCGCACGAGGGCCAGCACGAGGATCAACGGAATGAACAGACCGAGCCAGGGCAGGAAGGTCTCGGTGAGGCTGCCGAGGTTGCCGATCCTGTTCGGGATCTGGGCGTGCAGGATCATCAACAGCGCGCTGCCCACGGCGATCAGCGCCAGGATGATGCCGCGCCGCCAGATGCCGCGGTCCCGCCGCAGGCGGCCGAGCGCGGCTCTGACGCGTGATTCCGAAGGGGGCTCCTCCTCGTCCGTCGAGACCGGCCGCACCGTGTACTCCTGCGTCATGTCCGCTGCCCTCACTGCATTGCTGTGCACGCCCGCCCCTGACCCTAGGGGATACACGGCCGCTTTCTCCGCCGTCCGGGAACGGCCCTGACAGCGAGGAGACGAAAGGGACGTCACGGGGAGTTCCGATCGAGGACGGATGACCGGGAGTTGTGACAGAACGGTCACGGCCGGAGCGGGCGGAACGGCGGGATCGGCGCCGCGGACGGCGTGAGTGTGATCAGCCTCACCGGCCGGGCGATGCGGCGCGGCCCGTGCCGGGCGGGTCGGCCGCCTCGGGCGTGTCGCGCGTGTCGGACACGTCCTGTGTGTCGCGTGTGTCGCGTGCGCCGGAAGGGCCCCGTGTGGCGGACGGGCCGTCCGGGTCGCGTGTGGCGGACGAGCCGTCCGGGTCGCGTGTGGCGGACGAGCCGTCCGGGTCGCGTGTGCCGGACGGGCCGTCCGGGTCGCGTGTGCCGGACGGGCCGCGCGGGTCGCGTGTGGCGGCGGCGTGCGGGGAGAGCCCCTGGAGCGCCGTTCTGATGATCCGGTCGGGGAGATCCTCGTCGAGTGAGGCGCCGGGCCGGTGCAGGGTGCGCATCAGCATGGGGCCGATCATCATGTCGTTGATCATCTCCGCCCCCAGATCGCCCCGGAACTCGCCGTCGGCGATCCCCCGGCGGATCACGGCGAGGGTGGTCGCGCGCCGGGGGTCGATGACCGTCCTGCGGTACTCCCGCCAGAGCTTGGGCCGGCTTTTCATCTCCACGGTGACGTTGTGCAGCAGGGCGGAGTTGCGCTGGGCCAGCCCGCGCCTGCGCAGTGACTCCAGCATGATCCGGAGGTCCTCGACCGCCGAATCGCCCGGCAGTTCGGGGTCGGGCGGTTCGATCTCGCGCAGGACGTCGACGAAGAGTTCCTCCGCGCCCTGCCAGCGCCGGTAGATGGTCGCCTTGCCGACCCCCGCCGTGCGGGCGATGCGCTCGATGGACAGGGCGCTCAGCGGTACGCCGTCCTCCAGCAGGGCCACCACGGCTTCCAGGATCGCCCGCTCGACCGCCTCACTGCGTGGCCTGCCGCGCCGGTGCCCCTTCTCGTCCCCGTGGTCCCGCTCCCGCACGTGTCTCCGCCTCTCGCCGTCCCGGCGCGCTGCCGCTGCCCCGTGGCCGCTGTCACCGCTCGATGCCACGGCACCGATTCTCGTACACGGGGGACGCGCCGGGGCCGGTCCGGTCCCCCGGCCCCGGCGCCGGGGCCGGACGCCTGAGCCGAGGGCCGGGCGCACGCGCGGGGCGCGAGCGGGCGCGAGGGGCACGCCACGGCTCCGGCGCGCCCCCTCCCTCTCCCCTCCTCGCCGGTGGTGGTCAGCTCCGCGCGGCGCCCGCCGGCTCGGGCCGTTCACCGGACGCGTCCCCGGCGGGTGCCGGCACCGGGGGTCGCCCCGGCAGGAAGACCGCGACGACCACGGCGCCGAGCAGCGCGATCGCCGCCGAGCAGTAGGCCGTCAGGTGCATGGCGTCGAGGAACGCGTCGTACGCCGCCCCGGCCAGCGGGTCACCCGCCGGGCCGAGCTTCCGCGCGACCCCGAGGGTGGCCTCGATCGACTCCCCCGCCGCGTCCCTGGCCGCCGCGGGAACGGCGCCGAGGTGGCCGTCGATGCGGCCCCGGTACGTGGCGGACAGCACCGAGCCCAGTACGGCGACCCCCAGCGCACCGCCGACCTGGCGGAAGGTGTTGTTGATCGCCGAGCCGGAACCGGCCTTCTCGCGGGGCAGCGCCTGCATGACGGCGACGGTCACCGGCGGCATGATGTGGGCCATTCCGGTGCCCTGGGCGAAGAAGACCACGCACAGCACCCAGACCGGGGTGGTGGCGTCGAAGAATCCGAACGCCGCGAGTCCCGCCGCCACCAGCACCAGGCCGGCCGTGCAGACGGCGCGGGCGCCGAAGCGGTCCACCACCAGCCTGGCGCGCGGCGCGAAGATCAGCTGCGCGGCGGCGAGCGGCAGGATCAGCAGCCCGGACTGGAGCGCGCTGTAGCCGCGCACGCTCTGGAGGTAGAAGGCGGAGAAGAATGTCACGCCCATCAGCGCGAAGAAGACCAGCGCGATCGCGGCCACGGCCGCCGAGAAGGCCGGCTTCTTGAAATAGGACACGTCCAGGGCGGGGTGGCTGCTGCGCTTCTCGTGCCACACGAACACGACGAGCACCACGACGCCGCCCAGCAGCGGGGCCAGCACGGTGGCGTCCGTGAAGTCGGCCAGTTCGCCGCCGCGGATGATGCCGTACACCAGCAGGACGAGCCCGACGACGGAGAGCGCGACGCCCAGCGGGTCGAGCCGCCCCGGCCGGGGGTCCCGGGAGTCCGGCACCAGCAGCGCCATCGCGATCACCGCGACGACGGCGACCGGGACGTTGATGAGGAAGACGGAGCCCCACCAGAAGTGTTCGAGCAGGACACCGCCGGTGATCGGGCCGATCGCGATGCCGAGGCCCACACTGCCCGCCCATATGCCTATGGCCTTGGGCTGCTCGTCGCGCTCGAAGACGTTCATCAGCACGGCGAGGGTGGCGGGCATCACGAACGCGGCGCCGAAGCCCATCAGGGCGCGGTAGGCGATGAGTTCACCGGGTGACCCGGAGAGCGCGGCGAGACCGGAGCCGATTCCGAAGACGGCGATGCCGAAGAGCAGCACCTTCTTGCGGCCTATCCGGTCACCGAGCAGCCCGGAGGTGAACAGCAGTCCGGCGAAGACGAGCGTGTAGGAGTTGATCGCCCACTCCAGCTCGCTCTGGGTGGCGCCGATGCCGGTGGGCGCGGGGGCGGCGATCGTCTTGACCGCCACATTCAGGATCGAGTTGTCCAGCACGACGATCAGCAGGCTGAACATGAGCACACCGAGAATGGCCCACCGGCGGCGGTGGATCGCCTCGGGGACGCGGGACTCGGCGGGACGGGACGCGGGAACGCGGGGTGCGGCGGCTCGGCCGCCGGACGGGGTGGACATGGCTCACACCCTAGACGCTTTTCGATACGGGACCGTCTCGTATCGAAACAAGCAAGGGAAGCCTGGGGGAATCTTTACGTGCGGGGCGCGGGATGCCACCATGGAAGCGGTCCGGGGACGCCGTCAGGGTGCCTCGAGATGACGAAAGGGCCTTTGGCCATGACTGTTCAGGCCGCGGCTGTCCAACAGCCGCCCGCAGAACGCCTCGCGAGCGTCGGCACGCCCCCCTCCGCCGCCACGACGGCCGCCGCCACCACCGCGGCCACCGGCAACCCGAAGGCGCTGTACGGGGGTACGGGCACCCGCCGTATCACCGTCCACGACGTCTCGGCCGCCAAGGAGCGCGGCGAGAAGTGGCCCATGCTCACCGCCTACGACGCGATGACCGCCTCCGTCTTCGACGAGGCCGGTATCCCGGTGATGCTCGTGGGCGACTCCATGGGCAACTGCCATCTGGGGTACGAGACCACCGTGCCCGTCACGCTCGACGAGATGACCATGCTCGCCGCCGCCGTCGTCCGGGGCACCCGGCGCGCCCTGATCGTCGGCGACCTGCCCTTCGGCTCGTACCAGGAAGGGCCGACCCAGGCGCTGCGCAGCGCGACACGGCTGGTCAAGGACGCGGGCGTCGGCGCCGTGAAGCTGGAGGGCGGCGAGCGCTCGCACTCCCAGATCGAGCTGCTCGTGCGGGCCGGTATCCCGGTGATGGGGCACATCGGTCTCACCCCGCAGTCCGTCAACACCCTCGGCTACCGGGTGCAGGGCCGCGGCGAGGAGGCCGCGCAGCAGCTGCTCCGCGACGCCAAGGCGGTCCAGGACGCGGGCGCCTTCGCCGTCGTGCTGGAACTCGTACCGGCCGAGCTGGCCGCCGAGGTCACCCGCAGCCTGCACATTCCGACCGTCGGCATCGGCGCGGGCGCCGACACCGACGCGCAGGTGCTCGTCTGGACCGACCTGGCCGGTCTGACACAGGGCAGGGTGCCGCGCTTCAGCAAGCAGTACGTGAACCTGCGCCGGGCCCTCGGGGACGCGGTGCGGGAGTTCGCCGACGAGGTCGTGGGAGGAACGTTCCCGCAGGAGGAGCACACCTTCCACTAGGCCCGGGGCGCCGCCCAAGCGCCACCACCGAGAAGCCACTGCCCGCACGAGCGACAGCCCGCCGATCTTCCCCCGTCGGCGGGCTGTCGCACGCGGTGGCCCGGTCCGCCGATCCGGGCCGCCCGCCCGGCCGTTGCCGGGTCGCCCCCGGGTTGTCCACAGGCTGTCGGCGGCCTGTCGGTGGATTGTCGGTGGCGGGTGGTGCACTGAGGTCATGAAGCGAAACGACAAGAACCCCAGCGGCGGCCGGACCGGCAACGCCGTGGAGGTGCGGGGGCTGGTCAAGCACTACGGCGCCACCAAGGCCCTGGACGGCGTGGACCTCGACGTCCGCGAGGGCACCGTCCTCGGCGTGCTCGGGCCCAACGGCGCCGGAAAGACGACGCTGGTCCGCATCCTCTCCACGCTGGTGCGGCCGGACGCGGGAAGCGCGAAGGTCGCGGGGTACGACGTGCTGCGCCAGCCCCGCCAGCTGCGCCGCACCATCGGCCTCACCGGGCAGTACGCCTCGGTGGACGAGAAGCTCTCCGGCCGGGAGAACCTCTACATGATCGGCAGGCTTCTCGACCTGCCCCGCAAGGAGGCGCGGAGCCGCGCCGACGAGCTGCTGGAGCGTTTCTCGCTCACCGAGGCGGCGAAGCGGCCCGCTCTCCAGTACTCGGGCGGCATGCGGCGCCGGCTCGACCTGGCCGCTTCGATGATCGGCAGGCCGGCCGTCCTGTATCTGGACGAGCCGACCACCGGGCTCGACCCCCGTACCCGCAACGAGGTCTGGGACGAGGTGCAGCGGATGGTCGCCGAGGGGGCGACGGTGCTGCTCACCACGCAGTACATGGAGGAGGCCGAGCAGCTCGCGAGCGAGCTGACGGTCATCGACCGCGGCCGGGTCATCGCCAGCGGCGGGGTGAACGAGCTGAAGGCGAAGGTCGGCGGCCGTACGCTCCAGATCCGCCCGGCCGACCCGGCCCAGCTCCCCGCGATGGCGCGGGCGGTCACCGAGAGCGGTCTCGACGGCATCGGCGGCGCCCAGGCGGTCCCCGACGAGGGGACGCTGTACGTCCCGATCCTGAGCGACCTGCAACTGACCGCGGTCGTGGGCCTGCTGGGCGAGCGCGGCTTCGCCATCGCCCACATCGGCACCCATCTGCCCAGCCTGGACGAGGTGTTCCTGGCCATCACCGGCCAGAAGACCGCCTCCGAGCCCGACACCGCCCTTGAGGAAGCCTCGGTATGAACACGACTCCGACCACCACCACGACGGCGGCTGCGACGACACCGTCCGCCACCGCTCCCGGCCGGACGGCCACCCTGTCCCCGGCGGCCGTGCCCGACGAGGGCCGGATCGGCCTGCGCGCCAATCTGCGGCACATCGGCGCGCTGGCGCGTCGCAACGTCCTCCAGATCAAGGCGGATCCGGAGTCGATGTTCGACGTCCTGCTGATGCCGATCATCTTCACTCTGCTGTTCGTGTACGTCTTCGGCGGCTCGGTGGGCGCGAGCCTCGGCGGCTCGCGCGACGACTATGTGAACTATGTGGTGCCGGGGCTGATGGCGATGATGGGGATGAACATCGCCATGGCCGTCGGCAGCGGGGTGAACGACGACTTCCGCAAGGGCGTCATGGACCGGTTCCGTACGATGCCGATCGCCCGGTCGTCGGTCCTGATCGCCAAGATAGTCGTGGAGATCGGCCGGATGCTGGTCGCCATCGCGATCCTGCTCGGCATGGGCTTCCTGCTGGGCATGGAGATCAAGACCTCGGTGCTCCACCTGCTCGCGGCCGTCGGTCTCGCCGCCGTGTTCGGCGCCTCACTGATGTGGATCTTCATTCTGCTGGGCCTCACGATGAAGACGGCGCAGGCCGTGCAGGGGGTGGCCATGCTGGTCCTGATGCCGCTGCAATTCGGTTCTTCGATCTTCGCGCCCACGGCGACCATGCCGGGCTGGCTCCAGGCGTTCACCGACTACAACCCGCTGTCGAATCTGGCGGACGCGGCCCGTGGCCTGATCAACGGCGGTCCCGTGGCGCACTCGGTGTGGATCACGCTGGCGTGGGCGGCGGGGATCACGCTGGTGACGGCGCCGCTGGCGGTCGCCAAGTTCCGCAAGAAGTCCTGAGACCGGGAGCCGATCCGCGCGGCGCGGCGGCCGGGTTCAGACGAGGGCGACGGCCTCCGCGAGTGTGAGGCCGGCGCCCTCGGCCCGCGCCGCCTCGAAGGCGGCCTCACCGAGCACGGCCACCGCCGCCTCGCGGGCCCCCGCCATCATGTCCCGCTCCAGCGGGGTGCGGAAATGGCCTTCGGGCAGCTGCGCCTCGTACGCGCCGATCAGCCGGCCGGCGTCCCGTAGCCGCCCGGGGCCGGTGTCCGGCCCCGCCAGGCCCGCCAGGGCCCAGCCGGCCGTCATCAGATGGAGCGCGGTGATCTCGGGGGCCAAGATCCGCGCCATCGGTGAGTCCGAGATCTCCAGAGCCCTACGGGACTTCCGCAACCCTTGCCCGTACCGGCCGTCCAGACAGTCGAGCCAGGCGAGGAGGCCCACCATGAGACCTTGGTGGAAGAACTCCTGCGCGCCCGCGTCGTGCGCGTTCAGCGTCGCCTCCATCTGCTCACGCGCCTCGTCGAGACGGCCGCTGCGGCCCAGCAGCATGACCAGGAAGAGCCGGGCGGCGGTCAGCGCCTCGAACCCGGTGTCCCGCCCGTCGCGCAGCACCTCACGGAGGATGCGCTCCGCCTCCTCGCAGCGGTCCAGATCCATCAGCGTCGCCGCCAGCCGGGCGCGCAGCAGGATCACCTGACTCTGCACGCCGAGTCCCCGGGCGAGGTCGACGGCCACCCGGAAGTCCTCGCCCGCGCCGGTGAAGTCGCCGACCTTCTCCCGGGCCTCGCCCCGGGCGGAGAGCGCCTCCACCCGGCCCCAGGCGTCCCCGAGCCGTTCGAAGATCTCCAGGCTGCGGTCGGCGTCGCGGACCGCGGCGAGCGCCGAGATCCCGCGGTTGGCCAGGACGTTGGCGCGGGTGTGCAGCACCATGGCCAGCTCCCATTCGTAGCCGGACTCCTCGCAGACGCGCACGGTCTCGTCCAGGCCGAAGCGCAGCTGACGGCCGTCCCCGGTGAACACCGTCGCGAAGAACCAGAGGCTGCCCGGATACCAGCAGGTCTGCGGCAGGCCCGGCCGGTAGGCGGTGGCCACGGCGTCCAGCCAGGCGTTCCGGTCGGGATCGGCCCAGCTGCCCCGGCTCCGGTCGTCGTACAGCATCCCCAGCATCCGCACCTCGCGCCGGGCTTCCTGGAGGACTTCGGCGGACATCGGCGGCGGTGCGTCGGTGACGCGGCGCGCGATCGGCGGGGCCTGCTGGACGGGTCTGGCGAACGGATCAGGGCCGAGGGCGGCGACGCCGCCCGCCCACTGCCGGACGTCGCCGCGCAGGTCGCGCATCTGCCAGAACCAGGCCAGGGAGAGGCCGAGGCACAGCGCCTCGTGCTCCTCCTCGGCGGCGATGGCCCGGCGCAGCGCGGTGCGGAAATTCTCGTACTCGCGCTCGAACAGGGCGATCGCGGCGTTCTGCCCCGGCCCGCGCAGCTGGGGGTCGGTGGTGCGGGCCAGCTCGCGGAAGTACAGGAGGTGTCCGCGCTCGACGGCCGCGCGCTCACCGGCCTCGTCGAGCCGCTCCGCGCTGTACTCGGCGACCGTTTCGAGGAGGCGGTAGCGCATGTCGCCACCGTCCGGCGTCGGGGCGGCGACGACGAGGGACTTGTCGATGAGCGAGCCGAGCAGCGCGGCGACATCGCGCGGCCCGACGGTGGCGGGCCCGGCAGCGGCGCGGGGCACCTCGGCAGGGCCGCCGGGGTGGCCGGGAGCGTCGGCGCAGACCACCTCGGCGGCCGGCAGGTCGCAGCCGCCCGCGAAGACGGACAGCCGCCGCAGGACCGCGCGTTCGGGTCCGTCCAGCAGCTCCCAGGACCAGTCGACCACGGCGCGCAGCGTCTGCTGGCGCGGCAGTACGGTCCTGCTGCCGCCGGTCAGCAGGCGGAACCGGTCGTCGAGACGGTCGGCGATCAGTCGCGGGGTGAGCAACCGCAGCCGGGCGGCGGCCAGTTCGATGGCGAGCGGCAGCCCGTCCAGCCGCCGGCAGATCTCCGCGACGGCTTCGGTGTCCTCGGCCGGGTCGAAGTCGGGGCGTACGGCACGGGCCCGCTCCGCGAAGAGCCGGTGCGCCGGATCGGGCGCCAACGGCCCCACGGGGCGTACGACTTCACCGGGCACGCCGAGCGGTTCGCGGCTGGTCGCCAGGATGGTCAGCCCGGGGCAGTGCGCGAGCAGTTCGTGGGCGAGGGCTGCGGCGGCCTCGATCACATGCTCGCAGTTGTCGAGGAGAAGCAGCATCCGGCGCCGGGCGCAGTGCTCGGTCAGCCGGACGAGCGGCTCGCCCGCGTGCCGGTCGACGGCCCGCAGCTCCTCGGCCCCGGCACCGCGCAGCACGGTCTCGCGCGCCCCGAGCGCGCTCTGTACGGCCTCGACGACGTTGTCCGGGTCGTTGACCGGCGCCAGCTCGGCCAGCCACACCCCGTCCGGCCACGCGTCGGCCGCACGCTCGGCGGCCTCCTGCGAGAGCCGGGTCTTCCCGGCCCCGCCGGGCCCGAGCAGGGTGACGAGCCGGCCGACCCCGAGGTCGCCCCGGATCGCGTCGATGTCGTCCTCGCGGCCGACGAAACTGGTGAGACGGGCACGGAGGTTGCCCTGGCGGGGGGCGGGAGCGGGCGGCGCGGGCGGCTCGGACCGGCGCCGGTCGTCCGGCTCCCGGCGTGCACCGCTTCCACGGACGCGCCCATCACCGCCATCATCACCGCGCAGCAACTCCTTGTGCAGCGCGCGCAGTTCGGGGCCCGGGTCGGTGCCGAGCCGGTCAGCGAGGGCGCGGCGGACCTGTTCGTACGCGACGAGCGCCTCGGCGGGGCGGGAGGCGTCACGCAGGGCGCGCACCCGCAGCGCCTGGAGGCGCTCGTCCAGCGGGAACCGGCCGCACAGCTCGACCAGCTCGGGGAGTGCCCCCTCGGCCCGGCCGAGCGCGAGCGCGGCGGCCAGCCGGGTGCGCCGGGCGTCGAGCAGGCGGGTCTCCCAGCGGCCGGCTTCGGCCGTACGGTCGGGAAGGTCGTCCAGCGCGGGACCGCGCCAGAGCGCCAGCGCGTCGTCCAGCAGGCTCGCCGCCTTGACCGCGTCGCCCTGCGCCAGGGCCCCGGCGCCCTCGTCGGCGAGGACGCCGAAGCGGTGCAGGTCGATGTCCTGGGCCTCGACGCGGAGCCGGTATCCCCCGTCGTCCGAGGCCACGGCGGCCGGCCCGAGCGCCCGCCGCAGCCGTCCGACGAGCGCCTGGAGCGCCCCCACGGCGTCCGCGGGCGGGTCGGCGGCCCAGATCTCCTCGACCAGCACCCCGACCGGGACCGTACGGCCGGGCCGCAGCGCCAGCACCGTCAGCAGCGCGCGCAGCCGCGCACCGCCGAGGGCGACGGGCGTGCCGTCGGTGTGAAAGGCCCGGGTGGTCCCGAGGACGGAAATCCGCATCCGTCCATTGTCCGTGAAGGCCGTCAGCACGCTCGCCCCGCGTCCCCGCGCGGGTCCCGCACGTCCGGGGTCCGTGCCCCGTCCGGTGCCTGGAGCGCGCGATACGGGACGATTCCCGCCGGAGCGGGGCAGGGGGCGCCGGGGCGCTCCGTCCGCCAGTGGTCGCGTATGCCGCTCGGAACCCCCATGGGGACAGCATTCCGGGCACCCGTACCCGGAGTCGAGGCATTTTCGCCCGCGTGTCGCCGCGCCAACCGAGCCCCGCGTGTCGCCGCGCCACCGAGCCCGGCGTGGTGCCGTGACCCGCGCGTCGCCGAGCCCCTCGTGTCGCCGCGCCACCGAGCCCCGCGTGTCGCCGAGTCCCGCGTGTGGCGGGAGGGCCGGGGCGGAGCGGGTAGGGGGGACACTTGGCGGGGCGGGCACGGCGGACCGCTGCCCGTGCCGCCGTACCGCCGTACCCGCATGCCTCACCGCACCACCGCGCCGATCCACCGGGAGTTCCGTCCATGACCACCGCCATCCGAAAAAGCGACCGGCGCGTCTCCCCCGTCTTCCTCGGCATCGCCGCCGTCACGGCGGTCGCGGGGTGGGCGGTGTGGACGGACTTCGCGGCGAGCGTCGGGTTCGCCGTCTTCCTCTTCGTCACGGGCGGCTGGATCACCTCGCTCTGTCTGCACGAGTACGCCCACGCGCGCACCGCGCTGCACAGCGGTGACATCACGATCGGCGCGAAGGGCTATCTGACGCTCAACCCGCTCAAGTACACGCACGCGCTGCTGAGCGTCGTACTCCCGGTGATTTTCGTGATCCTGGGCGGTATCGGCCTGCCCGGTGGCGCGGTCTTCATCGAACGGCACCGCATCCGAGGCCGCTGGAAGCACAGTCTGATCTCGGCCGCGGGCCCGCTCACCAATGTGCTCTTCGCCCTCGCCTGCACGGCCCCCTTCTGGCTGCACGCCCTGTCCGGCGTCCCGACGGCCTTCCGCTACGCCCTGGGCTTCCTCGCTCTGCTCCAGGTCACCGCGGCCATCCTCAACTCCCTGCCGATCCCGGGCCTCGACGGGTACGGGGTGATCGAGCCCTGGCTCTCGTACAAGGTCCGCCGCCAGGTGGAGCCCTTCGCCCGGTACGGACTGCTGGCGGTCTTCGTCCTGCTCTTCTTCATCCCCCAGGTCAACAGGGCCTTCTTCGACGCCATCGACGCCATCCTGGGGGCTCTGGGCGTCTCGGACGTCGACAGCTACTGCGGCCGGAACCTCTTCAGCTTCTGGACAAGCAGGAACGAGTACTACTGCGGTACCTGAGCCGGGGGCAGTCGCCCCCCCGGTGGCGTCAGCCCGCGGCTGCGGCCCGGTCGGACTTGGCCTTGCGGAGGTAGTACCAGGCCATGTTGGACGCGAGCCCGGCGACCAGCACCCACACGACGCCGAGCCACATGCCCTGGACGAAGGAGACGACGGCCGCGGCGACGGCGAGGACACAGACGGCGAGGGCGTACAGGGCGAGGCGGGGCATGGCGGGCGGCTCCTGTCGGGGACGTTCGGGAGGGCGGTCGTACGCGCTCCAGTGTCTCCCATGGTCCCCGATGCCCAGGAGTGTCCCCCCGCCCCGCGCCGTCCTCCTGCGTCCGGAGGCGCGCGGGGCCGGGCGCCCGGGCCACCGGGCCCGTGGAACCCGCCGCTACACGTCCGTCACGCGCAGCCCGGCGTGCGCCTTGTAGCGGCGGTTCACCGAGATCAGGTTGGCGACGAGCGACTCCACCTGGTGGGCGTTGCGCAGCCGGCCGGCGAAGACACCGCGCATGCCGGGGATGCGGGACGCCAGCACCTGGACGAGGTCCGTGTCGGCCCGCGCCTCGCCCAGGACCAGTACGTCGGTGTCGATCCGCTCCACCGACGCGTCCTGGAGGAGCACCGCCGACAGGTGGTGGAACGCGGCCGTCACCCGGGAGTCCGGCAGCAGGGCCGCGGCCTGCTCCGCCGCGCTGCCCTCCTCGGGCTTCAGCGCGTACGCGCCCTTCTTGTCGAAACCGAGCGGGTTGACGCAGTCGATGACCAGCTTGCCCGTCAGCTCCTCGCGCAGGGACTCCAGGGTCTTGGCATGGCCCTCCCACGGCACCGCGACGATGATCACGTCACTGCGGCGCGCGCAGGCGGAGTTGTCGGCGCCCTCGACGCCGTTGCCCAGCTCCGCCGCCGCCGACTCGGCGCGCTCGGCGGCACGGGAGCCGATGATCACTTTCTGGCCGGCGACGGCGAGCCGGTAGGCGAGGCCGCGCCCCTGGTCGCCCGTCCCGCCGAGCACCCCGACGACCAGATCCGAGACGTCGGGAAGGTCCCACGGGTCCTTGGCCGGTGCCTTGGCCGGTGCCTTGGCCGGTGCTTTCGCGGGCGCCTCGGCTGAGGAAGCGGCGGAGGAAGCGGCGGAGGTGGAGGGCGTGTTGTCACTGTCCGTTGAAGTCATGTGCCCGAGCCTACTTCTCGGTAGCCCGCGGGAAACCTCGCGGCCCGAGGCCCTGTTGGACCCTGTTGGACCCGATTGGCCCCGTTCGGGTGAGCCTCTCGCGACCCGCCGCGCCACGCGCCGTACTGCGGCAGGATGCGGGGACATGGATGCCGTACGTGTCGCGCTGCTGCGCGAGGTCCTCGCCGGGACCGAATGGCCGTCCGCGACCCGCCGGTTCGCGGGGGCGCTGCGCTCCTCCGTCGTACCGCAGGGCGGCGGGCTGCTGCTGGTCGGGACCGAGGAGTACGAGCCGTGGCACCTGGCCGCGCACCTCGTGGACGAGGCGGCGTGGTCGGGGCAGCCGGAGCTGAATCCGACGCTGGTGCGGCACCGGGTACGGCCCGACGACCCCGCGCATCTCGCCGTCGGTCTCGGCCGGCTCGAAGCGGCGGGCCGGGGCGAGACGCTGCTCGTCGTGGCGCCCGAACGCCCGGACGGGGGCCTGCTGGAGCGGGTCCACGACGCCCGGCGCGCCGGGGCGACGGTGCTGGCGCTGGACGGCGAGGACGCGGAGGTGCGCGGCCTCGCGCACGACGCGCTGACCGTGGCCGCGTCGGACGCGGCGCACGGCGTGAGCCTGGACACCGTGCAGCACCTCGTATCGGCGGCCACCGGCGAGAACAGCCTCCCGGCGCCGCGCGGCCGGCGCCGCTTCCAGGACCGGCTGTCCCGGCTGGCGGACCAGCTGACGGCGCCACCGCCGTCCCGCTGGTGACCCCCGGGCGGCACGGACCGGACCCGCGGCGCCCCCGGTCCGTGCCGTCCCGGTCCGTGCCGTCCCGGTCCGTGCCGTCTTGGTCCGTGCCGTCTTGGTCCGTGCCGTCCTGGTCCGTGCCGTCCCCGGTCCGCGCCGCCCCCGGTTCGCGCCGCCCCCGGTCCGTGCCACCTCCGGAACATTCCGCCTGCCCCGGAACAATCCGCTTGCCCTCCCCCGCCCCGGCCCCGATGATGGCCCCTCGTGACCAGAACGCCCCGCGCGATACTGCCCGACCTCACCCCCTTCCGCTCGTCCCAGCAGTTCCGGCTGCTCTGGGTGCAGGGGCTGGTGACGTACTTCGGCAGCTCGATGGCCATGATCGCGCTGCCGCTCCAGATCAAGGACCTCACCGATTCCCCCCTGGCGGTCGGTGCGATGGGCGCCGTCGAACTGGTGCCGCTGATCGTCTTCGGGCTGTACGGCGGCGCGCTGGCCGACGCCGTGGACCGGCGCAAGGTCATCCTTCTGTCGGAGGCGGGACTCGGGCTGCTGGCCGTCGTCCTCCTGGTCAACGGGCTGCTGCCCACACCCGCGCTGTGGCCGCTGTACGTCGTGGCGGCCGGGGTGTCGGCGCTGGCCGGGCTCCAGCGCCCGGCGCTGGACTCGCTCATGGCCCGGATCGTGCCGCACGACCAGCTCACCGCCGCCGCCGCGCTCAACTCCCTGCGCTGGCAGATCGGCGCCGTGGCGGGCCCGGCGCTCGCCGGGGTGGTGGTGGCGTACGCGGGCGCCCCCACCGCGTACGCTGTCACCGTCATCGGCTTCGCCGTCTCGGTGCTGATGTGCCTGCGGCTGTCCCCCGCGCCGCCTGCCGGGGCGGCGGACCGGCCGTCGCTCCGTACGATCGCGGAGGGCGCGCGGTACGCGTGGAGCAAGCCGGTGCTGCTCGGTACGTACGCGATCGACCTCGCCGCGATGTTCTTCGCCTTCCCGCTGGCGATCTTCCCGTTCCTCGCGCAGGACCTGGGCGCCGAATGGGCGCTGGGTCTGATGTACGGGGCGATCCCGCTGGGCGCCATCGTCGTCAGCCTCACCAGCGGCTGGGCCTCACGGGTGCGGCGGCACGGACGGATGGTGGTGCTCGGCGCGGGGGGTTGGGGGCTGGCGATGGCCGCGGCCGGGTGGATGTCGAACATCTGGCTCGTGCTGCTCTGTCTCGTCGCGGCCGGCGCGGGCGACAGCATCAGCGGTCTGGGCCGCTCCACGATCTGGAATCAGACCATCCCGGAGGAGTTCCGGGGCCGCCTCGCGGGCATCGAGGTGCTCTCGTACAGCTGCGGCCCGCAGCTCGGCCAGGTCCGGGCGGGCGCCATGGCCGGCTGGACCGGGACCCGTACCGCCGTCTGGGGCGGCGGACTGGCGTGCGTCGCGGCGGTCGGGCTGCTGGCGGGCGTACTGCCGAAGCTGCTCACGTACCACGCGGACACGGACGAGGACGCCCAGCGCCGCCGCGCCCAGAAGGACGAGGCGCGGCGGGCCGAGGCGGGAAGCGGTCGCGGCGGGCACGGTGAGGCCGGGAGGGACGAGCCCTGGAGGGACGAGGCGACGGCGGGCACCCCGTAGCGGCCGAAGCCCCACGCCCGCCCGCGCTCCAGCTCCTGCTCCCGTCCGCTCCTGCTCCCGCCTGCCCCTGGCCGCTCCGCTAGGTGTTGTCGGTGTCCGTCTCCGTGCCCTTGGAGTCGTCGTGCCACTTGGGGTCGGTCTCCCACTCCAGGTTCCGGTCCCGCGCCGTCTGCATCGCGTGCTCGGCCTCCTGCCGTGACGTGTACGGGCCGAAGCGGTCCTTGGCCGGGCAGTCGGGGCCCTCCTCGACCGTCTGATGCTTCAGGCAGTAGTACCACTCGCCGGGCTTACCGACCGTGCGCTTCTTGAACAGGGCCATCGTCGGCTCCTTCCTCTGACGCCATGCTGCCCCACACCGGCCGGCCGGACCGCCCGGCGCGGGGAAGCGGCGTCGCGTGGCTGGTCACGCAACTCTCCCGGTCCCCTGTGCCGGGCGGTCTAAACTCGCTGGCATGTCTGGCCAGTCACTGCTCGTACCGGGGCAGCTCTCTCCCGCCCGTTCCGTTCCCGTAAAAATCCGGCGCCCCGAATATGTCGGGAAGCCCGCCCCCACCCCGTATACCGGACCGGAAGTGCAGACCGCCGAGACGATTGAGCGGATGCGGATCGCCGGGCGGATCGCCGCGCGGGCGATGGAGGAGGCCGCCAAGCACATCGCGCCGGGGGTCACCACGGACGAGCTGGACCGAGTCGCGCACGAGTTCATGTGCGACCACGGCGCCTACCCCTCGACCCTCGGCTACCGGGGATTCCCCAAGTCCCTGTGCACCTCGGTCAATGAGGTCATCTGCCACGGAATCCCCGACTCCACGGTCCTGCGCGACGGTGACATCGTGAACCTCGACGTCACCGCGTACATCGGCGGTGTGCACGGCGACAACAACGCCACCTACCTCTGCGGCGAGGTGGACGAGGAGTCCAGGCTCCTGGTCGAGCGGACCCGCGAGTCGCTGAACCGTGCCGTCAAGGCCGTACGGCCCGGCCGCCAGATCAACATCATCGGGCGGGTCATCGAGTCGTACGCCAAGCGGTTCGGCTACGGCGTCGTCCGGGACTTCACCGGACACGGGATCAACTCGTCCTTCCACTCCGGGCTGATCGTCCCGCACTACGACAGCCCGCACGCCACCACCGTCATCCAGCCGGGCATGACGTTCACCATCGAGCCGATGCTCACCCTCGGCACATACGAGCACGACATGTGGGACGACGGCTGGACCGTGGTGACCAAGGACCGCAAGCGGACCGCGCAGTTCGAGCACACGCTGGTGGTGACGGACACGGGGGCCGAGATCCTGACCCTCCCCTGAGCCCTCCCCCCGGCCTTCTCCGGCCGTTCAACCCGTTCAACCGCTCGACCCGTTCAACCGTTCGATCCGTTCGACCTGTTCGACCGTTCGATCCGTTCGATCCGTTCGACCCGTTCGACCGTTCAGGGCCTGACGCGTTTCGTATGTGACGCGTTCAGGCCCGACGTTTTTGTGACCCTTTGTGCCGCGACCTGGTTCGAATCGGATCGTTTTTACCGACACGTCGTCGGGAAGCTGTTGACTTAGGTATGCCTAAGTAAGAGTATCGGGGTGGGTCGGCGGCCCGGAAACGTGCCGCCGATCCACCGGCCGGCATTCGCCTGCTCCCGTTCCCCTCGGTCTCCGGAGGCCCGCCTTGGACGCAACCGCCACCCCCTTCTCCACGCTCATCCGCACCGCCTCGCACGAGCAGCACACCGTGGCGAACAACTCGACCTTCATGAGCGATCTGCTGGGCGGCCGACTGGGTGTCGACGCGTACACGCGCTACACGGAGCAGCTGTGGTTCGTGTACCGCGCGCTGGAGGAGGGCACGGAGACGCTGCGGCTGGACCCGGTCGCCGGTCCCTTCATCCAGCCCGAGCTGGCCCGCACGCCGCAGCTGGAGCGCGACCTCGCCCATCTGCGCGGCGCGGACTGGCGGGCGGGGATCGAGCCGCTGGCGTCGACCGCCGCGTACGCCGCGCGGGTCCAGGAGTGTGTGCGGACATGGCCCGGCGGGTTCGTCGCGCACCACTACACGCGTTACCTGGGGGACCTCTCCGGCGGTCAGGTCCTGCGGGACAGGGCCGAGAAGACCTGGGGCTTCGAACGCAAGGGCGACGGCGTGCGGTTCTACGTCTTCGAGGAGATCGGCAACCCGGCCGCGTACAAGCGCCGTTACCGCGAGCTGCTGGACACGGTGGCGGCGGACGATCTGGAGAAGCAGCGGATCATCGACGAGTGCAAGCGCGCCTTCGACTTCAACGTGGCGGTCCTCTGCGAGCTGAGCGACCAGTTCCCGCTGAGCGCGTAGCGGGGCCCGGTCCGGCGGCCGGGCCTCCACCACGGGGGCTGCGCCCGGCTGCCGGGCCGTCGGACGGTGACCCTCAGCAGGGCTTCTCCGCTCGGCGGGCGGTCGCGGACGACGACCGCCGGCCGCTCGGGACGGATTCCGGCGCCCGGTCAGCCGCCCTCACCGGTCCTCGCCCGCCTCGAAGCCGACCGGCACCGGTCGCGGCCGGCCGGGCGATGCCTCAGCCCGTGGTGAGCAGCCGCACCCGGCCGCCGATCTCGATCGTGCCGTCCGGGCCAGGGGCCGCGATCAACTGCGATCCGCGGCCCTGCGTGATGTTGAGGGCGCGCCCCAGGCTCGCCGAGAGCAGCAGGGCCGCCGCGCCGGTGGCCTCGTCCTCCACGATGCCGTCGTCCCGGCGCGGGAAGGCCCGCGCCCTGACCCGGCCGGCCGCCTCGTCCTCCCAGGCCCACGCGTAGAGCCACCCCTCGCCGGGCGGCGGTGCGGGCAGCGCCTCGACCTCGGCGGCGGACGCGTACCGCTGAAGCGTGCGCGGCGGCGCCCACTCCGGTCGGGCGGTGATCCAGGTGAACTCGCCGTCCTGGCGGGCCCACACCTCCCCCGCCGGAGGGTTCACCACCTCCAGATCGAGCAGCCAGGCCGTACCGACCAGCGGGTGCCCGGCGAAGGGGAGCCGCAGCCCCGGGGTGTAGATGTCGACCACACCGCGGTCGGGGTCGTCGATGAACACCGTTTCGCTGTAGCCGAGTTGGGCGGCGATGACCTGCCGGTCCGCCCGGTCGGGGTGGTGCCGCCCCTCGCGCACGACCCCGAGCGTGTTGCCGTGCTGCCCGTCGGGGCCGCAGAAGACGCTGAGTACGTCGATGCCAGAAGTGTCAGCCACCCGGGCATTCAAACATGGGCGCGGCGGGGCGGCCGTCCACCACCGCCCGTCCCCCGGCCGCCCGCCCACCGCCGCCCGCCCACCACCGGCCGTCCACCGCCGACCGTCCAGCACCGCCCGTCCACCGCCGCCCGGTCACCGCAGACGGAAGCCCCCGGGCTCCGCGGTGTGACGTGCGGGGCCCGGGGGTGCGACGCCGGCTGTGACCAGGCGTGCGGCCGTGCGGTCTCAGTTCAGGTAGGTGTTGTACTGCTCGACATCACCGGGCTTGAGCTGCGTCTTCGGGTCGGTCTTGATGCTGGAGAGCTCCGTGCCCAGGATGCGTCCGGTGTGCTCGTCGAGGATGATCGTCCAGCGCACCGTCCCCTTGAAGTCCACGGCGTACGCCTGGCCCTGGCGCCCCGCGCGGTCCTTGACCGGACCGACCGCGCTCAGGCCGGACTGCTCGGCGAGCAGGCCGTCGATCGCGGCCGTCTGGGCGGGGCCGGGCGTCCAGTCACGCAGCAGGGCCTCCACGGAGTCCATCGTCCAGTACGCGCTGTTGCGGGTGTCGGGGTTCTTCTCCGCCAGGTAGTCGGCGAGGCCGTTGACGGTGGTCGGCGGCGTGCTCCGGTAGTCGGCGAGCTTCTCCCATGACCCTGCGGGCAGGTGCGTACGGTTGACGACCCGGCCGTCCTCGATGTCCTGCGCCTCACCGCTGCCGTCCGCGTTCCAGACGTCGCGGGACTCGATCACCGGCACCTGCTCCGGCTTGTGCTTGCCGTCGTCCCACAGCCCCAGTGCCCACTCCCGGCGGTGGGTCCCGCGCTCCGCGGCGCCGGGGGAGTCGGCGAGGGCGGCGGCCCGCTCAGCGACGGTGGCGAGCGGCACGGCGGCCCGGGAGTTCTCCACCTTGAGCGGGGCGGGCGCGGCGACGGCCGTCTGACCGCTGCTGCCGGTGACGGCGAGCCCGGCCACGGTCGCCGCGACGACGGCGGCAGCCATCCCGAGGGACATCGACCGGCCGGGCGTCAGCCAGCCGATGGCCGGGGAGCGGCCGGCGGCGGAACGGGACTTGGCGGCGTCGGACGTGGCGGACTGGGCGGCCGTGTCGTTGATCTCGTTCATCAGGTGCGCTTCCAGTTCAGAGTGGCGGGTGGGCGACAGCCGGGGGGCGGCGGGCGGCGGGACCATCCCGCGCAGCGCGGCGAGCTCGGTGCGGTCGCGGGCCTCCTGCCACTCCCGGCTCCCCTCCCCGTGGACTGGGTCCGAGGTACGGGCGGACGGGGCGGCGGCGCCGGACCGGTTCCGGAACAGGGCGTTCATGCGAGTTTCTCCTGAGTGGTTCGAGCCAGAATGCTGTCTACGCGCTGTATCTGTCCGCTGCCTCCGGGGAGTTCCCGGCCGGAAGTGCTCTGTGCGTCGTCGCGCCGGGTGGCCGGGTGCCCCACGGAGTCGCGCAGCTTGGCGCGAGCACGGGACAGCCGGGAGCGCACGGTGCCGATGGGTATGTCCAGGGCCTCGGCGGCGGACGCGTAGTCCAGCCCGCCCCAGACGCACAGGGTGAACACCTCGCGCTCGGTGCGCCGCAGCCCCTCCAGCGCCGCCTTCGCCGCCGCCAGCCGTTCGGCGTCCGTCAGCCGCCCGGCCACCTCTTCGGCGAAGTCCGGGACGGTGTCCGAGCGCGGCATCCGGGCCAGGGCCTTTCGGTGCCGCCGGGCCGAGCGGGCCGTGTTGCGCAGGACATTGGTGGCGATGCCCAGCAGCCACGGGCGCAGACTGCCGGTCTCCTCCGGGCGCAGCCGCTCGCGCGAGCGCCACGCCTCCAGGTAGGTGAGGGAGACGACGTCCTCGGCCGTGGCCCAGTTGCCCGTGGACCACAGGGCATGGCGGTACACGGCGTTCGCGTGCTCCTGGAACGCCTCGGCGAGCGCGGCCGGGTCACCTTCGCGGAGACGGGCGTGGGTTGAATCAGTCACGTGGAGTACTGTCCGAGCGGTCTGGCGGGTTCCAGTGACGTGCGCCACGGTCCTCGGGTGGGTGGAGACGGCTGAATCCGACGCGAATCGTATTCGGCCGGCCGGCCTCGGTTCGGATCGCGGTCCGGAGTGTTCGGGGACAAGCGCCGCTTCCGCCCCGACGCCGTCAGGCTCTACTGGCCGGACACCCGCGTCACCTGGGGCTGGCCCCCGGAGCGGCGGCTTCGAGGTCGGCGACGGTGCCCGACATGATCGTCCGTACGTGTGCGGTGATGTGCTCGGCGGGCCAGTCCCACCAGGCCACCGCCAGCAGCCGGGCGATGTCCTCGTCGCTGTGGCGGGTACGGATGAGGCGGGCCGGGTTGCCGCCGACGATCCCGTAGTCCGGCACGTCGGAGGTGACCACGGCGCCGGAGCCGATGATGGCGCCGTGTCCGATCCGTACGCCGGGCAGCACCGTCGAGCCGTAGCCGAACCAGACGTCGTTGCCGACGACGGTGTCCCCCCGGTTCGGCAGACCGGTGAGCAGATCGGCGTGGTCGGCCCACGAGCCGCCCATGGTGGGGAAGGGGAAGGTCGAGGGGCCGTCCATACGGTGGTTGGCGCCGTTCATGATGAACCGCACCCCCGTGCCCAGCGCGCAGAACCTGCCGATGACCAGCTTCTCCGGCCCGTAGTGGTAGAGCACGTTGCGTGTCTCGAACGCGGTCGGGTCGTCCGGGTCGTCGTAGTACGAGTACTCCCCCACCTCGATCAACGGGGAGCGCACGAGCGGCCTGAGCAGCACCACTCTCGGCTGCTCGGGCATCGGATGGAGCACCGTCGGGTCGGCGGGCACAGGCATGGTGGGCGGTTCCTCACGGGTCTGGGGGCACGGGGTCGGGGCGCCGGGGGCGGGGCCGAGGGCGGGGGGTACGGAATTCCGGAGACGGGGCACGCGTCACGGGGCACGCGTCTCTGCTCCGCCCCCATGATCGCCGTACCGCGCCGACCGCGAAACCGATTTGCCGCGCGGGGGAACGAGAGCCGAGCACGCTCCCTATCGCGGACCGATCGGTGCCCAGGGGCCGAGGGTGAACCCGCCGCTCCCCCGCCGGACCTGCACCGCGCCCGCTCCGCCGAAGTGCGCGGGGACGACCAGCTCCCGTTCGTCGGCCGCCCGCCCGAGAATCCGCCGGCGGCTGGCGACCGCCTGGTCCGGGGCCTGGCAGGAGTCGCTGTTGCAGCAGGGCTGGAGGATCTGCACCGGGCTGTGCAGCAGGTCTCCGACGAAGACCGCCCGGTCGCTCCCGGACGCGAGGCGCAGCACGGACGAGCCGGGAGTGTGTCCGGGCGCGGACTCCAGGGTGAGGTGTTCGTCGATGCGGTGGAGGCCGTCCCACAACACGGCCTGTCCGGCCTGGTGGATGGGCGCGACGCTGTCTTCGTAGATCAGGCGGTCGACCACCTGCCCCCTGTTCCCGTACGCGTTGTCCGGACCGTAATGGAAGTCGTCGGCTGCCGGAATGAGGTACTGGGCGCGGGGAAACATCGGCACCCACTGTCCGTCCGCGTCGACGGTGTTCCAGCCGACGTGATCGACGTGGAGGTGGGTGTTGACGACGACATCGACATCCCGCGGGTGGACACCGGCCCGCTCCAGGAGGCCCGGGAAGTCGCTCCGGGCCTGGTGGAAGGGGCCCATGCCCGGTCGCTCGCGTCCATTGCCCGCTCCGGTGTCCACCAGGACCGTTCGGCCGGCGCTGCGCAGCACCCAGCTCTGCAACGCGACCACCGCCGAGTCGCTCTCCGGTTCCCAGTGGTCCGGCACCAGCCAGCTCTCGTTGTCCCTCCATACGTCGGCGGTGACGTCCGGGAACATGCCGGAGGCGGGCAGGAACGGTTCGTGCCACTCCACGATCCGGATGACCTCGACCTCGCCCAGCATCATGCTCTGCACACGCTCGTTCTGATTCGTCATGGGCTCGACCCTAGAAGCCCTGACGATCGTCTCAACGCGCGTTCGGCAAAAGGGAATACGTGTCCGTCCCAGGCGGTAGGGCGGCCGTGGGCACGGTTCAGCGGTAACCGGTCACGTCGGCGGGCCTGCCCGGCTCCTGGACCTCGGCCAGATAGCGGAACGCGTCCGGGCGGCTGCCGTCGAGGTCGGTGAAGCCGTAGACCCGGGCCAGCCGGCCGCTGGACAGCGACTGTCCGTTCCAGCGGCTCACCCCGGGGTCGGCGGCGAGGGCGGCGACGGCCCGTCCGACGTAGGACGGTGTCTCGGCGATCCGGAAGTGCGGCTCGTCCTCCACCGCGTCGTACCAGGATTCCTCGGTCACGCCGAAGTGGTCGAGCATGATTTCCGAGCGCATCCACCCCGGCGTCAGCGCCACCGCCGTGGCGCCCCTCGGGCCCAGTTCGTGCCCCAGGGCGAAGGCCATGCGGAGCACGGACGCCTTGGCCAGGTCGTAGAAGAAGGAGACCCGATAGGTGTCCTGGTTGTACTCGGCGGTGCCGTCGGTCATCTCCACCACCAGCCCGCCGTCGTTGCGCAGCAGGAGCGGCAGGGCGTGATGGCTGGTGATCGCGTGGGTCTCCACCGCGAGCCGGAGCAGCCGCAGCCCCTTGTCCAGGTCGTGCTCCCATACGGGGACGTCCGCCTCGAAGAGGAGTTCGCCGCCCCAGATGTCGTTCACCAGGACATCCAGCCTGCCCTGTTCGGCCTCGATACGCCGCACCAGGTCACGGACCTGCGAGGGGACGAGGTGGTCCGTCGGGACGGCGATCCCGTGGCCGCCCGCGCCGGTGACCAGCTCGGCGGTGTCCTCGATGGTCTCGGGCCTGTCGTACTCCGAGCGCCGCCCGCGCGTGCTGCGACCGGTCACGTAGACCGTCGCCCCGGCGGCCCCCAACTCGACCGCGATCCCCCGCCCGGCCCCCCGCGTCGCCCCGGCGACGAGAGCGACTCTGCCTTCCAGTGTTACCGACATTCGCGCATCCTTCCCTGCCCGCACACACCACACGGTGCCGACGCCCGTGGGACGGGCGCTGACACGATGGTCGCGCAGATACCGGACACCTTCTGTCGGGTTTTACGAAGGGGTCGACCGCCCGCTCCTTCGGCTTTTCGCCCTGCCCGAGCGGCCGGAAGCGGGACAGTGGGGACGCATCGGTCCCGTGCTTCAGGAGGCACCGTGCTTCAGGAGGCACCGTGAAGTTCATGATCCGCCCGGCCCGCTCGGAGGACGCCGGGGCGGTCAGTGACATCGTGCTCGCCCGGTCGGCCTGGCTGGAGGATCGAGGACTGCCCAGCTGGCGTGACGACGTAGAACTCGTCCGCTCACAAGCCCGGAACCCAGACGGGGTCATGCGCGTACTGGAAGCGGACGGCCGGCCGATCGGCTGTACGACCGTTACGCAGTCGACTCCGCCGATGGCCTGGACCGAAGAGGAGTTGGCCGAACCGGCGCTCTACCTGTACACCAATGTCTCCCCCACCCCGAGTTCCGCTCGTGGAAACCGGGAACCCTCATCGCTCTGTGGGCTGTCGACCGTGCCGCGCGTGAGGGCAAGCTGTGGATACGCCGTGGGTGCCGCTTCTCCGGCCTGGTGAGGTATTACGAGCGGCAGAGCTTCACCGTCATCCACGAGATGCGGAAGACACATGGGCCCATGTATCTGATGGGCCGTCGCGCGGAGCGCGTCTCGGACCTTGAGGAACGGTTCAACGGTCTCGTCGCGCCGAGCGCGTATGCCGGTCGTACGCTCCCGGCTCGTCAGGGCTTCAGAGGTACGCGGTGGTGGCCAGATGGAGACGGAAGATGTGCTCGGCACTCTGCGGGCGCTCCGCCGAGTCCCCGGGGAGATCGCCGGGATGGCCCGTATGCGGGCGAACGAGGAGTACGAGGCATCCAGCGGCATCGCCGATGACGAGGCGAGCCAGGAGGCCGACGCCGCCGACGACCGGCGCCTGATCCGGGTGGCCCTGCCGGGCTACGACGGCAGCCCCCTGGAGCGGCTGTTGCGGATGGCGACGCCAATCGTCCGCAGCGCGAACCGGCGGCTGGTCGCCCGGCAGGAGTCGCCCGAGGAACTGACGGCGTGCGCCCTTCGGTCCCGGCTTCGGCCCGGAGCGGAGGGGCGCTTTCGTCATGCCTGCCGTGCGGCCTGGACCGCGTCTGTGTACTTCTCCCGGGTCAGTTCTCCTTCGCCGAAACCGAGATCGGCCAAGACTGCCTGCACATCCTTCAGGGCCGCCTCGACTTCGCTCTCCTCTACGAGCGTCTCCAGCTCGATGAACGTGCTGTCGTCGACTTCCGGTACTCGCACGAGCGTCGCGAGCATTCGGCGCCCGCGGGCCTCAAAGCTGTAGTTGCGGCACCGCTTCTCGAACTGGATCACGGGAACGAAGCCGAGGGCGCCCACGATGGCGTGCACCGCCGCAGCGTCATCTACTCGGGTTTCGTGTTCCGGCTTCGACCCTGACCTTTCGTCTACCTGTGCGTCCTTGAACGTGAGTACCGTCCGGGTGTCGTCCTGCCCGTGCACGGTCCGTACCCTCAGCTCCTGGTCGTGGGACTCCAGGGACCAGTCAGGGCGGTCGTAGTAGGTGTCCTGGTAGACCTCAACCCGCGCGCTGGCCAGGGATTCCAGGCTGCGCATGACAGCCTCCGGGTCGTGGACGTGCGCTTTCAGCTCGGCCTCGATCATGCTGGTCTCCCTCTTCCTCAGACGGTGCGGTCCGCCGTCTCGACGATCGCCTCGAACATTCGACAGAAGCCCCGGAACAGTGGGCCGCCCGCCATTTCCATCACCTTGTACGTCGCCGACTCATGCCCCTCCCACCCTGCATCGAACGCGCCCACGAACATCACCGAGTCGGTACGGATGACCCTCCACGTCGGCAGCATGCCGTACCTGTAGACCTGGATGTCGGCCGTATCCGCAAGCTCACGCAGCCGGGCTTCTGCGAGTCGTACGCCGCTGGCCAGCGATTCGGTGGACTCGCCGATCTCGGCAGCGCGTCGGGCGAGCGCAGCCGAGTCAGGGTCCAGCAGCAGGACTCTGATCCGCAGCCCTTTTCCGCCCTGCTCGCGCGGCAGACAGGCGCGGAGCAGCGAGTCGTTGAGGCCGATGAGCCCGAGGCCGCGTACGGCGAGCACGTCCAGCTCTACTGCGGCGCGGGCCTGTTGCTGGATCTCGTCCCGGGCGGCAGCCTGTGCGGAGTACACCCGCACTACCTCCGGGAAGGCGGCGAGATCGAACGCGGCACCGCCGGAGCGCTTCTCCCTGCTGACCGCGAGCCCGAGCAGGTGCCGCGCGTCGTCGGGCATGCCGAGGCCGTCGGCGATCCGCTCGTACACGTCCAGTCTGCTGACCTCGCGGCGGCGGTTGATGATCTCGTTGACACGGGACTGCGTCATATCGACAGCCGCAGCGATCCGCCCTTGGCTGACGCCACCGTACTGCTGGACGTGCCGGAAGACGGCCCCGATGTCGCGGGCCCGGAGCGCCTGGCGGACCTCGGCGCGCTCCCACGACCAGTCGGGGAGTTCGATCCGTGACGTTGTCATGGTGGGCTCCCGGTATTCACGGCGGGGTGGACTTCCATCTCACCGTGAGATTACCGCTTGGATATCGAATCGCAACGCTGCGTAACGTGAGCCTTGCTGAATGACGACTACGCCCGCAGCTGCGCAGGCCCCTACGCCCACGTCTGACACCACCCGCTGGTGCCACTGGCACAAGGGTTCGGCGGAGACTGCTGTTCTGATCCGGACTATCGCCCGAGCTTCGGCGCCCGAGGGCCCGGCGGCCGGCCTCTACGCCTGCCGGGCGTGCCAGGAGCAACACTGGCTCACGCCCCTCGCCGACGCGGCGACGGCGCCCTGATGCCGGGCACCGACGCGCCTCGCGCGCGTATCCCCGGCATGTGCTGGATCCCGCACCCGGACGACGCTCTCCGCTGCACGGAGAGCGAGGGGCACTCGGATACGGCCGATGACCACTACCACTGGCCGACGAAGACGTTCTGGCCGCGGTACGAGGGCGAACACCAGTGACTGCGGCGACGCTCCAGGCATGCCGGAAGCGGCAGGTGCCGCCCGCGCGGGAGCTGACCTGGGATCAGGCCCTGGGCCGCGCGTGCTGTGCGTGCGGACGGCCGCTGTCCGGCGGGGCGATACCGCGCGGACGCGCGGAGGGCCGGCAGGGCGTGCATGACACCGGGGCTGAGGTCTGGTCCTGTCCCTGAACCCCCGCGCGCCGCTGCCGTCGTCGTCCGCGGCGCGCGGGACGGGCGCCCGGCCGTGCGTGGCCGGGTGCCAACCTACCGCCCCGGCCGGCCGTCTTCCCCCGTGGACACCGGCCGGGGTTCCCCACAGAACAGGAGCAGCACGTGAAGAAAACGTCCCGGCAACCGCTCGCCGACATCGGCTGGGGGCTCGGGGTGATGGTGCGCTGCGGCCTCATCTCGCTCGGGCTGATCCTGACGGTCCGCACCGGATGAAGGGCGAGGACCGCCGCCAGCGACGCGTGATGGTGGCTCTGATCAGCATGGGGCTGACGCTGATCGCGTGTGCGGCAGCCGTCACTGCGCTCGTCATCGCCCTTGTCGCCGATGCGATCTGACCCCCGGCACGGCGGCACGGACCCGCCCCGACTGTCGTCACGACTGCCAGTACGCGCGAGTCACGGCCGCGCCGCTGCGCCACAGCACGGCCGGTACGTCGGGCGGAGCTGACCGATGCTGACAGCGCCGATCCGGCGCTAGAAGCCCAGGTCAGGAAGCGTAGTCCCCGCGCGAGCGGGGGTGGTCCCCAGCTCCAGGACCTGAACGGCGGCGCAGCGTCGTAGTCCCCGCGCGAGCGGGGGTGGCCCTGGTGAAGTGGGGCCGGCGGATCGCCCCTGATGGCGATCCGGTTCCCGAGCCTCCGCCCGAGCTGGGCCTCAGCCCTTGGGCATGACCGCGCCCCGCTCTCCTGCGGGAGGGCGGGGCGCTTTCGTGCGGGAGGGCGGGGCGCTTTCGTGCGTCCGGAATCGGGCTCCAGCAGTACGGTGGTTGCACAACCTTCTGGCGGGGGTCCGTATGAACACCACCATCGGTGACCGTATTCGCAGCCTGCGCGAGTTCCGCGACCTCACTCAAGAGGAACTAGCAGAGCGCGCCGACATCCACGTCGACACGATCCGCAAGCTGGAGCAGAACGTCAGGCAGTCGGCGCGCATCAACACGTTGCGCGCGCTCGCCCGCGCGCTCGATGTCCAGCTTGAACGACTGGTAGGACAGCCCACCGTGACCCGAGAACTCTCCGACGAGGGCGGTCTCATCGCCCTTCGCGACGCGATCCAGGACTTCACCGCGCTACCCGGCGTCCTCGCGGACACTGACCTTGAAGATCCACCGGACACAGAAGAGTGGGCCGCGTCGGTGAAGGCCGCCACCAGCCACTACTGGGCAGGCGACTACTCGACGCTCTACGGCATGCTGCCACTCCTCCTGCGTGACGGCCGGGCCGTAGCCAGGCAGGCAGACAGCGAGTGCGTGTGGCAGCAACTCGCCCTCGCCTACCAGCTGGCCGCGTCCTTGTCCGCTCAGGCCGGTCACCCCGACTGGGCGTTCGCCGCAGTCGAAAAGCAGCTCGCCGCCGCTCAGCGCGCCTCCGACCCCCTCATGGAGGGCATGGGCATCTCCACCCTCTCCTGGGTACTGCTGCGCCAAGGCCGCTGGGAGGACGCACAGGACGTAGCCGAGCGGAAGGCGGACGCCCTGGAGCCCAGTTTCCGGCGCGCGACACCAGTCCAGCTCGCCGTCTACGGGAACCTGCTCGTAGCGGCGGCGACCCCTGCGGCCCGCCAGGACCGGCGGGACGACGCTCTCACCCTGCTCACCCTCGCCGAGTCCGCAGCCACCCGGTCGGGCCCCGTCCGCGCCTACGGCAGCGCGTTCTCCGTCGTGGACGTCCGCACCCAGCAGGTCAACGTTGCCCTGGCCGGACGGGAACCGGATCCATCGGAGGCCCTGCGGCTGTCGGACCGGGTCACGGTCGAGGACATCACCAGGCCCGTGCACTCGGCCCACTATCGCGTCGATGTCGCCCAGGCCAAGTACCAGACTGGCGACGGCGACGGCGCTCTGGAAACGCTGCTGGAGGTCGAGGAGGACCAGCCGGAGTGGATCAAGTTCCAGACGCTCGCGACAACGACCGTGCGCGAGATGCTGGAGGCGGAGCGGCGCCGCAACAGCCCCCTGCGCGGTCTGGCCGCGCGCCTCGGCGTCGACCCGGCTCTCTGAACAGGTAGGGCAAAACGTCCTAGCTGAGCGATAATTGACTTTCCAACTGGGACATCCCGTCACTGGGGTGCAACCGGGCAGCTCCATAGCGTGGCTGCATGAAGCGGCGTCGGCCAATCCCCGCCAGGCACGGTCGGCGCCGCACTCCCATGCACCCGATCTGGAGTCGGCCATGACGACCTACACCCCGCCCCCGACCGCGCCCATCGCTCGCTGGCTGCTCTCGGCTGCTGACGACGCGCGTCAGGCACAACGCGACTGGGACAGCGGCGGTCCCGCGCTGCTTCCTCTCGGCCGGGAGTTCGACGCTGTGAAGGCGTCGGCCGACCTGGTGCACGCGGCGGTGGCCAGCACAGCGCCGACGGATGTCTGTGCCGCGCTGTCCGCTCTGGGCGGGCCGGTGATCTGTGATCCGGGCGTGTGGTTCTACGCGCTGGTCCCGGTCGGTACCGCCGGGGCGTGGACCGGCCGGACGGGCGCCGCTCGCGGGACGGGTGCCTGGTGCGCCGTCCCGCGCCTCGGCAGCACCGCTCCCGAGGGGCGGCGGCCTTACTGGTCCGTGCCACCGGACGGTCCCGGGCAGCTGTGCGATCCCGAGCAGGTGGCCGCGCTCCTTCAGGCCGGGCAGGAGCGGCTGGAGACGGTGGAGCGTCTGGAGACCGCTCACCGGGCCCTGCTTGACCACTTGCGGACGTGTGCCGCCTGCTCGATGGAGAAGGACGTCCGGATCATCGCGGACGACTGCGAAACCGCGCTCGCCTCGCATCAAGCACAGGCAACGCACACGGCCTTGACCGACCGGGCCGAGCTGATGCGGCGCCATCTGGCGGTGCTGATGCCGATGGCCGAGGCGCAGCGCGGGGAGTACGGAAGTCGGGACCGGGCGGTAGTTGACGGGGCCCTGCGGGACGCCGAGCAGCTCCTCGCCGACGCGCCGCAGGAGGATCGTGTCGGGACGTGGGTCCAGTTGCGGGCCCTTGCTCGGGTGGCGCGCGTCCTGGCCGACGCTCACTGGCCACGCCGCACCTCGTCGGACGGTCAGATGTGCGAGGCCGGCGTGGCTCTGCGGCTCACCGTACGGCGGGCGCGAGGGGCCGCTGCGGGTTTGTCTCCCCGCACCGCTGCTCGTGACGGCGTGGGATGCCGAGGTGCCCGTGGCGGTCGTCATGGGGGACTGCTTCCGCTGCGACCGTGGCGGCCTCCAGGTGGTCCGAGTCGGTGAACTGGTCGGCCCCCAAGTGCGGGAACCAGGGCCTGTCCGGCGGATCTATCCGGGGCCGGCGCTCCTGGCGCGGCTGCGTTACTGGGCCGCGCCAATGGTTGGCCGGAGAGTCACGCGAGCGATGGCCACCGATCGGCGGCCCACTCCGGCCATCCTGACCACCCAGGAGGAGGATCTCCAACCTCATCTCCATCGAACTCCGTGACGTCGGGTTCCTCGAACAGTGTCCTCCAGTGCACAAGGTCCGTCTCGCTCATCGCGAAGGTCTGATCAGGGGTGGTCGACTGGCGATGGGCGATCCGAGCACGTTGGGTCTCATGGTCCACCGGCACATACACGAGGACGCAGGACGCGCCTACAGACTCCACCAGCCAGCGGATCGCGGACCTCTCGTCACGCGACCAGCATCCGAAATCCAGCACGACGTTGGTTCCAAGCCTGAGCACCTCCAGGGCAAGCGTAAGCAGCCGTCCTTCCAGGACATCGCGCTTCCCGTCCGCCTCCGGCTCACCGAAGAGAGGAATCATCCACTCATCAGGTGTCAGCCGAAGCGCGTTGTGCCCCTTGGCCAGCTGCCGAGCCCTTGTGGTCTTTCCGGCCCCTGGTAGGCCGACGGTCAGGAATAACGTGGTCACATCCAGATCGTGTCACGAAGGGCCAAGTGATCACGGCTTGAGCCGAAGGCGGATCGAAGCGACAGTGACGATGCCGTGGAAGACGGAGGCGCGCTTGTCGTATCCCGTGGCCACGGCCCGGGAATTCTTCAGCGCGTTGATCGTTCGCTCAACTTCGTTCCTGCGCTTGTAGCTCGTCTTGTGGAAGCCCGCGGGCTCGACCATGGCGTCGACCAGTTCGTCAACGGGTCCGAAAGTCACCGCCGCGCGCATCTCCGCACGCCGTCGGATCTGCTGCTCGCGGGCCGGTCCGCCGATCAGCAGCGCGGCGGTGTTCAGCCGTTCCGGTGAGCGTTCAGCGGCTCGCGTCGCGTCCGTGCCCGAGTCGAAGCCGCCTGTGAGGTGGAAGATCGTACGGTCCGGATCCAGGGGCGCACATCCAGGGCGTCGTCGAGTGCCTCGATGAGGGCCCCCAACACGTGCGCTTCCGGGATGAGTTCCCGAGGCCCGGTGTGCAGGGCCGGGGCGGGATAACGCACAGAGAGGCGGCCACCGAAGTAGGCGGTGGCCCGTTCGGTGAGCCGCCGGATTCCGGTGAACAGAGTGTCGTGCTGTAACAACGATCTGGCTCCGCGCGCGGCCGGTCCGGTAGCGATCGCCGATCCACTGCCAGGTTTGGTCCGTGGAGGGGGTGAGGCGCCGTTTCAGCAGGGCTTCTCCGAGACCGGCCCGGGAACGTCCAGCGTTCCCGGCGACGGGAACACCCGGTCAGAACTTGGTCGTGTCGTACGTGTGCCCGCCGTCTGAGGAGCCCTGCTCCTTCTTGTACTCACGCGTCTCGGACGGGGCCTGGACACGGCGGACCGCTTTCGTGGCGAACAGGTCCTCGAAGGTACGGCGCCGTGGCGAGGGGATGCGTGAAATCACCGGTCATGTCCGGTCATGTGCGGCACCCTTCATGCAGAGGGAACGGAACACAACCGAGCGGTGCCGCGAACCTACTGCCCTTCGGCTGATGTGACCAGAACGCCCTGCGGACAGTGCGGCGGTGGGGAGTTACGGTCAGGAGCCCACGGCAGTCGAAGGGGCGCGGCGGCGCCGGAGAGCACGGCCGACCGCCACGGCCGCGGGCGGTCGGCCCCTCGTGTCAGCGGTTTCCGCGTGGCCCCGGGACGAATGCGTGTCGCCGGGCGGTCGCCACGATGACCAGGGAGACGGCGACGAGAGCCAGCAGCACCCAGGGGAAGGTGCCGGCTCCGCCGGATTCCAGGAGCAGCCCGCCGAACGCGCCGCCGCCGAAGATGGCGAGGTTGAACGAGGTGGTGAGCATCGCGTTGGCGACATCCGCGTCGTTCCCGGCGGCGTCGGCGGAGGCCGTCTGCAACTGGGTGGCGGAGCCTCCGAAGGTGAACCCCCACACCAGGACGGCCGCGCAGAAGGCCACGGGGTTCTGCGCGACGAGGGCGAAGGCGAGGGCGGCGAGGCCGAAGGCGGCCAGGCTGGTCAGGGCCAGAGCGCGCAGGGCGCGGTCCACGAAGGTGCCGGTGACCCAGATCCCGGCCAGCGCGGCGAGCCCGAACAGGAGCAGCGCGAGGTCGACGCGGATGCCGACGCCGGCGTAGGAGGTGAAGGGGGCGATGTACGTGTAGAGGATGTTGTGCGCGAGCATCCAGCTGAACACCACCGTCAGGATCGGCAGGACGCCCGGGGTCAGCAGCACGCGCGGCAGCGGGGTGCGGGCCTCGGCGCTCTGGCCGGGGGCGTCGGGGACCTTCACCCACGCGAAGACCGCGAGGACGAGGGAGAGGGCGGTCATGGCTCCGAAGACCCAGCGCCAGCTGACGAGGGCTCCGGCGAACGTGCCGAGCGGGGTGCCGATGGACAGGGCGACCGGCGTGCCGACCATGGCCACGGCGAGTGCCCGCCCCTGCTGGCCGGGCGGCGCGATCCTGCGCGCGTAACCGGCGAGCATGCCCCACAGCAGCCCGGAGAAGGCGCCCGCGACAAAGCGCGCGGCGAGGGCGATCGTGTAGTCGCCGGCCAGCGCCGTCACGGTGTTGGCGACGGCGAAACCGAGGATGCCCGTGAGCAGCAGCGGTTTGCGGCGCATTCCCCGGGTGAGGGCGGTGGCCGGGAGCGCGGCGAGCACCGTCCCCGCCGCGTAGGCGCTCACCAGCTGACCGGCCCCCGATTCGGTCACGTCGAGTCCCGAGGCGATCTCCGGGAGCAGCCCCGCGGGGAGCGTCTCGGTCATGATGACGACGAATCCGGTCCAGGCCATCGCCAGCAGGCCCGCCCACGGCAGCCGCCGGTCCGCCCGCTCCGCGCCCGGGGCACCCGGAGATCCGGGCGGCGCCGCCGCGCCACTGCCACCGGGGCCCTCGCCCACGCCCTCGCGCTCCTTCGCGTACCCGTCCGCGTAACCGTCGCGGGCGGGCGGCGCGCCGTGTGTCCTGCTCACCGCGGTCCCCTCACTTGTGGATCGAATGTTCCACAAGTAGAGCAGTCCACCGCACCCTCGTCAAGAATTTATGGATCGACTATTCTTTATCTGGTCGGGCGGTTTGCCCGACGGGATCCGACCGACCGGATCCGTCCGGCGGAGCAGGAGGGACGGGCCGGTGGCACGTACGGGAAGACCCAGGCAGTTCGACACCGTCGAGGCCACGGACGCGGCTCTGCGCCTGTTCTGGCAGTACGGGTACGAGTCGACGTCGGTGGCGCAGCTGCGCGAGGCGATGGGCATCTCCGCCGCCAGCTTCTACGCCGCGTTCTCGTCGAAGGAGCAGCTGTTCGACGCGGTCGTGCGGCGCTACCTGGCGACCTTCGGGCAGGTGACCGCGGTCGCCGCCGACCAGGACCTGCCACCCCGTGAGGCGATCGAGCGGACGCTCCGCCAGTCGGTCCGTATGCAGACCGACCCCTCGCATCCGAGCGGCTGCCTGGTGGCGCTGGCCGAGACGACCGGCGCGTCGGAGAACCAGCGCGTACGCGATCTGCTCGCCGACCGCCGCGCGTGGGACCGCCGGAACATCGAGGCGGCCGTCGAACGGGGCGTCGCCCTCGGCGACCTGTCGGCCGGCACGGACGCACGCGCTCTGGCCGCCGTCTTCCACAGCTTCCTGCTGGGCGTCTCCACCCAGGCCAGGGACGGGCTCCCGGAGGAGGTCCTCGATACGGCGGTCACCCATGTGATGCGCGTCTGGGACGACGTCGCCGGCGCCCCGGCCCCGGTACCGGCCTGACCTGACCGCGTCCGGGCGCGGCGACAGGCCCCCGGCCCGTACCCGCGAGCGCGGGACGGGCCGGGGGCCTGCTCTCTTCGGTTCAGGAAGACCGGTCGGTTCAGGAAGACCGGTCGGTTCGGGAGCACCGGTCGGTGCGGGAGCACCGGTCGGTTCAGGAGCACCGGTCGGTTCAGGAGCACCGGTCGGTTCGGGAGGACCGCCTTACGCCGTCTCGTCCAGCGCCGGGCGCCGGCGCCTGGCGGCGTAGACGGCAGCCGCGCCCGCCGCCGCGATGGCGCCCGCCGCGCCGAGGAACGCGCCGACCGGGAGGTCGGAGCCGGTGGAGGCGAGGGAGCCGCCGGTGGTGGAGCCCGTCGTACCGCCCACGGTGCCGCCGCCCGCCGTGCCGGAGCCGCCGGTGGTGCCCGTACCGCCGGCTGAGCCGCCGGTCGAGCCGCCCGAAGTGCCGCCGGTCGACGGGAGGGTGGCGTCGTCGTCCAGGGAGACCGCGAGGGTCAGCGGGTCGAGCGCGGTGCCCTCCGTGTACATGCCGCTGAACGCCTTGGCGCCGTCGCCGGTCAGGGTGGCCGGGATCGCGGCGAGCGTGAGGACGCCGTCCTCGGCCTTGAGGTCGCCGCTCGGGACGTCGAGGGTGGCGAAGGGCACACCGGCGGACCTGGTGACCTTGCCGGTCGCCTTGTCCTTGGTGCTGATGTCCGCGTACAGCACGCCCTTGCCGTCCTTGACCTTGACCTCCAGGCCGCTGAGGTTGAGGTCGAGCAGGTACGCGCCGTCCGTCTCGTGGCCGACGAAACGCACCTTGCCGCCGAAGGCCGCGTCCAGCGTCTGCGCGTCCGCGTCGAAGTCGCCCGTGCCCTTGGGGAAGCGGTACACGCCTCCCGACTGGGTGGCCCCGTCGCCGAGGACGACCTTGCCGTGGGCGATCGGGCCGACGACGTACGAGCGGAACGACTCCTTCAGGCCCCAGTCCAGGTTGCCGTCGACGATCGCGCCTTTTTCGGCAGACGGGGAGGCCGAACCGGTCGGGCCCGTGGGGGTGGGCGTGGGACTGCCGGATGTCGAGGACGGGTCGGACGTCGTGGGCGGGGTGGACGTGCCATCGGTCGGCGAGCCGGTCGGGGAATCCGTCGGCGAGCCGGTGGGCGGCTGGGTGGGGGTGTCGCTGCTGGGCGCACCCGTGGGTGCCTCACTGCTGGGCGGGTCCGTGGGCGCCTCGCTGCTGGGCGGGTCCGTCGGGGTGGTGTCCTTCGCGTACGTGACCGCCAGCGTGGCCTTGTCCAGTTCGGTACCCGCCGCGTACATCCCGTTGAACGCCTTCGCGCCGTCGGCGGTCAGCTTGGTCGGGATGTCCTTGTAGACCATGGAACCTTCGCCGGTCTCCGGGCGGAGGCCGGTCAGGTCGATGGCGGCGAGGTCGATGTCGTTCTGCGTGGCGCCGTTGAGGGTGACATCGGCCTGGATGGCACCGGTCGTCCCGCTGGTGACCACCTTGACGTCGGTGACCTTGATGTCGAAGAAGTGCGCGGTGGAGCTGAACCGGACGGTGCCGTCGAAGGCCGTGTCCAGCGCGTGCGTACCGGTGTTGTAGCTGCCCGTGCCGTTCGGGAAGGTGAAGGTGCCGTTGTCCGACGCCTGGGTGGCGCCCCCGGACGGCGTGATGGCGCCGGCGGCGACACCCGTCACGTACTTCCGGAAGGACTCCTTCAGCCCCCACTCCAGGGTCGAGTCCTTCAGTTCGAGGGCCGGAGCGGCTGCGGGCGCGAAGGTGGGCGCGGCGGCCCGGGTGGTGCCCGCGGCCAGCGCGGGAAGCGTGAACGCGGTGGCGCCGAGGGCGGCGGCCGTGGCGATGGCCGCGGTCAGGGCTGTGGGGCGGCGAGTTGCTGCCATGGTGGATGTTCTCCTCGAACGACGGATATGAGATGGCTGACGCACACGTCATGGGCCACGGGACGGGCCGGTGACGCGCGAAGCGCGTGGGGGGAGGGGAGGGGAAGAGAGGAAGGAGGCGGGGAGCGGGAGGATGAACGGCCGTACGGCTCAGGTGGCGTCGGTGCCCGTATGGCCCGGCCCTGCGGCGCCCGGCCCTGCGGGGCCCGGCTCCGTGGGGTGGCCCGACCCCGAAGTGGCCTGTCCCGTGGGGTCTGTGGCCCCGCGCCGCCTGCCGCGCACCACCAGGAACGCGGCCCCGGCGGCGACGAGCACCCCCGCGCCGACCGCCGCGTACGTTCCGGCTCCGGCGGCCGAGGACGACGCGGAGGCGGTCGCGGAGGGATCGGCCGGGCCGGTCGCGGTGGCGGCCGGGGCGGCGGAGGGCGACGCGGAGGCGGTGGCCGTCGGGGCGCTGCCGAGGTCGGGGAGGGCGGGCAGTTGGGCCTTCTTGCCGGTGGTGACGGCGAGCGAGACGGGGTCCATCCGCGTACCGGCCGGGTACAGGGAGCCGAAGGCCGTGGCGCCCCGGGCCGTGAGCTTCGCGGGCGCCTCGGTGAGGGAGGCCAGACCGTCCTGCGGCGTGAAGTCCTCGGCGGTGAAGGTGACCAGCGGTACGGCCTTCCCGCCGCCCGACTTCCCGCCGCTGCCCGACTTGCCGCTGCCCGCCTTCGCGCCGGCGGCCTCCGCGTCTGCGCCCTCCGCGTCTGCGACCGCCGCGTCGGTGACCTTCGCGTACAACGTGCCCTTTCCGTCCTTCACCTTGACGGCGACCTCGCTCAGCGTCAGGTCGAGCCCGGTCCCGGTGAAGCGGACCCGGCCCGCGAACACGGCGTCGAGCGTGCCCTTCTCGGCGTCGTACGTGCCCTCGCCCTTCGGGAAGCGGAACAGCGCGCCGCCGTCCTGGGCGCCACCCGACAGCGTCCACTCGCCCTGCGCGATGGAGCCGGTGACGTACTCGCGGTAGGTACGGCGGACCCCCCAGTCGACGGCGGCGTCCCTGAAGGAGGCGACCGGCTTCGTCGCGGTCGCCGGAGAGGACGGCTCGGTCGACGCCGTGGCGGTGGCGGTCGGCTCGGTGGACCGTGCCGGCCGCTTCTCCGCCTCGACATCGACCGAAAGGCTCACCGGGTCCAGCTCCGTACCCGCCGTGTAGTAGCCGGCGAAGGCGGTGGCGCCCTGTGAAGTGAGCGTCGCCGGGACGTTGTTGAGGGCGACGGGGCTGCCGCCGCCCCTCATGTCGATCCCGGACAGCCCGAGCGAGGCGAACGCGACCTGGGTGGAGGTGGTGACCTTGCCCGACCCACGCGCCTTGCTGACCATGTCCGCGTACAGCGTGCCGCTGCCGCCCGAGATCCGCACGGTGGGGTTGGAGATGGTCAGGTCGAGTTCATTCGTTCCGTCCGACGTGCGGTGTCCGGTGAAATGGACCCCGCCGGAGAAGGCGGACCGGAAAGCGCCGCTCGTGGGGTCGTAGGTCCCGCTCGCCGAGTGGAACCGGAATTGGCTGCCACCGACCGTGGCCGCGCCGCCCGCGAGTGTCCAACTCCCTTGCGCGACAGGCCCGGTGATATAGCTCTGGAACGAGGACTTGATTCCCCAGTCCAGTCTGCCGCCCCGCACCACGCGCTCCGCCGCCTGTGCGCCCGTGGCCGGGAGCAGCGCCACCGGCAACGCCAGGAGCAGCGCGACGACGAAAGCGCGCACGGGTCTGAACGGCAGCATGAAAGTCACTCCCACGGTGTGTGCGCCTGAACGCGTCCGGCCGAAGCGGGAAACAGGAGGCACGGGGCAAGGGGCACGGGGTAAGGGGCAAGGAACAACGGGAAACGAGGAACGGGGAATCCGAAAAGACCCCGGCCCTAGAAAGCAAGGTAAGGCTAACCTAAGCTATACCCATCCCCTGCTGGAACCCCTCCGGCGCTGGAAACAGAACAGGATGGTGCGCTCCGTGCGCGGATCACGTCTGACGGGTGCGCTCCTCTCCGTACTCGCCCTCGCCCTGACCGTCTCCGGCTGCGGAAGCGGAAACGCCGGCGGGCAGGCCGAGGCCGCCACCACCACCGCCACTACCGCCGCCGCCGACCGGGTGGAGCCCCTGGGGGCCGTCCCGAAGCCCCGGCTGCCCGCCACCGTCACCTCGGCGGACGGCCGGAAGGTCACCGTCACCTCGGCCGACCGCGTCGTACCGCTCACCGGATCGCTGAGCGAGATCGTCTTCACCCTCGGTCTCGGCGAACACGTCGTGGCGCGCGACATCACCGCCACGTTCGAGCAGGCCCGGAAACTGCCGGTCGTCACCCGCGCTCACGACGTGTCGGCCGAGGGCGTGCTCTCGCTGAAGCCGACCCTGGTCATCGCGGACACCACCACGGGACCGGCCGAGGCCATCGGCCAGATCCGCGACGCGGGCATTCCCCTGGTCGTCGTCGAACCGGCCAAGAGCCTCTCCGACGTCGGGAAGCGGATCGACGCGGTCGCCGCCATGCTGGGCGTGAAGGCGGCGGGCGACGAGCTGAAGAAGCGTACGGAGGACCGGATCGACGCCGCGCGCGAGGACGTTCCCACGTCCGGGACCGGCAAGAGCCCCCGCGTGGCCTTCCTCTATCTGCGCGGTTCGGCGGCCGTCTATCTGCTCGGCGGCGCGCGGTCCGGGGCGAGTTCGCTGCTGGAGGCGGCGGGCGCGGTCGACGCGGGCAAGGAGTCGGGGCTCTCGAAGGACTTCACGCCCATCACCAGCGAGGCGCTGGCGAAGGCGGCGCCCGACGCGATTCTGGTGATGTCCAAGGGGCTGGAGTCGGTGGGCGGGATCGACGGTCTGGTGAAGATCCCCGGAGTCGCCGAGACGCCCGCCGGAATGGACCGGAAGGTCGTCTCGTACGCGGACGGAGTGCTGCTGAACTACGGCCCGCGCACGGACGAGGTGCTCCGGTCGATCGTCGGGCAGCTGTACGGAAACGGGAAGTGACATGACGACGACTCCCGTGCCCAAGGCGGAGAAGGCGGGCCCGGCGCGGCCCGCGACAGCACCCGCCCCCGCCTCGGAGCCCACCCCGGCGCCCCCGCCCCCGGCCCGGCGCCGGCCCGGCAGGACCGTGCTGCTGACCGCCGGTCTGGTCGTCGCGCTGGCCGTGCTGTGCCTGCTCTCCGCCGGTATCGGCGCGTACCACCTCCCCCTCGGGGACGTGCTGTCCTCCGTGCGGCACCGCGCCGGGCTCGGCGGCGCGCCCCTCGACCGGGTCGGCGAGAGCGTCCTGTGGAACGTACGGCTGCCCCGCGTCGTCCTCGCCCTGCTCGTCGGCGCGTCGCTGGGCTGCGCGGGCGCGCTCATGCAGGGCGTGTTCGGCAACCCGCTCGCTGAGCCGGGCGTCATCGGGATCTCGGCGGGCGCGGCGGCGGGCGCGGTGGCCGCGATCGGGCTGGGGCTGAGCCTGTTCGGCAACTGGACGGTGACGGTCTTCGCGTTCGCCGCCGGGCTGGGGACCGTACTGCTGGTGTACGCGCTGTCCCGCTCGGCCGGCCGTACGGAAGTGGTGACGCTGATCCTGACCGGCATCGCGGTCAACGCGTTCGCCGGGGCGCTGATCGGCCTCTTCATCTTCTTCGCGGACAGCGCGCAGATCACCCAGATCACGTTCTGGCAGCTCGGTTCGCTCGCCCAGGCGACCTGGCCGAAGGTGCTGGCGGTGCTGCCGTGCGCGGTGGCGGGGCTGGCCGCCGCCCCCTTCTACGCGCGGAAGCTGGACCTGCTGGCGCTCGGTGAGCGGTCCGCCAGACACCTCGGCGTGGATGTGGAGCGGCTGCGGATCGTCCTCGTCCTGGTGGTGGCGCTGCTCACGGCGGCGGCGGTCGCGGTGGCGGGGATCATCTCCTTCGTGGGGCTGCTGGTGCCGCATCTGCTGCGGATGGCGAACGGTCCTGGCCACCGCTTCCTGGTCCCGGGCAGCGCGCTGGGCGGCGCGGTGGTCCTGCTCGCGGGGGACCTGGCGGCCCGTACGGTGGCGGCCCCGGCGGAGCTGCCCCTCGGGGTGCTGACGGCCCTGTTCGGGAGTCCGTTCTTCTTCTGGTTGCTGCGCAGGACCCGTCGTAAGCAAGGTGGTTGGGCATGAAGCGCGCCGGAGGCACGGGCCTCAGAAACCTGTTCGCCGCGCGCTCGCGCGCCCTCCCCTCCCCCGTCTCCCCCGGCGCCGCCGTCGCCGAGGCCCGCGGTCTGCGGGTCGGGCTCGGCGGGCGCGAGGTGCTCGACGGCATCGAACTGACCGCGCGCGCCGGTGAGGTGCTCGCGCTCGTCGGGCCGAACGGGGCCGGGAAGTCGACACTGCTCGCCGCGCTCGCCGCCGATCTGCGGCCCGACCGGGGCGAGGTACGGATCGACGGGCGGCCCGTCGAGGCGTGGTCCGCGCCCGAACTCGCCCTGCGCCGCTCCGTACTGCCCCAGGCGGCGACGCTGTCCTTCCCGTTCCCGGTGGAGGACGTCGTACGGATGGGCCGGGCGCCGTGGGCCGGGACGGCGCGGGAGGACGAGGACGAGGCGGCCGTCGCTGAGGCGATGGCGGCGACCGAGGTGACCGCGTTCGCGCCGCGCCCCTTCTCCGCGCTCTCCGGTGGCGAGCGCGCCCGGGTGGCGCTGGCCAGGGTGCTGGCGCAGCGCGCCCCGCTGCTGCTGCTCGACGAGCCGACCGCCGCGCTCGACCTGCGCCATCAGGAGCTGGTGCTGCGGATCTGCCGGGAGCGGGCGCGGGCCGGTGACGCCGTCGTCGTCGTCCTGCACGACCTGGGACTGGCGGCGGCCCACGCCGACCGCACCGCCGTGCTGCACGACGGCAGGATCGCGGCCGAGGGGCCGCCCGCCGAGGTCTTCCGCGACGCGTTGCTGAGCCAGGTCTACCGGCAGCCGGTCGAGGTCTTCCCGCACCCCCGCACGGGCGCGCCGCTGGTGGTCCCGAAGCGGCTCTCCTGACCGGCGCCCCACCTCGCCGGGGCACGGTCCGGGGACTGTTGTGACCCGGCCGTGTCCGGGGGCGGTCCGGGGACGATCCGGGGGCCGGCCCCGGCCGTGTCCGGGGGCCGGCGTCGTCGGCGGGCCGCCGGACCGGGCCTTCGACATCAGCTCGGCGGTCCCGCCGGACAGCTGCTGCGGCACGCCGCTCAGGGGTGTGTTCGGCTTCCGGCCGGACCCGACGGTGGTTCAGGTCGTCGTCCGGTTCCCCTATCCGGTCCCGGCGCTCGCCCTGTTCCTCACCCCGGTAGGGTTCGGACGTCCAATGGGGGTCCCCGTGGGGGTCAGGAGCAGAAGGCGACCGATGAGCAGGCTGAGAAGTCCGATTCGGGCAGCGGCGGGGCTCGCGACGGTGACGGTGCTGTCGCTGACGGCGAGCGGATGCGTCACCGTGCACGGGGAGTTGGCGGTCCTTCCGGCAGCGGACCGGAGTGAGGCGCGGCAGGCGCTGAAGGATTTCACCGACGCCTACAACGCGGCCGACAGAGCCTACGACCCGGCGCTCGACGCGGACCGGGTCGCCGGCGCGCTGGGCGCGATCAACCAGGCGGGCCTGAAGTCCCGGTCGATCACAAGCCCGGGCGGCAACCCGGCGCACCAGCCGCTGGAGCTGTCCGACGCCACGTTCACGATCCCCAAGAAGGCGGGCTGGCCGCGCTGGTTCGTCGCGGACACCGACAGCAACCGCGACAAGGACGACGGCGGCGCGGGCGACACCCGCTGGGTGCTGGTCTTCGTACGGAACGGGCCGGACGCCCCGTGGAAGGTTCCGTATCTGACCATCCTGCCGGAGAAGGGCGTCCCGGAGTTCAAGAAGGACAAGGACGGCTGGGCCGAGGCGGTGGAGCCGGACAGCGCGGCGCTGGCGGTGGCCCCCGGGGATCTGAGCGAGGAGTACGCCGCGTACCTGAGCGAAGGGAAGCCGGCCCACTTCGCCGACGGACCGCACACCAGCGAGTGGCGGGAGACGCGCAGGACGAAGGGCCGGCTCCCCGGGACAGCCACCCAGTACATCGACCGCGCGGCCACGGACGGCGACTTCGCGCCGCTGGGGCTGACGACGCGGGACGGCGGTGCGCTGGTCTTCTTCGCGACGCGCTACTTCGAGCGCCAGACCGGCGCGAAGGGGGTACGTCCGAAGGTGAGCGACGACGTCAGGGCGCTGATGACGGGCGAGGTGACCAGCACCCTGACGAAGGAGTGGGTCTCCAGCCAGGCGGTGCTGGTGCCGCGCGCGGACGCCGGCACCCCGGCGGTGGAGGTGGTGGGGCGGCTCCAGGGCGTCACGAGCGCGAAGGGGTCGTAGGGCGCGCGGGCGCGGGGCGGTACGGGTACCGGGGTACGGCGCTGCGGTTACGGGGGCGCCCCCGTAACCCTCCCGTATCGCCCCGTATCCGCCGCGCCGTACGGTGGTTCAGCGGCCGAGAGGCCAGGCCACCGCGTGCGGATCCAGCTCGCCGTTCTCGCCCGCGTACCGGGCGCAGGCGTCGGTCAGGGTCTCCAGCAGCGTCAGCGGATCGGGCAGCGGGTGCTCCGGGCCGCGCAGCCACCCCACCGACAGCTCACCGGGCAGCCGGGCCGGCGGTACGAGCACATAGCTGCCCCGGCAGTGCCAGCGCAGGCCCGGGTGCTCGTCCATCGTCTCCGGGTGGCAGTCCAGCTCGCAGGGCCACCACTCGTCCTCGTCCTCGGGGGTGCCGCGGGTCGCGGTGAAGAAGAGCATCCGGTCACCGCCGGAGTCGGCCACCGGGCCGACGTCGATGCCACGCTCCAGCAGGCGTTCCAGCGCGCCCCGGCCCGCTTCGAGGGGGACGTCGAGTACGTCGTGGACCATGCCGGTCGCGGTGATGAAGTTGGCCTCGGGCTGGTTGCGCGCCCAGCGCTCGATCTGCGGCCGGTCGGTGGTCGACTGGGTCTGCCACGCGAAGGAAAGGGGGTGCCTGGCCGGGGTGGGACAGCCGATCCGTTCGCAGGAACATCGGTAGCCGACCGGGTGGGCCGCGGGTGAGATGGGCATACCGGCGTCGGCGACAGCGAGGAGCGATGCCTCCCGGCTCGCCGCGTCTCCCTCGTCGAACGCGGAGTTACCGGCGTTCTTCTTGGGGCGCCTGCGCAGCCACTGGGGAATCCTGCTCTCCGTGCCGCGGTAGCGGCCGAAATCGTCGCCCATCTATCCCCTCACATCTCCTGCCGGTGGCGCTGCCGCACTCTGCCATGGTCGCACCATCCTGCTCCTCACGTGGCCGCGTGCCCCAACCGGGGTAGGAGGCCCCATCCCTCGCACCGGAACCTATCGCGGCTTATGTGGCGATATACGGCGTCGTTCGGGGGCCCATCGGAGCCGGTGGTGTTCACCACACCCGCCCCATGTGCCTCCACGCGCCCCCGCGCGCCCCCTCCGGGCGACCCCGTCCCGCTCAGGGTCGCGGGGCCAGGCCGTATAGGGCGTATTCCACGACGGTGTCGGCGTATGCGTGGGTCAGTGGCGCCGTACGCAGCATCCAGCGGTGGGCGATCGGCCCCACCAGCAGCTCCAGGGCGATCCGCAGGTCGATACCCCGGCGTACGCCCCCCACGCCCTCGGCCTGGGCGGCCGTCAGCCGGTGCACGTACAGCTGGAGCTGCGGTTCGAGCATCCGCCGCGCGAACTCGGTCCCCAACTCCGCGTTGACGATCCCCTCGGCGGCGAGCGCGCGCGACGGTACCTCGAACCGGGGGTCGTTCATCTGGTCGACCGTGGCGCGCAGGACCCGCTTGAGGTCGGTCTCCAGGTCGCCGGTGTCCGGAATCGCGTACGCCCCGTCCGCCGCCTCCGGCTCCCCCGCCGCCTCCGGCTCCCCCGCCGCCCCCGGCTCCTCCGCTCCCCCCGTCTTCCCTGCCTTCCCCGCTTCCCCCGCCTGCCCTTCCTCGCGCATCGCCCGTTCGCTCAGGTCGAGGAAGGCTTCCAGCAGCACGGCCGCCTTGGAGGGCCACCAGCGGTAGATGGTCTGCTTGCCGACCCCGGCGCGGGCCGCGATGCCCTCGATCGTCGTCTTCGCGTACCCGACCTCCCCGATCAGGGAGAGGGCCGCGTCGTGGATCGCGCGGCGCGAGCGCTCGCTGCGCCGGGAGGAATCGGGGGTCTTTCGCTGCGCACGTTCGGCCATGGCGCCCAATCTACCGACGGCGATGGGGCGGTACGAGCCGATACGTATCGTCTCGAAACGCATCCACGCGACGCGACGCGAATCGACTCGAAGAGAACCCCCAAATCCGGCACCTCCGGACGAACCACCCGAACGGTTGACAGCGCGCGGGCGCCGGGAGGCGGACCATGATTTCCACGGGCACTCCACCCACTTCACGCATTCCACAGCATTTCCACCCCGGCGCCACCCTCCCGCGCACCACCGGGCCCCCGCGCACCTCCCTCCCCTCGCACCACCGCCCCCGCGCACCGCCGACCTCCCACGTACCACCGTCGCTCGTGAGGAGCCCACGTTGCCTCGTGATGCCTCGCCCCGCCGCTACCTCATGTGTCCACCGCTGCACTTCACGGTGGCGTACTCGATCAACCCGTGGATGAACCCGGCGAAGCCGGTGGACCAGGCGCTCGCCCTCGCCCAGTGGGAGGACCTGCGCGACCGCTACCGGGCCCTCGGCCACACCGTCGAACTGCTGGAACCGCTCCCCGACCTGCCCGACATGGTCTTCACCGCGAACGGCGCCACGGTCATCGACGGCCGGGTGCTGGGAGCCCGCTTCGCCCATCCGGAACGGCACGGCGAGGCGGAGGCGCATCTGGAGTGGTTCCGCTCCCACGGGTACGCCGACATCCGCGAGCCCGTGCACATCAACGAGGGTGAGGGCGACTTCACGCACACCGCCTCGTATCTGCTGGCCGGACGCGGCTTCCGGACCAGCCCGCACGCGCACGCCGAAGCCCAGGAGTTCTTCGGCCGTACGGTGATCGGCCTGGACCTCGTCGATCCGCGCTACTACCACCTGGACACGGCCCTGTGCGTGCTGGACGACGGGTCCGACGAGATCATGTACTACCCCGACGCCTTCTCCCCCGGCAGCCGCGCCGTCCTCGCGCGCCTCTTCCCCGACGCGCTGATCGCCGAGGAGCGGGACGCGTCCGTGTTCGGCCTCAACGCGGTCGGCGACGGCCGTCACGTACTGCTGCCGCAGGCCGCCACCGGCCTCTTCGGACCCCTGCGCGAGCGGGGGTACGAGCCGATCGGGATGGACCTCGGGGAGTTGGTCAAGGGCGGCGGCAGCGTGAAGTGCTGCACCCAGGAACTACGCGAGGCGCAGCCCAGGTGACGGATTCGGAGTCCTCATCACTCCTCATCCTTCCCCATCCTCCCCCCTAGGGGCTGTTTAGGGTAAGGTTCAGCGCCATGGAGAGCGCTGAACGTGACCTGTACTCGGTCGGTGAGGTGGCCGAGCTGCTCGGGCTGCACGTACGGACCGTCCGGAACTACGTCCGCGACGGCCGGCTCAAGGCGGTCCGGATCGGCAAGCAGTACCGCATCAGCCGGGCGGACTTCGAGGCACTGACCAGCCTCCCGAGCGCGGACACGGCGCCGGGAACCCCAGGGGCTCCGGCCGCCGCCCGGCGCGGGCACGTCGAGGTGTCGAGCATCGTGCAGATCGACGCGATCGGCCCGGACGCCGCGTCCAGGCTGAGCACCTTCGTCACGGCCGGCGCGCAGGCCGAGCGGGACACGCCGGACCCACTCCGCGTCCAGACCGTCTACGACAAGGAACGAGCCCGGATGAAAATCGTGATCCTCGGCGACGCCGCCACCACGGCGACGGTGCTGCACCTGATCGACGACATACTCGAACCGGGCAACGGCATCATCACGACCGGAGCCGCCACCGGGACCGCCACCGCCGGCGGAGAGGCGGCCGACCGTGTCTGACCTCATCGCGGAGTACCACGGTGTTCCCGTGCTCGTCTGCGCCGCCGACGGCCCACCGATCGCCTCCGCGCAGGACGCGCTCGACCATCTGGTCGGCGCGGCCTTCGATCACGCGGAGGTGATCGCGGTCCCGGCGGAGCGGCTCGACGACACCTTCTTCGACCTCAGCACCGGTGTCGCGGGCGAGATACTCCAGAAGCTGGTGAACTACCGGTTCCGCCTGGTGGTCGTCGGGGACATCTCCCTTCATCTGGCGGCCAGTTCATCCCTGCCCGACCTCGTCCGCGAGGCGAACCGGGGCCGGCAGATCTGGTTCGTGCCCGACCTGAACGCCCTGGCGGACCGCCTCAAGCGGCCGGAGTAACAGGGGCGGAGTAACGGGGGGGTGGAGTAACAGGGGGCGGAGCAACAGGGGGCGGAGCAACAGGGGCGGGCCCTCATGCCGGCCCCGCCGCCTTCCAGTCGCCCGAGCGTCGGTGCGGGTGGTTACGGAGTTCGTCGTTCCAGTCCCGTACCACCCGTACGTTCCCGGCCGCCCGCGCTTCCTCACGCTGGCGGCAGAGCGCGACGCAGACGCCGCAGTCCACCGCCGGTGCGGCGTCCGGGCCCGGCGCCCGACCGGTCATGGCGCGCCCTCGTCCGTGTCCGCCCCGGCGTCCGCGGGCTCGGCCTCGGTGGGTTCGAAGTCCGGGCAGATCCTGTTGCCGCAGCGGCACGGCGGCCACTTCAGCGCGTCCCCGGGCGCGGGCTCGCCACCCTCGGGCCAGGGCCCGTACTTCGGCACGACGAGCGTCCCGTCCACCCCGAACGCGTCGATCACCGTCGCGAGCCGCCTCCGCATCTCACTGCCCTCCATCGACCAGCCCCCGCAATCCACACGCGACGCGCGCCGTCAGCTCGGGCGTCGGCTCCACGAAGTGCCGAGGCACGCTCACGGGAACCAGCCGGTGGAACAGCTCGGAGGCCGAAGGATCGGCCAAGTCGCTTTCTTCGGCGGCGATGGCCGCCGCTTTCCCGGTCGTCACAGATGCACCCCTCCGTCGTTGATTCATTACGGTCTGTGTTCAAGCATCGGCATGAGCGCCTAGGCTGAAAAGGGCTGAACACACGTCAACGGGCTTGGGGTGCAAGGAGAGGGACGTATGACGCACGACTCGAACAAGCTGGTGGGACCGGTCAGCGGAGCCGCGTACTTCGGTAACGAGGTACGGGAATGGCGGCTGGAGAGGGGCCTGAGCCAGAAGCAGGTGGGAGCGCCCGCGCAGTACGGGCAGCAGTACGTGGCGAAGGTCGAGGCCGGGGAACGGATGGCGAGCCCGGAGTTCGCGGCGGGCTGCGACCAAGTCTTCGGTACGCCAAAGATGTTCGCGCGGCTGCGGGACAGGTGCGCGCGGAAGGGCGGGTATCCGGACTGGTTCGAGCCGTACGTGCTGCTCGAACAGCAGGCGTCGGCAATCCTGGACTACAGCTCGACCTTGATCATGGGCCTGTTGCAGACCGAGGCATATGCGCACGCGATCTTCCGGAAGGCACGTCCGACCGATGAGCTGCGCGAAACAGCGGAGAAGATCGTGCGCCGGTTGAAGCGGCGCCAAATCCTGGAGCGCAGCGATCCGCCGCTGATCTGGGTCGTCCTGGACGAGTCCTGTCTACGGCGCGTGATCGGGAGCCCGGCAGTCATGGCTGAACAGTTGGCCCACCTGGTCCAGGAGGCAAAGTCCCCTCGTTTCACCCTCCAGGTGCTCCCCTACAGCTCGGGCGCTCCCGCTTGGCCTCTTTCGTTCACGCTGCTGGAATTCGACACCGATGAGCCTGATGTGCTCTACCAAGAGACGCTGGGAGCAGGCCATGTGTCCGACTCTCAGAAGCTCGTGACGAATGCGAGTCTGAAATACGATCGGCTACGCGCCGACGCGCTGTCTCCGGAAGCGTCGCTCGACCTGATGCGCGAAGTGATGGAGGACTGGAAGACATGAACACGTTTGATCTCGCCAGCGCACAGTGGGAGAAGTCCAGTCACAGCAGTGGCGAGGAAGGCCAGTGCGTCGAGTTCGCCCGTAACCTCGCCGCCACCTCCGGCATCGTCCCCGTCCGCGACAGCAAGGCCCCGACCGGCCCGGCGCTCACCCTCACCCCCACCGCCTGGACCGACTTCGTCGCCTTCGCCGCCAGGTAAACACGCTTGGCACACTCTCGCCATGTTTGGGCGAATCTGGACAGATCGAGCGGCCAGATGGGTAGCTTCAGATCGTGCAGATTGCTGTCGACGTGTCGAAGGCGAGGGACAATGACCTCCATCCTGTGCACCAGCGGTGACGACGAGGATGACAAGAAGCTTCCTGGCCGGCCCTGGCAGCCGGAAGAACCGTCGCCGGACGGCGAGGTGCCCCCCGGCGACGGAAAACACCGCAAGTGACCGGCGACGACCAAGCAGCGCCACTCAGCCCGCCCCCGGACTGGGCGTCCGCCTTCACCGCTCTGCCTCGTTCCGCGTTCCTGCCCGACCTGATGTGGCCGCACGACATGGAGACCAAGCGCAACGTCGCCGTGTCCAAGTCGGAGGATCCGGGGGCGTGGTACGCGTACGCCGGGTCGAACTCGCCCATCGTCACCCAGTGGGACGACGGCGCGCACGAAGGGGTCGCGCCGGGCAAGGTGTTCACCTCGTCGTCGTCCATGCCGAGCCTTGTCGCCTCCATGCTCGCGGACCTCGATGTACGTTCCGGTCACCGGGTGCTGGAGGTCGGCAGCGGGACGGGGTGGAACGCCGCGCTGCTCGCGCACCGGGTCGGCGCGGAGAACGTCGTCACGGTCGAACTGGACGCGGCCGTGGCGGAATCCGCGCGGGCGGCCTTGGCGCGAGTCGGGCTGCCCGTGCGAGTGGTACACGGCGACGGCCTCCTCGGGTATCCACGAGGCGCGCCCTACGACCGGACGGTCGCGACGTGCGGCCTGCGTGCCGTGCCGTTCGCCTGGGTGGAGCAGGCGGCGCCGGGCGGGGTGATCCTGGTGCCATGGGGCACGTACTTCAGCTTCACCGAAGCCACCGCCCGCCTCGTGGTCGCCGAGGACGGCCGGAGCGCCTCCGGGCCGTTCACGCAGCCGGTGAACTTCATGCGGGTACGGTCGCAGCGTCTGCTCTGGCCGGAGCACTCCGCGTATGTCCCGGCCGAAGGAACAGATGTCGCGGAGAAATCCTCGACCTCGATCACCGAGGCCGATTTCCTGGCCTCGGACACCGCCGACATCGTGAGCTTCGCCATCGGCCTGCGGTTGCGCGACTGCACGCATGTCGCCGACCGGAAGCGTGACGGGGTGCGACCGGTGTGGTTCTACGGGCTGACCGACCGGTCCTGGGCGGTCGTGGTCTTCCGGGACGGCCGGTCGGAAGCACGCGTGCACCAGTCCGGCCCCCGCCGCCTGTGGGCCGAGGTGGAAACGGCCTACCGCTGGTGGGAGAAGCACGGGAAGCCGGAGTTCACCCGCTTCGGCCTGACCGTCGCCGCCACCGGACAACGCGCGTGGCTGGACGACCCGGCCGACTCCTGGCCGGTCGGGTGAGTGCCTCCCGTCCCTTTCGGGCGTCGCCCGCGACGAACCTGGGCCCCGTGTGCACCAGGTCGTTACTCCTCGCGCGGCCAGCCCTCGCCCCACGCCACGTCCCTGGCCTCCCGGTACTGCGCGCCGTGCCGCTTGGTGACCGTCTCGCGGCGCAGCCCGTCGTCCACCGTGCACAGCTCCAGCAGGACCTGCCCCTTGCGGATCTGCGGCTTGCGGGTCACGCGCGCGGGCACCGGCCGCGCGTCGAACCGTACGGCCGCGACATAGCTGAACTTCTCGTCCTCGTACGGCAGCGAGCCCCCCTTGATCTGCCGGTGCAGGGACGAGCGGCTGACCCGGGCGGCGAAGTGGCACCAGTCGGCGCCCGGTTCGATCGGGCAGGCGGCGTCGTGCGGGCAGGGGGCGGCGACGCGCAGGCCCGCCGCGATCAGGCGGTCCCTGGCCTCGATGATCCGCAGATAGCCGTCCGGGGTGCCGGGCTCCACGATCACCACGGCCCGCGCGGCTCGCGCGGCTTCGGTGACGAGCGCGGCGCGGTCGGGGGCGGTGAGTTCCTTCAGGACGTACGAGACGGTGACGAGATCGCTCTCCGGCAGCTTCAGCTGCGCGCCGATCCTGGCCCGCTGCCAGTCGGCGGCCCGCAGCGCGGGCGCCCCGGAGGCGGCGGCGAGCTGGCGGCCGAGGGCGAGCGCGGGCTCGGCCCAGTCCAGGACGGTGGTGGTGCGGGGAACGCCCGGCCGGTCCCACACCGCGTCCGCCGCCCACACCGCCGCCCCGGTACCGCCGCCCACATCGAGGTGGCTCGCGGGCTGCCAGTCGGGCGCGGCGTCCGCGAGGGCGGCCAGAGCGGCCCGTACGGCTTCGAAGGTGGCCGGCATCCGGTAGGCGGCGTAGGCGGCCACGTCGGATGTGTCGCGCAGGACGGGCGCGTCGGTGGGGGTGGTGCCCCGGTAGTTGGCGATCAGCCGCTCGACGGCCTGGGCGGCCTGTTTGGGCGGCAGTCCTTCGAGCAGTCCCGCGAGCGCGGACCGCAGGGCTTCCGAGGTGGGGAGGGTGGCGTTCACCGACAAATCGTAGACGCGGAATCCCCGGCTCCGAACCGGTGCGGGCGCCGCCGCGGCACCCGGCCCCGCGCCGCCCCGTACCGTCGCTCGCCAGGCTTCGGGCGCCGCCGGCGGAGGAACCGGGCGCCGTGCGACGGCAAACGGACAGGGGGCTTCCGCCAGGTCCGCCGGAACCGCGGTGGCCCTGAACGCAGTTGCTACGCTACGGCCCTCAGCTGTCCGGCCAGCGCTCTTTCGGGGGGACCATGAGACAGAGGGTCGTACGGATCACCCTGGTGGCCGGGGTGATCGTGCTGGCGCTGCTGCTCCTGCTCGCGACCTGTGGCGGCAAGCAGGCGACCAAGGCCAAGGGCGCGGCGGTACCGAAGACGACGCTGTCGACCGATGTCGCCGACCGGGCGCCCCGGCTCACCGTGCCCTCCGCTTTCGACACCAAGCGCGGCTGGGACATCCCGGACGGCTCCACCGAGTACGCGATCGCCGAGGCCACCAACCGCATCGCCTATCTGGAGCGGGTCGGCGGCGAGCTGTTCCGGCTGCGGACGCTGAACCCGGCGACCGGGAAGTACGGCTGGGAGGGCGAGGCGTGGCGACCGCTGTTCGCCAACGACCGCTTCCCCCGGCTGCTCTCCGTCTCCAAGGACGGCCAGGACTACTTCGTCACGTGGTCGTACGGAAAGCTCAGCCCGCAGGCGCTGAAGGCCGCCGAGTCGATCGTCTCCCTCGACGTGTACGACGCGGCCTCCGGCTCGGTCACCCGGGTCGAGGTCCCCTGGGCGGACGCGCCGGTCGTCAGCGCGGACGGCCCCGGCATCGTGATCAGCGACGGCAAGGCGACCAGCGCGGTCGTCGACCCGGGGACCGGCGAGGTGGTCAAGGTCCCGCCGGGCTCGCTCGGTTACCCCAAGAAGTGCGGGGACTGCCGCAAGCTGACCCAGGTGCGCGCCATGACCGACAAGGGGCTGCTGGTCGGTGGCGCGCGGGGGTTCTGGGTGCGCGGCGGCTGGTACAGCGGGAAGGTCGCGCCGAAGGAGGCCGATCCGGCGTCCGGGGTCCCCGCCTCGATGGCGGGCGGCTATCTCCTCGCCAAGTGGCAGCCGAAGAAGGGCTCCAAGGACACCCGTACCCACGATCTGTGGGTGGTGCACGATGTGGCCGAGGGCAAGGCCGTCGTCCAGGTCCGCTGCCGCAAACCGGCGATCAAGCCGGTCGACGACCCGCCTCTGATCACCTCCCCCGGCGGCCATTTCCTGATCTCCGGGCGGCTCGCCTTCGATCTGGACGAGAAGAAGGGGTACTGCTTCGAGGAGTCGGACGGCACCGAGCCGCTGACCCTGACGAGTGTGTCGGACGACGGCACGGCGTACGGCGCGATCAGCGCCCGCAGCACGGCGGACGCGATGGCGGGCGGCGGCAGGCCGGTCCGGGTGGACCTGAAGAACGCGGCGCCCGCGCCGCTGGCGGCCAATGTCCGGCTGCCCAGCTCCGAGACCATGGGGGTCGGTCTCTTCCGCTGGACGGACGGCAGGTTCAGGACGCACCTGATCGGATATCCGCGCCGCGAGAACTGAGCGCGCGGGAACCGAGCGCGCGGGAACCGAGCAGCCGCCGCCCGGGCCGGAGGCCCCGGCCGGGGCGGCGTGGGTACGGGCGCGGGCGGCGTGGGTTCCGGCGCGGGCGGCGTGGGTTCCGGCGCGCCCGCGCGGACCGTCGGGCCCTGCTGAGACCGTCGGGCCCCGCTCGGACCGTCAGGCCCCGCTCGGACCGTCGGCCTCCGCTCCTCAGGCCGTCGGGCTCTGCTCCATCGGACGCTGCGGCTGCCACGGCCGTACGAGGCCCAGGAAGCAGCCGAGCGCCCCGAGCGCGCACACCAGCTGCACGACCGCCATCGGCACCGCCGTGTCCTCGCCCGCGATCCCGACGAGCGGCGAGGCGACGGCACCGACGAGGAACGACGCCGTACCGAGGAGGGCCGAGGCCGAGCCCGCCGCGTGCGGGGTCCGCATCAGCGCCGAGGCGTTGGTGTTGGGCATCGCGAGCCCCATCGCGGACATCAGCACGAACAGCCCGGCGGCCACCGGGAAGAGGCCCACAGAGCCGAAGACGCCGCTCGTCATGAGCAGCAGCGCCGCCGCCGCGAGCGTGATGACCACCAGCCCGAAGCCCAGCACCCGGTCCATGGCGACCCGGCCGACGAGGATCTTGCCGTTGATCTGGCCCACGACTATCAGCCCGATGGAGTTGACGCCGAAGAGCAGGCTGAAGGTCTGCGGCGACGCGCCGTAGATCTCCTGCACGACGAACGGCGAGGCCGAGATGTACGCGAACAGCGCGGCGAAGGCGAGCCCGCCCGCCAGCATGTACCCGGCGAAGACCCGGTCCGCGACCAGCCCCCGCATCGTGCGCAGCGCCTGGCCGACGCCGCCGCTGTGGCGCTTCTCCGGCGGCAGGGTCTCGTGCAGCCACTTCCAGACGACGAAGGTGAGCGCGATACCGATGACGGTGAGGACGAGGAAGATGCCGCGCCAGTCCGTGACGCGCAGGACCTGTCCGCCGATCACGGGCGCGATGACGGGCGCGACGCCGGAGATCAGCATGAGGGTCGAGAAGAAGCGGGCCATCTCCACGCCGTCGTAGAGATCGCGCACCACCGCCCGGGCGATGACGATGCCGGCCGCGCCCGCGAGCCCCTGGAGGAGCCGGAAGGCGATGAGGAGTTCGGCGTTGGGGGCCAGCGCGCAGATGGCGGTGGCGAAGACGTAGACGAACATGCCGAGCAGCAGCGGCCGGCGCCGTCCCCATCGGTCGCTCATCGGCCCGACGACTATCTGGCCGAGCGCCATGCCCGCCAGGCAGGCGGTGAGGGTGATCTGGACGGTCGCGGCCGGTGAGCTGAGCGAGCGGGTGACCTCGGGCAGAGCCGGGAGGTACATGTCCATGGAGAGCGGCGGCAGCGCGGTGAGCCCGCCCAGTACGAGGGTGACGAGCAACCCGGCGCGGCGCGCGACGGTGGGGTCGGCCGCGGCCGGTGCCGCCGGCTGTGGCGGGCCGGAGGGTTGCCGGGGCTGCCGCTGGTCCGCGAGCGGTGGGGTGGCCGGACGACGCTGTCCCGGCTCCTGTCCCGTCTCCCGCCTCGTCTCCGTGTCCGCTTCGTGGGCTGTGTGTCCTTCGGTGGTTCGGCCGCCGTCCGGCATCCATATCTCCATGAGTCGTTGAATCCGCACCTATGCTCTCAGCTCAGCCGGAGTCGTCCAGACCTTTTCCGATGGAGGAGCCATGACCAGGGAACCGATCGCCGGGGACCGCCCCGTGCGCTGGGGCGTGCTGGCGACGGGCGGGATCGCTCAGCGGTTCGCGGCCGACGTGCGGGAGTTGCCGGACGCGGAGATCGTCGCGGTGGCCTCGCGGGGTGAGGCGTCAGCGCAGGAGTTCGCGGGACGGTTCGGGATTCCGCGCGCCTACGGGGAGTGGGCCGCGCTCATGGCCGACGAGGAGGTGGACGTCGTGTACGTGGCGACTCCGCACTCCGCGCACCGGGCCGCCACCGGGCTGGCGCTCGCGGCCGGGAAGCCGGTGCTCTGCGAGAAGGCGTTCACGCTCAACGCGCGGGAGGCCGGGGAGCTGGTGACGCTGGCGTGGGAGCGGGACCTGTTCCTGATGGAGGCCATGTGGATGTACTGCAACCCGGTCGTCCTGCGGCTGGCCGAGCTGGTGCGGGACGGGGCGATCGGTGAGATCCGTACCGTGCAGGCCGACTTCGGCATCCAGGGCCCCTTCGCCGCCGGCCACCGGCTGCGTGACCCGGCCCTCGGTGGCGGCGCCGTGCTGGACCTCGGGGTCTATCCGGTCTCCTTCGCCCATCTGCTGCTGGGCGAGCCCGACCGCGTACAGGCCGACGCGCTGCTGTCGCCGGAGGGCGTCGACCTGAACACCGGGATGCTGCTGGGCTGGGAGACCGGCGCGACCGCGCTGCTGTCCTGCTCGGTGACGGCGGGCACCCCGGTGACGGCGACCGTGACGGGCACGAAGGGCCGCGTCGAGGTCCCATCCGGCTTCTTCGGCGCGGACCGCTTCGTACTGCACCGGGACGGCGCCGAGCCCGAGGAGGTCACGGCGGACGGTGGTCTGCGGGGGCTCCAGTACGAGGCGGCCGAGGTGATGCGCTGCCTGCGGGCCGGGGAGACGGAGTCCGCGCTCGTACCGCTGGAGGGGACGCTCGCGGTGATGCGGACGCTGGACGCGGTACGGGAGCGTATCGGCGTGCGCTACCCGGCGGACGGCTGAGGGCGCACCCGGCCGGTACGGACGGCTGAGGGCGCGGCGGGCGCGGGGGCACGGGCGGGCGCGGCGGGTGCGGGCACGGCGGGTGCGGCGGCGCGGGCACGGCGGGTGCGGCGGCGCGGGCATGGCGGGTGCGGCGGGTGCGGGCACGGCGGGTGCGGCGGATACGGGCGCGCGGGGCGCCCGGGCCGCGCGCGTCTCACCGGTGACCGTGTGTCACGGCCCAGGTGTCGCACCGTCACGTGTCTCGTGTCACGTCACGCGGTCACCTTGGCGACGAACGCGGCGACGTTCGCCGCGGTCCGCTGGATCTTCTCGTCCAGGGTGAGCGACTCGGGGAGCCGCGCGCCCGCGCCCGCGTGCTTCTTGCCCCGCACATACAGCGAGCAGGCCAGGTCGTCGCATATGTAGGCACCGACCGAGTTGCCCTGCTGCCCGGCCTTCCCCGCCTTCGGCGCGACCATCAGGGACACGCCGCCGGTGTGGGTGGTCAGACACATCGAGCACATGGCGCGCCGCGTCCCCGCGGCGGCGCCGGCGGGGCGGCGCAGCGCGAGGCCGCGCGGCCGGCCGTCCAGCACGGTGACGAGGTAGGCGCGGCCCGGGGACTGCGGGTCGCGCCAGCCCAGGTAGTCCAGGTCGTCCCAGGGCCGGTCGGTCAGGTCGCGCGGGACGGCCAGCCGTTTGGCCTCGCCCTTCGTGCAGTTCACGAAGGCGGCACGGATCTCTCGCTCAGTCAGCGGGTTCATACACCGCACGCTAATTTGCCTAAAGGTCTTAGGCAAATTAATAATCGGTTCTGTCGAGAGAGGTGATGGGTATGGCCTACGCGGGTCTGAGTACGGAACGTCTGACCCTGGCCGGGGCGGAGCTGGCCGACGAGGTCGGCTTCGACCGGGTGACGGTCTCCGAGCTGGCCAGACGCTTCGACGTGAAGGTCGCGAGCCTCTACTCGCACGTGAAGAACTCCCAGGACCTCAAGACCAGGATCGCCCTGCTCGCCCTGGCGGAAATGGCCGATCTGCTGGCCGCCGCCCTCGCCGGGCGGGCCGCCAAGGACGCCCTGACCGCTTTCGCGAACGTGTACCGCGACTACGCCCGTGAGCACCCCGGCCGCTACGCCGCCGCACAGCTCCGGCTCGACCCGGAGACGGCTGCGGCCAGCGCGGGCGCCAGGCACTCCGGGATGACACGGGCGATCCTGCGCGGCTACGACCTGACGGAGCCCGACCAGACGCACGCGGTCCGGCTGCTGGGCAGCGTGGTCAGCGGTTACGTCGGCCTGGAGTCGCAAGGGGGGTTCAGCCACAGCGCCCCCGACCCGGAGGTGTCGTGGTCCAGGATCCTGGACGCTCTCGACGCGCTGCTGCGGAACTGGCCCGCGCCCGAAGCCGAGCCCGCGCCCGCGCCCGCGCCCGAAGCCGAGCCCGAGCCCGCGCCCGGAGAGGAGTCGGCGCCCTGAGCTGAGCGCATTGAGCCGATCCCGCACCCTGAGCCGAAGCGCCCTGAGCCGATCCCGCCCCTGAGCCGAAGCGCCCTGAGCCGAGCGCACACAGCCGATCCCGCCCCTGAGCCGAGCGCACGGAGCCGATCCCGCCCCTGAGCCGATCCCGCGCCTGAGCCGAAGCGCGCCGGTCACGCCGCCGCCCACACGGCGAATCCGCGCCTCCCGCGCGCCTGAACGTCCCACCCCGTCCGGTACATCCCAGAACAGGCCCCGCCCATGCACACCACCCCGCACGACTGGATCAGCACGCCCATCACCGAGGCCATCCTGCGCGGCGCCCTCGATCTGGAGCGCACCGCGCACGGCATCCTGCCGCACCGGCTGCCCGCCGCAGCCCGCGCCCAGTGCGCCGACCCACAGCTCGCCATGGCGGAGGCCCAGCCCGCCGGCGTACGCCTCGCCTTCCGCACCCGGGCCACCGCCGTCGAGCTGGACACCCTGCCCACCAAGCGCGTCTACTCGGGCGCCCCGCCCCTCCCGGACGGGGTGTACGACCTGCTCGTCGACGGCCGGTCGGCCGGACGGTCGAGTGTGAGCGGCGGCAACGTCCTGACCATCGACATGGCCGCCGCCACCGCCGAGAGCACACCGGGAGCGCCTGGCACGCTGCGCTTCAGCGGGCTGCCCGAAGGCGTCAAGGACGTCGAGATCTGGCTGCCGCACAACGAGACCACCGAACTCCTCGCCCTGCGCACCGACGCCCCCGTCGAGCCCGTACCGGACCGGGGCCGCAGGGTGTGGCTGCACCACGGCAGTTCGATCAGCCACGGCTCCTACGCGGCCTCCCCCACCACCACCTGGCCGGCGCTCGCCGCCTCGCTCGGCGGGGTGGAGCTGATCAACCTGGGCCTGGCGGGCAGCGCCCTGCTCGACCCGTTCACCGCCCGCACCCTGCGGGACACCCCCGCCGACCTGATCAGCGTCAAGATCGGCATCAACCTGGTCAACACCGACCTGATGCGGCTGCGCGCCTTCGGCCCCGCCGTCCACGGCTTCCTCGACACCGTCCGCGAGGGCCACCCCACCACGCCGCTGCTGGTCGTCTCGCCCATCCTGTGCCCCATCCACGAGGACACGCCCGGCCCCAGCGCCCCGGACCTCAGCGCCCTCGGCGCCGGGCGGCTGAGCTTCCGCGCCATGGGCGACCCGGCGGAGCGCGCGAGCGGCAAGCTGACCCTGGGCGTCATCCGGGACGAGCTGGCCCGCCTGGTGCGCGAGCGCGCGGCCGAGGACCCGAACCTGCACCACCTCGACGGCCGCGAACTCTACGGTCCGGCCGACTCCGCCGAACTCCCCCTCCCCGACCGGCTCCACCCGGACGCCGCCACCCACCGCCTCATGGGCGAACGCTTCGCCGAGCGGGCCTTCACCGCCGGGGGCCCCTTCGCGAAGTGAGCGCGTGCGGAAGCCGGTTGGGCGCGCACCGGGGGCGTCACACCACATCCCTCGGGGACTTGTCGCTACCGAAGCCGGCCGGCCCGCAATCAACGGAGGCATACGCCACTCCAGCAACTTGGGTTAATATCCTGAGCGAACAGTTGATCGACGCATCCACTCAGGGCAACTCAGATGGATGGAGGGGGGATGTGTCACCGTGACCCATGCCGACGGGACGCGGACTCCGCCGGGGGAGCCCGACGAGGGCAGCTTCGCGGAGCGTCTTGATTTCCTGTGTTCCAACGATCCACGGGGGCCGTTCAGCAACCCGACGGTCGTGAAGATGCTGGAGGAGAAGGGCCTGCCCAGCTTCTCCAGCACCTACATGTGGCAGTTGCGCACCGGCCGGGCCGACAACCCGACCAAGAAGCACATGGACGCACTCGCCGCGTTGTTCGGTGTGCCGGAGGACTACTGGTCGAGCCGGGCCACGGCTCAGGTCATCAACCGCCTGATCACTCGGCTCAACGGGTTCAAGGAGAACGGCGCCACGTCCGAGCAGCTTCACCGGCAACTCGTCAGCTTCACCCAGCGGATGAGCGAAGGCGCCGCCCCCGAAGCTCTCGTCGCACAGCTGGACGAGCTGGCCCGGATGAACCGGCAGGGAGTGACCGCGAGCACGCTGAAGCGCTTGCAGGACGCTCGCGTGACCAGCATCGCCATGCGTGCGGTCGGCCTGTCCGACCAAGGGCTCTCGGCCGCCGCCGCGATGATCGAGCAGGTCCGTCGGCTCGAAGGGCTTCCGGCCGAGCCTTCGGACGAGACCGTCACCGGCCAGCGGAACACCTGACCGCCAGCAGGAGGAGGGATCCATGAGACGCCGCCGCTCACGCCGTACCGGCGAGGCCGGGCCTTCGGTACCGGTGGACCCTGTTCTCGACGCGAGCCGCAGTTTCGTCCGGTCCCTGGACCTTCCCCGGGTGGCGAGCGTGCGCGAACTGCGCGGCTACATCGAGACCTTGATCGGTGAGCCCATCCAGATCGCGCCCGGCAGCCCTGCTGACGGGGACACCCCCTGCGGCATGGTGGTGAGGAGCGGCGGGGTGCACTACGTCAGGTACGACCCGGACACCAGCCCCGCCCACCAGGATCACATCATCGCCCACGAGTTCGGCCACCTGCTCATGGGCCACAGCGGCAGCCGGGTGGAACCGGCCTCCCGGGACGGCGTCATCCTCGGCGACATCGAGACGGACCTGTGGGCCACCGTGCTCGGCCGGACGAACTACGCCGAGACCATCGAGCGCGAGGCGGAAGCGGTCGGCTCCTTCCTCCGGACGCACGTCATCACCAGCCGCCCGGCCCCACAGAGCGAATCGGCCGACCGCATCACGCGCACGCTCACGCGGCGCGAGGACTGAGCAGACGGAAACAGTGAAAGACATACTCCATCCACTGTGCCTGGTCATCGCCGGTGCCGGCTTCCTGCTGCTCCTGCGTGACCTGCGTACGGCCTGGCGCAGGCCCGAGGACCGCGACCCCGCCCTGGTCGCGCTCGCCTTCACGTACCTGTTCTCCGCGCTGAGCTATGCCGTCTCCCTGACCTGGGTGTGGGTACGCGTCGACGGGGTGTTCGGCGTACCCAACATCGCGGTGCCCCTGGCGCAGGGCTGCGTCATGCTCGTGTTCGGTCTCCAGGCCACCGTCCTCGCGTTCTGGACGAAGCGGCCCGAGCGGGCAGCGCGGCGCGCGCGGTGGCTGATGGCCGGCGCGATCTCGGTCATCGTGATGATGGCTGTGCTGTTCGCGCTGCTGACGCCGGTCTCGCAGCGCCCCACGGACTTCACCCTGTACTACGCGCACGACCGGGCGTTCCAGGCGTATCTGCTGCTTTACATGGGCATGTACACGGTCGCCGAGGTCTACCTCGCCCGCGTGTGCTGGAAGTACGCAGGGGAGATCAAGGACCCGTGGATCGGCGCAGGTCTGCGCCTGATCGCCGTCGGCGCTGTCATCACCCTCGGCTACAGCGGGATACGCCTGTGCGCCATCCTCGGGGCCGAGTTCGGTTTCAGCGTGCGGCCCGCCGAGCCCTACGCCTGGATCTGCGGGGACATCGGCGCCACCCTGACCCAGATCGGCTACCTGATGCCGATCATGGCCGCGCGGCTGACGGGCGCCCGTCGCGGACGCCGCGAGCGCCGGCAGTACCAGCGGCTCGAACAGCTCTGGCGGGCCGTCTCCGCCGCGGAGCCGAGCATCGTCTTCGTCGAGCCCGCCAAGGACTCCCGTGACGTGTCGTTCGACCTGTACCGCCATGTCGTCGAGATCCGAGACGCGCAGATCGAACTCCGCCCGTACCTCTCGCCCGCCGCGCGTGCCCTCGCCGAGAGCCGGCGCACCGCCTGGTGGCGGTCGAGCAAGCACCGCGTGGCCGCCGTCACCGCCGACCAGATCCGCGCCGCGCTCCTTCAGCGTCAGCGGGGGCCGGTGAGCGATCCGGCCTCCTACGCCGACGCGGCCCTGGACACCCCGACCCCGCAGAAGGAGCTCCACCACCTCGTCCGCGTCGCCCGCCACTTCACGCCGCCGTCGATGAAGCCCGAGACCGAATGCGCACCTGGAGTCCGCGCGTGAACCGCAGGACCCTCCTCCGCGCGGCCACCACCGCGGCTGCCGCCGCTCTGCCGAAGACGGCCTTCGCGGCATCCGCAGTCGCAGCAACCAAGGACGCCATGAACAGCTCCGCACCGTACCGCTCAACCGCGCGCGCCCAACTCTCCGACCTGCGGCGCGGCACCATCAGCGCCCGCGAACTCCTGGAACGGGTCCTCGCTCACCACAGCGAGGTCAACCCCGGTCTGAACGCCGTGGTGACCCTCGACGCGGACGCCGCCCGCGCCGCCGCCGACCGGGCCGACGCCCACCTGGCCGGCACCGGCCGCACCCTGGGCCCGCTGCACGGCCTGCCCGTCACCCTCAAGGACGCTCTGGAGACCCGGGGCCTGCGCACCACCTGCGGCAGCACCGAACTGAGCGGCCATGTCCCCACCACCGACGCCGACGTGGTGACGCTGCTGCGCCGGGCCGGAGCCGTCATCGTGGGCAAGACGAACGTGCCGCCGATGTGCCAGGACCTCCAGACGTCGAACCCGATCTTCGGGACGACGAACAACCCCTACGCTCCCGACCACACCGCCGGCGGTTCCTCCGGCGGCCCCGCCGTCGCCGTCGCCACCGGGCTCAGCGCCCTGGAAGTCGGCTCCGACCTGGCGGGATCGCTTCGCCTGCCGGCCGCCTACTGCGGTGTGTACGCGCTGCGCACCTCGCGCGGCGCCTCCCCGATCGTCCCGACCCGCGGGCACCTCCCCCGCCCGCCCGGCTGGCTCACCGGTTCGGACATGCTCACCCTCGGCCCGATCGCACGGGACGCCGACGACCTCGATCTGCTCCTGGACGTCATCGCCGCACCGTCCCCGGCCGACGGCGCCGCCTGGAGCATCGCACTGCCCGCCCCGTCGAAGACCCGCCTCGGGCAGTACCGCGTGGGCCTGTGGGCGAACGATCCGTTCTGCCACGTCGACGCCGCCACCCGCAACCTCATGGAGCAGGTCGCCGCGGCCGTACGCGACGCCGGCGCCGACGTCGACGACTCAACGCGGCCCGTGGACTTCGCCGGGAGCAACCTGCTTTTCACGCGACTGATGTTCGCGACCTCCGCCGCCACGGCCACCGACGAGGTCTTCGCCGGCGAGGTCAGGGCAGCCGACGCCGTCGCGGACGACGCCCCCGCCGCCCGCTTCCTGAAGTCGCGCACCATGCGCCACCGCGACTGGGCCCGCGCCGACGAGGACCGGCAGCAACTCCGCTCCACGTGGGCCGCGTACTTCGCCACGCACGATGTGCTGATCACCCCGGCGGCGCCGACCGCCGCCGTCCTCGACCAGACCTCGGTTCCTCCCCAGGACCGGTACATCACCGTCGACGGGGAGAAGCGCGACTTCTTCGACCAGACGAGCTGGGTCAACCTCGCGTCCCCGGTCGGCCTGCCCTCCGTGGTCATGCCCACCGGCCGGACCGACGACGGCCTGCCGCTCGCCATCCAGATCATCGGCCCCTATCTGTCCGACCGCACGGTCATCGCCGTGGCGAAGCTCCTGTCCCAGGTGCTCCCCTCCGCGCCGACAGCCCCCGCGCTGACGGCCTGACAGGCTGGACGCATCCTGCCTCCACGGGGGTGGGGCGGGATGCGTCCGTACACCACGAGGCCCCGGCACACGTTCCCGTGCCGGGGCCTCGCTCTTTGACCGGGACACGGCCGGGACCGCGCCCTTTACCGAGTCGCGGCGCCGCATCCCGGATCCGGCTGCGGAATGCGACCGCCAGGTGTACGCGGCCCCTCGATCACCGAGTCCGGGGCGGCGGACGGTAGTTGACGCGCACCACTGCATCCGCCCCGGTACCGGTGTGTCTCGCGCCGTGGTGCGCGTCGGCCTCGGGCGCGGGCAGCCCTGTGCCAGCGAGGAGAGTGTCTGCGTTGGCAAGTTCGCGGCGGCAGGTGGCGTAGGCCGTGCCCGTGCGGCCCAGCGGGAAGGGTGCGCTGCACACCTCACAGCGGTGGCGGGTGTCCGGCTGGGGCTTCGGCTGCGGCTTCGCGGGCCGCTGGTTCTTCAGCCGGTAGTTGACCAGGGCGTATGCGGAGTCGACCCGTTCGGGCAGGCGGGCCGTCGGGACGCTGACCATCTTCCTGCGATCACTCTGCGGGTGGCACCATCGGGCGAAGTCCTCCCGCGAGGGGGTCGCAGCTCAGGCCACGATTCGTCGGCGCCATAACAGTCGGTTCCGCAGGACTGAGGAACATCCCGGCCTGCGAAAGGAACGCGGCTCCGGGCTCTGCTGCCCGTTGAGCGCGCGCCCCCGCGAACGCAAGGGCAGCGATGTCCAGCCTGTCACCAAGGGCGTTCTTCGCGAAGTCAAGATCCCGAACGCTGACCGAAACGTTCCGGGCAGATGCTCCAAACGATCTACGCGGCGTTCGAGACGCTTCTCGTCGCGGAGGGCGACCGGCGCCACATACGCATCGAGCTTCATGAGCCTGACCCCAGGGAAACGGTCCCCGGCTGTCCTGGCTATCGCGGACAACCGGAGGGAGCTGGGGCTCGAAGCCGCGCCGAGGCCAGCTTGCCAGGGCGGGACGGGACGACCGCCGCGTCCCGTCCCGCCGTTTCAGGTGGTGACCGACGCTTCGAGGAGATGCTCAACCGACCGGTGAGCTTCGATGTCTTCGTCCCAGCCTCGCACCCAGTCCAGCGCGGAAGACCCGCTGCTCTCCCTCTGGAGGGGATCAGCGCCGTGACTGAGGAGCAACTTGCTCATGGCCACGTCCGCATGTGTCGCCGCAGCAGCCAGGGGCAGGCCACTACGTCGGCCGTGCGACTCTTCATTGGGCCGTGCTCCCGCCTGAAGCAACAGCTCTGCGCAACGGCGTTCCCCTTGCACCGCCGCCAGGTAAAGGGGAGTCGCCCCTTCGAACCTGGCGTTTGGGTCGGCGCCCCGAGCCAGGGCCTTCGTGAGCTCGCCAACCCCGCCGTCAGCGGCTGCGCTACACAGCCGCCCCGGCAGCTTCTTCCTCTTTCTGCTGTTCATGTCTTCCTTCGAGCACTCGCCACATTCAGCGGCGTTCGGAGCGGAACGTGCGTGATGTGCCCGATACCCCTTTGCGATCCGGATCTGAACCTCGCTTAGAACGTCGGCGACTCACAGGCCGAATCCGCACTGGTGAACGCGACGCTCGGCAACCGCTACGGCTTCCGGTTCATCGTGAACCAGACGATCCCGGCCGGCGCCGCGTACGCCTTCGCGCGGTCGGGCTTCATCTTCGCCTCGGCGGCCCCGCCCGTTCCACAGTCGGTGCCCTACGGCGCGACCACAAGTTTCGAGGGCCTGGCCCGTCGCTGGCTGCGTGACTACGACTCCGAGGCCTTCCAGGCGCAGCATCGTGAATTGCTACCAGGGCTTCCGCTCGGTGGAGGACATTTTCGTCGGCAGGGACCCGGAGGCCGAGAAGAAAATCATCTCGCCGGACGAGCACTCATGTGCGGGATCAAGCTCCAGCCCGACGGCAAGAGCGACTCCCAGAGGCAGCGCCAGAGTTGACAGCCATCACTGGCATATCGGATGCGAAGGCACGGACTCCGGTCCGCCAAACGCCAGACGGGGACCCGGCCAACGCATAACAGCGCAGGGGGCGATCCAGCTCTGGGTCAGGAATGAACGGCCCTTGTCAGCGATTCACCTCTTCCAGGTCATTCTTATCCGTACTGAAGTGATATTTCGGATAATTTACTGGAAATGAAATAAAGGGCTTCCCGTTATCGGTTATATCCATGTATCCGCTCTTGCCATCGGAAACCCACCAAAGCCGTGCAGTCCATTCAACAACGTCAGTCGACAGGCCACGCAATGCGAACACCTCCGGCTCCGAAGAATAGACCTTATAAGGAAAACCTATCGGATTGGACGCAGGTGCTCCAGACTCATCAAATTCAGAAAGCACGAACTGAGGAATAGGGGCATCCAGGTCCGCTTCATAAACCCGCTTGGCGATCCCAGCACCACAGCCCGAGCCAACCCCCATCAGATCGTCTTTCAATTTCTCTTTAGTCATGATCGATATTTCCAACTTCTTTAATATTATCGCCCTCCCCTCCTTGCCTTCGACTGTCACTGTGACGACATTTCCCGTCGCAAGGTCAGAGCCGGACGATTTCCGTACCTTGCCAACAGCCTCCGGCTGGTTCATCATCCCGACGCCACTCAGCTCCGTTTTAAGTTCTTGAACCACAGAATCCTTTCCCTTGCGCAGCAGCCAGGTGGAACAGAAGGCCTCGTCACTCGAAGTGACGTTAATTATGGGCTGATTCACTTCATCATCAGCAAACATGGCCGAAATCAAGGATGTGCCACCTTGTTGAATCCAACCGCCAATTACTCCCACAGCTACGGCGGATGCTGCTGCCAGAACGGCCGGCCTTCTCCACCAGGGAGTCGAGGTTCCGCCCGCGCCCGATCCGGAACCAGCACCTCCGGTACTACTCATTTCCCCTCCTAGCATCTACTCCAGCGGGATCGTACAGCGCATCACCTGACTGGTCCGCAAAATCTCCCGATTGGTGGAATGTTGAGCTACACCACGCTCAATGAGCTAAAAGGCCGAATCGATTGAGAGCTGGACGACGAGCTCAGGATCGCGACTGGCGCCCTGGAAGACGCCTCCGATCTTGCGGCCGTCTATGACCGCGACCGGCCCGAGGAGAACGCTCCCCGGCTGGTGAAGCCCCTGGTCCTGAAGTCCGCCGCCCGCTACATGCGCAACCCCAATGGCTACGCCCAGAGCCGGGCGCCCACTGAAAAGCAGGTCAGAGGGGATCTCACCCCCTCAATAGAGGGGGCCGGCAGACGAGTCGGGCTGTACGCCGGGTTCTGGATCTCCCCAGATTCTCCCCAGCGGCCCGGATGATCTAGGGATTTGAGGCTTAGCCCCAGCTCAGGGGCGAGAGCGGCAGACGAGTCGGGCTGTACGCCGGGTTCTGTCGCCCGGCTGCCTCGCGGCGGCCGGGGAGACGGCCATCCATCTAGGACCGGCGTTGCCACCGGCCTCGTGCGGTCTACCCGCGGACTCGGGCGGGCAGCCCTCGAACGTCCGCGCAGGGTCGCCTCGCGACGGCCCCTCTTGACCTTGCTCCGGGTGGGGTTTACCTAGCCGTCCGAGTCACCTCGGACGCTGGTGGTCTCTTACACCACCGTTTCACCCTTACCGGGGACCGAGGTCCCCGGCGGTCTGTTTTCTGTGGCACTGTCCCGCGGGTCACCCCGGGTGGCCGTTAGCCACCACCCTGCCGTGTGGAGCCCGGACGTTCCTCGGCAAGATCGAGGATCTTGACGCGGCCGTCCGCCCGGCTCGTCTGCCGTGGTCGACATGGTACCCGGCGCGGGCGGGCCCGGGTGCCTCGGGCGGTGGCGGCACGAGGCGGCCGGGGTCGCCTAACCTGGCGCGGGGCGGTGGTACGTGTGGCCCCCGCGGCCGGGTGCCGCCGCCGGACCCGCCCCCCATCGCGTCGTACGAGGAGAATCACCGTGCTCGTCCTGCTGCCGCCGTCCGAAGGCAAGGCCCCTTCCGGGCGGGGTGCGCCGTTGAAGCCCGAGTCGCTGTCGCTGCCGGGGCTGGCCGACGCGAGGGCCGCCGTCCTGGACGAGCTCGTGGAGCTGTGCGCGGGCGACGAGGAGAAGGCGCGGCAGGTTCTCGGGCTGAGCGAAGGGCTGCGGGGCGAGATCGCGAAGAACGCGGAGCTGCGCACGGCGGGGACCCGCACGGCCGGGGAGATCTACACCGGCGTGCTGTACGACGCGCTGGACCTCGCGGGCCTCGACCCCGCCGCGCGCCGCCGGGCGGGCACATCGCTGCTGATCTTCTCCGGGCTGTGGGGCGCCGTGCGCGTGGGCGACCGGATTCCCTCGTACCGCTGCTCGATGGGTGTCAGGCTGCCGGGGCTCGGGGCGCTCGGCCCCTACTGGCGCGCGTCGATGGAGGCGGTGCTGCCGGCGGCGGCGGGCGACGGGATGGTGCTGGACCTGCGCTCGGCCGCCTACGCGGCGGCGTGGAAGCCGAAGGGCGAGCTGGCCGGGCGGACCGCGACGGTACGGGTGCTGCACGCGCGGATCGATCCGGCGACCGGCGCGGAGAAGCGGTCGGTGGTCAGCCACTTCAACAAGGCGACGAAGGGGCGGCTGGTACGGGAACTCCTGACGGCCGGCGTCCGGCCCCGTCGACCGGTGGAGCTGGTCGAGGCGGTACGGGACCTGGGGTACACCGTGGAGACACCGGATCCGGGCCGCACCGACCGGCCCTGGGCGCTGGACGTGGTGGTCTCGGAGCTGCACTGACCAGCGCGTTGCAGCGTGCGCAACGCTCATTGCGCACCCTGCCTTCGCCGGGCAGGATGTGCGCCATGACCTCCGTGCTCGACCTCGCCCCCGTCATCCCCGTCGTCGTCCTCGACGACGCGGCGGACGCCGCTCCCCTCGCCCGCGCGCTGGTCGCCGGCGGGCTGCCCGCGATCGAGGTGACGCTGCGGACCCCGGCCGCGCTGGACGCGATCCGCGCGATCGCCGCCGAGGTGCCGGAGGCGGTGGTCGGCGCGGGGACGGTGCTCACGCCCGACGCGGTCACGGACGCGGTGACGGCGGGCGCGCGCTTCCTGGTCAGCCCCGGGTGGACGGACACACTGCTGACGGCGATGCGCGTCAGCGGCGTACCGTTCCTGCCGGGGGTCTCGACGACCTCGGAGGTCGTGGCGCTGCTGGAGCGCGGGGTGACGGAGCTGAAGTTCTTCCCGGCCGAGGCGGCGGGCGGCCCCGCGTACCTCAAGTCCCTGGCCGGCCCGCTCCCCGCGGCCCGGTTCTGCCCCACGGGCGGCATTTCGGCGGCGAAGGCCCCGTCCTACCTGTCGCTGCCGAACGTCGGCTGCGTCGGCGGTACGTGGATGCTGCCGCCGGAGACGCTGGCGGCGAAGGACTGGGCGCGCGTCGAGTCACTGGCGCGCGAGGCGTCGGCGCTGCGCCGGTAGCCGGTAGCCGGTAGCCGGTAGCCGGTAGCGAGAGACGACGCCTGGTCCGGGCCGGGCGGCAACCGCGCGGAGACCGGACGGGGAGAGCGCACGCCCCGCCCGGCCCCTACCCCCGCCGGTCGGCCACCCCCGCCGGTCAGCCCACCCCCGCCGGTCAGCGCAGTGCGGACGTCTCGTTCAGCAGCCGCAGCGACGCGTTGCCGTCCGCGTAGTACGCCACCACCGACACCGAGGCCGCCGACAGCTCCATCCGGAACAGCGACTCGGGCGGCGCGCCCAGGGCCAGCCGTACCAGCTCCTTCACCGGCGTGACATGGGTGACCAGCAGGACCGTCCGGCCCCGGTAGCGGTCGAGCAGCCGGTCACGGGCCTCCGCGACCCGGCGGCCGACGGTCGCGAAGCTCTCACCGCCGCCGGTCGGCGCGACGGAGGGAGAGGCGAGCCAGGCGTTCAGGTCGTCCGGGTAGCGCTCGCGCACCTCGGCGAAGGACATCCCCTCCCAGGCGCCGAAGTCCGTCTCGCGCAGCCCCTCTTCGACCACCACGTCCAGGCCGAGCCGCGCCGCCACGGCCCCGGCCGTCTCGCGGCAGCGCCTCAGCGGGGAGGAGACGATCTCCTGGACGGTGCCGCGCGCGGCCATCGCGGCGGCGACCGCCTCGGCCTGCCCGCGCCCGATCGCCGACAGTTCGGGGTCGGTGCCGCCGCTGCCGGAGAAGCGCTTCGAGGGGGTGAGCGCGGTCTCGCCGTGCCGCAGCAGGACGAAGGTGGTGGGGGCGCCGAGGTCGGCGGAGGCGCCCCAGCCGGCCGCCTCGGTCTCGGTCCCGCCCACGCCGGACGCGGAGGGCGGCCCGGCGGCCGGCGGCCGGGCCGCCGGAGGCGCCTCGGCCGGGACTCCGTCGGGCAGGGGCTCCGGGGGCGGCGGCTCGGCGGCCGACCGTGCCGCGCCCGCGTCCAGGGCGGCCGTGGACGCCGACGGCTCCCACCGTTCGCCCCTCGTGCCCGCGTCCATCGCCTCGTTGGCCAGCCGGTCCGCGTGCTTGTTCCGCTCGCGGGGGATCCACTCGTACGTGACCTGCCCCGTCGGCAGGACGCGCGCGGCCTCCGCCGCCAGCGGCTTCATGTCCGGGTGCTTGATCTTCCAGCGGCCCGACATCTGCTCGACGACGAGCTTGGAGTCCATCCGCACCCGGACCCGCGCGGCCGGGTCCAGCGCCCTCGCGGCCTTCAGGCCGGCGATCAGGCCCTTGTACTCCGCGACGTTGTTCGTGGCGACACCGATGAACTCGGCGGCCTCCGCGAGCGGTTCACCGGTCACCGGGTCCAGTACGACCGCGCCGTATCCGGCCGGGCCCGGGTTTCCCCGGGACCCTCCGTCGGCCTCCACCACGAACGTGGGATCGGACATCGCCCGTCCGCTCACAGACCCGAATCGGCGGTACGGACCAGGATGCGGTGGCAGTTCTCGCACCGCAGCACGGTGTCGCGGGCGGCCGACCTGACGTCGTTCAGTTCGGTGACGTTCAGTTCGAGCCGGCAGCCCTCGCAACGGCGCTGGTAGAGGCGGGCCGCGCCCACCCCGCCCTCCTTGACGCGGAGCTTCTCGTACAGCTTGAGCAGATCGGCCGGTACGGAGGCGGCCACCAGCTCGCGCTCCTTGGCCACGGTCGCGGCCTCGTCGTCGAATCCCTTGACGGCGGCGTCCCGGCGGGCCACGGCGTCGTCGGCCTTGGCCTGGACCGCGGCGACGCGCTCCGTCAGCTCGGCGACCCGCTCCTGCGCGGACTCACGGCGCTCCATGACTTCGAGGACGACGTCCTCCAGGTCGCCCTGGCGCTTGGCGAGGGAGACGATCTCGCGCTGGAGGTTCTCCAGGTCCTTGGGCGAGGTGACCGCGCCGGAGTCCAGCCGCTGCTGGTCGCGGGCGGCGCGCTGGCGCACCTGGTCGACGTCCTGCTCCGCCTTGGTCTGCTCGCGGGCGGTGTCGCTCTCCTCGGTCTGCGAGGCGACCAGCAGGTCGCGCAGTTGGGCGAGGTCCTTGGTGAGGGACTCGATCTCGGCGTGCTCGGGCAGCGAGGTGCGCTTGTGGTCGAGCTGCGACAGTCGTACGTCGAGGGCCTGGACGTCGAGGAGTCGGATCTGGTCGGCGGGCGCGGCGTTCAGTTGGGGGCTCCTGAAGAGGAAGGGGAAGAAGGGACGGGGGATGCGTGGTGGGCCGACCAGGGGTCGGTGACGGTCCTGGAGACATGGACGCGCAGGTCCCAGCCGTGGCGGTCGGAGATCTCGTCGAGCTGGGCGGCGGCCTGCTCGCACCACGGCCACTCGGTGGCCCAGTGCGCGGCGTCGACCAGGCCGAGCGGGCTGTGCTGGGTCGCCTCGGAGACCGGGTGGTGGCGCAGGTCGGCGGTGAGGAACGCGTCCACGCCCGCCGCGCGTACCTGTGCGAAGAGGCTGTCGCCGGAGCCGCCGCTGACCGCGACCTTGCGGACGAGGGCGTCCGGGTCGCCCGCGATCCGTACGCCCTGCGCGGTGGCGGGGAGGCGGTGGGCGACGCGGGCGGCGAAGTCGCGGAGGGTGACAGGCGCGGGCGGCTCGCAGATCCGGCCGAGGCCGCGCCGTCCCGCCGGGTCCGTGGGGTCCGGTACGAGGGGGCCCAGGACCCGCAGGTCGAGCGCGCCCGCGAGGGCGTCGGAGACGCCGGGGTCGGCGGAGTCGGCGTTGGTGTGCGCGACGTGCAGCGCGACGCCGTTCCGGATGAGGCCGTGCACGACCCGGCCCTTGAAGGTGGCGGCCGCGACCGTCGTCGTACCGCGCAGATAGAGCGGGTGGTGGGTGACGAGCAGCTGGGCGCCGAGCCGCACGGCCTCGTCGGCGACGTCCTGGACGGGGTCGACGGCGAACAGCACCCGGGTGACGGGGGCGTCGGGGTCGCCGCAGACCGTACCGACGGCATCCCACTGTTCGGCCCGCTCGGGCGGCCAGAGGGCGTCGAGCGCGTCGGTGACTTCGGACAGCCGCGGCGCGGAGGCAGCGGCCGGCGTGGCGGGGACGGCGGGGACAGGGGGCACGCACAAAGGCTACCTGCCGCCCGTGCCCGGCCCGCCCTGGGCGGGCTTCCCGCCGCACGACGGGGCGGGCTTCCCGCCGCACGACGGGGCGGGCTTCCCGCCGCACGACGGCCGGAAGCGGCGGCCGTCCGGCCGCGGCCCACGGGTGGGTGCGGGGCACGGAACGGCGCGGACGGTGCCGTCACCGTTCCCGTGGACAGCACACTCCCCCTCGCGTTTTCCGGCAGATCATGCGGTAGCCACCCTTATGTGTGAAGTGGGGTGTCACATGTTGTTCGGCAGGGAGTACGAAAACTAGCTTCGTCGCCGGAGGTGACGGACCGATGACGGCCTGTGCTATCGAGACGGCTGCGGCGGACGGCGACGGAGCGGGTGCCGGCGGACCGGTGCGGCGCGAAGGGGGTGCGCGGCGTACGGGGTTCACCATCACCGCGGACGGCTCCTACGCGGCCCGGCTCACGCTCGGCGCCCCGGGTGGAGACGGTGCCCGGTACGGGAACCCGGGGTACGGCAACCCCGGCTCCGGGGAGACCGGTTACGGGAACACGGGGTACGCGGAGTCCGGACACGGCGGCTCCGGGCGCGCGGAGTCCGGGTACGGCGACGCCTGGTACCCCGAGCGGTGGACCCTCGGCGGGCCCGAGCCCTACGCCGTGCCGCTCCCTCTCGACCAGCCGGAGGAGCCCGGCACCGATCTGCTGCCGCTGGCCGACGGACGGGTGCTCATCGGCCGCCGGGTGGTGGACCGGCACGACTTCTCCCTCCTCTACCCGACCGGTCCGGGAACGGGCCAGCTGCCCATGGGCGCGATCGGGTGCGCGCCCCGCGCCCTGACGATGCTGCCGCCCTCGCCGGACGGCCGGTGCGCGTACGCCCTGGTCGTCGGCGAACGGTCCACCGGGCTCTGGCTGGTGGCGGGCGGCGCCTTCGGCCCCGAGCGGGTCGCCGAGGTGCCGGGCCGCTGCTCGGGCGGCGTGTGGCTGGACCGTACGGGACGGATGCTGGCGCTGGACCGGGAGCGGGACGGGGTGGTCAAGACGGTCGCCGTGGATCTGGGGCGGGGCGGCGAGGTGACCCCGCTGCTCCAGATCACGGACGAGAGCAACGACCGGCTGCTGCTGGCCGACGCCGACAGCGGACTGCTGCTGATCCGCTCGGACGCGCCGGGCCACGACCGGCTGGGCTGGGGCGTGCTGGGCAGCCTCCGGCCGGTGCGGTTCCCCGAGTGTCTGCGACCGCCGGACTGCGTGGTGACGCCCTTCGCCGTACAGCCGGGGCAGGTGCTGATGCCGGAGAGCTGCGCGGTGGCGCTGCGGATCGACGGGGCGGCGGGCAGTTGGGTGGGGACGTGGCGGCCGGCCGACCGCCGTCTGGTGCAGCGGCCCGCGCCGCCGGGGTGGCTGGCGGGGGCGGGGCTGTGGACCCCGGAAGGAGTGCTGCGGCTGCCGTACGCGACGGGGGCGGTGCCGTGCGGAGTGGCGCGGCTGGTGCCCGGGCCGGACCGGGGGCGGGAGCCGGAGACCGCCGGCCGGCTGCCCGCCGACGGCCCGTGCCCGGACGCGATCACAGAATCAGCACAACCGGAATGCGCGGACGGGGAACCGGACGACGCTTCGCGTACTCCTGTGATGTGCAGGCCGGTGCCGTTGCAACAGGCGCCTCTCACTGATCGCGGGACACTAGACTTCGGCCCGGGGGCCGCGCGGCAGCACCGGCAGGAGTCGCACCGGTGACGGTGGCTGTGGACGGGTGATCGTGACGCCGTGAAGGCGGTGCGCGGAGACCGGCCCCCGTGCCACGAACAAGAAGCGATACGACGGGGTGACTTCCCACATGTCCGACATCCGAACCGACACGGACCAGACGCGCCCACGGGGAGCGGCGGCGGACCGGGGCGGCCTCGACAGCCACGGCAAGCACCGTGGGGGCGCGGCGCCTTCGGAGGAATCCGCGGCGCCCGCTTTCGGCCGTCACCGCCGCCCGGGAGACGGTGGCGACAGCGCGTCCTGACGGGCCGACAGCGAGAAGGAGGCCGCCGCGGCGATCCCGCGGCGGCCTCCGCGCGTCCGGCGCGGCTCTGCCGGGGCTACTGCTCCGTCGTCGAGCGCGGGAGCCACAGCAGCATCACCGGTACCGCCGCCAGCAGCACCCCTGCGCCCGTGCCGAAGGCCAGCGCGTAGCCACGGGTCAGGGCTTCCGGGGTGGTGCCGCCCGCGGTGCGGGAGGCCGCGACCGTGGAGAGGACCGCCAGGCCGAGGGCGCCGCCCATGGTGCGTGAGGTGTTGACGAGGCCGGAGACCAGGCCCGCGTCGCCGGGCGCCGCGCCCGTGGTGGCGAGGGCCGCCAGTGGGGTGGTGGCCATGCCGAGGCCCGCCATCATCAGGACACCGGGGCCGAGTACGGCCGAGAGGTACGTCCCGTCGGCGGTCATCATGGACTGCCAGCCGAACCCGCACGCCGCCACCAGCGCCCCGACCACGGCGAGGCCGCGGGCGCCGGTCCGCGCCATCATCCGGGGCGCCAGCTTCGCGCCGAGCACGATGCTCAGGGAGCTGGGCACCAGCGCGAGACCGGCCTCCAGCGGGGTGTAGCCCAGCACGTTCTGGGCGTACACCGTCATGAAGAACCAGGTCGAGAAGGACGCCGAACCACAGATGAACATCGCCGCGTTGGCCGAGGCGACCGCCCGCACCCGGAACAGTCCCAGCGGCATCAGCGGCACCGCCGACCGCGCCTCCACCAGCGTGAAGAGCGCGAGGAGCGCCACTCCCCCGGCCAGCGGCAGCAGCGTCGCGGGCGCGTCCCAGCCCCGTACCTCGGTCTGGACGATGCCGTAGGCGGCCAGGGCGAGGCCGGCCGTGACCAGCACCGCGCCCGGCAGGTCGAGGCGGCGGACCCGGTCCGTGCGGCTCTCGGTCAGCAGGATCGCGGCGCCGGCCAGCACCAGCGCGCCGACGGGCACGTTGATCAGCAGTACCCAGCGCCAGGAGAGCAGATCGGTGAGCACCCCGCCGACCAGCCCGCCCGCCGCGCCGCCGCCCGCGCCGACCGCCGCCCAGGTGCCGATGGCGCGGTTCCTGGCGGGCCCGGCCGGTACGGCGGCCGTCAGGAGGGTGAGCGTCGCGGGGGCGAGTACGGCGGCGCCCAGGCCCTGGACGGCGCGGGCGGCGAGCAACTGCCCGCCCTCCTGGGCGAGTCCGCCGGCGAGCGACGCCAGCGTGAACACCGCGAGTCCCGTCAGGAACATCCGTTTCCGGCCGAAGAGGTCCGCCGCCCGGCCGCCCAGCAGCATGAAGCCGGCGAAGGCGATCGAGTAGGCGTTGAGCACCCATTGCAGGCCGGTGGCGGAGAGCCCCAGGTCCGCGCGCATCGAGGGCAGCGCGACATTGACCACGGAGACGTCGAGGACGACGAGGAACTGCCCCGCGCAGGCGATGAGGACCACCGCCCAGGTGCGGGGGGCCCTGGTGGGCGCGGCTATGTGGACGGGGGACGATTCCGCCGGGGCTCGGACCATGGCCGTCATGGTCGCAGCCGCCGCCCGGTCCGTACATCCGGTTTCGGACAGGGTTTCGCGCCGGCAACGCGTGAGCGCTCGGGGACGCCGCCTGAACACATACCGCCGAGGACAGACGGGATTCGGTCGAAGATGACGGAATCTGTTCGTAACGCGTTCGTCGGAATAGGGCGGCACCATGGCGGGTTGAGCTAGAAGGTTTCATAGGGCAACGACTTGACGGTCGGGTGTCCCGCGCCTGGTCACGGGCGCGGGCGCCGGGCCGTCCGTCGTGTGCCCGGCCCGTTCCCCGTCCCCCACTCCCTTCCCGGAGGCCGCACGAATGCCGCAGACGACGACCGATCAGCAAGCCGGGACGCTTCCCCCGGATCCGCAGGCCCGTAGGACCGGGGGCATCGTCCCCGTACTGGCCTTCGCGGGCATCGCCGTCGCGGTGATGCAGACCCTGCTCGTTCCCGTCATCAAGGACCTGCCGACCCTGCTCGGCACGGCGCCCGCCAACGCCACCTGGGTCATGACCGCGACGCTGCTGGCCGGCGCGGTGGCCACCCCGATCATGGGGCGGCTCGGCGACCTCTTCGGCAAGCGGCGGATGCTGCTCGCCAGCCTCGCCGTCATGGTGGTCGGCTCGCTCGTCTGCGCGTTCACGGACGATCTGGTCGTCATGATCGCCGGCCGGGCCCTCCAGGGCTTCGCCATGGGCGCGATACCCCTCGGCATCGGCATCATGCGCGACGAACTGCCGCGCGAGAAGCTCGGTTCGGCGATGGCGCTGATGAGTTCGTCCATCGGCGTGGGCGGCGGACTCGCCCTGCCCGCCGCCGGGCTGATCGCCCAGAACGCCGACTGGCACGCGCTCTTCTTCGGCGCCGCCGGACTCGGTGTGGTGTCGATGCTGCTCGCCGTCTTCTTCGTACCGGAATCCTCGGTACGGGCCGGCGGCACCTTCGACTGGCTCGGCGCGATCGGGCTCTCCGCGGGACTGGTCGCCCTGCTGCTGCCGATCACCAAGGGCAGCGACTGGGGCTGGGCGTCACCCACCACGATCGGGCTGTTCGTCCTGGCGGTGGTCATCCTGCTGCTGTGGGGGCTGATGGAGCTGCGCAGCTCCGCCCCGCTGGTCAATCTGCGCACCACGGCACGGCGTGAGGTGCTGCTCACCAACCTCGCCTCGATCATGGTCGGTGTCGCCTTCTACGCGATCTCGCTGGTGCTGCCGCAGCTGCTTCAGTTGCCCGAGGCGACCGGTTACGGCCTCGGGCAGTCCATGGTGCTGGCCGGGCTGTGCGTGGCACCGCTCGGTCTCACGATGATGTTCACCGCGCCGGTCTACGCCCGGATCGCCGCCCGGCGCGGCCCCAAGGTCTCCCTGATACTCGGCCTGCTGATCATCGGCATCGGGTACGGGGCGGGACTCGGGCTGATGAACCAGGTGTGGCAGACGATCATCATCGCGGTGGTCGTGGGCGCCGGTATCGGGCTCGCCTACTCCTCGCTTCCCGCCCTGATCATCGGCGCGGTCGACCCGTCGGAGACCGGCGCGGCCAACGGGCTCAACACCCTGATGCGCTCCATCGGCACGTCGGTGTCGAGCGCCGTCATCGGCATGGTGCTGGCGCACACCTCGACGCAGGCGGGCGGGGTGGCGGTGCCCACCATGAACGGCTTCCGCATCTCGTTCGGTATCGCCACGGGCGCGGTACTCGTCGGTCTGGTGCTGGCGGCGTTCCTGCCGTCGCGGAACACGGCGGGCGCGGGCCGGGCCCAGCCGCTCGCCGGGAGCGAGGAGCCCGCGCCGCGGGCGACGCTGGTCGCCGGGTCGGGCGGATTCCGCGGCCGGGTGCTGGACGCGGACGGTACGCCGGTGGCGCGGGCGAACGTCACGCTGATCGACCGCCGGGGCCGGCAGGCCGGTCTCACCATCGCGGACGAGGACGGCCGGTACACGCTGCTGCCGCCGGGCCCGGGACCGTACGTGCTGGCCGGGACGGCGAGCGGCTTCGGGCCCCAGGCGTGCCCGGCGGAGTATCCGGGGAACGGGCTGCCGGTCGACGTGGATCTGGTGCTGATGCGCGGAGCGTGGGAGCGGGACACGGCGGTCACGGGCTGACCGAGGCGCCCGTGGGGACCCGTACGAGGGCGTGCGCCCCCGGCACACACACGGCCGGGGGCGTACGGCAGCATGGGCACGCCCCACCCGCCACTTCCGCACCAGCAGACCGACCCGCGAGGAGCGCGCCCATGCCCGCCGAGCCCGACAACGGCAGCGAGCCGCGCACCAGCGGTGCGACCCGGACCGGAGAAGCGCCCCGGACCGGCGGCACGCCCGCCCCCGCGCCCGATGTCCTCGCCGCCTTCGAGGCCGCCAAGGGGTTCATGCCCGTCCACGAAGGGCTCGCCCTGTACGGCGCGGCGGCCGAGGCGGGCGCGCTGGGGCTGCCGCTGCTGGAGATCGGCACGTACTGCGGGCGCTCCGCGCTGCTGCTCGCGGCCGCCGCGCGGGACGCGGGGACGGTGGCGGTCACGGTGGACCACCATCGCGGGAGCGAGGAGCAGCAGGCCGGGTGGGAGTACCACGATCCGGCCCTGGTCGACCCGGAGAGCGGGTTGATGGACACCCTCCCCACCTTCCGGCGCACCCTGCGCCGGGCCGGTCTGGAGGATCACGTGATCGCGGTCGTCGGCCGGTCGCCGCAGGTCGCGCGGGTGTGGGGCGGCCGGTTCGGGCTCGTCTTCATCGACGGCGGCCATACCGAGGAGCACGCCAACGCGGATTACGAGGGATGGGTACCGCTGCTCGCCGAGGGCGGGCTGCTGGTGATCCACGACGTCTTCCCCGATCCGGCGGACGGCGGTCGCGCTCCTTACGGCGTCTATCTGCGCGCGCTCGCCTCCGGCGCCTTCGCCGAGCTGCCGGTGACCGACTCGCTGCGCGTCCTGCGCCGTGTCTCGCCGGGAATCTGACCGCGGCCACTACCATCTCGACGGTGTCGTACGACGAGAGCCCGCAGCCCGTCCGCCGCTTTCCCGGCCGGAACCGTCTCACCCTCGCGACCGCCGCGCTGGTGCCCACCGCCCTGGCCGGATGGCTCATCTGGCAGGGCGTGAGCGGCCCGGACGGCGATGGTCCCCGGACGGCGGCGGCCGGGTCGGCCGCGTCGGCCTCCGCTTCCGCCGCCGCGTCGGCCGCCGCCTCCGCCCGTGCCGACGACGCTCCCGGCGGCGGCGACCCGACCGGGTCGGCTCCCGGCTCCGGGGACCCGGCCGGTGCCCCGGAGCCCACCGGTCCTGCGGGGCCGCTCGCCGGCAAGGTCGTCGTCATCGACCCCGGCCACAACCCCCGCAACCGGGACCACCCGGCCGAGATCAACGAGAAGGTCGACATCGGCACGGTCAGCAAGGAGTGCGACACCACCGGCACCTCCACCGACGCCGGTTATCCGGAGGCCGAGTTCACCCTCGATGTCGCCCACCGGCTGCGCGCTCTGCTGAGCGAGCGGGGCGCGACCGTCACCTTCACCCATGACGACGACCGCCCGTACGGCCCCTGCGTCGACGAGCGCGCCCGGATCGGCAACAAGGCGAAGGCCGACGCCGTCGTCTCCGTCCACGCGGACGGCTCCGCGCCCGGCAACCGCGGCTTCCACGTGATTCTTCCCGCCCTGGTCAAAGGCGGCGACGCGGACACCTCCCGCATCGTGGGGCCCTCGCGTGAACTTGGTGAACGTATCGTGGGGAATTTCGCGCGCGAGACCGGCAGCGCTCCCGCCAACTACCTCGGTGAAGGTACCGGCCTGGATGTCCGCGACGATCTCGGCGGACTGAATCTGTCGACCGTTCCCAAGGTCTTCATCGAATGCGGCAACATGCGTGATTCGGTGGACGAGGGCCTGCTTACCGACGCGAAATGGCGGCAGAAAGCGGCGCGGGGACTGGCGGACGGCATCAGCGGATTCCTGGAGAAGTGAATCCGCGTACCGGACTCACCGAGCGCCCGCCGGACGCCTGCCGGACGGGCGCTCGGGGCCGGTCGGCGCCCCGCGTAACGGCCTGATAACCGGGTGTGATACTCGGCGGACGCCCGCATCGAACAGACGATAGATTCATCCGTACGATAAGGAGCCGCCCCCGAGCTTCGCACCGTGCACCGCCTCAGCAGTGGCAGCGACGACCGCCCGAAAGACGACCGACGAAGGATTTCTCACGTGAACATCCGCTCCCTCACGAGAGGTGACGGCGTGGTGATCGGAGCAGCGGTGCTGCTGTTCATCGCCTCGTTCCTCAATTTCTACGACACGGGCTACAGCAATGGCGTGAAGGCTTGGGACCTGCTGGGTGTCGTGATGAGCGTCCACCTGGCCGGGGTCATAGCCGCGGCGCTGATCATCACCGCCCGCGCGCTGCCGCAGCCGCGGAAACTCGCGGGGCTGGACCTCGGACAGTTCGGCACCGCTCTGGCGATCTTCGCCGCGTGGACGTCCCTCTGGTACCTGCTCGGTGACGGCAAGGCGGGCAGCGGTCAGATTCTCGGCTTCCTCGGCGCTGCCGTGCTCGCGGGCGGCGCCGTGGCCACGCCGCTGCTGCCGCCGCTGAAGGTCGCCCTCATCGGCGCGCCCAAGCCGGCGGCGCCGCAGCCGTACGGGGCACAGCCCGGCGGACAGCCGGGTTACGGCTACCCGGGCGGCCCGCAGCCCTACGGCGCGCAGGGCCAGGCCCAGCCGTACGGTACGCAGCAGCCCGTCCCCGGCCAGCAGCAGTCGTTCGGCGGCGGCCAGCCCGCCCAGGCGCAGCCGAACGCGGACGCCGCCCCGGCGGCGGCCCCGGCGGGCGACTTCTCGCCGTTCTGGTTCGCGGTCCCGGTGGCCCGCCCGCTGTTCGGCGAGGACGGTTCGCCGGCCCCGATCGCCGAACTGACGCCCGGTACCTGGTATCTGGCGGTCGAGCAGCGCGGCCCCGGTCTGGTGGCCCAGACGCAGGACGGCCGGCGCGGCGTCCTCCAGGACACCTCGGGGATACAGCGCGGCTGAACCGCCGACCCCCCGGCGCCTGGCGCGTCGTACCCGAACGGCCCCCGTACGCGGGGGCCGTTCGCCGTTTCCGCGCCGGGACCGTGCCTTACCCGGCGCCGCTCCGGAGGTCGGAGAGCGAGGGCACCTTGTCCTTCACGTCCGCGCCCGCGCTGCTTCCGGCGCCCTTGATGCCGGTGATGTTCTTCTGGAACTTGTTGATGTCCGCGTCGCTCACATCGCCCTTGCGGAGCTTCGTGGCGAGCCCCTTCAGCGAGGCGATCCCGGCCGTCAGCGGGGCCACGGCCTTGGAGAGCAGCGGGTCGCCCTTGGCGTTGTGGCTCGCCGCCTTGAGCCGGTTGTAGGTGAAGGCGCCGGCCAGACCCGCCTTGACCAGGGTCAGCTTCCGCCCCTTCGCGCCTTTCTTGAACTTGCCCGCCCGGTACGGCTTGACGATCCACTGGTACGTGGCCCCGGCCGCGAGCCCCGCGTTGGTGACGAAGCGGGTCTTGGCGAACTTCTGCTTCTCGGCGGAGCCGGTGGGCGAGGCGGCCACCACGTCGGCGACCTGCGCAGCGCCGCGTGGCGGGGCGGCCTTGCCGGAGCTTCCGCACGCGGCCGTCGACACCAGCAGGGCGCAGGACAGCACCAGGGCCACGAGGCCGCGGCGCAGCGGGCCGTGGCCTCGGGCGGAACCGCCGGCGGGACTTCGTCCGGGGGCGTGAGCGGCGTGAGCGGAACGGTGACCTGGATGACCGACGGATATGCCGGTGTTGGCTTGGGTGGGCACAACCGACCTCCTTGGCAGACTGCCAGCAGCGTCACCCGCTGCCCGCGCCGCCGCCACACGGGCGGGGCCGTCCGGGTTTCACTTGCTCACAACCGGCAACACGTTCGCCATGTCCTCACGCCATCGCAGTGGAAGCAGCTCCGCAGCGGCGACCCTCATCGTCGTGATAGCGGACGTCATGGCCTTCATCCTGGTCCTCTGGATCCTCATGTACCTGCTGGACGCCAACCGCGCCAACGAGCTCGTGGAGTTCGTCCGGGGCGCCGCCCGCTGGCTCGCCGGCTGGTCCTACGACCTGTTCACCTTCGACACGGCATGGGCCCGTGTGGTCTGCGGGTACGGTCTCGCCGCCGTGGTGTATCTCCTCGTCGGCCACGGTCTGGCCGACCGGCTGCGCCGCATCTGACCGGTGACGGCCGCCCGGTCGCGGCGTCGGGCGCGGGCCGGTCGCGGCGCCGACGCGCGGGCCGGTCCCGGCGGGGCCGGGCGGGCCGTCACGGTCAGCCGCAGCAGTCCGGTTCCAGGCCCAGGGGCAGGCGTTCACCGCTGAACACCGCGGTGGTCGCCTCGTCCCCGCCCAGCGCGGCCACCGCCAGCAGGAGCGAGCCCGCCGTCCAGCTGGTGCGCTCCTCCGGCCAGAAGGCGGCGTGCCCCTCGAAGACGTACCCCGTCCAGTAGAGGCCGTCGTCGGCGCGCAGGTGCTGGATGGACTGGAGGATCTCCAGCGCCCGGTCCGACTGGCCCATCACCCAGAGGGCGAGGGCGAGTTCGCAGCTCTCGCCGCCCGTCACCCAGGGGTTGGGCAGCACACAGCGCACACCGAGCCCGGGGACGACGAAGCGGTCCCAGCCCTCGGCGATCCGGGCCGTGGCCGGCTCCCCGGTGAGGGCGCCGCCGAGCACGGGGTAGTACCAGTCCATCGAGTAGTGGCTCTTGTCGAGGAAGCGCTCCGGGTGCGAGCGGATCGCGTGCGCGAGGGCGCCGGCCGCCAACTCCCAGTCGGGCTGCGGTTCCTCGCGCTCCTCGGCGATGGCGAGCGCGCAGCGCAGCGCCTGGTACACGGAGGAGCACCCGGTCAGCAGCGCGTCGTCGACCGCGGTGCCGTCCGCCTCGCGCTTCCAGCCGATCTGGCCGCCGGGCTGCTGGAGTTCGAGGACGAACTCCATCGCGGCGTGCACGACGGGCCACATCCGGTCGAGGAAGCCGTCGTCGCCGGTGGCGAGATAGTGGTGCCAGACGCCCACGGCCACGTACGCGCAGAAGTTGGTCTCACGGGACCGGTCGGCCGGTACGGCCGCGCCCGCTTCGGCGGTGCGTCCGTCCTGCGGGGCCGGGCCGCTGTCGGCGTACGCCGCGTACCAGGAGCCGTCCTCGTTCTGGGTCCTGGCCAGCCACGCGTACGCCCGCGCCGCCGCCTCGTCCTCGCCCGCCGCGTCCAGCGCCATGGCCGCCTCGGTGTGGTCCCAGGGGTCCAGATGGTGGCCGTGGAACCAGGGGATCGAGCCGTCGGGCCGCTGCACGGCCAGCAGGGCCGCCACCGTCCCGGCGGCCTGCTCGGCGGTCAGCACACCGGGCAGGACGAGGTGTTCGGTGGCTTCGGGGCCACGCCGGGGCAGGGTCACTCGGCGTCAGTCCCGGAGGCGGTGTCCGTACCGGAGGCGGTGCCGGTAGCGGAGAAGGCGGCCGTCGCTGGCAGGTGCGGCTTGGTCGCGTACGCCACGAAGCTCTTGCCGACGACCGGGTTGAGCAGCTGCTCGGTGATCCGGGTCGCGAGGGGCTTCTTCATGATGTCCCACACCAGGAGCTTGTGGTACGCCCGGACGGGCAGCGCCTTGTCGTTGTCCACGCCGAAGGCGCACTTCAGCCACCAGTACGGCGCGTGCAGGGCGTGCGCGTGGTGGGTGCCGTACGGCTTGAGCCCGGCCTGCCGCATCCGGCCGAGGAGTTCGTCGGCCTTGTAGATCCGGATGTGACCGCCCTCGACCTCGTGGTACGCGTCGGAGAGCGCCCAGCACACCTTCTCGGGTCCGTACCTCGGCACGGTGACAGCGATCCGGCCGCCGGGCCGCAGCACCCGGACCATCTCGGCGAGCACGCCCTTGTCGTCCGGGATGTGCTCCATCACCTCGGAGATGATCACCACGTCGAACGACTCGTCGGGGAACGGCAGCTGGAGCGCGTCCCCCTCCATCGCGGTGGCGGTGGCCCCGGGCGGCGCCTCGCCCTCCGCCTTCATCGCCGCGAACCACTTGGCGACCTCGCGGATCTCCTCGGCGTTCCGGTCGAGGGCCACGACCTGGGCACCGCGCCGGTAGCACTCGAAGGCGTGCCGGCCCGCGCCGCACCCCAGATCGAGCACGCGGTCGCCCGCGGCGAGCGGGAAGCGGGTGAAGTCCACGGTCAGCACAGGGTCGTCCTGCTTTCGCGGTCGGGGGTACGGGTGGTGCGGGTGAGACAGGCGGTAAGGGCGGTGCGGGTGGAACAGGCGGTACGGGAGCGGAGGACATACGGGTACGGGTACGGCGGGCGCCGCATCAGCGAGCGCCCCCACGGACCGCCGCCACGTTACGGCCCCGGCCGCGCTGCCGGGCGATCGCCTCCCGGTACAGCTCCGCGGTCCCCCGCGCGGCCCTGGCCCAGGTGAAGCGGGACAGCACCCGCTCGCGCCCCGCAGCGCCCAGCCGGGCGCGCAGTTCCCGGTCGCCGAGCAGCCGGCCGAGGGCCACCGCCAGCGCGCCCGAGTCGCCCGGCGGGACGGCCAGGCAGGTCTCGCCGTCGGCGCCCGCGACCTCCGGGATGGCGCCGCCGGTGGTGGCGACGAGCGGGGTCCCGGTGGCCATCGCCTCGGCGGCGGGCAGCGAGAACCCCTCGTACAGGGACGGCACGCACGCGATCTGCGCGCTCCGGACCAGGTCGACGAGTTCGGCGTCGGAGATGCCCTTGACGAACCGGACGGCGCCGTCCAGCCCAAACCGTTCGATAGCCTGTGCGACCGGGCCGTCCTCGGCCCGCTTGCCGACGACGACCACATGCGCGGCGGGGTGTTCCGTACGGAGCTTGGCGAGGGCCTCCACCAGATGGACGAGCCCCTTGAGCGGGACATCGGCGCTGGAGGTCGTGACGATCCGGCCGGGGACCTCGGGCACGGCCGGGTCCGGCGAGAACAGCGCGGTGTCGGCGCCGATGTGCACGACGTCGATACGGTCGGCCCGTACCCCGAGATGGTCGGTGATCTCCTGCTTGGAGGAGCCGGAGACGGTGAGCACGGACGGCAGCCGCCGCGCCACGCGCTTCTGCATCCGGGTGAAGCCGTACCAGCGGCGCACGGAGGTGCGTCCGCGCCAGTCGGTGGCGGCGGCGAGATCGAGGCCCCGGTCGACGGTTATGGGGTGGTGGATGGTGGTGACCAGGGGCGCGCCGAGGTCGCCGAGCAGTCCGTAGCCCAGGGTCTGGTTGTCGTGGACGACATCGAACTCCCCGGCGCGGGCGGCGAGATGGCGCCGGGCCCGGAGCGAGAAGGTGAGCGGCTCGGGGAAGCCGCCGGTCCACATGGTGGAGACCTCGACGGCGTCGATCCAGTCGCGGAACTCGGCGCGCTTCGGGGTCCTGAAGGGGTCCGGCTGCCGGTAGAGGTCGAGGCTGGGCAGCTCGGTGAGGGGGACGCCCTCGTCCAGCACCGGGTAGGGCTGGGCGCCGATGACCTCGACGCTGTGGCCGAGCCGGGCGAGTTCGCGGGAGAGGTGGCGGACATAGACGCCCTGGCCGCCGCAGAACGGGTTCCCCTTGTAGCTGAGCAGGGCGATACGCAGAGGGCGGTCATCGCCGTCGTCCCGGGGCTCTGGCTCGGTGCCCGCCTCAATGGCCTCAGCGGTCACTCTCGGCCCCCTTCTCACTGCGCTCTCGGGTTTTCGACGGAGCGTAACCGCTGGCGCCAAGCTAGAACAAGTTCTCGTACGCCGAGGCCCTCGGCCCGTAGCCGGGTACGAGATCCGGCCAGTACGGACGCCCACCGCCTCGAATCTACCGGCAGGTAGCCAGGCCGTACCGGTCCGATCAGGTGATTCGCGCCACCACCCGCGCTTACCATGCTGTCGAGACACGAGGGGGCTCGGAGGGATGACAGCGGAAGCCGATCCGGCGTCATCTCCGGTGTCCGGTCCCGCACCGCCCGGCACGCTGACGGAGCGCCAGGAGGCGCGGCGCCTCGACATCCTGCGCGCCACCGTTCGGCTGGCCCGCCGGGGCGGCTTCGACGCGGTGCAGATGCGCGAGGTCGCCGAGGAGGCGGGGGTCGCGCTCGGCACGCTCTACCGGTACTTCCCCTCCAAGATCCATCTGCTGGTCGCCACCCTGCTCGACCGGCTCGAACAGCTCCACGCCACCCTGCGCGAACGGCCCCCGAGCGGCGGCAGCGCCGCCGAACGCGTCGGGGAGACCTTGCTGCGCGCCTGCCGCGCGCTCCAGCGCGACCCGTGTCTGGCGGACGCGATGCTCCGCGCGCTGACCTTCGCGGACCGGGGCGTGAGCGCCGAGGTGGCGTCGGTGTCGCGGCGCACGACGGCGATCATCCTGGACGCCATGGGCCCCGCCGTCGGCCCGTACGGCCCCACCCCCCAGCAGCTCTCCGCCGTCCGCGTCGTCGAGCACACCTGGCGCGCGGTCCTGGTCGGCCGGCTCGCCGGGCGGGCGTCGGCCGAGGAGGTGCGGACGGACCTCGCGACGGCCTGCCGGCTGATCGAGCTGACCGTCCCGCGCTGAGCCGGACGCACCGGCCGGCACCGCGCCGAACCGTGTGGGTGAAACGACACGCCCGGAAGGCATACGAGGGCGATCGGCGGGCAGTGGCCGAAATGACCGGGCTGCTCGACGGCGCGCAGTTCCTGACACCTCGTCACGGGATCGCACGGGGTAACGTGCCCCGGTCGTCGCACTGGCTCGTGAAACAGCCACCCCGCCACTGAATACCGGATGAGTGAGGTTCCATCTCCGTGCCGCCGTCGTACGAGCCCCTCCATGTGGAGATCGTCTCCCTCCGTGACCGCGTGCTGGTCAGGGTCCGAGGCGAACTCGACTGCGACACGGGGCCCGACCTCTTCGCCACGCTCGCGCCGCTGGCGCACCACCGGGTCGAGCTGGACTTCAGCCAGGTGCACTTCATGGATTCCACGGGGCTCAACATCCTGCGCAGCCAGCGCCGGGCCAGCAGGAAGGCGGGCGGCGATCTGTGCCTGCGGCTCTACACACCGCCGGTACGGCGCGTCCTGGACGTCACGCGCACCTTCGACTATCTGACGGCGCCCTGCGAGGCGTGACCGGCGGGCGCCGTCACGCCCGCGAGGCGGGTGCGTACGCGCGACACGTACGCACCCGCCACGGGCCCGCCCCGGCGGGTTACTTGACGCGCACGACCTGCGGGTCGTGGTCGCTCGCCTGGTCGGCGAACTCGGCGTTGATGTGGACGACGTCGTAGCCGGGCTTCTTGATCGCCGGGCTGACCAGGATGTGGTCGAGCGTCTGCGAGTTGCCGTCGTAGACGTAGCTGTAGCGCTCGTTCTTCGGCAGGGTGCTGATCAGGTCGGTGAGGACCTTGCCCTTGGTGAGGGTGGTGAGGGGCGTGGAGAACTGGTAGTCGTTCAGGTCACCGAGAACGACGATCTTGGCCTTCTTGTCCTTGGCGAGCAGGTCGGAGACGAAGCCGCGGACCTCCTTGGCCTGGGCCAGGCGCTGCGTCTCGGAGCCGAGGACCGGCGGCTGGTTGACGCCGTGCGTCGGCTGGTCGCCGCCCTTGGAGTTGAAGTGGTTGCCCACGACGAAGATCCGCTGGCCCCGGAAGTCGAATTCGCCGACGAGCGGCTTGCGGCTGTTCTTCCAGGCGTCCGAGGCCGGGTTGATCCGGCCCGGTGAGACGGACAGGGAGACCGTCCTGCCCTTCTTCCCGGAGGTGACGACCTCGACCGCCGTGGTGGCGTCGCCGCCCGGACGGTCCACGAAGCTGACGCGCTTGGGGTTGAAGAGGAAGACGTTGCGGATGTTGCCGCCCGGCTCACCGCCGTCGGCCTTGTCCTGCGGATCGATCGAGCGCCACTCGTAGGAGGGGCCGCCCTTGGCCTTGATGGCGGCGGTGAACTTGGCGAGGGTCTGGTCGGCCGCGACCGTACCGTCGTCCTTGCTGCCGTTGTTGTCCTGGATCTCCTCCAGGCTGACCACGTCGGGGGCGGCGAGGTTGGTGACGATGCCGTCCGCGAGCCGGTCGAACTTGGCCTGCGCGTTGCCCGGGGCGAGGTTCTCGACGTTGTACGTGGCGACGGACAGCTCGTCGTCCTTGCCCTTCTTCGCCACCTCCGGCTTGAGACCGCCGGACTTGACCTTGCCCAGGGTGGTCGTCTGGAGGGTGTAGCCGCCGTAGTTAGAGTAGTCCAGCACGCCGGTGCTCGGGCCGGTGAGCGTGTCGCCCACATCGGCGGTGACCGTGTCGCCGGTCAGCGAGATGAGCTTGAGACGGCCCGAGTTGACGTCGGAGTACCCGGTGTAGACGGTGCCGCCGCGCGGGGTCGCGTTCTGCTTGGGCTTGGTGGTGACCCAGGTCTCGCCGTACGAGTTGGAGGCGCCCACGACCCTGCTGTCGCCGATCTGGAGCAGCATGCCCTCGCGCGACTCGAACCAGTCGAGGGCGAACTTGTCGGGCTTGAGGGCGAGCGGCTCGATAGTGAGCCCCTTCGCCTTCGGGGCGTAGGTCTCGGGCAGCGTCTTGGCGTTGACGACCTCGGGCGCGGGCAGCTCGTTGCCGGAGGACAGCACCGTGGTCGTGGGACCGCTCAGCTCGGTGACCGACTGCGATCCCGAACTCTGGCCGCCGGGGTAGTACTCGACGACCTTGGCGGAGACGAGGACCGAGTCGCCGACCTTGACCTGCGGGGTGGTGGAGCCGGTGAAGACGAAGACGGCCTCGCTGGTGGCGGGGTTCTTGTCCGGCTTCGTGTCCTGGATCCAGAAGCCGCGCGACGTGCCGGTGGAGCGGACGGCGGTGACCACGCCGGGGACGTTGGTGACGCTCTCGCCCACGTACGGGGAGATCCGGGTGGCGCCCTGGATGTCGTGGACGCGCAGCTCGCCGGGGGTGGTGTCGGTGGGCGAAGGCGTCGGGGACGGCTCGCCGCCGCCGGGGCCCTCGCCCGTACCGGCGCTGTTGCGCGGGGTGGGCGCGGCGCCGCTCAGGTCGGCGGAGTTGTTGTCCGTGTCGGTGAGCGCGGCGTTCCTGGTCACCGCGTGGGTGTTGTCGGCGCCGGTGGCGGGCGAGGTCTCCTTGACGGCGGCGGTGCCGAAGCCGACCAGGTCCTTGATGCCCGGGTCCGCCGCGCAGTCCTCGGCGGTCAGGCAGGTCAGCGCGGTGGTGGAGTGGACCAGCGCGACGGTGCCGCTGCTCGCCGACATGGCGATGGTGCCGGTGGCGTCCGGGGTGGGCAGCGGGGTGTCGCCGCCGGCGCCCTTGGCCTCCTGGACGAGGTAGCTGCCGCCGGCGGGGATCGCGCCGTCCAGCGGCGTCACCGACCACTTGGTGGTGGCGGTGGGCGAGCCGCTCAGGTACTGGACGGACCAGCCGGTGAGGTCGAAGGAGCCGCCGCCCGCGTTGCCCAGCTCGATGAAGTCGTGGGTGAAGGTGGCGCCGGAGTTGCCGCCGCCGCCGTAGACCTCGGCGACGACCGCGTCCGGGGACGGGGTCGCCTGCGCGGTGAACGGAAGCGCGACAAGGGATCCGACGATGCCTACGGGGAGGGTGATGGCGATGATCCGGGCGCGTCTGCCGCGCAGGGCCGGGGGTATGGATGGGGACACGGGTGCTCTCTCCGTCGGGTGTGGTACTGCGTTCCGTGTGACGTGTGACGTGTGACGTGTGACGTATGACGTGTGACGTATGACGCGGTGCTGCTGGCTCTGCTGCGCGTTCCGGCGCTCGTGAGGTGGGGGCAGACGGTGCGGGAAGGCTCAAAGTCGGCTCAAGATACGCGCGTAGATACGGCGTCAACAAGAGGGCGGGCACGCCAAGGGCCCAATGTTTCCCGACTGTTCGCCGGATTTAACCTGGTTGCCGGTGGCCGAGGGGCGCGTGCGGACGCCGGAAGCCGTGGGAGCGGCGGGAGCGGTGAGAGCCGTGGGTGCGGCGGGAGCGGCGGGACGTGAGCGGCATCCGGCGCGGCCCGGCGCGAAGCTGCCGTACGCCGTGATCACCGACCGGCCCTGCCTCAGCGGCGGCCCCGCCACCGGCCCGCCCTCCTCCCCCGCCACCGGCCCGAGTGGTGGCCGGGTGGGGGCCGGTAGAGTGGGCGAGGCCGCCTTCATGCCCGTATCGCCCGTATCGCGGCAAGCCGGTACCGAACGGCACTGAACCGCAGCTCCCGCAGGAGAGGCTCCGCCCGCCATGACCACCGTTCGCCGCTGCACCGCGGCGCTCGCCGCATCCGCCGTGCTCTGCGTGGCGTTCGCTCCAGCCGCCACGGCGGGGGGTGACAGGTCTCCGGCTCCGGAACCGACCACACTGCGCACCCAGCTCGCCGGGGCGTCCGCCGTGCGGACGGGCCCCTCCGCTCCCCCTTCTTCCGGCGCCCCCGCGAAGGAATCCGCCGCCTCCGACGCCGCGACCATAGTGATTCCCCCCGGCCTGTACGGCGACAAGGACCCGACCAAGGACGGCGTGTGGCGCCAGTCGCTGTCCATGCTCGGCCAGGCCGCCGCCCAGGTGCGTCCGGCCGACCAGGCGGTCATCTGGCTCAGGTCCCAGCAGTGCGCCAGCGGCGCCTTCCCCACCTTCCGGGCCGACCCGGCCGTACCGTGCGACGAGAAGACGCCCGTCGACATCCGGTCCACCGCCGCCGCCATACAGGCGCTCTCCTCGCTCGGCCAGCAGCAGCTCCCGATGGATCACGCGATGAGCTGGCTCCGCTCCGTGCAGAACGAGGACGGCGGCTGGGGCCGACGCCCCGGCACGCCCAGTGACGCGACCTCCACCTCACTGGTGATCGGCGGGCTGACGGCGGCGGGGGTACGGCCCAGCTCCGTCCGTACCCGGCACAACGCCCCGTCCCCCGAGGGCAAGCACGCCTTCGACGCGCTGGTGCGCCTCTCCATCCCGTGCGGCACGGCGTCCGGCGCGGACGCCGGTGCCTTCGCCTACCGGGCGGACGGGTCCGGCCGGCTGACCGCCGACGACAGCGCGACGGCCGCCGCCGTGCTCGCCGGGGTGGGCAAGCGGATGGTGACCTCACCGGTGGCGCCGGGCACCGCGCCGGTCTGCGAGAACATGAAGGGGACGGAGACGGACCCGGCCGCCGACCTGCCGCCGGAGCGGGCCGCCCGCAACGGGGCCTCGTATCTGGTCGCCGCGCTCGCCGGGACCGGCCATCTCGACCGCCCGGCGGCGTCCGGCACGGAGGGCGGGGACGGGGACGCCGGCGGGGACAGCGCTCCGGTGCCCGACTTCGCGACCACGGCCGCCGCGGTGGTGGCGCTCACCACCTCCGGGCACGGGGACCGGGCGAGCGTCGCGCTGGAGTGGCTGAAGCAGAACTGCGGCGCCTGGGCCCAGGCCAACGGGCCGACCGCGTACGCCCAGTTGATCTTCGCCGCCCATGCGACGGGCACCGATCCGCGCAACTTCGGCGGGATCGATCTCGTCCAGCGGCTGAACGAGACGGGCCCCACCCCGAAGTACATCGCCCCCGCTCCCGCACCCGGCACCGCCACCGGTACGGGCCCGGCCACCGGAGCGGCGGCCACGACGGCGGCCGCGGAGAGCCCGCTCGGCGGCGCCGACGGGCGCGGCGTCCTGTGGCTCGTCGGGATCGCGCTGACCGGCGGAATCGGCCTCGGCTACCTGCTGGGCCACCGGAGGAAGGCCAGGCGGTAGCGGAAGGCCGCCCGGTCGTGAGGGGGCGGGGCGGCGACGCCCTGCTGGCGGGCGGAGCCGGGCGCTCAGGGCTTCAGGCTCATCTCCTGACCCTTTTCGGGCTGGTCCAGGCCGGGGCCCTCCGCCGCCACGAGCGGGCCGCGCCGCTTCGCCGGGGCCGGGAGCACGACGGACCGGGGCAGCAACTCCCGCCGCCCCGCCAGCAGATACGTCAGTCCGAAGCCGGCGGCGACGACCGTGGCACCGCCCACCGCGTCCAGCACCCAGTGGTTGGCCGTGGCGACGATGGCGCAGACCGTGAAAAGGGGGTGCAGCAGCCCGAGCAGCTTCATCCACAGCTTGGGGGCGAGCACCACGACGACCACGCCGCACCACAGTGACCAGCCGAAGTGCAGCGAGGGCATCGCCGCGTACTGGTTGGTGAGCGCGGTGAGCGCGCCGTAGTCCGGGTTGGTCAGGTCCTGCGGGCCGTGCACGGTGTCGATGAAGCCCAGGCCCGGCATCAGCCTCGGCGGGGCCAGCGGGTAGAACCAGAAGCCGACGAGTGCCAGCACCGTGGCGAAGCCGAGCGACGAGCGCGCCCAGCGGTAGTCGGCGGGGCGGCGTACGTACAGGACACCGAGGACGGTGAGCGGGATCACGAAGTGGAACGACGTGTAGTAGAAGTTGAAGAAGCTCTCGGCCCAGTTGATGTCGGCCACCGCGTGGTTGACCCAGTGCTCGATGTCGATCCCGAGCGCCTGCTCGATCGAGTGGATCTGACGGCCGTGCCTCTCGGCCGTCTCGCGGCCCCCGGTGGCCACCAGCCGGATGTGGGAGTACACGGAGTACCCGACCCGGATGGCGAGCAGTTCGAGCAACAGATTGGGCCTGCTCAGCAGCCGCTTCCAGAACGGGAGCAGCGGCACCCGCCCCCAGCGCGACGGCACGGGCCGCGCGTACTCGGTCGGGACCGGCTTGTCGAAGTACGGGGAGGCGCGCGTCAGGAACGGCACCGCGCAGGCCGCCGCCAGCGCCGCGATCAGCGGCAGGTTCTCCCGCAGCGGGGCCAGCGCCTTCATGTTGGGCAGCAGCATCTTGCCGGGCAGTGTCATCACGAGGATCACCACCGCCGGCCACACCAGCCGGTCCCTGGCCCGGGTGCCGACCCGGCCCACCAGGGCCAGCAGCACCCACAGCAGCTGGTGCTGCCAGGCGGTGGGCGCGACGGCGACCGTCACACAGCCCGTCAGCGCGACCGCCAGCAGGAGTTGTCCGTCCTCGGCGTAGCGCGCGGCCCGGCGCAGGCCGAGGACGACGACGGTCGCGGCCAGGACGAGGACGAGCCCGACCTCCAGCGGCCCCTGCAACCCGAACCGGAGCAGCGCGCCGTGCAGGGACTGGTTGGCGAGCGAATCCGCGCGTTCACCGAGTCCGGCGCCCGCCACATGGTGCACCCAGTACGCCCACGAGTCGCCCGGCATCACGGCCCAGGTCAGCGCCGTGCCGGCGGCGAAGGTCGCCGTCGAGGTGACGGCCGCCTTCCTGCGGCCGGTCAGCCAGAGCAGCGGCGCGAAGATCAGTATGGCGGGCTGGAGCGCGGCGCCGATCCCGACGAGGACCCCGGAGCCGCGTTCGCTCCGTACGGCGAGACACCCCAGCAGCACCAGCAGTACCGGGATGATGCTGGTCTGCCCCAGGGTGAAGCTGTTGCGCACCGGCAGGGACAGCATGAGCAGGCTGATCGCGACCGGCGCGGCCAGCAGCCGGGTACGGCGCGACACCTGTCCGGGCAGCGCCCGCGCGGCGACCAGGCCGAGGGCCACGACCAGCAGCAGTGTCCCGAAGGTCCACGCGATGCCGAGGCTCTGCTCGGCGGAGCGTGCCAGCGGTTTGAGTACGAGGCCGGCGAACGGGGTTCCGGTGAACTGTCCGGTGTCGTAGAGCGATCCCGTCACATGCAGGACGCCGTCGTCACCGATCCAGGTCTCCAGATCGGTGAGCCGTTCACCGGGCGGCAGCCGGAGCACCGCCGCCGCCTGTCTGACCGCCAGCACCGCGGCGACCAGCCAGAGAACCGCGCGGGCTCGCCCGAGCCCGTCCCCCGCGGTCCCCGCCGCCGCACCGCCGTGCACGCTGTGCTCTGCATTCGCCACGCCGCGCCGACCCTCCGTCCCGAAAACGCCGTCCCTGGGGCATAGAGCCTCGCACTGCCCCTCCGCCGACACTCAGGCAACCCCCTCTTCGCCTGACTGTCACCCCTGTTTTGGCTTAATGGCCATGACTTCCGGACTTCCGGTGAGAAACGGAAGATGGTCCACCGATGGTACGGACCAGGACGCGGCCGGGTGAGACCCTGGTACCGCCCGGCCATCCGGCGTCCCCGTCGCGGGAGGCGGGTCGGCCGAATACGGTATGTTCCGCTCGGGAACTAATTACGGCGTCTGGAGAGGCCCCTCATGTCCCAGGAGCAATGGACCGCGGTCGACCGCTATTTCACCGATCAGCTCGCCCCCTCCGACGAGGCGCTCGCGGCGGCCCTCGCCGCCAGTGACGCGGCCGGTCTGCCCGCCATCAACGTCACGCCGAACCAGGGCAAGCTGCTGCATCTGCTGGCCCAGACGCAGGGCGCCCGTACCGTCCTGGAGATCGGCACGCTCGGCGGCTACAGCACCATCTGGCTGGCCCGCGCCCTGCCCGAGGACGGCAGGCTGATCTCCCTGGAGTACGACCCCGCCCACGCCGAGGTGGCACGCGCCAACCTGGCGCACGCGGGGCTGGACAAGATCGCCGAGGTCAGGACCGGTCCGGCGCTGGAGACGCTGCCGGTGCTGGCGCGGGAGGAGGCCGGCCCGTTCGACCTCGTGTTCATCGACGCCGACAAGCCGAACAACCCGCAGTACCTGGAATGGGCGCTCAAGCTGACCCGGCCGGGCAGCGTCATCGTCGTCGACAACGTCGTCCGGGGCGGCAGGATCGCCGACCGCGACAGCGCCGACCCCGCCGTGCGGGGCACCCGCCAGATGATTGAGCGGATCGCGGCGAATCCGCTGCTGTCCGCGACGGCGGTGCAGACGGTGGGCGACAAGGGACACGACGGCTTCGCCTTCGTGCGCGTACTGGGCTGACCGGCCCGCCTTTCGCCGCTTGCGGCGCGCACACGCGTACGGAGCCACGCGTGGTGCGTGGCTCCGTACGTCGTCGTCGCGGGCCGCCGGGTCAGACGCGCAGCAGCCGTTCCGTCATCGCCCGGTAGCTCTGGAGGGCGAGCCGCAGCTCCTCCGTGCGGGAGCCGTCCGTCGCGCCGTTCCCGGCGGCGTCGTCCGGTCCTTCCCAGCCCGCGCGCAGCGAACGGGGCCGGTCGGCGAGCGCCTTGGTCAGCTCCCCGGCGGCCTCCTCCAGCACGTCGGCGGCCTCTTCGACCGAGTGCCGAGGACCGTCGACAAAGCCGCTCAGCGCGGTCTGGAGCCGCTCCGCGAGCCGGTCGCCCCGGTCCCGGGGGATGAGCCGGTCGGAGGGGGCGGAGTTGCCGGAGTCGGCTGTGTCGCCCGTGCCGCCGGTGACGCCCGCCGCACGGTCGGGCCGGGCCGCCTCGGCGGTACGCGGCGACTTCACGGGCCGCGCCGGTTCGGGCCACCCGGTCACCCGCCCGGCCTCCCCCGGCTGCCGGGGCGTCAGCGGGGCGCGGGCTCCCTCGGGTACGCCGGGCTCCCCCGCGTACCCGCTCTCCCCGCGCGCGGCCGGCCCGGTGGTCCCGGTCCTCCGCTCCCCGGTCGCGGCCCCGGCCGCGACATCGGCCTCGGGCGCCGTCCGGGGACCGGGCACCGGCCCCGTCCCGGCTCCCGGCCCGGCCTGGGCCTCGGTCCCGGTGAACTCGGTCCCTGCCTCGGTCCCGGTGAACTCGGTCCCTGCCTCGGTCCCGGTGAACTCGCCGGTCCTGCGGGGGTCACGCTTCGCTTCGTACGTCATCACACACCACTCCCTTTGGGCCGCAGTGAAAAGGTCTTGTCCCGGCCGGCGCCCCGGAGACGGTCGCCGTCGTTGTCGCCGCCGCCGCTCCGCTCCGGGCGGGCCAGGATCAGTCGCTCGAACAGCTCGCGCGCGCCGACCATCGCCTCGCGCAGTTCCTCCGTGCTCGTCGTCGCTCCGCCGGTACCCGTGGGCACGCCCGCCTCGGCGTTCGCAGCCGTCCCCGTACCGGGGGCCGTCCCGGTACCGGGGGCCGTCCCCGTACCGGCCGTTCCCGTACCGCCGGGGGCGAGATCACCAGTGGCCGGGCCCGCGTTGTCCACCGAGAGCGCCTCGTGCGCCCTGCGGTAGCCGTCCACCTGGTGGGCGTGGTGCACGGACAGGGCCTCGACCTGTTCCTCGTACCGCGCGCCGGCCGGGTAGCCGCACTCCTCGGCGAGTGTCGCCACCAGCCGGTCGGCCTCCGCCACCGCCTCGCGGGGCGCGTCGACGAAGCGCTCCTGGAGACCGGCCCACTGAGCCACGTACTGCTCGCGCCGTTCCTCGGAGAGGGACCGGGGGCGCAGCTCGCCGTGGCGCTTGACCCGTTCGGCCAGCTCACGCTCGGCGGCCTTGGCGTCCCCGTCGTGCCGGGCGACGGCGCGGTCGTACTCGGGGCCGAAGCGGCGCTTCAGCCCGCCGCTGCCGCCCCGTCCGGCGAATCCGCTTCCTTTGCCGGGTCCCAGATAGAGGACCGCGGCCACAATGATCACGAACGCCACGATGAGAGCGACGACGATCAGAAATGTGGACATGTCTGCCTTCCTGGCTCGTACTCGGGTCCGGGCTCCCCGCTCGGATTCCCTCCGGGGCTCCCGCCCGGATGCGCGCTCGGGTCGTAACGGGTCGTTCACCGAATCGGGTTGCCTCGATTCCGGTCGCCAAACAGGCTGGGGAACACGGCCGTTGAACACGCGCGCCGCCGGAACCCGCGCCGCCGGAATCGGACCGCCGGAACCCGCGTCACCAAGGCACGCGCCGGAGCACCGGTTCACTCCTCGACGTGCGCGACGTGGTCGCGCGGCGCCTCCACCCCGTCGGGGCGTTCGCTCTCCGAGCCGCACAGCTCCCTGTTCAGCTCGCGCACCAGCCGCACCAGATCCGCCGGCCGGTCCGGGCCCCACCAGTCCCCCAGCAGCTCCGAGAGGGACTCCTCCCGCGCCTGCGCCAGCACCTGCGCCACCCGGGCGCCCCGCTCGCTGAGCGTCAGCTCCATCCCCACGCGCTCGACGAGCCCGCGTTCCTCCAGCTGCCGGGCCGCCGAGGTGACGGACGCCAGCGGTTCGGGACCCGTCTCGGCCAGCTCGGCGGGTTGCACGGCGCCGTAGCGCCGCACCCGCAGCAGCAGCCAACTGGCCACCGGGAGCAGGTCGTACCCCGCCTTCGCGGTGATCGTCTCGTAGATCCTCCGGTGGCCCTCGCGCGTGCCGAGGACGGACAGCGCCCGCGCCACCTCGTCGCGCGAGGAGCGCTCCACCGGGTTGGAGGCCAGCGTCTCGGTGATCTCCGGCGCGGTCACCGAGCCCCGCAGCTTGTCCTCCTTGAGGAACCACGCCACCACGAACGCCAGCAGCGCCACCGGCACGCCGTACAGGAAGACATCGGTGAGGGAGGTCGCGTACGCGTGCAGGACGGGCGCCCGCAGCGAGGCGGGCAGAGCGCCCAGGGACTTCGGGTCGGCGGAGAGCCGGCTCACGTCCACGCCCGGTGGCAGAGCCCTGCCCGCCAGCGCGTCCGTCAGTTTGTCCCGGAGCAGACCGGAGAAGATCGTGCCGAAGACGGCGACGCCGAAGGACGCCCCGATCGAGCGGAAGAACGTCGCTCCGGAGGTCGCGACGCCGAGGTCCCGGTAGCCGACCGCGTTCTGCACGACCAGCACCAGGACCTGCATGACCAGGCCGAGTCCGGCGCCGAAGACGAAGAAGTAGGCGCTCATCAGCCACGTACCGCTGAACTCGGTGAGGTGGTGGAGGAGCAGCAGCCCGAGTGCGGTGATGCCGGTGCCCAGGATCGGGAACGCCTTCCAGTGCCCGGTGCGGCTGACGATCTGCCCGGACAGTGTCGAGGTGATCAGCAGCCCGAGCACCATGGGCAGCAGATGCACGCCGGACATGGTCGGGGTGACGCCCTGGACGACCTGGAGGAAGGTCGGCAGATAGGTCATCGCGCCGAACATCGCGAAGCCGACGATGAAGCTGATGACGGCGACGAGGGTGAAGGTCCTGATCCGGAAGAGGCGCAGCGGCAGTACGGGCTCGACGGCGCGCCGTTCGACCTGGACGAAGACCGCGAGCAGGACGAGGCCGAGCAGCGCGAGGCCGATGATACGGGCGGAGCCCCAGGCCCAGGTGGTGCCGCCGAGCGAGGCGACCAGCACCAGGCAGACGGCGACGGACGCGATCAGGAACGTACCGAGGTAGTCGATGGTGTGCTTGGCCCTGTGCACCGGGATGTGCAGGACGGCGGCGATGACGAGGAGGGCGACGACGCCGACGGGCAGGTTGATGTAGAAGACCCAGCGCCAGCTGAGGTGCTGGGTGAAGAACCCGCCGAGCAGCGGCCCGAGGACGCTCGTCGCGCCGAAGACGGCGCCGAACAGGCCCTGGTACTTGCCGCGTTCGCGGGGCGGTACGAGGTCGCCGACGATCGCCATCGACAGCACGATCAGCCCGCCGCCGCCGAGACCCTGGAGCGCGCGGAAGCCGATGAGCTGGGCCATGTCCTGGGCGATGCCGCAGAGGGCCGAGCCGATGAGGAAGATGACGATCGCGGCCTGGAAGAGTTTTTTGCGGCCGTACTGGTCGCCGAGTTTGCCCCAGAGGGGGGTGGCGGCGGTGGAGGCCAGCAGGTAGGCGGTGACGACCCAGGAGAGATGGTCGAGTCCGCCGAGGTCGCTGACGATGGTCGGCAGGGCGGTGGAGACGATCGTCTGGTCCAGTGCGGCGAGGAGCATGCCCAGCAGGAGCGCGCCGATGGCGACGAGTACGGAACGCGGCCGGTGGCCCTCCCCGGGGGCCGGGCTCGTTTCCGCGGTGCTCACGTCCTGAGCCATCGGGCATCGCTCGCTTCCTGCCACGGGACGTCGACGTCGCTCGCCTGCCGAGCCGCGGGACGTCTCCTCGGGTCCGCCGGATTCCATCCTGTCCGCTGCGCCGGGTTATGGCCTGTCGAGGGGGACGGGGGCACGGAGCCGTCGCCGGTCGTCTTCCGGCGCCCGGACGGATGGCCGTACGCGCGCACGTGGTCCGAACGGGCACTGCATAATCATCGGCAGCCCAGGGGGATCATCGGCAGCCCGAGGGCGATGGGAGGGGACCCACGGTGACCGGACAGCTCTGTTCCGCATGCGGTGCGCCACCGGCCGCTGAGGGCGGCCCCGGCTGCGACTGCGCGGCGCGGTCGCAGCGGGCCGAGCGCTCGGCGCGGATCGCGGCGGCGGAGGATTTCGATCCGCTGCGCGTACGGCCCTACGTGCGGCTGCCCGTGGACGAGGGCCCCGACAGCGGCGGACCGCTGACCGGGGCGCCGCGCGTGGCGAGTCCGCCGCCGTGTCCCGCCCCGGAGCGGCGTGGTGTCTCCGCCCCGCCCCCGGTCCCCGATCTGCCCGTCCCGCCGCCGGGCCGGGGACCGCTCAGGGCGGTGGCGACCGGTGCGGCGGTCGTGGTGATCGGGGTGGCGGCGGTGGCCGTGGGGCTGTTCTCCGGGAACGACCGGGAGGAGTGGGTGGCCCCGCCGGAGGAGACGAGCACCTGGCTGCCGTCGGGCGACGGCGGGGAACCGGGCGGTTCGTCGCCCCCGGCCGTACCGACGCCGGGCGCGTCCGGCGTGGCGGCCCCGGACACGGCGCCGGGCCCGTCCGCCCCGGCGCGGGCGTCGGGCGAGGACCGGACGGACGGCCCGGACGCCTCGCCGTCGCCCCGCCCCTCCCTCACGTCCTCGGCGCCGGGGAAGCCGCCGTCGTCCGCCGCCGCCGCCACGGCCGCGGACTCCGCCGCGCCGGGGTCCGCCCCGGAGGAGACGGCCACCCTGCGGGTCGGGGACTCGGGGCCCGAGGTCGAAGGGCTCCAGCAGCGGCTGACGCGGCTGTGGCTGTTCGCCGGGGAGGCCGACGGGCGGTACGACGAGAACCTGGAGAGCGCCGTACGGGTCTACCAGTGGTCCCGGCGGCTCAGCGGTGACCCGCTGGGCGAGTACGGCCCGGCCACGCGGCGCGCGCTGGAGGCGGAGACGGAACGGGAGCGGGGCCGGGACACGGGCGGACAACGGGGCCCCGGGTCGGGCCACTCCTGAGCCGCTTTGTATACTGTGGAAACAAAGTGGTCCCGCCCGTTCACCCCTGACCGGGCGGGCGGGGCCACTTGTTTCCGTCTCGCGCCGTTCGCGGTCCGCCGCTCCCGCTCCCTGGAGTCCAGCCATGCCTCTGACCGCCCGCGCCCTGCTGCTCGACATGGACGGCACGCTCGTCAATTCCGACGCGTCGGTGGAGCGCTGCTGGCGGCGCTGGGCGGGCGCGCACGGACTGGATCCGGCGGAGGTGCTCAAGGTCGTGCACGGCCGGCAGGGGTACGCGACGATGGCGGTGCTGCTCCCGGAGCGGCCCATGGAGCTGAACTTCGCGGACAACCGCGCCATGCTCGCCGAGGAGACCGCCGACACCGACGGCGTCGTCCCGATCCCCGGCGCCCCCGGCTTCATGGCCGCCATCGCGGACCTCCCGCACGCGCTGGTCACCTCGGCCGATGTCGAGCTGGCCGAGGCCCGGATGGGCGCGGCGCGCCTCCCGATGCCGAAGATCCGGATCACGGCGGAGGACGTCACCGCGAGCAAGCCCGACCCGGAGGGCTTCCTGCTCGGCGCGGCCACGCTGGGCGTCGATCCCCGGGATTGCGTGGTGTTCGAGGATTCCGAGGCCGGCATCCTGGCGGCGCGCGCGGCGGGGACGCGGGTCGTCGGCGTGGGGCCGCGCGCCGCGGCGATGTCGCCGGACGTCCACGTACCGGATCTCACCCGGCTGCGGGTGGAGGCCCTGCCGACGGGCGAGATGGCGCTGCACGTCTCCGTCTGACCCGGCCGGTCCCCCGCTCGCCCGGCCTCACTTCTCCCGGTGCTTCTCCCGGTGCCCCTCCGGGCGCTCCGCCCGGTGCAGCACCCCCCGCGTCACCAGCTCCAGCACCACGCTCACCGCCACCGCCTGCACCGCCATCAGGGCCACCAGCACGAACAGCTGCACCGCGCCCGCCAGAACGGGTGAAGCGCCGCCCAGCAGCATCCCCACGAACGCCCCCGGCAGCGTCACGAGCCCGACCGTCCTGGTCTGGTCGAGCCCCGGCAGCAGCGCGTCCGACGCGGCGGGCCTGGCCACCTCCATCCGGGCGTCGCGCTCCAGCAGCCCCAGCGCCATCCCCGCCTCCACCTCGCCCCGGCGCGCGTGCAGTTCGTCGAGGGCGCGGCGACCGCTCAGTACGGTCGCGGTGAGCGCGCCGCCGATGAGGATGCCGGTGGTGGGGATCACCGCGATGCCCTTGGCCGGCACGACTCCGGTGAGCAGCAGGGCGGCCATGACCGGCGCCACCCCCGCCGCGATGGGCACGGCTGCCCACCACCAGGTGCGGTTCGGGGTGACGCGGCGTCCGGCGGTCCGTACGGCGACGGCGTACATCAGGGCGACGAATCCGAGCAGCGGCGGTACGGAGCCGATCACCCACCCGATCACCAGCGAGACCGCGCCGAGTTGCAGCGCGGCCCGCACCCCGGCGACGGCCATCTCCCTGCCCCGCCCGAGACGCGCGAGCGCGGCGACGGCCACGGCGGCGACCAGCAGCAGGCCGAGCACGACCCCGAACGTGATATCGACCCGCAGCAGCACGGGCCCACTGTAGGCGGTGGGCCCGCGCAGCCGCGGGCCACGGCCGCCCGGCGGACCGGCCACGCCCGGCTCCGGTACGTACGCCGGGACGACGGAACTCCGGGACCACGGGCTCCGGGCTCCGGGCCTCCGGGACCACGGGCTCCGGGACTCCGGGACTCCGGGACTCCGGGACCACGGGACTCCGGGACCACGGGACTCCGGCGGCGAACCGTCCGGACCCACCGGCACGTCCCCGGCGCGTCCCCGGCGCGTCCCCGGCGCGTCCCGGCACGCTCTGGCGTGCCACCGCGCGCCCGGGCGCCAACCTTGCCCGGAAAAGCGCCAATTGCCCAGCCGTCAACAAGTCCCGGGCACCCTCGACCCCTTGATGTGACGTGAACATGTCGCCACGCTGTTACCTGGCGCCCACGCCCCGGAAACCCACCGCCCCCACGCTGGCGGCCGGGCCCAAAGCGCCGCACGGCCCTGTCGCGTACGCCCCGTTCCGCCGATCGGGACCGCTCCGGTTCAGCGCCGCCACGTCAGGTTCCCCCCACTCCGAGGGAGTTCGTATGTCAAGGTTCTACGCGCGTCGAATGCCCCGCGCCGCCGTCCTCCTCGTCTCCGCCCTGCTCGCCGTCGTCGCCGCCCTGGTCACCGCCCCCGCCGCCCAGGCCGCCATGCCGACGCCGGTCGCCGCCTCCACGGCCCGCACCTACCTCGCCACGCTCACCGTGCAGGCGGAAGGTTCCTCCAGCGGTTACAGCCGCGACCTGTTCCCGCACTGGATCACCCAGTCGGGCACCTGCAACACCCGTGAGGTCGTCCTGAAGCGCGACGGTACGAACGTCACGCAGGACGCCGCCTGCGCGGCCGTCAGCGGCAACTGGTACTCGGAGTACGACGGCGCCACCACCACCAGCTCGTCCGGCTTCGACATCGACCACATGGTGCCGCTCGCCGAAGCCTGGCGATCCGGCGCCAGCGGCTGGACCACCGCGCAGCGCCAGGCGTTCGCCAACGACCTGACCCGCCCGCAGCTCATCGCCGTCTCGGCGAGCAGCAACCGGTCGAAGGGCGACAGCGACCCGGCCAAGTGGCTGCCCTCGCGCACCGCCTACACGTGCACCTACGTACGGGCATGGGTGCAGGTCAAGTACTACTACAAGCTCACCGTCGACTCGGCCGAGAAGACCGCGCTCACCAGCGCCCTCAGCGGCTGCTGATCCACCACTCCTCCACACGCCCCCCACACACAGCCCTCCGTAGGCGTCCCGTCACGCCCGCGGAGGGCACCAAGCGCCACGAAGCGGGGCACGCTACAGCAGAGGCCCCCGCCGCGTGACGGCTCCGCCGCCAAGTGATCATCCCCACAGCGCGTGATCCTTCTCCCAAGGGTTCGAACTCCTGGTGCACCAACGGCATGATGTTGCGGACCATCCGCTTCCCGTACCCCCATGCCCCGGGAGTCACAGCTTTGTTCGCTGCACGGCAGTCTCAGCCCCACTCGATCGCCGTCGTCGGCGCCGGCCCCCGCGGCACCTCGGTCCTCGAAAGACTCTGCGCTTCCGTGCCCGAACTGGCGCCGGACACACCGCTGACCGTGCACCTGATAGATCCGGCTCCGCCCGGGGCGGGCCGCGTCTGGCGCACCGACCAGTCGCCCGAGCTGCTGATGAACACGGTGGCCTCGCAGGTGACGCTCTTCACCGACGAGAGCGTGACGTGCGAGGGTCCGATACGCCCGGGGCCGAGCCTGTACGAGTGGGCGGCGACCCGGCCCGCCGAGCGCCTCGGCCCGGACGACTACCCGACCCGGGCCGCGTACGGCCGCTATCTGGAGTGGGCCTTCCGCAGAACGGTGGAGGGGGCGCCGGAGAATGTGACGGTCGAGGTGCACCGGGCGCTGGCGGTCCGTCTGGATGACGACGCCGAGCGGCCCGTGTCCGGCACCCCGACGGAGCCGGACACGCGCGTTCCGGGCGATTCGCGCGAAGCGTCCCGTCCGTCCGCCGCCCACCGCCCCACCCAGACACTCACCCTCGACGATGGCACGACGATTTCCGGCCTCCGCGCGGTCGTGCTCGCGCAGGGCCATCTACCGGTGGTTTCCGGCCAGACCCAGGCGACCCTGGCGGAGTACGCGGCGCGCCACCGGCTGCGCTATCTGCCACCTGCCAATCCGGCCGATGTCGATCTCTCGGCCGTCGCCGCCGGCGAGCCGGTGCTGCTGCGCGGGCTCGGGCTGAATTTCTTCGATCACATGGCGCTCCTGACGGCGGGGCGCGGTGGCCTGTTCACGCGGGACGCCGAGGGCGTGCTCGTATACCACCCGTCGGGGCGGGAGCCGCAGTTGTACGCGGGGTCGCGGCGCGGGGTGCCGTACCAGGCGCGCGGGGACAACGCGAAGGGGGCGTCGGGGCGGCACGAGCCGCTGGTGCTGACGCCGGACGTGATCGCGGCGTTCCGCAAGCGGGCGGACGACGGCGACGCGCCGGACTTCCTGCGGGAGATATGGCCGCTGGTCGCCAAGGAGGTGGAGGCGGTGTTCTACACCGCGCACCTGCGCACGCGGTCCGAGGCGGCCGCGCGTCCCTCCGTACCCGCGACCGGGCCCACGCGTGCGCGCGTCCCCTTCCTGGAGCGCTTCCTCGCGGCCCCGCACGGCAGCCCGCAGGAGGCCGCCGTGCTCGACGAAGCGGGCATCGCGGCGGCGGACCGCTGGTCGTGGGAGCGGATCTCGCGGCCGTACGGCACGGAGCCCTTCCACGACCCGGCCGACCATCGCGCCCGGCTGCTGGCCCATCTGCGCGAGGACGCCGCCCACGCCGTGCTCGGCAATCTGGCGGGCCCGGTCAAGGCGGCCCTCGACGTGCTGCGCGATCTGCGCAACGAGCTGCGGCAGATCGTGGACCACGCCGGGCTCTCCGGCACCTCCCGGCGCGACCATCTCGACCGCTGGTACACCCCGTTGAACGCCTTCCTCTCCATCGGGCCGCCGCGTCGCCGTATCGAGGAGATGGCCGCCCTGATCGAGGCCGGAGTGCTGGAGGTGATCGGCCCAAGAACGACCGTGAGAACCCAGGACGGTGTGTTCACCGCCGAGTCCCCCGATGTGCCGGGATCGCTGGTACGCGCGACGACGCTGGTGGAGGCCAGGCTGCCGGAACCGGATCTGCGGCGCAGCTGCGACCCGTTGCTGTCGCGACTGCTCAAGACCGGCCAGTGCCGGCCGCATGTACTTGATGGTTACGAAACCGGAGGGCTGGATGTAACGCACCGCCCCTATTACCTGATAGACCGTCAAGGACGCCCGCACGAAAGGCGGTTCGCCATCGGGGTGCCGACGGAGGGGGTTCACTGGGTGACCGCGGCCGGCGCCCGGCCCGGAGTCGACTCGGTGATGCTGTCGGACACGGACGCGGTGGCGCGTGCCGGACTGCGAACGTGCGCGGCGGGGGAAGCGGAATGTACGACGCGAATTGATCCCCGACAAAATGTTGAACTTGCAAGCATAGATTAGGGGTCCCTAACGTTGGGGGCGGAGCTTCTCGTCGGTCCGCCCCTGATCGAAGGAGTACAACCCCCCATGTACACACGTCTCCAGCACGCCCAGCCCTACGCGCTCGGCCTGTTCCGCATCGTCACCGGACTGCTCTTCGTCTGCCACGGAGCATCCTCTCTCTTCGGCTACTTCGGCAAGGACGCCGTCGCCGGCGGTACATGGCCGGGCTGGTACGCGGCCGCGATCGAACTGGTCGGCGGCGCACTGGTGCTGCTCGGCCTCGGCACCCGCGTGGCCGCGCTGGTGTGCTCGGGCGCCATGGCGTACGCCTACTTCACCGTGCACCAGGAGAACGGCCTCTTCCCCATAGAGAACGGCGGTGAGGCGTCCGCCATGTTCTGCTGGGCGTTCCTGCTCTTCGTCTTCACCGGCCCGGGGGCGCTCGCTCTCGACCAGCTGTTCCCCTCCCGCGCCTCCGCCCAACGGGCACCGGAGATACGGGAGGACCGCGAGACGGTATCCGCGTAGCCGCCCCGACCGCGCGGCCCCACGGGCCCACAGGCCCGTACGATCGCCCGGCCCTTCCGCACCGGGGGCCGGGCGTTCGACGTGTCGCGCCCCGGTCAAATCCGCTGTACCGCACACGCGTACGCTGTATGGTTGCAGCCGCCACTGCCGCTCCCCCGCGATGGCCAGGCGCTGTCAACGGGACGACGGGCGGGAAGTGCAGAGGTGTTGGAGAGTCTGGGGTCGCTGACCGGCAGCCCGTGGATCTACGCCGTCGTCGCCCTCTCCGTCCTGCTCGACGTGTTCCTCCCCCTGCTGCCCAGCGGCGTTCTGGTCATCACCGCGGCCACGGCCGCCGCCGCCGGATCGACCACGGTCGCGGGCGCGGCCGGCAAGGTCGCCCAAGTGCCGCAGGAAGTGCCCTCGCTGCTCCTGGTGATGCTGTGCGCTTTCACCGCCTCCGTCCTCGGTGACCTGGTCGCCTTCCGGCTGGCCCGGCGCAGGGACGGCCGCGTCGCGCGGACCATCGCGCGTTCGCGCCGGCTGACCACCGCGCAGGAGCGCCTCGGCAGCGCTCTGAGCGGCGGAGGCGGCGCCCTGGTCGTCCTCGCCCGCTTCGCCCCGGCGGGCCGCTCGGTGGTCTCCCTGAGCGCGGGCGTGGCGCACCGCAAGGTGAAGGAGTTCCTGCCCTGGTCGGCGCTGGCCGCCGTGGCCTGGACGGGGTACAGCGCGGGGCTCGGCTACCTGGGCGGCCAGTGGCTGGGCGCGACATGGTTCGGCACGGCGATATCCGTACTGGCCCTCTTCGCCGCCGGCTCCCTGGCGGCCTACTTCATCCGCCGCCCGAACGGCCCGGCGACCGCACCGGCCTGAGCGGGCGGCGCTCCGGGACGGCCGCGCCGCCGCGGGCGCGGATCGGGACACCGGGTCAGCCTGCTCTGTGCGGGTCAGCGGACCGTGTGCGGGTCAGCGGGCTCTGTGCGAGGGACGGGACCGACCGGGGCCGGCCGGTTCGATACGGCGGGACTGGACGTGCTCGTAGACCATGGTGGTCTGCACATCGGCGACTTCGCGGCGTTCGGTGAGGCGGTCGATGACGAAGGCGTACACGCTGTCGACGTCCGGGACGGCGATGTGGATGAGGAAGTCGTGCGGGCCGGAGGTGACGAACAGGCCGATCACCTCGGGCAGTCGCGCCGCCCACTCCCGGAACCCCTCGATGACGGCGCGGGCCGGGGGCCGGATGCGCACCGAGATGAGCGCCTGGACGGGCCGGCCGGCCGCGTCGAGGTCCAGGACGGCGTGGTAGCCGGTGATCACGCCGCGCTCGCGCAGCAGCCGTACCCGCTCCAGCGAGGTGGAGGGGGAGACCCCGGTCTTGGCCGCGAGATCGCGGTTGGTCTGCCGTGCATCGTTCTGCAGCTCCCGCAGCAGGGCCCGGTCCAGCGCATCAAGTTCCATGAAGTCGACTCTATGGCGTACGAAGTGCGGCCACGGGCCGCGGTGCTTGGGCGTTTGCTTAGTGTCGTTCGCCATGGATACACGACAGAACGCCCCCTTGCTCGGTGCGGGCCTGGTCCTGGGCGCGGCCGTGCTGTGGGGCACGGTCGGACCCGCCCAGGTGCTGGCGTCCAGCCCCATGACGCCGGCGGCCCTAGGGGGCTGGCGGCTGCTCGTGGGCGGGCTGGTCCTGGGGATGTTCACCGTCCGCCGGAACACCCTGCGGGCCCTGACCACGGGCGCGGTGGTGCGCCCCCTGCTGGTCTGCGCGGTGGCCACGGGCGTCTTCCAGGCGGCCCTCATGTCCTCGGTGGCACGGACCGGGGCGGCCCTGGCCACGGTGGTCGCCCTGGGCGTCGCCCCCGCGGCGATCGGCCTGTGTGCCCGGTGGGTCACCGGCGAGCGGATGACCTCCGTGTGGATGGCCGGCACCGCCGCCGCCGTCGCCGGCTGCGCCCTGCTGCTGACCCCGACAGGCGCGGGCGTGGACGCGCCGGGCCTGCTTCTGGCCGTGATCTCCGGGGTCTGTTACGGGCTGTACACCGTTTTCGCGAAGAAGCTGGCCGGCGTCGCCTCCGCCGCCCAGCTGCCCGGGCTCTCCGCGCTCTCCCTGCTCGCGGGCGCGGTCCCGCTGGCGCCCTGGATGATCAACAGCACCACTCCCGTGTGGCAGGGCAGCACCCTCACCCTGACCGTCTGGCTGGGCGTGGCGACCACCGCCCTCGCCTACTGGCTGTTCACCACCGGCCTCACCCGGGTGCGCGCCACCACCGCCGGGACCCTCAGCCTCGCCGAGCCCCTGGCCGCCGCGCTGATCGGCGTCCTGCTGCTCCACGAGCACCTCTCGCCGGTGGCATGGACCGGCGGCGCGCTGATCCTCGCCGGAATGATCATCATGTGCCTGCCGCCGCGGTTCCTCCCCCGCTCCGCACGGATGCCGGGGATTCCCCGCGAGGGGCGCATCATGTCCGCCGAAACCCTCGAACCTCTGGCGTCCGGCGAACGAAGTTCAGAACCGGCGTCGCGATTCCGCACGTCTGCCTAGCCTTTTGCTATCTGCTCGCACAAGCCAAGAGGATTACATGTCTGTGGTGAACGCTCCCGAGGCGACGGCGGTCGGCTTCGCGCCCGAGGAAATGGACTACTCCCTGTCCACCCACCAGGCCCGGCTGAAGTGGGTCGTGGTCGTCAGCTCCGACCTTCCCCCCGGACGGGCCGCCAACGCCGCCATCTGCGCCGCCGCCCCCACCGTGACCTCGGTCCCCGGCCTGCTGGGCGCCGAGGCCGCCGACGCGCAGGGCGCGGTGCACCCGGGGCTGCCCTGGGCAGGCTGCTCGGTACTCGTCGCCGACCCCGCCACGCTGCGCGCCATCCGCGCCAAAGCGGTGTCCCGCGCCGACACCTTCGTCGCCGATGTCCCCGTCGCCGCGCAGAGCACCCGCGTCTACAGCGAGTTCATCGCCGCCGTCGGCGAGGCCAGGACCGAGGACATCGACTACTGCGCGCTCAGCATCGTCGGCCCGCGCAACCGGGTCGACAAGATCGTCGGCAAGCTTCCCCTGATGTCCTGAGCGACGCGCTGTCCGCCACGGCGCCGGGGAGAGTCGCGATCAGCTCATCGCGCCTGTGGCCCGGCTCCCGGCCCCGCCGGCGGAGCTTCCACCCGCGCCCCGGACCTCGATGCCGTCCAGCAGCCGCGCGGTGGCGCCCGCGATCTCGTCCACGGCCCGCTCGAACACCTCCCGGTTGTGCGCGGCGGGCGCCCGGAAGCCGGAGACCTTGCGTACGTACTGGAGCGCGGCGGCCCGGATGTCCTCCTCGGTGGCCTCTTCGGGGAGGACGGGCGGCCGGAGGGTCTTGATGCTGCGGCACATGCTTCCAGTGTGCCCGAGGGGCCCGCTACGCGTCGAAGTCGTACTCCAGGACGTACGAAGCGGAGTCGAGCGTCATCGCGTTGACCTCCACCGCGCGCCCTTCCGCGGTGAACGCGGTCCGGCAGATGAGCATCACGGGCGTGCCGGGCGCCAGGCTCAGCCGGCGCGCCTCGTCCCGGGACGGCATGCGCGAGCGGACCTCTTCCCTGAAGTGCGCCGGCGCGAGCCCCAGCTCGCCGAGGCGCGCGTACGTCCCGCCGGGACCGGTGTCCCGCCCGGTGATCGCCGACCCGGCGACCAGCGCGGCGGGCAGCGAGCTGACCGCGAGCAGAACGGGCTTGCCGTCCAGTACGAACCGGCGACTTCGCACACACACCGCGTCACCGGGGCCGATACCGAGCACCCGCGCGACCCCCTCAGCGGCGGGCTCCTCCGCGACGCTCAGCTGATCCACGACAAGCGTCCGGTCCCCGGTGTCCGCGGACCAGACCGACAGCCCGGCCCCCCACCGCTCCCGCGACAGCCGCTCGACACCACGCCGCCGCAGCGGCCGGAACGAGCGGGCGAACACCCCGGCGCCCTTGCGCGACTCCGCGAGTCCCTCGCTCTGCAGGAGTCCCAGCGCCTGACGCGCGGTCATGCGGGCCACACCGTGGGCCGCCATGAGGTCGTTCTCCCCCGGCAGCCGGTCGCCGGGGCGGTAGTCCCCCGCCTGAATCGCATCCCGGACCGTGTCCGCGATGCGCTGATACTCCGCCCGCCGGTCAACGCCCTCGGTCGCCATACGTGAACCTCTTCCCTCTCGGTCCGGCACCCGCGCGGCGGGTGCGCGACGCCCACTATTCCTGGGGCCGCGCCGTGCTGTCCCGTACCACCAGCCTCGTGCCGAACTCGATCCGGGTGTCCGCCTGTTCCGCCCGGTCGGAGTGGTCCGAGCGGTCCGCGTGGCGCAGGCGCAGCAGCATGCGGGCCGCTTCCTCGGCCATCTCGACGAGCGGCTGGTGGACGGTGGTGAGGGCGGGGCTCGACCACTGGGCGAGGGGGATGTCGTCGTAGCCGACGACCGAGAGGTCCTCCGGGATGCGCAGGCCCAGCACCCGCGCGGCCTCCAGGACGCCCAGCGCCTGGAGGTCGCTGCCCGCGAAGACGGCGGTCGGGCGGTCGTCCGCCCGCAGGAGGTCCATGGCGTGGGTGTGGCCGGACCGTACGTGGAAGTCGCCGAAGCGCACCAGCGCCGGGTCGGCCGGCAGGCCCGCCATGCCCATGGCCGAGCGGAAGCCGTCCAGCCGGGCCAGTGAGCAGAGCATGTCCTCCGGGCCGGTGATGACCGCGACTCTGCGGTGGCCGAGTTCGATGAGGTGGCGGGTGGCGGCGAGGCCGCCGGCCCAGTTGGCGGAGCCGACGGACGGCACGTCGGGTTCCGGGTCGCCCGCCGGGTCGATGATGACGAACGGGATGGCGCGCGACCAGAGCTTCTTCTTGAGGTCGTCGGGGAGCGTGGAGAAGACGAGCACCACACCGAGCGGGCGGCGGCGCAGCACGCCCTCGACCCAGTCGGCGCCCGGGGAGTGCCGGGTGCCGGTCTCGGTGAGGACGACGCTGAGGCCGGTCTCCTTGGCGACGTTCTGCACGCCCCGGATCAGCTCCATCGCCCAGGTGCTGTCCAGCTCGTGGAAGACGATCTCGATGAGCGGCGCCTCGGGGGCGGCGGGCGTCGAGCGGCGGTAGCCGTGGGTGTCGAGCAGCTCCTCGACCTTGACCCGGGTCGGCGCGGAGACATCGGGACGTCCGTTGAGGACTTTCGAAACTGTCGAAAGAGATACCCCTGCTTGCGAAGCCACCTGGGCCAGGGTGACCCGGCCCGCACTCGTCTCATCACGCATGGACTGAAGGATAGGCGCCCCGGATGTCCGTCGGAAGTCGGTAACGGTTTGGCAGCACGGCGACCGCGCTGTTGACCGCTCCGGGAGAGAGCCCTACGGTCACTCGCCAGATACTTTCGGCAAAGATGCCGATACTTTCGAGAGGTCGATCGAAGATGATTCGTGCACGCTTTTCTCGAACGGCCGCCGTCGGAGTCACGCTCGCCCTGGGGCTGAGCCTGGCGGCCTGCGGCGGTGGCGGCAGCTCCTCGGGCGGCGACGGGGAGTTCCACGTACTGGTCTACGGCGATGCCACGAACAAGGTGGAGAAGCGGATCGTCGCGACCTTCAACAAGACCTCGAAGGTCAAGGCGGTCCTGGACACCGTCCCCGGGGCCGACTACCAGAAGAAGCTCCAGACGACCATCTCCACCCCCCAGGCACCGGATGTCTTCTTCAACTGGGGCGGCGGCTCCATCCAGCCGTTCGTCAAGGCGAACCTGCTGCTGCCGCTCGACGGCCTGATCGCCGAGAACCCGGAGCTGAAGTCGAACTTCCTGCCGTCCGTCTTCAACACGGCGGAGGTGGACGGCAAGGCGTACGGCATCCCGATGCGCGGCACCCAGCCCGTCCTGCTGTTCCACAACAAGAGGGTGCTCGCGGACGCCGGGGCGCCGACGCCGAAGACCTGGGACGAGCTGCTGGACGCGGTGAAGAAGCTCAAGGCCGCGGGCGTCACCCCGATCGCGCTGGGCGGCGCCGACAAGTGGCCGACCCTGATGTGGTTCGAGTACCTCTACGACCGGGTGGCGGGACCCGGCCTGTTCAAGGACGCGCTCGCCGGCGACAAGACCGCCTGGGAGAGCGCGGAGAGCAGGAAGGCGCTGGCCATGATCAGGGAGCTGGTCGACGCGGGCGCCTTCGGCACCAACTACGACTCGGTGAAGTACACCGACAACGGCTCCCCCGCGCTGCTGGGCTCCGGCAAGGCCGGCTTCGAGCTGATGGGGTCGTGGGCGTACTCCGCGCAGCGGGAGCTGAACCCCGAGTTCGCCGAGAAGGACCTGGGCTACACCGGCTTCCCCACCGTCGCGGGCGGCAAGGGCGATCCGGCCGACATCGTCGGCAACACCAACAACTTCTACTCGGTGCTGAAGAAGACCAAGCACGCGGACGCGATAGCCGAGTTCCTCAAGCTGATGTACTCCGACGAGTTCGTCAAGGCGCAGCTGGCCATCGGCAACCTGCCCACGACCACGAACACGTCGAAATTCCTGGACTCGGCCGACAACCCGGACTACCTGAAGTACCAGTTCGGCCTGGTCGACAAGGCCGAGTCGTTCCAGCTGTCGTGGAACCAGGCGTACCCGCCGGCCGCCGACGCCCCGATGACGCAGGCGATCCAGCAGTACTTCAACGGCTCGATCGACGCCGACGCCTTCATCAAGGCCATGCAGGCCCTGTCCACCGAGTGAGAGTGACGTCCACCATGGTTGCTCTCACCTCTCCGGTGAAAAGCGAAGGGCGGCGGCAACGCCCCCGGCCCGACCGGGGCCCCTCCGGCCATACGGTCGCCCGCCCCGGGATCGGCTGGGCCCTGCCCGCCGCGCTGTTCTTCGCCCTGTTCGCGATCGTCCCGCTGGTGCTCGTCGCCGTGTTGTCCTTCGCCAGCTGGAACGGTCTGGAGGCGCCCCGGTTCACGGGCTTCGACAACTGGACCGGGCTGCTCGACGACCCGGTCATGATCAAGAGCCTCTGGCTCAGTGTGCTGCTCACCGGTCTGGGAGTGGTCACCCAGACGCCCCTGTCCGTCCTGCTCGGTGTGTGGGCGGCCGGCCGCCAGCGCAACCGGGCCGTACTGTCGGCGGTGTTCTTCGTCCCCCTGCTGCTGTCCGCCACGGCGATCTCCGTGCTGTGGCGGGCGCTGCTCGATCCCAACTTCGGGGTGCCGGCGCAGGCGCGCTGGCTCTTCGGGGACGGCAATCTGCTCGGCTCGCGCACCGGGGCGATCTCGGTGCTCGTCCTGGTGGCGACCTGGCAGTTCACCCCGTTCCACGCGCTGATCCACCAGGGCGCGGCGCGCGCGATCCCCGAGGTGCTCTATCAGGCGGCGGCGATCGACGGGGCGGGCCGGGTGCGGCGGTTCTTCCACATCACCCTGCCGCAACTGCGCAACTCGATCATCACGTCGGTGATCCTCATGGTGGTGGGCGGGCTCACCACCTTCGACACCGTACTGATCCTGACCCAGGGCGGGCCCGGTACGGACACCAGCATCAGCGCCTACTACATGTACCAGAAGGCGTTCAGGGAGTTCGACTTCGGCCAGGGCGCGGCCATCGCGCTGCTGCTGGTCGTGGTGGCCACACTCATCTCACTGATCGTGGTGCGGGTCTCCGGCTACGACAAGATGGCCGGCACGAAGGAGGGCATGTGACCCGCCGTCCCCGCTTTTCCAGGACCGGGTCCGTCACGAGGGGGCGGCCCAACTACCTCGCCGGCCTCGGCGCCCTGCTCTGGCTCGGCCTGGTCGCTTTCCCGCTGTACGTGATGCTCGGCGCGACCGTCCAGAGCCGCGGCGAGTACAGCGCGAACGGGCCCCTCTCGTTCCCCCGGTCGTTCTCGCTCTCCAACTACACGCAGGACTTCTCCAACGGCTTCGGTCTCTACTTCCTCAACACACTGATCGTCACGGCCAGTGTGGTCGCCATCGTGCTGCTGCTGGTGCCTCCGCTGGCCTTCTCGATCGTCCGCAGCCGGGGCCGGGGCAGTGTCAGGATCTTCCGGCTCTTTCTCCTCGGGCTGGCGATCCCGGCGCAGGCCGTGATCGTCCCGATGTTCTACGTGATCAGCAAGGCCGGGCTCTACGACAACCTCATCGGGGTCATCCTGCCGACGGCCGCGTTCTGTCTGCCCGTCTGCGCGCTCATCCTCACCGGGACCATGCGCGACATCACCGGCGAACTCTTCGAGGCCATGGCCATCGACGGCGCCACCACCCGCCGCGTCTTCTTCCAGCTCGTCGTCCCGCTGTCCCGGGGCGGGCTGGCGACCGTCGTGGTGTTCTCCGCGCTCCAGGCGTGGAACGGCTTCCTGTTCCCGCTCGTGCTCACCCAGTCCGAGGAGACCAAGGTCCTCACCCTGGGGCTCTACAACTTCCAGACCGAGCACGGGATCGACATCCCCGGTCTGCTGGCCGCCGTGGTGCTGTCCACGGTGCCCGTCCTGCTCGTCTACCTGTTCGCCCGCCGTGCCCTGGTCCAGGGGCTCATGGGGGTCGGAGGAAAGTGATCGCCCGCATGAGCACCCGAACGAGCACCACCACGGCCCCGGCCGGCGCCACCGCCGCCACGCGGGCCCGGCGCGTCGAGGAACTGATCTCCGCCATGACGACGGAGGAGAAGATCGCCCAGCTGTACGGGCTGTGGGCCGGCGCGTCCGCCGACGGCGCCGAAGTCGCCCCGCACCAGCACGAGATGGAGGTACCGCCCACGCTGGACGAGCTGCTGCCGCACGGGCTGGGCCAGTTGACCCGGCCGTTCGGCACGGTCCCGGTCGATCCGGCGCTGGGCGCGCTGTCCCTGATGCGCACCCAGGAACGTATCGTCGCCGCCAACCGCTTCGGCATCCCCGCCATGGCCCACGACGAATGCCTCGCGGGGTTCGCGGCATGGGGAGCGACCACCTACCCCGTCCCGCTGTCCTGGGGCGCGTCCTTCGACCCCGAGCTGGTACGGGAGATGGCGGGCGCCATCGGCCGCGACATGCGGTCGGTGGGACTGCACCAGGGGCTGGCCCCCGTACTCGACGTGGTGCGCGACGCGCGCTGGGGGCGGGTCGAGGAGACCATCGGCGAGGACCCCTACCTGGTGGGGACGATCGCCACGGCCTATGTGCGGGGCCTGGAGTCGGCCGGTCTGGTGGCGACGCTCAAACACTTCGCCGGGTACTCGGCCTCGCGCGGCGCGCGCAATCTCGCGCCGGTCAGCATGGGCGCGAGGGAGCTGGCCGATGTCATCCTGCCGCCGTTCGAGATGGCGGTGCGGGAGAGCGGCGTACGGTCGGTGATGCACGCGTACAACGACATCGACGGCGTCCCGTGCGCGGCCAGCGACGAGCTGCTGACCGGCCTGCTGCGGGATGTCTGGGGCTTCGAGGGCACCGTGGTGGCCGACTACTTCGGGATCGGCTTCCTGAAGACCCTGCACGCGGTGGCGGCCGACTGGGGCGAGGCGGCCTCGGCGGCGCTCGGCGCCGGCGTGGACGTGGAGCTGCCGACCGTCAAGACCTTCGGGGAACCGCTGCGGGAGGCGGTGGCCGCCGGGCGGCTGCCGGTCGGGACGATCGACCGGGCGCTGCGCCGTGTCCTGACCCAGAAGGCCGGCCTCGGGCTGCTCGACCCGGAGTGGACGCCGCGTCCGCCCGCCCTCACCGGAAAGGACCTCACCGACCCGGCCGCGCTGCGCGGCACCGTCACGCTGGACTCCCGCGCGCACCGGGACATCTCCCGCCGCCTGGCCGAGCGGGCGGTGATCCTGCTCCGCAACGACGGGATTCTGCCGCTGGCGGGCGGCCCGGCCAGGATCGCGGTGATCGGCCCGCAGGCGGCCACGCCCCTGGCGGTGCTGGGCTGCTACTCCTTCCCCGTCCATGTCGGCCGCCAGCACCCGGACACCCCCGTCGGCATCGAACTTCCCACGCTGCACGAGGCGTTGGCGGCGGAGTTCCCCGGCGCCGAGGTGGTCGCGGTGGCCGGTACGGGCATCGACAGCGGCGACACCGACGGCTTCGCCGAGGCGGTACGGGCGGCCCGGGAAGCGGATGTCGTCATCGCCGCCCTCGGCGACCGGGCGGGCCTCTTCGGGCGGGGCACCAGCGGGGAGGGGTGCGACGCGCAGAGCCTGGAACTTCCGGGCAGCCAGGGCCAGTTGCTGAACGCCCTGCTCGACGCGACGCGCGCGGCCGGCACGCCCCTGGTGGTGACCCTGCTGGCCGGGCGGCCGTACGCGCTGGGGCCGGCCGCCACCGGGGCGGCGGCCGTGGTGCAGTCCTTCTTCCCCGGCCAGGAGGGCGCCCCGGCCCTGGCGCGGGTGCTCAGCGGCCGGGTGGAGCCCTCGGGCCGCCTCCCGGTGAGCGTCCCCCGGCTGGCGGGCGCCCAGCCGTCCACGTATCTGGCCGCGCCGCTGGCCCGGGCCGGCGAGGTGTCCAACATCGACCCCACCCCCGACTTCGCCTTCGGCCACGGGCTGTCGTACACCACGTTCGACTGGTCGGAGCTGACGGCGGACGGGAACGCCGGCACGGACGGCACACTGGAGCTGTCCTTCACCGTCCGCAACACGGGCGACCGGGCGGGCACCGAGGTCGTCCAGCTGTATCTGCACGACCCCGTCGCCTCGGTGGTGCAGCCGGTCCAGCGGCTGATCGGCTACCTGCGGCTGCCGCTGGCCCCGGACGAGCGGGCCCGGATCGCGGTGAGCGTCCCGGCCGACCTCGCCTCGTTCACCGGCCGCACCGGGCGCCGCGTCGTCGAACCGGGCGCGCTGGAGCTGAGGTTGGCGGCCTCCAGCGCGGACGTACGCCTCACCGCCGCGGTGACGCTGACGGGTCCGGTACGGGAGGTCGACCACACGAGGAGGCTGCACGCGGCGTTCAGCGTCGAACGGGGCGGCCACGGCCGCTGAAGCCGCCGGACACGTCCCGTACATCCCACAGAGGGCCCCCGACCGTGACCGGTCGGGGGCCCTCGAAGAACTGGTGGGCGCGGACGGTTTCGAACCGCCGACATCTGCTTTGTAAGAGCAGCGCTCTACCCCTGAGCTACGCACCCGTGGATGAGGCAACAGCGTACATGGCCCATGGGGCCCCGCCGCAAACCCGCGTCGGAACCGGGCCGGGCCGGGAGGGGGGATATCCCCACCCCGGACCGGGTGGGGAGCCGGATCGGGAAGCGGGGCATTCGTTCGTAGGCTGAGGGGACGCAAACGCACGGACCATACGTACGGAAAAATCGGGGGACCCAAGGTGGCCGCAAGCCGGAACCGCACGCGCGCGCTCGTCGCGGCGAGCGGGGCAGTGATCGTCGCGATGACCATGAGCGGGTGCGGGAGCGATCCGTCGGGGGCGCCCGTGGAGCGGAAGTCCTTCGACTTCTCCGGACGGTCGCTGACGATCGTGGGGGGCAACGCGGAGATCGACCTCGTACCCGCCGAGGTGAAGTCGGTCGAGGTGGCGCGGCAGCTGGACGGGTGGGTGTTCGCCGGGACCGGGCCCAAGGGCGTGTGGAAGATGGACGGTGACACCCTCACGCTGAAGGTGAAGTGCTCCGGGGTCGTGAGCGACTGCTCCTCCCGCCATGAGGTGAAGGTGCCGCGCGGGGTGGCGGTGACGGTGCGCGGGGACAACGGGAAGGTGACCGCGACCGGGTTCGACACCGCCCTCAAGGTGACGTCGGACAACGGCGCGGTGAACATCAAGGACTCCAGCGGACCGCTCGACCTCAAGAGCGACAACGGCGCCATCACCGCGCGCGGCATCTCCGCCCGGACCGTGACCGTCAGGTCGGGGAACGGGGCGGTACGGCTCGGGCTGACCGCGGTGCCCGACCGTGTGGACACCAGCAACGACAACGGGCGGATCGCGATCGAGCTGCCCAGGACCGGCGCGGACGGTTCGGCCGTCTCGTACGCCGTGACGACATCCAGCGACAACGGCTCCATCGACGTGGGCGTGCCGAACGACAGGAACAGCGCCCATGCGGTGAAGGCCCGCACCGACAACGGGAAGATCACGGTGCGAAGCGCGGACTGACCGGCCCGTGTGTTCGTCACCGCCTGGTGGGAGAATGGACCAGGCCATGGCGGATCTCGGCACGGGAGAGGGATGTGACGGCGACACACGCGCACGCGCAGCCGCACGCAGGAGTGGGAGCGAGAGCGAAGACGCGTGCCGCGGGTGGTGTCCTCACGGATGTCCTCACGCTGATGCTGCTCCCCGTGCCCCTGCTGGTGGCGGCCGTGCCGGCCGCCTTCGCCGGCGGGGGGACGCGGCGCTGGTTCGGCGGCCGGGCCGAGAGCCTGCGGGCCGAGGCCCAGGCCGCGAAGGACGCGGCGGCCGCCGCGTTCTACGAGTTGGACACGGCGCAGCGCGATCTGCGGATCTCGATAGAGACGATCACGGCCGTGGACGGCTCCCCAGCGGCCCGCAGGGCGGCCGATGACTTCACCGCGCTGGGACAGCGGATCGACGAGGTCAGCCACGGCTACATCGATGCGGTGGACGGGCACGACCTGGACCGCGACGATCTGGAGGCGTCGGCCGCGTCGAGGGCGCGGGACGAGCTGACGGCGGCCAAGGACGCGCTGAACCGGGTCAAGGGCGACCTGGACCGGTTCGGCCAGGGCCTCGGGCCGCTCCTCGACAAGGCCGAGACGCAGCTCGCGCGGCTCGCGCCCGCCGTCGAGCGGGCGCGGGCCGCGCTCCTCTCCGCGAGCAACGCCCTGGACGAGGTGCGCGGCGCCGGACTGCGCGCCGACGATCTCGCCGCCCGGCTCGCGGCGCTCGGCCCGGAACTCACCAAGCTCAACCAGGGTGCGGGCCGGCACGGCGTGCCGGAGACGATCCAGCGCGCCGAGCAGGTCCTGCGCGCCGCCGAGGCCGTACGGGCGGAGGCAGCGCGGCTGCCCGAGCGGGCCGAGGAGATCGACCGGCGCCTGGTCTCCCTCCGTACCCGCGCCCAGGCTCTGACGACCCGGGCCGGCTCCGTCGACCCGGTCCTCAGCGAGCTGCGCCGCCGCTTCAGCGCCGCCTGCTGGCAGGACCTCCAGCAGGTCCCGGAGCAGGCGGCGAGCAGCGTCCGGCAGGCCGAGGAGAAGCTGCGGGAGGCGGGCAAGGCGCGCGAGGAGCAGCGCTGGGCCGACGCGACCTCGCGGCTCAGCACGGCGCGTGCCCTGCTGAACGGTACGGACGAGGCGGTGTCCGCCGCAGGCGACCGGCTGCGGCGGCTGAACGCCGTGGCGAAGGACCCGCAGCAGGAGGTCGACCGTACGCGCTTCGCGATCAGGGACGCCCAGCGCCTGGCCATGACCGGCCGGCACACCCCCGAGCCCCGGCACGCCCGGCCGCTGGACGACTCCGTGGCCCGGCTGGACCGGGCGGTCGCCGCCCTGGAGGGCCGCCACCCCGACTACTGGCAGTTCCTGACCGAGACGGAGGCGGTGCGGAACACCGCCGCCCGGGTGGTCTCGGACATCCGGGAGGAGCGGGGCGGGGGCGGCTGAGCGCTCGCGCGGGACGGAAGGCACGGCCCCCGGCCCGGCGCCCCCGGGCCGGAGGTCACCGCATGGTCGACTTGTCCCCCCGGCCTGCCCGGCGGATCCTTGATGAAGCGCACGCGATACCTCCCCTATCGCCCGCCCAAGGAGGCCCGCCCCCATGGCCACCCGAGCGACACCTCCCGCAGTGGTACGGCACGATCCGCCGCCCTATCCCCACCATGACCCCAAGAGTCCCCGGAGCCCCCGGCGCCGGGTCAGGATCGACTCCCAGCTCCCCCTCGACCACCACCTCAACCAGGTCTACCGCATCGGCGCGGGCCTGATGGGGCTCGCCCTGATCGCCTTCGGCATCCTGGGGCTGGTCGACAAGATCGGCTTCTTCGGTACCGGCGGTCAGCGGGTCATCGGCCTCAACGCGAACGGCACCCTGAGCGTGCTGTCCATCTGCGTCGGGCTGCTGCTCCTCGTCGGCATGGTGATCGGCGGCAATACGGCCTCGACCCTGAACCTGGTCTTCGGCGTCCTCTTCATCGCCAGCGGATTCGTCAATCTGGCGCTGCTGGACACCCGTTACAACTTCCTCGCCTTCCACATCCAGAATGTGCTCTTCAGCTTCGTGGCCGGCCTCCTGCTCATGTTCTTCGGCATGTACGGGCGGGTCAGCGGCGGGCTCCCGCATGAGAATCCGTACTGGCGCGCCCGCCACCCGGAGCAGGCCGACCGCGAACAGCGCGCCAGGGCGCGGGGCGGGCACGGCCGGGTGGGTGTCGGCTAAACGGTTGTCCCGTAGCCTGAGCGCATGCCTCGCTACGAGTACCGCTGCCGCTCCTGTGGTGACACCTTCGAGCTGAGCCGCCCGATGGCGGAGTCCTCGGCGCCCGCCGCGTGCCCCGAGGGACATGACGACACCGTGAAGCTGCTCTCCACCGTCGCGGTCGGCGGAGCGGCGAAGGGCGGCGCCCCCGCACCGGCCGCCGGTGGCGGGGGCGGCTGCTGCGGAGGCGGCTGCTGCGGCTGACGGTCCGGGCGGCGCCGCACGCCGGTCGGCCCCCCGCAACGGTGGGACGACGCGCCGGCGGCCCGGACGGGCCGGAGACGTCCCGCCCTCGGCCCGGTGGCTCGGCCCCCGTACCTCGGGTCCCTGGACCTCGGGTCCCCGGGCCTCAGCCCGTACCGCGCCCGGCCGCCGCCACCGGCGCCTCGTCGCTCCCGCCCGCCGCCGCTGCCCCCAGCCGCCGCAGGATCTCCTCGCCCGCCGCGACGCCCGTCTCCCGCAGCGCCTCCACGTGCGGCGCGCTCCAGCCGGCGTCGGCCAGCTCCCCGTGGCCCGGTCGCCAGCCCCGGTCCGCGGCCAGCAGCAGATCCGCGTCGAGGAGCGAGTCCCCGGCGGCGAGCGTGCGTACGGCGCCCGTCCTGCGCGCCACCTCGCGCATCGCGGCGCTCTTGGTGAGCGGTCGCGGTACGGCGTAGATCTTCCGGCCCTGGAGCGAGACCGTCCAGCCACGGCCCCCCGCCCACTCGGCCAGCTCGGCCACCCAGCCCGCCGGCAGCAGCGCGCGGTCGACCACCAGGTACGCGAAGAGGTCCTCCGCGATCCGCTCCTTGAGCAGCCACGCGGGGTCGGCGGCGGACAGCAGGTGGTCCCGGACCTCGGTGAGGGGCGCGCACTCGTCGGCCAGCCGGGCGGTCACCTGACGCCGCCAGTCCGGGTCGGACACCCCGTCGACCAGCAGATGCCCGCCGTTGGCGCAGATCGCGTACGCCGACGGCGGGCCCGGCAGACGGATACGGCCGTACTGCTCGCGTGTACGGGTCGTCGTCGGTACGAAGACGGTCGTACGGGCCAGCCGGTCGAGCAGCCCGGCCGCCGTCTCCGTCAGGTACGACAGCGGCCGGCTCTCGTACACCTCGACGCAGAGCAGCCTCGGCGCCTCGGCGTCGGGCACGGCGAGCCCGAGCGCGCCGGCCGAGTAGATGAGCGTGCGGTCGAGGTCGCTGGCGACCAGCGTGGGGGCGGTGCTCACGGCGGTGCTCATGTCGGTGCTCACGGCGGTGCTCATGTCGGTGCTCGCGGCGGTGCTCATGTCGGTGCTCACAGCGCGGCCACCGCCTTGCCGTCGGCGCCTGTCGCACCGCGCGTGTACCGGGGGTGGATCAGCCCGACACAGGTGTACGGCAGGCCGTCGACTTCCTCCACCGGTACGCCGCGCTGCTCGGCCAGCAGCCGGACGTGGTCGAGGTCGGCGCCGGCGTCGCGCTGGGCGAGGATCTTCCAGGGGACGCGCCGCAGCAGTACGCGGGTGGTCTCGCCGACGCCCGGCTTGACGAGGTTCACATCGTGGATGCCGTACTCCTCGCTGATCCGCTCGACGGCCGCCCAGCCCTCCCAGGTGGGCGCGCGGTCCGCCGCGAGCAGCTCCTTGGCCTCGGCGTCCACCGCGTCCGCCACCTCGTCGAAGCGGGCGGCCACGGTCTCCAGGAAGTGTCCGGAGACATCGGCGCCGGCCAGTTCGCGGTAGTGCTTCGCGCCGTGGAAGTCATCGGGACCGACCAGGTCGGCGCGGAGCACCGTACGGGAAATCAGCCCGGACACGGTGGAGTTGAGGCAGGCGGAGGGGATCAGGAAGTCCTCCCGGGTGCCGTATGTCCGCACGCAGCCGCCGGGGTCCGCGAGGACGGCGATCTCGGGGTCGAAGCCGCCGGGAAGCGCGGCGGAGTCGTCGCCGGGGCCGGCGAGGCCGCTGCGCCCGTTGAACTCGGCCAGTGCCTCGGCCAGTTCGCGGGTGATGGCGCCCTTGCCCGTCCAGCCGTCCACGAAGACGACGTCTGCGGGGTCGTGATGGGCGGCGAGCCAGCGCAGGGCGTTGGTGTCGATGCCCCGGCCGCGCACGATGGAGATGGCGTAGTGCGGCAGGTCGAGGCCGTGGCGGTGCTGCGCCCAGCGGCGCATCAGCACCCCGACGGGCGTGCCGGCGCGGGCCAGCGACACCAGTACGGGCCGGGGCGAGCGCTCGGCGAGCACGGTCTCGGTGACGGTGCCGACGGCGCGGGCGATCCGGGCGGCCGAGGTCTCCAGCGCGGACCGGAAGAGGCGCTGGTACCGGTCGTCGGGCTGGTATTCGACGGGGAGGGATTCGGCGTAGTGCGCGCCGCCGTTCTGGATCGCCTCCTCGCGCTCCTCGGTCGGTGCCTCCAGCTCCACGTCGGACAGGTCCTGGAGCAGCCAGCCGACGTCGTCGGGCGCGTAGGAGGAGAAGGCGGGACCACGGAGGGGGTCGGGCAGCATGGCGGGTTCCTGGGAGCTGATGGCGGGTTGCCGGGCGCTGACGGGTTGTTCCCGGAGCCCCTGGGGATTCCGCGCTTTCCGGGGCCCGGGAAGCGCGTGCGCCGGGACGTACGAGGGCACGACGGCCAGCACGACGCGCGGTATGTGAGCGCCGAGGAGGGCCAGCAGCCCGTCGGGAGCGTGCAGTTCGGGCGAGTCCGCCGGGGAGTCGACGACGGCCACGACGGCGTCGAAGCCGCCGCCCGCCACGTTGTACGCGTACCGGTCGCCGGTCCGCTCCTCCGCGGAGAGGGCCGCCGTGTCGTGCGCGGGGAAGACGAGCCGGCTGCGTATCGCGTAGCCGGGGTCGTCGACGGCGAGTACGGGCGAACGCGTCGTGGTCGAGTACCGCACCTCGACGCGTTCACCCGATCCGCGTTCCAGTGCCTCGGCCAGCCGGAGCGGGGCGTACATCAGCTCCTCGAAGCCCAGCACCAGTACGCGCCGGGCGTCGTGCCCCAGCTCGGCTGCGATGTCCGCCGCCATGGCGGGCAGCGCGGACTCCAGCCGGGCCCGGTGCTCCGGGGTGAAGCCGTGCCGCCCGCCGTCGGGGACCCCGGCGGGCCAGCCGAGCGCGATCCGGGTCACGGAGGAAGCCGCGGCGGACCCGGCAGGGGCCTGCGCGCGAGCGCTCCCCGTCTCCCCGCCCTCGTACTCCGCCACCAGCGCGCGGCCCCTCTCCAGCACCCCGTCCGGCAGCCGGACCGTTCCGGAGGCGAGCGTGACCAGGTCGACCCGGGCGCCGATCTCCCCGGCGAACTCCGCGAGCCGCCCCTGGTCGGCCGCCGAGCGCATGTCGACCAGCGCGACGATCACGTACCAGGCGCGCGGATAGCGTCCGTGCAGCGCGCGGATCGTGTTGAGCACGGTGTTGCCCGTGGAGAACTCGTCGTCGACCAGCACCAGCGGCCCGTCCGTGGCGAGCAGCCCGGGGTCCTCGGGCAGCAGCAGGTGCGAGGTCGCGTGGGAGTGCGACTCCTCGAAGCCGCCCGCCCGCTCCACACCCGGCACCGGGCGGCGGGTGGAGTGGAGGTACGGGGCGAGGCGCATCCCGTCGGCCACGGCGTGCCCGAGCCCGGTGGCGGTCTCCGCGTACCCGAGCACCACCGCGCGCTCCGTCCGGTCGCCCAGCAGCTCCGCCACACGCTCCCCGAGTGCCACGCCGGTGCCGTATACGACCTCGGGGCGCTGGGGCACATGCTTGCCCAGCACATTCGAGACAAGGAGGTGCGCCCGCCTGGGGTTGCGGCGCAGCGCCAGCCCCAGCAGGTCCCGCAGCCCCTCGCCCCCGGCCAGTTCGATTCCGAGCCGCTCGGCGACCCATGTGCCCGACCACACCATGTTGACGATCTCTTCCTTCGGCGCGCCCTTCGACGCGTGTGACAGTGCCGCCCCGGTCCCGCCGGCGCGGCCGGCCCGCTCCCCGGCGCTCACTCCACCAGGCCCGCCGCGAGCAGCTCCACGAAGCCGACGTCCTCCCGCGCCACGCCGAAGACCTCGGCGCGGCGCAGTGTGCGCTCGGCCCAGGCGCGGTGCGGCTTCACCTCGTTCATTTTGTTCGTGTACGCGGAACGCAGCACTCCGCCGCCGTCGCGCTCGGGCCGCAGGATGTCCCGGGCGTCGCTGAACTCCTCGTGGCTGACGACCGAGAGCGCGTGCACGGGCGGCACATGGGAGGGGTGGATGCAGGTCTTGCCCTGAAGGCCGTTGGCGCGGTCGAGCGCGATCTCGCGCAGCAGTCCGTCGAGGTCGTGCTCGATGAGGTTCGTCCGCAGCTCCTCCGCGCGGCCCTCCAGGAAGGGACTGCGGCGCAGCTGCGGTTTGAACATGCGTTCCTGGAGCCGGAAGTACTCCCAGACCGGGCCGGTGATCGTGAAGCCGGAGCCGTCGGCGCGCCCCAGCACATTGACGACGTCCGCGATGACGGCGGCCACGATCCGGACGTCGTACGCCGTCATGTCGGGCGACCGGCGCAGGCCGTAGGCGGAGCAGAAGTCGGTGACGCCGAGGCGCAGCGCGAGCACTCGGTCGCGGTACTTGTCGACGACTCCCGCTATGCCGGTGAGGGTGCGGGTCCTGGTCTCCAGGTGGAGCAGCTCGGGGGATTCGAGCACCGGCATCGCGTACAGCGTGCGTCCGCAGGCGCTCTCCGCCTCCGTGAGGGCCTCCAGGAAGGGGACGCCGCGCTCCTCGGTGAACTTGGGGAGCACGAATCCGGACAGCAGCCGCACGGTCTGTCCGAGCCTGCGCACCAGGTCGGGGATCTGCTCGGGCTCACGGACCCGGATGAACAGCAGCGGGGTCCCGACGCCGCGCCCGTCGAGGTCGGCGAACTGCCGCACGAGATTGGCCTCGGCGTCCGCCACCTCGGAGTCGTGGATGGAGTCCTCCAGGCAGAGCACCATGGAGACCACACCGCGCCCGGCCTGTTTCAGCACGTCGTCCGCGAGCCTGGGCCGGGTCGCGGGGCTGTAGAGCGTCGCGCCGAGGGCGGCGGAGAGCAGGGGTGCGGGGGAGTCGGCGGTGAAGTCGCACGGCTCCTGATGGAACAGGCCCTCTCGGGCAGTGGGCGGGATATGCCCGAAATGACGCATTTCAATCCCCCGTGCTGCCTTAATGGCCTGTCGGTCAGGTGGCCGGTAATAGTACGTACGAGCGGGTGTCAAGAGTTCCCCGGGTTGATGAATTCCCGGTAACTCGTCCACATCACGCCACGGCCGCGCCGAGGGCGCCGGCTCTCCCCCGCGATCCCACGGCGTGCCGGACGGGGCCCCGCGTTGTCCGCGCGGGGTCGGGGAAGGCAGGATGATTCGCATGACGCACGCGATGCTCAAGGGCTCGAACGTCCCGCTCGACACCATGGCCGTACGGGCCGTGCTGCACTGGTCCCCCGGCCCCGGGGTCCCCGACGTGGACGCGTCCGCCCTGCTGCTCGGAGCCGGGGGCCGGGTGCGTTCCGACGAGGACTTCGTCTTCTACAACCAGCCGCGCCATCCGTCGGGACTGGTGCGGCGGCTGCCGAAGAAGCAGGTCGGCGAGATGCTGACGGATACCGTCGAGGCCGATCTCGGTGCGCTGGACGCGTCGGTCGACCAAGTGGTGCTCGCCGCCTCGTCGGACGGGGCGAGCTTCCAGCACGTGGACGACCTGCGGATACTGCTGTACGACGCGGGCTCGGCCGACGGCGAGCCGCTGGCGGTCTTCGATGTGCAGCCGGAGACCGGCGAGGAGACCGCGATCATCTGCGGCGAGCTGTACCGGCGCGGGGACGGCTGGAAGTTCCGGGCGGTGGGGCAGGGCTACCCGACCGGTCTGGTCGGTCTGGCCACGGCGTTCGGCATCTCGGTGGACGAGTCGGAGGAGTCCGGGGAGGCGGGAGGGGCCGACGCGGACGCCGTCGCCTCGGCCGACGCGCCCACCCGCCTCATCCCGATCCCCGACCCCGCCACGGGCGCTCCGCCGTCGCCGGACCTGCCACCCGAGCTGCCGGCGGACGGAGCCGGGTACGGCTACCCGCAGCCCGCCCTGCCCGCTTCCCCGCCACCGTACGGCTACCCGCAGCCGGTGTCGGCGCCGCCGCAGCCCGCGTACGGCTACCCGCAGCCGGCGGCGGCCGCCGCGCCCGCCCCCGACCCCAACTTCCGGCTGCCCCCGATGGGGCCGCAGTTCCTGCGGCAGTGACGGGGCGGCCCGGACCGCGCGGACGGCCGGGCGAAGCCACCGCTCGGCTCCCGTTCTCCCCGGGCCCGGACCTGCGACGTGTTCGTTCGGACCTTCGGCCTGGTCAGCCCCTCGTCCCGCTCAGGTCTTCGTCTTGAAGCCGCGCCCCCACTGAAGGCCCCATCCGTACAGCCGGTCCAGTTCCGCCTGGAATCCGTACACGTACTTCACCTCGCGGCGCACGACCAGCTCGCCCTTCACCTTGTCCAGCGAGAACACCGCGCAGGAACGGGCCTGCGGCTCGTGCTCGTCGAGGTCTATCTCGATGCGCGGGCCATTGCTCGGATAGAGCGTGACATGCGCACGGGTACGGTCGAAGGCTGGCGTCTGGTCGTAGATGTAGACGAAGAACAGCAGCCGCTGGATGTTCTCCCGCTGGTCGAGGTTGACGTAGACCGTCTCCCCCGAGCCAGCGCCGAACCGGTCGTCCCCGCTGAGCTTGACGTACGGCGGCCCGTTGAGGTCGCCGAGGAAGTTGCCCAGCGGCTGCACCACGCCCTTGCTGCCGTCGGTCAGTTCGTACATGCAGCCCAGGTCGAGGTCCACATTGACGACGCCCTGGGTGTGTGCCTGGACGACCTCCGGTTTGAAGAGTTTGAGCGGGTTGCTCAGCAGCCGGCCGCTCTGCCGGGACCGCTCCCCGATGTCCGATGTACGCATCTGCCAGGAGAGGTTGACCCGCAGGTTCCCGGTCGCCGCGCCCTGTTTGGAGAGCGAGACCGTCGGATGCCGCTTGGTCAGCTCAATGGAGTTGGACGCGGCGTTGCCCGAATCGAATTGCGACGCCCGTTGCCCCGGCCACAGGTTGTCCCAGAAGGCCATGCCCCCACCCCATCTCTGTCGTCAACTCGCCATACCCGGCGCACAGTCACGGGGCGGCCGCAGGCTCGCGCCTCGCGACCGCCCCGTGGACAGCGTTCCCTCAATCCCCGGTGAATCACACCCCGGAGGACCGGCTCATATGAGGGCTCACCGGCGCATGATCTCAGACGTGGAGCGCCGTCTTGTCCCCGTTCTTGTCCCCGCCCTCGGCCTCCAGCGCCTTGTTGCGGCGCACGGAGGACCAGAAGGCGGCGGCGATGAGCACGACGCCGACCAGACCGGTGACGATCTCGTTGATGGAGTGCTCGATGGTGACGAGCAGGATCACGGCCAGCGCGCCGATCGCGTAGTGGGCGCCGTGCTCCAGATAGACGTAGTCGTCCAGGGTGCCCTCGCGGACCAGGTAGACCGTGAGCGAACGGACGTACATCGCGCCGATGCCGAGACCGAGCGCCATCCAGAAGATGTGGTTGGTGATGGCGAAGGCGCCGATCACCCCGTCGAAGGAGAAGGAGGCGTCGAGGACTTCGAGGTACAGGAAGAGGAAGAACGCGGCCTTGCCCGCCATGCCGGCCACCGAGACCTGCTTGCCCTCGGCCTTGGCCCTCTCCTCCTCCTCGTGCTCACGCTCCTCGTCCTCCTCCAGCTTGTCCTCGAAGTAGCCGGAGAGCCCGCCCACCACGAGATACGTGATCAGGCCGGCGATGCCCGCGAGCAGCACGGTGGCGGACTTGTCCTGGTACCCGGTGCTGGTGTGGGCGTCGGTCGCGAAGGTCATCGCCGCGACGAGGAGGACGATCAGCGCGACGCAGACCGACAGCATGTCGACCTTGCCGAGCTTGGCCAGCGGACGCTCCAGCCAGCTCAGCCACTTGATGTCCCGGTCCTCGAAGATGAAGTCCAGGAAGATCATCAGCAGGAACATACCGCCGAAGGCGGCGATGGCCGGATGCGCGTCGGTGACGAGGTCCTCGTACCGCTCCGGGTTCTGCACCGCCAGTTCGACGGCTTCGATGGGGCCGACCTTGGCGCTGATGGCCACGATGACCACGGGGAACACCAGTCGCATGCCGAAGACGGCGATGAGAACACCGACCGTGAGGAAGATCTTCTGCCAGAAGGCATTCATCTTCTTCAGGATTCCGGCGTTGACGACCGCGTTGTCGAACGACAGGGAGATCTCCAGGACCGACAGGATCAGCACGATCCCGAACGCCTGCCACCCCCACTGCCAGGCGGCGAAGGCGAGGCCGAGCGCCGTGATGGCGAACGACCAGCCGAAGGTTTTCAGGATCACTGGCTACCCCATTTTGTGTTAACGGGATTTCCCCCGTGCAGAGCACTGCTTTACGAAACGTTGACCCCGAAGTCTAGGGCGATGCCCCGCAGCCCGGACGCGTACCCCTGGCCAACGGCCCGGAACTTCCATTCGCCGCCGTAGCGGTACAGCTCGCCGAAGATCATCGCCGTTTCGGTCGAGGCGTCCTCGCTCAGGTCGTACCGCGCGAGTTCCTGTCCGTCGGCCTGGTTGACCACACGGATGAAGGCATTGGCGACCTGGCCGAATGTCTGGCCCCGATTGTCGGCGTCATGGATCGAGACCGGGAAAACGATCTTGTCGCAGTGGGCCGGGACCTTGGAGAGGTCGACGAGGATCGACTCGTCGTCGCCCTCCCCCTCACCGGTCAGATTGTCACCGGTGTGCTCGACAGAACCGTCCGGACTGGTCAGATTGTTGTAGAAGACAAACCATTCGTCGCCCATCACACGGCCGTTCTGGCAGAGCAGCGCGCTGGCGTCGAGGTCGAAGTCGGCTCCGGTGGTGGAGCGCGCGTCCCAGCCGAGCCCGACCAGCACCTGGGTGAGGTTCGGCGCGGCCTTGGAGAGGGAGACATTGCCTCCCTTGGCGAGTGTGACGCCCATGATGTGAAGTCCTCCCCGAGGTGGTGGGTGGTGCGTAGGTCAGGACGCGCCTGACGTCCTGCCCGTTCCCCGACCGATCATGCGAAACCGGTGATCGTGCGGTCCGTCACGGACCGGGGCCCGCGTGACGCGGATTCGGTACGAAACGTGTGCGGCGCCGCACTCGCGGTGCGACGCCGGACACGCAGGAGTCGAGTGGCCCGGACCGCCCGGGCCCTCTTGTTCGGTGGCTCAGACGTTGACGCCGAAGTCCTGCGCGATGCCGCGCAGGCCCGAGGCGTACCCCTGGCCGATCGCGCGGAACTTCCACTCCGCGCCGTTGCGGTACAGCTCACCGAAGACCATCGCCGTCTCCGTCGAGGCGTCCTCGGTGAGGTCGTAGCGCGCCAGCTCGTTGTTGTCGGCCTGGTTGACCACGCGGATGTAGGCGTTGCGTACCTGGCCGAAGGACTGCTGCCGGCTCTCCGCCTCGTAGATGGAGACGGGGAAGACGATCTTGTCGACATCGGCGGGGACCCCGGCCAGATTGACCTTGATCGCCTCGTCGTCGCCCTCGCCCTCACCCGTGAGGTTGTCACCGGTGTGCTCGACGGAGCCGTCAGGACTCTTGAGGTTGTTGAAGAAGACGAAGTTCCCGTCGGCGGTGACCTTGCCCTCGGTGTTCGTCAGCAGGGCGCTGGCGTCGAGGTCGAAGTCGCTGCCGGTGGTGGTGCGGGCGTCCCAGCCCAGACCCACGGTGACCGCGGTCAGGTTGGGCGCGGCCTTGGTCAGCGAGACGTTGCCGCCCTTGCTGAGACTGACTCCCACGAGTCCTCCCTATGGTTTGGGGCCGGCGAGCGAGCCGGGCGCCCCTTGGTGCGTTGCCACTCGATCAACGTCTGGATCCTAGTGACGGGTTCCCCGATACGACACGATTTCGACAGTCGCGTGCGCGTTTTCGACGGTCGCGTCGGAAGGGAGCCGGCGACGGCGGCCGGCCGGGCTCAGAGCGCGGCCAGGGCCGCGAGGTACGCGTCCGGGTCCCGGGCGTCCGGGAGGTCGTTGACGACGGTCCAGCGCACCGTGCCCGTCTTGTCGATGAGGAAGGTCCCGCGCACCGCGCACCCCTTCTCCTCGTCGAAGACGCCGTAGGCGCGCGAGACCTCGCCGTGCGGCCAGAAGTCCGACAGCAGCGGGTACTCCAGGCCCTCCTGCTCGCCGAAGACGCGCAGGGTGTGGATGGAGTCGTTGGAGACGGCGAGCAGCTGCGTGTCGTCGTTGACGAACGAGGACAGCCGGTCGCGCAGGGCGCTCAGCTCACCGGTGCAGACGCCGGTGAAGGCGAAGGGGTAGAAGACCAGCACGACGTTCCTGGCCTCGCCGGGCGCGCGCAGGTCGGACAGGCGGACGGTCCGTCCGTGGTTGTCCTTGAGGGTGAAGTCGGGGGCGGGGGCGCCGGCCTCGATCGCCATGCGTGCACGTCCTTCTCGGTGCGGGCTCGACAGTCGCCGTCCACCCTAACGATCCGCTCCACGCCCGGCCCCGCGCCGGGTCCGTGAGCACGGAGCCCCCACCGACTGGGGTCGGCGGGGGCCCTCAAGGCTGCGTGCTGGGCCAGGGGCCCCGGGCTGCTGCGTCTTGCGCGCTCGTAGCGGCGCTCGGAGTCAGCGCTTGGACTTCGCCGCCTTGGGCGTGACGAGCCGGCTTCCGGCCCAGTCCTTGGCGACGCTGACGCTCTTGGTCTGGGACAGACCCGCCGTCTGGGACGCCTCGTTGATGTCGCTCGGTTCGACGTAGCCGTCACGGCCCGTCTTGGGCGTCAGCAGCCAGATCACGCCGCCGTCCTCGATCAAACCGATGGCGTCCACCAGCGCGTCCGTAAGGTCGCCGTCCTCGTCACGGAACCAGAGCAGGACGGCGTCGGCCACGTCCTCGTAGTCCTCGTCGACGAGCTCCTGGCCGATGATGGCCTCGATGGACTCGCGGAGCTCCTGCTCGACGTCGTCGTCGTAGCCGATCTCCTGGACCACCTGTCCGGGTTCGAACCCAAGCCTCGCGGCAAGGTTGGTCCGTTCCTCCGCGTGGTCCGCGGTCGCGCTCACGGATTGCCTCCTGATCATGTTTCGGATAAATGCTTCGGCCGCGCGCGTACGCGGGGCATTGGCCGTAGTCCACACGGGCGGAGCGGATCGCGCAAGTACCCGGCTGCCGAGACCGCCGAAACGGTGACGATCCGGGCCCCTTCGTGGCATCTCCTGCCACTTCGCCCCCACCCGCTGTGACGCAGGCCATACACTTCCTCCTTCTTTGCCATGTTATGCCGTTTCGGTACATCAATCAGACCCGAACGACCGAACAGAACGCATGGACGGGTTGGGCGTAAGGTTGCGATTTGAACCGGCACGACCTGCGGGCCGGGGCGGGATTTTCCGGGGATTGCCCGGCGAGCATGGGTTACCCCTCGGTAGAGATGACGTTTCTCGGCGCCGCGGTACACGATGGATGCGGCGTACGTGCCCCAGCTCCGCCCCCCGCCCCCGACCGAACAGTGAAGGAAAAGCGTGGCTTCCGGATCCGATCGCAACCCGATCATCATTGGCGGCCTTCCCAGCCAGGTCCCGGACTTCGATCCCGAAGAGACCCAGGAATGGCTCGACTCGCTCGACGCAGCGGTCGACGAGCGCGGCCGCGAGCGCGCCCGTTATCTGATGCTCCGGCTGATCGAGCGCGCACGCGAGAAGCGTGTCGCCGTCCCCGAGATGCGCAGTACGGACTACGTCAACACCATCGCCACCAAGGACGAGCCGTTCTTCCCCGGCAACGAGGAGATCGAGCGCAAGGTCCTCAACGCCACCCGCTGGAACGCCGCCGTGATGGTCTCGCGCGCGCAGCGTCCCGGGATCGGGGTCGGCGGCCACATCGCCACCTTCGCCTCCTCCGCCTCCCTGTACGACGTGGGCTTCAACCACTTCTTCCGGGGCAAGGACGGTGGCGACGGCGGCGACCAGATCTTCTTCCAGGGCCATGCCTCCCCCGGCATCTACGCCCGCGCCTTCCTGCTCGACCGGCTGAGCGAGGCGCAGCTCGACGCGTTCCGCCAGGAGAAGTCGAAGGCCCCGTACGGACTGTCCAGCTATCCGCATCCACGGCTGATGCCGGACTTCTGGGAGTTCCCGACGGTCTCGATGGGCCTCGGCCCGCTCGGCGCCATCTACCAGGCGCGCATGAACCGCTACCTGGAGGCGCGCGGTATCGCGGACACCTCCGCGTCGCACGTATGGGCCTATCTCGGCGACGGCGAGATGGACGAACCCGAGTCGCTGGGCCAGCTGTCCATCGCCGCCCGTGAGGGCCTGGACAACCTGACGTTCGTGGTGAACTGCAACCTCCAGCGCCTCGACGGCCCGGTACGCGGCAACGGCAAGATCATCCAGGAGCTGGAGTCGCAGTTCCGCGGCGCCGGCTGGAACGTCATCAAGCTGGTCTGGGACCGTTCCTGGGACCCGCTGCTCGCGCAGGACCGCGACGGCGTGCTGGTCAACCGGCTGAACACCACACCGGACGGTCAGTTCCAGACGTACGCCACCGAGACCGGCGCCTATATCCGCCAGCACTTCTTCGGCGACGACCAGCGGCTGCGCGCCATGGTCGAGAACATGTCCGACGACCAGATCCTGCATCTGGGCCGCGGCGGTCACGACCACAAGAAGGTCTATGCGGCGTACGCGGCCGCCAAGGCGCACAAGGGCCAGCCGACGGTGATCCTGGCGCAGACCGTCAAGGGCTGGACGCTGGGACCGAACTTCGAGGGCCGCAACGCGACCCACCAGATGAAGAAGCTGACGGTCGCCGACCTCAAGGGCTTCCGGGACCGGCTGCATCTGCCGATCTCCGACCGGGAGCTGGAGGACGGCGCGCCGCCGTACTACCACCCCGGCAAGGACTCGGAAGAGATCCAGTACATGCACGACCGGCGCAAGTCGCTGGGCGGGTACGTGCCGACCCGGGTGGTGCGGGCGAAGCCCCTGACGCTCCCCGAGGACAAGACGTACGCGGCGGTGAAGAAGGGATCGGGGCAGCAGTCGATCGCCACCACGATGGCCTTCGTCCGGCTGCTCAAGGACCTGATGCGGGACAAGGAGATCGGCAGGCGTTTCGTGCTGATCGCCCCCGACGAGTACCGCACCTTCGGGATGGACTCGTTCTTCCCGAGCGCCAAGATCTACAACCCGCTGGGCCAGCAGTACGAGTCGGTCGACCGCGAGCTGCTGCTCGCGTACAAGGAGTCCCCGACCGGGCAGATGCTGCACGACGGCATCTCGGAGGCGGGGTGCACGGCGTCGCTGATCGCGGCCGGCTCCTCGTACGCCACGCACGGCGAGCCGCTGATCCCGGTGTACGTCTTCTACTCGATGTTCGGCTTCCAGCGGACCGGCGACCAGTTCTGGCAGATGGCCGACCAGCTCGCGCGCGGCTTCGTACTGGGTGCGACCGCCGGGCGTACGACGCTGACCGGCGAGGGGCTCCAGCACGCGGACGGACACTCCCAGCTGCTGGCCTCGACCAACCCGGCGTGTGTGGCGTACGACCCCGCCTACGGCTTCGAGATCGCGCACATCGTCAAGGACGGTCTGCGCCGGATGTACGGGCCCGACAGCGAGGACGTCTTCTACTACCTGACGGTCTACAACGAGCCGATCCAGCATCCGGCGGAGCCCGCCGACGTCGACGTGGACGGCATCGTCAAGGGCATCCACCTCTTCCGGCGGGGCGAGGAAGGCTCGATCCCCGCGCAGATCATGGCGTCCGGCGTGGCCGTGCCGTGGGCGGTCGAGGCGCAGCGGATCCTCGCCGAGGAGTGGAACGTCAGGGCCGACGTCTGGTCGGCGACGTCCTGGAACGAGCTGCGCCGCGAGGCCGTGGACGTGGAACGGCACAATCTGCTGCACCCGGAGGAGGAACAGCGTGTGCCGTACGTGACGCGCAAGCTCTCCGGTGGGGAGGGGCCGTTCGTGGCGGTCTCCGACTGGATGCGTTCGGTTCCCGACCAGATCGCGCGCTGGGTCCCGGGCCGGTACCAGTCGCTGGGCGCGGACGGTTTCGGTTTCGCGGACACCCGGGGCGCGGCCCGCAGGTACTTCCACATCGACGCGCAGTCGATCGTGCTCGGGGTGCTGACGGAGCTGGCCGGGGAGGGCAAGGTCGACCGCTCGGCGCTGAAGCAGGCGATCGACCGCTACCGGCTGCTGGACGCGTCGGCGGCCGACCCGGGCGCGGCCGGCGGGGACGCCTGAGCGCGCGGTCCGCCACCACGCGCGGCAGCGCCGCACGAGTGAGGTGGTGCGGGGGCGGCGGGCTCGCGGAGCCGGCCGCCCCCGCTTCCCGTTCCTCACCTTTCCCAGATCTTGAAGGCACGGACGCGGTAGGGCGAGCGCGGTGTCCAGGTGCCCCCGCCCGGATAGGTCTCGAACTGCCCGGTCGTCCCGCACTCGGCGGACTGGTACGTGGTCACGGGCCGCCCGGTGCGGTTGGCCAGCGAGTGCACGGTGACGCCGACCGGAAGCGGTACGCAGCTGTCGATGTCGGTGTCGGACAGGTCGTGGACGCGCCGTACGCCCTTGAATTCCTCCTGCTCCCACAGGCACAGCTCCCCGGCGGCGCAGTCCCCCCGTCTGGCCGCCGCGGTGGGGGCCGCGGCGGCGGAGTGGCCGGCGGGCGCGGCGGAGACGGTCTGCGGCAACAGCGCGGTGAGGGCGAGCGCCCCGACGGTGGCGGCCTTCGCCGTACCCGGTGAGGTGAGTGCGGACATGAGCCGGTGCGTGAGCCCGGACATGAACGTGGTGCGGCGCATTTCGGATGAACCCCCGTGTCGTACGAATTCGATCACCACCACCCTGACCTGCGAGGCCGTGCCCACGGAAGGCCCGGCGGCGCCCTCCACCCTGATAGGCGACCGGCCCGCCGGAACCTTTCGGCGGCCCCCAAAGCGGTCGGAGGTTGACGTCGGGTCATCTCATCGCTGACGTGGAAGGGGCACCCTTCGGTCGCTCGCGTCCGTACGGGCGCCGAGATCCGTCAGCGGAGCGACAAGAACCGCCACGACCGCCGCCTCGGGGCACGGAGCGCGCTGATCCACCAGGTGCGCGTGGGTCCGCCACGACCACGACCAAGCGCGCCGCCCTCAGTGAAATATCACCGAAAGTCACTGCGGCGGCGGGGGGGACGGTCCGTCCGCACGCACAGCACCGGGCCGGTCGGCCAGAGCCCGTTCGGATGAATTTTTCTCCCACCGCGCGAACGCCCGCGCAGAAAATCCCCCCGCCGCGCCCTTCGCCCGTTCGGGCCCGGCACCATGGGCGCCACGGCCTGTCGGCCACCCCTCCGCGACACGCCGGAGCGTGCATCGGAACTCCACGGCGGGTTAGGTTACCGACGGTTCAATCCCCCCTGACGGGTGATCTCTCCCACCCTCGTCGCGAAGCCCCTGATCAGCCCTCTACGCTGGTAGGCAGTGAATTCCTTCGAGTCATCCCCCACCCTCAACGCATGGCGCGCCGTCCTCGCCCTCGCCGTGGTGTTCGTGATGCTGACGACGACCGGCTGGACCGCCGTGGCGAATCATCGCGGCCCCGGCGAGCCGCTGAAGGTCGCGCTCAACGCATGGGAGAAGGGCCGGATAGGCGCCCGTCACCTGCCGTCCCCGACCGCGCCGCCGAAGCTGCTGGCCGCGTTCTTCGCATCGCTCAGCGCCGCGGAGCAGGCCAGGCTGGCGGCGAAGTATCCGCTCGTGGTCGGCAATCTCAACGGCGCCCCGGTCACCCTGCGCTACCAGGCGAACCGGCTGGCACTGATGCGGGCGCGGGAGGCCGACGAGGAGCGCGTGCGCGACGGCAGACTGTCGAGCGAGGGCCGGCTGGTGGCGAGCCGGCGCGTGGAACGCTACGAGTCGATGCTCGGCGGCGACCGGCAGATCCTCGCGTTCGACCCGTCGGGCAACGGCCGGGTCGCCGAGGTGCTCGGCGACCTCGACCAGGCGAAGCGGGTCTCGGTCGTCGTGCCCGGCGTGGACACGAACATCCTGACCTTCGAGAAGTCCGACAACTGGTACACCGCCCCGGCGGGCATGGCCGAGTCGCTGTACGCGGCCGAGCGCGCCGTCGCACCCAGCACGCCCACGGCGGTCATCGCCTGGGCCGACTACACCTCGCCCGCCGGGCTCGGCATGGACGCGGCGATCGGCAAGCTCGCCGAGGACGGCGCCGTGCGGCTCGCCGCGCTCACCGCCGCGCTGCCGGGCACATCGGAGGTCTCCCTCTTCTGCCACAGCTACGGCTCCGTCGTGTGCGGCGTCGCCGCGCACGCCCTGCCCGCCCGCGTCACCGACGTGGCCGTCGCGGGCAGCCCCGGCATGCGGGTCGGCAACGCGGCGCAGCTGCGCACGAACGCACACGTCTGGGCGACGCGGGACGGCGACGACTGGATCCAGGACGTGCCGTATCTCGCGGTGGGCGGCCTCGGGCACGGCGCGGACCCGGTGGCCAGGGGATTCGGGGCCAGGGTCGTCTCGGCGTATGGCGCGGTCGGGCACACCGGCTACTTCAAGCCCGGCACGGAGAGCCTCGACAACTTCGCGGACATCGGCGTCGCCTCGTACCGCGCCGTGAGCTGTGCCGATGGTGGCGCGTCCTGCCGGAGCGGAGCCGGCGCCACGGGCTGACCCGGTGCCAGGGGCCGAACCGGCGTCCCGCTGACTGCCCCACCGCGCCGACGCGCGTAGAAATCGCGCGCCCGGGCAGGGGACGCCACAGCGCGCGCCGCCTACGATGAAGCGTATGGGTGATGTGCTGACGGGGCTCCATGCCACCTGGGAGTTCGAGAGCGACTCCGTGCTCATCCGCTTCGAACGGGGGATCAGGACACCGAAGTTGTTCCAGGCGCTGGGGGCGCTGGGCGAACGCCGTGTCCCCCACGAGGCGCTGGAGTCGGTGACGCTGGCCCCGGGGAAGCGCGGGACGGTGGTGCTGCACGCCGTGCCGAGAGCGGGCGCGGATCCGCTGGCGCAGGCCGCGGCGGGCCAGCTCAGAGAGAGCGTCGATCCGTACCGGCTGGTGCTGCCCGCGGAGCGCGAGCCCCTGGCCGCTTACTGCGCCGACGAGTTGCGCTCGGCGCTGTCCCGGGACCGCCTGCTGCGTCGCGAGGAGCCCGCCGAGCGCTACCTCGTGGCCGCGCCCGAGCCTCCGCTGCACTTCAAGGCGTACGACGGCAAGGCGTCCTTCGACGGGGAGCGGGTGCTGTTCCGCTGGTTCAGGACCGGTGCCTCCTCCGCGAAGTGGAAGGCCGGCGACCAGAACGTCCCGGTCGCGGACCTGCAAGGGGTCGAGTGGCGCTCCCCCGACCTCTTCGACGGCTATCTGCGGCTGCTGCGACGCGACGGTGCGCCGGGGGCCCCCGGCCCCGACGGCGCGGGGGGTGCGGACGCCGCCGCCCGCGCCGACCACGACCCCGCTGCCGTCGTCTTCGGGCTCGGCTACGGCCCGGTGCACGAGTCGCTGCCCTTCGCGGCGGCCGTGCTCGAAGCGGTCCAGGGGACGACCGGCAGCCGCGCGGCGGTCCCCGTACCGGCGCTCGCCGTCCCGCGCCGGGACCCGGCGGATGTCGCGGACTCGATCCGCCACCTCGGGGAGCTGCACAAGGCGGGGCTGGTGACGGACGAGGAGTTCACGGCGAAGAAGGCGGAGCTGCTGGAGGAGCTGTGACGGGCCTGCGACCGCCCGCCGCCGACCGCGCACCCCGCCGCCCGGCAGCGCTGCCGGCCCCTGCCCGACCCGGCCACCGCGCACGCGCCAGGTCCGGCCGGGGCACGGCCCGGCCCCCTTTGAGCCCCTGACGTGGTGCTACGCGCGCCCGGCCGAGGTGGAGGTCATGTCGGCGTAGCGGCTGCCCGCGACCTGGGCGGCGATCGACTCCAGGAGCCGCATCTCGCTCTCGGTCAGGATGAGACGGGTCGCGCCCGCGTTCTCCTCGATCCGGCTGCGCCTGCGGGTGCCCGGGATCGGGACGACGGCCAGGCCGTGCAGCGGCGCCTGCTGCTGCACCCAGGCCAGCGCGACCTGGCCCGGGGTGGCGCCGCGCCCCTCGGCGATCTTCCGTACGGGTTCGAGCAGCGCCGCGTTCGCCGCCGCGTTGGCGCCGTTGAAACGAGGCTGCCGACGGCGGAAGTCGTCGGCGGTCAGCTCCTGTTCGGCGTTGACGAACGCGCCGGTCAGGAAACCCCGGCCGAGCGGGGAGTACGGCACGAGCGCCACGCCCAGTTCGGCGGCGGCAGGCACGGCGTTCTCCTCGACGTCGCGGCTGAACAGCGACCACTCCGACTGGAGCGCGGTGATCGGGTGCACGGCGTGCGCCGCCCGCAGCTCGTCGCCGGTGACCTCGCTCAGGCCCAGGTACTTGACCTTGCCTTCCGACACCAGCTCGGCCATGGCGCCCACCGACTCCTCGATGGGGACGTTCACATCGCGCCGGTGCATGTAGTAGAGGTCGATCTCGTCCACGCCGAGGCGCTGGAGGCTCCCCTCCACACAGGCGCGGATGTAGGCCGGGTCGTTGCGGATGGTCCGCTTCGCGGGGTCCTCGGGGTCGGTGCCCAGCGCGAACTTCGTCGCGAGGACGATCTCGTCGCGGTGCGCCTTGACGAAGGGGGCGAGGAACTTCTCGTTCTCCCCGTCGCCGTACACGTCCGCCGTGTCGTACAGGGTGACGCCCAGCTCCAGCGCGCGTTCCAGGGTGGCCCGTGCCTCGTCGGCGTCCGTCGGCCCGTACGCCCAGCTCATCCCCATGCAGCCGAGCCCCTGGGAACCGACCTCGGGACCAGCGGTGCCGAGACGTACTTTCTCGATCCTGTTGTCACTCATGTTGTCGGTCATCAGGGTTCAGACCCTCTCCGACGCCCTGCCGGCGTCCGCGTAATAACTGATCTTGTAGTCGAGTACCGCGACCGTCTCCCGGAGTTCCGCGATCCGGTTCAGCACATCACGCCGCGTTCGCGCCAGCAGCTCCCGGCGCTCCTCGAACGTCTCCTCCCCTACCCGGATCAGCTCCGCGTAACGGACCATGTCCGCGACGGGCATCCCGGTCAGCCGCAGCTTGGTGACGAAGGAGAGCCAGTCCAGGTCCGCGTTGCGGAAGCGGCGCTGGCCGGTGTGGGACCGGTCGACGTGCGGCATCAGGCCGATGCGCTCGTACCAGCGCAGGGTGTGCGCGGTGAGTCCGGTCAGAGCGGCCACCTCGCTGATCGTGTACTGATCGTCACCGTCGGCGCGTGGATGCCTGGGCTGCGACGAGGCGCAGGACTGCTCGCCGTCCATCCGTGCGGGGCTGCTCTCGATCAGCGTCATGTATTCCACGCTAAATCCTTGGAGTGCACTCGAAGCAAGCCGAAAAGGGCCAAGATTCTCACGGCGCGGCCCGGTGCGGGAGAACGGGCCATGCCGGACCGGGGCACGGAGAACCGGGGCACGACGGATAACCGGGGCACGGAGGACGAAACGGGGCATGCCCGCACGAGATCACGCTCATCCAGGGATCTTTGTAAGGGGCATGTAACAGAGATCGAATCATTATTGATCGCAAACGATCAACGTGATGGGCTGCGTGAAGCCGAGGGAAGCACCGGGCCGGACACGGACGCGTGGCCGGTGAGCGTACGCCTCGGCCGGTTCCGGTACGGGAACAGCGCTGGGCGACGGACGACTGGGTCCGTCTCCGGCCCCCGCTGCCGAAGCCGTGGAAAGGCGCGGCCCGCTCGCCTCGCGATCGGGCCGCTGACTGCACAGAAGGAGAAACACATGCGTAGGAAGCTCGCAAAGGCCGCCGTCGTCGTGGCCGGAATCGCGGCCATCGCCGGCGGAACCACCATGACCGCCCAGGCGGCCGAGGGCGCGCCGATCAAGATGGCCGACTTCGAGCTGTGCAAGGCATGGGGCGACTCCTTGAAGAGTCAGGGCGTCATCACGGGCTACCACTGCGACAACATGAACGCCGAAGAGCAGTGGTACCTCACGCCCGTCTACTAGATTCACCGGTCCCCATCGGCGGACCTGCCGGCAGAAGCACGGCCATGAAGGACCGGGCCCTCGCGGGTCCGGTCCTTCGGCGTCCTGGTTAGGCTCGTCGCCATGCAGAGCCTGACGATGATCGAGAACTGGCCCGTACCCACCGCCGCCGCCGCCGTCGTACGGGCGGACGGCGCCGTCGTCGGATCGTACGGCCCGACGTCGCACCGGTTCCCGCTCGCCTCCGTGACCAAACCGCTGGCCGCCTACGCGGTGCTGGTGGCGTACGAGGAAGGCGCCGTGGAGCTGGACGAGCCGGCCGGGCCCGAGGGGTCCACCGTCCGGCATCTGCTCGCGCACACCAGCGGACTGGCCTTCGACGAGCACCGCGCCACCGCCGCTCCCGGCACCCGCAGGCTCTACTCGAACGCCGGGTTCGAGGTGCTCGGCGCACATGTCGCCGAGGTGACCGGTATCCCGTTCGCCGACTATCTGCGCGAGGCGGTGCTCGAACCGCTGGGCATGGCCGCGACCTCCCTGGCCGCGGACGGCTCGCCCGCCAAGGACGGTGTCTCGACCGTGGACGACCTGGTCCGGTTCGCCGCCGAACTCCAGGCGCCCCGGCTGCTGGACGCGCGGACGGTGCTGGAGGCCATGACCGTCGTGCACCCCGGGCTCTCCGGGGTGCTGCCGGGCTACGGGCACCAGAAGAACAACGACTGGGGTCTGGGCTTCGAGATCCGGGACGCCAAGTCCCCGCACTGGACGGGCGCTTCGTCCTCGCCGCACACCTTCGGGCACTTCGGCCAGACCGGTACGTTCCTGTGGGTCGACCCGGACGCGGGCGCGGCGTGCGTGGCGCTGGCGGACCGGGCCTTCGGACCGTGGGCGGTCGAGGCGTGGCCGCCGTTCACGGACGCGGTGCTGGCGGAGCTGCGCGCCGGCTGATCCGTACGCGGACTGAGCCGTGCGGGCTGATCCGTACGGGCCCCGGGAGGCGCGGACCACGCGCCCGCCCGTCAGCCCGGCATCTCCCAGAGCAGCACCTCCGCGCCCGCCGGGCCCGCGACCAGTTCCCGTCCCGTCCCACCGGTGATCCGGGCCGAGTCCCCGGGGCCCAGGGGTTCTTCCGCGAGCCGGCCGCCGCCGCGCACCACGTGCAGGTACACATACGGCGCCTCGGGCACGGCGACGCGTTCGCCCGCGCCCGGACGCCGTACGCGCAGGACCGCTCCGGCCCGCTCCACCGCGTACGGAACCGAGTCCCGGACGCCCCGCACGACCTCGTACGCGGGCTCGCCGCCCGGCTCCAGGGGGGCGAGCCACATCTGCACGAAGACCAGCGGCTCCGGGCCGTCGTTGCGCTCCACGTGCCGTACCCCGGACGCCGATCCGAGTCGCTGGAGGTCGCCCGCGCGCACCACGGTGGCGTGTCCCGCGGAGTCGCGGTGGGTCAACTCGCCCGTCACGACCCAGGTGACGATCTCGGTGTGGCTGTGCGGGTGTTCGTCGAATCCGGCGCCGGGCGCGAGCCGTTCCTCGTTGCAGGCGAGGAGTGCGCCGAAGCGCAGGTTGTCCGGGTCGTAGAAGCGCCCGAAGGAGAAGGCGTGCAGGGATTCGATGCCTGCCGCCGGGTCGCCTCCGGCGTACCGCTGGGCCGCGTGCCGTACGAGAATCACGCGCCCACCGTAGCCCCGGGCCCGCACCCTCCTGTCACGATGAGGCAGTCTTGTCCCGTGCCAGAAGCCTCGAACGAACCCCGTCCGCATCCGCATCCCGCGACGCTGCGGCGGCTGGAGCGGTCCTCCGGCCGGCTCGCCGCGGACGCCATCGCCCGCATGGACGAGACACTGCCGTGGTACCGCGCGATGCCGCCGGAGAACCGTTCGTGGATCGGGCTGGTCGCCCAGGCGGGGATCGCCGCGTTCACCGAGTGGTTCCGGCATCCGGAGACCCCGCAGGCCATCTCGACGGATGTCTTCGGCACGGCGCCCCGCGAGTTGACGCGGGCGATCACTTTGCGTCAGACCGTGGAGATGGTGCGTACCTCGATCGAGGTCATGGAGAGCGCGGTCGGCGATGTCGCCGCGCCGGGGGACGAGAGCGTGCTGCGCGAGGCGCTGCTGGTCTACGCGCGGGAGATCGCCTTCGCGACCGCCCAGGTGTACGCGCAGGCCGCCGAGGCGCGTGGCGCGTGGGACGCGCGGCTGGAGTCGCTGGTGGTGAACGCCGTGCTCTCCGGGGAGGCCGACGAGGGCACGATCTCGCGGGCGGCGGCCCTCGGCTGGAACTCCCCGGAACACGTCTGCGTGCTGCTCGGCACCGCGCCCGACGGGGACAGCGAACTGACGGTGGAGGCGATCCGCCGGGCCTCCCGGCACGCCAAGCTCCAGGTGCTCACCGGGGTGCTGGGCAACCGGCTCGTGGTGATCGCCGGTGGCAGCGACAACCCGCTCCAGGTCGCCAAGGCGCTGATCGGCCCGTACGCGGCGGGGGCCGTCGTGGCCGGTCCCGTGGTGCCCGATCTGCTGGCCGCCACGAAGTCGGCACGGGCCGCCGCCGCCGGGCTGAAAGCGTGTTTCGCCTGGCAGGACGCCCCGCGGCCGGTCCTCGCCGACGACCTTCTGCCGGAGCGCGCCATCGCCTCCGACCCCGCCGCCCGCGATCAGTTGGTGGAGGAGATCTACAGACCACTGGAAGAGGCCGGGTCGGCGCTGCTGGAGACGCTGAGCGTCTATCTGGAGCAGGCGAGCAGTCTGGAGGGAGCCGCGCGGATGCTCTTCGTCCATCCCAACACCGTGCGCTACCGGCTGCGACGTGTGACTGACGTCACCGGCTGGTCACCGTCCGACGTCAGGTCGGCGTTCACACTGAGGATCGCACTGATCCTGGGGCGCTTGGCCGACGGGGATCCACGGTCCTAGACTTTTGTCGTACCCCAACAATTCCCCCAGCGGTTCTTCGTTCCCCTCCCCACGGGCGGCGAGGACCGTCCACAAGAGAGAGTGTGAGAGTGCTCGTACTCGTCGCTCCCGGCCAAGGCGCTCAGACGCCCGGCTTCCTGACTCCCTGGCTCGATCTGCCCGGCGCCGAAGCCCGGCTGCGGGCGTGGTCGGCCGCGCTCGATCTCGATCTGGTCCACTACGGCACGGCAGCCGACGCGGACGAGATCCGCGACACCGCGGTCGCGCAGCCGCTGCTGGTGGCCGCCGCGCTGCTGTCGGCGCGTCAGCTCTTCCCCGCGGCCGAGGACGTCGTGCGTGACGTCGGTGCCACGGCGGGCCACAGCGTCGGTGAGCTGGCCGCGACCGCGCTGGCCGGTGTGCTGGACGACGACGACGCCATGCGGCTCGTACGGGCCCGCGGACTGGCGATGGCCGAGGCCGCCGCCGTCACGGAGACCGGTATGTCGGCGCTGCTCGGCGGCGACCCCGACACCACGCTCGCGCATCTCGACAAGCTCGGCCTGACGCCGGCGAACGTGAACGGCGCGGGCCAGATAGTGGCCGCCGGCACGCTCGAACAGCTCGCTGCGCTCGCAGAGGACAAGCCGGAGGGCGTACGGCGCGTGGTCGCGCTCAAGGTCGCCGGCGCGTTCCACACCCACCACATGGGTTCCGCCGTCGCGCGACTCGAAGCGGCCGCTTCCGCCGTCCCCGCCGCCGATCCGCTCGTACCGTACGTCTCCAACAGCGACGGGCGGGCCGTCGCCACCGGGGCCGAGATCATGACCCGGCTGGTCGGTCAGGTGGCCAACCCGGTGCGCTGGGACCTGTGCATGGAGACCTTCCGGGCGCAGGGCGTGACCGCGCTGCTCGAACTGTGCCCCGGCGGCACCCTCACCGGCATCGCCAAGCGCGCGCTGCCGGGAGTGAAGACCCTCGCGCTGAAGACCCCCGACGACCTCGACGCCGCCCGCGCGCTGATCGCCGAACACTCCTCCACGGCTGAATAAGGAGCCAGAGAGCAATGGCGAAGATCAAGCCCGGCAAGGGCGCTCCGTACGCACGCATCATGGGTGTGGGCGGCTACCGCCCGACCCGGGTCGTGCCCAACGAGGTGATCCTCGAAACGATCGACTCGTCCGACGAGTGGATCCGCTCCCGCTCCGGAATCGCGAGCCGCCACTGGGCCTCCCCCGAGGAGACCGTCGCCGCGATGTCCGTCGAGGCGTCCGGCAAGGCGATCGCGGACGCGGGGATCACCCCCGAGCAGATCGGTGGCGTGATCGTTTCCACCGTCTCGCACTTCAAGCAGACCCCGGCCGTCGCGACGGAGATCGCGGACCGGGTCGGCGCCGGCAGGCCCGCCGCGTTCGACATCTCCGCGGGCTGCGCCGGCTTCGGCTACGGGCTGACCCTGGCCAAGGGCATGGTCGTGGACGGCTCGGCCGAGTACGTCCTGGTCATCGGCGTGGAGCGGCTCTCGGACCTGACCGATCTGGAGGACCGCGCGACGGCCTTCCTGTTCGGTGACGGCGCGGGCGCCGTGGTCGTCGGACCGGCGTTGGAGCCGATGATCGGCCCGACGGTCTGGGGCTCCGAGGGCGACAAGTCGGACACCATCAAGCAGACCGTGCCGTGGGACGACTACCGTGAGGGCAGGCCGGAGAAGTTTCCGGCCATCACCCAGGAAGGCCAGGCGGTCTTCCGCTGGGCAGTTTTCGAGATGGCGAAGGTCGCCCAGCAGGCGCTGGACGCCGCCGGAATCACCTCGGAGGAACTGGACGTCTTCATTCCGCACCAGGCCAACATGCGGATCATCGACTCGATGGTGAAGACTCTGAAGCTGCCGGAGAGCGTCACGGTCGCGCGTGACGTGGAAACCACCGGCAACACCTCGGCCGCCTCGATCCCGCTCGCGATGGAGCGGCTTCTGGCGACCGGACAGGCGAAGAGCGGCGACACCGCGCTCGTCATCGGCTTCGGGGCGGGTCTCGTCTACGCGGCGACGGTCGTTACCCTCCCCTAGGCACCGGATCCGTCCGGAGCCCGTAACCGCTTTTCCTATCACCCTCATATCCCTCCGCTTACTACAAAGGAGCGCCTCATGGCCTTCACCCAGGAACAGATCGTCGAGGGTCTCGGCGAGATCGTGAACGAGATCGCCGGCATCCCGACGGAGGACGTCCAGCTGGACAAGTCCTTCACCGACGACCTGGACGTCGACTCGCTGTCCATGGTCGAGGTCGTCGTCGCCGCCGAAGAGCGCTTCGACGTCAAGATCCCGGACGACGACGTCAAGAACCTGAAGACGGTCGGCGACGCCGCCGACTACATCGCGAAGCACCAGTCCTGACCCGACAGTGCGGCTGACGCCACCCGGTGGTGGCGCCGTAAATTCAGCACCCTCTACACGTGGAGAAAGAATTCCAGTGAGCCCGACCAATCGCACCGTGGTCGTCACCGGTATCGGCGCAACCACACCGCTGGGTGGCGACAGTGCCTCGACCTGGGAAGGTCTGGTCGCGGGGCGCTCCGGGGTACGCACCCTGGAGGGCGAGCGCTACGCGAACCTCCCGGTCCGTATCGCCGCCACCGCTGCCGTCGACCCGGGCGACGTCCTGCCCCGTCCGCTCGCCCGCAAGCTGGACCGCTCGGCGCAGTTCGCGCTGATCGCGGCCCGCGAGGCGTGGGCCGACGCGGGCTTCACCGCGCGCGCCGGGGAGGACACCTCGGTCGACGCCGACCGGCTCGGGACCGTGATCGCCTCCGGCATCGGCGGCGTGACGACCCTCCTCGACCAGTACGACGTGCTCAAGGAGCGCGGCGAACGCCGGGTCTCCCCGCACACTGTGCCGATGCTGATGCCCAACAGCCCCTCCGCCAACGTCAGCCTGGAGGTGGGCGCCCGGGCGGGCGTGCACACCCCGGTCTCCGCCTGCGCTTCGGGCGCCGAGGCCGTCGGCTACGCCGTGGAGATGATCCGTACCGGCCGTGCCGACGTCGTCGTCGCCGGGGGTACGGAGGCGGCCATCCACCCGCTGCCCATCGCCGCGTTCGCCAACATGATGGCGATGTCCAAGAACAACGACGACCCCACCGGGGCCTCCCGCCCGTACGACACGGGACGCGACGGCTTCGTCATGGGCGAGGGCGCCGGCATCCTCGTCCTGGAGTCCGCGGAGCACGCGGCCAAGCGGGGCGCGCGCGCCTACTGCGAGATCCTGGGCCAGGGCCTCTCCTCCGACGCCCACCACATCGCCCAGCCCGAGCCCACCGGGCGCGGGATCGCGAAGGCGATGCAGAACCTGCTGGACTCGTCGGACCTGAAGCCCTCCGAGATCACGCACCTCAACGCCCACGCGACCTCCACGCCCCAGGGCGACGTCGCCGAGATCAAGGCGCTGCGCCGGGTCCTGGGCGACGACCTCGACCATGTCGCGATCTCGGCCACGAAGTCGATGACCGGCCACCTTCTGGGCGGCGCGGGCGGCATCGAGACGGTCGCCACGGCGCTCGCCCTGTACCACCGCACGGCCCCGCCGACGATCAACATCGAGCACCTCGACGAGGAGGTCGACGCGGACGTCGTACGCGGCGAGGCCCGCTCGCTCCCGGGCGGCACGATCGCGGCGATCAACAACTCGTTCGGCTTCGGCGGCCACAACGTGGTGCTGGCGCTGCGTACGGTGTGATCGGACTGTACGAACGGAAGTGCCCGGCAGGGGATCGCCCTGCCGGGCACTTCCGTCTGAGTACGCGGGCTCATTTCGGTCGGCCGTGACAGACACACACTCACCGTCGTTGCCACTGTGGGTGTCCGACAGACCGGGGGGAATGGAGCAGCATGACATCTTTCGAGACGGAGTGGGCACAGCTCAAGCAGGACGCCGCGACCCGTACCGCTCTCAGGCTCGCGAGCGCCGAGGGAGCGACCGGGGGCGGCTCGGGCGACGTGCGGTCGAATAGGTCAGCGTGGACGGCCGCGGCGAACGGGGTCGGCGAGCTGAGGACCGGGACAGCCGAGGCGCGGACCGCGCTGGGCAAGGGCCAGGAGGGCCTGGGTACGGAGGCCGGGGTGGAGAGCGCGGCGGCCCAGGCAGTCGTCTTCCGCTCCTGGGACGCCTATCTGACGAAGGTCTCCGGCCGGTGCACCGCCATCACGGAACAGCTGCGGAAGGCGGGCGGCGACCTGCACGGGAACGACGAGGCCGTCAAGCAGGAATTCGACCGGCTGAAAGCCGCCTACGAGGACACCCCCGCCGTCGGTGGCGGCAGCAGAGACCGGTGACCTGACTGATGGACTTCACGACTCTCAAATCGCTCAAGCCCTCGGCGTACGAGGACGCGGCGGGCGGATATCAGGCGGCCGTCACCATGGCCACCCGAACGAAGGACGAGATCGAGAACGGCATCGCGGCCGCGATGCGTGGATCGCTCAGGGGCGAGGCGGCAGAGGCGGCGCTGCGCGAACTGGGCGAACTGCGCAAGAACTTCCACTACATCCAGATCGAATGCGGCCTGGTCGGCACGGCACTGCGGGCCTTCGCCGCGGATATCCTCCCGGCGAAGAGCAAGCTGGACGCGGCCGTCGCGGACGCCGTGGCCCGTAAGTTCACGGTCGGCCCAGGCGGTTCGGTCGGCTATCCGGCGGCGGGGGACGAGGTCGACGGCCGGCTCCCCAGGGGTGGCACCGCGAACGGCACCACCGACGAGACGGCCCGTGCCATCAACCGCCAGGCGGCCGGCTTCGACCCCAACCCCGACTACGCGTACGCGCAGGACTGCGCGGACCGCATCGCCTCGGCTGTCGCGGAAGCCACCACGGTCGACCAGAAATGGGCCCCGCACCTGCGCCGCCTCGAAGCCGACGACGACCTGACCGTCTCGGCGGCGGACCTGGCGGACGCGGCGGACGACATGGACGACCTCCGCAGTACCGGCTCGTCCTATCTGAACGATCTCAAAGGCCCCCCGAAGGACGCCACCCCCGAGGCCAACGCCGCCTGGTGGCAGTCCCTCACTCCCGAGGAACAGGCCGACTGCCTCGCCCTCTTCCCCGACCGCGTCGGCGCCCTGGACGGCCTCCCTTCCGACATCCGCGACGAGGCGAACCGTACGGTGCTGGACGAGAAGCGCGGCCGGTACCAACTGGAGCTGGACGCGATTCCGCCGGAGCCCACAAAGTTCCGTTCCCTGGGAGCGGACGGGGTGGTGTACACCGACGAATGGCTCGACTGGCACCATCAGCACGAGGGTCGGAAGGCGCACCTGGAAGCCTCCCTCAAGGGGATGGACTCCATCCAGAAGCGCTTCGACCAGACCGGGATCAAGGGCATGCCCGAGGCGTACCTCCTGGGTTTCAGCCCGGAAGGCACCGGCCGGGCGATCATCGCGAACGGAAACCCCGACACCGCGGATCACACAGCCGTGTACGTCCCGGGCACGACGGCGAATCTCGGCGGTATCGAGGGAGACATCAACCGGATGACCCGGGTGTGGCGGGAGGCGAACTCCATGACGTCCGGGGATGTCTCGACTGTCACATGGCTCGGCTACGACGCACCGCAGAACATCGTCCTGAATTCGCCGGACAGCCATTTCGCCGACGACGGCGCGCCGGCCTTCAACACGTTCATGGACGGGCTCCACACCACGAACACCACGGACTCCGGCGGCCATCACACCGTCATCGGCCACTCCTACGGCACCACACTCGTCGGCTCGGCCGCACGCCAGGGCGACCTCAGCACCGACGACGTGGTGCTCGCCGGCAGTCCCGGAGTTCAGGTGGGAAGGGCGACGGACCTGGACGTCCCCGCAGGGCACGTCTGGAATGAGGACGCCGAAGGCGATCCGGTGCCCGAGATCGGTCGGTGGGGCCACGGCGGCACCCAAGAGGTCGACGGAATCCGGCCGGCGGGCCCGGACGGGTACGCGTCGGGCAAGCAGACGATCAGGGGAATCATCCCCAGTGACGAACTCTTCGGCGCGAATCGGATGAGGACGAACACGTCCGGGCACAGTGACTACTGGAACGAGGGCTCGGAAAGCCTGAAGAACCAGGCGGCTGTTGTCGTCGGCGCCTACGGCAAGGTGAAACTCGAATGAACAGGCCCGGTATCGGCGCACTGCTCGGTGCGGTGCTGGCTCTCACACTCACTGGATGCGGCATGAACAGCCCCAAGCCCGAGGGAACGCGGGCCGTGGACGACGTGATGTCGGCTACCGAGAAGACCTCCAGCCGGATCCTCGACCTCATCGCGGTAAAGGGAAAGGTCTCCGAGCCCGGCCCCGGCGTGACCACGTGCGAAGACGCCGAGCCGGGACAACTCTTCTCCGTGTACCACCCATGGAGTGTCACGGGATCGTCCGACGACGAGCTGGCGAAAGCCATGCGCCGCCTCAAGAGCGAACTCCCCGGCGAGGGATGGGAAATCGTCGAGTACGGCCCCAATTCGAGCCGCGACAGAACCCTTGAGCTGACGGCAGACCACGCGGAGAAGAAGCTCGGCCTCAACGTCGAGTTCTGGAAACAGAACGAGGGAGAGGACGGAAAGCCGAAACTCATCGTGAACGTCGTCTCGGCCTGCTATCGGGCTCCGGACGGGGAGGAAGTCGACTATTCCTGACCACCCGGAACCGGCCTCGGCCGTCGCACCTCACTCCTCAAAACTCGCGAAATACGTCGCCGCCATGTCCTCATCCCCGTGCCCCTGCTCCGCCGCCCGCCGGAAGCGTTCCGCCGCTGCCGATGCCAGGTCCAGGCGGACCCCCTCCGCCGCGCCCGCCGCGACGATGAGGCGGGCGTCCTTGCCGGCGGTGGTGACCGTGAAGCTCGGGGTGTAGTCAGCGTTCAGGATGGCCTCGGACTTGGTGTGGAGGTATCCGCAGTCCAGCGCGCCGCCCGCCATCGCCTCCAGGAAGTGGCGCGGGTCCACGTCCAGGCCCTTGGCGAGGGCCATCGCCTCGGCCGCGCCGTTCGTGAGGGTGAGGACCCAGCTGTTGCAGACGAGCTTCAGCCGGCTGGCGGCGCCGGTGGAGCCGTCGTCGGAGAGCCAGACCGTACGGCTGCCCACGGCGTCCAGGACGGAGGCCAGCGGGGCGCGCGCGGACTCGGGGCCCGCCGCGAGGACGACCAGGTCGCCGCTCTCGGCCGGCGCCTTGGTGCCCAGGACAGGCGCGTCGACGAAGGCCAGGTCGTGGTGGCGGGCCAGATCGGCCAGTGGGGCGACGGCCTCGGTGCCCGTCGTCGTCGACTGGAGCCAGACGGCGCCGGGGCGCAGGCCCGGCGAGGCGGCCGTCATGGCTTCCAGGGCGGCCGGGCCGTCGTACAGCATGGTGAGGATCACATCGGCGCCGGTCACCGCCTCCGCGGGCGTCCCGGCGGGGGTCGCGCCGTCGGCGGCGAGGGCTTCGGCCTTGGCGGGGGTACGGTTCCAGACGCGGACGTCGTGTCCGGTGCGGCAGAGGTTACGGGCCATCGCGGCGCCCATGATGCCGGCGCCGAGGACGGCCACGGTCGGTCGATCAGTCATGACCACCACCGTAGGACCCACCCGGGCCGACCGCCCGGTGAACCACGCCCCGAGCGCCACGCCCGGGGCCGGCCGGCCCCGGGCCGCCGGACGCGCCACCGCACAGCCCGGAAGCGCCGGGTCGCGCGCCGCTCCCTACACCACCTGGTGCAGCCAGCGCACCGGCGCGCCCTCGCCCGCGTAGCGGAACGGTTCGAGTTCGTCGTCCCACGGCTTGCCGAGCAGCTTCGCGATCTCCGTCTCCAGCTGGGTCTCACCCCGCTGGGAGCGTGCCAGCGCGGCGCGCAGCCGGTCCTCGGGGATCAGGATGTCGCCGTGCATTCCGGTGACGGCCTGGAAGATGCCCAGGTCAGGGGTGGCGCTGTAGCGCTCGCCCTCGGCCGTGGGGCAGGGTTCCGCGGTCACTTCGAAGCGGAGCATCTGCCAGCCGCGCAACGCGGAGGCGAGCTTCGAGGCGGTGCCCGCCCGGCCCTTCCAGGAGACCTCGGCTCGCCAGGTGCCCGGCGAGGCGGGCTGCCGGATCCAGTCGAGCTGGACCCGCAGGCCGAGGACGCCCGCCACCGCCCACTCGACGTGCGGGCACATCGCGCGCGGTGCGGAGTGTACGTACAGGACTCCACGTGTCGTCACCGGGACCTCCAGTGTGGGCCGAGGTTCGCCTTTCCCAGCGCCTCAGTAAACAGCATCGGGAGTGAAACTCCGCAAAAGGGACAGTAAGTGACGTGATGTAATTTACCGGAGCCGTGGATCAGGTGTCTCTGGTTCGACGTGGGAAAAGCTACCGTGCGGCAGGGCGGCCGGGGTGACGTACGGTCGGTCCCGGGGCGGATATCCGCGAAGCTTTCACTCGGCAGGACGCCGCCGGATGCCGGAGCCTCCCCGGAAGGCCCGGGGCCCCGGAACGCCAGGAGGAGGGACCACCATGCCGGAGAGGCCGCCTCGCAGCCGTGACCCCCGCCGCGCCCGGCCCCACGTGCGCCGTCGCGCCGGGCTCGCCGCTCTGACCGCCGTGCTCGTCGCCGGGACCGGCGTACTGGCCGGGTGCGACTCCTCCGGCTCCGACGCCCCCGACGCGGAGAAGAAGCGCACCGCCGCCCCCGCCTGGAATCGCAGCCCGGAGTCGGTGGCCGCGGTCGGTGACTCCATCACGCGCGGCTTCGACGCCTGCGCGGTCCTCGTCGACTGCCCCGAGGTGTCCTGGGCGACCGGCACCGACCCAGGTGTACGCAGCCTCGCCGTGCGCCTCCTCGGCGCTCCCGCGGCGAAGAAGAACAGCTGGAACCACGCCACGACCGGCGCCAGGATGGCCGATCTGCCCGACCAGATGGCGCTGGCCGCCCAGGAGAAGCCCGAGCTGGTCACGGTGATGGTCGGCGCCAACGACGCCTGCCGGGAAACCACCGGCCAGATGACGCCGGTCGCCGACTTCCGGGTCTCCTTCGAGACCGCGCTGCGCCGGCTGCGCGCGGAGGCGCCCAGGACGCAGGTGTACGTGTCGAGCGTGCCGGACCTGAAGCGACTCTGGTCCACCGGGCGCGGCAATCCGCTGGGCCGGCAGATCTGGAAGCTGGGGCTGTGCGCCTCGATGCTCAGGGACGCGCAGGACATGAGCGAGCGGGCGCGGGAGCGGCGCGACACGGTGTACGAGCGGGTCGTGGCGTACAACGAGGTGCTGAGGGACGTGTGCGCGAAGGACGCGCGCTGCCGGTACGACGGCGGGGCGGTGTTCGACTACCGGTTCACGGGTCGGCAGCTGAGTCAGTGGGACTGGTTCCACCCCAGCAAGGACGGACAGGGCCGGCTGGCGGAGATCGCGTACCGCAATGTCACGGCGACGAAGTTCCCGGGCTGATCACCGTACGGAACCGGGTGTGCGGGTCATGCCGAAGTCGTGGAGGCCCGGTCCCGGGCTGATCACCGTACGGAACCGGGACCGGCCCCGGAAGCCTGGACCGGTCACCGTGGTGACCACCGCCCGGCCCTTCCGGCGTAGAGTTCTTGATCATGACTGTCATGAACACGGAGCGCGTCGGCGCGACAGCCGAGGGTGCGCCCATCCACCGCTGGACCCTGGAGCGGGCCGGCATCCGGATACGTCTGCTGACGTACGGCGGTGCCGTGCAGTCCGCCGAGGTGCCGGGCCGGGACGGGACCACCGCCAATGTGGTGCTCGGCTTCGCCGACGCCGAGGACTACGTCACCGGCCGGGGGCCCTATCTCGGGGCGCTGATCGGCCGGTACGCGAACCGCGTCGCGGGCGGCGCCTTCACCCTGGACGGGGTGGAGCACCGGCTGTCGGCCAACGAGGGCCCGAACACCCTGCACGGCGGTGAGCGCGGCTACGACCGGCGGGTGTGGGACGCGGAGCGGGCGGGCGACCACGGGGTGCGGCTGTCGCTGGTCAGCCCGGACGGCGAGCAGGGTTTCCCCGGCCGGCTGGAGGTCTCGGCCACCTACACACTGACCGCGTCGGGAGCGCTGCGGATCGACTACCGGGCCGTGACGGACGCGCCGACGCACTTCAATCCCACGAACCACACCTACTGGAACCTGGCCGGCGAGAGCAGCGGCGCCGCGACCGACGGGCACGAACTGCGGATCGCGGCCGGGCGGATCACCCCGGTGGACGACGCGACCCTGCCGACCGGGGAGCTGGCGCCGGTCGGCGGCACGCGCTTCGACTTCCGTGAGCGGCGCCCGCTGGGTCCGGGGTACGACCACAACTATGTCCTCGACGCGCCGGGCGGGGACGAGCCCGTCGCCGAGCTGTACGACCCGGTGTCGGGGCGGGTGCTCACCGTCGCCACCAGCGAGCCGGGGCTCCAGCTCTACACCGGCGACCACTTCGACGGGAAGCCGTACGTGCGCGGCGCCGGGATCGCCCTGGAGACCCAGCACTTCCCGGACTCCCCCAACCAGCCGGGGTTCCCGAGCACCGTGCTGCGGCCGGGCGAGGAGTTCCGGTCCACGACCACGTACGGATTCGGCGTGCGCTGACCCGGCACGCGGCGCGCGAGGACGCGCGGTGCGCGCAACACGGCACCGGGGCGTCGAGGCGTGAGGCCCCGGAGCGGCGTCAGGTCAGCTCCGGGGCCGTCCGTACCTGCTCAGACCGCCTCGACCACGCAGCTCAGCCGGCGGTCGGCGACCGAGCGGCCGGCCTGGACCTCGTAGTCGCCGGGGATCAGCGCCCAGAGGCCGGGGCCCTCGTCCCAGATCTCGAAGGCGCGGCGCCGCAGCGTGACGCGCGCCTCGACGCTCTCCCCGGGGCCCGCCTCCACCGAGGCGAAGCCGGCCAGCCAGCGCGCCGGGCGTTCGACGGCGTCCGCGACGGGGGCGAGATAGATCTGCACGACCTCGCGGCCCGGACGGGTACCGGTGTTGCGCAGCCGTACGGTGACCTCCTCCGGGGTGGCCGTGATCGTCTCGTACTCCCAGTCGGTGTAGCCGAGTCCGTGGCCGAAGGGGTACGCGGGGGTGGCGTCCGCTCGCTCCCAGGCCCGGTAGCCGATGAACACGCCCTCGTCGTAGGGGAGTTCGCCGTCGCCGGGGGTGGTGCGCGAGACCGGTACGTCGGCCAGGGCGACCGGCCAGGTGGTGGGCAGCCGGCCGCCGGGCTCCGCGGCGCCGAGCAGGACATCGGCCAGCGCCGCGCCGCCCTCCTGGCCGGGGAACCAGGTGAGCAGCACCGCGGCCACGTCCTCGCGCCACGGCAGCTCCACCGGGGAGCCGGTGTTGACGACCACGACCGTACGGGGGTTGACGGCGGCGACGGCGTGCACGAGGTCGTCCTGGCGGCCGGGGAGCTTCAGGTTCGTGCGGTCGAAGCCCTCGGACTCGACGCTCTCCGTCGTGGCGACGACCACCACGGCGGTGGAGGCGGTGCGCGCCGCTTCGACGGCCTCGGCGATCAGTTCGTCGGGGTCGTGGCGGGGGCCGAGGTGGAGCAGGGAGAACGCGACGGCGCTGATGGGCGCGTCCTCGATCTTGTGGACGGTGTGCAGCAGCGAGATCTCGACCCGCCGGCCCTCGGTGAACACGGCGCGGGCGCGCTCCACCGGGGTGCCGAAGAACGCCTCGAACGGGTCGGAGGCGTCGCCGGGCCCCTGCGTACCGTCGAAGAGGACCTCGCCGTCGACGGTGAGGACGAAGCCGCCCAGGCCCTGGGTGCCGAGGGTGTGCTCGCCGCTCTCGCGCGGGATGAAGTGGCCGGTCATCTCGACGCTGTGGAGTTCGTCGTGGCTGACGCCGTCGGGCAGGTCGGCGCCGGCCCACTGGATGCGGCCGCCGGGCACCGAGGCGGTGCCCAGGACCCGGCCGTCGGCGGCGCGGCAGGTCGCCCGGAGGGTGAATCCCTTGTCCGCCGGGGCGAGTTCGTCGCTGGGGTCGGCGCCGACGGAGTAGGTCAGCGCGCCCTCGGGGAGGGCAGCGGTGAGGCCGTCGAGCGGGGAGACGATGTGGTCGGGGAAGACGGTGGCCGAGCCGCCGCCGAGCACCCGGGCGTCACGGGCGGCGGCGCCGATCAGGGCGACGGTGCCGTCCGCCGGGGGCGCGAGCGGGAGGGTGCCGTTCTCGTTGCGTACGAGCACGAAGGAGCGCCGGGCGATCTCGCGGGCCAGCGCGTCCCCGTCGACCGGCGCGGGGAGTTCGGTGACGGCGGCGGGCGCGCCGTCGAGGATGCCGACGCGGGCGGCGAGCCGCAGGACGCGCCGTACGGCCTCGTCCACGGCGGACTCCTCGACCTGCCCCGCCCGGACGGCGGCGGTGAGGGCGTCGCCGTACACCGTGCGCGGTCCGGGCATCGCGACGTCGAGGCCGCCGAGGAGGGCGCCCACGGTGGAGCGGGCGGCGAGCCAGTCGGAGACGATGTAGCCGTCGAAGCCCCATTCGCCGCGCAGGACGTCGTTCTGGAGGTACCGGTGTTCGGTCATCGTCGCGCCGTTGACCTGGTTGTACGCGGCCATGATGCCCCACGGGTGGGCGTTCGCCACGATCGCCTCGAACGGCGCGAGGTACAGCTCGCGCAGCGGGCGCGGGGCCACGATGTTGTCGACGGTGAAGCGGTCGGTCTCGGCGTCGTTGGCGACGAAGTGCTTGACCGTCGTGCCGACTCCGCCGTCCTGCACGCCGAGCACATAGCCGGTGCCGATCTCGCCGGTGAGGTGGGGGTCCTCGCTGTACGCCTCGAAGTGCCGTCCGCCCAGGGGCGACCGGTGCAGATTGACGGTCGGCGCGAGGAGTACGTGGACGCCCTTGCGGCGGGCCTCCTGTGCGAGCAGCCTGCCCGCGCGGCGGGCCAGCTCCGGGTCCCAGGACGCGGCGAGGGCGGTCGGGGACGGGAGCGCGACCGACGGGTCGTCGGCGGTCCAGCGGATGCCCCTGACGCCGATGGGCCCGTCGGACATGACCAGGGAAGCGAGTCCGATGCCGGGGAGCGCGGGCAGGGACCACATGTCCTGTCCGGCCAGCAGCCGGGTCTTGGCCTCCAGGTCGAGCCTGCCGAGCGCCGTCTCGACGGCCTCTTCGCGCGCCCGGTCCCGCTGGGTCGCCCGGTCGGCCCGGGTGATGGGTGCGGCCATGTCCGTACCTCCTCGTCGGTGTGGTGGATGGTTACATGGTGGGCCCTCGAATCTGTACACCGGTAGGGTTCGTTATTTTTTTGTTACTGAATGGTGCGGGGAAGGGAGCGGCTCCGATGGGGCGAGCCAGGAGTGCGGAGCGGCGCGCGGAGATACTCCGTGCCGCCCTCGAAGTCATCGCGGAGCGCGGCTACCGGGGCGCGACCCTGGGCGCGGTGGCCGAGCGGGTCGGTCTGACCCAGCAGGGGCTGCTGCACTACTTCCCGTCGAAGGAGGCGCTGCTCGTCGCCGTCCTGGAGGAGCGCGACCAGTGGGACACCGGCGGCAGCGGCGACGGGCGCAAGGGGTGGCGGCTGGAGCTGCTGGCCTCGCTGGTGGAGTACAACGCGATGCGCCCGGGGATCGTGCAGACGTTCTCGGCGCTGCTGGGCGAGAGCGTGACGGAGTCGCATCCGGCCAGGGAGTTCTTCACCCAGCGCTACGCGCAGGTCCGTGAGGACATGGCGGAGGTCCTGCGCGACGAGCTGGGCGACCGTCTCCCGGACGGCATCACCCCGGAGCGGGCGGCCGTGCTGCTGACGGCGGTGATGGACGGGCTCCAGTACCAGTGGCTGCTCGACCCGGAGTCGGTGGACATGCCGAAGGCGTTCCGTGACTTCCTGACCCTGCTGCGGTCGGGGGGGCCGGAAGGCTCGGGGGGATCGGCGGACTCGGGGGGATCGGCGGACTCGGGGGGCCCGGAGGACTCAGGGGGCCCGGAGGACGCGAGGGGCCCGGACGGTTCAGGGGGCCCGGAGCGGTCGGGGCCCTCGGCCTGACGGTGTGCCGGAGACACACCCGGCCGCCGTGCGCCATGGTCATCCGACCGTCGCGGAGGCGATACTTCCGCCACCCGACGGAAGGATCCACGTGGAACTCGCCAGGCTCACCCACCGGAGCACGATACGGCCGCGCCCGCAGCGGCTCACCCGCGTACTCCTCACCGCCACCGCCCTCGCCCTCGCCCTCCCGCTCACGGCGCCGGCGCCGGCCGGCGCCGCCGAGGCGCGCACCGGCTCGGGCGGCGGCTCGCGCACCGGCACGGCCACCACCGACGCCGCCACCCGGCCGGCGGCCCCGGTGGCCGAGTTCACCGTCGAGGAGCAGCGGCTCGACCGGGCCGTGCCGCGCGAGATCCTGCGGCGCTCCGGCTTCGACGCGGTGGCGCCGGAGTTCGTACGGTCACTGCGCGGCGCGCGCACGCCGGCCGCCGCCGAGCGGGCCGTCGTCCGGCACGGAGCCGCGCTGTGGAAGCGCGCGGTGGACCGGGTGCGGGGACGCGGCCCGGCCGGCGGTGACCTGAGCCGGGACGACGACCGTCCGCTGTACTGGGCGCGTCTCGCGATGAGCCGTGAACTACGCCAGTGGCAGCCGGAGTTCGGGCTGTCGGAGGCGGCCCGGACGCGGCTGCTCGGGAAGCTGGAGCGGTCGTCGCGCGGCCAGGACTCCATGACGTTCCCCGGCAAGGACGCCAAGGGCACCAGGGGCGCAGGCGACGCCAAGGGCAGCAAGGGCGGCCGCGTCAAGCGGATCGTCGTGACCGGCTTCGACCCCTTCACCCTCGACCGCGACATCCGTATCAGCAATCCCTCGGGGGCGACCGCGCTGGCCCTGGACGGGACCGTGATCAGGACCGCCGACGGACCGGCCCGGATCGAGACGGCCGTCTTCCCCGTGCGCTGGGGGGACTTCGCCGACGGCACGGTGGAGGAGGCCCTGCGCCGCCCGCTGGCCGGGGCCGATCTCTTCACGACGGTCAGCCAGGGCCGGGTGGGCAGGATCGACGTGGAGCGGTTCAACGGCGCCTGGCGCGGCGGGTTCGGGGACAACGACAACGTGTCGCGGACCGGTCTCGTACCGGTGGCCGACCCCGCGTCCCAGCCCCAGTGGACGACGACCAGCCTGCCGTACCGCGCGATCGTGGCGGCGGACACCGGCCGCTTCCCCGTGTACGACAACACGTCGGTGACCGAGGTCCCGGCGGGCGGGAGCACCCCGGTGGTACGGCCGGAGGGGCCGACGCCCGGATCGGCGGCCCGCGCCGGAGGCGGCGGGGACTATCTGTCCAACGAGATCGCCTACCGGGCCACGCTGCTGCGCGACCGGCTGGGCCTGGACATCCCGGGCGGCCATGTGCACACCCCGGTGCTCCAGTTCGGGGCGGGGAACACCGATCCGGCGACGGGCACGGTGACCGACCCGGAGTTCGTGCGGAACCGGCTCGACATCGTCGCGCAGGTGCGCGCCATCATCCGGGTGGCGGCCGAGGCGTCCTGACGCCCCGGCCGGACCCGACTAGGTGTCCAGCGTGAGCGGTACGTCGTCGCGCCGACGCGCCGCCGGCTCCTCGTCCCCCGCCGGCGGCGCCGTCAGCTCGCGCACCATCAGCGTCGCTCCCGCGACCGCGCCGGGCATCAGGAGGACCGCCACGAAGGGGACGAGGAAGGCGAGCGCGAGCGGAACACCGAAGCCGAGGGCGAGCATCCGCCGGCCGCGGAGCAGGGTGAGGCGGTCCTTGAGCTGCATGTCACGGCGGCCCAGCGCCACCGCCGTCAACTCCTCGGCCAGGAAGAACCCGGAGACGCAGAAGCCGAGCACGGGGATCACGGTCTGACCGACGACCGGGATGAACCCGAGCGCGAAGAGCAGCACGCCGTACAGCGCGACCCGCAGCAGAATCCGCACGCTGTCCCGGGCCGATATCCAGAGCCCGCGCCAGAACGACAGGGCGGACTCCGGGACCTCGCCGCCCTCCTCGCGGTCGACGTCCTCCGAGAGCGACTCGTAGAACGGCTGGCCCACGAGCAGGGTCACGGCCGTGAAGGTGATCACCGCGAGGAAGAGCCCGAGCACGAAGACGAGCGCGGTCAGGAAGCCGCGGAACAGCCCGAGCCAGGGCGCGGACCAGCCGTCGGCGAACGGGGTGGCCCAGGCCGTCAGATCGTCGGCGCCGTAGCCCAGGCCGACGAGCGCCCCCGCGTACAGCACCAGGGTGATCAGGCCGGGCAGCAGCCCGAAGCCGAACCGGCGGCCGTGCCGGCCGACCCACCGCTGGCCCTTGATCAGATAGCCGAAACCCGCACCGAGGTCATGCATGGAGAGCAGCCTACCGGCGGGGTCGGACAACGCCTCCCGGCGTCCAACACCTCTTGTCCTCCGGGAGATCAGCGGGTAGACACCCCGTAGCGATCAACACCGATCAGCGTCGATCACCTTGCCTCACTTCCGCCTCTCTCCGGAGGAACCAGACGCATGGGTATACCCAGACCCGTTCTGCTGACCACCGCCGTCACCGCCGGCGCCCTGCTGCTCGCGCCGCTCGCCACCGCCGCGCCCGGCCCCGGCACCGCGCCGGGCCCGTACCCCGTACGGGAGCGCGGCGGCCCGGACGCCGGGACGGCCGCCGCCCTCGCCGGACTCGCCGCCGCGCCCGCCCTCCCCGGCGACGCCCGGCCCGACAGCACGCTCCGCAAGGACACCGGCTATCCCCGCCGTACGGTGCTCAAGGCGCCGCCGGTCGACCCCGCCGACAAGTCGATCAAGCTCGGTCTCACCCCGTACCACTCGCTCGCTCCCCGGCTCAACGCCCTCCAGAAGCTGGGCGACCGCGTCAGCGTCGAGGTCGCCGGGCAGTCGGCGGGCGGGCACGATCTGTATCTCGTCACCGTCACCGCGCCGGAGAGCACCGGGCAGGCGCGCGAGCAGGAGCGGATGCGGGAGCTGATCGGCGACTCCCCCGCGACCGCGGCCAAGGACCTTCGGATCAAGTCCTCCTACAAGACGCCCGTCTTCATCAACAACAACATCCACGGCAACGAGTGGGAGGGCACCGACGCCGCCCTCGAACTCATCGAGGAGCTGGCGAAGGCCAAGGACGCGAAGACCGCGGGACTGCTCGCCAGGAACCGGATCTACATCAACGTCACCGCCAACCCGGACGGCCGCATCGCCGGGACCCGGGCCAACTCCAACGGCTTCGACCTGAACCGGGACTTCATCACCGCCTCCCAGCCCGAGGCCCGCGCGGTACGGCGGATCGGCGTCGAGAAGCAGCCCGCCGTCATGCTCGATCTGCACGGTTACGTCAACGGCACCCTGATCGAGCCCACCACCCCGCCGCACGGCGAGAACTACGAGTACGACCTCTTCCTGAAGAACAGCTACGCCAACGCCCTCGGTATGGAGAAGGCGGTGAAGGACCTCGGCCACACGCCCGCGAAGGACGGCGTCGAGCCGCCCGTCATCCCCTTCCGTGACCAGCAGGAGGGCTGGGACGACTGGCCGCCGATCTTCACCCCGCAGTACATGGCCTTCCAGGGCGCGGTCGCCTCGCACACCGTGGAGTTCCCGATGCGGGTCAACAACGCCTCGTACGACTCCCTTCCGGTCGAGGAGCTGCGCCGGCGCTCCGCGATCAACACGGACATCGCGGGCGCGGTGATGCGCGCGACGCTCGACTACACGCTCAGCCACCGCACGTCGGTGATCGCCGACCAGATCGAGTCGTTCCGGCGGGGCGCGGCGGGCGAGGCGCAGCGGCCGGTGTCGGAGAAGACGGTGCCGGGTGTGCCGGGTATCGGGCCCGAGGACGTGTACACCACCGACTTCCCCCGGGCGTACGTGATCCCGGCGGGCGCGGGACAGCGCTCGACGGTCGCGGCGGCCCGGCTGGTGGATCATCTGGTCGCCAATGACGTACGGGTGAAACGGGCCGCGCTCGGCTTCCGGCTGGGCGGGCGCTCGTACCCGGCGGGCTCGTACGTCGTCGACATGCGCCAGCCCAAGCGGGGCATCGCCAATGTGATCCTGGCCGAGGGCCGGGACATCAGCGCGGACGTCTCCACCATGTACGACATCTCGGGGTGGAGCCTCGGGCTGCTGTGGGGCGCGCGGGTGGACCGGGTGCAGCGGGCGGACGGCGCGCTGCGTGTCACCGGCCGCGACGTGTCGGCGGCCTCGCCCACCGGTTCGGTGGCCGGCGGCGCTTCCGGCCGGGGCGATCTGCGGCTGGCGCTGGACGACCCGAAGGAGCTGGCGGCCCTGAACTCGCTTCTGGAGGGCGGGGTTTCGGTGCGGCGCGCGGCGGACGGCGCGGCGATCGTACCGGCCTCGGCGCGGCGGCGGGCGGCCGTGCTCGCGGATCGCCACGGGGTCGTCTTCGGCGCCGCGAAGGAGAAGGGCACGGGTGCGGTGCACCGTACCCGGGTGGCAGCGGCCGTGACGCCGGGCGAGCGGTTCGCGCTGCGGGAGATGGGCTTCGCGGTGACGCCGGTGTCGACCGGGGTCCTCAACGCGGGCTTCGACTGGTCGGCGACGGACGTGCTGTACGTCTCGTCCGGCCTGGCGTACGGCGGTCTGGACCCGGCGGCGCGCGCGGCGCTCGACGGCTTCCTCGCCGGGGGCGGGCGCGTGGTCGCGCTCGGCTCGGCGGGCGCCGCCTTCAACACCGCCGCCGGGCTGCTCGACGTGCGGCCGGTGGCGGGCAACGCGGACGCCAACGGTGTGGTGCGGGTGACCAACGCCGGGGGCGCGATCACGGGCGGCGCCCCGGCGCACGCCTTCGTCTACTCGCCGCTGTGGTTCACCGAACTCGGCGCGGGCGTACGGGCCGACCAGTCGTACGCCTCCGGCCGCCCCCTGGTCTCGGGCCACTGGCGGGCGAAGGAGGACGGCACGGGCGGGCCCGTGGACGCGGCGGGCCGGGCGTCGGTCGTCAGCGGTCTGTCGGCGCGGGGTGTGCCGGTGGTGCTGTTCGGCACGGAACCGCTGTTCCGCGACCACCCGAAGGGGCTGTTCCCGCAGGTGGGGCGGGCGCTGCTGGGCGCCGCGGGCTGACGGGAGCGCCGTATGCGGCGGGCCGCCGCTCCCGTTCGAGCGGCGGCCCGCCGTCTGCGTTCGTCAGGCGGGCTTCAACTGCCATTGCTGGCAGGCGTTGCCGAGCCAGGACCACTGGCGTACGTCCGCTCCTTCGCCGGTCGAGCAGTCCGCGACGTCCGCGACCTTCCCGCTGCGGGCGTTGACGATCCGCACCCAGCCGCCCCCGTCGGTGACGACGAACCGGAAGGACTGGCAGAGGTTGTCCAGCCAGGACCACTGGCGCAGGTCGGCGCCGTCCGCGACGGAGCAGTCCGCCGTGTCGAGGACCTTGCCGCTCGCGGCGTTGACGAGCCGGCTGGTGTCGTTGCCGAGGTCCTCCACCCGCCAGCGCTGACGCGCGCCGCCGTCGCAGCTCCACTGGATGACGTTCGCGCCGTCCGCCGTCGAACCGCCTTCCACCTCAAGGCATTTGCCGCTGTTGCGGTTGACCAGGGTGTAGCCGGTGGGGGTGGCGGCGCTCTCGCCGGCCGGTCCGGGGCGGGTGGTGCCGAGGGCGAGCGGGGTGCCGAGGTTCGGGGAGCCGTCCGCGTTCCAGGTGAACTTCTGGGCGCGGGTGGTGCGGGCGTTGTCACAGCCGCCGCTCGCGGAGCTGTTGGCGTGGTAGACGATCCAGTTCTCCGTTCCGTCGGGTGAGGTGAAGAAGCCGTTGTGGCCGGGGCCGTAGACCCCGGCCGCGTCGGCGCGGCTGAGGACCGGGGTGGGCTTCTTGGTCCAGGACGAGGCGCTCAGCGGATCGCTCCCGGTGTAGGTGAGCTGGCCGAGCTTGTAGTCGGGGGTCCAGCAGCCGCTCGCCGAGTAGACGATGAAGGTCTTCCCGGCGTGCTGGAGCACTTCGGGGCCCTCGTTGACGGTGCCGCCCGTCCGTTCCCAGTCGTAGGTCGGTGTGGAGATGGTCGAGAAGCCGCCGCTCAGGGTGTACGGGTTGGACATGGGCGCGATGACGAGGTTCTGCGTACCGCCGCCGCTCGCGCTGCCCAGCAGGTACAGCGAGCCGTTCAGGGTGAGCAGGCTGGCGTCGAGCATCCAGGAGCCGCCGAGCTGACCGCGGTAGGTGTAGGGGCCCATGGGGTCGGAGCCCGCGCTCTCCAGGACGTGGACGCGCTGGGTGGGGTTGTAGTCCACGATGCCCTGCCCGGCCACGTAGTACAGGTACCAGCGGCCGTTGCGGAAGTGGATCTCGGGAGCCCACATGTTGCAGCAGCGCGAGGAGGTGGAGTCGGTCCACACCTGGACGCTGGGCGCGGTGGCGAGCCCGGCCAGGGTGGGCGACTTGCGCATGGTGAGTTCGGACGTCCAGGAGGTGGTGATCAGGTAGTAGTCACCGTCGTAGAACTCGATCCACGGGTCGGCGCCCTTCCGGGACTTGACGGGGTTGGTGTACGGACGGCCCTCGGCGGCCCCGGCGGGCGGCGCGACGACCGCGACGAGACCGGCCAGCACGACGAGGAGGAGGGCGATCAGGAGGGCCGGCGGACGCTCGGTGCGTGACATGTCCCGGCCCCCGTCAGTACGCCGTGGGCCAGCCGCCGGACCAGCTCAGCAGATTGACGCCGAGCTTGGGCGTGCCGTTGTCCTGGCCGTCGTAGTAGTGGTAAACGAGCAGGTCGCCGTCGCTGTCCGGCATGACCGACTGGCCGCCGGGGCCGATGTAGCGGTCGTGGCCCTCCAGCACGGGCGAGCCGCCGTTGTTCATCATGTTCACGCCGTTCTTGTCGACGTAGGGCCCGGTGGGGCTGGTGGCCCGGCCGACTTTGATCCTGTACGTGGAGCTGGTTCCGGCGCAGCACGTGTCGTACGAGGCGAACAGGTAGTAGTAGCCGTTCCGTTTGACGACCGTGGGCCCCTCGACGGCCTTGGTCCCCGTCGGGCGGGAGGCGAGGCTGTAGCGGGTGGTGTCGCCGGCGTACTGCTTGCCGGTCGACGGGTCGATCCGGATCATCTTGATCCCGGTCCACCAGGAACCGAAGGCCAGCCACCACTTGCCGTCGTCGTCGACGAGGAGGTTGGGGTCGATGGCGTTGTAGTCGCTGCCCTGGTTGGAGGTGTAGACGATCCCGTAGTCGGACCAGCTGCCGGGCTGCCCGGTGGCCGAGCCCGCGAGTCCGATGGCCGAGGTGGAGGAGCCGAAGGTGGAGACGGCGTAGTACATCAGGTACTTGCCGCCGCGGTATGAGATGTCCGGCGCCCAGGGGTCCTTGGCCGGCGAGTAGGTGGACCACCAGCTCGGGAGGGTGGTGAAGGCGGAGGAGCTGCGGCTGAAGGCGATCCGGTCGGTGGAGGTACGGGCCTGGAGCCCGTCGCCGGTGGAGTAGAGCAGGTACTGCCCGGCGGAGGTGCGGATCATCGTCGGGTCGTGGACCACGATGTCGCCGCTGACCCGGCCGGGGTTGGGGTAGGCCGAGGCGCTGCTCGGTACGAGGGCGAGGAGCAGGGCGGCGGGGAGGGCGAGGAGCGCGGTTCTGCGGGAGGTGCGGCTCACGCGGATCTCCTTGCGATGTGGGGGGGGAGGCGGTGCGATGGCGGAGACCTTTCGCGTTCGGCATGGCGAACCACGCTCGTCACCGCGAACGGGAAACTAGAGTCGAAGCGCTTGCGCGTCAACGGTTCGCACAGACTTGCTTCGCGCCCACCGGCACCCCACCGCTTGTCCCGCGCCCCCGCCCCCGGCCCGGCCCGCGAGGTCGGGCGATCTGCCTGTTCGGGCCGGGTGGATCAGGTCGGTCGGATCAGGCCAGTCGGATCAGGTTCCAGGACAGCGGCTCCAGCGTCGCCCTGAGCGTGCCGTCGGCGAGGGTCGCGCCCTCCCCGGCGTGCGGGGCGACCCGTTCGCGGTCGGTCAGGGTGTTCCTGGCCTCGGGGTCGGCGTCGGCGAGGACGCTGTGCTCGACCAGCTCCGTCAGGCCGAGTCCGGGGAGCAGCACCTCCAGCGGCAGCGGCCGCGTCTGGCTGCGGTTGACGGCGAAGACGGCGACCGCGCCGTCGTCGGCCCGGACGGCGGTGGCGTGCAGCAGGTCGACCTCGCCGTACTTCCCGGTCGGGTGCGACGGGGAGTCGACCCGTACGTCCAGCACCGTTCCGCGCCCGTACGTGGACGCCTGGGCGAAGGGGAAGAAGGTGGTCTGCCGCCAGGCGGGGCCGCCGGGCTCGGTCATGATCGGCGCGATGACGTTGACGAGCTGGGCGAGACAGGCCACCTTCACCCGGTCGGCGTGCCGCAGCAGCGCGATCAGCAGGGAGCCGAGAACGACGGCGTCGGTCACCGAGTAGACGTCCTCCAGCAGACGGGGCGCCTCCTGCCACTCCTCGACCCGGTGGGGGTTGGGCCGGTCCATGTACCAGACGTTCCACTCGTCGAAGGAGAGGTTGATCCTCTTCTCCGACTTCAGCTTGGCCCCCACATGGTCACAGGTCGCGACGACCTTCTCGATGAACGCCTCCATGTCCACGGCCGAGGCGAGGAAGGAGTCGCGGTCGCCGTCCTTCTCCCAGTAGTAGCTGTGCAGGGAGACATGGTCGACGAGGTCGTAGGTCTCGGTGAGGACCGTGGCCTCCCACGCGCCGAAGGTGTCCATGCCGGAGTTGGACGAGCCGCAGGCGACCAGCTCGATGTCCGGGTCGATCTGCCGCATCGCCCGCGCGGTCTCGGCGGCGATCCGCCCGTACTCCTCGGCCGTCTTGTGGCCGGTCTGCCAGGGCCCGTCCATCTCGTTGCCCAGGCACCAGAGCCTGATGCCGTACGGGTCCTTGTCGCCGTGCGCGGCGCGGCGGTCGGAGAGTTCGGTGCCGGCGGGGTGGTTGGCGTACTCCTGCAACTCGATGGCCTCGGTGACGCCGCGCGTGCCGAGGTTCACGGCCATCATCGGCTCGGCCTCCGGGCCGGCCTTGCGCACGAAGTCGATGAACTCGGCGAGTCCGAACCGGTTGGTCTCGGTGGTCTTCCAGGCCAGGTCGAGCTTGCGGGGCCGCTCGTCCACCGGGCCGACGCCGTCCTCCCAGCGGTAGCCGGAGACGAAGTTGCCGCCGGGGTAGCGCAGCGCGGTGGGGCCGAGTTCGCGGACGAGTTCGAGTACGTCCGCGCGGAGCCCCGCCTCGTCGGCGGTGGGGTGGCCGGGCTCGTGGATGCCGGTGTAGACGCAGCGGCCGAGGTGTTCGACGAAGGAGCCGAAGAGACGGGGGTTCACCTCACCGACGGTGAAGTCGGGGTGCAGGGTGAAACGGGCGGGTCGGTTCATGACTCCCTCATCTGCGGTCAAAGGCCGGGGCGGGCAGGGATGGTGGGACGCGCGGAGAGATACGGCGAGGTAACTCCGGCCGTGCGCAAGCGCTTCGATGGTTCCGTCGAGGGCGGGGAAGGGGTGGCGGTGAGACGGCGCTCCACCTCCCTGACGTTCGACATCCCGAACCATGACCGGCACTTCGAACCGGAACGTAAGGTGGATCGGAAAGGCGCGTCAATGCTTCGCGCAGAAAATCCGCGCCGGGCACGGGTGACGGACCGGGACGGGGGCGAGGTCGCCGCCCCGCCGGGCCGGGAGACCGGGGGGAAACACGGAGGGCCGCATCCCGGCTCAGGCGGGATGCGGCCCTGCGGGATACGGCCCTGGGGACGCACGGGCGGCGGTGTGGTCGCCTCGGCCGCCCGGTCTGATCAGCTGCGGGCGAGAGCGTCCGCCGCCGGTCGGTCGGAAGTCGCCGCCGGTCAGCCGCCGATGGAGACGACCATCTTGCCGGTGTTCTCGCCGCGCAGCACGCCGAGGAACGCGTCGAAGCCGTTCTCCATGCCGTCCACGATGGTCTCGTCGTACTTCAGCTCGCCCGAGGCGAGCCAGCCGCCGACTTCCTCGACGAACTGCTGCTTCAGTCCGAAGTGGTCGCCGACGAGCATCCCCTGGAGGCGCAGCCGCTTGCCGATGACCAGGGCGAGATTGCGCGGGCCGGCGGTCGGGGCGGTGTTGTTGTACTGGGCGATCGCGCCGCACATGGTGACCCTGCCGTGGGTGTTCAGCGTGGCGATCGCGGCTTCGAGGTGATCACCGCCGACGTTGTCGAAGTAGACGTCGATCCCGTCGGGAGCCGCCTCCTTGAGCTGCTCACCGACCGGGCCGCTCTTGTAGTTGAACGCCGCGTCGAAGCCGTACTCCTCCACGAGAAGCTTGACCTTCTCGTCCGAGCCCGCCGATCCGATCACCCGGGAAGCGCCCTTCAGCCGGGCGAACTGCCCCACCTGGCTGCCGACAGCGCCGGCCGCTCCGGACACGAAGACCGCGTCGCCCTCCTTGAAGGACGCCGTCTCGAAGAGACCGGCGTACGCGGTGAGGCCGGTCATGCCGAGGACACCGAGGTACGCGGAGAGCGGCGCGAGCGAGGCGTCGACCTTGGTCCCCTGCTCGGCCGGGAACTCGGCGTACTCCCGCCAGCCCAGGCCGTGCAGGACATGGTCCCCGACCGCGAACCCCTCGGCGCGCGAGGCGATGACCTCACCGACCGCCCCGCCGGCCATCGGCTGGTCCAGCTCGAAGGGAGGGACGTACGACTTCACGTCGTTCATCCGGCCCCTCATGTACGGGTCGACCGAGAAGTACAGGTTCCGGACCAGGATCCGGCCCTCACCGGGCTCGGCCACCGGGACCTCGCGCAGGGCGACGTCGGACGGCTTGGGCCAGCCGTGCGGGCGGGCGACGAGATGCCAGGCGCGGCCGGAGGTGGGGAGTGCGGTCATGGTGCGGGTCCTCCTCGGACGGTTCTTCGGCGATGAGCCGGACAGAAGCTTCACTACATGAAACAACAATGCTCCTGAATATTTCATGTTGTCAAGCAAGCGGGTATCCTCGTGTCCATGGCCACTGAGCGCAGAGACCCACTGACCCTCGAAGTCGTCGAGCTGATCGGGACAGTCGTGGCCCGCTATTACGAGGAGTATGAGCAGGCGGCGGCCCAGCACGCGCTGACCGGCGCGCAGGCGCGCGTGTTGCGGCTGCTGTCCCTGGAGCCGATGCCCATGCGCCGGATCGCGCGGAATCTGAAGTGCGAGCCGTCCAACATCACCGGCATCGTGGACCGGCTGGAAGCACGCGAGCTGGTCGAGCGGCGCCCGGACCCGGCCGACCGCAGGGTGAAGCTCGCCGCCGCGACCGAGAAGGGCCTCGCGACGGCGGAGCTGCTGCGGGACTCGCTGGACTTCGCCCGCGAGCCGCTCGCCGGGCTGACGGCGGCGGAGCGCGGGGTGCTGCGCGATCTGCTCAAGCGCATGGTGGGCGAGAGCGCGGCCTGAGCGCCCCGCACCGGTCACATCCGCCGGACCCGGCCGGGGACATCCGTGCGGGCACCGCTCTCCCCCGGCCCCCGGCCCCTGTGCGCGGACGCTCCCGAAGCGGGCAGGATGGCCGTATGTCGTCCCCCGGGCCGTTCGGGCCGCTCGAATTCCAGCTGGTGCTGTTGCGCAGGATGGCCGACCACCAGCCGGAGCTGGTCGAGGACGCCCGCCGCGAACTGGGCGTCTCCCTCGCCACCATGCGTGAGGCCAACCGCCGCTGGCAGGCCATGACGCGCTCACCGCGCGCCCGGGGCGCGCTGTCCCGCTACCGCTCCGTACTCGGCGCGCCCGAGCACACCTTCCGGCGGCGGGTCGGCGATCTGGACTGCGAGGCGCTGCTGTGGCCCGTACCGCTCTGGCCCCGGCTGCGCTTCGAGGTGACGACCGGGCCGGGCGGGGCCGTATGGAACGAGTGGCTGGTCCGGGCACCGGGGGCGGCGGGGCCCGAGCCGCGTACGCCCGAGGAGCTGCGCCCCTGGTCCTGCACGGTGGACGAGGTGGCACGGGCGTTCCCGCCGGCCCGGCCGATGGAGGGTGACGCCCCGACGCGGCTGCGGCTCGCCTGCACGGCGCCGGACGGCGGGCAGCGGATCGCGGAGTTCACCTGGGGGCTGCTGCAGCGCTGGTCGGAGTAGGTTCCGCGCTCCGGCGACCAGGCCGCGGCGGTCGGGGCCGGCATCTCCGTGCCCGGTTCTCCTCACCCGGTGTGCCGTGCTCCGTACGGAGCAGCCCAGCGGGCAGGGCGGCGCGGCGCGGCGCAGGATGCGAAGGGAACCGGCCGCCGCCGGTGAACCGCCCGCCAGCGCTCTCGGGAGAACCTGCCGTGACCGTCAGTCTTGAGCAGTTGCGCCGCTGTCACATCGCCGTCGATCTGGGGGCCGCCAGAACCCGGGTCTACGTGAAGGGGGTCGGGCTCGTCGTGGACGAGCCGAGTGCCGCCGCCGTCAACACCCGTACGGGCGCGCTCATCGCCGTCGGCACGCTCGCCGAGCGGATGACGGGCCGTACCCCCGACTACATCCGGGTGGCCCGGCCCGTCAGAGGCGGGACGGTGGTCGATGTCGAGATGGCGCAGCGGATGCTCCGGCACCTCCTCGGCGACAAGCTCCGCCGTCAGCTGCGCCGCAAGCCCCGGCTGCGGGCCGCCGCCTGCACGCCGCACGACAGCGATCCGCTGGCCCAGCGCGCGACCGTCGAAACGCTGGTGGGCCTCGGTGCGCGCCGGGTGGAGCTGGTCGACACACTGATCGCCGCCGCCGTCGGCAGCGGGCTGCCGGTGGAGCAGCCGACCGCCACCATGATCATGGTGTGCGGCGCGGCGACCACGCAGGTGGCGGTGCTCTCGCTCGGTTCGATCGTCACCGCGCAGCGGATTCCGGTCGGCGGGAACGCCATCGACCACGCGGTCATCCAGTACCTGCGCCATCAGCACGAGCTGCTGCTGCCCAGCCATTCGGTACGCCCGTTGCAGCTCGCGCTGAGCGGCAACGGCCTCACCGCGCAGGGGCCTTCGAAGACCGAGATCCACGGCAGGGACGTGGCGACGGGCATCGCCCGTTCGGTGCTGGTGGACACCGCGGCCGTACGGGAGGCGATCTACACTCCGCTGACCGCCGTCCTGGACGGCATCGGCAAGGTGCTCCGGGACTGCCCGCCCGATCTGGTGGCCGACCTCGCGGACCGGGGAATCATGATGGTCGGCGGCAGCGCGCTGCTGCCGGGGCTCGACCAGATGCTGCGCGACGCGACGGGTGTGCCGGTGGCCATCGCGGAACGGCCCGACGTCTGTGCCGTACTGGGCCTGGGCGAGATGCTGGAGGGCAAGGTCAGACCGATGGTCCTGGACCCGCTGGCCGAGGCGCACTGAGGTCCGCCGGGTGAGCGAGGGGCCGACGGGCGGCGGGCGGCCGGACGGACACGCGGACGAGCGGGCGGAAGGGAAGCCGGACGGGCAGACGGGCGCGCGGCCGGCGGCCGACGCGCCGGGCCCGTCCGGAGACGGCCGCGCGGCCCACGGCCCCCGGCTGCCACTGCTGCTCGAAGCCGTGCTCGGTATCGGCACGGATCTCGAACTGCGCGCCACGCTCCAGCACGTCGTCGACACGGCCGCCGAGCTCATCGGCGCGCGGTACGGCGCGCTCGGCGTCGCCGATCAGGAGCGCGGCGGGCTGACGGAGCTGTTCACGTCCGGCGTGAGCGACACCGAGCGGCATCGCGTCGGACGGCTGCCCGACGGGCACACCGGACTGCTCGGGGCGCTCATCGACGAGGCCAGGCCCATCCGGCTGGACGATCTGACCACCGACCCCCGGTCCTGCGGGATGCCGCCGGGCCACCCCGCGATGCGGTCCTTCCTCGGCGTCCCCGTCGAGCTGGACGGGGAGGTCTTCGGCAATCTGTATCTGACGGAGAAGCGGACCGGTTCCTTCACCGAGCAGGACCAGAGCCTGCTGCGGGTGCTGGCCGCCCAGGCCGCCGGCGCCATCGGCACGGCGCGGCTGTACGGCACGGCCCGCCAGCGCGAACGGTGGATCGAGGGGGCCGCCGCCGTCACCACCGCGCTGCTGACCGGGCGGAACGCCGTGGACGCGCTGGTCACGGTCGCCGAGTCGGCCCGGGTGCTCGCCGACGCGTTCGCGGGGGTGGTCCTCCAGCCGACCGAGGAGGGCGGGATGGAGATCGTCGCCGCGTCCACGGTGGACGACCCCGGCGACATCGTCGGCACCACCATCGAACCCGGCTCTCCCGTACTGGTGCAACTGCTGGGCGGCGAACCGGTGTTCATCGAGGACTCGTCCACGGACCCCCGGATGACCACCCATGTGAGGTCGCGCTTCGGCCCGTCCATGATGCTGCCGCTCCAGAGCGGCGGGAAGCTGATCGGTACACTCGCCCTGCCGCGCCGCCGGGGCGGCCGGCCGTACCGGGGGGTGGACCGGCTGCTGGCCACCCAGTTCGCCTCGCAGGCCGCGCTGGCGCTGGTGCTGGCGGACGCGCAGCACGACCGGGAGCAGCTCGCGGTGTACGAGGACCGCGACCGGATCGCCCGCGATCTGCACGATCTGGTGGTGCAGCGGCTGTTCGCCACCGAGATGATGCTGGAGTCCACCCGGCGGCGGGTGACGGGAGGCGGCCTCGACGAGTTGCTCGGCCGGGCGGTGGACGAGCTGGACTCCACCATCCAGGAGGTACGGACCACGATCTTCGCGCTTCAGCAGCCCCCGGCCGACGGACCGACGAGCGTACGGGGGAAGGTGCTGCGCGAGACGGGGGGCGCGGCGGTCCTGCTGGGCTTCCGGCCGTCCGTACGCTTCACGGGCCCGGTGGACACCCTGGTGGGCGAGCCGGCCGGCCGGGAGCTGCTCGACGCGCTGCGCGGCGCGCTGGCCGCCGCGCACCGGCGGGCCGGGGTGACGGCGATCGAGGTGGAGGTCGACGCGACGGCCCGGCTGCCGGGTGACCGGGACGGGGTGCGGCTGACCGTACGGGACAACGGGCTGCGCGACGACGCCCGGGGCCGGAACGGCGAGGACGGGGCGGACGGCGTACGGGGGACGACCGTGACCTGGGAGGCGCCGCGCTGACCGCGGCGCCCCACCGCTCCCCTCGCGGCCCACGGGCTACGGCTTGCGGCCCACCCCGCAGTACGCGTCCACCGCCGGCGCCCCGACCCCGGCGTCGTCGGTGCCGTCCGCCGCCTGGCGCCACCGGGTGACCTGGGCGACACCGGGCTCGACCAGGTCGAGCCCGTCGAAGAACCCGCCGATCTCCTCGACACCGCGTACGTGGTACGGCACCGCGCCGCTCGCGTTGTACGCCTCCGACGCCGCGATCATGCCCGCGCTGGTGGAGGTGGAGTCGCTGATCACCAGGTAACTGCCGGACGGCAGACCGGACATGAGCCGCGTCACCAGCGAGCGGGCCTGCTCGTGGTCGGCGACGTGCCCGAGCGTGTTGAGGATCATCAGCGCGACGGGCCGCGCGAGGTCCAGCGTCTCCTCGGCGGCCTTGAGGATCGTCTCGGGCTCGTACAGATCGGCGTCGAGGTAGTCGGTCCTGCCCTCGGGGGTGCTCGTGAGCAGCGCCCGCGCGTGCGCCAGCACCAGCGGGTCGTTGTCGACGTAGACGATCCGCGAGTCCGGCGCGAGGCGCTGGGCGACCTCGTGCGTGTTGTCCGCTGTCGGCAGCCCCGTACCGATGTCGAGGAACTGCCGTACGCCCTGGTCCACCACGAGATGCCGGACGGCGCGCCCGAGGAAGTGACGGCTCGTCAGTGCCACGTCGACCAGGCCGGGGAAGATCTCCTTGATCTGGTCCCCCACCGCGCGGTCGATGTCGTAATTGTCTTTTCCGCCAACGAAATAATTCCAGAAACGCGCGGAATGCGGCTTTCCGGTGTCGATCCTGGCCCGGATGGCCGCGGACGAGTCAACACTGGGGTCACGATCGGACACGGGAGCGCCTCCTGTGGTGAACATGTGCACAAACGATGTGCGCCCAACCTACAAGGCGGCGGGGAACCGGATCACCGTCAACTGGTCATCCGGGAAACGGATTTGGGCGACCCACCGGCGCCGGGCCGCCGAACCGCCCGGCCGCCCGAGCCGCCCGAGCCGTCGCGGGGCGGCAGGGGCGGTACGGGCGGTTCGGGCGACGAGGGCGAGCGGGCGGTCAGGCGGCCACAGCCTCGGTACGGGGTACGCGGCCCGCCAGGGCTCCGGTGCGGGAGAGGGCGAGGACCGCGAGCGCGCAGCCCAGACCGGTCGCGGTGAGCGTTGCCCAGACCAGCCAGGACGCGTGGTGGCGCCCGGCGAAGTCCCACAGGGCGCCGGTGGCGAGGTTGCCGAGGGTGATGCCCAGCCCGGAGAGGGTGTTGTAGAAGCCGTAGTGCGTGGCCACCAGCCGGTCGCCCGAGAGCGTGACGATGGTGTCCATCTCGAACGGGTACACCACCGCGCCCCCGACAGCCAGCAGCACCACCGCCACCGCCAGGGCGGTGAGTACGGCGGCGGGCGCGCCCCGGTCGGTCGTCGCGGTCAGCAGGGCGAGCGGCGCGAAGGCCGAACCCATGATCATCAGTCCGTACACGAGCGCCCGCGGGCCCGTCCACCGCCGGCCTGCCCAGCCGGTCAGCCGCAGCTGCCCCAGGACCGCCACCGCCGCGGAGAGCACGAACAGCCCGCTGGTCGCGACGGAACCCGCGCTGCCCAGCGTCTCGCCGACGGCCAGCGGCAGCGCCAGGTAGACCTGGAAGGCCAGGACGTACGAGCCGATCATGGCGAGCGAGAACAGCAGGAACGGCCGGTTGGCCGCCACCGTCCGCCACTGCGACCACACACTGTCCGGGCGCCGTCCGCCGTCGGCGGCGGTCCCGTCGCCGGGCAGGGCGCGCCACTGCACGAGGGTCAACACGGCGAAGATCAGAGCGGCGACGGTGCACACCACCCTGAAGTCGGCCACCAGCAGCGCCAGTCCGACCGGCGGTCCGAGCAACATGCCTGCCTGGTAATGGACGTTGAACGCGGCGAAAGCCTCCACCCGGCGGTCGCCCGCCTCGGCGGCGAGAGCGGCGCGCACCGCCGGATTGAACAGGGCTCCGGCGAGCCCGGTGGCGGCGGACGCGATGATCAGGGCCGGCAGCGCGTCCACCCATCCCAGCAGCGCGAATCCGGCGGTGCGCAGCAGACATCCGGCGAGGATCGGCGCCTTGCACCCGTACCGGTCGGCGAGGCTCCCGCCGAGGAGGAACAGACCCTGCTGGGAGAGGTTGCGTACGCCGAGGACCAGGCCGACCGACCACGCGGCGAGGTCCAGATCGCCGGAGAGATGGGCGGCGAGGTAGGGCATGAGCATGTAGAAGGCGCAGTTGATGGCGAACTGATTGGCCATCAGAAGCCTTACGGCGGGTGGGAAGGAGCGAGTGGTGGCCCATACGGATTTCATCGGGACACCTCCACCGGGCCACGGGGGCTCGTCTCCGCGTCTCGTACGGTGCGGGCCGCGCCGAGCGCGTCCCGTGCGGCCGGCGGGTCGACGACCGTGGCGCACCGCGTCCAGCGGGTGACCGCGCGCTCGTCCGGGCGGGCGATCTCGTCCGGGGCCTCGGCGGGCGGCGCCACCAGCAGCGCGTGCTCGCGGCAGAAGGCGTCCGAGTAGAGCGTGCCCGTATAGCGGTGCGGTCCGTCGGGGAAGACCGCCACGATCCGCGCCTCGGCGGCGAGCCGGTCCGCAAGATGCCGGGCCACCAGCGCGACCGCGCCCACGCTCCAGCCGCCGCTCGCGTACCGGTCGCGGGCCAGGGCGCGGGCCGCCCACGCCGCCTCACCGGCCGCGACCCAGTGCACCTCGTCGAAGATCGTGTGGTCGACGTTGCGTGGATGGATGCTGCTGCCGAGACCGCGCATCAGCCGGGGCGCGACCGGCTGCCCGAAGATCGTGGAGCCGGTCGCGTCCACCCCCACCACCCGCAGCGCGGGGAAGAATCCGCGCAGCACCCGCGCGATCCCGGCCGAGTGCCCGCCGGTGCCGACGCTGACGACCAGGGCGTCGATCGTGCCCAGTTGGGCGACGAGTTCGTGGGCGAGCCCGGCGTAGGCCGCCACGTTGTCGGGGTTGTCGTACTGGTCGGGGCACCAGGCGTCCGGATCGGCCGCCAGCAGCTGCGCCACCCGCTCGCGCCTGGCCTGCTGCCAGCCGCCGGTGGGATGCGGTTCCGGTACGACGTGGAGGTCCGCGCCGTACGCCGTCAGCAGGCCGCGCATCAGCGGCTCCGTACCGGGGTCGGTCACCACGGTGACCCGGTGGCCGAAGGTCACCCCGGCCAGCGCGAGGCCGAGGCCGAGGGTGCCGGAGGTGGATTCCACGATCCGGCCGCCCGGCCGCAGATCACCGCGCTCGCGCGCCCGGGCGGTCATGTACAGGGCGGTACGGTCCTTGATTCCGCCGGGGTTGCACCCCTCCAGCTTGGCCCAGAAGCCACGCCCGCCCCGGGTGAACGGCTCCCCCACCCAGAGCACGGGCGTGTCACCGACCAGTCCGGCGGGGGTGTGGACGGGCGGGGAAGCGGGCGTGCGGAGGGGCGGGGAAGCGGGCGTGCGGAGGGGCGGGAAGGCGAAGGCCGGTGAAGAGGGCATGCCGAGTGAGGTCATGTACGGGTCTCCTACGAGGCGGAGTGCGGGGGGAAGTGACGGAGGACGGAACCGTTCGGGCCCCGCGCGGGGAAGCGACGGAGGACGGAACCGTTCGGGCCCCGCGCGGGGAAGCGACGGAGGACGGAACCGTTCGGGCCCCGCGCGGCGGACAGCCGCGCGGCCCGGCCCCGTCAGGTCCGCCACACCCCCAGCGCCGCCCGCGCCCGCGCCGGGCGGCCCCACTCCGGTTCGGGCCGTCCGGGCCCTGCCCTCCCCCGCTCCGGCGCGGGCGGCTCCCGCTCCGGGTCGGCCTTGCCGCTCGCCTCGCCACTCGCCCCGGGCGGCGTCCACCGTCCGGCCGGGTCCACGGTCACGGGCTCGTCCGCGCCCCAGCATCCGGCCGAGGCGTCCGCACCCGTGGCAACAGCCTGGAGGGGAGCCGGCGCCAAGTCGGAGGCGGCGGCCGACGCGGGCCCGGAGGCCGACGCGGGCTCCGAGTGCGACGCGGGCCCGGAGTGCGGCGCGGGCTCCGAGGCCGATCCCGAGCACGGGGGCCGAGGTTCCGACGCCGTTCCCGAGACCGGCGCCACGGCGCTCGTGAGCGGCAGCGAGTCGGCGCGCGGCCCGGCGGCCGGTTGCGGGCCATGGGCACACGCGAGCGCATGGATCAGCACGGCCAGCACCACGGCCACCACCGACCAGCCGCCCCGCGCCACCCCGCGCCCGCCCGACATCACCACCGACACACGACGGACAGTAGCCGACCGGTCACGCCGGGCGCGTGATCCCCTCCGGCGCCGATCAGGACCCGACACCGACCAGGACCAGGACCGGTCAGGACCAGAGCCCCATCAGGATCAGGACCGGTCCGGGACCGATCAGGAATGGAGAAGCGGAAACCGCTCCCCGCTCCGTAGCGTGTGGGTACCCGCCGCGGACATCCGGCAGAAAACGGCGACGCAGCATAATCGGACGTACTGCTCGTAACCGGCCGGATCGAGCCGGGCGACGCGACGCCGACGGAACGGCGAGCAGGCCCAACCCGGAGATGGAGACACGATGAGCATGGCCCCGAGGACGGACACGCGGTCGCCCGCGCCGCGCGATCCCGCGCGGCACAGCGCCGACAGCCACGATCTGATCCGTGTGCACGGCGCGCGGGAGAACAATCTCCGGGATGTCACCGTCGAGATCCCGAAGCGCCGGCTGACGGTGTTCACCGGCGTCTCGGGCTCGGGCAAGAGCTCCCTCGTGTTCGACACGATCGCCGCCGAGTCGCAGCGGCTGATCAACGAGACGTACAGCGCCTTCGTCCAGGGCTTCATGCCGACCCTGGCACGGCCCGATGTCGACGTACTGGACGGCCTGACGACCGCGATCATCGTCGACCAGCAGCGGATGGGAGCCCACTCCCGTTCGACGGTCGCCACCGCCACCGACACCGGCGCCATGCTGCGCATCCTGTTCAGCCGGCTCGGCCGGCCGCACATCGGCTCGCCCCGGGCGTTCTCCTTCAACGTCCCCTCCGTCAGCGGCGCGGGCGCGGTGACCGTCGAACGCGGCGGGAAGACGGTCAAGGAGAGACGCGAGTTCAGTGTCACCGGCGGCATGTGTCCGCGCTGCGAGGGCATGGGCACCGCATCGGACATCGACCTCGCTCAGCTTTTCGACGACTCCAAGTCGCTCGCCGAGGGCGCGATCACCGTCCCGGGGTACAAGACGGACAGCCACTGGACCGTACGGATCTTCGCCGAGTCGGGCTTCCTCGACCCGAAGAAACCGATCCGCGACTACACCGAGGCCGAGCGGCACGACTTTCTGTACCGCGAGCCGACCAAGGTGAAGATCAACGGCATCAACCTCACCTACGAGGGGCTGATCCCCAAGGTCAGGAAGTCGTTCCTCGCCAAGGACCGCGAGGCGCTCCAGCCGCACATCCGCGCCTTCGTGGAGCGGGCGGTGACGTTCACGGCCTGCCCCGAGTGCGACGGCACCCGGCTCAGCGAGGGCGCCCGGTCCTCGAAGATCGACGGGATCAGCATCGCCGACGCCTGTGCGATGCAGGTCAGCGATCTGGCCGCATGGGTGAGCGGCCTGGACGAGCCGTCGGCGGCGCCGCTGCTGACGGCGCTGGGCGAGACCCTCGAATCGTTCGTCGGCATCGGGCTGGGCTATCTCTCGCTCGACCGGCCGTCGGGCACCCTCTCGGGCGGCGAGGCGCAGCGCGTCAAGATGATCCGCCACCTCGGCTCCCCGCTCACCGATGTCACCTATGTCTTCGACGAGCCCACCATCGGTCTCCATCCCCACGACATCCAGCGGATGAACGACCTGCTGCTCCAGCTGCGCGACAAGGGAAACACCGTGCTGGTCGTGGAGCACAAGCCGGAGACCATAGCCATCGCCGACCACGTGGTGGACCTCGGCCCCGGCGCCGGTACGGCGGGCGGCGAAATCGTCTTCGAGGGCACCGTCGAGGGGCTGCGGGCCGGTGGCACGCTCACCGGGCGGCATCTGGACGACCGCACGTCGCTGAAGCCGACGGTACGGACGCCCCGTGGCGTACTGGAGGTGCGCGGCGCCGGCACGCACAACCTGAAGGACGTCGATGTCGACATTCCGCTCGGCGTGCTCGTCGCCGTCACCGGGGTCGCGGGCTCCGGCAAGAGTTCGCTGATCCACGGCTCGGTGGCCGGGCGGGACGGCGTGGTGACGGTGGACCAGTCGGCCATCAAGGGCTCCCGGCGCAGCAACCCGGCGACCTACACCGGGCTGCTGGAGCCGATCCGCAAGGCGTTCGCGAAGGCCAACGGGGTGAAGCCGGCGCTGTTCAGCGCGAACTCCGAGGGCGCCTGCCCGAACTGCAACGGCGCCGGTGTGGTCTACGTGGACCTGGCGATGATGGCAGGCACCGCGACCACCTGCGAGGAGTGCGATGGCAAGCGGTTCCAGGCTTCGGTGCTGGACCACCACCTCGGCGGCCGCGACATCAGCGAGGTGCTCGCGATGTCGATGGCGGAGGCGGAGGAGTTCTTCGGCACGGGCGAGGCGCGCACCCCGGCCGCCCACAAGGTGCTCGGCCGGCTCGTGGACGTCGGGCTCGGCTACCTCACCCTGGGCCAGCCGCTCACCACGCTGTCCGGCGGCGAGCGGCAGCGGCTGAAGCTCGCCACCCACCTGACCGAGAAGGGCGGTGTGTACGTCCTCGACGAGCCGACCACCGGCCTGCACCTCGCCGACGTGGAACAACTGCTCGGCCTGCTGGACCGGCTGGTCGACTCGGGCAAGTCGGTCATCGTCATCGAGCACCACCAGGCGGTCATGGCGCACGCCGACTGGATCATCGACCTCGGGCCCGGCGCCGGTCACGACGGCGGAAGGGTGGTCTTCGAGGGCACCCCCACCGACCTCGTCGCCTCGGGCTCCGCCACGCTCACCGGCGAGCACCTCGCGGCGTACGTGGGGAGCTGACCGGGGGGCCCTGGGGGGGCTCGGGGGCCACGAAGCCCGCCGGTCCCTCCCGGCGCCGGGACCGAGAGCGGCGCCGGGGCCGGCTAGACCGTGGGCGGCGGGTCCTCGTCCAAGGCCGCCAGATGGGCCGCCACATCGTCGGCGAAGCGACCCAGGAGATGTCCGAGAGCCTGTCGGTCCTCCTCGGACCAGCCGCTGATGGCCTCGGTGAACCAGCCGACGATGGACCGCGTGTAACGCTCCGCCGCCGCCGAGCCCTCGGCGGTCGGCTCGATCAGGCTCGCCCGCCGGTCGAGCGGGTCCGTCACGCGGTGGACCAGCCCCCGCCGTTCCAACTCCTGCACCAGCCGGGTCACATGCGGGCCGACCACCTGCATCTTCTGCGCGATCTCCCCGATGCGCAGCGGCTTCTTCGCCAGGCCGACGGTCAGGAGCACCGACATCGCGGGGCGGTCCAGCCGGATGTCCGCGGCCTCCGTGGCGCGCTCGACCAGACGTCCGCGGCTGATCGCGCTCTGGAGCTGTGTCAGACGGGGCATCACGGCCAGAACGTCGGCGCCCGGCTGACCTTCGTCGCGCCCCGGCTCATCTGCTGACTGCGGGCTCATCTCGACTCCACGTGCATGCGTAAGTGAGGCAACCATATGCCGACCTGCGGCGTCGCCGCTCACACGCGAGGCTGAGCGGGACACTGCTCCCCGGCGCCTCGCGTCCGTCCCGCCACGCACAGCGAAGGCCCCGGATGTCAGGCTCCGGGGCCTCCGCGCTCAGGGGGCTGTGCTCAGCAGGGCTGTGGCTCAGCAGGGCTGTACTCAGCGGGCTGTGCTCAAGGCGCTGGAGCCGTGCTCAAGGCGCCGTGCTCAGCGGGGCGGCTGTGCTGTCACACCTTCCGTACGGTGACACCGGCCGCGATCAGCGCGTCGGTCTCCTCGTCGGTGGCGGAGTGGTCGGTCACCACGGCGTGCAGGGCGGATGTCGGTGCGACGAAGGCGAGCGCCGTGCGGGAGAGTTTGGCGGCGTCGGTCACCGCGATGACGCGACGGGCCGAGGCGATGGCGGCGCGCTTCACGGCGGCGTCGGCCAGATCGTAGGCGGTCAGCCCGTCGGCGGCGGTCAGCCCGCAGCAGCCGATGACGGCGGTGTCGAAGCGCAGGGAGGCCAGGGAGGCTTCGGTCAGCGGGCCGGTCAGGGCCAGTTCCCCGGACCGTGGCTGGCCGCCGGGCAGGAGCAGGGTCAGCCGCGGCGCGCCCGTCAGCGCGTTGGCGGCGTGCAGGGACAGCGGCATGACCGTCAGACTTCGGTGGCGCAGCGCGCGGGCCACCTCCAGGCAGGTGGTGCCGCTGTCCAGGACGACCGACTCGCCGTCCGCGATCATTTCGGCCACCTCGGCGGCGATGCGTCGCTTGATGTCGAGCCCGTCCTGGACCCGCAGGTCGAACGGGGGCTCCTCGCCGCGCAGGAGCAGGCTCCGCGCCCCGCCCCGGTAGCGCTCCAGGACCCCCTGGTCGGCCAGGACCTCCAGGTCGCGGCGGATGGTCATCTCCGAAGCGCCGGTGAGGTCGGCCAGTTCCGTGACGCTCAACCGTCCGGTCTCCCGCACGGCGTCGGCGATCTTCTTCAGTCGCTCCGTGGCTGCCATGCCTTGATTGAACATTCACGGCGTTCGTAATGCAACTTTACGCACACCAGACCTGTTCGTTATGGTCGCAATCATGAACAAGACGCTGAGGGCCGGCCGGCTGGCCACGTTCGCCTTCTTCGCTGTTGTCGGCTTCGACATGGGCATGTGGATCGTGCATATCCCGGCCATCGAGGACCACGTCGGCATCAGCCACGCGGTGCTGGGATGGCTCCTTCTCCTGCTCGGCGCCGGCGCCTTCACCGGCATGCAGGTGACCGGGCCGCTCATGGACCGTTTCGGCGCCCGCAAGGTGGTCCCACTGAGCGCGGTGGCCTGTGCCGCCTCCATGGTGCTGCCCGGTCTGGCGGCCAACGCCTGGACCCTGGGCGCGGCCCTGCTGGTGTTCGGTTTCGGCAGCGGCTGCCTGGACGTCGCGGCCAACGCCCATGCCGTACAGGTGGAGCACGCGTACCAGCGGCCCATCATGTCGGCGTTCCACGCGCTGTTCTCCATCGGCGGCGTGATCGCCGCGGCCATCGGCGCCCTCACCCTCACCTGGGGCTGGAGCACACCCGTGACCCTGGGAGTCATGGCCGTGCTCAGCCTGGCCGCGACCGCGCTCGCCGCCCCGGCCCTCCTGCACCCGTCCCCCGCCGCCCCCTCCGCCGCGTCCACCACCACGCCGGCCCCTACCTCTGCCTCTGCCCCGACCCCGGCGGACCCCGCCCCCGCCCCGTCGCCCGGAGCCAAGCCCCGCCGCAGGACACCGCGCCTCATCTGGGCGCTCTCGATCCTGGCCTTCATGCTCATGCTCTGCGAAGGGGTCGCCAACGACTGGAGCGCGCTGCACCTCAAGGACGTGCTCGGCGCGCCCGCGGCCACTGCCGCCCTGGCGTACGGCATGTACTCCACCGCCATGACCGCCGGCCGCCTGCTCGCCGACCGCGTGGCCGCGCGGGTGGGGACCGTCGCCGTACTGCGCTACGGGTCGGCGCTCTCCGCGGGAGGCATGACGCTGGCGGCGCTCGCTCCCAACGTGCCGGTGGCGCTGGCGGGTTGGACCGTCTTCGGGATCGGGCTGTCCGGCTGCATTCCCCAGCTTTTCAGCGCCGCGGGCCACAGCGATCCCGCCGCGGCCGGTGCCAACGTCTCCCGGGTGTCGGGCCTCGGCTACATCGGGATGCTCGCCGGTCCCGCCGTGATCGGGCCGATGACCCAGGCCGTCCCGCTCAACCTGGCCTTCTTCCTGCCCGTCGCCTTCTGCGTGATCGCCTGCCTCACCGCTCCGATCCTCAAGTCCCCCGTCCCGTCCTCGGTCGAGGCGGGCCGGAGCGGCACCGAGCGGGCCGTCGCCTGACAGCCGCCCCCACCACGACGGGTCCGCCCGCCGTCCCGGCCGTGCGCTTCACTGACGGCGGGGACGGCGGGCGGACCCGTCGCGTACGGCATCAGCCGGCCGGCGCGAGTGTGCGCGTCGCGGCGACGACGCCACCGTCGACCACCAGATCGGTGCCGGTGACGAACGTCGCCTCCGGCCCGAGCAGGAAGGCCGCGGCTGCGGCGATGTCGCCGGGGGTGCCGAGCCGCTTGGTCCCGGACATGCCGATCAGCGAGCGCATCGTCCCGCCGGCCGGGCCGTCCAGCTCGGCCCGGCCCATGGCCGTGGCGATGACGCCGGGACTGACACTGTTGACACGGGCGCCCCGCTGCCCCCACGCCGTACTGGCCGCCATCACCCGCACATGGTTGGCACGCTTGGAGACTCCGTACGCCGTCCCCGCGTCGGTGATCACATCCGGGGCCAGGAACGGCAGGCGCAGCAGCCGCTCGGACGGCGTCGTGGCCAGTGCGTACTCCTGCTCCGGGGTGAGGGGGGCGGCGAGGTGGCCGGCCATGCTGGCGATCACGACACCCGCGCCGCCGGGGGCGACGACGGGCGCGAACGCGTCGAGCACCAGCGCGACGCCGAGCAGATCGACGGCGAGGATCGCCTCGACGGACGCCTGGACCGGGGACAGCCCGGCGGTGTGCACGACCTGCGTGACCTCGCCCGCCGCGCGGGCCGCTTCCGCGAGGCCGCGTACCGAATCGGCGGAGGTCACGTCCACGACGTGCGGTACGACGGTCAGCCCCTCGCCGGTCAGCGCCTCCTCGGCCCGCCCAAGGGTCCGCTCCCCGATGTCGGCGAGCAGCACCGTCCGCCCCTGGCCGAGGCGGCGGGCCACGGCCTCCCCCATACCGCCGGCACCGATGACGACCAGCACCTGTCCGCCCATTGCCCACCCTCTCCATTTGCGAGACTTTTTGTCTCGCTTAAAGGTAGAGGATACGCGGTCCGCTAATCTCGGCAACATGCCCGACTCGCGACGTGGTCGCCTACGCAGCGAGACCACGCGCCGGGCCCTCCTCGCGGCGACCCGCGACGAGCTGACGGCGCACGGCTACGACAAGCTGTCCATCGACCGCATCGCGGCCGCGGCGGGCGCGGGCAAGCAGACCGTCTACCGGTGGTACCCGTCGAAAAGCGCCCTGGTCGCCGAATGCGTCCTCGACGGCTACGTCTTCCCCCCGGCCGGCCCCGTCCCCGACACCGGCGACGCCCGCCGCGACCTGCGCGACTGGCTGGGAGCCTTCGCCGACCGGCTCGCCGAGCCCCGGACCGCCGCGCTGATCCGCGCCCTCACCGCCGCGACGGCCGAGAGCGACGACGTGGCCGTGCGGTTCTACGAACGCGTCACCGCGACAGTCGAAAACGCCCTCGCCGCCCGCCTCCGGTCCGCCGCCCCCGCCGACCGGCCCACCTCCTGCGGCGACACGGCCACGGCTGCCGCCGAAGCCCTCATCGGGGCGATGCTCTACCGCCTGCTCGTACGACAGCCGGCCACCCCGCGGTTCCTCGACAGCCTCATCGACACCGTCTTCGGCGGCACAGCGGGGGCGAGCGGCGGGGGCGGGGCGGGCGGCGGCGCGGGGTCGGCCCCGTGACACCCACGAGGAGGTCTACGGTTCCTCCGGGTCGCTCGGGCGGGTGCTTCCGGGACCGCCCAGTTCGTGCGGGCTGAGCCGCTCCGCCCGGCGCGGGACCTCGTTGGGCTCCCGATGCTCGGTGACCTCGCCGACCGGGCCTCCGGCGGGCGGCGTCGGCTGCTCCTCGGGCGTGGGAGGGCTGGGTTCCCGGGCTCGGACCCGTCGGCCGAACACGAACGCGCCGATGAGGACGGCGACCACCACGACGCCGAAGACCAGGGGAAGGAAGGCCGCGGCCCCGGAGGAGGCGGCGTACATGGATGCCAGTGTGTCTCGGTTCATGGCCACCGGGTACCCCTCGGGGACAACAGAACACACCGCCTCGTCGGTGTGAATCCCGTCGGTGTGCGTGAACGGTGTGTCGGCGGCCTCGGCCCCCTCGGGCACTGCCCGCCCCCGTCCGGCCCTCTCCCTGTGGCGCGTCCGGGTCCGGGCGCGTGAAGTGGGAGCTGGGCCCGGACCGCGACACGCCGGGCCGACCGACTGCCTACCGTACGAAGGTCCTCGACGCGGCCGGTGGCACACCACCGCGCCGACCGTGTCCGTACCTGTCCGTATCCGTCCGTCCCTTGTCCCTGTCCGCCTCTTGATCGACTCGGCCGGAGACTCGGCCCGGGACTCGTCCGCCGGACCGGATCCGCCGGACCGGGTCCGCCGGAACCGAGACCCGTGTTTGGGCAGGCGAGCCGGTGGTACCCGATGAATCGAGCCGAACCGGACGACCAGGAAAGGACACCTCATGTCAGCGAAGAACGATCCGCAGTACACCGTGCCGGGAATGACGGTCTCTGAGGGCGGCGAGACCATCCAGTTGCTCAGGATTCGGCTGCACGCTCTCAACGATCTCGCCCTGACCCTCAAGCATGTGCACTGGAATGTCGTCGGTCCGCACTTCATCGCGGTGCACGAGATGCTCGATCCGCAGGTGGACGCCGTGCGCGGCATGGTGGACGAGACGGCGGAGCGCATCTCCACCCTCGGTGGCTCGCCCGCCGGGACCCCGGGCGCCCTGGTGAGGGAGCGCGGCTGGGACGACTATGCCGTGGGCCGGGCCGAGGCCATCGAGCATCTCGGCGCGCTGGACGTCGTGTATTCGGGCATCATCGCCGATCACCGGCAGGCGGTCGACGCGGTGGACAAGCTGGATCCGGTCACCCAGGACTTGCTGATCCAGCACCTGCGCAGCCTCGAACTCTTCCAGTGGTTCATCCGGGCGCACCTGGAGAGCGCCGGCGGTCGGCTGAGCACCCAGGACAAGACCAGCGAGGTGGACGCCGCGGCGGCAGCGGGCAAGCAGGCACTCCGCCAGCCCTGAGCCGCGCCCCCGGCCTCCGGCCCCCACCCGACGGCCCCGGCCCCCGGCCCCCGCCGCCATCAGGAGATGAGCATGCGCGAGTCCCGTGTGAGCAGCACCGGAGCGGGGCCGGCGGGGCTGCCGGCCGAGGAGCTCCAAGCCCTCGACGCCCACTGGCGCGCCGCGAACTACCTGGCCGTCGGCCAGATCTATCTGATGGCGAACCCGCTGCTCCGGGAGCCGCTGGCGCCGCACCACATCAAACCCCGGCTGCTCGGCCACTGGGGGACCTCCCCCGGCCTCAACCTCGTGTACACGCATCTCAACCGGCTCATCAGGGCGCGGGACATCGACGCGCTGTGTGTCTGGGGGCCCGGCCACGGAGGCCCCGCCGTGCTGGCCAATTCCTGGCTGGAGGGCACGTACTCGGAGACGTATCCGGATGTCGGCCGGGACCGGGCGGGGATGGAGCGGCTGTTCCGGCAGTTCTCCTTCCCCGGCGGTGTGCCCAGCCATGTCGCCCCCGAGACCCCGGGCTCGATCCACGAGGGCGGTGAGCTGGGCTATTCACTCGCCCACGCCTACGGGGCCGCGCTGGACCACCCCGGACTGCTGGTCGCCTGTGTGATCGGCGACGGGGAGGCGGAGACCGGCCCGCTCGCCGGGTCCTGGCACGCCAACAAGTTCCTGGACCCGGTGCACGACGGCGCGGTGCTGCCGATCCTGCACCTCAACGGCTACAAGATCGCCAACCCGACCGTGCTCGCCCGGCTGCCGGAGGCCGAACTCGACTCCCTGCTGAGGGGATACGGACACGATCCCCTCCACGTCACCGGTGACGAGCCGGCCGAGGTCCACCGTGCCATGGCCTCGGCGATGGACCGCGCCGCCGACCGCATCGCCGAGATCCAGCACACCGCCCGCGTCGGCGGGGCGGCCGGGCGGCCCGCCTGGCCCATGATCGTGCTGCGTACGCCCAAGGGGTGGACGGGCCCCGCCGAGGTCGACGGCCTTCCGGTGGAGGGGACTTGGCGGGCGCACCAGGTCCCGTTGAGCGGTGTCCGGGACAATCCCGATCACCTGCGTCAGCTGGAGGCGTGGCTGCGCTCGTACCGTCCGGACGAGCTGTTCGACGCGACGGGCGCCCCCGCCCCCTCCGTACTCGAAGGTGTCCCGCGGGGGACGCGCCGGCTGGGCGCGACGCCGTACGCCAACGGCGGTGTGCTGCTGCGGGAGCTGCCGATCCCGCCCCTGGAGCGGTACGCGGTACGGGTGGACGAGCCGGGCACGGTCCTGCACGAACCGACCCGGGTGCTCGGCTCCCTGCTGAGGGACATCATGGCGGCCACCGAGGAGCGGCGGGACTTCCGGGTCGTGGGAGCCGACGAGACCGCCTCGAACCGGCTGGAGGCTCTCTACGAAGCCACCTCCAAGGCGTGGCAGGCCGGCACGCTCGACACGGACGAGCATCTCGCCCGCGACGGACGGGTGATGGAAGTCCTCTCCGAGCACCTCTGTCAGGGCTGGCTGGAGGGATATCTGCTCACCGGCCGCCACGGGCTGTTCTCCAGCTACGAGGCGTTCGCCCATATCGTCGACTCGATGGTCAATCAGCACATCAAGTGGCTGCGGACCTCCCGGCGGCTCCCCTGGCGTCGCCCCATCGCCTCCCTCAACTACCTTCTGACGTCGCACGTCTGGCGCCAGGACCACAACGGCTTCTCACACCAGGATCCCGGCTTCGTGGACCACGTCCTGAACAAGAGCCCCGAGGTCGTACGGGTCTACCTCCCGCCGGACACCAACACACTGCTCTCCATCGCGGATCACGTGCTGCGCAGCCGTGACTACGTCAATGTGATCGTGGCCGGCAAACAGCCCGGCCTCGACTGGCTCACACTGGACCAGGCCCGTGCACACTGCGCGCGCGGCGCGGGGGTCTGGCCGTGGGCCGGTACGGAGGACGGCTCCCGGGAACCGGACGTCGTGCTGGCCTGCGCCGGGGACGTACCCACCCTGGAGACCATGGCAGCCGCCGATCTGCTCCGGCGCCATCTGCCGGAGCTGGCCGTACGCGTGGTGAACGTCGTCGACATGGCACGGCTGCTCCCCCACGAGGAACACCCGCACGGGATGACGGACTCCGAGTACGACGCCGTGTTCACCACCGACAAACCGGTGATCTTCGCGTACCACGGCTACCCCTGGCTGATCCACCGTCTCGCCTACCGCCGCGCGGGACACGCCAACCTTCATGTGCACGGCTACAAGGAGGAGGGGACGACGACCACACCGTTCGACATGGTGGTCCGCAACGACCTCGACCGCTACCGGCTGGTCATGGATGTCATCGACCGCGTGCCGGGACTCGCCGTCCGGGCCGTCGCCGTACGCCAGGCCATGGCGGATGTACGCACCCGCCACCACGCCTGGATCCGTGAGCACGGCACGGACCTGCCCGAGGTGGCGGACTGGACCTGGCCCGGCTGACCGGGGCCGCCCGCCGGTGGCCGTCGACGGCTGACCCGGCGGGTGCCGTGTGGCGTCAGAGTGCGCGCAGCGCGGGCAGCAGCGTCTTCCGCGACCAGTCGAGGAACGGCTCCTGGTGCTCGCCGCCGATCTGGACCAGCGCGATCTCGGTGAAGCCCGCCTCGATGTACGGCTTCACCGCTTCGACGAAAAGATCCGGATCGCTGCCGCACGGAATGGCCTCGGCGATGTCCTCCGGACGCACGTGTTCGGTGGCTCCGGCGAACGCCGCGGGGTTCGGCAGCTCCGAGTTCACCGGCCAGGGCCCGACCGACCAGCGGAACTGGTCGTGGGCGCGGGCGACGGCCGCCTCCCTGTCGGTGTCGTAGCAGACCGGGAGCTGACCGATCTTCGGCTTTCCCGTACCGCCGTGCGCGTCGAACGCCCTGAGCAGCTCCCCCTTGGGCTCGGTGGCGATCACCAGATCGGCCAGCCGCCCGGCGAGCGAGCAGGATCGCTCCCCCGAGACCGCGATACCGAGCGGCGGCGGCTCGTCAGGGAGGTCCCACAGCTTGGCGTTGTCCACCTCGAAGTGGGTGCCCCGGTGGTTCACGGTGCCGCCGGCGAACAGCGCGCGGATGATTCCGACCGCTTCTTCGAGCATCCCGACCCTGGTCCGCGCCGAGGGCCAGCCGCCGCCGACCACATGCTCGTTGAGCTTTTCGCCCGAGCCCAGTCCGAGGCGGAAGCGGCCTTCGGACAGCAGCTGCATCGTCGCGGCCTTCTGCGCGATCACCGCCGGGTGGTACCGGGTGGTCGGGCAGGTCACGTAGGTCATCAGGGGGATGCGCGAGGTGGCCTGCGCCGCCGCTCCCAGGACGCTCCAGGCGTAAGGAGAGTGCCCCTGGGAGTCGAGCCAGGGGAAGTAGTGGTCCGACGTCACGGAGAAATCGAATCCGGCCCGCTCGGCACCGACCACATGCTCCACGAGGGCGCGCGGGCCCGCCTGCTCCGTCATCATCGTGTATCCGAATTGCGCCATGCGGGGCGTTTAGCCGATCTTCGCGACTCGGAAACCTTCCGCCGCGAACGGACGCGTGCAAATGGCCCGGAGTGGTTTGGACCGTGTCCTATGTGGGTTCGGCTCGTCAGTGGATGCGGACTTCGCTCTGCGCCCGGCCGCGTACGACACGGCGCACGAGGCGGCGACCGGCGCGGCCGAGCGGCCCTTGATCCTGGGCACTGGGCCCTCGGTTCTCGTTCTCGGACCTCCAGAAGGACAGACGAGAGGCTTGGGCAACGCGGCCATGGCCTGCGGCGGGCGTGGTGCAGCCCATCGCGGGCGGGCACGTCCGAGTAGATTCCGGCTGACCATCGGCTTTTGCTGGTTTTCTGGAGGTTTGTATGGGATCGCCTGACGGCCGGTTCGCCGGCGCACGGGAGTTGTGTGCCCGGGCGCAGCACGAGCTGGCGGCTGCCGCGGCGCGCAATGAGTTCGTGGATCTGGTGGAGGCCGGCGAGGTGTCCCGGGGGCGGCTGACCGACCTGGCCGCCGAGGAGTCGCTCATCGTGCGCAGTGACCGGCGCAGTTTCGCGCTGGCGGCGTCGCGGTTCGGGGCGGACGACGTCGCCGCGGAGCTGTTTCTCGGGCTGGCCCAGGGAGAGACGCGTGCTGTGGAACTGCTGGCGCGGTTCAGGTCGGCTCTCGCCCCGGCGGAGACGCGCGCGACGCCGGCGGACGACAGTCCGGGACCGGACGGGAGGGCGGGGTGGCGGCCGTCGCCCGTGGCCCAGGGGTATCCGCACCATCTGGGCTGGCTGGTCGCGTTCGGGACGCGCAGTGAATTGGCGCTGGCTCTGCTGGTGAACTTCGGCTTCTGGGGCGGGTACTGCGCGCGTCTGGCGGACGCGCTGCCGCGGCGGTACGGCCTTGCCACCCGTGACGTGGAGTTCTTCACGTACTTCTCGACGCTGCCGCCAGGGTTCGAGGAACAGGCGGGACATCTTCTCCAGTCGGGCCTGGATGCGGGAGAGGACCCTTCGGCGGCTCTGGAGGCGACACGGATGATGCAGGCGTACGAGGCGGCGTTCTGGCAGTCCCTGGTCCGGTGAGGGGAGAGCGCCGGGCGCGGTGAGACCCGATTCGGCGCGATGAGGCCCGACTCCACGAGGCCGTACAGAACCGCTTCGAGGCGCGCGGTACAGAACCGGTTCGAGGCGCACGGACCGCGGACCACCGCCACGAACGCGACCTCCCGCGGCTGCCCGGCTTCCTTCCGCACGCGCTCTACAGGGGATTGGCTTCATTGCCGACATCACCACCGGAGCAGATTGGTCTCCGCCGACCCTCACCACATTTGTCCACGGTTTCCGACCTTTTCCTGCAATGCGAGAATATTCGTCCGCAGTTCCACAGCTCGACGGTTCCGCAGTCGCGCAGTTCCACCAGAAGGAATTACTCGAAAGATTGACCAGTACTATCGCGACCGCGAAGACATGCACATCGGGAACTGGCCAGTCTTTTTCGTGATAGAGTTTCGATGAATTCACAGGACGCCACGAAAAAAGGGGAATGGCGTGAATACCGAGAAGGTTACGGCTCGACGTCTTACGGCCGAAGAAGTTTCAGAGTTGGGCCTCCAGGACGGAGTCTTCGTCTCGGCCGAGATGCATGGCCTTCCTCTCGACTGCTACGCCCCGGCTTTCCTTACGGAGCCGGGTAAGAATTTCGAGGGAGGCTCCTTCGCCGCGAAGACGGTCTTCGGCGATGAGATCCACGTTCTCCCGGACGATGCCGAAGGGCGCGGGATCTGGATCGCCGACGAGACGGGGGAGGAAATCGAGGTTCTCCAGAGCGCCGGCGTCCTTCTGAACCTCGCGCTCTTCGTGCCCAATGGGAACCAGGAATCCCTGGATTCGCTCTACTCCTCCGCGCGGGACGCCTTCGGCGCGGGGATCGTTCAGCGTTGGAGCGAGGAAATCGCCGCGGTACCGGACGTCAAGGTCGACCTGTTCGAGGAGCCGGCCCGGGGACGGAAGAACACGAACAGCCAGAACCGCGACCGCCGCGCCCTGGACATCTACCCGACCCGAGTGCGGTTCATGGAGCCCAGCGATGGCTGGCGGTTCATTGTCGAACCGCACAAGGAGATCGTGGACGAAACACCGACGATCTGACCTGAAGGCATCGCAGAAGCCAAGTCGGCGGCACAGGACTCCTCCCGATGGAGAATTCAGGAGGGCTTGACGGCCTTCTGGGCGAGCGTTTGTCATCGCGGCTCAGCACAATTCACCAGAACGCCCGGCCGGGATTTCCCGGCCGGGCGTTCTGGCGCAGTGGATGTCGCAGTGGGTGTCGGATTCCGTGGCGAAGACGCCCCACCGGTCGTGACCGCGCACGGGTATGGGAGCACCCCGGGAAGCAACTGCCCGCCCCGAGCGCCGTCCGCCACAGGACCGGGTGAAGGTCGAGGCGATGGCGGCGGCACAGGCGCGGGGAGCGGTACGACGCGCCGACCGCGGAACGTGTCCGACCGGCGGTCCGCGCAGCCGGACGGGGAGGCCCCGGTGTTCGCGGCGTCGAGGCCGACGCGGCGGCGCCGGTCGGGCGGGCGGGTCTTCCTGGCCGGCGTGGGGCCGCCACCCCGCCCTTGAGCGGCAGCGGTCAACTACCTCTCTGCCTGACGCACGGAAATCTATGCCAGCCGGAGTAGACATTGGGTGCTGGTGTGGTTATGGTTTCTCTCGTAGCCGAGATCGAGCAGGGCCCGGCAGAGATGAACTGCCGGGCAGCAGTACACGCAGTTGCAGTACGCAGGACGGTGCGGTGGTGGAGTTCCGAAGCCAGGGTTGTCGCAGGACGGCGACGGGGCTGACGACCGGACCGGGCGGCCCGAAGTGATCAGGGGCCGCCGTGAGCAGTACCGCGGTTCACGCGGAAGCAGTTCCGTAAGCGCAGTTCGCAGTACCAGCAGTGCAGTTGTCAGTGGTTCCTCGGTAAAGGCGTCGGCTGCGGGCGCGCGTACCGGGAGGTTCGGCAGTGGGGTTCCAAGCCAGAGCAGACGCAGGACGGGCGACGGGGCTGGCTGCCGAAGGGTGGCGCTGTCCGAGGCCACCAGCAGTTCGTAGTAGCAGTACGCAGTTCCCGTTTGGTAAGCAGATCGGCCAGAGGAAAGAACGGAGGAGCCCCGCGCCATCAGGATCGCCCGGGCGGACACCTTGAGCCCGGGTACCGCAGGACATCGATAGTGAGGTGGTCTCCGGTCAAGCAACCGCGATCCCCGCACCCCCGACAGCATTTGGGTCGGGTCTGCGGAAACAGAAGGCCGGCGTCGTAACACGACCGGCAGATGGTGTAGCAGTTCCTTCGGGGCTCTGGTGCCACTTGGCACCAGAGCCCCTCCACGTGTTTCACAGAGAGGTGCAAATGACAGCAGACGATTCGTTCGGCCGTCTCGATGACGACGACTACCCCGCCTACACGATGGGCCGGGCCGCCGAGATGATCGGCGCCACGCAGGGCTTCCTCCGCGCCATCGGCGAAGCCCGCCTCATCACCCCGCTCCGCTCCGAGGGCGGCCACCGCCGCTACTCCCGCTACCAGCTCCGCATCGCCGCCCGCGCCCGTGAGCTCGTCGACCAGGGCACCGCCATCGAGGCCGCCTGCCGCATCGTCATCCTCGAAGACCAACTCGAAGAAGCCCAGCGCATCAACGCCGAGTACCGCCGCGCCGCCGAATCGGCGAAGTCACCGCCCGCGGTGTGAGGTAGCGCGCGCCCGCCGGGCACCGGCGGCTCCCGCACCCACCTGCCGGGGTGCGGCGCATGGATGGTTCCCCCTGGTGGACGGCTCCTCCAGCGACAGGGTGCGGAAAGGGGCTTCGGCTGCATCGCGCAAGACGACACAGGGCGTACGGCTGCCCCGGCAGGCATGGCCGTCCATCCGTCTTCCCGGACAGCGGGTATCAGCCTTCAGATGACGGTGGCGGGATCAGGGGCGCGCAGCAACAACTGCCGGCCTTCCCCGGACCATCGCGCCCACGTGTGTCCTCGGCCGGCCCCCACAGGCGTCCGCGCGGCTCGGCGCCCCTGCGGGCCGTCCGACCGACAGGCAGGCGCGAGCCGCCATCAGACACGTGGTGAGGGTCCGACCGGGATGCGCGGGTCGGACCCTCACCGCGTACGCGGCCAGGAGGGCCGGGTCGAGCGCCTGTACGGGATCGCCGGCCTCACTGCGTCGCCCGGGACGGCCCGGCCGACTCTCCCTCCACGCACCTCTGGGACTCGGCCCACTTCACCGGCCCGGCCCGCCGACCGAACAGGCACCTGCCCAGATAAACCGGCTGGTCGGCTCCTGTGATCCCCGTGCCCGCGGGGTGGGTGGACACCGAACACTCGGTGGATATCGCGTTGTTCGGCCGCATGGTCGCGGATTCGACCGATCTCAATGTGGATGCGGCTGCCCAGGTGGCGCATGCGTTGAGCGTGCGCACGGTCGAGGTCGAATCGGACTGCTTCACGGCCGTCGACGACAAGAACACGGATGCCGAAATAGGCGCCGGCACGATCGGGTCCGTCGATCTCAACTCGTCAACTCTCTACCGTTACGCGGCAGTCGATGTCGACAAGCTCCAGGAGAATCCGGGGACCGGACTGCGCGAGGACCAGCCCTTCGAGCCCACCCGGCGAGCCGTGGCCGCCTTCGTCGAAGGCTTCCTCACCTCTCTTCCCACCGGAAAGATCAACACCTTCGGCAACCACACGCTGCCTGCGGCAGTCATCGTCAAGTTGCGCTCCCGTTTTCGAATCGGTTCGATGGTCCTCGCGCCTGCGGGGTTGGTCCCAAGTCGGCCAGGGCACCGATGATGCGGTGGCCGTGGTCCCCGCGCCTGCGGGGTTGGTCCCTCCGGCTGGTAGAGCCGTATGAGGGTGACCTGGTGGTCCTGCGGGGTTGGTCCCGTCTTGCCCTGGTCGACGACGAGGTCGGTTCCGGTAGTCCCCGCGCCTGCGGGGTTGGTCCCGCCTGGACGGTGTCCCCGGCACCCTCGATCATGTGGTCCCCGCGCCGAACGCTGCTCCCCTGCCCATTCACAGTGGCTGTTCTCCCAGCCCGGCAAGCCCCCCCCCGCTCGCGCGGGAAGCACGCACCGTGCGAAGGGCCAGGCCGCCGCCGCGACGAACTCCGCGTCGAGGTCATCGACGAGCACCCGGCGTCCGCCCGGCTTCAGGATGCCGCCGACAAGGACGGGCCGGGGGCTACGAAGCGGGAGGAGTCACGGACAGGCGCGGTCGCTCTTGATGTACGCCATCAGAGGGAGCCTGCGTGGTGTCGGTGCGGTGACGGTGCGGCGGCCGCTTCGGCGGTGCTAGCTTGACCGCGACCTTTCCGCAGGTCACATCGTTTTTGCTGGAGTGGGGCGGGTGGGACTCGAACCCACGGCCGACGGATTATGAGTCCGCTGCTCTAACCGGCTGAGCTACCGCCCCCAACGGCGTGTCGCGCACATCTGTGCGCGCCGTCTGCCGCAGCATAGCCGGTCATACGATCTCCTGCCTCGGATGGTCGGCTTCGCTTGACCATGAGGACTTCGTCGCGCCCCCGGCCGGTTCCGCCGGGCGCCAAGTACATCCGTACGAGGGACCGGTGCGGGCCCGTGTCGGCCGGTGTGTGGCGGTTCGGGTGCCGGTGCGGGGTACTGGTGGGCGCACGAAAAAGGACCCCGAAGGGTCCTTCCCGTCTTTCCCGCTCCCCCGGCTGGACTCGAACCAGCAACCCTCCGGTTAACAGCCGAATGCTCTGCCAATTGAGCTACAGGGGATCGCGCTCCCCCGACTGGACTCGAACCAGTAACCTGCCGGTTAACAGCCGGCTGCTCTGCCAATTGAGCTACAGGGGATTGCTGCGTTTGCACCGAACGTACCCTCCCCGGTCGTCCCGGGCGGCGCGCGTTCGCTGCGACACATACATTAGCGCAAGCAGGGGGGTGCTCCGCCAATCGGTATCGAGCCGGGTCACGCCGGGTGATCCCGGGCCCGGACGGGGTAGGCGGAGGACCACAGACCGACCGGTCCGACGCTGACGCTGGGACCTGGGGCTCCGACGGACAGAGAGATTGGGTGGCAGTCATGCGGTACCGGCTCACGTTCATCGCTGGACTGGCTTGTGGATACGTACTCGGCGCCCGCGCCGGGCGCGAGCGCTACGAACAGCTGAAGAAATCGGCGCGCCAGGTCTCCCAGAACCCGGCGGTGCGCAACGCGGCCGAGGCCGCAGCGCAGACCGGCCGTGAGGTCGCGGGCAAGGCGTACCACTCGGTGAACGACGTGGTCGGTGACCGGCTCGGGGACAAGCTGCCCGGTTCCGTCGCGCACCGGGTGCGCTCGCTGCGGGAGCGCAGCCAGAACGGGCAGGACGACTGGGGCACCAGCAACACCTGACCGGCGTCCGCGCCCGCTCCCCGCCGGCGGGGTCCCGGGAGCGCCCGTCCCGCCGCGCGTGCGGCAGAATCGGGTGTCATGGGAATAGTCGCCGGGTTGGACAGTTCGTCCGGGTTCACACGTGTCGTCGTATGTGACTCCGACACAGGTGCCGTGCTGCGCCAGGGGTACGCGCCTCATCCGGTCGAACCCAAGGCCACGGAGGTCGATCCGCAGGTCTGGCTGCTCTCCCTCGGCGAGGCCGCGTCCGGCGGGCTGCTGGAGGGGGTCGAGGCCATCGGCGTGTCGGCCGAGCAGCACGGCATGGTGGCGCTGGACCGGCAGGGCAATCTCGTACGGCCAGCGCTGCTCGGTAACGACAAGCGCGCGCAGGTCGCCGCCGCGGACCTGGTGGACGCGCTGGGCGGGCGGCAGGCGTGGGCCGAGGCCATCGGTTCCGTACCGCAGTCGGGGCAGATCGTCTCCAAGCTGCGCTGGATGGCGCGGGCCGAGCCGGAGGCCGCGCAGCGCACGGCGCTGGTGATGCAGCCGCACGACTGGCTGGTCTGGCAGCTGCTGGGAAGACCGGCCCGCCGGACGACGGACCGGGGTGCCGCGTCCGGCACCGGCTACTGGTCGGCCCGTACCGGGGCGTACCGCCCCGACCTGGTGGAGCTGGCGCTCGGGCATCAGGCCGCGCTGCCCGATGTGCTCGGTCCCGCCGAGGCCGCCGGCACCACCCCCGAGGGGCTGCTGATCTCGGTGGGGACCGGGGAGACCATGGCCGCCGCGTTCGGGCTCGGTGTCGCGGCCGGGGACGCCGTGGTGTCGCTGGGGGCCTCGGGGTCGGTGATGGCCGTGCACCACGAGGCCGCGGCCGATCCGTCGGGGCTGATCACCTCCTTCGCCGACGCCACCGGGATGCATCTGCCGGTCGTGCACACGCTGAACGCGGTCCGGGCGCTGCGCGGCACGTCGGAGCTGCTGGGCACGGCGGACCTCGGCGAACTGTCCGCGCTGGCGCTGAAGTCGACGCCGGGCTCCTCGGGGCTGGTGTTCCTGCCGTACCTGGAGGGCGAGCGCACGCCGCAGCTCCCGCACACGGCCGGCACGCTGACCGGCCTGCGGCGTGAGTCGATGAAGCCGGAGCATCTGGCGCGGGCCGCGTTCGAGGGGATGCTCTGCTCCCTCGCCGACGCGATGGACGTGCTGCGCGGGCGCGGGGTGGAGGTGCGCCGGGTGTTCCTGCTGGGTGCCGCAGCCGAGCTGCCCGCCGTCCAGGCCGTGGCCCCGGCGATCTTCGGCGCGCAGGTCGTCGTGCCGCAGCCCGCCGACTACGCGGCGATCGGCGCGGCGCGGCAGGCGGCGTGGGCCCTCGGGGTCGCTCGGGGGACCCTGGCCCCGCACACCCCGCCGGCCTGGCAGGGCGCGGCGGCGCAGCTTTTCGAGCCGGGTGAGGACGCGGCGGTGGGGACAGCTGTACGGCAGCAGTACGCGGCGACGCGGGAGCAGATCCACCCCGGGGCGTTCGGGCCCACGGGCTGAGCGCCCGGCCCGGTCGGGCCGCCCGCCGGTACGAGAGGGGGAAGCGGCCGGTGCTCCGGGGCAGGCGGCGGGCGGGTGCGGGTTCCGTGTCGCCGACGGGACGGCCCGTCGACCGGGTCGCCTCCCGGCGGTCCGCCCGGTTCACCCGGTCCGCCCGGTTCGACCGGTCCGCGCGGCGCGTCGGCCCGCCGCGCGCCGAACGGCTTCGGGCCGCTTCGGGCCGCCGATGTTCTTGACCCGTCTTTGTACATAAATCCTTGGGGTTCCACGGGTGCGGTGCCGCAAGATGGGGTCGGACCCCACTCTCCGGTCTTGCCCACCGGACCCGAGCCGACCCCGAGAGATTCCGCGTGCTCCTACGACTTCTGCGAGCCCATCTCGCTCCCTACAAGAGATCCATAGCCCTGCTGGTGACGCTCCAGCTGCTGCAGACCTGCGCCACCCTGTATCTGCCCACGCTGAACGCCGACATCATCGACAACGGTGTGGTGAAGGGGGACTCCGGCTACATCCTGGAGTTCGGCGGGATCATGATCGCCGTCAGCGTGGTCCAGGTCATCTGCAACATCGGCGCCGTCTACTACGGCGCGCGTACCGCCTCGGCCCTCGGCCGGGACGTGCGGGCCGCGATCTTCGGGCGGGTGCAGAGCTTCTCCGCCCGCGAGGTGGGGCACTTCGGCGCTCCCTCGCTGATCACCCGCACCACCAATGACGTCCAGCAGGTGCAGATGCTGGTCCTGATGACGTTCACGCTGATGGTGTCCGCGCCCATCATGTGTGTCGGCGGCATCGTGATGGCCCTCGGCCAGGACGTCCCGCTCTCCGCCGTACTGCTGGCCGTCGTTCCGGTGCTGGGCATCTGCGTCACCCTCATCATCAGGAAGATGCGCCCACTGTTCCGGCTGATGCAGACCCGGCTGGACACCGTGAACCGGGTGCTGCGTGAGCAGATCACCGGCAACCGGGTGATCAGGGCCTTCGTGCGGGACGACTACGAGAAGGATCGCTTCCGCGGCGCCAATACGGAGCTGACCGAGGTTGCGCTGTCGACCGGCCGGCTGATGGCGCTGATGTTCCCGACCGTGATGACGGTGGTCAATCTGTCGTCGCTCGCCGTCGTCTGGTTCGGCGCGCACCGCATCGACAGCGGCGGGATGCAGATCGGCGCGCTGACCGCGTTCCTCGCGTATCTGATGCAGATCGTGATGGCCCTGATGATGGCCACCTTCATGTTCATGATGGTGCCGCGCGCCGAGGTGTGCGCCGAGCGCATCGAGGAGGTGCTGGACACCAGGTCGAGCGTCGTACCGCCCGCGAACCCCGTGCGGGAGCTGCGGCGGCACGGGCATCTGGAGATACGGGGCGCGGAGTTCCGTTTCCCCGGCGCCGAGGAGCCGGTGCTGCGCGAGGTGTCCTTCGTCGCGCGTCCCGGCGAGACGACCGCGGTCATCGGGTCGACGGGCAGCGGGAAGTCGACGCTGCTCGGTCTCGTACCCCGGCTGTTCGACGCCACCGGCGGGCAGGTGCTGGTCGACGCGGTGGATGTACGGGAGATCGACGCGGCGCTGCTGGCGCGGACCGTGAGCATGGTGCCCCAGAAGCCGTATCTGTTCTCCGGCACGGTCGCGACGAATCTGCGGTACGGCAATCCGGCGGCCACCGACGAGGAGCTGTGGCACGCGCTGGAGGTGGCGCAGGCCAAGGAGTTCGTCGAGGCGCTGGAGGGCGGGCTCGACGCGCCCGTCGCCCAGGGCGGCACGAATGTCTCCGGCGGGCAGCGTCAGCGGCTCGCCATCGCGCGGACGCTGGTGCGGCGGCCGGAGATCTATCTGTTCGACGACTCGTTCTCCGCGCTGGACTACGCCACGGACGCCGCGCTGCGCGCCGCGCTGGCGCGGGAGACCGCCGAGGCGACCGTCGTGATCGTCGCCCAGCGGGTCTCCACGATCCGTGACGCCGACCGGATCGTGGTCCTGGACGAGGGCCGGGTCGTCGGGTCGGGCCGCCATCACGAATTGATGGCATCGAATGAGACATACCGGGAGATAGTCCTCTCCCAGCTGACCGAGGCGGAGGCTGCCTGATGAGCGGTCCGGGCGGACGCATGATGGCCGCGGGTCCCGCCGCGCGGTCCATGAATTTCAAGGAGTCGGGCAAGCGGCTGCTGCGGCGGCTGGCCACGGAGCGGACGACGCTGGGGTGGATGCTGGGGGCCGGCGTGCTGAGCGTCGCCCTGTCGGTCGTCGGGCCGAAGATCCTCGGCAACGCGACGGACCTGATCTTCGCCGGGGTCGTCGGGCGACAGACGCCCGCGGGCGCCACCAAGGAGCAGACCGTCGACGCGCTGCGCGCCAAGGGCGACGGCGGACTCGCCGATCTGCTCTCCGGCGTGGACTTCACCCCCGGCCAGGGCATCGACTTCGGCGCGGTGGGCAACGTCCTGCTGGTGGCGCTGCTGGTGTACGTGGGCGCGGGTCTGCTGATGCTGGTGTCGACGCGGCTGTCCATCCGCGTGATCAACCGCACGGTGTTCCGGATGCGGGAGGACATCCAGGCGAAGCTGTCGCGGCTCCCGCTGTCGTACTTCGACCAGCAGCCGCGCGGTGAGGTGCTGAGCCGGGCGACGAACGACGTGGACAACATCTCGCAGACCTTGCAGCAGACCTTGGGGCAGCTGGTCAACTCGGTACTGACGATCATCGGTGTGCTGGGGATGATGTTCTGGATCTCCCCGCTGCTGGCGCTGGTCGCGCTGGTGACCGTACCGCTGTCGGTGTTCGTGGCGGCGAAGGTCGGCAAGCGGTCGCAGCCGCAGTTCGTGCAGCAGTGGAAGGTCACCGGATCGCTCAACGCCCATATCGAGGAGATGTACACCGGGCACGCCCTGGTGAAGGTCTTCGGGCGGCAGGAGGAGTCCGCCGAGGGCTTCCGCGAGCAGAACGACAAGCTGTACGAGGCGGGGTTCAAGGCGCAGTTCAACAGCGGGATCATGCAGCCGCTGATGCTCTTCGTCTCCAATCTCAACTATGTGCTGGTCGCGGTCGTCGGCGGGCTGCGGGTCGCCTCCGGCACGCTGTCGATCGGCGACGTGCAGGCGTTCATCCAGTACTCGCGGCAGTTCTCGATGCCGTTGACCCAGGTCGCCTCGATGGCGAATCTGGTGCAGTCCGGAGTCGCCTCGGCGGAGCGGATCTTCGAGCTGCTGGACTCGGAGGAGCAGGAGGCCGACGCCCCTTCGATCGAGCGGCTGCGCGAGCCGCAGGGGCAGGTCGCCCTGGAGAACGTGTCGTTCCGCTACGACCCGGAGAAGCCGCTGATCGAGGACCTGTCGCTCTCGGTGGAGCCGGGGCAGACGGTCGCCATCGTCGGCCCGACCGGCGCGGGGAAGACCACACTGGTCAATCTGCTGATGCGGTTCTACGAGGTGAGCGGCGGCCGGATCACCCTGGACGGCCTGGACATCTCGCGGATCTCGCGCGAGGAGCTGCGGTCCGGGATCGGCATGGTGCTCCAGGACACCTGGCTGTTCGGCGGCACGATAGCGGAGAACATCGCGTACGGCGCCTCCCGCGAGGTCACGCGCGCGGACGTCGAGGAGGCGGCGCGCGCGGCCCACGCCGACCGGTTCGTCCGTACCCTCCCGGACGGCTACGACACGGTGCTCGACGACGAGGGCTCGGGCGTCAGCGCCGGGGAGAAGCAGCTGATCACCATCGCCCGGGCGTTCCTGTCCGACCCGGTGATCCTGGTGCTGGACGAGGCGACCAGCTCGGTGGACACACGTACCGAGGTGCTGATCCAGAAGGCGATGGCGCGGCTGGCCCACGGGCGGACGAGCTTCGTCATCGCGCACCGGCTCTCCACGATCAGGGACGCCGACGTGATTCTGGTGATGGAGAGCGGCTCGATCGTCGAACAGGGCACGCACGAGGAGCTGTTGAAGGCGCGGGGCGCGTACGCGCGGCTGTACTCGGCGCAGTTCGCGCAGGCGGCCGTGGAGGTGGACTGAGGGACGCGCGTCCGGACGGGGTCGTGGGCGGGGGGGGCCGGGACTCGTCGGCGGGGGGCCGGGACTCGTGGGCGGGGGCCCGGCTCAGTCCAGGTAGCCGCGCAGCTGGTCGGCGAAGGCGTGGTCGCGCAGTCTGCCGAGGGTCTTGGACTCGATCTGGCGTATCCGCTCGCGGGTCACGCCGAAGATCCTTCCGATCTCCTCCAGGGTGCGCGGCCGGCCGTCGTCCAGCCCGTAGCGCAGCTGGACCACCTTGCGTTCGCGCTCACCGAGCGTGGAGAGCACCACTTCCAGGTGTTCGCGCAGCAGCAGGAAGGCGGCCGACTCGACCGGGGACGGGGCGTCGCCGTCCTCGATCAGGTCCCCCAGCGCGACATCGTCCTCCTCCCCCACCGGGGTGTGCAGGGACACGGGCTCCTGGGCGAGCCGCAGCACCTCTCTGACGCGGGCGGGGGCCAGGTCCAGCTCGGCGCCGACCTCCTCGGGGGTCGGCTCCTGGCCGCGCTCCTGGAGCATCCGGCGCTGGACCCGTACGACCCGGTTGATCAGCTCGACCACATGGACCGGGACGCGGATCGTACGGGCCTGGTCGGCCAAGGCGCGGGACATCGCCTGGCGTATCCACCAGGTCGCGTACGTCGAGAACTTGTAGCCGCGGGTGTAGTCGAACTTCTCCACGGCCCTGATCAGGCCGAGGTTTCCCTCCTGGACGAGATCGAGCATGGTCAGACCGCGGCCGACATAGCGCTTGGCGACCGAGACGACGAGCCGCAGATTCGCCTCGATCAGCCGGCGCTTGGCCATCCGGCCGAGCACGACCAGCCGGTCGAGGTCCAGGGCGAGCCGCGAGTCGGGGTCGGGAGTGCGGCTCAGTCTCTCCTCGGCGAACAGCCCCGCCTCGACGCGGCGGGCCAGCTCGACCTCGTCGGCGGCGGTGAGCAGCGGTATACGGCCGATCTCCCGCAGATACTGCCGGAAGAGGTCGGACGAGGCCCCGCCGGAGTCGGTACGGCCGCCGTGCCCGCCCGGAGGCTCGGGCACGAGGGGTGACTCCACGGAGCGCTCGGTGAGCAACTGGGTCTGCACGGGGGCGACCTCCTGGGTGATCGCTGCCGTCCGGGGGGAGTACGGCGGCGGGGCGGAGGCGGCCGGGCCGCACTCCGGGGGACTCAGCACCGCCCCCCAGTGTGCGGTACGGCATATCGCTGCCACGAGGGGCGTGCGGTGACTTTCTGAACCCGCGCGTAATCGTGCCGTTACGCGGGCGGCGCGGACCGTACGGGCGGGAGCGGCGCGGCGGCCCGGTGGACGGGGTGGGGAGGGAGGCGCCGGCGGACGCCGGGCCGGACGGCTCTCAGAGCGCGTCGGCGCCCGAGTTCCGCAGGGCCTGGCCGTACTGCTGGAGGATCCACAGGTCCTTCTGCACGGCCGCGTGGTGGTCCGGGTCGGCCTGGGTGCCGAGCCGGGTGAGCGTGCCCGTGACGTCCTGCACGCGGCGGTCGACGGCGCGCAGCCGGACCTGGACGAGCTGCTGTCCGGCGTAGATCTCGTCGATGGTCTTGCCCCGGAAGACCTCCACCGCCAGCTCGGTGACCATGGCGCGCACCTGGTCGTCGGGGGCCGCCTCGCGGACCCTGGCCAGATACTCGGGCGCGGACAGGAGGCCCGACTCGGCGCCGCCCGCCTCCTCGATGGCGCGGCGCACCGCCGCGTACGGCGGGGCGGTGAATTCGTCCTCGCCGTAGGCATCGAAGGCCGGGGAGACCAGCTCGGGGCGCTGGAGCGCGAGCTTCAGCAGCTCGCGCTCGGTGCGGTGGGCGGGGCTGCGCAGGGTGAGGGCGGGGCCGGAGGGTGCCGGTCGCGCCCCCGTCTCGTACGACCGGGGCGCGCGCCGCTCGGGGCCGGCCGACGGGCCCCGGCCGCCCCGGTCGCGCGCCCAGCGCGCCACCTGGGCGACGCGCTTGACCACGAACTGGGTGTCGAGGATGCCGAGGATGCCGGCGAGCTGGACGGCCACCTCGTGCTGCGAGGAGCCGTTCTTGATCCTGGCGACGATCGGCGCGGCCTCGTCCAGCGCCGCCGCCCGGCCGGCCGGGGTCTCCAGGTCGTACCGGGAGACGATCTGCCGGATGGCGAACTCGAAGAGCGGCGTGCGCGGTTGTGCCAGGTCCACGACGGCCTGGTCGCCCTTGGCGAGCCGCAGCTCGCAGGGGTCCATGCCGTCGGGGGCGATGGCGATGTAGGTCTCGGCGGCGAACTTCTGGTCGTCCTCGAAGGCGCGCAGCGCCGCCTTCTGGCCCGCCGCGTCCCCGTCGAAGGTGAAGATCACCCGGGCGCTGCCGTTGTCCATCAGCAGCCGGCGCAGGATCTTGATGTGGTCGCCACCGAAGGCCGTGCCGCAGGTGGCGATGGCGGTGGTGACCCCGGCCAGGTGGCAGGCCATCACGTCGGTGTACCCCTCGACGACAACGGCCCGGCTGGACTTGGCGATGTCCTTCTTCGCCAGGTCCACCCCGTACAGCACCTGGGACTTCTTGTAGATCGCGGTCTCGGGGGTGTTCAGATACTTGGGGCCGTTGTCGTCGTCGCGCAGCTTGCGCGCGCCGAAGCCGACGACCTCTCCCGAGATGTCGCGGATGGGCCACATCAGCCGGCCGCGGAACCGGTCGATCGGGCCGCGCCGGCCGTCCTGGGAGAGACCGGAGAGCAGCAACTCCTTGTCGGAGAAGCCCTGTCCGCGCAGGAAGCGGGTGAGGTGGTCCCAGCCGACCGGGCTGTATCCGACGCCGAAGTGCTCGGCCGCCGCCTGGTCGAAGCCGCGCTCGGCGAGGAACCGGCGGCCGATCTCGGCCTCGTCGCCCGCGAGCTGCTCGACGTAGAAGCGCGCCGCGATCTTGTGGGCCTCGACCAGCCGGGTGCGCTCGCCGCGCTGGCTCGACGGGTTGTACCCGCCTTCTTCGTAACGAAGGGTGATGCCCGCCTGGGCGGCGAGCCGCTCGACCGTCTCGGAGAAGGAGAGGTGGTCGATCTTCATGACGAAGGCGATGGTGTCCCCGCCCTCCTGGCAGCCGAAGCAGTGGAAGAGACCCTTGCTCGGACTGACCTGGAAGGAGGGGGACTTCTCGTCGTGGAAGGGGCAGAGCCCCTTGAGATTGCCGCCGCCCGCGCTGCGCAGCTGGAGATACTCGGACACGACGGCGTCGATCGGGACCGCGTCCCGGACCGCCTTCACGTCGTCATCGTTGATCCTGCCTGCCACGCGTGAATTCTACGGGCCCGCGCCGACACACGCGGACAGCCCTCCGGCGGGCGGAGGCGAAGGGCCCGGCTATCCGCCGAGCGAGGCCAGCGCTACGTTCGGATCGGCCAGGGCGTCCAGATCCTGCGGCGCGCCGGAGCGGATCAGGCGCTGGATGTGCTCGGTGACGTCCCACACGTTCACGTTCATCCCGGCGAGCACCCGGCGGTCCTTCAGCCAGAAGGCGACGAACTCCTTCTTTCCCGCGTCGCCCCGCACCACCACCTGGTCGTAGGAGCCGGGCGGCGCCCATCCCGAGTACTCCAGGCCCAGGTCGTACTGGTCGGAGAAGAAGTAGGGGACGCGGTCGTGGACGACGTCCTGGCCGAGCATGGCGCGCGCGGCGGCCGGGCCGCCGTTGAGGGCGTTGGCCCAGTGCTCGACCCGTACCCGCTCGGCGCCGAGCGAGCCGCCCCAGCCGACCGGCGGGAAGGCGGCCACGTCACCGGCGGCGAAGATGTCCGGGTCGGAGGTGCGCAGCGAGGCGTCCACCGCGATGCCGCCGCCCGCGGACCGGGGAGCGAGGGCGAGCCCGGCGGCCTCGGCGAGGGCGGTACGCGGGGCGGCGCCGATCGCGGCCAGGACGTCGTGCGCCGGATGCTCCTCGCCGTCGTCCGTGAGGGCCGACAGGACCATGCCGTCCTGCCCGGTGATCTCGGTGAGCCGGGCGCCGAAGTGGAACCGTACGCCGTGGTCCCGGTGGATCTCGGTGAACAGCTGGCCCAGTTCGGGGCCGATGACCTGGTGCAGCGGCGTCGCCTCGGCCTCCACGACGGTGACCTCGGCGCCGTATCCGCGCGCCGCCGCGGCGACCTCCAGGCCGATCCAGCCCGCTCCCGCGATCACCAGATGGCCGTTGTCCCGGCCGAGTGCGGCCAGGACCTGGCGCAGCCGGTCCGCGTGGGCGAGCCGGCGCAGATGGTGGACGCCCGCCAGGTCGGTGCCGGGGATGTCGAGGCGGCGCGGTTCGGCGCCGGTGGCCAGCAGCAGCTTGTCGTACCGCAGGGCGGTGCCGTCGCCGAGGAGGACGCACCGGGCGTCCCGGTCGACGGCGGTGACGGCCTGGCCGAGGTGCAGCTCGACCCGCGCCCCGGCGTACCAGGCGGGCTCCTGCGCGAAGACGCTGCCGCGCTCCTCCGCGCCGGTCAGATAGCCCTTGGAGAGCGGCGGGCGCTCGTAGGGGTGGTCGCGCTCGTCACCGATCAGGATCACCCGGCCGGTGAACCCCTCCGCGCGCAGGGTCTCCGCGGCCTTCGCCCCGGCCAGCCCTCCGCCGACGATGACAAATGTCCGATGTGCGTCGACCACTTGATGCCTCCTCTTCGCGCTGCCGCCATCTGCGAGCGTCCCGTACCGAGCCTCACGGCGAAAGGGGGAGCGCTCCTGGGGCCGGTCCCGCGGTCGGTGTCCCACCGTGATCCGGCACCTCTGGTATATGCCCGTATCGGAGGCGGTGAGGCATGAGGGGCCCGGGCGGCTCGTGCCCTGCCGCCCCCTGCCTCGCGCCCCGTGTGGCCCGTGCCCGCCGGTCCTCGCCGGTCAGAGGCGGTTCGTGAGCCCTCTGTGCAGGGAGCGGGCCGCCGCGTCCGTGAACGAGGCGATCTGGTCGACGATGACGCGTTTACGCGCCCGGTCGTCGCCGGCCGTGTCGAACAGGGCGCGGAACTGCGGGTCGAGCCCCTCGGGCGCGCGCGCCGTGAGCGCCTCGGCCAGCTCGGCGAGGACGACGCGCTGGTCGGCCCGGAGCTTCTCCTGTTCCGCGCGCTGCATCACATAGCGGTCCGCGACGGCCTTGAGGACCGCGCACTCGTGGCGGGCGGCGCGCGGGACGACCAGTTCGGCGGTGTAGCGGGTGAGCGGGCCTGTCCCGTACCGCTTTCTGGTCGCCCCCTCGGCGGCCTCGCAGAAGCGGCCGATGAGCTGGCTGGTGGCGTCCTTGAGTCGGGACTGCGCGAGGGCGGAGCCGTCGTAGCGGTGCGGCCACCACTCCTGTGCCATGAGGCGGTCGAGCGCGGCGGCCAGCTCCTCCGGGTCGGTCCCGGCCGGTACGTAGCGGCCGATCGCGACCTTCCAGATCTCCCGCCGCTCGGTCGCGGAGGCGAGCGCCGAGGGGTCGACATGGCCGGCGTGCAGGGCGTCCTCGAAGTCGTGGACGGAGTAGGCGACGTCGTCGGACCAGTCCATGACCTGCGCCTCAAAGCACGTGCGGTCCGCCGGCGCGCCCTTGCGGGCCCAGTCGAAGACGGGCAGGTCGTCCTCGTACACCCCGAACTTCACCGAGCCGGGCTCTGTGGGGTGGCCGCCGCGCGGCCAGGGGTACTTGGTGGCGGCGTCCAGGGCGGCCCGGGTGAGGTTGAGGCCGACGCTGACGAGATCGCCGCCCCCGGGGGCCCGTACGAAACGTTTCGGCTCGATCCGGGTGAGCAGCCGGAGCGACTGGGCGTTGCCCTCGAAGCCGCCGCAGTCGGTGGCGAAGTCGTTGAGCACCTGCTCGCCGTTGTGGCCGAACGGCGGATGTCCCATGTCGTGGGAGAGGCACGCGGCCTCGACGAGATCCGGGTCGCAGCCGAGGGCGGCGCCCAGTTCGCGGCCGACCTGGGCGCACTCCAGGGAGTGGGTCAGTCTGGTGCGGGGGCTGGCGTCCCACTCCCGGCTCCACGAACCGGGCGTCACGACCTGGGTCTTGCCCGCGAGCCTGCGCAGCGCGGCGGAGTGCAGCACGCGGGCGCGGTCGCGCTGGAACGCGGTGCGGCCGGGGCGCTTGTCCGGCTCGGCGGCCCAGCGTTCGGTGGATGCGTCGTCGTACGGGATGCCTGCCATGCACCGACCGTAACCGGAACGGGCGGTTTGAGGCGTACGCGGGTGACGAACCGGCGGAAGATCGGGCGGGGCGCGAGGAAACCGATCGGTGGCTCCGGTCGTCGTACAGGACGGGTCGTACGGAACGAGTCGTACCGGGACGGCCACACACAAACGCGTCAAGCGATTCGGCAACTCGGCAGGGGGACACCGACCCATGACACCGCCCGGGCCGCCGCGCCCGCGACCGTGGCGCACCCGGCGCGGACAGCGCCGCGCCGCGCAGACCGTGATGCTCGGGTGCGTGCTCGCGCTGCTGCCCTCGACCTGGCTGCACGCGGCCGCCGACAGCCGGGTCCGTACGGTCGCCGACGTGCCCGCGCGCGATGTCGCCGTGGTCTTCGGCGCCGGGCTGATCTCCGGCCGGCCGACGCCGTATCTCGCCCACCGCTCGACACGGCGGCCGAGTTGTACCGCACGGGCAAGGTGAAGGTCCTGCTCGTCACCGGGGACAACAGCCGGGAGGAGTACGACGAGCCCGACGCCATGCGGACGTATCTCGTGCGGCGCGGTGTGCCGGACGGGCAGATCGTGAGCGATTTCGCGGGTTTCGACACCTGGGACTCCTGTGTCCGCGCGAAGCGTGTCTTCGGGGTCGGGCGTGCCGTGCTGGTGACGCAGGGGTTCCACATACGGCGCGCGGTGGCGCTGTGCCGGGCGGCGGGGGTCGAGTCGTACGGCGTCGGGGTCGCCGAGCCGCACGACGCGACCTGGTACTACGGCGGGGTACGGGAGATCTTCGCGTCGGGGAAGGCGGCGGCCGACGCCGTGGTCCGCCGTGACCCCACGTTCCTCGGTCCGGCCGAACCGGGGGTGACGGAGGCGCTGGCGACGCACGGGCGGGGGGACGTCGGGCCATGACCGTTCGCCCTGCTCGTGCGCCGCGCTCACGCCTTCCCGCGCGCCGCGCTCACGCCTTCCCGCGCGCCGCGCTCACGCCTTCTCGTGTGCCGCGCTCACGCCTTCCCGCGCGCCGCGCTCACGCCTTCTCGTGTGCCGCGCTCACGGCGCGGTGGTCTCCTCGGCGACCCACGCCAGATACGCGGCGCTCCCCCGCACCACGGGCAGGGCGATGATCTCCGGGGTGTCGTAGCCGTGGGCGGCCTTCAGATGGGCCTCCAGCGCTTCGTAGCGCGCGGCGGTGGTCTTGAAGAGGACCTGCCACTCCTCGGCGGTCTCGATCGCGCCCTGCCAGCGGTAGACCGAGGTGACCGGCGCGGAGACCTGCGCGCACGCGGCGAGCCCGGCCTCGATCACGCCCCTGGCGAGTTCCGCCGCCCGGTCGGCGCTGTCGGTGGTGGTCAGCACGGTGAGGCAAGCAGGGGTCGCGGGGGTGGCTGCGGTCATGGAGGGGGCTCCTTCGTACGGAGGGGACGGGAGAGGAGGAGAGCGGAGAGGCCGTCCGGCGCCGGCCCGCCGGCCGCCCCTGGCACCGTACGGCCCCGGCGGCCCGCGCCGCCCTCTCCGGATCGTCCCCGGCCCCCTCGCGCGCCCCCTACGGTGGCGGTATGACGACTTCCACGCCCCGCCCGGCCCCCCGTACCGCGCCCGCCGGACCCGTGTCCCCGCCCGCGCCCGGCCTGCTGATCGAGGTCGACGAACGCCCCGCCACCGAGGCGGAACTCGGGCAGCGCGTCATGAACACGTACGGGCACTTCACCGCCCTCCAGGTCAGGGACGGCCGGGTGCGCGGGCTGGCGAAGCACCTCGCGCGGCTGGACGGGGCGAGCCGGGAGCTGTTCGGTGCCGGGCTGGACGGCGGGCGGGTGCGGTCGGCGCTGCGGCACGCGCTCGGTGACGTGCGGGACGCGTCGGCCCGCGTGTACGCGCACGAGCGGCCCGGCGCCGGCGGCATCGCGCTGATGGTGACCGTACGGCCGCCCGCCGGGACGCGGGAGCGGGCGGTGAGCCTGATGTCCGTGCCGTACCTGCGCCCGGTCGCGCACCTCAAGCACCTGGGCAGCTTCGCCCAGCTCCACTACGGCCGGGTCGCGGAGCGGGCGGGCTTCGACGACGCGCTGCTCACCGGGCCGGGCGGGGTCGTGTCGGAGGGTGCCATCAGCAACATCGCCTTCTGGGACGGCGACACGGTCGTCTGGCCGGACGCGCCCGCGCTGACCGGCATCACCATGGCCCTGCTGGAGACGCGTCTCCCGGCCGCCGGTCTCACCTCGGTGCGCCGCGCGGTGACCCTCGCCGACCTGCCCCGCTACCGCGCCGCCTTCGTCACCAACTCGCTGGGCATCGTGGCCGTCTCCCGGATCGACGACACGGTCCTCCCGGGCGACGCGGCGCTCCTCACGACGGTGCGCGAGGTCTACGACGGGGTGGAGCGGGAGCTGATCTGACCCATCGGCACCGCCCCCTCACCCGTTCGGCACCGGACGGCGCATGACATCGGGTCGGGCCGGGGCTCCGCTCTGACCTGTGGGTATTCCGGTCGGCGCGGTCGGCGCGCGGCTCCGCGCCGGGGAAACTGATCCTCCATCAGCAGGCGTGCGCGGCGCCGGGCGCCTTATCTCGGAAGGGAAGCACCCGACACGCCGGCCGCGTCCCCAGCGCCCCGCGCCTGCCCCGGAGGATCACCATGCGCCGCCCCACTGCCCGCCTGCTCACCGGTACCGCGCTGGCGGTCGCCTCACTCGGGCTCTGCGCCGCGGGCGCGTCCTCGGCGTTCGCCGGGGACCACGAGCGCGGGGACCACGGACGGGGAGATCAGGAGCGGGGAGGGTACGAGCGGGGGGACCACGACCGAGGGGGCCACGGCCGGCTGGAGCTGTCCCCGAGGAACGCGCGCCCCGGCACCCTGGTGACCGTCTCCACCGGCGCCTGCGGCCATGACGGCCACGGCAAGGGCGAGGCGTGGTCGCTCGGGGTCCGGGACTTCCGGCTCGACCCCCGTCACGACAAGGAGCGCGCGACCGGGGAGTTCCGGGTGCCGGACGACGTGCGGCCGGGCGACCACGAGATCCGCGTACGGTGCGACAACGGCCGGGAGGCCACCGGCGAGCTGTACGTGGAGCACCGCGGGCCGAGCGGCCATGTGAAGACCGGGGTCGGCGGCAGCGTCGGCCGCGACACCACTCAGATCGCGGCGGGCGTGGCCGTCCTGGCCGTGGCCGCCGTTGGCGGGACCCGGCTCCTGCGCCGCCGGGCGAGCGGCGCGCGGGAAGGCTGACGGGGCGGTCGGCGCCGCCCCGGTTCCGCCCGCGTCCCCGTCCCCGTCATGCTCATCGCTGCCGGGGGCGGGGAACCTCCGTACCTCCCCGATCCAGGAGGCCCGCCCCATGACCGCCGAGGCCGACCAGGCCACCGATGCCGCCGCTACGGCTCCCCGGCGCTCCGGCTGGTGCGTCGTCCTCGCGCTCTGCGCCGGGGCCTGGCTCGTCCACAACGGCTTCCAGCCCGTCACGCCGCCCATGCCGTCGGCCGCCGAGGCGTTCGCGGCCGGTCCCGGGCACTACACGGAGGCCGCCGCCGACCCGCTGCCGGCCGCCGCGCCGGTCGCCGTCCGCATCCCCGGCATCGAGGTCGACGCGCCGGTCCTCGGGCTCGGGCTGGCGCGGGACGGGAGCCTCGACGTGCCGCCGGCCGGCAACGGCAATGTCGTCAGCTGGTACAAGGACGGTGCCGCCCCCGGCGCCAAGGGCACCGCGATCCTCGCCGGGCATGTCGACAACGCGCGCGGACCGGCCGTCTTCTACGCCCTGGGCACGCTCAAGAAGGGCGGGCGCGTCGAGGTGGTCCGCTCGGACGGCCGTACCGCCGTCTTCACCGTCGACGCCGTCGAGGTGTACGAGAACACCGACTTCCCCGACGACAAGGTCTACGGCGCCGCCGACCGGGCCGAGCTGCGGGTGATCACCTGCGGCGGCGGCTTCTCCGCGAAGACGGGCTATCAGGGCAACGTCGTCGCGTACGCCCATCTCATCGGCGCGCGGAACACCTGAGCCGGCGGGGCCGGAGCGGACCGGACGCACACCGGGCCTCGCGTGTCTTACGTCTTCCGGGCCGCCGTGCGGGCCTCGCGCCGGGTGGTCGACGGCGGCGCGGCCGTCGGCCCTTCACGCCGTGAACTGGTCGAACGCCAGCTTCGCGACCAGCGAGAACACCACCACCAGCAGCACCCCGCGCACGAACTCGCTGCCCTTCCTGAGCGCCATCCGCGCGCCGAACATCCCGCCCGCCAGGTTGAACACCGCCATCACCCCGGCGAGTTGCCACAGCACCGTCCCCTGGTAGGCGAACATCGCGAGCGCCCCGACATTGGTGCACACGTTCACGATCTTCGCCGTGGCCGAGGCCCGTACGAGGTCGAGATGGAGTACGGCGGTGAGCGCGAGGACGAGGAAGGTGCCCGTACCGGGTCCGAAGAGGCCGTCGTAGAAGCCGATCCCGCCGCCGACCAGCACGATCGCGGAGACGACGCGGGCGCGGCCGGCCGGCTCGCCCGCCTGCGCCCTGCCGAAGGCCGGCCGGAGCATCACGAAGGCCGCCACCGCCAGCAGCACCACCATGATCACGGGCCGCAGCACCTCGCTGCTGATCCCCGCGGCGAAGAACGCGCCGGTCATCGACCCGGCGAGCGCCATGAGTCCGATCCGTACGGCGGTCCCCACCTCGACCGGAGCCCTGCGTACGTAGGTGACCGCGGCGCCCGAGGTGCCGACGAGGGCCACCGCCTTGTTCGTGCCGAGGATGTGCGCGGCCGGTACGTGCGGCAGACCGAGGAGCAGCGCGGGCAGCAGGAGCAGCCCTCCCCCGCCGACCACGGCGTCGATCCAACCCGCCGCCGCGGCGGCGACACAGAGAACGACGAGCATGGTCAGCGATATATCGGGCATGATCGCGACTTTATGGACGGGCCGAGTGCCCTGTCCATCGCCTCCCCGCGGAGTTGAGCAAGTCCAGAGGTTTTCGCGCCGCGGGTCGGTGCCGGACGAAGCGGAGGGCGCCGGGCGGGCGGCGGGCCGGACCGGGGCAGGGCACGGAGGTTGGCGTTTTCCCATGGCGGGCGGCTCCTCCGCACAGGCGTTCGTCAACGACGTCACCGGAGCGGAACGAAAGCGGCACGTGCCGCGGTGGCACGTGCCGACTCCGGGAACCTCACGGGCGCGTCAGGAAACGGACCTTCTGTTACGGGCGTGGCGTCCGTCCACCCGGACCCCGCCCCGCAGGAGCGCGCCGCCCAGCGGGGTGAGGGTGTGCAGCACGGCGTTGCCGTGCCGGAGCGTGCTGATCAGCCCCGCCTCGCGCAGGACGCACGCGTGCTGACTGGCGGAGGCGAGGGACACCCCGGTCCTGCGGGCCAGTTCACTGGTCGTACAGCCGTGCTCGATGGCGCGCAGCACGGCCGAGCGGGTGTGGCCGACGAGCCGGCCGAGCGAGGGGCCCACGCGGTCGGTGGCGGCGGGCGCCTCGGAGTGGGTGATGGGATAGACGAGGACGGGCGCCAGCGCCGGATCGCGGTAGACGACCGGGGTGGTGCGGCAGAAGAACGACGGCTGGAGCAGTAACCCCCGCCCTTCCAGGCGGAGTTCGCGCTCGACCGGGTAGTCGGCCTCCAGCACGGGCCCGCGCCAGCGCACCATCGGCGGCAGCGAGGAGAGCAGCTCGTCCGAGCCGCCGTCGAGCAGCGCCCGGCCGCGCAGCGCGCGGTCCGCCTCGACCCTGGTGCGGACATGGGCCCAGTACGGCTCGACGGCCGCCCGGTGGTACGTACGCACCGCCTCCACGAGCCGGCCGAGATGGCCGGGGCCGCCGTCGGCGAACGTGGCCAGCCGCTGGCCGGGGTCCTTCCGTACGGATCGGGTCCCGCCCGCCCTCAGCAGCGCCAAGTCACCGCGGACCCGCTCGCTCGCGGTGGCGCGCAGGGCTTCGAGGCCCGCCTCCAGGCCGAGGCGGCCTTGGACGGGCGTCAGGAAATCCGGGAAATAGCCGCGCTGCGGTACGAGCGCCGAGAGCAGGCTTGTTTCACCATTCAACCGGCTACGGGCCTCCGCCCGCCATTCCCCATAGGCAAGCGGAGCGCGCCGATCCCTTATTCGGTGAAAGCTGAGAATCGTTTCCCACAGCGGGTCGGGCCCGGGGGCCATCCGGACCCGCGCGAGATCCTTCTCCGTGAAATGAATACGCAGCATGAAATCCCCACCTGTTGCATCCTCAATCTCCCCATCACTGAGTATGCATGCCATCACCGGCTGTTACCACGGTGTTTCGGCCACAGTTGAAACGGCTGGCGGGGGTGGGGTGCGGTGCTAAATGCTGTGACGCGTCGGGCAGGAAACCTGAACCACCGAATAGGCGCAGTGAAGGCCGTGGGGGGCTTTGCTCGCTCGGCGGCGGTCGGTCCAGGTGCGGCTCCGTGCCCGGCTCGCGTAATGGAGTGCGGCCGGTGGGTGGGGATCCACCGGCCGCACTCCCCGGTTTCTTTCCGGAGGCGCGGTGGAAAATCGTGTGGGCCCATGGCGAAGGGGCGGACGCCTCCGCACGAGGCGTCCGCCCCTTCGCTGTGCCCGGGTCCTCACGGCGGCTCCGGCGAGGGTCAGGGATGGACCCGCCGTAAGGACCCGGTGTCCGGGCCGTCCGGCACGTTCCGGACGGGAGGGGTGAACGGGACAGCCCTTAGCGCGAGTCGCTGCCGCCGTGGCCGGCCGCCGCCGCGCGGCCCGCCTCCAGCCGTGCCACCGGGATGCGGAAGGGCGAGCAGGAGACGTAGTCGAGCCCCACCTCGTGGAAGAAGTGCACCGACTCCGGGTCGCCGCCGTGCTCGCCGCACACGCCCAGTTTCAGCCCCGGCCGGGTGGCGCGGCCCGCCTCGGCCGCGCTGCGCACGAGCGCGCCGACGCCGTCCCGGTCGATGGTCTCGAACGGCGAGACGCCGAAGATGCCCTTCTCCAGGTAGGCCGTGAAGAAGCTCGCCTCCACGTCGTCCCGGGAGAAGCCCCAGACGGTCTGCGTGAGGTCGTTCGTGCCGAACGAGAAGAACTCGGCGGCCTCCGCGATCTGCCCGGCGGTCAGCGCGGCGCGCGGCAGCTCGATCATCGTACCGAGCGCCAGCTTGAGCCGGGTGCCGGTGGCCCGCTCGACCTCGGCGATGACCCCTTCCGCCTCGTCGCGCACGATCTCCAGCTCCTGGACCGTGCCGACCAGCGGGATCATGATCTCCGCGCGCGGGTCGCCCTTGGCGTCGACGCGCGCGGCGCTGGCCTCCGCGATGGCCCGTACCTGCATGGCGAAGAGGCCGGGGATGACCAGACCGAGGCGGACCCCGCGCAGCCCGAGCATCGGGTTCTGCTCGTGGAGCTTGTGGACGGCCTGGAGGAGCCGCAGATCGTTCTCGTTGTGGTCCTTGCGCGCCTCGGCGAGGGCGACCCGTACCGACAGTTCCGTGATGTCGGGCAGGAACTCGTGGAGCGGCGGGTCGAGCAGCCGGACCGTGACCGGCAGCCCGTCCATGGCCTCGAACAGCTCGGTGAAGTCCTTCTTCTGGAGGGGCAGCAGCTCCCCGAGGGCCTGTTCGCGCTCCTCGTCGGTGTCCGCGAGGATCAGCTTCTCGACCATCGCGCGGCGCTCGCCGAGGAACATGTGCTCCGTACGGCACAGTCCGATGCCCTGCGCGCCGAACCGGCGGGCGCGCAGGGCGTCCTCGGCGTTGTCGGCGTTGGCGCGCACCCGCAGCCGGCGGCGGCGGTCCGCGTACGCCATCATCCGGTGGACGGCGCCGACCAGTTCGTCGGCCTCCTCGGCGCCCGCGTGCATCCGGCCCTCGAAGTACTCGACCACGGGCGACGGGACGACGGGGACCTCGCCGAGGTAGACCTTGCCGGTCGAGCCGTCGATGGACAGGACGTCGCCCTCCTCGATGACGGTCGAACCCACCGTCAGCCGCCGGGCCTTGGTGTCGACCTCCAGCTCCTCGGCGCCGCACACACAGGTCTTGCCCATACCGCGCGCCACGACGGCCGCGTGCGAGGTCTTGCCGCCGCGCGAGGTGAGGATGGCCTCGGCGGCGATCATGCCGTCCAGGTCGTCGGGGTTGGTCTCGCGGCGGACGAGGATGACTTTCTCGCCGGACCGGGACCACTTGATCGCGGTGTACGAGTCGAAGACGGCCTTGCCGACGGCGGCGCCCGGTGAGGCGGCGATGCCGCGCCCGAGCAGCTCGCGCTCGGTGTGGTCGTCGAACCGGGGGAACATCAGCTGCGCGAGCTGCGCCCCGGTGACGCGCTGGAGCGCCTCGGCCTCGTCGATCAGCCCCTGGTCGACGAGTTGGGTGGCGATCCGGAAGGCGGCGCCGGCCGTGCGCTTGCCGACGCGGGTCTGGAGCATCCAGAGACGGCCGCGCTCGATGGTGAACTCGATGTCGCACAGGTCCCGGTAGTGCGTCTCCAGGGTCGCCATGATGGACAGCAGCTCGTCGTACGACTTCTTGTCGACGGTCTCCAGGTCGGCGAGCGCCACGGTGTTGCGGATGCCGGCGACGACGTCCTCGCCCTGGGCGTTCTGGAGGTAGTCGCCGTACACGCCCTGGTGGCCGCTGGCGGGGTCGCGGGTGAAGGCGACGCCCGTACCCGAGTCGGGGCCGAGGTTGCCGAAGACCATGGAACAGATGGTGACGGCGGTGCCGAGGTCGCCGGGGATGCGCTCCTGACGGCGGTAGAGCTTGGCGCGGTCGGTGTTCCAGGACTCGAAGACGGAGCGGATCGCGAGATCCATCTGGGCGCGCGGGTCCTGCGGGAAGTCGCGGCCCGTTTCCGCGGAGACGATCTCCTTGAACCGCGTGACCAGCTTCTTGAGGTCGGCGACCGCCAGCTCCACGTCGGTGGCGGCGCCCTTGGCCCGCTTGGCCTCCTCCAGCGCCTCCTCGAAGTGCTCGCCGTCCACCCCGAGGACGGTTCTGCCGAACATCTGGATGAGCCGGCGGTACGAGTCCCAGGCGAACCGCTCGTCCCCCGCCTGGGCGGCGAGACCGGCCACCGAGGCGTCGGAGAGACCCACGTTGAGGACGGTGTCCATCATGCCCGGCATGGAGAACTTGGCCCCGGAGCGTACGGAGACCAGCAGCGGGTCCTCCGCCCGGCCGAGCCGCTTGCCCATCCGCTCTTCGAGGGCGTCCAGATGGGCACTGACCTCGTCGCGCAGCGCGGCCGGTTCGCTGCCGGTGTCGAGGTAGATGTTGCACGCCTCGGTGGTGATGGTGAAGCCCGGAGGGACGGGCAGGCCGAGGTTGGTCATCTCCGCGAGGTTGGCGCCCTTGCCGCCGAGGAGGTGCTTCAGATCCTTGTTGCCCTCGGTGAAGTCGTAAACGTACTTCGCGGAAGGGGCTGCGTGGGGATCGCTGTTTTCCGACACGGGTCTCGACTCCTCGACGACGCGGTGGCTGCCCTGACGGCGAGGAACATACCCAGATCGAAGGCGGCTCGGTACGGCCACTTGACTGTCATACGGCATGGACCACCCGTCCGCCGACGGATCGAAAGGACGGAGCGCCCGGCCGTCGGGGGCGGCCCGCTTCACACCTCGAAGCGGAGATGACCCGACCATGACGGAAAACGCTCATACGAGCGGAGTCGGTGATGCTTGATTACACGAGTTGAACACGGAAGGGGTGGCACGCAGTGCCACCCCTTCCAGAGATGCAATCGCCCTTGATCCGCTCATCTGAGCTTCGCTCAAATCAAACGTGGCGATAATCACGCCCGTTCGGCGCAGGCGCGGAGCACCCCGAGGTCCACGTCCTCCAGGCTCCGCGCGAAGTACCGCCCGCTTCCGGGACCGACCGGCAGCAGTGAGGGGACCACCAGCACCGGGCATCCCGCCGCCGCGGCGGACGCCGTGCCGTCCGGCGAGTCCTCCACCGCGACGCACGCGCCGGGCGCGGCTCCGAACCGTCCGGCGGCGGCGCGGTACGGATCGGGGTGCGGCTTGGTCCGTACGGTGTCGTCGGCCGAGAGCGTGAAGGCGAACGGCACATCGGCGAGCGAGCCGCCGACCACCGAGTCCACGACGCTCCTCGGCGAAGCGCTCACCAGCGCGAACGGCACCCGCGCCCGCTCCAGCTCGGCCAGCAGCCGGCGGGCGCCGGGGCGCGGCGGAGCCCCCGCCGCCACCCGCCGGAAGAAGGAGGCGGCGAGTTCGGCGGCGGCCTTGTCCCGGTCGGCCGCGCCCGTGACCCGGATCAGATGAGCGGCCGTGTCGGCGACGGCCCGGCCGACGACCTCCGGCGCGTCCGCGTCGGTGAGCCGGTGGCCGAGACCGGCCGCGACCTCCTCGGCGGTCTCCCACCAGAGCACCTCGGTGTCCACCAGGGTGCCGTCCATGTCGAAGAGGACGGCTGCCGGGGACGCGTGCCGCCCCGGCGGCGTGGGGGCGCTCACGCGCCCCCGCCCGCGGCCGGCACCACCAGCACCGGCCGGGGCGCCGGCTCGACCCGCGCCCGCACCCCCGGCACCAGTTCGCCGGCGTCGCGCGACGGCACGTCGCAGTGGACGGAGCCGCCGCCCGGCAGGTCGAGCAGCACTCGGGTGACCGACCCGAAGAAGGCCGCGGAGACGACCGTGGCGTGGCCGGCCGGATCGGGGGTGGCCAGCACGTTCTCCGGCCGGATCAGCACCTCCAGCTCCCCGGCCGCCGGGATCTCGCCGTCCACGGGCAGTGTCAGCCCGGCGACCTCGATCCGGCCGCCGTCCGCGCGCCGGCCCGGCAGCCGGTTCATCGTGCCGACGAACTCGGCCACGAAGGCGGTGGCGGGCCGCTCGTACAACTCGGCGGGCGGCGCGCACTGTTCGAGCCGCCCCGCGTTGAGCACGGCCACCCGGTCGGCCATGGAGAGCGCCTCCTCCTGGTCGTGCGTGACGAAGATCGTGGTGATCCCCAGCGAGAGCTGGAGCCTGCGGATCTCCTCGCGCAGCGTCAGCCGGACCTTGGCATCGAGTGCCGACAGCGGTTCGTCGAGCAGCAGCACCCGCGGGCGCAGGGCCAGCGCGCGGGCGAGCGCGACGCGCTGCTGCTGGCCGCCGGACATCTGGTGCGGGTAGCGGTCGCCGTGCTCGGGCAGCCCGACCAGGTCGAGGAGTTCGGCCGCGCGCGTGTGCCGCTCGGCGGCCGGCACCTTCCGTACCCGCAGCCCGAAGGCGACGTTGTCGCGGGCGTTCAGATGCGGGAAGAGGCTGTAGGACTGGAAGACCATGCCCGCGTCGCGCCGGTTGGCCGGTACGAGGGTGATGTCCTCGCCGTCCACCAGCACCTCGCCCGAGTCCGGCTGCTCGAAGCCCGCGAGGACCCGCAGCGCGGTGGTCTTGCCGCAGCCGGACGGGCCGAGCAGGGCGAGCAGTTCACCGGGCCGGGCCGTCAGATCCAGGCCGTCGAGGGCGACCGTGGGCCCGAAGGCCCGGCGCAGGGAACGGAATTCGACGAGGGCGCCGGTGGCGCCGGTCTCCTCCGGCCGCCGGGCGGTCGTGGTGGAGAGGGATGACATGGGGCGGCTACTCCTTGCCGGGAACGGAGGGGGCGGGCGGGGCGGGCGTCGCGGCGACGGCGCGGGTGCCGGCGCGCGACAGGGCGAGCAGCAGCGCCCAGGTGATCAGCAGGCTGAGCAGGGAGACCGCCACCGACATCCGCGCCTCGGCGCCCGAGACGGACACGATCCACACCGCGAAGGGCCGGAAGCCCAGCAGCGAGGCGATCGTGTACTCGCCGAGCACCAGCGCCAGGGTGAGGAAGGCGGCGCCGGCCAGCGAGGAACGCAGATTGGGCAGCACGACCCGCCACAGCACCTGGAACCGGCTCGCCCCGCAGTTGCGCGCGGCCTCCACCAGGGTCGGTACGTCGACGGCGCGCAGCCCGGCGTCCAGTGAGCGGTAGACGAACGGCAGCGCCAGCACGGTGTACGCGAGGACGAGGATCACCGGGAAGGACTCGTTCTGCACGGCCAGGAAGGTCTGGTAGAGCGGGGTGCGGGAGAGATGGTCGGGCCCCCAGCGCAGCACCGTGGTCACCCCGGTGACCAGCGCGATCGGCGGCACCACCAGGGGCATCATGCAGACGATCTCGACCACGGGCCGCAGCCTCGGCGCCCCGAGCCGCACCGCCACCAGCGCCGGGACGGCGAGCAGCAGGGCGAGCGCGATGGTCGCTGCGGCCAGTCCGAGCGAGAGCAGCAGGCTCCGGACGAAGCCGTCGGCGGAGAGGATCCCGGTGTACGCGGCGAGGGAGAAGCCCTGGTTCGGGATGTGCACGGTGAAGACGAACGAGGACAGCAGCGGGACGACGAAGTAGATCCCGGCCAGGGCCAGCACGGCGCCGCGCCAGACCCGGGGGCGGCGCCGCGCCCGTACGGCCGTGCCGCCCGGTGTCCGCCGGGGGGTCCGTCCGGGGGCCTCGGTGGCGGTCGGGGTCAGTGCAGCCATCGGGAACTCCGTCGCTGGAGGGGCAGATAGACCGCCATCACCAGTCCGGCGATCACGATCATGTCGAGGCTCAGCGCGAGCGCCACGTTCTCCTGACCGACCAGGACGTTGCCGGAGAGGGCGTCCGCGATCTTCAGGGTGACCAGCGGGACGGACCCGCCGACCAGGGCGGCGGCGGTGGCGTGCGCGGCGAAGGCGCTGCCGAACAGCAGCACGAACCCGCCGAGCAGCGAGGGCGCGAGGACCGGCACCCCGACGTGGCGCCAGAACTGCCAGGCGGTGGCCCCGGCGTTCCGCGCGGCCTCGCGCCACTGCGGGCGCAGCCCGTCGAGCGCCGGGATGATGACGAGCACCATCAGCGGGACCAGGAAGTAGAGGTAGATGACGGCGAGCCCGGTGAAGGAGTAGAGGTTCCAGCCGAGGCTGTCGAGCCGGCCGATCCGGGTGACCACGCCGGAGATGCCGAGGGTCGCGACGAACGCGAACGCCAGGGGAATCCCGCCGAAGTTGGCGAGCACACCGGAGGCGGTGAGCACCGCGTCGCGCAGCGCCCCGCCGCGCGAGGTGACGACGGCCTGGGCGATCAGCACGCCGAGGACCGTGCCGATCACGGCGGTCAGCGCGGAGAGCTGGACGCTGCCGGCGAGGGAGGTGAGGTAGGGGCCCTGGAGCGAGCGCTGGAGGTGTTCCCCGGTCACGGTGGTGGCGCCGGTCGCCGGGTCGTCGCGGGTCAGCGCCCCGTACAGCAGGGCGCCGACCGGCAGTCCGAAGCACACTGCGGCGAAGACGAGCAGCGGGAGAGCGCCGAGCCAGACGCGCGACGCTCCGGGCCGCTTGCGGGCGGCCCGCGCGGTGCGTCCGGCGGCGGGCCTCGTGGTGGGAGCGGCTGTCATCAGGAGACGGCCTTGTCCCAGTTCTCGGCGAGGTCGGCGTTGGCCTTGTCCAGCTCCTCGGAGGTCGGGAAGGTCGGCGTCCCCTCGACGGCGGGCAGCTTGGTGACGAAGGACTTGTCGGCGGTGCCTTCCGTGGTCATGGAGGGCAGCAGCACGGGGCGGGCGTACCCCTTGAGCCAGAGGTTCTGGCCCTCGGCGCTGTAGAGGAACTCCATCCACAGGCGGGCGGCGGCCGGGTGGGGCGCCTCCTTGTTGATGGCCTGCGAGTAGTACTGCGCGTAGACGCCGTCGCTCGGGACGGCGACCTTCCAGTCGACGCCCTTGCCCTTGAACTGGTCGGCGTAGCCGGCGTTGAGGTAGTCCCAGTCGATGCTGATGGGCGTCTCGCCCTTCTCGACGGTGGCCGGGGTGGACTCGACGGGGATGAAGTTGCCGCTCTTCTTCAGCTTGCCGAAGAAGTCGATGCCGGGCTGGATGTCCCCGAAGGAGCCCTTGTTGGCCAGGGACGCCGCGTACACCCCGCCGAAGGCCGAACCCGCCTTGGTGGGATTGCCGTTGAGCGCCACCTTGCCCTTGTACTCGGGCTTGAGGAGATCGGCGAAGGTCTCCGGGCAGGTCTTGATCCTGGCCGCGTCGCAGCCGATGGAGACATAGCCGCCGTAGTCGTTGAACCAGAGCCCGTCCTTCTCCTTCTGGGAGTCCGGAATGCTGTCCCACGCCTCGACCTTGTACGGCGCGAACAGCTTCTCGGCGGCGCCGCTGCGGGCGAAGGCGATACCGAGGTCGAGGACGTCGGGGGCGCGCTTCTGTCCCTTGCGGGACTTGACGGCGGATATCTCGTCGGAGCTGGAGGCGTCGGGGTTCTCGACGCTGACCTTGACCTTGTACCTGGCCTCGAACGCCTTGATGACCTCGCCGTAGTTGGCCCAGTCCGGCGGCAGTGCGATGGCGTTGAGGGTGCCCTCCTTCTCGGCGGCGGCGACCAGTTCCTTCAGCCCGCCGAGGTCGGCGGCCGAGGTGGCGGTGGCGGCGGACGAGGTGTCCTCCTCGGGCGCAGCGCCACAGGCGGAGAGGGTGGTGAGGGCGGCGGTGCCGAGCGCCAGGGCGGCGACGAGTCTGCCGTTGGCGCGGGAACGGTATCGGGTCACGCGGTGTCTCCCGGAGGCGAAAAGGGGCGCCGAGGCGGGCCCCGAAGCAGGAACTTGTTCATACAAGCTGGCATCAGTTCGCCCGACTCAGGTGTCCGGTCAGTTAACGCCTGATGTCTGTCACCGCACGGCAGAGGGAAGACAAAAGCACCCACAACCCCCTGATCAACACGGCACGTTGGAGCGTAACCGCGATCGACAGGGCGTACAAGGGGAGCTACAACGGGTGTCCGCCGACGGCCCACCGGGTGGATACAGTGAAGGGCAAGCCATCGACTATTCGGTACACCTGCGCACAGTTCAGGACTTGCGCAAGGATGGACCCATGAGGGACGCGAGGGGGCCGGGGTGAGCGGTTCGCGCTATCTGGAGATCGCGGAGGCACTGCGCCGGGCGATCCTGAGCGGCGAGTATCCGGTGGGCGCCAAGCTGCCCTCGGAAAGCGATCTGGCCGCCCGCTGGTCCGCCTCGCGCGGCACGGTGCGCCAGGCCGTCGGGCTGCTCGTCTCGGACGGTCTGATCGGCTCCCGGCAGGGGGCGCGGCGGGTGGTCCTGCGGCAGGAGCGCCGGCACAGCTTCGAGCAGCTCAACAGCTTCGCCCAGTGGGGGCAGGCCATGGGGTACGAGGTGGCCGGCCGCATCCTCAGCCGTACGAGCAGGCCCGCGACCGCGGAGGAGTCGTCCCGGCTGGGAGTGGCCCCCGGCAGCGAGGTGCTGTACGTGGTGCGGCTGCGCCGGCTGGACGGCGAGCCGGTGATGGTGGAACGCACCGCGTACACGGAGTGGGTGGCGCCGGTGGTGCGCGCGCTGCCCGACGATGTCGTGTCGATCATGGACAGCCTCGCCGAGCACGCCGGGGTGGTGGCCCACTACGGCGAGCACCTCATCGACGCGGTCGCTGCGGGCAGCGAGGACGCCCGGCTGCTGCGGGTGCGCCGGGGCAGCCCGCTGCTGCGCCAGCGCCATCTGACGAACACGGCCGCGGGCCGGCCCATCGAGTGGACCGAGGACCGCTACCGGGCGGGCAGTGTCGCCTTCGGCGTCAGCAACTCGGCGGCGGCGGCGCCGCTGGCCCGCCGGGCGGGCCCCGACGTGACGGAGCGCGCGGGGCGGGGGTGACCGGCGCCGCCCCGGCCGCCCGGCTTCTCGACCGACCGCGACCGACGGCCCGGCTTCTCGACCGGCCGGCCGCCCGCGCGCCGGGCCTCCCGGCCGTTCCGTTCAGCCGGTCCGTTCAGCCGCCGGACGTGTCCAGCTCCGCGTCGGCGCCGATACCCGCGCAGTCGTACGGGTCCTTCAGCCAGCCGTCCGGCAGCGCCACCCGGTTGTTGCCCGAGGTGCGGCCGCGCGGTCCGTCCGCGCCGTCCGGCCACGGCTGGTCCAGATCGAGGCCGCCCATCAGCTCGTCCAGCTCGGCGAGCGACGAGGTGACCGCCAGCTGCTTGCGGAGCGCCGAACCCACCGAGAAGCCCTTCAGGTACCAGGCCACGTGCTTGCGGAAGTCGATCACCCCGCGGGCCTCGTCCCCAATCCACTCCCCCAGCAGCTGCGCGTGGCGGCGCATGACGACGGCGACCTCGCGCAGCGTCGGCGCCGCCACCGTCCCCGTCCCCTCGAAGGCGGCGACCAGGTCGGCGAACAGCCAGGGCCGGCCCAGACAGCCGCGCCCCACGACCACCCCGTCGCAGCCGGTCGCGCGGACCATCCGCAGGGCGTCGTCCGCCGACCAGATGTCGCCGTTGCCGAGGACCGGGATCTCCGGGACGTGTTCCTTGAGCCGCGCGATGGCGTCCCAGTCGGCGGTGCCGCCGTAGTGCTGGGCGGCGGTCCTGCCGTGCAGCGCGATCGCCGTCACCCCCTCCTCGACCGCGATGCGTCCGGCGTCGAGGAAGGTGAGGTGGTCGTCGTCGATGCCCTTGCGCATCTTCATGGTGACCGGCAGGTCCCCGGCGTTCGACACGGCCTCGCGCAGGATCGCCCGCAGCAGGGGCCGCTTGTACGGGAGGGCCGAGCCGCCGCCCCTGCGGGTCACCTTGGGCACCGGGCAGCCGAAGTTCAGGTCGATGTGGTCGGCGAGGTCCTCGTCCACGATCATGCGGACGGCCTTGCCGACGGTGACCGGGTCCACCCCGTACAGCTGGATCGAGCGGGGGGTCTCGGTCGCGTCGAAGTGGATGAGCTGCATGGTCTTCTCATTGCGCTCGACCAGGGCCCGGGTGGTGATCATCTCGCTGACGAACAGCCCCTTGCCCCCGCCGGCCCCCGGCGGGCGCCCCTGGGACGATGCCCGACCGCCTTCGGCGAACTCCCTGCACAGCGTCCGGAAGGGGGCGTTGGTGATCCCGGCCATCGGGGCGAGCACCACCGGAGGCTGAACGGTGTACGGGCCGATGGCGAGCGGGGCGGCCGGGAGAGCGGCCGGACGGGTGGCCGTGAGCGGAGCGGTCATGAAGCCATTGTCCCCCACGGAGAATGTTGTTAGTTAGTCGTACTATCAACGCATGCCTGAGCTGAGCCATCGACGGAAACTGCTGGTTTTGGCGATCTGCTGCATGAGCCTGCTCATCGTCAGCCTCGACAACACCATCCTCAATGTCGCCCTGCCGGTCATGCAGAGAGAGTTGCACGCCTCCGTCTCCGGGCTGCAGTGGACCATCGACGCGTACACGCTCGTGCTCGCCTCCCTGCTGATGCTCTCGGGCTCCACGGCCGACCGGATCGGCCGGCGCAGGGTCTTCAAGACCGGCCTCGTCCTGTTCACGCTCGGCTCGGCGCTCTGCTCCGTCGCGCCGAACCTCGAATCGCTCGTCGCCTTCCGGATGGTGCAGGCCGTCGGCGGTTCGATGCTCAACCCCGTCGCGATGTCGATCATCACCAACACCTTCACCGGACCCCGCGAGCGAGCCCGTGCCATCGGGGTCTGGGGGGCCGTCGTGGGGATCTCGATGGCGGCGGGACCGCTGATCGGCGGCCTGCTGGTGGACTCCGTGGGCTGGCGGTCGATCTTCTGGATCAATCTGCCGATCGGGGTCGCTGCCCTGCTGCTGACCTGGCGCTACGTCCCCGAGTCCCGCGCCCCCAAGCCCCGCCGCCCCGACCCCGTGGGCCAGCTGCTGGTCATCGGGGTGCTGGGCGCGCTGACCTACGCGATCATCGAGGCGCCCGCGGCCGGCCTGACCTCCCCGCTGATCATCTCCTTCGTCGCCGTCACGGTGCTCTGTCTCGCCGGGCTCCTCCTGTACGAGCCGAGGCGCGCCGAACCCCTGATCGACCTGCGGTTCTTCCGCAGCGCGCCGTTCAGCGGGGCGACCGTCATCGCCGTGTGCGCCTTCGCGGCGCTGGGCGGCTTCCTCTTCCTCAACACGCTCTATCTGCAGAACGTACGGGGGCTCTCCGCGCTGCACGCCGGGCTCTACATGCTCCCGATGGCCGCCATGACGTTCGTCTGCGCGCCGCTCTCGGGGAGGCTGGTCGGCAACCGCGGCCCGCGGCTGTCCCTGCTGATCGCCGGAACGGGGATGACGGCGAGCGGTGTCCTGTTCGCCGCGTTCGACGCGGAGCGGACCACGGCGCTGATGTTCACCGGCTACGTCCTGTTCGGCATCGGCTTCGGCATGGTCAACGCCCCCATCACCAACACCGCCGTCTCCGGCATGCCCCGCTCCCAGGCGGGTGTCGCGGCGGCCGTCGCCTCCACCAGCCGCCAGATCGGCCAGACGCTGGGCGTCGCGGTGATCGGCGCGGTGCTGGCGGGCGGGGCGGTGAGCCGGGTCGGCTCGGCCTCGTACCGTACGGGCTTCACCGACGCCAGCCACCCGGCCTGGTGGATCATCACGGCCTGCGGCGCCAGCGTCCTGCTGGTGGGCGCGCTGACCAGCGGCTCCTGGGCGGACCGTACGGCACGGGAGACGGCTCGGCTCCTGGAGCCCGCAAAGGACGCGGCTCAGCCCCCGGCCGCGACCGGCAGCGGCGGCAGGGCGGACACCGGGTCCGGAGCGGGACCGAGGTCGAGGCCGGGCCCGGGCAGCAGCGCCTGAAGCCGCTCCAGCCGGGTCCTGGACTCCTCGTCCGCCGGCACATAGGTGATCAGCCGGGGCCCGGACGCCGGACCCAGCCAGAGGTTGGTGTGGACCAGATTCAGCTGCCCCACCCGGGGATTGCGGAACCTCTTCGTCCGGTCCCCCGCCGGCGCCACCACCTCGTGCCGCTCCCAGTACTCCCGGAACTCGGGCGAGGCGGCCCGCAACCGCCCCAGCAGGGTCTTCCAGGGCGGCTCCGCCAGATGCTCGGCCATGGAGGCGCGGAACTTCCCCGCCATCGTCCGGCAGGTCTCCTCGCGGTCCCCGAGCCCGGCGCGCCACTCGTCGTTGGTGAAGGCGAGCCACATGCAGTTGCGGTCCTCCGGCGGCAGCGCGTCCAGGTCGCAGAGCAGCCCGCCGTAGCCGCGGTTGTACGCGAGGATGTCGTAGCGGCTGTTCTGCACGCAGGCCGGGAACGGCTCCAGCGCTGCCAGCATCTGCCGCAGCGCCGGTGTGACGGTCGGGCAGGGGGTACCGGGGGCGGGGTCGGCGGTCGCCGCGAGGGCGAAGAGATGCGCGCGCTCGCCGCTGTCGAGCAGCAGGGCGCGGGCGAGGGCGTCGAGGACCTGCGCGGACACCTGGATGGGTCTCGCCTGTTCGAGCCACGTGTACCAGGTGACCCCCACGGCGGAGAGCTGCGCGACCTCTTCCCGCCGCAGCCCCGGCGTACGCCGCCGCCTGCCCCGCTCCAGCCCGACCTGTTCGGGGGTGATGCGCTCGCGGCGGCTGCGCAGGAAACCCGCGAGTTCGTGCCGCCGGACGTCCGTCTCCTCGTTTTCCCGGCTCTCCCGGCTCTCCGGGGCCGCCTGCGCGGAAGTGCTCATACGGCAAGGGTGCCGCAGAGCCCGGACCATGACCAGGAGCGCCGGGTACCCGGACCACGACGCTCGGGTACCGGGCTGAGCGTCGTGGTCCCGGCCCCGGCCTCCTCCCACCGCCTGCCTGCTCCTCCTGCCCTCACCCTCGGCCCGGCGCCCTGGGGCCGGGGACGACCGCCGTGGGGGCGGGCGCCGACGAACTGGCCCTGACCACCAGTTCCGGTGCCAGCAGGACCTGGGCGCGCTCCCCTCGCGGGTCCTTGAGCCGCGCGAGCAGCAGCCGGGTGCAGGCCCGGCCCGCCTCCGCCAGCGGCTGGCGCAGTGAGGACAGGCTCGGGGACAGCAGCGCGGCGGCGGCCGAGTCGTCGAATCCGACGACGGCGACGTCCCGCCCCGGCGCGAGCCCGGCGTCGTGCAGCGCCCGGTAGCAGCCGAGGGCGAGGGTGTCGCTCGCCGCCACCACGGCGGTGACGCCCAGGGGGAGGATCTCCGCGACCGCCTCGCGGGCGGCGTCGACATCGTTGCGCGAGGCCGCCCGCAGTCCGCGTACGGGCAGACCGTGGCGGCCCATCGCCTCCCGCCAGCCCCGCGCCCGGTCGTCGCCGACGCCGGAGCCCTTCGGCCAGCCGAGGAAGGCGATCCTGCGGTGCCCGAGGGCGGCGAGGTGGTCGACGGCGGCGCCGGTGCCGTGCGCCCCGTCGACGTCCACCCAGTCCCCCGGGTCGCGGGTGCCCCAGGGACGTCCGAAGGACACATGGGGGATGCCGCGCTTGCGCAGCCAGTGGGGGCGGGGGTCGGCCCGGTGGGTGTTGCTCAGCACGAAGGCGTCCACCGACCGTTCGCGTAACAGCTCGGCGTAGGCGGCGGGTTCGTCCTCGACCTCGGCGGGCACGGCGAACAGCATGACGCGGTAGCCGGCCTGGTCGGTCGAGTCCGAGAGGGCGTGCAGGAAGCGGTCCAGGACGAGCCCGGACACCCCGTCGCGCGTGGCCCGGACTCCGTAACCGATCAGCAGGCTCGACCGGGTGCGCAGCAGACGAGCGGCCTGATGGGGCCGGTAGTCCATCTCCTCGATCGCCCTGCGGACGCGCTCCAGGGTCCGAGGGGCCAGCAGATCGGGCGAGTTGAGGGCGTTGGACACCGTCTGGGGCGACACACCGGCCCGTTGGGCGACCAGGGCGAGCGTCGCGGGCTTGCCCTTGGGCCCGCCGGACGTGGTCGTACGTGCCATCGCTCGCTCCATTCTGATGCGGTGTCACATCGGGTCCAAGGTTTCACATCCGCCCGTCCCGCGTCCTCGACAATAAGCTGATCATGATCATCACCTCTGTCGTGCGACGGGTGGGCTGGACGACGCCCGACCTCTTACGGGTAGGTCAGGTACCAGGATAAAGAGACTCTGGTACCTGGTTACGCGGTACGCGATCGTCGGTGGGGTGAGCAGAACATCCATGTCCCCCCGGAAGACATCCACCGCCGTCCCCGCGCCCGCCGGCGGGCCGCCCGTCCGCCACGACCACGGATCCGTCCTCGGGTCGCTCGGCCTCTTCACCGTGCTGCTCGGAGCGGCGCTCCCCCTGATCGACTTCTTCATCGTCAATGTCGCCCTGCCGACGATCGACCGCGATCTGGCCGCGGGCCCCGCGCTGCTGGAGCTGGTGGTCGCCGGGTACGGGCTGGCTTACGCCGTACTGCTCGTCCTCGGCGGCAGGCTCGGCGACACCTTCGGGCGGCGACGGCTGTTCCTGGTCGGCATGGCCGCCTTCGGGCTGACCTCCCTCGCCTGCGGACTCGCCCCGAGCGCCTGGACCCTGGTCGGGGCGCGGGTCGCGCAGGGCGCGGCGGCGGCGCTGATGCTGCCGCAGGTGCTGGCCACCATCCAGGCCGCGACCGCGGGGCCGCGCCGGGCGAAGGCGCTCAGCCTGTACGGGGCGACGGCCGGCCTCGCGATGGTGGCGGGCCAGATCCTGGGCGGGGTGCTCGTGGCGGCCGATCTCGCGGGGAGCGGCTGGCGGGCGATCTTCCTGGTCAACGTGCCGATCGCGCTGGCCGGGCTGTTCCTCGCGTACCGCTCGGTGCCGGAGACGCGCTCGGAGCGGCCGGCGCCCGTGGACGTGCCGGGGACCGTGCTGCTGGGCGTCAGCCTGGTGACGCTGCTGGCGCCGCTCACGGAGGGCCGGGCGGCCGGGTGGCCGCTGTGGACCTGGGTGTCGCTGGCGGCCTTCCCCGTCGCCGCGTACGCCTTCCTGCGGGTGGAGCGGCGGGCCGACCGGGAGGGGCGGACGCCGCTGGTGCCGCCGAGCCTGTTCGCGCTGGTCACGCTCCGGCGGGGGCTGGCGCTGCTGGTGCCCTTCGGTATCGCCTTCGGCGGGTTCATGTTCGTGATCGCGGTGGCGCTCCAGCAGGGCCTGCGGATGGGGGCGGTCACCGCCGGAATGGCGCTGGCGCCGATGGCCGTGGCGTTCTTCGCGGCCTCGCTGGCCGGACCCCGGCTGATCCGGCGGTACGGCAGTCGGCTGGTGACGTCGGGCGCGGTCGTGCAGGCGGCCGGTGTCGTGCTGCTGGTGCTCGCCGTCCGGCACGGCTGGCCCTCGCTCACGACGCCGGATCTGCTGCCGGGTGTCGCGCTGGCCGGTCTCGGCCAGGGCTTCCAACTGCCGGTCATCGTCCGGATCGTGCTCTCCGACATCCCGGCGGAGCGGGCCGGAGTGGGCGGTGGCGTCATGGTCACGGCGCAGCAGTCGGCGCTGGCGCTCGGGGTGGCGACGCTGGGGTCGCTCTTCCTGAGCCTGACGACCTCCCTGGGGATGGGCGACGCCCTGACGATCACCCTGCTGGCGCAGTTGGGGCTGGTCGTGCTGACGGGGCTGCTGAGTCTGCGGCTGCCGCGGGCGATCGGCTGAGCCGACGCAGTCCCGTCATGCGGGACGGCCCGGATCACCGAGGTGGTCCGGGCCGTCCGCACCGGGGTGGTGCCGGGTGGTGTCAGTCCCGCGCTTCGGCCGTTTCGCCACCGTCGGCGCCCTGGCCGGCGGCGCGCTCGCGCATCTTGCGCAGCAGTTCCTGCTTCTGGTCGGCGGCGGCCTTGCGGTTGGCGTCCCGGGCGGGGGCGCCGGACTGCGGGTCCGTGCGGCCGGGCCTGGTGCGCTGACCGCCCACGCCGAGAAGGTTGTTGCGGCTCTTTGCCACGGGGTTCTCCCGAAGTGATGAGAAGTGATCTGCGGAATCGTCGGTGGGGGGCGGGCTGTCGCCGCCGCGCTCTCACTCGTAGATCTGGAAGAACATGCGGCTGACGCTACCACCGGGCGGGTCCCGGGACGCAACGGGTTTTCCGGCGGGGCCCCGGATCGCCACTCCTCCGGACAGCTCGCGGGTGCGGCTGCGGTCCGACCCCGCGGCTGAGGACGGGGGCCGGCGCGCATCGCACGTCCGAACGAGTGACAGATATTGATAACTGTCACTCGTCATGCCATGGTTGCCCTGTCACACTCCGCCGCATCCGCGATTTCGTACGGAGGAATCCGCCATGACCACGATCCCCGCCCGCGCCCTCGGCTCCACGGGCCCCCGGTCCTCCGCGCTCGGCCTCGGCTGCATGAGCATGTCGGGTATGTACGGCGGCGACGGCGACCGCGACGAGTCCGTCGCCACGATCCACGCCGCTCTGGACGCGGGCGTCACCCTGCTCGACACCGGCGACTTCTACGGCATGGGGCACAACGAGCTGCTGATCGGCGAAGCCCTGCGCACCGCCCCGGCCGCCGCCCGCGAGCGGGCCCTCGTCAGTGTCAAGTTCGGTGCCCTGCGCGACCCGGACGGCGGCTGGGTGGGCCATGACGGCCGTCCCGCCGCCGTGAAGAACTTCGCCGCGTACTCGCTCCAGCGCCTGGGCGTCGGCCACATCGACATCTACCGGATCGCGCGGCTCGACCCGGACGTGCCGATCGAGGAGACGGTCGGCGCCATCTCCGAGCTGGTCCAGGCGGGACACGTACGGCACATCGGGCTCTCCGAGGTCGGTGCGGCGACCATCCGCCGGGCCGCCGCCACCGCCCCGATCTCCGATCTCCAGATCGAGTACGCGCTGATCACGCGCGGGATCGAGGAGGAGATCCTGCCGACCCTCCGTGAGCTGGGCATCGGCGTCACGGCCTACGGAGTCCTGTCGCGCGGACTGATCAGCGGCCACTTCACCGCCGACCGGAAGCTCGGGGCCGGCGACTTCCGCGCGATGAGTCCCCGCTTCCAGGGGGACAACCTCCGGCACAACCTCGCGCTGGTCGACTCGCTGCGCGGGATCGCCGAGCGGAAGGGGGCGACGGTCGCCCAGATCGCCATCGCCTGGGTGCTGTCCCGGGGCGAGGACATCGTGCCGCTCATCGGTGCCCGCACCCGCGAGCGGCTGGCCGAGTCCCTCGGCGCCCTGGACGTCACGCTGGACGCGAGCGACCTCGACGCGATCGAGCGCGCCTTCCCCGCCGACGTGGCCCGGGGCGAGCGCTACCCGGCGAGCCAGATGACCTCCCTCGACAGCGAGCGCTGACGGGGGCCGCCGGGGGCGACCGGAGCCGACCCGGCCGGGAGCCCGGCTCGACGGGTACCGTGATCCGTCACGTCACGTCCACCGCGCGAGCCACGCACGAGCCCTGAAAGGGCGGGATCTCATGGGCACCGAGACCCTGACCGCCGAGCGCATCCTCGAAGCCACCGAGGAGGTGCTGCGCCGTTACGGGCCGGCGAAGGCGACCGTCGTCGATGTGGCGCGGGTGCTCGGTGTCAGCCACGGCAGCGTCTACCGGCACTTCCGCACGAAGGCGGCGCTGCGCGAGGCCGTCACCTCACGGTGGCTGAGCCGCACGGAGACGGCCCTCGCCCGGATCGTCGCCGACGACGAGCGGGAGCCGGGGGCGGAGAAGATGCGCGGCTGGCTGCTGACCCTGTTCGACGCGAAGCGCCACAAGGCGGGGGACGACCCGGAGCTGTTCGCCACGTTCATCGTGCTCACCCAGGAGCACAGCGGCGTGGTCGAAGCGCATCTGGAGGAGCTGACGGCGCAGCTCACCCGCATCGTCGAAGAGGGGGTGCGGGCGGGGCGGTTCGCCTCGGACGACCCGGCGGGCAGCGCCGGGGCGGTGTTCGTCGCGACGGCCCGCTTCCACGACCCGGCCTATGCGACGGAGTGGCAGAAGCCCACGATCGAGGCGGAGTTCGACGCCGTGGCGGAGCTGCTGCTGCGCGGCCTGCGGGCCTGACCCGGCGCCGCCGGCGTCCCGGGCGCGCCCCGGAGCCGGGGCCCGCCCCGCCGGACCCCGCCCCTCAGTCCGCCGCCGGGTCCACCGTCGCCTGATGGGCGTCGGTGAGGTGCTCCTCGGCCTTGAGCCAGGGCAGGAACTGCGCGCTCTTGCGCCAGCCGCAGGTGTCGCAGACCAACGAGCGCTGCACACCGGCCTTCTGGACGCGTACGACGTGCTCGCGTCCGTGCTGGTCCCATCGGGTGACCTTGCTGGTGGTCGTGGACGGCATGATCCGTGTCTCCCTCGTAGGCCGGGGGACCAGTGTGCCGTACACGGACACGCCAACGGGCCGCGTCGACCGGGGCAGTTGACCCGGTGGCGCGGTCCCGGCACAGAGGAAGGCCCCCGGTTCCCTCCCGAAAGGGAGCCGGGGGCCTTCCGGCCTGTCGCGATGTCCCGTTCAGCAGCCGATCAGGCGTCCGCCCAGGTAGCTCTGGATCTGGTCGAGCGAGACGCGCTCCTGCTTCATCGTGTCGCGCTCGCGCACGGTGACCGCGTTGTCGTCCAGGGTGTCGAAGTCGACGGTGACGCAGAACGGCGTGCCGATCTCGTCCTGGCGACGGTAGCGGCGGCCGATGGCGCCCGCGTCGTCGAACTCGATGTTCCAGTTGCGCCGCAGGTCCGTCGCGAGCCCCTTCGCCTTCGGCGAGAGCTGCGGGTTGCGGGAGAGCGGCAGGACGGCCACCTTGACCGGCGCGAGGCGCGGGTCGAGGCGCATCACGGCGCGCTTCTCCATCACGCCCTTGGCGTTGGGCGCCTCGTCCTCGTTGTACGCGTCGAGGAGGAAGGCGAGCATCGCGCGGCCGACACCGGCGGCGGGCTCGATGACATACGGGGTCCAGCGCTCGCCGGCCTCCTGGTCGAAGTACGACAGGTCGTGGCCGGACGCCTTGGAGTGCGCCGTGAGGTCGTAGTCGGTGCGGTTGGCGACGCCCTCCAGCTCGCCCCACTCGCTGCCGCCGAACTGGAAGCGGTACTCGATGTCGGCGGTGCGCTTGGAGTAGTGCGAGAGCTTCTCGGCCGGGTGCTCGTACCAGCGCATGTTCTCCTCACGCATGCCCAGGTCGCGGTACCAGTTCCAGCGCTGCTCCATCCAGTATTCCTGCCACTGCTCGTCCTCGCCCGGCTTGACGAAGAACTCCATCTCCATCTGCTCGAACTCGCGGGTGCGGAAGATGAAGTTGCCCGGAGTGATCTCGTTCCGGAAGGACTTGCCCATCTGCGCGATGCCGAACGGCGGCTTCTTACGGGAAGTCTGCTGCACCTGGGCGAAGTTGGTGAAGATGCCCTGCGCGGTCTCGGGCCGCAGATACGCGACGGACCCGGAGTCCTGCGTCGGGCCGAGGTGGGTGGAGAGCAGCCCGGAGAACTGCTTGGGCTCGGTGAAGGTGCCCTTGTTGCCGCAGTTGGGGCAGTTCAGGTCGGCGAGGCCGTTCTCGGGGGCCTTGCCGTGCTTGGCCTCGTACGCCTCCTCCAGGTGGTCGGCGCGGAAGCGCTTGTGACAGGAGGTGCACTCGGTGAGCGGGTCACTGAAGGTCGCGACGTGGCCCGACGCTTCCCAGACCTCGGTGGCAAGGATCACCGAGGAGTCGATACCGACAACGTCCTCGCGCGAGGTGACCATGTAACGCCACCACTGACGCTTGAGGTTCTCCTTCAGCTCGACTCCGAGCGGCCCGTAGTCCCAGGCGGCGCGCTGGCCACCGTAGATCTCACTGCACGGGTAGACGAAGCCACGGCGCTTGCTCAGGTTGACGATGCTGTCGATCTTGTCGGCGGCCACGGTGCTCTCTTCATTACGACGACGACGAACGGCGAATGACTCAGATTAGCGGCGGGCGCACCCCTTCGATCAAATCGGTGCTGGGTATCGGACATCCCGCCCACTTCCCAAGCCGTTTCCGACTCGTTGTTGACAATCGTTTCCAATTTTGTTGAAAATGACTGTCATGAACGTACGACGCCTGATACCCACCGCCACCATCGCCGGAGCCGTCACGCTCGGCATGGTGGCCCTGTCCGCCTGCTCCTCCTCCGACGCCGCCACGAAGAGCGGGGGGAAGCTCGCGGTGACCGCGTCGTTCTACCCCATGCAGTTCCTGGCCGAGGAGATAGGCGGCGACCATGTCTCGGTCACCACGCTCACCAAGCCCGGTGTGGAGCCGCACGACCTGGAGCTGAAGCCCCGGCAGACCGCCCAGCTCGGCGAGGCCGATGTGATCCTGTACCTCAAGGGCATACAGCCCGCCGTGGACAAGGCCATCGCCCAGTCCGGTGTGCGGAACACCGTCGACGCGACCACCCTGACCACGATGGAGAAGCACGGCACCGAGACCGGCCACACGCACGACCACGGCGACGACCACGCCGACGATCACGCCGAAGACGAGGCCCACGGGGACGAGGAAGCCTCCACCGACGGCAACGACCCGCACATCTGGCTCGACCCCGTGAAGTACGCCGAGGTCGCCAAGGGCGTCGGCGCCGCTCTGGAGAAGGCCGACCCGGACCACGCCGCCGCGTACAAGAAGAACACCGCCGCCCTGGTCACCACGCTCGACAGGCTGAACACCGACTTCGAGCAGGGCCTCGCCGACACCTCCACCAAGACCTTCATCACCACCCACGCCGCCTTCGGCTACCTCGCCGAGCGCTACGGCCTGGAGCAGGAGGCCATCGCCGGCATCGACCCCGAGGCGGAGCCGAGCCCCGCCCGGGTCAAGGAACTGGAGACCATCGCGAAGCGCGACAAGGTCGGCACCGTATTCTTCGAGACGCTCGCCAGCGACAAGACCGCCAAGACCCTCGCCGGGGACTCGGGACTGAAGACCGACGTCCTGGACCCGCTGGAGGGAATCACGGACAAGTCGAAGGGCGCTGACTACGTCGAGGTCATGCGGTCGAACCTCACGGCATTGCAGAAGGCGCTCGGCGCGAAGTGAATCGGACAGCGGTATCGGAGGCGCCCGGCATGGTGACGGCGAAGACGGGACACGCCCAGGAGGCGGCGGAGGCGCGGGAGCCCGGACCGCTCCCCGCGCCGGTGATCTCCCTGCGCGGCGCCGCCGCCACCCTCGGCGGGCGCCCCGTGCTGCGCGGCATCGACCTCACCGTCCGCTCGGGAGAGGTCGTGGCGCTGCTCGGCGCCAACGGCTCCGGCAAGTCCACCGCCGTGCGCTCGGTGATCGGCCAGGTGTCGCTGACCAGCGGCGGGATCGCGCTGTTCGGCACCCCGCTGCGGCGCTTTCGCGACTGGTCCCGGGTCGGCTACGTACCGCAGCGCACCACGGCGGCCGGCGGGGTGCCCGCGACCGTCCGCGAGGTCGTCTCCTCCGGCCGGCTCTCCCGCACCCGGCTGGGATGGCCCTCCAAGGCCGATCGGGCGGCCGTACAGCGGGCGATCGAGCTGGTGGGGCTGGCCGACCGCGCCAAGGACTCCGTGGGCGCCCTGTCGGGCGGCCAGCACCAGCGGGTGCTGATCGCCCGGGCGCTCGCCGCCGAACCCGAACTCCTGATCATGGACGAGCCGATGGCGGGCGTCGACCTGGCCAGCCAGGAGATCCTCGCCGCGACCCTGCGCGAGCAGGTCGCGGCCGGGACGACCGTCCTGCTGGTCCTGCACGAGCTGGGCCCGCTGGAGCCGCTCATCGACCGGGCGGTGGTGCTGCGCGACGGCTGTGTGACCCACGACGGCCCCCCGCCCCGGGCCGTCGGCCAGCACGCCCTGCCCGGCCACGACCACGTCCACCCCCACGCGGCCGGCGAGCCGCTCCGCACCGGACTGCTGAGCTGACCCATGGAAATACTTCAGACCCCGTTCATGCAGCGAGCGCTGATAGCCGCCGTACTGGTCGGCATCACCGCCCCCGCCGTCGGCATCTACCTCGTCCAGCGCCGGCAGGCGCTGATGGGCGACGGCATCGGCCATGTCGCGATGACCGGGGTCGGGCTCGGCTTCCTGCTCTCCTGGAGCCCCGTGTGGGTGGCGACGCTGGTCTCGGTGGCCGGCGCCGTCACGATGGAGCTGATCAGGGCGTACGGCCGCACCCGCGGCGACATCGCGCTCGCCATGCTCTTCTACGGCGGCATGGCGGGCGGCGTCCTGCTGATCAATCTCGCGCCCAACGGCTCCAACGCCAACCTCAGCACCTATCTCTTCGGCTCGCTGTCGACGGTCTCCCCCTCCGACGTGACCGCGATCTCGCTGCTGGCGGCCTTCGTGGTGCTGGTGACCGTGGGGCTGCGCAGGCAGCTGTTCGCGGTCAGCCAGGACGAGGAGTTCGCCCGGGTCACCGGGCTGCCGGTGCGCACCCTGAACCTGCTGATCGCCGTGACGGCAGCGGTGACCGTGACCGTCGCCATGCGGGTGGTGGGGCTGCTGCTGGTCAGCGCGCTGATGGTGGTGCCGGTGGCGGCGGCGCAGCAGATCACCCGGTCCTTCGTGGTGACGTTCGTGCTCGCCGTCGTGATCGGTACGGCCGTGACGCTCGCCGGCACGGTCACCTCGTACTACCAGGACGTACCCCCCGGCGCGACGATCGTGCTCATCGCCATCGGCGTCTTCGTCCTGCTGACCGGGCTCGCCGCCCCGCTGGCCGCGCGCCGGGCCCGCGCGCCGCACACGGAGGGCACGCCGGACGACGGCGCGCACGGCGCACACGGCGCGCATCCGGCGGACACGGACGTACCGGCAGCGCGGCGTCCCGCGGACGAGGTATCCGTCTGAGCGCGAGCTGGCACAATGGCCCGACGTAAGCGGGTAACGCCCGACGGATGACGACGGGCAGAGGCAAGGAGGCACCTGTGACGACTGCGCCCAGCAGTGGATCGAGCGCGGCCCCCGTCCGCGGCCGATCGACCCGCCAGCGTGCCGCGGTGGCGGCGGCGCTCGACGAGGTGGACGAGTTCCGCAGTGCGCAGGAGCTTCACGACATGCTCAAGCACCGCGGCGACTCGGTCGGTCTGACCACGGTCTACCGCACCCTCCAGTCGCTCGCCGACGCCGGCGAGGTCGACGTACTGCGCACGAACGACGGCGAGTCGGTGTACCGGCGCTGCTCGACCGGCGACCACCATCACCATCTCGTCTGCCGGGTCTGCGGGAAGGCCGTCGAGGTCGAGGGCCCCGCGGTGGAGCAGTGGGCCGAGACGATCGCCGCGCAGCACGGCTATGTGGGGGTGGCCCACACGGTGGAGATCTTCGGCACGTGCGCGGAGTGCGCGGCGAGAGCCGCGAAGAACTGACGCCTCTCCCTCTCGCTTCCGCCGGGCGGGCGGCCGGTGTCCGGCCGCCCGCCCGGCGGTGCGAGGAGGCTGTGCCGCTCAGCCCCGCGAAGCCCGCGCCGGTTGCTCGTCCTGCTCCGGCACGTCCCCCCGGGACTCCTCGTTGGGCAGCGCGCCGCCGAAGCGGCGGTCGCGGGAGGCGTACTCCAGGCACGCCCGCCACAGATCACGCCGGTCGAAGTCGGGCCACAGCACGTCCTGGAAGACCATCTCCGCGTAACTGCTCTGCCAGATCAGGTAGTTGGACGTACGCTGCTCACCGCTCGGCCGCAGGAAGACATCCACGTCCGGCATGTCCGGGTAGTACAGATACTTGGCGAACGTCTTCTCGTTGACCTTGGAAGGGTCGAGTTTACCGGCCGCGACATCGGCGGCGAGCGCCCGCGCCGCGTCCGCGATCTCCGCTCGGCCGCCGTAGTTGACGCAGAAGTAGAGCGTCATCGCGTCGTTGTCCTTGGTCTGCTCCTGGGCGACCTGAAGCTCCTGGACGACCGACTTCCACATCTTGGGCATCCGGCCGACCCAGCGGATCCGGATGCCCAGCTCGTCCATCTCGTCGCGGCGGCGGCGGATGACATCGCGGTTGAAGTTCATCAGGAAGCGCACCTCGTCGGGGGTCCGCTTCCAGTTCTCGGTGGAGAACGCGAACAGGGAGAGGTTCTGGACGCCCATCTCCAGGCAGCCCTTGAGCACGTCGAGGACGACGCCCTCACCCACCTTGTGCCCCTCGGTGCGCGGCAGCCCGCGTTCCTTGGCCCAGCGGCCGTTGCCGTCCATGACGACGGCCACGTGCTTGGGCACCAGCTCGCTCTGTATCACCGGCGGAACAGCGCCGGAGGGATGCGGTTCCGGCGTCTTGTACTCGCGGCGGGAACGCCCCAGGATTCCGCGTCGTGCCATGCGCTTCTCGTCTCCTAGTTCTTCTCTACGTATCTGAGTGAGCGCAGGCCGCGCTCCAGATGCCAGTGCAGATAGGCGGACACCAGCCCGCTGCCCTCCCTGACATGCCGCGCCTCGCACGCGTCGGCCGTCCGCCAGTCCCCCGTCAGCAGCGCGCTGAGCAGCCCGACGGCCTCAGCAGAGGGTACGACGCTGCCGGGCACCCGGCAGTCCCCGCACACGACCCCGCCGGCCCCGACCGAGAAGAAGCGGTTGGGGCCCTGGAGCCCGCACTTCGCGCAGTCGTCGAAGCTGGGCGCGTACCCGTTGACGGCCAGCGAGCGCAGCAGGAAGGCGTCCAGGATCAGATGCGGCGCGTGCTCCCCGCGTGCCAGGGTGCGCAGCCCGCCGACGAGCAGCAGATACTGCTGCACGGCCGGCTCGCCCTCGTGGTCGGTGAACCGTTCCGCCGTCTCCAGCATGGCGGTGCCCGCGGTGTAGCGGGCGTAGTCGGTCACGATGCCGCCACCGTACGGAGCGATGGTCTCACCCTGGGTGCACAGCGGAAGCCCGCGTCCGATCAGCTCGCTGCCCCGCGCGAAGAACTGCACGTCGACATGGGAGAACGGCTCCAGCCGCGCGCCGAACTTGGACTTCGTCCGCCGTACCCCCCGGGCGACGGCGCGGACGCGGCCATGGCCGCGGGTCAGAAGCGTGATGATGCGGTCGGCCTCACCGAGCTTCTGAGTGCGCAGTACGACGCCGTCGTCCCGGAACAGACTCATGGGCTTCATTGTCCCGCACCCGTACGGTGCGCAGGCCCCCGGCCGCCCCGGCGTCCGGGCGGACGGGCCCGCCGAGGACGCGCCGGCTCACGAGAGCGTGCCCGCCGCCGCCAGCAGCCGCTCCGTGTCGTCCGCCCGCAGCTGGAGCGCGCCGCCGACCGTGGACAGCACCTCGCGCTCCGGCGGACTGTAGGCCCCGTCGGCCAGGGCGATCCGCGCGCCCTGGAGGAGGATCGCCTCGCGGCCCGCCGGGGCCAGGTGGGGGGCGAGCGGCTCCAGCGCCTCGTGCAGCTCGATGGCGAGCGCGGCGCCGCACGGGCCGGGCTCGACGATGAACCGGCCGGTGTCCGCCGCGAGCGCCTCCACCAGCTCCGTCAGCCGGTCCTCCGTACAGTCCTCGAACCCGGCCGCGCGCACGGTCAGGACCGCGGTCTCCCTGACCGTACGGGACGAGGTGCCGCCGGCCGCGAGGACGGCGAGGGCGACCGTGTGGACGGCGTCGCGCAGCATCGCGGAGAAGCGGATCGTGGTGGGGTGGTCCAGGACGTCCATGCCGAAGTGGGCGTGGCAGGCGGCGCATTCGACCACGGGACCGGCGTCGCCGCGCGGGAGCAGCGGGATACCGAGGACGGTGAAGCGCCGACGGCCCGTACGGCGGCGGTAGTTGCGGTCGCCCCCGCAGTCGGGGCAGAAGAACTCTCCGTCACCGACGGTGTTCCATGACGTACGAATGCCGCAGAGGCGCATCTTCCGGCCGCTTGATCGTCGGGTTGGCAGCACGTCGCGCACCTCCGTCACGCTTCGGCAACGCTTCGTTGCGTTGCACTCCGCCTCGTCTCCGCTCCCTTTCGGGGATCCCGCTGCGGAGCGTTGCGTTGACGTGATGTTAGCCACATCTTCGGCGTGCCGTCAGCACCGCGGCGTGAGATCGCCACGACATGGCCGAACCCCGCCCACCGGAGTGGCGGACGGGGTTCGTGTGGTGCGGGGCGAAGGCTCAGGTCAGCGGGTCGCGCGGTTGACCGCGGAGATGACGGCCTTCAGGGACGCGCGCGTGGTGTTCGCGTCGATTCCGATCCCCCACAGCACCTTCTCGCCGATCGCGCACTCGATGTACGAGGCGGCCTGGGCGCTCGCGCCCTCACTCATCGTGTGCTCCTGGTAGTCCAGCAGCCTGGCGTCCACCCCGACCTCGGCCAGCGCGGCGAAGAAGGCCGAAATCGGTCCGTTGCCGGTACCGCTCAGCAGTGCCTCCCGGCCGTCCACCACGGCCTGTACGGTCAGCGTGTCCCGGCCGTCCGTGTCGGTGGTGGTCTGGCCGGAGCGGATCTGGATCCGGCCCCAGGCGTTGTCCGGGTTGGGCAGGTACTCGTCCTGGAAGGCCGACCAGATCTGGCCGGGTGTGACCTCGCCGCCCTCGGCGTCGGTCTTGGCCTGGATGATGCGGGAGAACTCGATCTGCATCCGGCGCGGCAGGTCCAGCTTGTGGTCGTTCTTCAGGACGTACGAGATCCCGCCCTTGCCGGACTGCGAGTTGACCCGGATGACCGCCTCGTAGGAACGGCCCACGTCCTTCGGGTCGATCGGCAGGTAGGGCACGGCCCACTCGATCTCGTCGACGGACATGCCGCGTGCGGCCGCGTCGGCCTCCCGCGCGTCGAAGCCCTTCTTGATGGCGTCCTGGTGGGAGCCGGAGAAGGACGTGTAGACCAGATCGCCCGCGTAGGGATGGCGCGGGTGGATCTCCATCTGGTTGCAGTACTCGCTGGTACGACGGATCTCGTCGATCTGCGAGAAGTCGATCTGCGGGTCGACGCCCTGTGAGAAGAGGTTCATGCCCAGCGTCACCAGGTCGACGTTGCCGGTGCGCTCGCCCTGGCCGAACAGACAGCCCTCGATACGGTCCGCCCCGGCCATCAGCGCCAGCTCGGCGGCGGCCACGGCCGTGCCGCGGTCGTTGTGCGGGTGCACGGACAGACAGACGTGCTCGCGCCGGGAGAGATGGCGCGACATCCACTCGAAGCGGTCGGCGTGCGTGGACGGCGTGGACCGCTCCACGGTGGCGGGCAGGTTGAGGATGATCTCGCGGCCGGCCTCGGGCTGCCAGACGTCCATGACGGCCTCGCAGACCTCCAGGGCGAAGTCCAGCTCGGTGTCGGTGAAGATCTCCGGGCTGTACTGGTAGCCGAAGGTCGTCTCCGGGCCGAGGATCTTCTCGGCGTACTCCATCACCAGCCGGGTGCCGTCCACGGCGATCTGCTTGACCTGCTCCTTCGTGCCGCGGAAGACGACCCGGCGGAAGGTGGGGGCGGTGGCGTTGTAGAGGTGGACGGTGGCGCGGTGGGCGCCGCGCAGCGCCTCGACGGTGCGCTCGATCAGCTCTTCGCGGGACTGCGTCAGGACGGAGATCGTCACGTCCTCGGGGATCGCGCCCTCTTCGATGATCGACCGTACGAAGGCGAAGTCGGTCTCGCCGGAGGCCGGGAAGCCGACCTCGATCTCCTTGTAGCCCATGCGTACCAGCAGGTCGAACATCTCGCGCTTGCGGGCCGGCGACATGGGGTCGATCAGGGCCTGGTTGCCGTCGCGCAGATCGGTGGAGAGCCAGCGGGGGGCGGCGGTGATCCGGTTGTCCGGCCAGGTGCGGTCGGGGATGGCGACGGCCTCGTACGGCCCGTACTTGTGGACCGGCATCCCGGAGGGCTTCTGGGTACCGGTCGCGTTGGTTACGGGCGTGGGGCGACCGACGGAAGAATCAGACATTGCGCAGGGCTCCTCGTGTGTCCGCTGGACGGCCGACGGGGCGTGGTCACCGCAACGCCAAACTCCGCGGGGAGGGGGTCGGCCTACGACTACAGGCCCTCGCCGCGGCAGCTAAGGAGAAGCAGCCCGAAACGCATGATGTCCCACAGCGTAACCGAGGCGTCCGGTTCACGCGGGGCCGTATCAACATGCGGGACCGGCCGGCGGGAACAGGCCGGCCCCTCTGTGCGGAGAGTGAGGTTTTAACCGCCCCGAGGCGATGAATCACTCCATTTCAGCAACCTAGGTCGCAATGGGTGACAGGCGTTCCACGGAGTGCCACCGTTGTTTCATGGACGCCATCGCTCCCGCCACCGCCTCCGTCTTCTGCACCATCGTGCCGCCGCACGTACTCGACAGACTCGCGGAGGCCGAGAACCCCGCGCTCTCCGGGCCCGCCCGCCGCACCCTGGAGGCGGACTCCGCGCAGCGCACCCGCCGCCGGCTGGCCACGGCCGCCGGTCCGCGCACGCTCACCGAGCCCGCCGACCAGGACCCGACGGCCACGGGAAAGCCCCGCCGCACCATCCACGACTGCGAGCACACCACCACGCTGCCGGGCAAGAAGGTCCGCGACGAGGGCGACCCGCCCGGCCAGGACGCCACGGTCAACCGCGCGTACGCCGGGCTCGGCGCCACCTTCGAGCTGCTGCTGACCGCGTACCAGCGCGACTCGCTGGACGGCGCCGGGCTGCCGCTGTCCGCGAGCGTGCACTACGACAAGGACTACGCGAACGCCTTCTGGGACGGCGAGCAGATGGTGTTCGGGGACGGTGACGGGGAGGTCTTCCTCGACTTCACCATCCCGGTCGACGTGATCGGCCACGAGCTGACCCACGGCCTCACCCAGTACACCGCCAACCTCGACTACAACGGCCAGTCCGGCGCGCTGAACGAGTCGGTGTCGGACGTCTTCGGGGTCCTGGTCAAGCAGTTCACCCTGGACCAGACCGCCGACCAGGCCGACTGGCTGATCGGTGAGGGCCTGCTCGCCCCCGGCGTGAGCGGGGTCGCCCTGCGCTCCATGAAGGCACCGGGCACGGCGTACGACGACGACGTGATCGGCAAGGACCCGCAGCCCGCCGCCATGAAGGACTACGTCCGGACGACCCGTGACAACGGCGGGGTCCACATCAACTCCGGCATCCCGAATCACGCGTTCTATCTGTTCGCCACCCAGCTGGGCGGAAAGGCGTGGGAGCGGGCGGGCCAGGTCTGGTTCGACGTGCTGACCGGCGGCGAGCTGGAGACCGACGCGGACTTCGCCGACTTCGCCCGGCTGACCGTCGCCGCGGCGCGGGAGCGCTTCGGTGAGGCGGCGGAGCTGGAGGCCGTGACCAAGGCGTGGTCCCAGGTCGGGGTGGCCACGGAGTAGCGCGGACGGCCGACGGCACGCCCCACGGCACGGGCGGCGGCTACCGCCGCCGCCCTTCACGTACTAGAACAGGACTATGCGTATCCAAGTACGGCGCACAGGCGGCTTCGCGGGCATCGAGCGCAGGTCGGAGGTCGACACCGCGGACCTGCCCGACGCCGAGGTCTGGCGGGAGCTGGCCGAACGGGCGAAGGCCGACAGCCACGCCGCCGCGCCCTCGGGCGTGCCGGACGGCTTCAGCTACCGGATCACGATCGACGAGCACACGTTCCACTGCGCGGACCCCCGGCTGACCGACGCCCAGCGCGCGCTGATCTCCCGGGTGCTCAAGGAAGGCGCGTAGGACCTCTCGGCCGGGGCCCCGTTGGGACGGCGGCGAGGCGCGGCCCGGCTCAGAACCCCAGCTTGCGCAGCTGCTCGGGAACCCACCCCGTCCGCCGCACTCGCACGGCTCGGCCCGGGGGCCTCACCGGCTTCGACCGGCTGCGCCGGCCTCCGGCCGCCGGGGCGTGGCCCGGCTCAGAACCCCAGCTTGCGCAGCTGCTTGGGATCGCGCTGCCAGTCCTTGGCGACCTTGACGTGCAGGTCCAGGAAGACCGGCGTGCCCAGCAGCGCTTCGATGTGCTTGCGGGACTTCGTCCCGACCTCCTTGAGGCGCTTGCCCTTGGGGCCGATGATGATGCCCTTCTGGCTGGGCCGCTCGATGTAGACGTTCGCGTGGATGTCGAGCAGCGGCCGGTCCGCCGGGCGGTCCTCGCGCGGCAGCATCTCCTCGACCACGACGGCGATCGAGTGCGGCAGCTCGTCCCGTACGCCCTCCAGCGCGGCCTCGCGGATCAGCTCGGCCACCATGACCTGCTCCGGCTCGTCGGTGAGGTCGCCCTCCGGGTAGAGCGGCGGGCTCTGCGGGAGCAGCGGGACCAGCAGGTCGGCGAGCAGGCCGACCTGCTGGTCGCCGACGGCGGAGACGGGGACGATCTCGGCCCACTCCAGGCCGAGTTCCCTGCCGATCCGGTCGATCGCGATGAGCTGCTCGGCCAGGGCCTTGGAGTCGACCAGGTCCGTCTTGGTGACGACGGCGATCTTCGGCGTCTTCTTGATCGCGGCCAGTTCCTTGATGATGAACCGGTCGCCGGGGCCGAGCTTCTCGTTCGCGGGCAGACAGAAGCCGATCACGTCGACCTCGGCCCAGGTCGTCCGCACGACGTCGTTCAGCCGCTCGCCGAGCAGGGTGCGCGGCTTGTGGAGGCCCGGGGTGTCGACCAGGATCAGCTGCGCCTCGGGCCGGTGCACGATGCCCCGGACGGTGTGCCGCGTGGTCTGCGGCCGGTTCGAGGTGATGGCCACCTTCTGGCCGACCAGAGCGTTCGTGAGGGTGGACTTGCCCGCGTTCGGGCGACCGACGAAGCAGGCGAAGCCGGCCCGGTGGGGGGCTTCGGCTGTCTCGGGAGAAGTCTCGGGAGAGGAGGTACGAGCGCTCATGGCGCCCATTCTCCCCGATCGTTCACCCGCCGCCTACCAGCCGGGCGCCACGGACCGCCGCGTGACCGCCGTCCGGCCCGCAGGGCCGCCGTCTTCAGCCGGCCGTGACCGTGGCCTTCAGGCCGCCGTCCGGGCCCGCCACCAGCACCGGTGTGCCGGGGCCGCCGAGATCGCGCACGGCGGCGCGGTCCTCGTCCGAAGCGCCGGGCGCTGCGGTGACGACGGCGGCCGCCTCCAGTGAGGTGGCGCCGCTGGCCACGGCCATGGCGACGGCGGTGCGCAGCGCGCTGAGCCGGAGGGAGTCCAGGTCGACGGTGCCCGCGACATACGTACGGCCCGTCTCGTCCCGTACGGCCGCGCCCTCCGGTACGCCGTTACGGGCGCGGGCGCTGCGCGCGAGGGTGATGATCTTGCGGTCCTCGGGGTCGAGGTCGGTCCCGGGGCCGGTGCTGTCCGTGCTCTGAGTCATGGCGCCGAGCATAGGCAGCGGACGCGGCCCGGCGCCGGGCGGCCCCGGTGGGCGGGCGGCCCCGGTACGCGGCCATCGGCGGGCTCACCGGGGCGCGGGGCTCAGGGCCGGTCGAGCCGGAGCCGCAGTGCCTTCGGCAGGCCCGCCACCACCAGGTCGTACGAGTCCTCGATCATCTCGCGCACCATCCGGGCGGGCAGCCCGCCGACCGTCACCGTGTTCCAGTGGCGCTTGTTGAGGTGCCAGCCGGGGACGATCTCCGGATGGGTCTCCCGGAGCCGGACCGCGTCGTCGGGGTCGCACTTGAGGGTGGTCTTCAGCGGCCGCTCCTCCAGGGAGCAGAAGGCGAAGATCCGGCCGCCGACCTTGAAGACCGTGAGCTCCGGATTGCGCGGGAACGGGACCTCCTCGGAGGCCCCGTTGAACCCGAGGCAGTACGAGCGCAGCGCCGCCGCCGTCAGCGCGCCGCCCGTCACGACGCCGACGCCTCCTCGCGCACCGGCTCCGCCAGCACCGTGACGATCTTGTTGCGGCGGCCGGCCGGGGATTCGGCGGTCAGCCGGAGCGTACGGCCGTCGGGGAGGGCGACCTCGGCGCTGGCGCCCGCGATCGGGACCCGGCCCAGGGCCTTCGCCAGCAGTCCGCCGACCGTCTCGACGTCCTCGTCGTCGTACTCGTCGAGTCCGAACAGCTCGCCGAGGTCACCGATGTCCAGCCGGGCCGTGACCCGGTAGGCGCCGTCGCCCAGCTCCTCGACGGGCGGCAGCTCGCGGTCGTACTCGTCGGTGATCTCGCCGACGATCTCCTCCAGGATGTCCTCGATCGTGACGATGCCCGCCGTGCCGCCGTATTCGTCGATGACGACCGCGACATGGCTGCGCTCCTGCTGCATCTCGCGCAGCAGGTCGCCCGCGTTCTTCGTGTCGGGCACGAAGGCGGCCGGGCGCATCGCCGTGGAGACCAGGTCGGCTTCGGACTCGCGGTTGATGTGTGTCTTGCGCGCCAGGTCCTTGAGGTAGACGATGCCGACGATGTCGTCCTCGTTCTCCCCGGTGACCGGGATGCGCGAGAAGCCGGAGCGCAGCGCGAGGGTGAGCGCCTGACGGACCGTCTTGGAGCGCTCGATGGCGACCAGGTCGGTGCGCGGCACCATGACCTCGCGGACGAGTGTGTCGCCCAGCTCGAAGACGGAGTGCACCATCCGGCGCTCGTCGTCCTCGATGAGGGACTCGGCCTCGGCGAGGTCGACCATCGCCCGCAGCTCGGCCTCACTGGCGAACGGGCCCTTGCGGAAGCCCTTCCCGGGGGTCAGGGCGTTGCCGAGGAGGATCAGCAGCTGCGGTACGGGGCCCATCACGCGGGCCAGCGGCAGCAGGACGTACGCGGAGGCCGTGGCCGTGTTCAGCGGGTGCTGGCGGCCGATGGTGCGCGGCGAGACACCCACCGCGACGTAGGAGACGAGGACCATCACGCAGATGGCGACGAGGAGCGCCGCCCAGGTCTCCCGGAACTCCTCCAGGCAGACGTAGGTGACCAGCACCCCGGCCGCCATCTCGCAGGCGACGCGCACCAGCAGGGCCACATTGAGATAGCGCGTGGGGTCGGCGGCGACCTGTGCGAGCTTCGCCGCCCCCCGGCGGCCCGAGCGCACCGCCTCGGCCGCCCGGAAGCTGGAGACGCGGGCGAGCCCGGCCTCGGCGGACGCCGCCAGCCAGGCGACGACGACCAGGGCGACCGCGCCGGCGATCAGTTGGGCGGTCATGAGACGGTCGGCGCGGGCGACGGACCGGTCAGTCCCTGCTCGGCCCGCCAGCCGTCCACGATCGCGGCCTGGAGCCCGAACATCTCGGCCTTCTCCTCGGGCACCTCGTGGTCGTAGCCGAGCAGATGCAGCACGCCGTGCACGGTGAGCAGTTGGAGCTCCTCGTCCATGGTGTGCTGCGTCGGGGCCTCCTCGCCCTGCCGCTTCGCCACCTCCGGGCAGAGCACGATGTCACCGAGGAGCCCCTGCGGGGGCTCCTCGTCGTCCTTGACCGGCGGACGCAGTTCGTCCATCGGGAAGGACATGACATCGGTGGGGCCCGGCAGATCCATCCACTGGATGTGCAACTGCTCCATCGCCGCGTCGTCCACCACGATCACCGAGAGTTCGGAGAGGGGGTGGATACGCATCCTGGTGAGCGCGTAGCGGGCGATGTCGAGGATCGCCTGCTCGTCGACCTCGGTACCTGACTCGTTGTTGACGTCGATCGACATGGTGCGCTGCTGCTCTACTTCCCGTTTTCGTTGTCGTACCGCTCGTACGCGTCGACGATACGGCCGACGAGCTTGTGCCGTACGACATCCTGGGACGTGAGCCGGGAGAAGTGCACGTCCTCCACGCCCTCCAGGATGTCCTGGACCTGGCGCAGACCGCTCTTGGTGCCGCCCGGCAGGTCGACCTGGGTGATGTCGCCGGTGATGACGATCTTCGAGTCGAAGCCGAGCCTCGTCAGGAACATCTTCATCTGTTCCGTACTGGTGTTCTGCGCCTCGTCCAGGATGATGAAAGCATCATTCAGGGTCCGGCCGCGCATGTAGGCGAGCGGCGCGACCTCGATCGTGCCCGCCGCCATCAGCCGGGGGATGGAGTCGGGGTCGAGCATGTCGTGCAGGGCGTCGTAGAGCGGGCGCAGATACGGGTCGATCTTCTCGTAGAGCGTGCCGGGCAGGAAGCCGAGCCGCTCCCCCGCCTCGACGGCCGGCCGGGTCAGGATGATCCGGCTGACCTGCTTGGACTGGAGCGCCTGGACCGCCTTCGCCATGGCGAGGTACGTCTTGCCCGTACCGGCCGGGCCGATGCCGAAGACGATCGTGTGCTTGTCGATGGCGTCGACGTACCGCTTCTGGTTGAGCGTCTTGGGGCGGATCGTCCGGCCCCGGCTGGACAGGATGTTCTGCGTGAGCACGTCGGCGGGGGTCTCGGGACCGTCCGCACCGCCGTTCTCACTCGCCCTGAGCATGGCAATGGAGCGTTCCACCGCGTCCTCCGTCATCGGCTGACCGGTGCGCAGCACCAGCATCATCTCGTCGAACAGGCGCTGGACGAGCGCGACGTCCGCCGCGCCGCCCGCCGCGCTGATCTCGTTTCCCCGGACGTGGATGTCCACGTCGGGGAAGGCCCTCTCGACCACCCGGAGCAGGGCGTCGCCCGATCCGAGGACCATCACCATCGGGTGTGAGGCGGGCACGGTGAACCGGGCGTGGGCCTGCCCCGGCGCGGGGGTCTGGGCTGTAGGTGTCTGAGTCATGGGCCGGCGCTGTGGCCTGCGCATACCTCCCGTTGCAGGGTTCTCGCTGCTCGACAACCTCTGGGTTACCAGCGTACGACCCCGCGCGGACAGCGCCCCAGTGCTTTTCCTTGCGCCCTGGGCGAAGCGGCCGCTCAGGCCGAGCGGCCGAACCCGATCGTCGGTACGGCCCGCCGCAGCGGCCACGGGCGGGGCGGCGCGGGCAGCATCTCCGCCAGGAAGCCGTAGCGCCGCAGGGCCGCCGGGTCCTGGTCCGAGCAGCCGTGCACATAGCTCCACCAGGCGGCGACCTCCGCCCAGCCGGGCGCGGACAGCGACCCGCCGAACTCCTGCACGGAGAGCGCGGCGGTCAGCCCCGCGAAGGCCAGCCGGTCCGCGAGGGGCCAGCCGGCCAGTGTGCCGGTGACGAATCCGGCCACGAAGACGTCGCCCGCCCCCGTCGGGTCCAGCGCCTCCACCGCGATCGCCGGGACCTCGGCGGTCTCACCCGTGGAGCCGTCCACCGCGTACGCGCCCTCAGCGCCCAGCGTGACCACCGCGACCGGGACCCGCTCCGCGAGCAGCCGGGCGGCCTCCCTGGGGCAGTCGGCGCGGGTGTAGCGCATCGCCTCCTCGGCGTTGGGCAGGAACGCCTCGCAGTGCTCCAGGTCCGCCAGCCCGGCCAGGTCCCAGCGGCCGGTCTCGTCCCAGCCGACGTCGGCGAAGATCCGGGTGCCGAGCCCCGCCGACCTGGCGATCCACTCGTCCCGGCGCCCCGGTGCCAGCGCCGCGACGGCGGCACGCGCGCGCGGCGGGCACTCCGGCAGGGCGCCCTCGGGCGGTGGCGCCTCGTGGCCGTGCGAGACCATCGTGCGCTCGCCCTCGTACGCCATGGAGACGGTGACCGGCGAGTGCCAGTCCGCGACGGTGCGTGAGCGGGACAGGTCGATGCCCTCGCCCTCCGCGAGCGCGTCCCAGCAGTACTCGCCGTAATGGTCGTCGCCGAAGGCGGCGGAGAGCGAGGTGCGCAGTCCGAGACGGGCCAGCGCTGTGGCCATGTTGGCGATCCCGCCGGGGCTCGATCCCATGCCACGCGCCCAGGACTCGGTACCGCGCACGGGCGCGCTGTCCAGACCCGTGAAGACGATGTCGAGGAAGACCGTGCCCGTCAGATAGACGTCGCACTCCGGATCGTCGGGCCTGCGCAGTCCCTCCAGCGGGTCGACATGGGCGATGTGGTCCAGCGGGTCTCCGTTGGGTGTGATCACGGCGGGCTCCCGATCGCGTGCGGATCACGACAGTCTGCCCGATCCAGCGGACCCGAACGGATCCGCGGTCCGCCGCCGTGCCCGAGCGAGCCGCCCGGAAGGCCGGTGGCGGGCCCGGTCAGCGGGCCCGCTTGGGCAGCGGCACCCGTACGAGGTCGGCGGCGATCGTCAGTTCGCCCTCGAACCCGGCGGCGCGGGCCTGCCGTTCGAACGCGCCCGGGTCGGGGTACCGCTGCGAGAAGTGCGTCAGCACCAGATGCGCCACCCCCGCGTCCCGCGCCGCCCGCGCGGCCTGGCCCGCCGTGAGATGGCCGTGGTCGGTCGCCAGCCGTTCGTCCTCGTCCAGGAACGTGGACTCGATGACGAGCAGGTCGCACCCCTCGGCCAGCGCGTGCACCCCGTCGCAGAGCCGGGTGTCCATCACGAACGCGAACCGCTGTCCCCTGCGCACCTCGCTGACCTCGTCCAGCGTGACGCCGTTCCAGGTGCCCGCGCGCTGGAGCCGGCCGACGTCGGGCCCGGCGATCCCGTGCGCGGCCAGCCGCGCCGGGTCCATCCGGCGCCCGTCGGGCTCCACCAGGCGGTAGCCGTAGGACTCGACGGGGTGGGAGAGCCGGTGCGTCTCCAGGGTGTACGAGGGGGTGCTCGCGAGGACGCCGTCGTGGCGCACCGGCGCCTCGGTCAGCGCGACGGACTCGCGGTAGGCCGTGGCGTACCGCAGCCGGTCGAAGAAACGCTGCCCGCTCGCCGGGTAGTGGGCGGTGATCTCGTGCGGCACCCGGTCGAGGTTGATCCGCTGGATGACCCCGGCGAGCCCCAGCGAGTGGTCCCCGTGGAAGTGGGTGACGCAGATGCGGTTGAGGTCGTGCGCGGCGACGCCCGCGCGCAGCATCTGGCGCTGGGTGCCCTCGCCGGGGTCGAAGAGGAGGCCCTCGCCGTCCCAGCGCAGGAGATAGCCGTTGTGGTTGCGGTGGCGGGTGGGCACCTGACTGGCGGTGCCCAGGACGACCAGTTCCCGTACGGACAAGACCGCTACCCGGGAGGCCAGTTGAGGCCGCGTCCGCCCAGGACGTGCGCGTGCGCGTGGAAGACGGTCTGGCCCGCGCCGGAACCGGTGTTGAACACGATCCGGTAGCCGGTCCCGTCGACCTGCTCGCCGGCCGCGACGGCGGCGGCCTCGCGCAGGACGTCGGCGGCGATCAGCGGCTCGGCGGCGGCGAGGGTGCCCGCGTCCGGGTAGTGCGCCTTGGGAATGACCAGCACATGCGTGGGGGCCTGCGGGTTTATGTCCCGGAAGGCGACGGTGGTCTCCGTCTCTCGGACGACGGTGGCCGGCACATCGCCCGAGACGATCTTGCAGAACAGGCAGTCGGCCTGTGGTTCTCCCGCCATGGCGCGGGCCTCCTCGACTCGGCGCGGCGGCCGCCGCGGCTGATGATCGATTCCGTACGGACGCATGCTATCCGGCGCCGGACGCCCTGTTCAGGACCAGCGGCCGGTGCGGGCCATCACCACGGCGGTGGCGACCGTTCCGGCGGTCGAGGTGCGCAGCACCGTGCTGCCGAGGTAGTACGAGCGCGCGCCCGCCTCGGCGAAAGCCGCCAGTTCCTCGGGGGACACGCCGCCTTCGGGCCCGACGACCAGCACGATCGAGCCCTCGGTGGGCAGTTCGGCCACGGCCAGCGGCTCGCTGCCCGCCTCCTGGTCCTGGTGCAGTACGGCGGCGAAGTCCGCCGTCGCCAGCAGCGCGGCGGCCTGCTTGGTGCTCATCGCGTCCGCGACCTCGGGGAACCGCACCCGCCGCGACTGCTTGCCCGCCTCGCGCGCGGTGGCCCGCCACTTGGCGAGGGCCTTGGCGCCCCGGTCGCCCTTCCACTGGGTGATGCAGCGGGAGGCGGCCCACGGGACGATCGCGTCGACGCCGGTCTCCGTCATGGTCTCGACGGCGAGTTCGCCCCGGTCGCCCTTGGGGAGCGCCTGGACGACGGTGATGCGCGGGCTCTCCGGCTCCGCCTCGGACACCGAGTCGAGCTGGACGATCAGCCGGTCCTTGCCCTCGCTGCCCAGCACCACGCAGTCGGCCCAGCGCCCGGCGCCGTTGGTCAGGACGACGTCCTCGCCCGGCCGCATCCGCTTCACAGCGACGGCGTGCCGCCCCTCGGGCCCGTCCACGACGAACCGTCCGCCGGGTCCGGCAGCGAAGTCGTCGACCAGGAAGACGGGAGCGGTCACGAGGCGTCCTTCGGCTCGCACGTCAACGCGGCGCGGGCCTCGGTGAGTTCCGCGTGCAGCAGCTCCACCAGCTCGCCGGCGGGCAGTTCACGGGCCAGCCGGTGGCCCTGCCCCGCCCACAGCGCCATGCCCTGCGCGTCGCCCAGCCGCGCGGCGGCCTTGCGCAGTCCGGAGGTCAGGTGGTGGACCTCCGGGTAGGCGGCGGGCGCGTACGGGCCGTGCTCGCGCATGAAGCGGTTGACGAGCCCTCGGGCGGGGCGGCCGGAGAACGCCCGGGTCAGCTCGGTCCTGACGAACAGCGGATTGGTCATGGCCTGCTTGTGCAGCGTGTTGGCGCCGGACTCGGGGCACACCAGGAACGCCGTGCCGAGCTGCGCCGCGTCCGCGCCCGCCGCGAGGACCGCCGCGATCTGGGCGCCGCGCATGAGTCCGCCGGCCGCGACGACCGGGATCTGCACGGTCTCCCTGACCTGCGTCACCAGCGACAGCAGCCCGAGGCCCGCGCCGTCGGTGGCCGGGTCGTCGCGGTGCGTCCCCTGGTGGCCGCCGGCCTCGACGCCCTGGACACAGACGGCGTCGGCGCCGGACCACTCCGCGGTCTGGGCCTCCTCGGGGGTGGTCACCGTGACGACGGTGACGGTACCGACCTTGGCGAACGCGTCCAGGGTGGTCCTGGTCGGACAGCCGAAGGTGAACGAGACGACCGGCACCGGGTCGTCCAGCAGGATCGCCAGCTTCGCCTCGTAGCCGTCGTCGCGGCCCGAGTCGGGGTCTCCGAGCGGCGTCTCGTACCAGGTGGCCTCGCCGGCGAGCTGATTGCGGTAGACCTCGACGGCCGCGTGGTCCGCGTAGTTCGGCTGCGGCATGAAGAGGTTGACGCCGAAGGGCCGGGCGGTGAGCCCGCGCAGCTGTTTGATCTCTTCGTACAGACCGTCCGCCGTTTTGTACCCGGCGGCGAGAAAGCCGAGCCCGCCGGCCTCGCAGACGGCCGCGGCCAGCCGCGGGCAGGAAGCGCCGCCCGCCATGGGGGCCTGCACGATCGGATACCGGCAGAGATCGGTCAGTACGGAGGACATGCAGGCATCGTGCCATGCCCTCCGTGACAGCTCCGAATCGGTGTCGCCCCAGCTGTGTGACGGAGCGCCCGACAGGGGCCGCGGCGGAGAAGACACGGCAGGGGCCCGGGGATCGCTCCCCGGGCCCCTGCCGACAGCGGTGCGCCTACCGTCCGTTGAAGGCGTCCTTCAGACGCGAGAACAGCCCCTGCTGCCCCGGCTGGAACTGGCCCGTGGGCCGCTCCTCACCACGCAGCTTCGCCAGCTCGCGCAGCAGCCGTTCCTGCTCGGGGTCGAGTTTCGACGGCGTCATCACCTCGACGTGCACGATCAGGTCGCCCCGGCCGCCGCCCCGCAGATGCGTGATGCCGCGCCCGTGCAGCGGGATCGACTGGCCCGACTGGGTGCCGGGGCGTACGTCGATGTCCTCCATGCCGTCCAGCGTCTCCAGCGGGCACTTCGTGCCCAGCGCCGCCGCCGTCATGGGCACCGTGACCGTGCAGTGCAGGTCGTCGCCGCGGCGCTGGAACATCGCGTGCGCCAACTCGTGGATCTCGACGTAGAGATCGCCCGCGGGGCCGCCCCCGGGGCCGACCTCGCCCTCGCCGGCGAGCTGGATGCGGGTTCCGTTGTCGACACCGGCCGGGATCTTGACCGTGAGCGTACGGCGCGACCGGATACGGCCGTCGCCCGCGCACTCGGGGCACGGCGTCGGGACGACCGTGCCGAAGCCCTGGCACTGCGGGCACGGCCTGGAGGTCATGACCTGGCCCAGGAAGGACCGGGTGACCTGCGAGACCTCGCCCCTGCCGCGGCACATGTCACAGGTCTGCGCGGAGGTGCCGGGTGCGGCGCCCTCGCCCGAGCACGTCGTGCACACGACGGCCGTGTCGACCTGGATGTCCTTGGTCGTGCCGAAGGCCGCCTCGTTGAGGTCGATCTCCAGCCGGATCATGGCGTCCTGGCCACGCCGCGTGCGCGAGCGCGGGCCGCGCTGCGACGCCGTGCCGAAGAACGCGTCCATGATGTCGGAGAAGTTGCCGAAGCCACCGGCGCCGAAGCCACCGGCGCCGCCTCCCCCGCCGCTGGCCGAGAGGGGGTCGCCGCCGAGGTCGTAGACCTGCTTCTTCTGCGGGTCCGACAACACCTCGTACGCGGCGTTGATCTCCTTGAAACGCTCTTGCGTCTTGGGATCGGGATTGACATCCGGGTGCAGCTCGCGGGCGAGCCGCCGGAATGCCTTCTTGATCTCGTCCTGCGAAGCGTCGCGGCGCACGCCGAGTACGGCGTAGTAGTCCGTGGCCACTTACGACTCCGCCAGGATCTGTCCGACGTAACGTGCCACTGCGCGTACCGCTCCCATCGTTCCGGGGTAGTCCATGCGGGTCGGTCCGACCACGCCGAGTTTTGCGACTGCCTCGTCGCCCGAACCGTAGCCGACCGCGACGACGGACGTGGAGTTGAGGCCCTCATGGGCGTTCTCGTGCCCGATACGTACGGTCATGCCCGGATCGGCCGCCTCGCCGAGCAGCTTGAGGAGCACCACATGCTCCTCCAGCGCCTCCAGCACCGGCCGGATGGTCAGAGGGAAGTCGTGTCCGAAGCGGGTGATGTTGGCGGTGCCGCCGATCATCAGCCGCTCCTCGGTCTCCTCGACCAGGGTTTCCAGCAGGACCGCGAGCACCGTGGAGACGGTCCCCCGGTCCTCCGGCTCGAACGAGTCGGGCAGGTCCTGCACCAGCTGCGGGACGTCCGCGAAGCGGCGCCCGACGATCCGGCTGTTGAGCCGGGCCCGCAGATCCGCGAGGGAGGTCTCGCCGAAGGGCGCGGGACAGTCGACCAGCCGCTGCTCGACCCGTCCGGTATCCGTGATCAGGACGAGCATCAGCCGGGCGGGCGCGAGCGCCAGCAGCTCCGCGTGCCGCACCGTCGACCGGGTCAGCGAGGGGTACTGGACGACGGCGACCTGCCGGGTCAGCTGCGCCAGCAGCCGCACCGTACGGCCCACGACGTCGTCGAGGTCGACGGCCCCGTCCAGCAGGTTCTGGATGGCGCGGCGCTCGGGCAGCGACAGGGGCTTGACCCCGGCCAGCCGGTCGACGAAGAGGCGGTAGCCCTTGTCGGTCGGGATGCGCCCGGCGCTGGTGTGCGGCTGGGCGATGAAGCCCTCGTCCTCCAGCACCGCCATGTCGTTGCGGACGGTGGCCGGGGAGACGCCGAGCTTGTGCCGCTCGGTGAGCGCCTTGGAGCCGACCGGCTCCTCCGTGCCGACATAGTCCTGGACGATCGCCCGCAGCACCTCAAGCCTGCGTTCGCTGAGCATGCGGCACACCTCCAGCTGTCGTCCGTCGGATTCTGCTCGGCACTCGTTCTGTTTCCTGCTCGGCACTCGTTCTGCTTGGCACTCGCTCGCGGGGAGTGCCAGTACTCCCCGTGTCAGTGTACGGCCGTGGGGGACACCCCTAGCAAGGCAGCCGACGACGCCGCCTCGCCGGGACCGGTACCGGCGGACACGGCGGCTGCCGGGAGTCTCCCGTAGCGTCCCTGTATGGACGTCGAAGGACATGGGCACGGGTGGGAGCGGCTGGCTCCCGGAGTGAGCCGCCGGCGGCTGCCGGGGTGGGACGCGACGGTGGGGCTGGTGGCCGGGGAGAGCGGCGCCCTGCTGTTCGACACGGGGTCCTCGCTCCGGGAGGGCGCGGAACTCCTGGCGTCGGCGCGGGCGCTGCTCGGCGGGGCCCGCGTGACGCATATCGCACTGAGCCATCCGCACTTCGACCATGTCTTCGGCACCGCGGCGTTCGCGGGGGCCGAGGTGTACGGCGCGGCGGGGACGGCGGAGCTGCTGGCGGCGGACCGCGCGCCGCTGTACGAGGACGCCGTGCGGGAGGGCCTCGCGGCGGCCGAGGCGGCCGAGGCGGTGGACCTCCTGGTGGCGCCCGGGCACGCGGTGTCGGGGGAGCTGGCGATCGACCTGGGCGACGGCGCGGACGTGCTGCTGGCCCGGGTGGGCCCCGGCCACACCGCGCACGATCTGGCGCTGGTGGTGCCGGGCTCCCCCGCCGTCGTGTTCTGCGGCGATCTGGTCGAGGAGTCGGGGGAGCCCCAGGCGGGCCCGGACGCGGTCCCCGCCCGCTGGCCGGCCGCGCTGGACCGGCTGCTGGCGCTGGGCGGCCCGGACGCGGTGTACGTACCGGGGCACGGGTCGGTGGTGGACGCGGCCTTCGTCCGGGCGCAACGCGACGCGCTGGCGGCCCGTTTCGGCGTGTCGTAGCCCTCACCGGCCGTCCGGTTTATCGTCTTGCGAATGCGCAGCTACAGCCCCGACCTGACCCCGCCGTGGAAGAAGAGGTCCACCCCCGCGCCGGAGGTGCCCGCCGAACCGGATCTGGTGGTCGAGGAGGTGTCGACGGGCTTCTGCGGCGCGGTGATCCGCTGCGAGAAGACGGCGGAGGGCCCGACGGTCACTCTTGAGGACCGCTTCTCCAAACACCGGGTCTTCCCTCTGGTGCCCGGTGGCTTCCTGTTGGAGGGCCGGGTGGTGACCCTGGTCCGTCCCTCGGCCGGGGGCCCGGCGCGGCCCGCCCGTACGGCGTCGGGCTCGGTCGCCGTCCCGGGGGCCCGGGCCCGGGTCGCCAGGGCGGGGCGCATCTATGTGGAGGGGCGGCACGACGCGGAGCTGGTCGAGAAGGTCTGGGGCGACGACCTGCGCGTCGAGGGGGTGGTCGTGGAGTATCTCGGCGGGATCGACGATCTCCCCGCCGTCGTCGCCGACTTCGCCCCGGCGCCGGACGCGCGCCTGGGCGTCCTGGTCGACCATCTCGTGCCCGGCTCGAAGGAGTCCCGCATCGCGGCGTCGGTGACGGGCGCGGACGTCCTGGTGGTGGGCCATCCGTACATCGACGTGTGGGAGGCCGTGAAGCCGTCCTCGGTGGGCATCGGGGCGTGGCCGGTGGTACCGAGGGGCGAGGACTGGAAGACGGGCGTGTGCCGGGCGCTGGGCTGGCCCCCGAACACGGGCGCGGCCTGGCAGCACATCCTGTCGCGGGTGCACTCGTACAAGGACCTGGAACCGGCGCTGCTGGGACGGGTGGAGGAGCTGATCGACTTCGTCACGGCCGGTGGCGACGCCTGATGTCTCATGTCTGATGACTGACGTCTGGTGTCCGGGCAGTGTCTGACGCCGGGCGGCTGCCGAGGCCGGCCGGCGTCCCGGACGCGGGCGGTGCCCCGACGCGGGCGGGTGATCAGTCCACCAGGTCCCTGACGACCGCGTCCGCCAGCAGCCGCCCCTTCAGCGTCAGCACCGCGCGCCCCTCCGTGTAAGGACCGGCGTCCAGGAGGCCGTCCCTTACCGCGCGGTCGGCCGCCGCCGCTCCGGCGGGTTTCAGCAGGGACAGGTCGCAGCCGTCGGCCAGCCGCAGTTCGAGCAGGACGCGCTCGACCCGGCGGTCCTCCTCGGTGAGGATCTCGCGCCCGGCGCCCGGCGAGCGGCCCTCAGCGAGCGCCTGGGCGTACGCGCCGGGGTGTTTCACGTTCCACCAGCGCACGCCGCCCACATGACTGTGGGCACCCGGTCCCGCGCCCCACCAGTCGGCGCCGCGCCAGTACAGCTCGTTGTGGAGGCAGCGGCCCGCATCGGAGGTGGCCCAGTTGGACACCTCGTACCAGGAGAAGCCCGCCTCGGCGAGCGCCCGGTCCGCGATCAGATAGCGGTCGGCGTGCTCGTCGTCGTCCGTCATCGGGATCTCGCCGCGCCGGATGCGCCGGGCCAGCCCGGTGCCCTCCTCCACGATCAGCGCGTACGCCGAGATGTGGTCGGGGCCGGCTCCGAGCGCCGCCGCGAGGGTGTCGCGCCAGTCGTCGTCGCTCTCCCCCGGCGTGCCGTAGATCAGGTCGAGGTTGACATGTTCGAATCCGGCCGCGCGGGCCTCCGCGACGCACGCCTCGGGGCGTCCGGGGGTGTGGGTACGGTCCAGGACCTTCAGCACGTGCTGCTTGGCGCTCTGCATCCCGAAGGAGATCCGGTTGAAGCCGCCCTCGCGCAGGGCCGCCAGATAGGCCGGATCGACCGATTCCGGATTCGCCTCGGTGGTGATCTCGGCGTCGTCCGCGAGCCCGAACTCGTCCCGGACCGCCCCCAGCATCCGGACGAGATCCCCGGCGGCGAGCAGCGTGGGGGTGCCGCCGCCGACGAATACGGTACGGACCTGCCGGGGGTCGTCGCCCAGCACCTTCCTGGCCAGCCGGACCTCGTCGGCCAGCGTCTCGGCGTAGTTGTCGCGGGAGGCCAGGACGCCCCCGGAACCGCGCAGCTCGGTCGCCGTGTACGTGTTGAAGTCGCAGTAGCCGCAGCGGGTCGCGCAGTACGGAACGTGCAGGTAGAAGCCGAGCGGCCGGTCCGCCGCGCCCGCCAGCGCGTGCGGGGGCAGCGCGCCGGTCTCGGGCATGGGGTCACCGTCGGGCAGTGCGGAAGGCATGTCCCCAGTGTCCCGTACGGGACAGGTGAACGGCGCCGCGCGGTGGCCGCGGGCCGGACGGCGGCCCGGTGGCCCGCGACCCGTACGGGAGAAGCCCGGCCCGTCACTCGGCCTGGAGCACCAGCAGCGCCAGATCGTCCCCGGGCGGTGTTTCCGCGAACTCGTGCACGGCACGCCGTATCCGCTCCGCCACGCCCTGTGCCGTCATCCCCACGCATGCCGCGAGGGCCCGCGCGAGCCCGTCGCCGTCGTCCAGCAGGCGCCCGCCCGAGCGGCGCTCGGTGACCCCGTCGGTGACGCAGAGCAGGGTGTCGCCCGGCTCCAGGTCGAAGGTGCTGCTCTCGTACGCGACCTTGTCGACCACCCCGAGGAGCAGCTGGGGTTCGGCCGCCGCCCGTACGGTGCCGTCGGGCCGCAGCAGCAGGGGCAGCGGGTGGCCGGCGCTCGCGAGGGTGCAGCGGATGCCGCCGCCCTCGCCCGGCAGGGGCATCAGCTCGCCGTACAGCAGCGAGAGGAAACGGGCCTGGCCGCCCTCGGCGGGGCCACCGGGCGAGGCCGGCTGCACGGTGCCGGGGATGGCGCCCACAGCGGCCACCGCGCCCGTCGTGGCCATCAGTGACGCCGAATCCGCCGCCTCCGTCGCGTTGTCCAGGAGGAGCCGGTTGAGGCGGTCGAGCACGGCGCCGACGCGGTAGCCCTCGCGTGCGAGCAGCCGCAGCCACGGGCGGGCGAGGCCGGTGACGACGGCGGCTTCGGGGCCGCTGCCCTGCACGTCGCCGAGCATGAAGCACCAGCGGTCGCCCGGCGGGCAGGGGAAGACGTCGTAGAAGTCGCCGCCCGCGAGACCGTCGTCGCTCGGCTCGTACACCAGGGAGCTGGCGATCCCGGGGATTCTCGCCACCTGGCTGGGCAGCAGCCCGCGCTGGAGGACGCGGCTGATGGTGACCTGACGGGTGTAGCGGCGGGCGGCGCCGATCGCGAGGGCGACGCGGCGCGCGAAGTCCTCGACGAGCGCGGCGACTTCGTCGGGGACGGTGCTCTGCCCGGGTCTGCCGAGCAGCAGCGTGCCGAGGGCGCGTCCGTTCGCGACCAGCCGGCAGGCGAGAGCGGCACCACCCCCCGACTTGCCGTCAGGACCGTCTTCGGGTCCGTCCTCGGTGCCGCCGCCCGGCCACGGCACCTGCACCGGTTCGCCCCTGGGCGGGTCCGGCAGGCGTGGCGGCTCCTTGTCCAGGGCGGCGCGCAGGGGCTCGATCCGGGACTCGTCGGCGTGCCAGACGCGGGCCAGCCGGGGCGGGGCGCCGGACTGGCCGCCCGCCCCGTCCAGCCAGACCGCGCACCACTGCGCGAGCCGGGGTACGAGGAGCTGGGTGGCGAGCGCGGCGACGAGTTCCTCGTCGAGCTGTCCCGCGAGCAGTTCGGACGCCTCGGCGAGGAAGGAGAGGGCGCCGCGGCCCGTCCACTCCGGGGCGTCGCGGACCGGGCGCCGGGTCGCGGGCGCGAGGATCTCGGCGGCGCGCAGTCCCCGGCGCAGTACGGGTTCGGCGGGCCGGCCGGGTCCCGTGTCGCGGCCTTCGAGCGGCAGCCGGGCCCAGACGGTCTTGAGGCCGGAGCGGTAGGTGATGCCCCAGCGTTCCGCGAGGGCGGCGACGAGTTGGAGACCCCGGCCGTACTCGGGGATGCCGGACGGCATGCGCTCGCGTACGTCGCCGTCCGGGTCGTCCTCGTCGTCCGTGTCACCGCCCACGACGCGGGCGGGATGGTGGTCGGAGACCTCCAGGACGAGGGCGGCCGGCTCCTCGTCCTGTCCGGAGGCGGCTTCGGCGGGTGTCTCCAGGCGGCAGAGCACGTCGACGGTGGTCCCGGCGTGCACGACCGCGTTGGTGACGAGTTCGTCGACGATCAGCACCGCGTCGTCCGCGAGCAGGTCGGTGCTGTGCCGGCCGGGCGAGCAGCTCTCGTCGCCGTGGCAGAAGGTGCAGGTGGCGAGGAGCCCGAGGCTGGTCCAGTCGGCGAGCGCCGCGCGCGCGAAGCGGCGGGCGGCGGCCGGGGCGAGCGGATTGCCGGGCAGACTGGTATGAGAGGTGGACCGCGCGCCCCCGCGTAACGGCACCTGGGGTGCCGGAAGGTGAAGGGTCTCGCGCGGAATCGGAATGGGCCCCACTGCGGCTCCTGATCCGGTTCTGGCGTTGTGCCGCTTACGATCCCGACAGCGTGACAGACGGAGCGCGCTCCCATCCGCAGAGTCAGGGAAGTCGCGGCAGATTTGTCCCAAGCATTGACATCGGGACGCACTACGGGATCAAGAACGAGATCGGCCACAACACACTCTCAAACGAGCCGAACGGCGTGCGGAACCGATCCGAACAGAGCATTCTTGCCTCCCTGGCCGAAACACAGGGGCCGGACAAGGAGTACGGAATGAGCAGGACGACAGTCACCTCCGAGCGGGCGAGCATCCTGCTCGTCGACGACATGGAGGACAACCTCCTGGCGCTCGAAGCGGTGCTGGCCTCGCTGGACGAGCCGCTCGTACGGGCCCGTTCGGGCGAGGAAGCGGTAGGGGCGCTGTTGCGGGAGCCGTTCGCGGTGGTGCTGCTGGATGTGCGCATGCCCGGCATGGACGGTTTCGAGACCGCCTACCGGATCAAGCGGCTCGCCCCGTCCAAGGACATCCCGATCATCTTTCTGAACGGACCTGAATCCGACAGCGGTTATGCCTTCCGGGGGTACGCCACGGGAGCCGCGGACTTTCTGACCAAGCCGTTCGACCCCTGGATGCTGCGCGCCAAGGTCGGCGTCTTTCTCGATCTGCACCGCAAGAAGCGCGCGTTGGAGCGGGCGCTGACGCGCGAGCAGGAGCATCTGGGGGACATCGCGGGACGGCTGTCCTCGATCGAGGACGCGCTGCGGAGCACAGCGCCGAACGATCTGGCCGTACTGGGAGCGCAGTTGGCCCGGATAGAGGAGACGCTGGGAGAGCTGCGGCGCGGGCGGGAGGGCTGACGGCGGGCGAAAGCGCTCGGGGCGGGGCGGGCAGGGGCGGGCCCGCGCTCACGACCCGTCCGCCGCGCTCACGACCGTCCGCCGCGCTGACGACTCCGGCCCGTCCGCCGCCGCGCTGGCGCCCCTGCCCGCGCCGGGCGTCACGCCTCCCGTGAGCCCTCGTACATCTCCTCGATCAGGACCTTGTACTCCCGCTCCACGACCGGCCTCTTCAGTTTGAGGCTCGGGGTCAGCTCGCCGTGTTCGATGTCCAGGTCGCGCGGGAGCAGCCGGAACTTCTTGACGGTCTGCCAGCGCTGGAGACCCTCGTTCAGCCGCTGTACGTAGCCGTCGATGAGCCGCTCGACCGCCGCCGAGCGGACCACCTCGGCGTACGGCCGGCCGGCCATGCCGTTCTCCGCCGCCCAGTCGAGGATGGTCGGTTCGTCGAGGGCGATCAGCGCCGTACAGAAGTTGCGGTCCGCGCCGTGCACCAGGATGTTCGAGACGAACGGGCACACCGCCTTGAACCGGCCCTCGACCTCGGCCGGCGCGATGTACTTTCCGCCGGACGTCTTGATCAGGTCCTTCTTGCGGTCGGTGATCCGCAGGAAACCGTCGACCGACAGCTCGCCGATGTCGCCGGTGTGGAACCAGCCGTCGGGCTCCAGGACCTCCGCCGTCTTCTCGGGCAGCCCGTGGTATCCGGCCATGATCCCCGGGCCGCGCAGCAGGATCTCGCCGTCGTCCGCGATCCGCACCTCGGTGCCGGGCAGCGGTTTGCCGACCGTGCCGGTGCGGTACGCCTCGCCCGGGTTGACGAAGCTGGCCGCGCTGGTCTCGGTCAGTCCGTACCCCTCCAGGATGTGGATCCCGGCGCCGGAGAAGAAGTAGCCGATCTCGGGGGCGAGCGCGGCGGACCCGGAGATCGCCGCGCGCAGCCGGCCGCCGAACGCCTCGCGCAGCTTGGCGTAGACGAGCGCGTCGGCGGCCCGGTGCTTGGCGCCGAGTGCGAACGGCACGGACTTGGTCCCGGTACGGCGGAAGTTGTCCTGGGAGACCTTGGCGTACTCGCGGGAGACGCCGGCCGCCCACTGGAAGATCTTGTACTTGGCGCCGCCGCCGGCCCGCGCCTTGGCCGCGACTCCGTTGTAGACCTTCTCGAAGATCCTCGGCACGGCCGCCATGTAGGTCGGGCGGACCACCGGCAGATTCTCGATGATCCTGTCGACGCGTCCGTCCACGGCGGTGACGTGGCCGACCTCGATCTGGCCGGAGGTGAGCACCTTGCCGAAGACGTGGGCGAGCGGCAGCCACAGGTACTGGATGTCGTCCCGGTTGATCAGGCCGGTGGCGGCGATGGCCTTGGCCAGGTACGACCAGCTGTCGTGCGCCAGCCGCACCCCTTTGGGGCGTCCGGTGGTGCCGGAGGTGTAGATCAGGGTGGCCAGCTGGGTGGCCTCGATCGCCGCGACCCGCTCCTTGACCGCCTCGGGGTGCCGGGTCAGGTACTCGGCGCCGCGTGCCTCCAGGTCCGCGAGCGAGAGCACCCAGCCCTCCGGGTCGCCCTCGGCGGGCTGGGCGTCGGCGGCCTCGATCACCACGACATGGGCGAGGTCGGGCAGCTCGGCACGGCTCTCGCGCACCTTCGCCAGCTGGGCCGCGTCCTCGGCGATCAGCACCCGGCTGCCCGAGTCGGCGAGGATGTACGCGGACTCCTCGGTGTTGGTCGACGGGTAGACGGTCGTCGTCGCGGCGCCCGCGCACATCACCCCGAGGTCGGCGAGGATCCACTCGACGCGGGTGGCGGAGGCGAGCGCGACGCGCTCCTCGGGCCGTACACCCAGCGCGATCAGGCCGGCGGCCACCGCGTACACCCGCTCGGCCGCGCGGGACCAGCTCAGCGACCGCCAGTCGTCGGGGCCCTCGCCGGAGGCCGGGGGCACGGGGTAGCGGTACGCCTCCGCTTCCGGCGTGGCCGCCACGCGCTCAATGAAGAGGGTCGCCACGGAGGGCGGCCGGTTCTCGATCACGTTCTGTGTGTCGCTCACGACATCCTCCGGGCCCGGCAGCGCTGCATGACTGGCTGATCGTGTGACTGGCGAGTAACTAACCGACGAGTAACTATGCTCCGCGATCAGACTAGAGGCCACCCGGCCGGTGCGTAAGAGGCCGGATGGCGCCGGTTCCCGCGCGGTCCCCCGTACCGGTACGGACATGGTCTCCCGCACCGGTACGGGCGGGGTGCCGCACGGCCGTACGCGCCCGGTCCCCGGCACCGGCACGACATGGGCCCGCCGCCCCGTACCCGGTCGGCGCGGGCCCCTCGCGCCGGTACCGCGACGGGCCCGCGCGCCACCGCGTGGGCCCGTCGCGTGGCGCGCTTCGCGCCATCCGAACGGCGTACGTGTCCGGTCCGGCTACTTCTTCGCCTTGCCCGCCGACTCGTCGCTGGAGAGCACGGCGATGAACGCCTCCTGGGGGACCTCCACGCTGCCGACCATCTTCATGCGCTTCTTGCCCTCCTTCTGCTTCTCCAGCAGCTTCCGCTTCCGGGAGATGTCACCGCCGTAGCACTTGGCGAGGACGTCCTTGCGGATGGCGCGGATCGTCTCGCGGGCGATGACCCGGGAGCCGATGGCGGCCTGGATGGGCACCTCGAACGCCTGGCGCGGGATGAGCTCGCGGAGCTTGGCGACGAGCCGTACCCCGTAGGCGTACGCCTGGTCCCGGTGGGTGATCGCGGAGAAGGCGTCGACCTTGTCGCCGTGCAGCAGGATGTCGACCTTGACGAGGTTGGCGGTCTGCTCGCCGGTGGGCTCGTAGTCGAGCGAGGCATAGCCGCGGGTCTTGGACTTCAGCTGGTCGAAGAAGTCGAAGACGATCTCCGCCAGCGGCAGCGTGTAGCGGATCTCCACGCGGTCCTCGGAGAGGTAGTCCATCCCGAGCAGGGTGCCCCGGCGGGCCTGGCACAGCTCCATGATCGAGCCGATGAACTCGCTCGGCGCGAGGATCGTGGCCCGTACGACCGGCTCGTGCACCGAGTCGATCTTGCCCTCGGGAAACTCGCTCGGATTGGTGACGACGTGCTCGCTGCCGTCCTCCATCTGAACGCGGTAGACCACGTTGGGGGCGGTGGCGATCAGATCCAGGCCGAACTCGCGCTCCAACCGCTCCCTGATCACATCGAGGTGCAGCAGCCCGAGGAAGCCGACACGGAAGCCGAAGCCGAGGGCCGCAGAGGTCTCCGGCTCGTAGACCAGCGCAGCGTCGTTGAGCTGGAGCTTGTCGAGGGCGTCGCGCAGCTCGGGGTAGTCCGAGCCGTCCAGCGGATAGAGGCCGGAGAACACCATCGGCTTGGGGTCCTTGTAGCCGCCGAGCGCCTCGGTCGCGCCCTTGTTGAGGGTGGTGATCGTGTCACCCACCTTCGACTGACGGACGTCCTTCACGCCGGTGATGATGTAGCCCACCTCACCGACGCCGATGCCGTCGGCCGGGGTCATCTCCGGGGACGAGACACCGATCTCCAGCAGCTCGTGGGTGGCGCCGGTGGACATCATCCGGATGCGCTCGCGCTTGTTGAGCTGGCCGTCGACCACACGTACGTAGGTGACGACGCCCCGGTACGAGTCGTAGACGGAGTCGAAGATCATCGCGCGGGCGGGGGCGTCCTTGACGCCGACCGGCGCCGGCACGTCCCGCACCACGCGGTCGAGCAGCGCGTCCACGCCGACCCCGGTCTTCGCGGAGACCTTGAGGACGTCCTCCGGCTGACAGCCGATGAGGTTCGCCAGCTCCTCGGAGAACTTCTCGGGCTGGGCGGCCGGAAGGTCGATCTTGTTCAGCACCGGGACGATGGTGAGGTCGTTCTCCATCGCCAGATAGAGGTTGGCGAGTGTCTGCGCCTCGATGCCCTGGGCGGCGTCGACCAGCAGGATCGTGCCCTCGCAGGCGGCGAGCGAACGGGACACCTCATAGGTGAAGTCCACGTGACCGGGGGTGTCGATCATGTTGAGGACATGGGTCCTGCCCTCGTCCTCGCCCGTACGGGGCGCCCAGGGCAGCCGGACCGCCTGGGACTTGATCGTGATACCGCGCTCGCGCTCGATGTCCATACGGTCGAGGTACTGGGCGCGCATCTGCCGCTGATCGACCACACCGGTCAGCTGGAGCATCCGGTCGGCGAGCGTCGACTTGCCGTGGTCGATGTGCGCGATGATGCAGAAGTTACGGAGCAGCGCCGGGTCCGTACGGCTGGGCTCGGGCACGTGGCTGGGGGTCGCGGGCACGCAGGGTCCTGATTCTTGAGACGCGCGGCGTCTCGTCTCGGGTCGACTCGGATCGATACGTAGGCTCCATCGTCCCACGGGTGCGGGACTGCGCCCGGTTTGGGCCGGTCGGAGGGTCGCTGGTACCGTGGACAGCTGTGTCTCGTGCCATCTCGGCGCGGAACAGTGCTTCAGACAGCGTTTTACCGAATCACCGAACCTGAGAAGGCTCTTAACGTGGCGAACATCAAGTCCCAGATCAAGCGGAACAAGACGAACGAGAAGGCTCGCCTGCGCAACAAGGCGGTCAAGTCGTCGCTGAAGACCGCGATCCGCAAGGCCCGCGAGGCGACGGCCGCCGGTGACGTCGAGAAGGCGTCCGTGGCCGCTCGTGAGGCGTCCCGCCAGCTCGACAAGGCCGTCTCGAAGGGTGTCATCCACAAGAACGCCGCCGCCAACAAGAAGTCGGCGCTGGCCTCCAAGGTTGCCTCCCTCCAGGGCTGAGCGCACTCTGTCTTGATCTGATCGCCGGAAGGGACTCAGCGGGCCCTCTCTACCGCTCCTGACCGCGATCCCCCGAACTCGCACGCGACTGCGTTCGCCACGCGGGTGCGAGTTCACCAGCTTTCACACCGGAGGCCCCGGTCACGTCCTGGGAAGGACGCGACCGGGGCCTCCGGCCGTGTCCGGCCTGCGCGCGGATGGCTGCGCGCGGATGGCCGTGCGCGGATGCCTGCGTGCGGATGGCCGTGCGCGGATGGCCGTGCGCGGATGGCCGTGCGCGGATGGCCGTGCGCCCCGGCCCGGTGCGGGTGGCCGGTGCGGGTGGCCGGTGCGGGTGGCCGGGGCGGGTGGCCGGGGCTCCCGGCCCGGCGGTCCGCTACGGGTACGGCGAGGAGCGGCGTACCCGGTCCGGACATGCTCCGGGGGCCGGACATGCTCCGGGGGGCCGGATTCCCGGCCCCGAGCCGCGGCTAGCGGTTCGCGCGGGCGGCGCGGGCGATCGCGACGACGGCCTTCTCCAGCGCGTACTCAGGGTCGTCGCCACCGCCCTTGACGCCCGCGTCGGCCTCGGCGACGGCCCGCAGCGCCGTGGCGACCCCGTCCGGGGTCCAGCCGCGCATCTGCTGGCGCACCCGGTCGATCTTCCACGGGGGCATTCCCAGCTCCCGCGCGAGATCGGCGGGCCGGCCGCCGCGGGCCGACGAGAGCTTGCCGATGGCCCGTACGCCCTGGGCGAGCGCGCTGGTGATCAGTACGGGCGCCACACCGGTCGACAGCGACCAGCGGAGCGCTTCGAGGGCCTCGGCGGCCCGGCCCTCCACGGCGCGGTCGGCCACGTTGAAGCTGGACGCCTCGGCGCGGCCCGTGTAGTAGCGCCCGACGACCGCCTCGTCGATGGTGCCCTCCACGTCAGCGGCGAGCTGCGAGACGGCGCTCGCCAGCTCCCGCAGGTCGCTGCCGATCGCGTCGACCAGCGCCTGGCACGCCTCGGGCGTGGCCGAGCGGCCCACCGCGCGGAACTCCGAGCGGACGAAGGTGAGCCGCTCCGCCGGCTTGGTCGTCTTCGGGCAGGGCACTTCGCGGGCGCCCGCCTTGCGGGCGGCGTCCAGCAGGCCCTTGCCCTTGGCGCCTCCCGCGTGCAGCAGGACGAGGGTGATCTCCTCGGCCGGCGCGTCCAGATACGCCTTGACGTCCTTGATCGTGTCGGCGGAGAGGTCATGCGCGTTCCGCACGACGACGACCTTGCGCTCGGCGAAGAGCGACGGGCTGGTCAGCTCGGCGAGGGTGCCGGGCTGAAGCTGGTCGGAGCTGAGGTCGCGTACGTCGGTGTCGGCGTCGGAGGCGCGGGCCGCCGCCACCACCTGCTGCACGGCACGGTCGAGCAGCAGGTCCTCCTGGCCCACGGCGAGGGTGAGCGGGGCGAGCGGATCGTCGGTGGAAGCTTTTCTGGTGGCCATCGCGGTCCAGCATCGCACGGCCCACCGACACTCGGCCGACGGCCGGTGCCGCTCGGCGGGGACCGGCTACGGTGCTTCCCGCCAGCCCTCCCAGTCGGCGACGAAGTCGTCCAGCTCGGCGGGGTCGAACCGCCCCTCGGGGTCCTCCAGGACCACCAGCCACTGGGCGTCCTCGGCGTCGTCCTCACCGGCCAGGGCGTCCCGTACCAACTGCGGCTCCTCGGTCACCGCGAACCGCTCCCCCAGGGACCGCGCGACCTCTTCCGCCGCGTCACGGTCGGGCAGCACCAGTACGTGTCTCACATCGCTCACAGCCGCATCCTTCCAGTCGGCCGCGGTGGTCAGCTCTTGGGGACGATCTGGATGTCCATCTCGATCTTGATGCTGGAGCCGACGACGGCGATGCCACGGGCCAGCATGGACTGCCAGTTGACGGTGTAGTCCTCGCGGTGCAGCTCGGTGGTGGCGCGGACGGCCGCGCGGGTCTCGCCCTCCATGCCGTTGCCTATGCCGAGGTACTGGGCGTCGAGGGCGACCGTGCGGGTGACGCCGTGGAGCGTGAGGGCTCCGGTGATCGCCCAGTTGTTGCCGCCGCGGTGTCCGAAGCGGTCGCTGTAGAACTCCAGCGTCGGGAAGTTGTCCACGTCGAGGAAGTCGGCGGACCGCAGATGGTCGTCGCGCATCTGCACACTGGTGTCGATCGACGCGGCACCGATGACGACGTGCATGGCCGACTGCTCCATCGTCTCGCCGATCCGGACCGCCCCGGCGAAGTTGTCGAACCGGCCGTGCACCCGGGCGAGCCCGATGTGGCGGGCGATGAAGCCGATCCGGGAGTGGGCCGGCTCGATCTCCCAGTCGCCCGGGGCGGGCAGCGGGAGCGAGGGTGCCACCTGGAGGGTGATGTCGCCGACCCCGCTGTGCTCGCCGCTGCTGACGACCGACACGGTCCCCCGGTACGGGGTGAAGCTGTCGGCCGAGACCGCCAGCCGGTACTCCCCGAAGGGGACCATCGCCACCAGCATGCCGAACGGATCGGTCTCGCCGGTCACCACCTTCCGGCCGTTGCTGTCGCTCACCGTGAACTCGGCCTGTGCGATGGGCGCGTTGACCGGGTCGAGCACCCGGCAGCTGAGCAGGCCGGCACCGGACGGTACGGAGAGTCCCGCGAGCGGGTCGTTCTTCGGGTGAGCGGCCGTCCGTCGGCCGAGAAGGCGGCTGATCATGGTGTGCGTACCCCTGTGCGGTCGAGCTCTGCGGGGCCGCACAGGCACGACGTCCTCGTCGCGGCGGCAGCCCATAACGAAAAGGCATTCGATCACCCTTGTGGTGTTCGGAGCAAACATACCGAGAGGTTTAGGACTTCTGTTACATGCCGCTACGGACCTGCGGCCGGGGTCCCGGGGTCACGGGGCACCGCCCGCAGACCGGCTCCGGCGCCCACCACCGCGATCGGCCCGTCGGTGTCCGTGCGCAGCACCGCCGCTCCCCCGGCCCGCAGCGCACCGACCGTGAGAGGTGATGGATGGCCGTAGGTGTTGTCCCGCCCGACGGAGATCAGGGCGAGCCGGGGGCGTACGGCGCTCAGCAGTGCCGGGTCCTGGTGACGGGAACCGTGGTGGGCGACCTTGAGCACATCGACCGGGGGCAGCGTCGGGTGGGCCCGCGACAGGCCACGCTGCGCGGGCGGTTCGAGATCGCCGAGGAGCAGAACGGTCGGGCCGCCGGAGATCCGTACGAACAGGGCGACGCTGGCGTCGTTCGGCCCGACGCCCGGCTCCGTACCGGGCCCCGGCCACAGGACCCACCAGCTCAGCGGCCCACTGCGGCGCCGCTCCCCCGGTTCCGCCCTGACCACCGGCACCCGCGCCTCGGCCGCCGCCCTGCGGACGAACGCGGCCTGGTCCGGCGGATCCTCGAAGACCGTCGTCTGGATCACACCGACCGATCTGCCGCGCAGCACACCGGGCAGCCCGGCGACGTGGTCGGCGTGGAAGTGCGTGAGCAGCAGCAACGGCACCCGTGTGACGCCGAGGTCCCGCAGACAGCGGTCGGCGGGCCCGGGGTCGGGACCGGCGTCCACGACGACCGCCGATCCGTCGCCCGTCGCGAGCACGGTGGCGTCGCCCTGTCCGACGTCGCACATCGCGAGCGACCACGCGGGCGGCGGCCAGCCGCTGACGATCCGGCCGATCGGCGGCGGCCGCACCACCGCGAGCAGCAGCAGGACGGCGCACCCGGCGGCCGCCCAGGGACGGCGCGCGATCCGCCGCCCCGCGAGCAGGACGAGCGCGGTCACCACCGCGAGCAGCAGCCCGCCCCACCAGCCGCCCGGCCAGGTGATCTGCGCTCCCGGCAGGGCGGCGCCGCCCCGGGCGACGGAGCCGATCCAGCCGGCGGGCCAGCCCGCGACCCGGGCCAGCGCCTCGGCCACGGGCAGCGACAGCGGCGCGGCGGCGAGCGCGGCGAAGCCGAGGACCGTGGCGGGAGCGACCGCCAGTTCGGCCAGGAGGTTGCACGGGACGGCCACCAGCCCGACCCTGGCCGCGAACACGGCGACCACGGGCGCGCACACGGCTTGCGCCGAGCCGGCGGCGGCCAGCACCTCCGCGAGCCTCGGCGGTACCCCGCGCCGGATGAGGGCGGCGCTCCACCGGGGCCCGATGGTGAGCAGGGCGCCGGTGGCAAGGGCGGAGAGGAGGAATCCGTAACTGCGGGCCAGCCAGGGGTCGTACAGCACCAGCAGCAGTACGGCGGCGGCCAGCGCGGGCAGCAGTGTCCTGCGGCGACCCGTGCCGATGGCGAGCAGGGTGATCAGCCCGCAGGCGGCGGCCCGCAGCACACTGGGCTCGGGCCGGCAGACGACCACGAACCCGAGCGTGAGCGCCCCGCCGAGCAGCGCCGTGGAGCGCAGCGAGATCCCCAGGCGTGGTGCGAGGCCGCGCCGTTCGGCTCGCCCGGCCAGGCCGGGAGGCCCGATCAGCAGGGCCAGCACGATGGTCAGATTGCTGCCGGAGACAGCCATCAGGTGCAGCAGATCGGTCGCCGCGAACGCCTCGTGCAGCTCGGGCGCCACCCGCGAGGTGTCGCCGACGACCAGTCCCGGCAGCAGGGCCCGCGCGTCGGACGGCAGTCCCTCGGTCGCCTCGCGCAGACCGGCCCGCAGCTTCCCGGCCGTGCGCTGGACCAGGGTCGGCGGTCCGGTGATCCTCGGCGGCCCCTTCGCCTCCACGCGGAGCGCGGCGGCGTAGCGGTCGTCCGCGTACGACGGCGGCGAGAGGCGTCCGGCCACCGCCAGCCGGGTGGAGGGCAGCAGCCGCTGCCAGCGCTCGGCGTCCTCACCCGGAGCGACGATGAGCAGGACGGGCGTGCGGACCGTGGTGCTCCGGCCGTCGGACGGTGTCACCCGCTCGATGTCCGCGTCGATGACGAACCCCGCCTGTGCGGGCCCGTCGCCGCGCGCCCTCGGGCGCGTGGGCCGGGGATCGGAGGTGACGGTCGCCTCCGCGGTGACCCGGGCGTACCGCTCCGCCAGGGCGGGGACCGGTCCGCGGCGCAGATCCGCGCCGTGCAGTCCGGCGGAGGCGGCTCCGGCCGCCGCGCACAGCAGCGCTCCCGCAACGGCCACCGCGCCCGGCCGGAGCCGTCCGGGCGCCGCCGCGGACCGGATCAGGAACAGCCCGGCGCCCGCCGCGCACAACAGCACACCGACGACGGTCCAGTGCGCCGGGGCGCTCAGAGCCAGGGCCGCCGCGCCCCAGGTCGCGAGGGCCAGCGGGATGAGCCGGAGATCGGCCGGCCCCTCCTGGCGGGGGTTGGACGAGCCAAGGCGGTGCCCGGCCGCCGCGTGGACCGCGGAGCGCGTCATGGCCGTACCAGAGGCTGGAGGTCGGCGAACCTGCGGTCTCCGATGCCGCTGACCTCACGGAGTTCGTCCACGGACCGGAAGCCGCCGTGCCGCGTGCGGTAGTCCACGATGCGCTGGGCCAGGACGGGGCCGACACCGGGGAGCGTGTCGAACTGCTCCGGCGTGGCCGTGTTGAGGCTCAGCGGTCCGCCCGCCGTGCCGGCGCCCGCTTCCGCCACCCCGCCGACCCCGGCGACGCCCACCGCGCCGACGGCTCCCGCACCCGTCCCGGCGGGGGGCGGTTCGGCGGGCGCCCGGCCGTCCACGACCAGCTGTTCGCCGTCCACCAACACCCGTGCCCGGTTCAGCCCGGTCAGGTCCGTGCCGGGCTTGACCCCGCCCGCCGCGTGCAGGGCGTCGGCGACCCGCGAACCCTGCGGCAGCCGCAGCACCCCGGGCCGCCGCACCTCGCCGCCGACATCGACCACGACCCGGACCGCCTCGGCCGGAGAGGGCTGCTGCGCCATCGGCAGCGGCCGGGGCCCTTCCGGTACGGCGCGCGGAGCCTCACCGGACGCCGGGACCTCGGCGCCGACCGTCTCCGGGACCCGCACGGACTGCGGCCGGGCGGTCCAGAAGTGCTGGGCGGCGAGCGTCGCGGCCACGGCCAGGACCACCGCCAGCGCACCGAGCGTCTTCGGTTCGAGGCCGCATCGGAGCTGGATCCACATCGGCAGCCGGTCACGCACCGCCGAGGCCACCGCCCACCCGCGCCCCCGGGCCGCCGCCGGGGCGCCGCCCGCCTGCTCGTCCTGGTCGGTCTCCTTGACGGCGGCACTGGCGAAGAGCGCCTCCGCCCGCCGCCGCGCCTCCACCGGGGACGGAGGCGCCAGCGGTGGCGCCGGCGCAGGCGCAGGAGGCCGGGCGGGCGAGGCAGGAGGGCTCGGCGCCGCAGAGAGGCCCGGCTCGGCAGCCGGGGCCTGCGCCGAAGCCGAATCCGGGGCCGCAGCCGAATCCGGAGCCGAGGCCGGGGCCGCCGCCGGAGACAAGCCGTCCGGGCCACCCGCACGGGTCGGCGCAGACCACCGACGGGTGCGTACGCGACCGAGCGGGGCGCGGTCACGGCGGGCTCGCCCGTGACGGGCCCGGCCGTCGGAGCCGGGTCCCCTACCTGGACCGCTGGTTACGGAGCGTGTTCGAAGTGCCATGCCACCAGACGGTAGGCACATCCGCGTGAATCCGCCGAGCAGGCCCAAATCCCGTGGATAACAAGCTGGTTGTGGAAAACTCGGCCACCCGATCGGGTGGGGCTGTTACCCGTTTGGGTGGCAGTCCGCGCCGACTCGTCAACGCGGTGAGATCACGGCCCCCAGCAGCCCCGGCCCCGTATGAGCACCGATCACCGCCCCGACCTCGCTCATATGCAGATCCACCAGACCCGGCACCCGCTCGCGCAGTCGGTCGGCGAGCGCCGTGGCCCGGTCCTGCGCCGCCAAGTGGTGCACCGCGATGTCCACGGGGCTCGTACCGGCACGCTCGGCGACGATCTCCTCCAGCCGCGCCACGGCCTTAGACGCCGTACGCACCTTCTCCAGCAGCTCGATGCGCCCGTCGTCCAGTTGCAGCAGTGGCTTCACCGCCAGCGCCGACCCCAACAGCGCCTGCGCGGTGCCGATACGGCCACCCCTGCGCAGATAGTCCAGGGTGTCGACATAGAAATACGCGGATGTGCCGGCGGCCCGCTTCTCGGCGGCGGCCACCGCCTCGTCCGGCGTGCCGTCCCCCTCCACGACCTCGGCGGCGGCCAGCGCGCAGAACCCCAGCGCCATCGCCACCATTCCCGTGTCCACCACCCGCACCGGCACGGGGGCGTCCCGCGCGGCCAGTACGGCGGCGTCGTACGTCCCGGAGAACTCCGCCGACAGATGCAGCGAGACGATCGCGCTCGCACCGCCCTCGGCCGCCGCGCGGTACGCGGCGGCGAAGACCTCGGGGCTCGGGCGCGAGGTGGTCACCGAACGCCGCTTCTGAAGCGCGAGAGCCAGCGAGCGCGCCGAGATCTCGGTGCCCTCCTCGAACGCGCGGTCCCCGAGCACGACCGTCAGCGGGACCGATGTGATGCCGTGCCGCTCCATCGCCTGGGGCGGCAGGTAGGCCGTGGAATCGGTGACGATCGCGACATGGCGGGACATGAGCCGGAGGTTACCCGTCGGCGTCGCCACCCGGCAGCCCGCCCCCGTCCCGAAGATCGACCCACGCTCCGCGCGCCCCCGCCACCGCCGGTGTCAGTTCGTCGCCTCCGGCCTGGCCTGCCGCCGGTCGGGCTTCTGCCAGGGGTACGTGGTCCCCCACCGCGAGGCCGGCGGGTCGAGCGCCCGGTCGGCCGCTTCGGTGTCCGACGACGCGCCCCACTCGGCGCCCGTCGCCCCGCCCGGCCCCGACCGCCGCTGCCGCTCCGGCTCCATCTCCTGCTCGGGCGCCTGAGTCCAGTGCCGCAGCGCGCCCGACTCCATGTCGATCTCCGTGCTCAGCGACGACAGGTCGTCCTCCGCGAACTTCCGCGCCCGGTCCCGCGCCGCCCAGCGCAGTGAATCCGCCGAGTGCGTGATCCGGTCGGTGCGCTCGCGCAGCTCGGCCAGCCGCCTGCCGACCATGGCGCGGTCCGGGTCCCGCTCCAAGTGCCGCAGCTCGTCGTCCAGCTCACGGCCGTGCGCGCTCAGCCGCCGGAACAGACCTATCGACTCCGACAGCGAGGCGTCCTCGCCGACGGCCGCCTCAAGCGCGTCCTGCGTGGCCCGCATCGAGGTGCGCAGCCTGAGCCGGAGCTGGGCCAGCTCGGCGCCCGTCCCCACCTGTCCGAAGCTCCTCGCCCGCAGCGTGGTGTCCTCCACCGTGCGGCGCGCCTGGCCGATCGTGCGGTCCACACCACGCTTGGCGGCGCCGATCGCCTTGACGCCCGCGTAGACCCCCAACGCCATGAACACGACGAAGAGAAGCGCAATGATAATGATCGCGGCTTCCATGGACGCCCCTTCTCCGTCGGTCCGGTCCCGCGGCGGCCGTGAACCGGCCCCGCCGCTCCCTCCACCGTAAACCGAACGGGCAGGCCGTGGGTCCCGTCGGAACCCCCAACCTGCCCGTAGGGGAAAGCCCTGGGCCGGTAAGGCCGGTAAGCGCCACCACCTGCGGGCCGGCCGGCAAGCACCACCACCTGCCGGCCCAACATCAGACGGCGGCCGCATATCAGACGGCGGCGGGGCCCTGCGTCAGACAACCACGCCTTCGGCCCGCAGCAGGGAATGGCCCCGGCCCCCCGCCCCGAAGCAGGGATGACCCCGGCCCCGCCCCGCAGCAGGGATGGCCCCGGCCCCGCCCCGGAGCAGGAGAGAGTGACCCCGGCCCCCGCCCCGGAGCGAACCCGCTACGCCGGAACGATGTTCACCAGCTTCGGCGCCCGCACGATCACCTTCCGGATTCCCGCCCCGCCCAGCGCCGCGACCACACCCGCGTCCCCCAGCGCCAGCGCCTCCAGCTCCGCGTCCGTGATCGACGGGGAGACCTCCAGCCGGGCCTTGACCTTGCCCTTGACCTGCACGACACAGGTCACGGTCTCGTCCACGACGTACGCCGGGTCCGCGACCGGGAAGTCCTGGTGCACGACCGATTCGCCGTGGCCCAGCTTCCGCCACAGCTCCTCGGCGATGTGCGGCGCCAGCGGCGCGATCAGCAGCACCAGCGGCTCGGCGACCGACCGCGCGAGCGGGCCGCCCGTCTTGGTCAGGTGGTTGTTCAGCTCGGTGACCTTGGCGATGGCCGTGTTGAAGCGCAGCGCCGTCATGTCCTGGGCGACGCCGTCGATCGCCTTGTGCAGCGCGCGCAGCGTCTCCTCGTCCGGCTCGGCGTCCACGACGGTGACCTCGCCGGTCGTCTCGTCGATCACATTGCGCCACAGCCGCTGCAACAGGCGGTACTGACCGACCACGGCGCGCGTGTCCCACGGCCGCGAGACGTCCAGGGGGCCCATCGCCATCTCGTACAGCCGCAGTGTGTCCGCGCCGTACTCGGCGAAGATCTCGTCCGGGGTGACCGCGTTCTTCAGGGACTTGCCCATCTTGCCCAGGACCCGGCTGACCTTCTCGCCCCCGTACCAGTAGCCGCCGTCCCGCTCCTCGACCTCGGCCGCCGGTACCGCGATGCCACGGCTGTCGCGGTACACGAAAGCCTGGATCATGCCCTGGTTGTACAGCTTGTGGAACGGCTCGTCCGAGGAGATGTGTCCCAGGTCGTAGAGCACCTTGGACCAGAACCGCGCGTACAGCAGGTGCAGTACGGCGTGTTCCGCGCCGCCCACATACAGGTCGACGCCACCGTGCGGCTGCCCCTCGCGCGGGCCCATCCAGTACTGCTCGATGGCCGGGTCGACCAGCTTCTCGCTGTTGTGCGGGTCCAGGTAGCGCAGCTCGTACCAGCAGGAACCGGCCCAGTTCGGCATGGTGTTGGTCTCGCGCCGGTAGCGCTTGACGCCCTCGCCCCGCCCGAGGTCCAGCTCGACATCCACCCAGTCCGCGTTCCGCGACAGCGGCGTCTCCGGCTGGGTGTCGGCGTCGTCCGGGGCGAAGGTGCGCGGCGAGTAGTCGTCGACCTCGGGCAGCTCCAGCGGCAGCATCGACTCGGGCAGGGAGTGCGCGGTGCCGTCCTCGTCGTAGACGATCGGGAAGGGCTCGCCCCAGTACCGCTGGCGGCTGAACAGCCAGTCGCGCAGCCGGAAGTTGACGGTGCCCTCGCCGATGCCGCGTCCGGTCAGCCAGTCGGTGATGCGCGCCTTCGCCTCGGCGACGTCCAGGCCGTCCAGCGAGATACCGGCGCCCGTCGAGTTGACGAGCTTCGCGTCGTACGAGGAGAACGCGTCGTCCCAGGTGGCCGGGTCGGTGCCGCGGTCGTCCGAGGGCTCCACCACGCAGCGCATCGGCAGCTCGAAGGCGCGGGCGAAGGCGAAGTCACGGCTGTCGTGCGCCGGGACGGCCATGATCGCGCCCGTCCCGTACCCCATCAGCACGTAGTCGGCGATGAAGACCGGCACCGGCTCGCCACTGACCGGGTTGGTCGCGTACGCGCCGGTGAAGACGCCGGTCTTGTCCTTGGCCTCGGCCTGCCGCTCGACGTCGGATTTCGAAGCGGCCTGCTTGCGGTAGGCGGCGACGGCCTCGGCGGGGGTCGCGTGACCGCCCGTCCACGCCTCGTGCGTGGATTCCGGCCAGGCGGCCGGCACGATCGACTCGACCAGCTCGTGCTCCGGAGCCAGCACCATGTAGGTGGCGCCGAACAGCGTGTCCTGACGGGTCGTGAAGACCGTGATCGCGCCCGCGCCACCGACCTGGAAGTCGACGCGCGCGCCCTCGCTGCGGCCGATCCAGTTGCGCTGCTGGAGCTTGATGGCCTCCGGCCAGTCCAGCTCGTCCAGATCGTCGATCAGCCGGTCGGCGTAGGCGGTGATCCGCATGTTCCACTGGCGCAGCTTCGCCTTGAAGACGGGGAAGTTGCCGCGCTCGGAGCGGCCGTCGGCGGTGACCTCCTCGTTGGCCAGGACGGTGCCGAGGCCGGGGGCCCAGTTGACGGGCGCGTCCGAGGCGTACGCCAGCCGGTATCCGCCCAGCACGTCGGCGCGCTCGGCGGCGCTCAGCTCACTCCAGGGGCGCCCGTCGGGCGTCGCGCGCTGCCCGCTGTCGAACTGCGCCACCAGCGTGTCGATGGGGCGGGCCCGGTCGGCGTCCCTGTCGTACCAGGAGTTGAAGATCTGTACGAAGATCCACTGGGTCCACTTGTAGTAGTCCGGGTCGATCGTCGCGAAGGAGCGGCGCTTGTCGTGGCCCAGGCCCAGCCGGCGCAGCTGGACCTTCATGTTCTCCATGTTGGCCTCGGTGGAGGCGCGGGGGTGCGTGCCGGTCTGGACGGCGTACTGCTCGGCGGGCAGGCCGAAGGCGTCGAATCCGAGTGTGTGCAGGACGTTGTGCCCGGTCATGCGCTGGTGGCGGGCGAACACGTCGGTGGCGATGTAGCCCAGCGGATGTCCCACGTGGAGCCCGCTGCCGGACGGGTAGGGGAACATGTCCATGACGAATTTCTTGGGCTTCGCGGCCAGCTCGGGGTCGCCGGCCAGCTCACCCGTCGGGTTCGGTGCCTCGTACGTGCCGTCGGCGTCCCAGAAGCCCTGCCAGCGCGCCTCGATGTCGGCGGCCATGGCGGAGGTGTAGCGGTGCGGCGCCACCGGCTCGGCGGCGGCGGGATTGGTCTCGCTCATGTTCTCTGAAGCTCCATCGGTCGTCTCTGCCAGCGGACTCGGCTGTGCCGTTCAGCGGATGACCGTGCTCGTCGGTGCACCACGTTCGTCGGTGAACGAAAAAGGCCCCTCACCCAGGAGGGACCGCCGCGCCGATTCCGACCGGATCTCTCATCCGTCGGGACTGATCAGCGCGGCCCGCTAAGCAGAAGGCGTACGGCACGCATGGCGCCAGGGTACCGCAGCGCCCGGACAGCACGCACGGACGTATCACGCGACGACCCGCCCCCAGCCCGCGGCGGCGAGAACGGACGGCGGAGAGGTACGGCGAGAACGGACCACGGAGAGACACGGCGGACCCGGGCGGCGAAAACAGCGGCGAGGAGGACGGCGGAGCAGAGGTGACGAAGAAGAACGGGCGAGAAGCGAACAAGGAGCGGCCCGCGACCGTACAACCGGACGCGGGAGCGAACAAGAGGGTGCAGGGGCAGGGAGAGGATGAGGAGAGAATGCGGAGAATCCGCGCCAGGAGGGGGCAAGAGGTTGACAGAGGACGTTGAGAGAGACTGCCGGACGGGCCCAGGGGGTCGCGAAGGGAGTGCCGGGACGGCTGCCTTTCCGCGCGTATCGCCTCCATCCGGGCAACTCAGGAGTCGGATAGCTCACCTTCACTCGGCTAAACCCGCAATCCGAGTGCTGCCCGGTATGGCGCCACTTAGCATGCCGCACCGGGACCGCTTTCCCGAGCCCTTCGGAGTTGCCCCCCTATGAACCCTCTTCGCACGCTTGGCTCGTCGCTCGGCTCGGACGTCGGCAGGAGCCGGCAGATCTCCGGCGTGGCGACCGTCGCCGCGCTGGTGCTGGTACCCCTGCTCGCCGTCGTGGGAGGTGACGCCTTCCGCGCCTTCATCGACTTCGGCGCCGGTGTGCTGTCCCTGCTGTCGCTGTCAGGGGCCGTCGTCTGGGGCCTGATAGCCACCGACAGGCTGCTGCTCTCACCGCGCCACCGTCTGGTCGCCCAGGGAGTCCACCGGGCCACCGCGGTCGCCTCGCTCGGCTTCCTCCTGCTGCATGTCAGCATCAAGATCTCGCTCGGCAAAGTGGCTCTGATCGGGGCGCTGTTGCCGTTCGGACTCGGCATCACCGGTACGAACGGACTCATCGGCTTCGGCTCGACGGCCGGGCTGCTGATGGTCGTCGCCGCCACCACCGGCGCCGCGCGCAGCGTCTTCTCGCTGCCCGGCACCTTCGCGTACAAATGGCGGGCCATCCACATGGTGGCCTATCCCGCCTGGTGTTTCGCCATGGTGCACGGGCTGTTCACGGGCCGGCCCGCGGCCACCTATGTCACGGTCATGTACTCGACCGTCATGATCGGTGTGGCCGGTGTCGTCTCGCTGCGTCTGCTGCCCGGCGAGACCCAGCGCCGCCTCGCCGAGCGGGTCATCTCAGTGACGGGCGCCGAGGCCGATCCCCGGGAGTCCAGGGCGACGCGGCGCGACCTGCTGGCGGACCCCCTGCCCGGCGCCACGGGCATCCCGCCGCAGCGCGAGTACCGGCCGGGGCGGGAGCGCGGGTCCGCCGTCCCCACGCCGTCCGGAGGAGTCCCGCTCGACGCGCCCCGCACCCCGCCGCGGCTTCCCGCGCCGTCGCCACCGCTGTACGAGGCGACGCGGCCGATGGCCGATCCCCTGCCGCGCCCCGGAGCCGACCCCCTGGCGGATACCTTCATCGCGCCGCGCGGCGGCCAGGCGTTCACGGGCCCGGAGTCCGACGGCACGGATTCCGGTACGGGTCTGTCGGCCGGCTACCGCGCGGTCGCGCGGGGCGGTGACGCCACCGCCCGGATGCCGGTCACGCCCGGCGCCCCGGCCGGCTCGCGGCGGGGCGGCCCGCCGGGCGGCGACATACCGCTCGCCGAGCGCGTCCTCATGACCGACGAGATCCCGGTCGTCCAGAACGAGCCGGCCGGCCGGGGCGGCTCCTGGCCCGCCCCGATGCCCCCTCCGCCCGGCCAGGCGTTCGCCCAGCCCGCCCCCGCCCCGTACGACACCGGCGCCGTCCCCCCGTACGGCACCGGCGGGAACCAGCCGTACGGAGCGGGGGCGGACCCGCGGCCGTACGACACCGGCGCCGCCCCGCGGTACGACCCGGCGGCGGGCCAGCCGTACGACCGGGGCAGGCCGCCCCCGTACGACCCCGACGCCCCCGAACCGTACGAGCCGGGCCCCTTCCCGTCGTACGGCACGGGCGCCACTCCCCCGTACGACCCCGCCACCCCCTACGGGCCCGGCGGCGCGTCCCCCTACGGACCCACCGGTGCCTCGCCCTACGGCACCACCACGCCCGCCTCGTACGACACCGGTCCGCTGCCGCCGTACACCCCGGGCACCGCCGCTCCCTACGACAGCGGCGCGTTCCCCGCCCACGACGGCGGCGCCCCCGGCGGGCAGGGCAGGGCCGCGCCCGATCCCTACCCACGGCGGTCCGCGTACGGCGCGACCGACCCCGCTCCCGGTCCCGTCCAACAGCCCCCGGCCGGGGAACCCTGGAACGCACCCGCAGGAGACCGACCGTGAATGCCCCACTCCCCGATGTCCCCGAAGTCCGTGTCGTCGGCCTGCCCCAGCTGACGCAGGGCTTCGACCTGGTCGAACGCCTCGATCTGCCCATGCACCTCAAGGTGCACGGCCCGCTCGAAGCCATGACCGGCGAGCGGCTCGCCCAACTGGCCGAGAACATATCCCTGACCGGCCGGGGCGGCGCCGGCTTCCCGTTCCACCGGAAGCTGCGCGCCGTCGCCAAGTCCGCGATCCGTCGCGGGGTACGGCCGGTCGTCGTCGTCAACGGCAGTGAGGGCGAGCCGCCGTGCCGCAAGGACACCGTGATGCTCAACCGGGCCCCGCACCTCATCCTCGACGGCGCGCTGCTGGCCGCCGAGGCGCTCGGCGCGCGCACGCTGGTCATCGCGGTCACCCGTAACTCCACCGAGGTGTCGATCCGCGCGGCGCTCGCCGAGCGCGGGCTGTCCGACCGGCGCGGGCAGGCGCTGCGGGCCAAGGTGGTCCGGACGCCCGAGCGCATGGTCTCGGGGGAGGCGTCCTCCCTGATCCGCGCGATCGGCGGTGGCCCCGCCAAGCCGCCCGGCCGGCGTGAACGCGCCGCCGAGTCGGGCGTCGGCGGCCTGCCGACCCTGCTGTCCAACGCCGAGACCTTCGCCCAGCTGGCCGTCGGCGCGCGGATCGGCGCCCGCCGCTATACGCACACGGGGCTGGAGGACGAGCCCGGCACGGTCCTGCTGACCCTCTCGGGAGCGGTCGCCCGTCCCATGGTCATCGAGGCTCCGACCGGCGTCCCGCTGCGCTACATCCTCCAGATGGCCGGTGCCCCGCCGATGCCGCAGGGGGTGCTGACCGGCGGGTACCACGGCGACTGGATGGACGCCGTCTCCGCCCACGAGGCCGTCATCTCGAAGAAGTCCTTCAAGTCCCTGGGCGGCGCGCTGGGCGCCGGGGCGATCCTGCCGATCGGGCCCGAGACCTGTCCGCTGGGCGAGGCGCTGCGGGTCGCCAACTGGCTCGCGGCCGAGAGCGCCGGCCAGTGCGGCCCGTGCAAGCTCGGGCTGCCCGCCGCCGCCGGCGGCCTCTCCGACGTGATCAACGGTGGTGGCCAGGCATCGCTGGAGGCGCTGCGCGCGGTCGTCCAGGCGGTCAAGGCGCGCGGCGCCTGCCAGCACCCGGACGGCTCGGCGCGCTTCTTCAACTCCACCCTGGCGGCGTTCACCGACGACCTCGCCGCGCATGTGCTGAACGGAGGCTGCGGGCGCGAGACGACCGGCGTGCTGCCGCTGCCCGGCGAGGGCTACCAGGACCTGGTGGAATCCATTCCCAGCGGCGGGAAGCTGGCGATCGACTGGACGCTCTGCGAGGGCCACGGCCTGTGCGCCGACATCCTCCCCGAGCTGTTCCGGATGAGCCCGGACGGCTTCCCCACCCCGGCGAAGGCGGACGTCCCCATGCACCTCCAGGGCGCGGCCCAGCGCGCGGTACGCAGATGCCCGCAGCTCGCGCTCCGTCTGGAGCAGGCACCGCCGCCGCAGCCGAGGGTGGAGAAGGCACCCTCCCGCGCGGCGCTGCCGCCGGGCGGAACCGGCAGTCGCCGCAAGGCGCTTGGCCCCGGGCGCGGTTGACCGCCGGTCGGGCGGGCCTGCCGGGCCCGCCCGACCACCTGCCCCGAGCCACGACAAGACCAGGACACGACGAGACCAGGACACAGCAAGAAGCGGGCCATCCGGATTCGGATGGCCCGCTTCTCTTCGTACTGAACCTGTGGAGCTAAGGAGAATTGAACTCCTGACCTCCTGCATGCCATGCAGGCGCTCTACCAACTGAGCTATAGCCCCTCGCGAGGCGCCACCGGGGTTTCCCTCGGCGACATCGCCAACTTTAACGGTCCCGCCGCCCACCACCAAATCGATTCCGGGCGGGGTGCGGGGACTCAGGCCGTGGCGAACGAGTAGAACCGCTTGAGGGTGCAGTGCTCCTCGACCAGCCGGCCGTAGATCGGCTCGCCCTCCAGCTCCCGGTACGTCTCGATGGGGTCGCCTTTTATGATCAGCGCCCGCGCGCACTCCTCGCACCAGTACTGGTAGTCGGCGTTGACCGGGTCCATGTCACGGACGATCGGCGTGCCACTGCCGCACCAGTCGCATTTACGCCTGTGGGCACCCATCAGTCAGCTCCAGCTCCCGGTCCGGTTCTTCGCCCCCCTCCGGCCGTCCGATTCTGTCACGCGAACGACCTGCGGACAGCCTGAAGTGCCGTGCCTGTAAAGGCTGGACGAGTAAGTCCGGATGACATTCCCTGCTCGGGGCGGGTGAAACCGGCCGGGGCCCTCAAGATCACCCCGCCCACCGGCGGCCCGGGTGCGCACTCGACAAAAAATCCCGCCCCCAGCGGGGGACGGGATTCGATGCGGTATGTCTCTTACTGATTGTGGAGCTAAGGAGAATTGAACTCCTGACCTCCTGCATGCCATGCAGGCGCTCTACCAACTGAGCTATAGCCCCGCGTGTTCCCCGCGCTCCGCGCTGCGAACAAGAAGAACTTTAGCCTGCGACCTGCCGGAAAGCGAAATCCGGCCCCGGCCACCGTCCGGGGCCGCTCAGTCGTCGTCGCCGAGGACCGGCTCCGGGAGGGTGCCGGCGTTGTGCTCCAGGAGCCGCCAGCCGCGCGCGCCCTCGCCCAGGACCGACCAGCAGCAGTTGGAGAGCCCGCCGAGCCCTTCCCAGTGGTACGACTCCAGGCCGAGCAGCCGGCCGATGGTGGTCCGGATCGTGCCGCCGTGGCTGACCACGACCAGGGTGCCGCCGTCGGGCAGCGCGTCGGCGTGGTGCAGCACCAGGGGTGCCGCGCGGTCCGCGACCTCGGTCTCCAGCTCGCCCCCGCCGCGCCGCACGGGCTCGCCGCGCTTCCAGGCGGCGTACTGATCGCCGTACCGGCCGACGATCTCCTCGTGGGTCAGCCCCTGCCAGGCCCCCGCGAAGGTCTCGCGGAGCCCGGCCTCGTACGTGACGCCGAGCCCCGTGACCGAGGCCAGCTCACCGGCGGTGGCGACGGCACGCCGGAGGTCGGACGCGACGATCGTGTCCGGCTTCAGCGAGGCCAGCAGACGCGCCGACCGCCGGGCCTGGGCGAGGCCCTCGGGGGTCAGCTCGATGTCCGTGGAGCCCTGGAAGCGGCGCTCCAGGTTCCAGGCCGTCTGGCCGTGGCGCCACAGGACGATGCGGCGGCCCCGGCCGCCCTGCGCGCCGTTCAGCTCAACTCACCTTCCGCGTCACCGGCGATCCCGGTGTGGTCTCCGGTGGCGTCGGCGTGCTCCCTGGCCTTGCCACGGGTCTTGACGGCGTCCTCGGGCAGCGACAGCTCGGGGCAGTCCTTCCAGAGCCGCTCCAGGGCGTAGAAGACGCGCTCCTCGCTGTGCTGCACGTGGATGACGATGTCCACGTAGTCCAGGAGGATCCAGCGCGCGTCGCGGTCGCCCTCGCGGCGCACCGGCTTGGCGCCCAGTTCCTTCTGGAGCCGCTCCTCGATCTCGTCGACGATCGACTTGACCTGGCGGTCGTTGGGCGCGGAGGCGAGCAGGAAGGCGTCCGTGATGGACAGCACGTCGCTGACGTCGTACGCGATGATGTCGTGGGCGAGCCGGTCCGCCGCGGCCTGGGCCGCGGCGTTGACGAGCTGAAGGGAACGATCAGTAGCGGTCACTGGCAGGCTTTCGTAGACGGTCGTGGAGAGACCCAGGATCTCACGGACCACCGACAGCCCGCGCTCCCCGCCGAGGGGCGGGGATCACCCCCGCCCCTCGGCGCCCGATCCGGCGGGCGCCGGCGCCGCTCCCAGTTAATTGATCTTGTAATCCTGGCCGAGGACGACGGAGACATCGGCGTTCGCCGCCGCCTTGGCCTTCTGCACCGCGCTCGCCGGCAGACCGAGGGTCTTGGCGACCTCTTCCGCCTGCGCCTTCTTCGCGTCGTCCCCGTAGGTGACGCGTGACGATGTCACCGCCTCGGCCGTCCCGGCGTCCACGAAGCCGTAGCCGCCGTTGACCAGCGAGATACGGGCCGACTCCGCCGCGTCCTGGTCACCGCTCGCGTTCTTCACGCCGACCCGGACCGCCGCGCCCTGCTCGGGGGCGCTGACGGAACCGCCGAGAATGTCCTTCACCACGCTGTCGGCGGTCTCCTCGCTGAGCGTGCCGTTCTCCTGGACGGGCAGGAGCGTCGTCCCGTAGTCGCCCACCTTGGCGTGTTCGGCGAGCTTGGCGAGCGCGGCGCCGAGGTCCTTCTCCGGCAGCGAGGGGTCGAGGATCTGTCCCAGGGTCTCCACCGTGATGGTCGCCGACTTCGGATCGTCGGAGACCTTGCGCAGCGCGCCCTGGAGAACCTGCCCGAACCGCTGGAGCTGCTTGCCCTCGGCCTCGTCGGGCGCCCGGTAGGTGGCGTAGGCGACGGCCATCTTGCCGCTGAGGGTCTGCTTGTCGCCCTTCTTCACCAGCGCGTCGTCGCCCTTCTTCGCGCCGGGCACCTCGGTGTCCGTGTCCACCTCGATGCCGCCGACGAGTTCGACGAGCGTGTCCAGGTACGGGGTGTCCAGCCGCCAGGTGCCGGAGATCTTGGTGCCGAGCAGCGTGCCGACGGAATCGCGGGTGGCGTCGGAGCCGTCCTCGTCCACGGACTTGCCGAGCGTCGTGGAGACTCCCTCGTCGTCGGCCACCGCGAGGGAGTTGGGCAGCAGGACGGTGGTGCCCTTACCGGTCGTGGAGTTGTTGACCAGCAGCGCCGTGGAGGTGTCCTTCTGCTTCGTGCTGCGCAGGTGCACGACGATGACGTCGCGCTTCTGGGGCCCCGAGACGGCGCTCGCCTTCTCCTCGGACGAGGAGAGACCGGGCAGCGCGCCGGCCCACCAGAGGTAGCCCACGCCGGCGCCGACCACCAGGACGAGCGCGACGACCAGGGCCACGACGCGGCTGCGGCCCCGGCGCTTGGCCTCCTCGCGGCGCTCGGAGCGGCTCTCGGTGAACTTGAGCCAGTCGATGACGTCCTCGGAGTCCTCGCTCGGCTCCTCTATGAAGGAGAACTGCTCCGTCTTGTAGTCGCGTTCGTCGGTGTCGGGCCGCCGCTGCCCCGGCACGGCGGCCTCGGGCGCGCCGCCCCGCTCGGGCGGGACGGACGAGGCGGGCGGGACCGGCGCCGCGGATGCCGGGGGCGGTTCGGGGGCGAAGGGTTCGGGCGCGGGGGCGGCGCCGTGCCGCGCCTCGGAGACGGCCTGCTGGGGGGCCTGCTGCTGCGGGATGTTCCACTGCTGCTGTTGCCGGTCGGTGTCGACGCCGACCGGTTGCTGGCTGCCCGTGTCGTAGCCGTACCCGTCGTATCCGTACCCCTGTTGCTGCTGTTGCTGCTGCGCGTACGGGTCGTACGGCTGCTGCGGGTGCGGCTGATCCGGCTGGGCGTAGGGGTCATAGCCGTACCCCTGCTGCTGCGGCTGCCCATAGGCGTCGTACTGCTGCTGGGCCTGGTTCTGCTGAGGCTGGTTCTGCTGAGGCTGGTTCTGCTGGGGCTGCTGATACACCGGCTGCCCGTATTCGTCGTAACCGACGACGGAGGGCTGCGCGTAATACGGGTCGTACGGATCGTACGGCTGCTGTCGGTCGTTCACGGTGCCCCTCTCCGTGGCTCATTCGCCGCGGTACAACTGCCGCTTGTCGATATAGCGCACGACACCGTCCGGCACCAGGTACCAGACCGGATCGCCCTTGGCCACCCGGTCCCGGCAGTCGGTCGACGAGATCGCCAGCGCCGGCACCTCCACCAGCGAGACCCCGCCCTTCGGCAGTCCGTCGTCCGTCAGATCGTGGCCCGGCCGGGTGACTCCGATGAAGTGGGCGAGCGAGAACAGCTCCTCGTGATCGCGCCAGCTCAGGATCTGGGAGAGCGCGTCGGCGCCGGTGATGAAGAAGAGGTCCGCGTCGTCGTTGAGGTTCCGCAGGTCCCGCAGCGTGTCGATGGTGTACGTGGCGCCGCCCCGGTCGATGTCGATCCGGCTGACCGAGAACTGCGGGTTCGACGCCGTGGCGATGACCGTCATCAGGTAGCGGTCCTCGGGCGGGGAGACCGCTCGCTGACTCTTCTGCCACGGCTGCCCGGTCGGCACGAACACCACCTCGTCGAGGTGGAACAGCGCGGCGACCTCGCTGGCCGCCACGAGGTGCCCGTGGTGGATCGGGTCGAACGTCCCGCCCATGACGCCGAGTCGACGCTTACCGCGGCCTGATCCGGTGTCGGGAACGGGGACGGGGCCGGTGGACGCCTGCTGCTCTCCCATGCGGCCACAGCCTACTGGCACCGGATCGCGACGCCGCGTCAGCGGTCGCGGTTGAAGCGGGTGGTGATCCACAGCAGCAGGAGCAGCACGAACAGGGCGCTGCCACCGATCAGGGCCGGGTTGAGGCTTTCGTGCTGGCCGCCCTCGCCGCCCTCGGCGAGCATGACCAGGTTGGCGGCGGTGCCGGTGAGGCTCATCTTCTGCGGGCCCTTTTCCTCGGGGATCGTGGGGAAGTCGGAGCGGAGACTTCGGGCACATCGTATGCGGGGCCGCCGGGCACGCTCACGCCGACTCAGTCGTTGTGATCGTTGTCGCGGTATCCGCGCAGCAGGAACCAGGCGAGGAAGGCGGCTCCGACCAGGCAGACGACCAGCACGATCGGCACCGTACGGCCCGGTCCCTGCTGATCGGACGCGGCGGCGAGCAGTGTGACGGTCTCCGGCATGTCGGTTGTGCTCCTCGGTCTTTTCCGGCTGGGGCCGGGGGCGTTTTCCCCCCGGGGCTCAGCCACGGGCCCCCGCCACACGGTAGCGCCAGCCTCTAGGGTGGAGGCCGTCAGGGGGACGAGCTCGGACTCGTACGAACAGGGGATATCCATGACAGACGACCGTCACGACGCGGCCGACGGCGGGGCCGCCGGCCACGAGAAGGTGCCGAGCAGGCAGCGCAAGCGCTTCCCCGGTATTTCCTCCCGGGCGTACGAACACCCCGCGGACCGCTCGGCACTGGTCGCCCTGCGCAAGCTGAGCGGGTTCGACACGGTCTTCAAGGCGCTGAGCGGACTGCTGCCCGAGCGGAGCCTGCGGCTGCTCTTCCTCTCCGACTCGGTGCGGGTGAGCGACGCCCAGTTCACGCATCTGCACGCCATGCTGCTGGACGCCTGCTACATCCTGGACCTGGAAAAGGTCCCCGTCATGTACGTGGCGCAGGACCCGAAGCCCAACGCGATGTGCATCGGTCTGGACGAGCCGATCATCGTGCTCACCACAGGGCTGGTGGAGCTGCTCGACGAGGAGGAGATGCGGGCCGTCGTGGGCCATGAGGTGGGCCACGCGCTGTCGGGTCACTCCGTCTACCGGACGATACTGCTCTTCCTCACCGGTCTCGCGCTCAAGGTCGCCTGGATCCCGCTGGGCAATGTCGCGATCATGGCGATCGTGACGGCGCTGCGCGAGTGGTTCCGCAAATCGGAGCTGTCGGCGGACCGGGCCGGGCTGCTGGTCGGGCAGGACATACGGGCTTCGATGCGCGGTCTGATGAAGATCGCCGGTGGTAACCATCTGCACGAGATGAACGTGGACGCGTTCCTGGCGCAGGCCGAGGAGTACGAGTCCGGCGGCGATCTGCGCGATTCGGTGCTGAAGATCCTCAATGTGCTGCCGCGCACGCACCCGTTCACCACCGTGCGGGCCGCCGAGCTGAAGAAGTGGTCCGAGAGCCGCGACTTCCAGCGGATCATGGACGGCCACTACCCGCGCCGTGCGGAGGACAGGGACACCTCGGTCACGGACTCCTTCCGCGACTCCGCCTCGCACTACGCGGACACGGTCCGCGGCAGCAAGGACCCGCTGATGAAGCTGGTCGGCGACATCGCGGGCGGGGCCGGCGATCTGGGCGGCAAGCTGCGCGACAAGTTCACGGGAGGCGGCGGGACGGGCGGCAACCGCGCCTCGGGCGACGGCGACCGCGACAACGGCAGCGGGTCCGGCGGCAGTGGGTCCGGCGGCAGCGGCGGTACGGACGAGGGGCCGGGCCGGCCCTGACCTCCGGCTCGCGGGCGGGCAGCGGTCGGGCCGGACCCCGGTGGTGGTCCGGCCCGACCCCGGTCCACGGGAGTCAGCGGGCCGGACCGCTCTCCGCCCCGCCCGGCTCCGCCGGCGGGGACAGCGCGCCGCAGAGGGCGGACGGCACGGGGCCCGTCGCGTACGGGTCGGTGGCGGCCGGGTTGTGCGGCTTCGCCCGTTCGCCCGCCAGCAGCGGACGCAGCGCCCTGGGCACATCGGCCGAGCAGGACTGCGGGCCCACCTGGGCCGAACTGCTCAGCAGCGCAGCCTGATGCCGGGGCAGATCGTCGACGGTGAGCCGAAAGCGCAGCTCGCGCCGTACGGTGAACAGCGAGGCGTCCGTCGCGGGCGGGGCGGTGGACCCGCTCGGCCGCAGGGTGTAGACGAAGACGTGGTCCGAGACCACCTCCAGCGTCCCGGGCGCCTTCTCCTCGTACCGCAGTGAGCCGCGCACCCGCACCCGACTGTCGGCGAACGCCACCTTCGCCGGGTCGAAGCGCACCAGCCAGCCGATCGGGGCGTGCTGCCCGTCGTCGGCCGGATCGGTGAAGCTGCGGTCGAACTGCCCCTGCTGCTCGGGGTCGAGCAGCACGCGGACGGGCCGTACCGTACGGCCCATCAGGACGTCCGGGTCGAGGGACGAGGCGACGAGGTAGTCCTTGACGACGGCCAGCGCGGCCACCACCTGGCCCTCCGCGAAGTCCCCGGTGGGGCGGGCGGCGGGCACGGTGATCCCTTCGGCCCCCACCCGGAACCGCGCGGCGGGGCTGCGCGCGAGCAGCTCACCGGGGGCGCCGCCCGGCACCGGCCCCTCGGGGGCCAGCGGGATCACCGAGATCCGCGCCTGCTCGGCCGCGCGGACCGGCGGCGGCCGGTAGGGGTTGCGCAGGCCCAGATAGACGGCCGTGCCGAAGGAGATCACCAGAACCAGCAGGAGCAGCAGAAGCTGTCTCGGGCCGCTTCCGAAGCGTCTTCTGCCCCGGCTCCCCCAGCCCCTGCCCGGTGACCCGGTCGGCAGGTGCGGCGGGAGTCTGCGCACGGCGTGGGCGCGGTCGGTCATCCGCTCGCGCGCGGAGAACTCCTGGAGGTGGGCAGCGCGGATGAACGACTCGTCGAAGACGACGGATCGGTACTCGTCGTCCTCACCGCCAGGGGGTCCGTCGGGTTCCCCCTCGGGTGGGTCTCCGTGCCCTGCCATACCTTGAGGGTAGGTCGGAGGGGTCGAACGTAAACGCCGGAGAAGTCGGCAACTTCCGGTTGGCCCGCACTCACCCGTTCAGGTCGTGAGGCAGCCCGGTCCCACCCGGCGCGGCCGAAGCGGCGGGCGCCGAGCGGGGTGCCTCGGCGGACGGCGTGCTCCGGCCCGGCTTGTCGACCCCCGTGGTGGCGGGCTGGGGCACCTGGCCGTCGCGGCTGCTCGCGCCGCCCCGGTAGACGGCGGTGAAGGCCAGCGCGACCATGCCGATGCCCATCACCAGGGCGAGCAGCCAGGCGACCGGGCGGTGCCAGCGGGCACTGCCCCGGTAGGGCCGCAGGGTGCCGCCGTGGCGCCCGTAGGGGCCGGCGCCCCCGTCGGGGTCGTCGGGGTCGTAGCCGCTCCCGTAACCGTGCTCGGGGCCGTACGCGCCGTCGCGGCCGTACAGCTCGAACTGATCGTCGTACTGGTCGTCGTCGTGGGAGCCGCCGCCGGATCTGGCGCGGGCGGCCTCGGCCTCGGCGCGTGCCTGGGCGGCGGCGAGCAGCCGCTCGACGGCGGAGGGTTCGTGGATGGTCGCGGATCTGACGAAGTCCTCGTCGAATACCACGGAGGCGAAGTCCTTGTCCGCGCCTCCGCGGTCGTCGTCGGGCTCGCGGCCGTCAGGAAACGGCCTGCCCCCCACGTCGTCCGGCACATCTTCAGAGTAGACCGGGAGGGGCGTTTTGGGCAGGCGGAGTCGGAACTCTCCCGGCTTGGCGTTCCTCACACCCGTCCGGTGTTCCACCGCGCGGTGAAGCGCTACCGGATGTGCCCGTCGCCGGTGACGATGTACTTCGTGGAGGTCAGCTCGGGCAGCCCCATCGGCCCCCTCGCGTGCAGTTTCTGGGTGGAGATGCCGATCTCGGCGCCGAAGCCGAACTGCCCGCCGTCCGTGAACCGCGTGGACGCGTTCACGGCGACCGTCGTGGAATCGACCAACTGGGTGAACCTGCGGGCGGCGGCCTGCGACGTGGTGACGATCGCCTCGGTGTGGCCGGACGACCAGAGCCGGATGTGCCGGACGGCCGCGTCCAGGGAGTCGACGACCGCGGCGGCGATGTCGTACGACAGGTACTCGCTCTCCCAGTCGTCCTCCGTCGCCGGTACGACCGTCGCCTTCGTGCCCGCCGCGTACGCGAGCACCCGCTCGTCCCCGTGCACCGTCACCCCGGCCTCCGCCAGGGCGTCCAGCGCGCGCGGCAGGAAGGCGGCGGCGCTGTCCTGGTGGACGAGGAGCGTCTCGGCGGCGTTGCAGACGCTGGGGCGCTGGGCCTTGGAGTTGATCAGGATGTCGACGGCCATGTCGAGATCGGTGTCGGCGTCCACGTACACGTGGCAGTTGCCGGTGCCGGTCTCGATGACGGGGACGGTGGAGCCCTCGACGACCGTACGGATCAGGGAGGCGCCGCCGCGCGGGATCAGTACGTCGACCAGTCCGCGCGCCCGCATCAGTTCCCGCACGGCGTCCCGGCCCTCGCCGGGGACCAGTTGGACGGCGTCGGCGGGCAGTCCCGCGCCGCCGACCGCGTCGCGCACCACCCGGACGAGCGCGGTGTTGGAGGCGATGGCGGACGAGGAGCCGCGCAGCAGCACGGCGTTGCCGGACTTCAGGCAGAGGGCCGCGGCGTCCACGGTGACGTTGGGGCGGGCCTCGTAGATGATCCCGACCACGCCGAGCGGGACCCGCACCTGGCGCAGGTCGATGCCGTTCGGCAGGGTCGAACCGCGTACGACCTCGCCGACCGGGTCGGGCAGGGCGGCCACGTCCCGTACGTCCCCTGCCATGGCCCTGATCCGCTCCGGGGTCAGCGTCAGCCGGTCGATGACCGACTCGGCGGTGCCCGCCTCACGGGCCCGCGCGACGTCCTCGGCGTTGGCCGTGACGATCTCGTGGGTACGGACCTCCAGCGCGTCGGCGATGGCCAGCAGCGCGTCGTCCTTGGCCGCGCGCGGCAGCGGCGCGATGTCGGCGGCCGCGGCGCGGGACCGGTAGGCGGCCCTGGCGACCGGGGTGAGGTTGTCGTACGGCGAGAGCGAGGTCATGTCCCGCAGGGTAATGCGCGCCCTGCGGGCATTCGGCACGTATTCCGCACTCCGAGACACGGCGGTGACCCGGGGGCCACCGCCTCGGCCGTCCGTACGACGCCGGCACCGCCGTCCGTCAGAACGGATGGACTCCGACCGGCGCCGCCGGGGGCGGACCGTATCCCTCCGCGATGCGCAGGTGGTACGTCTCGCGGTCGATGACCTCCAGGCCCACGATCTCCCACGGCGGCAGCTTCGCGGTGGAGCGGTGCTCGCCCCAGAGCCGCAGCGCCACCGCGGCGGCGTCGTGCAGGTCCCGGGCCTCCTCCCAGTAGCGGATCTCCGCGTGGTCGTTGGCGTATCTGCTCGTCAGCAGGAAGGGATGGTCGTGGGCGAGCTGTTCGAGACCACGCCTGACCTCCGTCAGCGGCGCTTCCCGGCCCGAAACGCTCAGCGTGATGTGCCACAGCTTCGACACCGGGCGTCCCTCCCCGGACACGTCCGCCGTCGGTGCAGCCTCCCGTCGCCGTCCGTCGTCGGCGTCGGCGGCTCCGGCGCCGCCGTCGAAGGCGTCCCCCGCTTCGACGCTGGTCAGGGCTCGTTTCTCACCCGTCGCCCGCCGGGCGTCGGCGCTGCCACCGGTCCCTCGGGGCACCGCCCCGGGGCGCGCTCGTCTCACCAGCGGCCTCCTGTTGTTGCGTCGTCGTGCTGTACCCCGCCTGTACCCCTGGGACAAAGTTGACCAGTCCCGGGCGGAACGTGGGGCCGTTTTGGTAAAGGTGCCTGCCCGAAGGCCGGACTTTCAGCCGTTTCAGGGCCGGGTCAGGGATGCAGGACGACCAGATCGTCTCTGTGTACGACCTCGCGCTCGTAGGCGGGGCCGAGTTCACGTGCCAGCTCTCTGGTCGAACGGCCGAGCAGCTGGGGGATCTCCTTGGCGTCGAAGTTGACCAGCCCCCGCGCGACCGGCCGGCCCGCCGGATCCCGCAGCTCGACCGGGTCACCCGCGCTGAACTCGCCCTCCACGGCGGCGATCCCGGCCGGCAGCAGCGAGGTGCGCCGCTGCACGACGGCCCGGACCGCGCCGTCGTCCAGGGTGAGGGCGCCCAGCGGGGTGGAGGCGTGCTCCAGCCACAGCAGCCGGCCCGCCGAGCGGCGTCCCGTGGGGTGGAAGTACGTGCCGGTGTCACGGCCCGCGAGGCCGTCGGCGGCCCGGCTGGCGGAGGTCAGCACCACCGGGATGCCCGCCTCGGCGGCGATCCTGGCGGCCTCGACCTTGGTGACCATCCCGCCGGTGCCCACTCCCGCCTTGCCGGTACTGCCGATGGAGACACCGGCCAGGTCCTCGGGGCCGCGCACCTCGGCGATCCGGGAGGCGCCGGGCCGGCTCGGGTCGCCGTCGTAGAGCCCGTCGACGTCGGAGAGCAGCACGAGGAGGTCGGCGCGGACGAGATGGGCGACGAGGGCGGCCAGCCGGTCGTTGTCGCCGAAGCGGATCTCGGCGGTGGCGACGGTGTCGTTCTCGTTGACGACCGGCAGGGCGCCCATGCCGAGGAGTTGGTCGAGCGTCCGGTAGGCGTTGCGGTACGAGGCCCGGCGACTGGTGTCGTCCGTGGTGAGGAGCACCTGCCCGACGCGTACGCCGTACCGGGCGAACGAGGCGGTGTACCGGGCGACCAGCAGCCCCTGCCCCACACTGGCCGCGGCCTGCTGGCGGGCCAGGTCGCGGGGGCGGCGGGGCAGTCCCAGCGGGGCGAGTCCGGCGGCGATGGCACCGGACGACACGAGCACGATCTCCCGCTCGCCCCCGCCCGCCGCGTGCGCCCGGCCCCTGACGGCGGCGAGCACGTCGACCAGCGCGTCGACCCGGTCCGCGTCGAGTCCTCCGGAGGCGGTGGTGAGCGAGGAGGAGCCGACCTTGACGACGATCCTGCGAGCCTGTGCCACCGCGTCCTGCCGTGTCGCTGCCACCGTGCTCAGCCTCTTGTTCTCGCGCTCTCGTACGCCCGTACCGCTGCCGGGCGGGCCCGCTCCAGCGTACGCGGACCGGACCGGACGGAGGTGGTCCATTTCACTGGATGGGACACGAGTGAGGTGCGTCCCGAGGGTCAAACTCGCGTCAACAGGACAACCGGGCCGCCGCGACAGCGGTCTGACAGGTGTAACAACAGTCGGGATACATCGCCTGTCCCCCCGGCGCTACGCTGACCGGGACGGCGCCCTCGTACGTCGCCGATCATGGCGGCTCTTTCAGCCTCGAACCCCCCCGAGAACCACAACACGAGATGGGCCATCCGTACATGCCAGTAAAAGTGAGTGTCGTCATTCCGGTGTACAACCCGGGGAAGTACATCGATCCCTGCGTGAATTCACTGCTGGCCCAGACCCTGCCGGCCGAGGATTTCGAAGTGCTTTTCGTCGATGACGGCTCGACGGACGACACACCGGCCCGGCTCGACAAACTCGCCGAGGAACATCCGCACTTCCGGGCGATCCACATCCCCAACTCGGGCTGGCCGGGCAAACCCAGGAACATCGGGGTCGCGGAGGCGGCGGGCGAGTACGTCCAGTTCCTCGACCAGGACGACCACCTGGCGTCCGACGCGCTGCGCCGGCTGTACGAGATGGGCCACCGCAACGGCTCGGACATCGTCATCGGCAAGGTGGCGTCCAATTTCCGCGGTGTTCCGCACGGCGTTTTCAGGACGACCCGAGAAAAGTGCGATCTGACGAACGCACCGCTGTACGACAGCCTCACCCCGCACAAGATGTTCCGTACGGAGTTTCTCCGCGAGAACGGCATCGCCTACCCGGAGGGCAAGCGGCGGCTGGAGGACCAGCTGTACATGATGCAGGCGTATTTCCCCGCCAAGGTCGTCTCCATTCTGGGGAACTACACCTGCTACTACTACTCGAAGCGGGACGACGGCCAGAACGCCGGATCGGCGCGGATCGTGCCCTCCGGGTACTACGGCAACCTCCGCGAGGTCCTCAAGGTCGTCGAGAACAACACTGAACCGGGTGAATTCCGCGACCGGTTGCTGCGGCGCTTCTACCGGGTCGAAATGCTCGCACGGCTGAGCGAGCCGTCGGTTCTCGGCTACACGCCGGAGTACCTGGACGAGATGTGCGACGCCGTGCGGCCGCTGGCGCGGGACTTCATGCACGACGGTGTGCACGACGGGCTCGGCGCCCTGACCCGGCTGCGCTCCACCCTGCTGCGCGCCGACGACCGCGAAGGGCTGCTCAAGGCCGCCGCCTTCGCCAAGTCGGTGACGGGCGCGGCCCGTCTGGAGGACTTCGTCTGGGAGCAGGACGGCAGGATCGCGCTCACCGTCACGGGTCGGCTGGTGCACGGCGAGGAGCAGCGTCCGCTGCGCTTCGTCCGCCGCGACGGCCGCTACTTCCTGCACCCGGAGATCACCGAGGGCCTCCTCCCGGACGGCGAACTCCTCGACGTGACCGACGACATGGACGAGTTCAAGGGCGAGATCTCGCTGCGCAACCGGGAGACGGCCGTCGAGTGGCCGTGCCCCGCGCAGTTCACCGTCAAGATCGAGAAGGTCACGGAACCGAAGCCGGCGGACGCCACCGCGAGCGCGGCGGAGGCGGACAGCGCCACGAAGGAGCGGAGCCCCGCGAAGACGGAGAGTCCCGCGAAGGCGGCGGAGGACGTGTACGAGGTCGTCCTGTACGGCACCGGCCATGTCACCAGCGAGGCCGTCAAGGGCAGGGGCCGGGTCTCGCGCGGCTTCTGGGACGTCTGGGTGCCGCTGCGCGGCCTCGGGCTCGTACGCAAGGCCAGGCTCGGCGCGGACCGGGCGCCGCAGGTGGACGCCAAGTGCCTGCCCGCCGTGCTCGGTACGCCCGGCCGGCCGGTCATCCCGTACTTCACCGACCCGTACGGCAACCTCACCCTCGATGTCGCGGGCCGCGCCAAGAAGATGGCCGCCTATCTGGCGGACCGCCCCGTCTTCCGGATGCCGGGCAGCCGCTCCGAGCTGCGTCTCGACGTGTTCACCGGCACCGCCTCGGGTTCCCGCGCGGTCGAGCTGGTGCTGACCGGGGCTGACGGCACCGTCAGGACCGCCCCCGCCACGCTGCGCCCCGACCACGGCCGGGCCCACCTCGATGTGCCCCCGCGCGTCCCCGGGCTGCCCGCGGGCCCCGCGCGGCTCGCCGTCCGGCTGGACGGCGAGCAGGACCCGGCGCTGGACCTGTGCGAGGTCCCCGTCACCGAGGACGGCCGTGTCCGGCTGGACCGCGGCGACCTGCCCCAGGTCGATCCGCTGCTCGTCCGGGTGGTGACGGTGCAGCGCCGCAGGGCGTCCGTGCGCAAGGTGCTGCGCTCCCTCGGCGGCCCGGTCGTGCGCCGGCTGCCCCCGGCGGCGCGCAAGAAGATCCGGCGGCTCGCGGCGCGTCTCTGACGACTGCCGGCCGCCGACAGCGACTCCCCGTGACAGAACAAGGATGTGATCAGATGCAACCGCTTTCGATCGAAGGCTCCTGGGTGCATGAGCCGAAGATCTTCGCGGACCGCCGCGGCAGTTTCCACGAGTGGTTCGGCGCGGAGGAGTTCGCCAAGCTGGTGGGCCATCCGCTGAACCTCGCCCAGGCGAACTGCTCCGTCTCCAGCCGCGGCACACTGCGCGGCATCCATTTCGCCGATGTGCCGCCCAGCCAGGCCAAGTACGTGAAGTGCGTGCGCGGTACGGTGCTCGACGTGGTCGTGGACATCCGGGTCGGCTCCCCGACGTACCGGCGCTGGGAGGCCGTCACGCTGGACGACGTGGACCACCGCGCGGTCTATCTGTCCGAGGGTCTCGGACACGCCTTCATGGCGCTGACCGATGACGCGACCGTGGTCTATCTCTGCTCCGAGGGGTACGCCCCGCAGCGCGAGCACGGCGTCAATCCGCTGGACCCGGCGCTCGGCATCGAGTGGCCCGAGTCCGTCCGCCCGCTGCTGTCCGACAAGGACGCGGCCGCCCCGACGCTCGCCGAGGCCGAGGCCCAGGGCCTGCTGCCGTCGTACGAGAACTGCCGGGCGTACCAGGCGGAGTTGGCCGCGCGCGGCTGAACCGGCCGGCCACGGTGGCGGGGGCCCGCCGCCCCCCCCCCCCGCCCCGGCCCCCCCCCCCCCCGGCCCCCCCCGGGGGGGGGCCCCCCGCGGGGGCCCCCGTTCAAGGGCGCCGGGCCCGACGCCGCGCGGGCGCGGCGCGCGGGGGGGGGGGGGGGGGGGGGGGGGGGCCGGGGGCGGCGGGGGGGGGGGGCCCGGGCCCCCCCCCCCCCCCCCCCCCCCCCCGCCACCGTCCTGTCCACCGGTCCGGCGTCAGCCCGTGATCGCCTCGATCTGCCGGCGCAGCGGCACGAAGGCCGAGCGCGAGCGGCGCAGGTTGCGGGCCCGGACCAGACCGGGCCAGAAGCCGGCCCCGAGCAGCGCCTCGGGCCGCACGGCGTTCTTGCGGACGAGCACCTCCTGCGGCACGTCCTGGGGGTCGGGGACGACGTACTCCTCGATGATCTTGTCGTACGCGTTCTTCAGCACCGTGGACTCGGAGTTGGCGCCGAAGACGGCCACCACCCCGGTCGGCGCGGTGTCGATGTCGACCACCAGCAGGTCGGGGCGGTAGCGCCGCAGCACCTGGGCGACCTTGTAGACGTCACCGGCCCAGAACTTGGTGTGCCGGTCGCGGGCGGCCTCGTCCACGTCACGCGGCAGCATGTCGTCCAGCAGGATCACGCTGGACCAGCGGGAGTGCCTCTCGACATTCATGAAGTCGCGCAGCGCGTACTCGAAGAGGTGCATGCCGTCGATGAAGGCCAGCTCCAGCTTCGGGTCGCCGCCGAGCAGATTGACCGGGTCGCGGCGGGCCAGCGCGCGGAACGGGTTGCGGCCGTTGCGCAGATGGATCAGCGGGTCCTTGCGGGCGAAGAAGTCGTCGCTGGTGGCCCTGACCAGATGGACATCGCAGCTGATGTCCGTGACCACCCGGAAAGCCGGGTCGACAGCCACCGAGGGAACCCGGGACAGCGCCAGACTGCGCCCGTCGTTTACCCCGATTTCCAGATAGGTACGGGGTTTGTACACACGGTGCATATGGCGCAAGAAGCCGTGGCGATCCACGTAAAGGGCCCTTCACTGAGAATCAACAACCAGAGAATGATTCTCAGCGAACTTAGTGGGAAATAGCCCCGTACGTAAACATCTACCGGCCGGTAACACCCATGTGGCGCTCGGCTCTCAGCAATTCGGGAAGCGCCTCGGTGAGTGCGGAACGCCAATCCCTGATGGGGTCGATTCCGGCCGACTTCCACGCGTCGTGCGCCAGCACGCTGTACGCGGGCCGCGGCGCGGGCCGTACGAAGGCCGCGCTGGTCGTCGGACGGACCCGCTCCGGGTCGGCGCCCAGCTGCCGGAAGATCTCCCGGGTGAAGCCGAACCAGCTGGTCTCGCCGCCGCTGGTGCCGTGGTAGACACCGGGCGCTGCCGTCCCCGCGAGGGCCGCCCGGCCCAACCGGACCAGCCGGTCGGCGAGATCGGCCGTCCAGGTGGGCTGACCGCGCTGGTCGTCCACCACGTCCAGGGTGTCCTTGACGGACTCCAGCTTGATCATCGTGCGGACGAAGTTGCCGCCGCCCGCCCCGTACAGCCACGCCGTACGCACGACGTAGCCACGCTCGGGGAGCGTGTCGAGCACCGCGCGCTCCCCCGCCAGCTTGGTACGCCCGTAGGCGCTGTGCGGGCCGGTCGGGGCGTCCTCCGCGTACGGCGTGCCCGCGTCGCCGGGGAAGACGTAGTCCGTGGAGATCTGGAGCAGCACGGCACCCGACTCCCGGCACGCCTCGGCGAGGACCCTCGGTCCGGTGCCGTTGACGGCGAGCGCCTCGGGCTCCCTGGTCTCCGCGTCGTCCACGGCGGTCCAGGCGGCGCAGTTGACCACCACGGCGGGTGCGTGGGTGTCGAGGGCCGCGCGTACGGCGGCGGGGTCGGTGATGTCGAGCGCGGCGCGGTCGAGCCCGGCCGTCCGCTCCCCCTCGGCGTCGAGCCGGGCGAGCAGGTCCTGGCCGAGCATCCCGCCGGAACCGGTGACCAGCCAGGCGCTCACAGCGCGGCCCTGGCCTTCAGCGGCTCCCACCAGGCGCGGTTCTCGCGGTACCACTCCACGGTCTCGGCGAGGCCGGTGGCGAAGTCCTTGCGCGGCTCGTACCCCAGCTCGTCGCGGATCTTGGAGCAGTCGACGGAGTAGCGGCGGTCGTGGCCCTTGCGGTCGGTGACGTACTCGACGCTGGTGTCCCAGTCGGCTCCGCACGCCTCCAGCAGCAGCCCGGTCAGCTCCTTGTTGGAGAGTTCGGTGCCGCCGCCGATGTTGTAGACCTGGCCGGCCCGGCCCTTCGTACGGACCAGCTCGATGCCCTGGACGTGGTCGTCGATGTGCAGCCAGTCGCGGATGTTCCCGCCGTCCCCGTACAGCGGGACCTTCTTGCCGTCGAGCAGGTTGGTGATGAACAGCGGGATGACCTTCTCGGGGAAGTGGTGGTGCCCGTAGTTGTTGGAGCAGCGGGTCACCCGCACGTCGAGGCCGTGGGTGCGGTGGTACGAGAGGGCGATCAGATCGCTGGACGCCTTCGCCGAGGAGTAGGGCGAGTTGGGTTCCAGCGGGTGGGTCTCGGGCCAGGACCCCTCGTCGATCGAGCCGTAGACCTCGTCGGTGGAGATGTGCACGAAGGTACGGACCCCGGCGCGGTGGGCGGCGGCGATCAGCGTGTGCGTGCCGACGACATTGGTGCGGACGAACTCCGCGCCGCCGTCGATGGAGCGGTCCACGTGCGACTCGGCGGCGAAGTGCACCACCTGGTCGTGCTCGGCCATCAGCCTGCCGACGAGTTCGGCGTCGCAGATGTCGCCCTGGACGAAGGCGAATCCGGGGTGGTCGCGCACCTCGTCGAGGTTGGCCGGGTTGCCCGCGTAGGTCAGGCTGTCGAGGACCGTGATCCGGACGTCGCCGGGCCCCTGGGGGCCGAGCACCGTACGGACGTAGTGCGAGCCGATGAAGCCCGCACCTCCGGTCACGAGAATCCTGTCGGTCATGAGGAGATCTGCACCTTGCTGTGGTCGCCGAGGACGAGTCGGTGGGCGGACGGGGTACGGGGCGCGGGGGTGATCTCGACGTCCCGGCCGATCAGCGATGCCTGCACCCGGCGCACGCCGGTGATGGAGGAGCCGCGCAGGACGATGGAGTACTCGATCTCGCTGTCCTCGATCCTGCACCCTTCCGAGATGGACGTGAAGGGGCCGACATAGGCGTCGTGGACCACGGTGTCCGCGCCGATGATCGCGGGACCGACGATACGGCTTCCGGTGACCCGCGCGCCCGCCTCGATCCTGACCCGCCCTATGATCTCGGTCGCCTCGTCCACGCTGCCGTCGCGGCAGGGCTCCACGGTCTCCAGCACGGAGCGGTTGACCTCCAGCATGTCGGTGACGTTGCCGGTGTCCTTCCAGTACCCGGAGATGGTGGTGGAGCGCACGTCGCGCCGCTGGTCGATCAGCCACTGGATGGCGTGCGTGATCTCCAGCTCGCCCCGCCAGGAGGGCTCGATGGCGCGCACGGCCTCGTGGACGGCCGGAGTGAAGAGGTAGACGCCGACGAGCGCGAGATCGCTCTTGGGCTCCGCGGGCTTCTCCTCCAGGGCCACCACCCTTCCCTCGGCGTCCAGTTCGGCCACGCCGAAGGAGGTCGGGTTGGGCACCTTCGTCAGCAGGATCTGCGCGTCGGGCCGCTCCTCGCGGAAGCCGTCCACCAGACCGCTGATGCCGCCGACGATGAAGTTGTCCCCGAGGTACATCACGAAGTCGTCGTCGCCGAGGAAGTCCCGGGCGATGAGGACGGCGTGGGCGAGTCCGAGGGGGGCGTCCTGCTGGAGGTAGGTGACCTCTATGCCGAACCGGGAGCCGTCGCCGACGGCCTCCTTGATCTCCTCGGCGGTGTCCCCGACGATGACGCCGACCTCCGTGATGCCCGCCTCGGCGATGGACTCCAGGCCGTAGAAGAGAACCGGCTTGTTCGCCACGGGGACGAGCTGTTTCGCGGAGGTGTGCGTGATCGGGCGCAGGCGGGTGCCCGCCCCGCCGGACAGTACGAGTGCCTTCACGGTCCCCATCCCCTGCTGATCTTCGATGCCGCCGGGCTCCGCCCGACCGGTCCGATTTTACCCACCATCTCCATTAAGGGACGCTGTTGGCCGTCTTGGACGGGTGAATCGGGGGCGCACGGGGGTGCGTTCCGGAGCTGGCGCGCGCGGGCGAGCGCCGGTCCGGTACCACCGGCGGTGTTGCTGTCGTCCCTGTCGGGTGCCCGTCCGGGCCACGCCCATGCGGCCCGGACAGAAGCGGATCGTTCGCTGGTCCGGAAGCGCCGGGTCACCTGTCGTCCGGACGGAAGCGGGTCACGCGACGCGGTTGCGCAGCGTCGCCAGGGCCTGTGCCTGGGCGCGCAAGCGGCGTCCGACCCTGCGCGCCAGCGACTTGCGTCGGCGTACGTCCTTGGGCGCCTCGATGCGCCGCAGCCCCGGCTTGCCCAGCCAGTCGGGCACGGTCACCTCGTACATCTCCTCCGATATTCCGGAGGACTTGTCCCCGAAGTGCGGGAAGACGAGATGGGGCGCGCGGTCCCGGCCGCGGTGGACCACCTCGGGAACGGTCTCCGCCTTGACGAAGGCCAGCATGTCCGCCAGCAGATCGAGCCGGCCCAGGGCCACGCACTGCAACCGCAGCCGTTCGGCGACCTTGATGCGCCGGGCGACGCCGGGGGTCCAGTAGCGCTCCATCAGCGGCGCCGCGAGTTCCAGCTTGTGCCGCTGGATCTTCTTCGGCTGCTTGAGGACGCCGTGGCCGAACTGCTGGATCAGTCCGACGGTGAAGGGTCTGACCATCAGCTGATCGCGCTTCGGGCCCGCCGGCACCAGGTCGGTGATGAGCGCCATCAGCGCACCGGCCGAATCGAACCGGAGCGTATAACTGCCGCTCTTGGTCACGTGTTTGCCGTCGTCCCGGCCGACCAGGTAATAGCAGGTGTAATCCGCTATGACGGAGACACCCTTGCCCCGGATGTACGCCTCCAGGGTGAAGAGGGCGTCCTCACCGGTCTTCAGCCCCTCGTCGAACCGCAGATCCAGCCGCTCGACGAGCGCGCGCCGGAACAGCTTCTGCGCGCTCAGCGTGTAGATCACCTTCGAGTCGTAGATGTCGACGCGCTCGGCGGTACGGCGCCACATCGACCCGGGCGCGCCCCTGTTCACGCCCTCGACCTTGCCGAGCACCACGTCCGTACCGGCGCGGTCGGCCATGGCGACCATCCGCTCCAGGGATTCCTCGGCGAAATAGTCGTCCGCGTCGAGGAAGAAGAGATAGCGCCCCCGGGCCAGGCCGATGCCCACGTTGCGCGGCCCGCTGGGGCCGCCCGAATTGGCCTGGCGTACCACCCTGGTCGGGATGGCGGTCCTGGCCGCGAATTCCTCCAGATATTCCCCCGTGCCGTCGGTCGAGCCGTCGTCGATGGCGACGATCTCGATGCGGTCGGCGCCCAGGGTCTGGGCCTCGACCGATTCCAGGCAGCGGATCAAGTAGGGCATTGCCTCATATGCCCCGACGATCACACTCACATCAGGAGCAGATTTATCGTTCATCGGAAAGGAAGACAAGTTGTAGCGATTGTTGGTTGTCTTCCCCTGTTCACCATTCTCTGTGAGTGCCGTCACACGGCTCTGATACCCCGTCGAGCCCATGGCGCCGGCCCGGACGACGACAGGCCCGGTGGGCCGCCGTCGAGGCGCCCCACCGGGCCTGTCGTACCGTTCCCGCCGTCCCTCGCGGGCCGGCCGGGCTATCCGCGTACCGGGGAGTCCAGGTCATTGACCTCGGGCTCGGCGGCCGGCGCGGAGTCGTCCGGCGGCGGCGCGCTCTCCGGCTCGGCGAGCCGCTGCTCGACGCCCGCGTTGCGGACCTGTGCCTTCTCGGCCAGCTCCCGGTTCGCCGCGTTGAACTGCTCCATCGACGTCGGTTCGTCGGGGCCCAGCAGATACCGCTTCAGCTCGGTACGGGCCCGGGCCTGCCGGTCGGCGGCCGGGTCGGCCACCGCCGCGAGCAACTCGTCCAGTTCCGCCGCGCTGTTGGAGAGGACGACGGCGGCCCGTACGGCGGTGTTCTGCCGCTTGAACTCCTCGACGCCCAGCTCGGCGGAGTCGGTGACCGCGTACGGCTTGCCGCTCGCGATGAAGTCCGAGACCACGCTGGAGATGTCGGAGACCATGGCGTCGGACTGGTTGAAGCAGTCGTACAGCTTCGGGTCGGGACCGGTGACGACGCGGTGCTCCCAGTAGCCGAAGGACTTCCAGAAGGCGTCGTTCCACTCGATACGCAGCCGCTTGGCCTCGTCCAGCTCGCGCTGGTCCGCCACGGAGGTGCGCGACCGCTCCGCCTCGTCGCCGCCGACCCGGGCCGACCCGTCCAGCTCCGCGAGGCGCGTCTCGGTACGGACCAACACGGCGCGTGCGGCGCTCTGTTCGGACCGTGCCGCCTCGGCGGCCTCGGCCCAGCGGGGCTCGGTCAGCCGCGCGGCCGTGGCCTCGGCGAGCATGGCCGTGATGCGCTCGTGGACGTCCTTGGCCTTGCGGTCACGGATGCCGGTGAACGGGTGCGGCTTGTAGATGACCCGGACCGGCCGCTCGGCGGCCAGCAGCCGCCGGACGATGTTCTCCCCGGCCAGCAGCAGCGAGGTGTTGCCGGGGTTGTCGTCCCAGCCCTCCCAGGTGGGCGCGTACAGCACGGTGGGGATCGGGTTCCTCGCCGTGCCGTCCCCCGGCTGGATCGGCGCCAGCTGCGGCCGCCCCACCTCGACGATGTCCTCGTCACGCACACCGACGTCGGCCAGCGCGTAGCGGTCGCGGCCGGCCCGGCCCGCGGTCCACACCTCGTCGTACACCTTGCTGTACGGGTTGACGCTGGCGAGCTTGTCGCTGTCGCCGTGGCCGATGAAGACGTGCTTCATGGTCGGCACGCGCAGCAGGTGGATGTTCTTGCCGACGTTGGCCGCGTACAGCGCCACCCGGACCGTGGAGAGGTCCATGTTCATCAGATGCGTCCCGCCGGGCACGCAGATCACCGGCACCGACGTCGGGGCGAGCTGGGCGGCGATGCCGCGCTCACGCAGGATGATCAACGGCTTGCCGTCGATCTGCTCCATGGTCTCCAGCCACATGTTGACCTGGTAGACCGACTCCTTGGATCCGGAGAAATAGAGCACCACGGTGGGCCGGTACGCGCGCAGCCAGTCGTCCACCGCGGCGAGCACCCTGCCCGCCGCCGGGACGCGACGGCGCCGGCGCAGGTTCAGCACGAGCGCGGCGACGTAGAGCAGACCGAGGCCGAGCGTGAGGCTCACGCCCACGTAGCCGTAGACGTAGTCGCCGGTCCAGGCGGCGACGATCAGACCGGCCACCGCGGGGAGGTCGAGGTGGAGCATCTTCTCGCCGGAGCGGCGCAGCAGCGCGGCCGGCGGGGCGTCGGGGATGCTCAGGGCGCTCAGGTCGACGTTGCGGGTGGCGACCGGCATGGTGCGGCGCAGCCGGATCAGGGTCACCAGCGCGCCGTGACAGACCTGGAGGGCGTAGAAGACCAGGAAGCCGCCGAGCATGACGTAGAAGATGATGCGGTCGGCGAGGTCGAGCCGCGCCACGAGCAGGACCAGCAGCAGCTGACGCACGAGGAAACGGATCGACAGTCCGGCCCGGACCTTCTGGAGCCGGTTGACCAGGTAACTGCCACGCATATGCAGAAAACGGTCGGCTCCGTAGGTCACGGCCGAGGCCGCGGCGAAGAAGCCGAGATTCGGAATCAGTGCGGCGAGCAGCACGCACGGATAGCCCAGGCCCAGCAGGACTGCTGCGGCCAGCTCGGACCGGCTGCCCACGCGGGCCAGTCGAATGGCGGTCGAAATCACGAAGAACCTGCTCCAGGGGGTGCCGGCTGTTTCACATTTCAAAGAAAGTGTGAAGGTGAGGCTTTACGCATTCGGGCCCCTGCGATACACCGGAAAGTGGTCGCAAAGGCCCGAGACACGTAAGTTGTGGGGAATTATTACACATCTTCCTGACGGTCCAGCACGGCGGCCAGCGCCTGCTCGAAGTCGGACGCCTGGGAGGCGCCGCGCGTCGGATCCTGCTGCCGTACGTCGATCACATGGCCGGTCAGCTCGGAGAGCAGCACGTCCAGGGAGGTCTTGGCGACCGCCTCGGAGGAGAGCAGCGACCCCTCGGGCTCCTGACCGAACGCCTTGGTGCGCATGGGCGTCGCGGTGCGCTCGGGGTTGACGCAGTTGACCCGGATTCCCTCGCCGGCCCATTCGTCCGAGAGCGCCTGGGTGAGGTTCACCATGGCCGCCTTCGTGGACGAGTAGAGGCTGTACTCGGCCCGGCCCCTGGTGTAGCTGCTGGAGGTGTAGAGCAGCAGCTGCCCCTTGGTCTCCACCAGGTACTTGTACGAGGCGCGCGCGATCTGCACCGGGGCCAGGTAGTTGACGTTCAGCGCTTCCTGGATGGTGGTGTTGTCGGTCTCGGCCAGCTTGCCGATCCGCAGCACGCCCGCGGTGTTGATCACGTAGTCGATGCGGCCGGTCTCGCCGTAGGCACGGGACAGCGCGTCGTCGACGTGCTCCGGGTTCTCCACGTGCGTCCCGGTGGTGGAGCGGCCCAGCGCGTAGACCTTCGCGCCGTAGCTCTCGGCGAGCTGCGCGATGTCGGCGCCGATGCCGTAGGAGCCGCCGAAGACGACCAGCGTCTTGTCGGCCAGCAGCTCACGGTAGGCGTCCTCGGAGACCTGCTGGGGAGCGGCGGTGGAGGCCAGCTGGAAAAGCTTGTCGGCGATGAAGACGTCGACCGGCTGGGTCACCTTCATGTTGTACTCGTCGCCCGCGACGACGTAGATCGGCACGTCGGGCAGGTACTTGAGCACCACGGAACAGTCGTCGGTGGCCTGGAAGTTGGGGTCCTCCGCCGCCACCTCGTACGCCCTGCGGACGGTGGAGAGCTTGAACGCCTGCGGGGTCTGGCCGCGCCGCAGCCGGGAGCGGTCGGGCACGTCCGTGATGAACTCGCCGTCGCCGCCGTGCGTGCGGGTCACGATGATGGTGTCGGCGGACGGGATCGCCACGTCCACGGCCTGGTAGCGGCCGAGCGCGTCCACGCAGTCCTTGATCACGCGCTGGGACAGCAGCGGGCGCACGGCGTCGTGGAACAGGACGTTGCGGTCCTCGCCCTCCGCCAGCCCCTCGCCGAGAGCGGCGATGGCGCGCTCGGTGGTCTCGTTGCGCGTCGCGCCGCCCTCGATGACCCGGGTGACCTTGGTCAGACCGGCCTTGGCGACGATCTTCTCCACGTCCGGCACGTAACCGGGCGCCATGAGCACGATCACGTCGTCGATCGAGTCGCTCTGCTCGAAGATCCACAGCGTGTGCTCGATGACGGCCTTCCCCGCGATCTTCAACAGCTGCTTCGGGATCGACAGACCCACACGCTGACCTGTACCGCCCGCCAGGACGACGGCGGTGGTGCGGGGCTTCGCGGGCGACGCGGAAGTTGCAGACACAGGACTGACCTACCTTGCGGGCTCAGAGGATGAAGCGATGGTCCCACCCGTGGCAATCCTCGTGCAAGGCGGACCACGACCGGCGGTCACCGGTGCGCAACCCCTGATTCACCTGCGACGACGAATGCGGCTCCGGGACGTACGACGGGGTGGTCAGTGAAGGACACCACATCAGTCTCACATGCGAGCACGGGGGGTCGCACATGAGTAGTCACACAGGGCGCCTCCCCGGCGACCTGGTGTGATAACGGGCGGTCACGGCATACGCCATGACCGCCCGCGCCCACCGGGAACCGGATCAGAAGGGCCGGAACTCGTCGTACTCCTTCTGCGAGTCGTCCCGCTCCGCGTCCCGGTCCCGGCGGCGCTGCGCCGCCGGACGGGGCTCCTCGAGCCGGTGGTCCTCGCCGCGGCGGCCGAGCATCTCGGCGCCCGCCATCATCGTCGGCTCCCAGTCGAAGACGACCGCGTCCTCCTCGGGGCCGATCGCCACGCCGTCGCCGGCCCGCGCGCCGGCCTTCATCAGCCGGTCCTCGACCCCGAGCCGGCTCAGCCGGTCCGCGAGGTAACCGACCGCCTCGTCGTTGCTGAAGTCGGTCTGCCGCACCCAGCGTTCGGGCTTCTCGCCGCGTACGCGGTAGATGCCGTCCTCCTCCAGCGTGACGGAGAAGCCGGCGTCGTCGACGGCCTTCGGACGGATGACGATCCGGGTCGCCTCCTCCTTCGGCCTGTCGGCACGGGCCTTGGCGACGATCTCGGCGAGCGCGAAGGACAGCTCCTTGAGCCCCATGTGCGCCACGGCGGAGACTTCGAGGACCTGATAGCCGCGCTGCTCCAGCTCGGGCCGGATCATCTCGGCGAGGTCCTTGCCGTCCGGGATGTCGATCTTGTTGAGGACGACGAAGCGCGGCCGGTCGGCGAGCCCGCCGTACTGCGTCAGCTCCTCCTCGATCACGTCGAGGTCGGTGAGCGGGTCACGGTCGGACTCCAGCGTGGCCGTGTCCAGGACGTGCACGAGGACGGAGCAGCGCTCGACGTGGCGCAGGAACTCCAGCCCCAGGCCACGGCCCTGGCTGGCGCCCGGGATCAGACCGGGGACGTCGGCGATGGTGTAGACGGTCGAACCGGCGGTGACCACACCGAGGTTGGGCACCAGCGTGGTGAACGGGTAGTCCGCGATCTTGGGCTTGGCCGCCGAGAGGACGGAGATCAGCGACGACTTCCCGGCGCTCGGGTAGCCGACGAGCGCCACGTCGGCGACCGTCTTCAGCTCCAGGACGACGTCCCCGCCCCGGCCGGGCTCGCCGAGCAGCGCGAAGCCGGGCGCCTTGCGACGGGCCGAGGCCAGCGCCGCGTTGCCCAGACCGCCCCGGCCGCCCTCGGCGGCGACGTAGGTGGTGCCCTCCCCGACCAGGTCGGCGAGGATGTTGCCGCGCTTGTCGAGGACGACGGTGCCGTCGGGCACCGGCAGGACGAGGTCCTGGCCGTCCTTGCCCGAGCGGTTGCCGCCCTCGCCCGGCTTGCCGTTGGTGGCCTTGCGGTGCGGCGAGTGGTGGTAGTCGAGCAGCGTGGTCACGGACTGGTCGACGACCAGGATGACATCCCCGCCCCGGCCGCCGTTGCCGCCGTCGGGGCCGCCGAGCGGCTTGAACTTCTCACGGTGTACGGAGGCGCAGCCGTGGCCTCCGTTACCCGCGGCGACATGCAGCTCGACGCGGTCCACGAAGGTGGTCATGGGGATTGCCTCCAGTACATACGGAAATGTCTTACGTCAGAACACGCGAAGGGCGGACCCGCTTCCCGTCTCCGGGAAGTGAGGTCCGCCCTCGCGAAGAAAACCGTTCTACAGCGTGCCCGTGCCGGAATCGGCTCAGGCGACCGGAACGATGTTCACGACCTTGCGGCCACGGCTGGTGCCGAACTCCACCGCGCCGGGGTTCAGCGCGAACAGCGTGTCGTCGCCGCCACGGCCGACGCCGGAACCGGGGTGGAAGTGCGTGCCGCGCTGGCGGACCAGGATCTCACCGGCGTTGACGACCTGACCGCCGAAGCGCTTCACGCCGAGCCGCTGAGCATTGGAATCGCGCCCGTTCCGAGTGGACGATGCGCCCTTCTTGTGTGCCATGTCTCCTCAGTCCCTTACTTCGCAGCCGCGGGGATGCCGGTGACCTTGATCGCCGTGTACTGCTGGCGGTGGCCCTGGCGACGGCGGTAGCCCGTCTTGTTCTTGTAGCGAAGGATGTCGATCTTCGCGCCCTTGTGGTGGTCCACGATCTCGGCCGTGACCTTGATGCCGTCCAGCACCCACGGGTCGCTGGTGACGGCGTCGCCGTCGACCACGAGCAGGGTCGAGAGCTCGACCGTGTCGCCAACCTTGGCGGTGGGAATCTTGTCAACCTCAACGATGTCGCCGACAGCAACCTTGTGCTGGCGACCACCGCTGCGCACGATGGCGTACACGCGGATCTCACTCTCGCTCGGAACGGAAACCCCTGATGCCAGCCGCTCACACGGCCCGGGGGCCGTGATGATCCGGAAAGGACGAGCGGCCTCTTCCGACCGCGCCGAAAGACGCCGGGAAGGTAGGTGCTCAGGGGTAGGCGCGCATACAAACACGCCGACGCTCAACAATACGGACCGCTTTCCGGGGGGTCAAACCGGGTCCGGCGGGCCGGGACGGCGCGGTGCCCCGCCCCGGAGTGTGGAACTCCTGGGCGGGGCACCGGTCCGTTCACCGACGTGCCACCGGGGTTCAGTCCTCGGTCGGCGCCGACACTCCGCGCGGCGACTGCTGCTCGGCCGCGGCGGTCTTCTTCGTCGTCGACTTGGCCGTGGTCTTCTTGGCCGTCGTCTTCTTCGCCGTGGCCTTCTTGGCGACCGTCTTCTTGGCCACCGCCTTCTTCGCGGGGGCCTTCTTGGCGGGCGCCTTCTTCGCCGGCGCCGTCTTGGCCGTCTTGGCGGTCTTGGCCGTCTTGCGGACCGCCTTCTTGGCCGGGGCGGCCTCCTCGTCGGCGGCGTCGGCGGCGGAGCCGTCCGACACGGCGGAGGTGTCCGCGGTCGGCTCCGCGGCCTCGGCGGACCGCACCGGCTCGGCGGCCGGCTCGGCCGGCTCCACCACGACGACGGCCGCTTCCTCCGCGCCCGACGGCGAGCCGGCGGGGGCGGTGGCCTTACGGGTCGCCCGGCGGCGCGCACGCGGCGGAGCGGCGGCGGGCGCCTCCTCGGCGGCGGGCGCCTCGGCCTCGGCCCGCGTGGCCGTCTCCGGCTCGGGCTCCGGCTCGCTCTCGGCGGGCGCCGAGGGCAGGACGACCTCGGCGTCCGCCGTGTCCACGGCCTTCGGCGATCCGGCCGGGGCCGACGCCTTACGGGTGGCCCGACGGCGCGTACGGCCCTGGGGGGCCGCCTCGGCGGCGGGTGCCTCCGGCTCGGCGGCCGGGGCGGCGGGAGCGGCGTCCTCGGCCCGCGCGGCGGCGGCCGGCGCCTCGGTCCCGGTCACATCCGCCCGCGGCTCCACCGGAGCGGTCTCGGCTTCCGCGGAGCGCGGCGCCCCGGCGGGGGCCGACGCCTTGCGCGACGCCCGGCGGCGGGACCGGCCGCGTACGGACGCCTCGGCCTCCGCGACGCTGCTGAACAGCTCCTCGTCGGGCGTGAACGCGGGCTCGGGCAGCGCGGCCGGAGCCGCCGCCTCCGCCGCGACCTCGGCCTCGGACTCGCTCTCCGTCACCGTGGCGGCCGTCTCGTGGTCGTGCTCGTGCTCGGTCCCCGAAGCGCCGCCGCGACCACGCTTCTTGGCGCGCTTGCCGTTGCCGCCACCGGACGCCGTGGGCTGCTCCATGTGGACGATCACGCCGCGGCCGTTGCAGTGGACGCAGGTCTCGGAGAACGACTCCAGCAGGCCCTGGCCGACCCGCTTACGGGTCATCTGGACGAGGCCCAGCGAGGTGACCTCGGCGACCTGGTGCTTCGTACGGTCCCGGCCCAGGCACTCCAGCAGCCGGCGCAGCACCAGATCGCGGTTGGACTCCAGCACCATGTCGATGAAGTCGATGACGACGATGCCGCCCAGGTCGCGCAGGCGCAGCTGCCGGACGATCTCCTCGGCCGCCTCCAGGTTGTTCCTGGTGACCGTCTCTTCGAGGTTGCCGCCCTGCCCGGTGAACTTCCCGGTGTTGACGTCGACCACGATCATGGCCTCGGTCTTGTCGATGACCAGCGAACCGCCGCTCGGCAGCCAGACCTTGCGGTCCAGTGCCTTCATCAGCTGCTCGTCGATCCGGTACGTCGCGAAGACGTCGACCTCGCTGGTCCAGCGCGACAGCCGGTCGGAGAGGTCGGGCGCGACATGCGCGACATAGCCGCTGATGGTCTGCCACGCGTCGGCACCGCTGACGATGACCTTCGAGAAGTCCTCGTTGAAGATGTCGCGGACGACCCGGACGGTCATGTCGGGCTCACCGTAGAGAAGGGTCGGCGCGTTGCCGCTCTTGGCCTTCTTCTTGATGTCCTCCCACTGCGCCTGGAGCCGCTCGACATCGCGGCGCAGCTCGTCCTCGCTGGCGCCCTCGGCTGCCGTACGGACGATGACGCCCGCGTCCTCGGGGACGATCTTCTTGAGGATGGTCTTCAGCCGGGCCCGCTCGGTGTCGGGCAGCTTGCGGCTGATGCCGGTCATCGAGCCTTCGGGCACGTACACGAGGTAGCGGCCGGGCAGCGAGACCTGGCTGGTCAGCCGGGCGCCCTTGTGGCCGATCGGGTCCTTCGTCACCTGGACGAGCACCGACTGGCCGGACTTGAGCGCGGTCTCGATGCGGCGCGGGCCGTTGGCCATGCCGAGCGCCTCGAAGTTGACCTCACCGGCGTACAGGACGGCATTGCGTCCCTTGCCGATGTCGACGAACGCGGCCTCCATGGAGGGCAGTACGTTCTGCACCTTGCCCAGGTAGACGTTGCCGACGTAGCTGGTGGCCTGCTCCTTGTTGACGTAGTGCTCGACGAGCACGTTGTCCTCGAGGACGCCGATCTGGGTGCGCTCGCCGCTCTGGCGGACGACCATCACCCGTTCGACGGCCTCGCGGCGGGCCAGGAACTCCGCCTCGGTGATGATCGGCACCCGGCGACGGCCCTGCTCGCGGCCCTCGCGGCGGCGCTGCTTCTTGGCTTCGAGCCGGGTCGAGCCCTTGATGGACTGCACCTCGTCGGCGCCGGTGCCCGGCTCGCGCTCGGTGGATTCCTTGGCGCGCCGCTCGCGCGGCTCGCGGACCTTGACGACCGTGCGCTCCGGGTCGTCCCCGTTCGAGCCGGAACCGGACTCGGCCTCGGCGCCGCTGTCGCCGCTGCGACGGCGCCTGCGCCGACGGCGGCGGCTGCTGGAGGAGCCGCCACCGGAGGCGGCCTCGGTGTCGTCGTGCTCGTCCTCGTCGGCCGGGGCGCTGTCGCGCTGGTCGTCGCGGTGGTCGTCCCGCTCGGCGTGCCCGTCGTCGGCGCGCTCGGCGGACTCCTCGTGGTGGTCGTCACCGCCCTGCTCGTCGCGGTCGGTGTCGTCCGCCGACTCGCCCCGGCGACGGCGCCGGCCGCCCCGGCGACGGCGGCGCGAGGGACGGTCCTCGAACTCGTCGGAGTCGTCGCCCTCGGCGGACCGCTCCGTCTCGGCGGCGGCCTCGGCGTCGTCGGTCTCCTCGGCGCTCTCGCGCGGCGCCCGGGCGGCGGGCGGCGCGGTCTCGGCGGGCTCCGCCGGGGCCTCGCCGCGACGGCGGCGCCTGCTGCGCCGGCCCGAGGGCTCGGGCGCGGCGGCCGGCTCGGGGGCGGCCACGGCGGCGGTCTCCTCGGTCTCCTCCTCGTCCGGCTCGTCCGCGTGTCCGTAACCGGCGGCGGCCATGGCGGCGGCGGTCTCCGGGGTCTGGAACATCGGCTCGGTGAAGACGGGGGCCTGGAAGACGGCGACGGCGGGGCGGGCCGCGCGGCGGCGCGAGCGCTCGGGAGCCTCGGTCCGCTCCTCCTTGGCCCTGCCGGTCTCCTTCGTGCGCTTCTCCTTGGCGGGCGCGGCCTTGGCGGGCTCCGCCTTCGCGGGCTCCGCCTTCGCGGGCTCCGCCTTCGCCGCGGGCGCGGCCGGCTCGCCCGTGGCGGGGGCAGCGGCGGCGGGCGCGGTCGCGGGAGAGGTGGCCCGGCGGCGCGTACGGCCCCGGGTGGCGGCCTTCTCGGCGGCCTGGACGTGCTCCTCGTCGGCGGCGATCCGGGCGACGGCCTCATCCGGCAGGCTCTCGCCCCGGGCGGCCCTGTCGCTGTCCGCCTCGACGGCCGGGGCGGCCTCGGCTGCCTCCGGCGCTCCGGCGGGTGCGGTGGCCCTGCGGGTGGCACGACGCCGGGCACGCGGCGCTGCGACCGGCTCCTCGGCCGGGCTCTCCTCGGCGGCGGGCGCTTCGGCGACCTGCACCGGCTCGGCGACGATCTCGGCAGCGGGCTCGGAGACGGTGGTCTCGGGGGCGGCGGCCTTACGGGTGGCGCGGCGACGCGCACGCGGCGCGGCGACCGGCTCCTCGGGGGCGGGCTCGGCGGCGGCCTCGGCCACCGGCTCGGGCGCCGTGGCGGGCTCGGCCGCGGCCGGCTCGGGCGCGGTGGTCTTACGGGTGGCGCGGCGGCGCGCACGCGGCGCGGCGACCGGCTCCTCGGCGGCAGCGGCGGGCTCGGCAGCGGTTTCGGCTGAAGCCTCTGCCACCGGCTCGGGCGCGGCGGTCTTGCGCGTCGCACGGCGGCGCGCACGCGGCGCTGCGACCGGCTCCTCGGCTGCGGAGGTCCTGGTCTCCGGCGCGCCCGTCTCGGCGGCCGGTGTGACGCTCTCCGTCACGCTTCCGGGGTTCTTGGCCTCGGCGGCGGCGGCCGGCGGTCCGGCCGGGCGGGACGCGGCGCGGCGCCTGCGGCGCGGCGGCAGCGTATCGCTGGGTGAGCTGTTCTCTTCGTCGGAGTTGGTGTTCCCGGGGGTGCCGGGTTCGATGGACTCGAGCATGCGGGCGTTCTCCCGTCACGCTCCCGGGCGCCGCGCCTGATTCCGGTCCGGCCGCGGCCCGCGCAGTGCGCGGATACCGCCGTCCGGGGCGCGGGCGCCGCACGGGAGCTGTTATGTCTGGCTCGCCGGTTCCCTACGCGGTGTACGTACGGCCTGGCGAAAGTCTTCTGGTCAGGTGCGCCGCCCGACCCAGGTGGCTCCCGAGTCCTGGGGCTGCGCTACAACGACCGCTCCTACGCGGTACCCGCACCTTCAGGCGCCTTCGCGGCGGCGGATCCGGCGGCCTCGGTAGGGGCGGGCCGGTCTGCCTCGCGGTCGGGCGCGAGCGGGTCGGTCACCGTGCCGCTCTCCTCGTCGAAGAGCCCCTGCGCCAGCCTGGTCACCGCTGCGGGGACCGGCGGCGCCAGGTCGGCCACAGCTCGGAGACCGGACAGGACGTCGTCGGGTCGGACGGCAGGTGTTACGTGCCGAACCACCAGCCGCAGTATCGCACAGGGCCCGTCCCCCGGCCTATCAGGCTGGGGACGGGGCGGCTGCGGGTCGACCTCCAGGCCGGCCACGGCGGCGCGCGCGTCGAAGGTCCGCAGGCCGTTCTTGCCCCGGCGCTGCACCTCCACGGACTCGGCGGCGAGGAACGCGGAGACGGCGTGTCCGGCCGCCTCCTCCGTGACGCCTTCCAGCCTCAGCTCCCATACGGAAGCGGTCAGCCGGTCGGCGAGTCCCGACGTACGGGCCTCGACGGCGTCGATGATGTCGAGGCCCGCGGGCAGTGACGCGTCGAGCAGCTCGCGCAGTTTGTCCGGGTCACGCGCCTCCACGAGGGCGATCTCCAGGAACTCGGCCTCGCTGCCGGTGCCGGTGGGTGCGGCATTGGCGTACGACACCTTCGGGTGCGGAGTGAAACCGGCCGAGTACGCCATGGGCACCTCGGCGCGGCGCAGCGCCCGCTCGAACGCGCGCTGGAAGTCACGGTGACTGGTGAACCGGAGGCGGCCACGCTTGGTGTAGCGCAGTCGGATGCGCTGCACCGCCGGTGCGGGCGGCGGGCCTTCGGGCTGTCGCTTGCCCAGTGGTTCTTCTCCTCGGTGCGGGCGGTACGCGGTGACGCGCCGCCCTTGGACGTGGGGGCCACCCCGGATCCCGGTTCACCCCCGCCAGCTGCGGGGAGATCTCGGGTGCGGGTGCCGCGCCGGGGACGATCGTTGTACTACCCAGAGTACGCGCACGGCCGCGAGACGGTTCCCAGGCTCTACGGACGCACTCCCGGCTCCTACCCGCCCGTCCCGATCCAGAACCTCAGCTTTCCGCCGCGCCGGTCCTCCAGCTCCCCGCCGGCCGCCTCGATGACCTTGCGGGACGCCGCATTGGTGGTGTCGCAGGTGACGAGCACGGAATCGATCCCGATCCCCCGCGCCACCGGCAGCGCCGCGATCAGCATCGCGGTGGCGTGCCCCTGCCGGCGCGCGGTGGGCCGCACGGCGTAGCCGATGTGGCCGCCGACCTCCCGCAGAAACGGGTTGAGCCGGTGCCTGATCGCCAGCCGCCCGAGGAAGGTGTCGCCCGCCACGTACCAGAGGGTCGTGTTGGGCACCCAGCCCTCGATGCGCGGCGTCTCCTCCAGGGGCTCGGCGTTCAGCCGCTCGACGTAGGCCGCGAAGACCTCGGGCCGGTGCCAGGTGGCGCCGTACTGCTCCATCTCGTGCAGCAGCAGCGACCGTTCCCCGGCGTCCTCCTCGGTGAACTCCTTCATCGCGTCGAGGAACGAGGCGTGGACCCGGATGTCGGGGGCGATGAATCGCGGCATCCCTCCATTGTGCGCCCGGCGCTACTTGACCACCGTCAGGGGCAGCAGCTTCTTGCCCGTGGGGCCGATCTGGATGGAGGTGTCCATCTGAGGACACACCCCGCAGTCGAAGCACGGCGTCCAGCGGCAGTCCTCGACCTCGGTCTCGTCGAGCGAGTCCTGCCAGTCCTCCCAGAGCCAGTCCTTGTCGAGGCCCGAGTCCAGGTGGTCCCAGGGCAGGACCTCCTCGTAGCCGCGCTCCCGCGTGGTGTACCAGTCGACGTCCACGCCCTGCGCCGGCAGCTCCTTCTCGGCGCAGGTCATCCAGCGGTCGTACGAGAAGTGCTCGCGCCAGCCGTCGAAGCGGCCGCCGTCCTCGTAGACGGCGCGGATGACGGCGCCGACGCGGCGGTCGCCGCGGGAGAGGAGGCCCTCGACGATGCCGGGTTTGCCGTCGTGGTACCGGAAGCCGATCGAGCGGCCGTACTTCTTGTCGCCGCGGATCTTGTCGCGGAGCTTGGTCAGCCGGGCGTCGGTCTCCTCGGCGCTGAGCTGCGGGGCCCACTGGAAGGGGGTGTGCGGCTTGGGTACGAAGCCGCCGATGGAGACCGTGCAGCGGATGTCGTTCTGGCCGGAGACCTTGCGGCCCTCGGCGATCACGTTGACGGCCATGTCGCCGATCTGGAGGACGTCCTCGTCGGTCTCGGTGGGCAGACCGCACATGAAGTACAGCTTCACCTGCCGCCAGCCGTTGCCGTAGGCCGTGGAGACCGTACGGATCAGGTCCTCCTCCGAGACCATCTTGTTGATGACCTTGCGCAGCCGCTCGGAGCCGCCCTCGGGGGCGAAGGTCAGCCCGGACCTGCGGCCGTTCCTGGTCAGCTCGTTGGCGAGGTCGACGTTGAAGGCGTCCACGCGGGTGGAGGGGAGGGAGAGGCCGATCTTGTCCTCTTCGTAGCGGTCGGCGAGGCCCTTGGCGACGTCGCCGATCTCGCTGTGGTCGGCGGAGGACAGCGAGAGCAGTCCGACCTCCTCGAAGCCGGTCGCCTTCAGCCCCTTCTCGACCATGTCGCCGATCCCGGTGATGGAGCGCTCGCGCACCGGCCGGGTGATCATGCCGGCCTGGCAGAAGCGGCAGCCGCGGGTGCAGCCCCGGAAGATCTCCACGGACATCCGCTCGTGGACGGTCTCCGCGAGCGGGACGAGCGGCTGCTTCGGGTAGGGCCATTCGTCCAGGTCCATGACGGTGTGCTTGGACACCCGCCACGGGACGCCGCTCCGGTTGGGCACGACGCGGGCGATCCGGCCGTCCGCGAGGTACTCGACGTCGTAGAAGGCGGGGACGTACACCCCGCCGGTCTTCGCCAGCCGGAAGAGGACCTCCTCGCGCCCGCCGGGCCGGCCCTCCGCCTTCCAGGCGCGGACGATCTCGGTGATCTCCAGCACGGCCTGCTCACCGTCGCCGATGACCACACAGTCGACGAACTCCGCGATCGGCTCGGGGTTGAAGGCGGCGTGGCCGCCCGCGAGCACGATGGGGTGGTCGAGGGTACGGTCCCGGGCCGCCAGCGGGATGCCCGCGAGGTCCAGGGCCGTGAGCATGTTGGTGTAGCCCAGCTCGGTGGAGAAACTCAGCCCGAAGACGTCGAACGCGCCCACCGGGCGGTGCGAATCCACGGTGAACTGGGGGACCTTGTGTTCCCGCATCAGCTCTTCGAGGTCCGGCCAGACGCTGTAGGTGCGCTCCGCGAGGACGCCGGGGCGCTCGTTGAGCACCTCGTAGAGGATCATGACGCCCTGGTTGGGCAGCCCGACCTCGTAGGCGTCGGGGTACATCAGCGCCCAGTGGACATCGCAGTCGTCCCACTCCTTGACCGTGGAGTTGAGTTCACCGCCGACGTATTGGATCGGCTTCTGCACATGCGGGAGCAGGGCTTCGAGCTGTGGGAAGACCGACGCAGCAGCAGGCATCTCGCGACTTTCGTGGGCGGGCGGGAATGACCATCCAGACTACCCCGGTGGTCACCGGGTCAGCGCCGTCCGGAGTTTACGGGCGGAAGCCCTCGCCCACACCTCCGGGAGCCGCCGCTCCAGCCGCTCGGCCCGCGCCGCCTCCTCGCCGTGGAGCAGCCCCCAGGTGAACGCGGACTCGCCCGCCGCGTGCGCCTGGACGGCCAGCTCCCGCAGGGCCTCCCTGGCCATCACGCTGTCCTGGTGGTCGCCGAGCACGCTCTGCACGGCCTTCATCCGTTCGGCGAACCGCTCGGCGGGTCTGCCGAGCGCGGGCCTCGCGGCCTCGGCGGCGTACCGGGCGCGTTTGGCGGCCTTGCGGGCGCTGTGCAGGGCGATGTCCCGCTCCGGTCCCGGTGGGAGCGCCAGCGCGTGGTCGACGCGGTCCGCCAGCCGGCCGTGGATCTTCAGGATCCGTCCGGGCAGCGCCTGGCGTGCCGGGGAGGCGGCGCGGCGGCGCAGCGGCGGGTCGGCCAGGAGCGCGTCCAGCGCGTCGAGCAGGGCCAGATAGCGCTCGCTGTCGAGTACGGCGAGGGTCCGCTCCCGCGAACCGGCCCACCGCTCGGCGTTCCACGTCTGGAGGCGGGCGCTCACCGGGCCGAGGAGCAGGGTGTCCGGCAGGGCGTCGATACGGGTGCGCAGCCGGGCGGACAGGACCTCGTGGTCGCGGTCGACTCCCAGCTCGGCCGCGAGCCACTTCAGCTCGGCGGCGACCGGGTCGGTGACCGTCCGGTCGAGGAAGGCGCGGTACGTGCGGAAGGCGGAGCGCAGCCGGCGGCTCGCGACGCGCATCCGGTGCACGGAGTCGGGCAGGTCGCGGCGTACGGCGGGGTCCTGCGCGACGACCGCGGCGACCTGTGCGCGCAGATAGGCCAGCACATGGTCCCCGGCGGTGGACGGGGGGCGTTCCTCCCGCGGCGTCGCCCGCGCTCCGGTCTCCGTCAGCGCCCGGTCCAGCTTGGACGCCGCGGAAGCGGGCCGCAGCCCGGCCCGGCGCAGCTTCTTCTCCACCGCGTCGAGGAGGGCCGGGTCGGCGCCGTCGGCCAGCTCCACCTCGACCTCGGTCCAGACGGCGGTGGCGGAGCCCCCGTCGAGGCGCTGCGCGCGTACGGCGTCCACGCTCACCTCGGCGAGCGGCGTGTTCCGCGCGTCGCACAGCCGCCGCACGTCACGGGAGGTCCGCAGCCGTACGACGGGCAGCAGCTCGGCGTCCCGGGTGCGGGAGCGGAGCAGCGCGGCCAGCTCCGCCGGGACGGCGTCGCCGAGCGGCGCCCGGATCTCGTCGCGGATGCCGGTGGCGACGGGGAATTTCAGATGCCAGCCCGCGTCGTCGCCGCCGGTCCTTCTGCGCAGGGTGAGGGAGGCCCGGGCGAGACGCAGGTCGGCGGTGTCGTAGTGGACGGCGTCGAGTTCCGTGACGCCCCGGGGCAGAACCACCGAGGCGCCGCCGGTCCCGGTCAGATCGGGTACCACGGCGGCGCACTCGGGAAGCTCGTACTTCCGTTCGATCTCCCGCTTGGTATCGGCCATATGACGAACCTAACCGGCGGGCGGGCTTTCCAGCAGCTTCAGGCCGTTACGGGCCGTTGCACCCGGATCGACTGGAGCAGTCCGACCGCTATCCAGACGGCGAACATCGACGTGCCGCCGTACGAGACGAACGGCAGCGGCAGCCCGGCCACCGGCATGATGCCGAGCGTCATCCCGATGTTCTCGAACGCCTGGAACGCGAACCAGGCGATGATCCCGGCGGCCACGACCGTCCCGTACAGCTCGGTCGTCTCGCGGGCGATCCGGCAGGCGCGCCACAGGACCACGCCGAGCAGCACCAGGATCAGCCCCGCGCCCAGGAAGCCCAGCTCCTCGCCCGCGACGGTGAAGACGAAGTCGGTCTGCTGCTCGGGCACGAACTGTCCGGTGGTCTGCGAGCCCTGGAAGAGACCGGTGCCGGTCAGTCCGCCGGAGCCGATCGCGATCCGCGCCTGGTTGGTGTTGTAGCCGACGCCGGCCGGGTCGAGGCTCGGGTTGGCGAAGGCGGCGAAGCGGTTGATCTGGTACTCGTCGAGCACCCCGAGCGCCGCCACCGCGACGGCGCCGGCGACGCCCGCGCCGACCAGGCCGAGAATCCAGCGGTTGGAGGCGCCGGAGGCGAGCAGCACCCCGAGCACGATGACCGCCATGACCATCACCGAGCCGAGGTCCGGCATCAGCATGACGATCGCCATCGGGATGACCGCGAGGCCCAGCGATTTCGCGACCGTGCGGTGGTCGGGATGGAGCTGGTCCCCGGCGTCGACCCGGGCGGCGAGCATCATCGCCATCCCCAGGATGATGGTGATCTTGGTGAATTCGGACGGCTGGATGGTGAAGCCGCCGCCGACCACGATCCAGGAGTGCGCGCCGTTGATGGTCGCGCCCAGCGGGGTGAGGACCAGCAGGACGAGCAGCACCGAGAAGCCGTAGAGCACCGGCACCGCCCCGCGCAGGGTGCGGTGGCCCAGCCAGACCGTGGCGATCATCAGCGCCACACCGATGCCGGTGTTGAGCAGATGGCGGAAGAGGAAGTAGTACGGGTCGCCCTGGTTCAGCGAGGTGCGGTTGCGCGTCGCCGACCAGACCAGCAGCGAGCCGAGCACGGACAGCGCCAGCGCCGAGAAGAGGAGCGGCCAGTCGAGCCGGCGCACCACCGAGTCACGGGCCGAGAGCCGCGCCCAGGTGCCGCGCTCCGGGCCGTAGCCGGAGACCGAGAAGCCACTTGTACCGGCCATCGCTCAGTCCCTCCGGCCGACGCCGGCGGGCGGCCCCGCGAGCACCGGCTCCCCGGCGGGCAGTTCCTTCTCCGGTTCGAACGGCTTGATCTGCGGCGCGTCGATCGACCCGTCGGGCTGGATCTTGGGCAGCGCCTTGACGGGCGTGGCCATGAGCGCCTTCTTCATGTCCTGGTTGCCCTCCTTGTCCAGTCCGTACATCGCCTCGTAGATCTTGCGCACGGCGGGCCCGGAGGCACCGGATCCGGTACCACCCTGGGAGATCGTCATCACGATCGTGTAGTCCTTGGTGTACGAGGCGAACCACGAGGTCGTCTGCTTGCCGTAGACCTCGGCCGTGCCGGTCTTGGCGTGCATCGGGATCTTGTCCTGCGGCCAGCCGCCGAACCGCCAGGCGGCCGAGCCGGTCGTCGCGACTCCCGCGAGGGCCTTGTCTATGTCGTCGCGCGTGGCCTGGTTCATGGGCAGCTTGCCGTGGGACTTCGGGGCGATCTCCTCGACCCGCTTGCCGTCGGCGCTGACGACGGCCTTGCCGACGGTGGGGTTGAAAAGCGTGCCGCCGTTGGAGATCGCGGAGTAGATCGTCGCCATCTGGATCGGGGTGACGAGGGTGTCGCCCTGGCCGATGGAGTAGTTGACGGAGTCACCGGCGCGCATCAGGTTGCCTTCGAGGCAGCCCTCGTAGGCGAGCTGTTCGACATAGGTGCCGCCCTTCTTGCCCTGCTTGCACCAGCCGCCCTTGTTGGCCTCCCAGAACTTCTGCTTCCAGTCACGGTCCGGGACGCGTCCGCTGACCTCGTTGGGGAGGTCGATGCCGGTCTCCTCGCCGAGGCCGAACTGGTGGGCGGTCTTGTAGAACCAGTTGTTGGCCGTCTTCTTGGGCTTGGTGCCGCCGTCCTTCTGCCACTCCTTGTGCGCCAGGCCGTAGAAGACGGTGTCGCAGGAGACTTCGAGGGCCTTGCCGAGGGTGATGGAGCCGTATCCCTTGGACTCGAAGTTCTTGAAGACCTGGCTGCCCACGTTGTACGAGCTGGGGCAGGGGTAGTTGCCGTTGAAGGGGTATCCGGCGTTGACGGCCGCCGTCGACGAGATGACCTTGAAGATCGAGCCCGGCGCCGCCTGGCCCTGGATGGCCCGGTTGAGCAGCGGGAAGTTGGACTTCTTGCCGGTGAGCTTGGCGTAGTCCTTGGCGGAGATCCCGCCGACCCAGGAGTTGGGGTCGTAGGTGGGCTGGGAGGCCATCGAGACGACCCGGCCGGTCTTCGCCTCCATGACGACGACGGCGCCGGAGTCGGCCTTGTAGTTGACGCCGGTGTTGCGGTCCATCTCCTTGCGGGCGGCCTTCATCGCCTCGTTCAGCTCGTACTCCGCGACGGCCTGCACGCGGGCGTCTATCGAGGTGACGACATTGGCTCCGGGCTGGGCGTCGTCGCTCTGGGCCTTGCCGATGACGCGGCCGAGGTTGTCGACCTCGTAGCGGGTGACCCCGGCCTTGCCGCGCAGCTGCTTGTCGTAGGTGCGCTCCAGGCCGGAGCGGCCGACCTGGTCGGAGCGCAGGTACGGCGAGTCGCTGTCCTGCGCCTTGGCGATCTCGTCGTCGGTGACGGGCGAGAGGTAGCCGAGGACCTGCGCGGTGTTGGCGAGTCCGGGCGCCGGGTAGCGGCGTACGGCGGTGGGCTCGGCGGTGATGCCGGGGAAGTCCTCGGCGCGCTCGCGGATCTGGAGCGCCTGCTGGGTGGTGGCCTCGTCGGTGACGGGGATCGGCTGGTAGGGCGAGCCGTTCCAGCAGGGCTTGGGGGTCTTCGCGTCACAGAGCCGGACCTTCTTGATGACCTCGTCCGGCTTCATGCCGAGGACATCGGCGAGCCGGGTCAGCACGGCCCTGCCGTCGTCCTTCATCTTCATCAGGTCGGTGCGGCTGGCGGACACCACGAGACGGGTCTCGTTGTCGGCGAGCGGGATTCCCCGGTTGTCGAGGATGGAGCCGCGCACGGCGGGCTGGACGACCTGCTGCACGTGGTTGTTCTTGGCCTCGTCGGTGTACTCCTGGCCGTTGCGCACCTGGAGGTACCACAGGCGCCCGCCGAGCGTGAGGAGCAGGGAGAAGACCAGGACCTGGATGGCGACGAGCCGGATCTGGACGCGGGGGGTCCGGCCGGTCTCGGGGATATTGCTCATGGCTGCGAAGCGCCCTTCGTGGGAAGGGTGGTGACGGGCGAGGGGTACGGGGTGCTCACAGGCGCTTGACCCCCTTGATGCGGCCGGCGCGCGCGGCCCGGCTGCGGGCCGCCTTGAGCCGCAGTCCGCCGCGCTGGCCGCCGATCCGCAGACCGGTGCCGCCGGTGATCCAGCCCGCGGCGACATCGCTGCCGCCGCTGTTGCCGGATTCGGCGAGCGGGTCGTTGTCGGCGCGTCTGGCCAGCCACATCACCAGCGGCACGGTGAACGGCGCGAGCAGCAGATCGTAGACGGCGGCGGTGAACAGCAGCCCGGCCAGGCCGACATGGCGGGCGGCGGTGTCACCGACGAGGGCGCCCACGCCCGCGTAGAGCAGGGTCGAGCCGAGGGCGGCGGCGACGACCGCGGCCATCGGGACGAACGCCGAGCGCAGCTGGCCCTTCTCGGGGCGCACCAGACCCGCGAGGTAGCCGATGACGCAGAGCACCAGGGCGTAGCGGCCGGCGGCGTGGTCGGCGGGCGGGGCGAGGTCGGCCAGCAGGCCCGCGCCGAAGCCGATCAGCGCGCCGCTGACATGCCCGTACACGAAGGCCAGGGCGAGGACGACCAGGAGCATCAGGTCGGGCACGGCGCCGGGCAGCTGGAGCCGGGCGAGGACGGACACCTGGACCACCAGGGCGACCACGACCAGCGTGGCCGAGAGCAGAATCCGGTTGAAGCGCATGGGGATCAGCTCTACTCCTGCTCGTCTGCCGGGTCGTCGCCGTCCGGCCGGGCGTCGCCGCCGCCGGGGAGCCGGTCGCCGGCCTGGCCATTGGTCCGGCCGTCGGCGACGGCCGGTGCGGGTGTCTCGCCGGTGACGGCTCCCACCGCCTCGCGGTCGGCCTCGCCGTTGGGGTTCAGCTCGGTGTTGCCGTCCGGGGACGGGGTGACCGTGACGGTGACGGTGGGCGTGGGGGTGGGCTTGGACTTGGGCGGCAGCACCGTGTCGCGCGGGTCCTGCCGGGGCGCCTCGACGACGACACCGACGAGGTCGAGCTTGGTGAAGCCGACGAAGGGACGGACGGAGAGGGTACGGGTCAGATCGCCGCCGGACGGGTCCACGCGGACGACCTCACCGACCGGGACGCCGGGCACGAAGGGCTTGTCCTTGCTGGACCCGAAGGTGACCAGCCGATCGCCCTTCTTGATCTTGGCCTTGCCGTTGAGGAGCTGCACGGAGAGCGGCCGGTCGCCCTGTCCCGTGGCGAAGCCCAGCTCGTCGGACTTCTCCATGCGCGTACCGACCGTGAAACCCGGGTCGTTGGCGAGCAGCACGGTCGCGGTGTTCGGCCCGACGGTGGTGACGCGGCCGACGAGTCCCTCGCCGTTGATGACGGTCATGTCGCGCGTGATGCCGTCGTTGCGGCCCATGTCGATGGTGATGGTCCAGGAGAAGCCCTGGGCCGCTCCTATGGCGATGACCTGGGCGCCCTTGATGCCGTACTGGCCGGCGCCGGCCGCCTTGAGCATCTTGTCCAGCTCGCGCACCCGGCTGCGGTTGCGGTCGTCGCTGCCGAGCCGCTGCTTCAGCGCGGTGTTCTCGCGCTGGAGAGCGGCGACGCGGTCGTGGCGCGCGGCGGAGTCCCGGACGGCTCCTATGGCGTTGCCGACCGGATTGACCGCGGACGCGACCCCGTTCTCCACCGGTCCGAAGACCGTCGCGGCGGCCTGCCGCGCTCCGTCGACCGGGGATTCCTCACCACCGCGGATGTCCACGGTGATCAGGGCGAACGCGATGGCGATCAGCAGCACCAAGAGCAGACGGCTCTCTCGTGTGTCCCTCACGTGCGGCGGCCGTGCCTTCCTCGTAGGAATGATTCTGCCTGTGTACCGACGATCCGCCGCATCCCAGTGCCCCTCCCGGCAGGCTTCGCCACCGGCTACCTGCGGGGCTGCGCGTCCAGCACCTGCTGGAGCGCCTCGAACTCCTCGACGCACTTGCCGGATCCGAGGGCGACGGAGTCCAGCGGGTCCTCGGCGATGTGGATGGGCATCCCGGTCTCCCGGCGCAGCCGCTCGTCCAGACCGCGCAGCAGCGCGCCGCCGCCGGTGAGGACGATCCCCCGGTCCATCACGTCACCGGACAGCTCGGGCGGGCACTTGTCGAGCGTGGTCTTCACCGCGTCGACGATCGCGTTGACCGGCTCCTCGATGGCCTTGCGGACCTCGGCGGCGGAGATGACGACGGTCTTCGGCAGCCCGGAGACCAGGTCACGGCCGCGGATCTCGGTGTGCTCGTCCTTGTCCAGGTCGTAGGCGGACCCGATGGTGATCTTGATGCTCTCGGCGGTCCGCTCGCCCAGGAGGAGCGAGTACTCCTTCTTGACGTGCTGGATGATCGCGTTGTCCAGCTCGTCGCCGGCCACCCGGATGGACTGCGCGGTGACGATGCCGCCGAGCGAGATCACCGCGACCTCGGTGGTGCCGCCGCCGATGTCGACGACCATGTTGCCGGTCGCCTCGTGCACGGGGAGCCCGGAGCCGATGGCGGCGGCCATGGGCTCCTCGATGATGTGCACCTGGCGCGCGCCGGCCTGGGTGGACGCCTCGATGACGGCACGGCGCTCGACTCCCGTGATACCGGAGGGCACGCAGACGACAACGCGGGGGCGGGCGAGATAGCGGCGCTTGTGGATCTTCAGGATGAAGTAGCGCAGCATCCGCTCGGTGATTTCGAAGTCGGCGATCACGCCGTCCTTCAGCGGCCGGACGGCAACGATATTGCCGGGCGTCCGGCCGATCATCTTCTTCGCCTCGGAGCCGACCGCGAGAATGCCGCCCGTGTTGGTGTTGATGGCGACCACGGACGGCTCGTTGAGCACGATGCCCCGGCCCCTGACGTACACCAGCGTGTTGGCGGTCCCGAGGTCGACAGCCATGTCACGGCCGATGAACGACATGTTGTTCCCCATGAGGATGCGTCTGGCCTTCCCAAGCGTTGATGGCTTTTCAGGATGGCGAGGTGGGTGCTTTGGCGTGGAGGTTTCCATCGTAGTGCCGCCGGAAGGGCGGCGGCGCGCTGGCCCACCTCAATAGGAGTGACGAAGTGTCGGACCGATGCGTTCCCGGAAGTGGCCTAGATATGCCCAAAGGCGACCGAATTCCTTCGGTCGCCCCAGGTCGTCAGCGCCGTTTGGCTGACAGTTGGTCAGGAAAGTCCGGGGAAGAAGATTTTAAGTTCCCGAATGGCGGACTCCTCGGAGTCCGAGGCGTGAATCAGGTTCTCCCGGACGATGGTGCCGAAATCCCCCCGGATGGACCCGGGAGCCGCGGCGATCGGGTCAGTCGGACCGGAGAGCGCGCGTACGCCCTCGATGACCCGCTCGCCGTCGACGACGAGAGCGACCACCGGGCCCGAGGCCATGAAGGCGACGAGCGGCTCGTAGAAGGGCTTGCCCTTGTGCTCGCCGTAGTGCTGCTCCAGCGTGTCCTGGTCGAGCGTGCGCATCTCCAGCGCGCTGATGGTCCAGCCCGCCTTGCGCTCGATACGGCCGATGATCTCGCCCACGAGTCCGCGGCGGACGGCGTCCGGCTTGAGGAGGACGAGGGTGCGCTGGGTCATATGTGCGGCTCCTTGCAGCCAAAAGAGTGCGGTCGGCTGAGATTACCGGGCTCCCCCGCCCGGCCCGGAACCGCCCCGGGCCCCGGCCTACGCCGCTCCCGCCCCGGTCTCCGCCTGAGCGGCCCAGCGGGCCTTGGCCTCGTCGATCCTGCGGCCGTAGTGGACCGAGGCCCACCACAGCACCGCGAAGATGACGCCGAGCACGAACATGGCGGGGACCACGAAGCCACTGGCGATCAGCAGGAGCTGGAACGCCCAGCCGATCCCCACGCCGCCGGGGCGGGTGATCATCCCGCAGAGCAGCACGGAGAGCAGCATCCCGACGCCGCAGACCGTCCACACCGTGCCCATCGACAGGTCGTCCGACTTCATGGCGACCAGACCGGCGAAGCCGATCACGAAGAACTCGCCGATCAGGGTGGACGCACAGAGCGTTCGCATGGGTTTCAGCCCCTCTTCAGCAGCAGCCGGGCCTCGCCGACCGTCATGACGGAGCCGGTCACCAGCACCCCGGCCCCGGCGAACTCGGACTCCTCCTCGGCCAGCGTGATCGCCGCCTCCAGCGCGTCGTCCAGACGCGCCTCCACCTGGACGCGGTCCTCGCCGAAGACCTCGACGGCGACGCCCGCCAGCTCGTCCACGTCCATCGCGCGATGGCTGGAGTTCCGCGTGACCACCAGCTCCGTACAGATCGGCTCCAGCGCTTCGAGCACCCCCCGCACGTCCTTGCCGTCCAGGGACCCGAGCACCCCGATCAGCCGGCTGAAGCCGAAGGACTCCGTGACGGCGTCGGCCGCCGCCCGCGCGCCTGCCGGGTTGTGCGCGGCGTCCAGCACGACCGTCGGCGAGCGCCTGACGACCTCCAGGCGGCCCGGCGAGGAGACCGAGGCGAACGCCTTGCGGACGGTGTCCATGTCCAGCGGACGGGGCTGCTCGGCGCCGATGCCGAAGAACGCCTCCACGGCGGCGAGCGCCACCGCCGCGTTGTGCGCCTGGTGCGCGCCGTACAGCGGCAGGAAGACCTGCTCGTACTCACCGCCGAGGCCGCGCAGGGTCAGCAGCTGGCCGCCGACCGCGATCTCGCGCGCGACCACGCCGAACTCCATGCCCGCGCGGGCCACCGTCGCGTCCACGTCGACGGCCTTCTTGAGCAGGACCTGCGCGGCGTCCACCGGCTGCTGCGCCAGGATGACCGTCGAGCCCTGCTTGATGATCCCGGACTTCTCCCCGGCGATCTCGCCGGGAGTGGAGCCGAGCCGGTCCGTGTGGTCCAGGTCGATGGGGGTGACCACGGCGACCGAGGCGTCGATGACGTTCGTCGCGTCCCAGCTGCCGCCCATGCCGACCTCGACCACCGCGGCGTCCACCGGCGCGTCCGCGAACGCCGCGTACGCCATGCCGGTCAGCACCTCGAAGTAGGAGAGCCGGTGCTCCTGGGCCGCGTCGACCATCTCGATGTACGGCTTGATGTCCGCGTACGTCTCGATGAACCGCTCGGCGGAGATCGGGGCGCCGTCCAGGCTGATCCGCTCCGTGAGCGACTGGACGTGCGGGCTGGTGTAGCGGCCGGTGCGCAGCTCGAACGCGCTGAGCAGCGCCTCGATCATGCGGGCGGTGGACGTCTTGCCGTTCGTTCCCGTGATGTGGATCGACGGGTAGGCGCGCTGGGGCTCCCCCAGGACGTCCATCAGCGCGGCGATGCGCACCAGCGACGGGTCGAGCTTCGTCTCGCCCCAGCGCTCCGCGAGCTGCTGCTCCACGGCGCGCAGCGCCTTGTCCACCTCCGGGTCCTCGGGGCGGGCCGGAACGTCGTCACCGGCGGGCGGACCCGCCTGGGCACGGAGCGTGCGGCTGCCGGCCTCGATCACCGCGAGGTCGGGGTCTCGGTCGGTCGCGGCCGCGACGATCTCGTCGAAATCGTCGGGCTCGCCGGGCTGGTCGGAAGGACGGTGCTCACTCACGCCACCAGTCTACGGAGGGCCACCGACAGCGGCCGGGCGCGCCCCGCCCCGGCACGCGCGGGGCCCCCGGCCGGTGCGGCCGGGGGCCCTGTCGGTACGGGTCGCGTCAGCCCCGGGGCAGCGCCGCGACCTGTGCGGTGATGCGCTCGATGTCGGCCTCCGCCTTGGCGAGCCGGCCGCGGATCTTGTCGACGACGTTGTCCGGGGCCTTGGCGAGGAACGCCTCGTTGCCCAGCTTCGCGGCGGCCTGTGCCTTCTCCTTCTCGGCGGCGGCGAGGTCCTTGGTCAGCCGCTTGCGCTCCGCCTCGACGTCGATCGTGCCGGAGAGGTCGAGCGCCACCGTGGCGCCCGCGACCGGCAGGGTCGCGGTCGCGTGGAAGCCCTCCTCGGCCGGCAGCAGCCGCAGCAGCTGGCGGATGGCCGCCTCGTGCGCGGCGAGCGAGGTGCCCGACAGGTCGAGCCGGGCCGGGACCTTCTGCCCCGGCTGGAGGCCCTGGTCGGAGCGGAAGCGGCGGACCTCGGTGATGACCTGCTGGAGGTTGTCGATCTCGCGCTCGGCCGCCGCGTCCCGGAAGCGGCTGTCCTCCGGCCAGTCGGCGATGACGACCGACTCCCGGCCGGTGAGCGTGGTCCAGAGCGTCTCGGTGACGTACGGGATGACCGGGTGGAGGAGGCGCAGGGTGACGTCGAGGACTTCGCCGAGGACCCGCCCGGAGACCTTCGCGGGCTCGCCGCCGGCGAAGAACGAGGTCTTGGACAGCTCCACGTACCAGTCGAAGACCTCGTCCCACGCGAAGTGGAAGAGGGTGTCGGAGAGCTTCGCGAACTGGTAGTCCTCGTAGTACGCGTCGACCTCCGCGACCACCGAGTTCAGCCGGGAGAGGATCCAGCGGTCGCTCGCGGACATCTCGGCGGCGTCGGGCAGCTCGCCCTCGACGGTCGCGCCGTTCATCATCGCGAAGCGCGTGGCGTTCCAGATCTTGTTGGCGAAGTTGCGGGAGCCCTGGACCCAGTCCTCGCCGATCGGCACGTCGACACCGGGGTTGGCGCCGCGGGCCAGCGTGAAGCGGACCGCGTCCGAGCCGTAGGTGTCCATCCAGTCCAGCGGATTGACCGCGTTCCCGAAGGACTTCGACATCTTCTTGCCGAACTGGTCGCGGACCATGCCGTGCAGCACGATGGTGTGGAACGGCGGGGTGCCGTCCATCGCGTACAGGCCGAACATCATCATCCGGGCGACCCAGAAGAAGAGGATGTCGTAGCCGGTGACGAGGACCGAGTTCGGATAGAACTTCTCGACGCTCTCGGTCTGTTCGGGCCAGCCCAGCGTGGAGAACGGCCACAGCCCGGACGAGAACCAGGTGTCCAGGACGTCGGTGTCCTGCGTCCACCCCTCGCCGGTCGGTGCCTCGTCGTCGGGGCCGACGCAGACGACCTCGCCGTTCGGCCCGTACCAGACGGGGATGCGGTGGCCCCACCACAGCTGGCGCGAGATGCACCAGTCGCGGAGGTTGTCGACCCAGCCGAAGTAGCGGGGCTCCATCTCCGCCGGGTGGATCTTCACCTGTCCGTCGCGGACGACATCACCGGCGGCCTTGGCCAGCGGCCCGACCTTGACCCACCACTGGAGCGACAGCCGGGGCTCGATGGTCGTCTTGCAGCGCGAGCAGTGCCCGACGGAGTGCGTGTACGGGCGCTTCTCGGCGACGATCCGGCCCTCGGCGCGCAGCGCGGCGACGATGGCGGCGCGCGCCTCCATCCGGTCGAGCCCCTCGAAGGGGCCGGGGACGGTGATCACCGCGCGCTCGTCCATGACCGTGATGTTCGGCAGGTCGTGGCGGCGGCCGATCTCGAAGTCGTTCGGGTCGTGCGCGGGGGTCACCTTGACCGCGCCGGTACCGAACTCCGGGTCGACGTGCTCGTCCGCGACGACCGGGATCGTACGGTCGGTGAGCGGCAGCTTGATCCGCTTGCCGACGAGGTGCGCGTACCGCTCGTCGTCGGGGTGGACGGCGACGGCCGTGTCACCGAGCATCGTCTCGGCGCGGGTGGTCGCGACGATGACGGAGTCCTCGCCGTCGCCGTACTTCAGCGAGACCAGCTCGCCGTCGTCGTCCTGGTACTCGACCTCGATGTCGGAGATCGCGGTGAGACAGCGCGGGCACCAGTTGATGATGCGCTCGGCGCGGTAGATCAGCTCGTCGTCGTAGAGCTTCTTGAAGATGGTCTGGACGGCCTTGGACAGCCCCTCGTCCATCGTGAAGCGCTCGCGCGACCAGTCGACGCCGTCCCCGAGCCGCCGCATCTGCCCGGAGATCTGGCCGCCGGACTCGTCCTTCCACTGCCAGACGCGCTCGACGAACGCCTCGCGCCCCAGGTCGTGGCGGGACTTGCCCTCCTTGGCCAGCTCCCGTTCGACGACGTTCTGGGTGGCGATGCCGGCGTGGTCCATGCCGGGCTGCCACAGCGTCTCGTACCCCTGCATGCGCTTGCGGCGGGTCAGGGCGTCGATCAGGGTGTGCTCGAAGGCGTGCCCGAGGTGCAGGCTGCCCGTGACGTTGGGCGGCGGGATGACGACGGTGTACGGCTCCTTGTCGCTTTTCGCGTCCGCCGCGAAGTAACCGCGCTCTACCCAGCGCTCGTACAGCTTCCCCTCCACCTCGGCCGGAACGTACTGGGTCGGCAGTTCGGGGTTGCTGGCTGGCTGCTGCTGAGTGTTCTCGGTCACGGGACTCAGTTTAGAGGTGTCACAGCTGTGTGCCGAAACGGGTTGTTCCGTAACGGTGCGGCCCCCGGCACTCTCGGCGCCCCGCCCTTACGTCAGGATGTTCGAAACGCATAAACATCTCACAGGGGGACTGCACACATGAGCTACAACCAGCCGGGCCCGTACGGAGGGCAGCCGCCGCAGGAGCCGCAGCAGCCCGGCCCGTACGGCCAGCCGGGTCCTTACGGTCAGCCGGGTCCTCACGGTCAGCAGCCGCAGGGCCAGCCCCAGCCCGGCTACGGTTACCCGCCGCAGGCGCCGCAGGGCGTTCCGCCGCAGCAGCCCCAGCCCGGCTACGGTTACCCGCCGCAGGCGCCGCAGGGCGTTCCGCCGCAGCAGCCCCCGCCGGCCCCGGGCTACGGCTACCCGCAGCAGCCGGGCCAGCCGGGCCAGCCGGGCCAGCCGGCCGGCCCCTACGGCCAGCAGCCGCCCCCGCAGCCCCCGTACGGCCAGCAGCCGCAGTGGGGCGGGGGCGCGTACCCGCCCCCGCAGGACGCGCCGAAGAAGAAGACCGGCCTGATCATCGGTGTGGCCGTGGTGGCGCTGGCGGTGATAACGGGTGGGGTGTACTTCCTCACCTCGGGCGGCGCGAGCAACAGCGATGTCGCGGACGACACGAAGGGGTACAAGCTGACGCCCGCGGCGTCGCTCGACTCGTACAAGCGCCCCCAGGAACCCATCAGCAGCGAGCTGACCGGCGCCAAGAAGACGGAGGTCGAGAAGAAGGGCGTCAAGAACCCCACCCAGGTGGCCACCAACTACACGGCCGGCAGCGAGGCGACCGCGAAGACCGTCTCGCTCCAGGGCTGGTGGGGAGAGGTGGACGACCCGGCGCTGGTCATCGACAACTCCTTCAACGGCGTCACCGACGAGGACCCGACCACCGGCATCAAGGCCGAACTGGTCGGCAGCGCCAAGCTGGTCACGCCGGACGGCTTCGAGGGCGCGCTGATGAAGTGCCAGAACATCAAGTTCATCAACCCCAAAGGCGACGGGACCATGGAGAAGGGCCCGAAGGAGTACGAGGTCCCCACCTGCATCTGGGCCGACTACTCCACGGTCGGTGTGGTCACGGCCGCCGACGTGGCCGGGCTCCTCACCGGCAAGGCGACCACGTCCCAGGAGGACACGGCCGCGCTCGCCGCCAAGCTCTACGGCTCCTCCCGCACCAAGATCTGACCCCGGCGCGGTCAACACACAGGGGCGCCCGGCCGGTTGGACCGGCCGGGCGCCCCTGTGTCGTGCCTACGTACCCGCGACCGCTACGCGGACTTCTCGTGGCGGCCGTCGTTCTTCACGATGCGCGGCTCGCGCGGGACCAGCGTCGGGTTCACGTTGTCGCGGACGACCTCCGCCGTGATGACGACCCGGGCGACGTCCTTGCGGGACGGCACCTCGTACATGACCGACTGGAGGACCTCTTCGAGGATGGCGCGCAGCCCGCGCGCGCCGGTGCCGCGCAGGATCGCCTGGTCGGCGATGGCCTCCAGGGCCGGACGGTCGAAGTCCAGCTCCACACCGTCGATTTCGAAGAGGCGCTGGTACTGCTTGACCAGCGCGTTGCGCGGCTCGACCAGGATCTGGAGCAGCGCCTCGCGGTCGAGGTTGTGGACCGAGGTCAGCACGGGGAGACGGCCGATGAACTCGGGGATCATCCCGAACTTCACCAGGTCCTCCGGCATGACCTCCTGGAACTGGTCGCTCTCCTCGACCTCGCGCTTGGAGCGGATCGTCGCGCCGAAGCCGATGCCCTTCGCGCCCGCGCGGGACTCGATGATCTTCTCCAGGCCGGAGAAGGCGCCGCCCACGATGAACAGCACGTTCGTCGTGTCGATCTGGATGAACTCCTGGTGCGGGTGCTTCCGGCCGCCCTGCGGCGGTACGGAGGCGGTGGTGCCCTCCAGGATCTTCAGCAGCGCCTGCTGGACGCCCTCGCCGGAGACATCGCGGGTGATCGACGGGTTCTCGCTCTTGCGGGCGACCTTGTCGATCTCGTCGATGTAGATGATCCCGGTCTCGGCCTTCTTGACGTCGTAGTCGGCCGCCTGGATCAGCTTCAGCAGGATGTTCTCGACGTCCTCGCCGACATAGCCGGCCTCCGTGAGCGCCGTCGCGTCGGCGATGGCGAACGGTACGTTCAGCATGCGCGCCAGTGTCTGCGCGAGGAGCGTCTTGCCCGAGCCGGTGGGGCCGAGCAGCAGAATGTTGGACTTGGCCAGCTCGATCGCGTCCTCGCGACCCGCGCCACCGCCGTTCTCACCGGCCTGGACGCGCTTGTAGTGGTTGTAGACCGCCACCGAGAGGGCCTTCTTCGCGGGCTCCTGCCCGACGACGTACCCCTCGAGGAACTCGTAGATCTCGCGCGGCTTGGGCAGTTCCTCCCAGCGGACCTCGGAGGTCTCCGCGAGTTCTTCCTCGATGATCTCATTGCAGAGGTCGATGCACTCGTCGCAGATGTAGACACCGGGACCTGCGATGAGCTTCTTCACCTGCTTCTGGCTCTTCCCGCAGAACGAGCACTTGAGCAGGTCGCCGCCATCACCGATGCGTGCCACGAGGTGCTTCCCCTTCGCCTGGGAGCAGCCTGGTTCAGCGGCTCCTGTGCCTCATATCCGACGGTACCTTGCCCGGGCCCCCGTTCGGGCCCCCCTTGGCACGGTTCGCATGGTCGTGGAATGTCCGCTGCGACCGGTGCGAGCCCGCGCCAAGGGCGCCGGGTGGTCAGGCGGCCGCTGCGGCGGCCGTCGTCTTGCGGGTCGACACGATCTGGTCGACCAGGCCGTACGCGAGCGCGTCGTCGGCCGTGAGGATCTTGTCGCGCTCGATGTCGTCGCGGACCTTCTCGATCGGCGTGGTGGAGTGCCGGGCGAGCATCTCCTCCAGCTGCGAGCGCATCCGGAGGATCTCGTTGGCCGCGATCTCCAGGTCGGAGAGCTGCTCACGGCCGGTCTGGCTGGACGGCTGGTGGATCAGCACGCGCGCGTTGGGCAGCGCCAGCCGCTTGCCAGGGGTGCCCGCGGCGAGCAGGACGGCGGCGGCCGAGGCGGCCTGGCCCATGCAGACGGTCTGGATGTCGGGCTTCACGAACTGCATCGTGTCGTAGATGGCCGTGAGGGCCGTCATCGAGCCGCCGGGGCTGTTGATGTAGATCGAGATGTCACGGTCGGGGTCCATCGACTCCAGGCACAGCAGCTGTGCCATGACGTCGTTGGCGGACGCGTCGTCGATCTGCACGCCGAGGAAGATGACGCGCTCCTCGAAGAGCTTCGCGTACGGGTCGTACTCGCGCACACCCTGCGAGGTGCGCTCCACGAAACGCGGCACGACGTAACGGTTGTCCACCTGCGGGCCGGAGTAGAGGCCGCTCGCGGAGTAGTTGTTCATGGGAGTCTTCACCATCCTGTGGCGTTCGATAGGGCTGGGCGGGCTGATGCGGGGCGGGTGTACGTGGGTACGTCAGGCCCCGGTACCGCCGCCGCCCGGAACGCCCGAAGCAGCGGAGATGATCTCGTCGATCAGGCCGTATTCCTTGGCCTCTTCCACGGTGAACCACTTGTCGCGGTCGCCGTCCCGGATGATCGTTTCCACGCTCTGGCCCGAGTGGTGGGCCGTGATCTCCGCCATGCGCTTCTTGGTGCGGAGCAGGTATTCGGCCTGGATCTTGATGTCCGAGGCCGTACCGCCGATACCGGCGGAGCCCTGGTGCATCAGGATGTCGGTGTTGGGCAGCGCGAACCGCTTGCCCGAGGTGCCGCCGGTCAGCAGGAACTGGCCCATGGAGGCCGCCATGCCCATCCCGATGGTGACGACGTCGTTCGGGATGTACTGCATGGTGTCGTAGACGGCCATGCCGGCCGTGACGGAACCACCGGGGCTGTTGATGTAGAGGTAGATGTCCTTCTCGGGCTCGGCCGCGAGGAGGAGGAGCTGCGCCGTGATCTTGTTGGCGATGTCGTCGTCGACCTGCTGGCCGAGGAAGATGATCCGCTCTCCGAGCAGCCGGCTGTAGACCTGGTCGCCGAGGCCACCACCGAGGGACGGCTCACCGGCGGCGTAAGGCATCAGATTCGTCACGTATACACCTGCTCGTCTCTGACGGCTTTGGCCGTCTCAGCGTCTTCGTACCGGGGACGGGAGACTCCCCTGCCCTCGTATTCATGGACCCTAACGCGCTGGTCGGCGGGCGCCATCCCGCTTCCGTGGCTGTTCGCTGGGAGCGCAAGGTAGTTGAGGCCGTACGCGGCTTCCTGCCGGGCTCGCGGGGGGGGATCCGGGGGTCGGCCCCGGGAGGCGGCCGGGAGCCCGGCAGGACCCGCGCGGGAGGCGTCGCGGACCGGCCAGGGGGCCGGGACAGGTCGGGCCCCGGGCGCGTGGTCGCGTCCGGGGCCCGTCCGGTCATGAGGAGCGGAACGCTCAGGCTCCGGCCTTCTCGTCCTTGGCCTCGTCCGTCGTGGCCTCGGCCTTGCCGGCGTCGGCCGACTCGGCGGCGGGGGCGTCCTCGGACACCTCGGCCGTCTCGTCGGACTCGTCCTCGTCGTCCAGCTCGACCGGCTTGCCGTTGGTGTCGGTGACCGTGGCGGCCTCGACCACCACCGCGAGGGCCTTGCCGCGGGCGACCTCGCCGACCAGCATCGGCACCTGGCCACCCTCGACGACCGCCTGGGCGAACTGGTCGGGGGACATGCCGGAGGACTGCGCGCGCCGCATGAGGTGCTCGGTGAGCTCCTCCTGGTTGACGTTCAGCTTCTCCTTGTTGACCAGCTCGTCGAGGATGAACTGGGTCTTGATGCCCTTCTCCGCCTGCTGCTTGGTCTCGGCGTCGAACTCCTCCTCGGTCTTGCCCTGGATCTCCAGGTACTTGGCGAGGTCGAGGCCCATCTGACCGAGCTGGTGGTGCTCCAGGTTGTGCTTGCGGGTGTTGATCTCCTCCGCGAGAAGCTTCTCGGGGATCGGCACCTCGGCCAGCTCCAGGAGGGCGTCGAGGACGCGCTCCTGGGCCTGCGTGGCCTGCTCGTACTGCTTGCTGCTCTCCAGGCGCTTGCGGCTGTCGGCCTTCAGCTCGTCGAGCGTGTCGAACTCGCTCGCCAGCTGGGCGAACTCGTCGTCCAGCTCGGGCAGCTCACGGGCGGCGACCTGGCTGACCTTGACGGTGACCTCGGCCTCCTTGCCCTCGGCGGCGCCGCCCTTCAGCTCGGAGGTGAAGGTGGCCTCGCCACCGGCCTCCAGGCCGGTGACGGCCTCGTCGATGCCGTCCAGCAGGTCGCCGGAGCCGATGGTGTACTGCACACCCTCGGCGACACCGTCGGGCAGGACCTCGCCGTCGACCTTGGCCTCCAGGTCGATCGTGACGACGTCGCCGTCGGCGGCGGCGCGCTCGACCGGGTTGGTCGAGGCGAAGCGGTCACGGAGCTGCTCGACCGACTTCTCGATGTCCTCGTCGCTGACCTCGATGGGGTCGACGGTGACCGCGATGCCGGAGTAGTCCGGGATCTCGATGACGGGACGGACGTCGACCTCGGCGGTGAAGGCGAGCAGTTCGCCGTCCTTCAGCTCCGTGATGTCGACGTCGGGCTGGCCGAGGACATTGATCTCACCCTCGTTGACCGCTTCGGTGTAGAACTTCGGGAGGGCGTCGTTGACGGCCTCCTCCAGCACAGCACCACGCCCGAACCGCTGGTCGATGATCCGGGCCGGGATCTTGCCCTTACGGAAGCCCTTCACCGTGACCTGCTGGTTGATCTTCTTGTACGCCGCGTCGAGGCTGTCCTTGAGCTCCTCGAAGGGCACCTCGACTGTGAGCCGAACCCGAGTCGGGTTCAGGGTCTCCACGGCGCTCTTCACGGTTCGGTCTCCTTGGTGGCTGATTCTTGGGTTCTGCTGCGTCCGCCGCACTGCGGCGGTCCCAGCGGATCGGCCCGGTTCTTCAGAGACTCTGCAGACACACGGGCACGCAGCTTGCATAGTAACCGCAAGCGGGAACGGCCCCACAATGTGATCTTGCGATGCGATCGTGAAAGAGATGGTCGGGGTGGCCGGATTCGAACCGACGACCTTCCGCTCCCAAAGCGGACGCGCTACCAAGCTGCGCCACACCCCGTCGGTGCGACACGTAGGGTACATGCCCGGCGGCCCGTCGCCGCCATCTTCGACCGGCGCTTTGCGGGTGTGCGCCGAACGGCGGGGACCCGCTACGATGTTGTCCGTGCCGCACTCACGTGAGTCGCGGCGCGCTCTGTGCGGGCGTAGCTCAATGGTAGAGCCCTAGTCTTCCAAACTAGCTACGCGGGTTCGATTCCCGTCGCCCGCTCCACGGCCCGCGGCCCGTCTCGTCGGAATTCCCCCACGAGACGGGCCGCGGTCGTTTTCCGGCCCGCCCGCCGGATCGGGCGCCCCTCGCATCGGGCCGCCGGTCAGAAGCTGATCTGGTTGATGGTCTCGGCTATCGAGTTGAGGAACTTGTTCACCGACGGCGCGATGTTGGTGGAGGCGAGGAAGAAGCCGAAGAGGATCGCGACGATCGCCGGCCCCGCCTTGATCGAGCCCCCGCGGATCAGCACGACGAGAATGATCGCCAACAGAAGCACCACAGACAGTGAGATGGCCACTACTGATCACACCCTCGGTCGGTCCGCCTAGCCCAGCCAGCGGGAGAGGCACCGGAGGGTACGGCGTCGTGCACCCCGGCGTTCCCGCTCGGACCATCGTGCCATCAACCTCCGTGCGGGTGTGGCCCCGTGGCGATTCCTCGCCGTCGGATTCACGCCAATCGCGCCCCCGGCGCGCCGGGGCGGGTACGGCACGCACGGGGCCCCGGGACGGAACCGCCACATCACCGCTGACGCGAATTCGATCGAGCCGCTCCTTTGTGCGCACAGCTTATTCACGAGCCATTCCGGTGAGCACCACAGAATGACCGCCAATGAATTTACGGAGAGTTGCAGCACAGGGCAAGGCTGAGCGATATGCCCCATTTAAAACCGATTAATTGGTGCATATCGCCTGGTTGTCGACGGTTTCAGTTGCGAATGCGCCACGCGGTCGACGTGTTTTACGAATTACCCGGGACGCGGTTAGCGTGTGGTGATGCCCCAGGCGCCGAATGGATATGCGAGGCCCTCGGTCGATCAGGCGGGGACGCCTGAACCGACCACCGGAACCACCCCTGTGGCGGTGGCCGACACACCGGCACCGACCCGGCGGCCACCGGCCACGTCGACGGCGGAGCACCCCGTCGTGTCGACCAAGCGGGACGCGTTCTTCGACAACGCCAAGTTCCTGGCGATCGTCCTGGTGGCGGTGGCGCACGCCTGGGAGCCGGTCATGGCCGGCAGCCGCGCCACGAAGGCGCTCTACCTGCTGGTCTACGCGTTCCACATGCCGGCTTTCATCGTCATCTCCGGCTACTTCTCCCGGAGCTTCGCCGCCAAGCCGCGTCAGCTCCAGCGGCTGCTCACCGGAATCGCCGTACCGTACGTGGTCTTCGAGGTGGCGTACTCCCTCTTCAAGCGGTACGCGGACCACACCCCCGACCATCCGATCAGCCTGCTCGACCCCTGGTATCTCACCTGGTTCCTGGCCGCGTTGTTCATCTGGCGGCTGACCACGCCGCTCTGGCTCACGCTGCGCCATCCGCTGCCGGTCGCGCTCGTCGTCGCGGCGCTGGCCTCGCTCACCCCGAACATCGGCGAGGATCTCGGGCTCCAGCGCGTGCTCCAGTTCGCGCCGTACTTCGTGCTGGGGCTGTGTCTGCGGCCCGAGCACTTCCAGCTCGTCCGGCGGCGCGAGGTGCGGCTGCTGGCGGTGCCGGTGCTCGCCGGCGCGGCGGTGTTCGCGTACTGGGCGGCGACCCGTATGCGTACCGCCTGGCTCTACCACAACACCAGCGCGCAGGAACTGAACGCCCCCTGGTGGGTGGGGCCCGTGATGTCCTTCGCGCTGTTCGGCTGCTCGCTGCTGCTGACCGGCGCGTTCCTGTCCTGGGTGCCGAGCCGGCGGACGTGGTTCACGGCGCTGGGCGCGGGCACGATCTGCGGCTATCTGATGCACGGCTTCGTGATCAAGGGAGCCGTGTACGCGGGACTGTTCGACGACCACTCGTGGCTGCTGAGCCCCACCGGAAGGATCGTGGTGACGGTCGCGGCCGCTCTCGCGGTGACGGCGCTGTGTACCGCTCCGGTGCGGCGGCTGCTTCGGTGCGTCACCGAGCCCGAGATGACCTGGGCGTTCCGCCGCACCGGATAGCCGGGAGCGGACAGCCGGTGACCGGGCGACCGGTGATCGGACCACCGGGGCACCCCCTGCTCCGTACATGACACATACACCCCCTCAGCGCCCCTCGCCGAGCACCTCCCGGCCGAGGGGCGCCCGTATGCCTCCAGAGGGTCCGTCACCTCCGTGACCCATGTCTCAGCGGGGCGCAACCAGCCGCGCGCGAAAGGTCGTTGAGACCCCCCGGACCTGGGGCGGAGCGCACGCCGGGAGCGAATCTGACAGTTACTCAGTAAACCATTTGGTAAACTAATTACTGACGATTTCTTGACGCTCCTTTGACTCGATGATGGAGGAACGATCCCATCGGACACGCAGAGACCCTCATAGCGATGGGCGGCGCTTTCCTCGCCGCCGCCGTGCTCGCCCGTCTGGGGAGCCGTATCGGGCTGCCCACTATTCCCCTGTTCACCCTGGCCGGGATCCTCCTCGGCCCGCACACCCCCGGCATCGTGCTGGTCAAGGACCCGCACGAGCTGGAGATGCTCTCCGCCCTCGGCCTCGTCCTGCTGCTCTTCTACCTGGGCCTGGAATTCCACCTGGACGACCTCAAGGAGGGCGGCCGGAAGATGGCCCTCGCCGGGGGCGCTTACCTGCTGCTGAACGTGGGCGCGGGTCTCGGCTTCGGGTTCGCGATGGGGTGGGGTACGTCGGAGGCGCTGGTCCTGGCCGGTGTGCTCGGCATCTCCTCGTCCGCGATCGTCACCAAGGTCCTGGTCGACATGGGACGGATCGGCAATCCGGAGACCAAGCCGATCCTCGGGATCATCGTCGTCGAGGACATCTTCCTGGCGCTCTACCTCGCCGCTCTCCAGCCGATCCTGTCCGGTGCGGACAGCACCCGGGCCGCGCTCGTGGACGGCGGGAAGGCGTTCGGCTTCCTGCTGCTGCTGGCGCTCGCCGCCCGGTTCGGCACGAAGGTGATCAGCCGGTTCATCAACACCAGGGACGACGAGCTGCTCGTCATCTCCTTCCTCGGTGCGGCGGTGCTGGTGGCCGGCATCTCCGAGTGGTTCGGCGTGGCCGACGCCATCGGCGCGTTCATGGTCGGTCTGATGCTCGGCGCGACGACCTCGGGCGACCGGATCAGGGAACTCGTCCATCCGCTGCGGGACGCGTTCGGCGCGATCTTCTTCTTCTCCTTCGGCCTGTCGATCAACCCCGGCGATCTGCCGTCGGTGGTCTGGCCCGTGCTCATCGCCGTCGCGCTGACGGTGGTGATGAACGTCGGGGCCGGTCTGGCGGCTGCCAGGATCTTCGGCTTCGGCGCGGGGCCGGCGGCCAACATCTCGACCACGCTGCTGGCGCGCGGTGAGTTCGCGCTGATCCTCGCGACGATGGCGGCGGGAGCGGGGCTGGACAGCAGGCTCGCCCCCTTCATCGCCGGATACGTCCTGGTCCTCGCGGTGCTCGGGCCGCTCGCGGCCGGCCGGTCGCACTGGCTGGCCCGGATCCTCCCGGGCGGCCGGGCCAAGGGCGGCGACGGTGGTGGTGCCGGTGATGACGCGGACGGCCCCGAGGGGGACGGCGCCGGGTCCGCCGGCGGCGAGGACACCAGGAAGAGCACGGAGGCGTCCGTGACGAGCTGACTCCCGATGCTCTTACCCCGCACCCGCCGCGCCCGTCCCCGTAACCGTCCCTCCGCCCGCGGACTCCCGTACCGCCAACCCGCACCCCGCCCCGTCGGCCGCCCCGGCCGCCGGGGCGGCCGACGGGGCGGGGTGCGTCCACGGCCGCGTCGGGGGCGCGGACGGCCCGTTCAGGCTTCGCGGCAGATGAGCAGCAGCGCCCGGTCGTCGTTGACATCCTTGGCCACCGCCTCGATCAGATGCCAGGCCGCGCCCTCGAAGCCGGGCACCACATAGCGGTCCGCCTCGCCGGTGAGCCGGTCGATGCCCTCCGAGATGTCCCGCCCCGGCGCCTCGACCAGACCGTCGGTGAAGAGCATCAGCACGTCACCGGGGCGCAGCGTGCCCTTCGCCGGGTCGAACTCGGCCCCGTCGTAGACCCCGAGCAGCGGGCCCTCCCCCGACTTCTCCTCCCAGCGGCCGCTGCCCGCGTGCAGCTGGAGCGCCGGCAGATGGCCCGCCGAGAGCAGCTCGTAGTCGCCGGATTCGAGGTCGAGCACGAGATGGATGGAGGTGGCGAACCCCTCGTCCCAGTCCTGCCGGAGCAGATAGCCGTTGGCCGCCGGCAGGAAGCCGTGCGGCGGGAGCGAGCCGAGGAGTCCGCCGAAGGCGCCGGACAGCAGCAGCGCCCGGGAGCCCGCGTCCATGCCCTTGCCGGAGACATCGGTGAGGACGACCTCCAGGGAGCGTCCGCCGTTGGTCCGCGCGGCCACCACGAAGTCGCCGGAGAAGGACTGGCCGCCGGCCGGGCGCAGCGCCATCTCGTGGTGCCAGCCCTTGGGCAGCAGCGGCAGGGCGCTCTGGACGCGGATGCGTTCCCGCAGGTCGAAGAGCATGGTGCCGCCGCGTCGCCAGGGCACCCCGACCCGGGCCCTGAACTGGGCGATCAGCAGTCCGAAGAGGCCGCAGGCGGCGACCACGAGCACTGTGCCGGGGGTGACCCTGGCGGGGCCCTCCGGGTAGGGGCCGAGGACCATGGACTCGATGATCAGGGCGGCGGCCGCTGCGGCGTACAGGCCGAGCAGGCTGGCGGGTCGCAGGACCAGTCCGCCGGCCACGATCGGCAGGACGAGCGCCGAGGGCGCGAACCAGACGGGGACCGCGATGGTGGCGAGGGCGATGGCCGGGACGGTGAGCATCAGGCCGACGAGCGCGATCCAGTCGGAGCCGTCGCCCCTGAAGTAGTCGACGCCGGATTTGCGCACGCCGGTGCGGACCCGGTGCAGCTTCTTGCGCATCCGGGCCGAGTAGGAATCCGCTCGCGCGACGCCGGCCATTGTTGTGGACCCTATCGATCCACCGGCCCGGCGTGCAGGGGGACCCCTGTGACATTGCGTTCGAAATGGGGTCGCCCCGTTGTCGTACCCCTGGTACTGATGGCATATGACTATGGAAATGCGAGTGCTGCGCCCGGCCGAATGGGACCGCTGGTTCGACGCGTTGGAGCTGGCGTTCGGCGGCGTGCCGGAGACCGGCGCGGAGCGGGCGCTGTGGCGGGACCTGACGGAGTGCGGGCGGTCCCTCGGCGTCTGGGACGGCGAGGAGTGCGTCGGTACGGCCGGCGCCTTCAGTTTCCGGCTCTCGGTGCCCGGCGGCGCGCTGGTGCCGACGGCGGGCGTGACGATGGTGAGTGTGGCACCGACCTACCGGCGGCGCGGGGTGCTGACGTCGATGATGCGGCGCCAGCTCGACGATGTCCGTTCGTGGGGCGAGCCGCTCGCCGTGTTGACGGCGTCCGAGCCGGAGATCTACGGGCGGTTCGGGTACGGCGTCGCGGCCCAGCAGCTCACGGCGCGGATCGACACCGCGCGGGTGCGCATCCCGTCGTCCGCTGGCCCGGCCGCGGCCGACGGGTCCCACGACGTACGGCTGCGCCGGGTGAAGCCGGACGACCCGGCCGTGCGGGACGCGTGCGAGGCCGTCTACGCCGCACAGGTCGCGGGGCGGCCGGGGATGCCGGCCCGGCAGCCCGGCTGGGAGCGGCTGCCCGTCCTCGACGGCGAGCAGGCCAAGGACGGCGCTTCACCGCTCCAGTGCGTGCTGGCGGAGCGGCACGGCGAGGTGGTCGGTTTCACGCTGTACCGCAACAAGCCCGAGTGGGACATGGCGGGGCCGAAGGGCACGGTCGTGCTGCGGGACCTGTACGCGCGGGACCCGGCGGCGTATGTCGCGCTCTGGCGCTTCCTCTTCTCGATCGATCTGACGTCGTCCGTCCTGGCGGAGAACCGGCCCCCGGACGACCCGTTCCAGTATCTGGTCTCGGATGTGCGCAGGTGCGCGCTGCGGCTGCGGGACTCGCTGTATCTGCGGCCGGTGGAGGTGGGCGCCGCGCTGGAGGCCCGTACGTACCGGGCCCCGGTGGATGTGGTCCTCGGCGTCGAGGACGCCTTCTGCCCGTGGAACGAGGGGACGTGGCGGCTCAGCGGCGACGGCAAGGGCGCGTCCTGCGAGCGGACCGGCGACCAGCCCGATCTGATGCTCGGCGCACGGGAGTTGGGCGCCGTCTATCTGGGCGGGACCTCGCTGGCCGCGCTGGCGCGCGCCGGGCGGGTGCGCGAGGTGCGGACCGGTGCGCTGGAGGAGGCGTCCACGGCCTTCGGGTCCGATGTCGCGCCGTGGCTGCCGCACGGGTTCTGACGCGCGGGCTGCCGGTCACGCGGTCTCAGCGCGCTTGGCAGCCGGGACACCAGAAGAGGTTGCGGGCGGCGAGGGGCGCGGTGCGGATCTCGCCGCCGCACAGCAGGCAGGCCATCCGCGCCCGGCGGTAGACGTAGACCTCGCCGCCGTGGTCGTCCACGCGCGGCGGGCGGCCCATCGCCTCGGGGGTGTGTTCGGGGCGGACGGTGTCGATGCGGTTGTTCCGTACCCCCTCGCGCATCAGTGCCACCAGATCCGCCCAGATCGCGTCCCATTCGGCGCGGGTGAGGTCCCGGCCCGTGCGGTACGGGTCGATGCCGTGCCGGAAGAGGACCTCGGCGCGGTAGACGTTGCCGACGCCCGCGATGACCTTCTGGTCCATGAGCAGGGCGGCGACGGTCGTACGGGAGCGGGAGACGCGGGCCCACGCCCGCTCTCCGTCGTCACCGGGCCGCAGCGGGTCGGGGCCGAGCCGGTCGTGTATGGCCCGCTTCTCCGGGTCGGTGATGAGCGCGCAGGTGGTGGGGCCGCGCAGGTCCATGTGCGCGGCCGGGGAGACGAGCCGCAGCCGGACGGTGTCGGTGGGCGGCGGGGCGGGTGCCCCGCCGAAGCCGACCTTGCCGAACAGACCGAGGTGGACATGGACCCAGCCCGCGTCGCCGAAGCCCAGGAAGAGGTGTTTGCCGTGGGCCTCGGCGCTGTCGAGGGTCCGTCCGTCGAGCAGGGCCGCGCTGTCGGAGAACTTGCCCTGCGGGCTGCTGACCCGGACGGGCCGGCCGCCGAAGCGGGCGAGGTGGTCCTCGGCGAGGCGGTGGATCGTATGCCCCTCGGGCACGGGGTCCTGCCTTTCTGACGTGCGTCCGGACACGGCTGTGCCGCCCGGCGGCGGTGCGGGCCGGCGCCGGGCGGCACGGAGGCGTCAGTTCTCCGGCTGGGGGTGGTGGGCCGGTACGGGCGGCAGCTCGTGGGTGGTCTCGTACGCGTCGAGCATCGCGATGCGGCGCGCGTGGCGCTCCTCGCCCGAGTAGGGCGTGGCGAGGAAGATCTCGACGAACTTGGTCGCCTCTTCCCTGGTGTGCATCCGGCCGCCGACCGAGATGACGTTCGCGTCGTTGTGCTCGCGGCCCAGCGCCGCCGTCTGCTCGCTCCAGGCGAGTACGGCCCGTACGCCCCTGACCTTGTTCGCGGCGATCTGCTCGCCGTTGCCGGAGCCGCCGATCACGACGCCGAGGGCGTCCGGGTCCGCGGCCGTGCGCTCGGCGGCGCGCAGGCAGAACGGCGGATAGTCGTCCTGGGCGTCGTAGATGTGGGGTCCACAGTCGACGGGGTCGTGGCCGTGGGCCGTGAGCCACTCGACGAGGTGGTTCTTGAGTTCGTAGCCGGCATGGTCGGAACCGAGGTACACGCGCATGGTGCGAAGTGTGGCACGCGGGGTGTGGCGGACGCCCCGTCGGGTAGCGGTGTGCCAGGTCAACCCGCCACCGCGGCGCAATGCTCCGGGCAAAGATACGGAATTGCCACTTCCGTCATCCGGGGGTCGGGCGCTTAAATGCCGGGACTCGTCATTCGAGTGGACCGTAGACGTAAGGACTGACGCATGAGCTCCCTGCCGTCCCCCACGAAGGAAGGCGGGATTCCCGGCCGGCCCGGGAATCCACAGCACTCCTCCGACGGCCTGCAAGCCGGTCTCAAGAACCGTCACCTGTCGATGATCGCGATCGGCGGGGTCATCGGCGCCGGTCTGTTCGTCGGCTCCGCCTCCGGGATCGCCGCCGCGGGCCCCGCCATCCTCCTCTCGTACGCGCTGGTCGGCCTGATGGTCGTACTCGTCATGCGCATGCTGGGCGAGATGGCCGCGGCGCGGCCCAGCTCCGGTTCCTTCTCCGCCTACGCCGACCAGGCGCTGGGCCGCTGGGCCGGGTTCTCGATCGGCTGGCTCTACTGGTTCTTCTGGGTGGTGGTGCTCGCGGTCGAGGCGACGGCGGGCGCGCAGATCCTGGAGGGCTGGATTCCGGCCGTACCGCAGTGGGCGTGGGCGCTGATCGTGATGATCGTGCTGACGGCGACCAATCTGGTGTCCGTCTCCTCGTTCGGCGAGTTCGAGTTCTGGTTCGCCGGGATCAAGGTGGTGGCGATCGGCGGATTCGTCCTCATCGGGCTGCTGGCCGTCTTCGGTGTCCTGCCGGGCTCCGACAACCCCGGCGCCGGCTTCGGGCATCTCACGGACGCGGGCGGGTTCTTCCCCAAGGGGCCCGGCGCGATCCTCACCGGTGTGCTGATGGTCGTCTTCTCCTTCATGGGCAGCGAGATCGTCACTCTCGCCGCCGGTGAGTCGTCCAACCCGCAGCGGGCCGTCGCCAAGGCCACCAACAGCGTGATCTGGCGCATCGCCGTCTTCTACCTGGGCTCGGTCCTCGTCGTCCTGACGCTGCTCCCCTGGAACGACCCGTCGATCACCAAGGACGGCTCGTACGTCGCGGCGCTGAACTCGATCGGCATCCCGCACGCCGGGCAGGTCATGAACGTCATCGTGCTGACGGCCGTGCTGTCCTGTCTGAACTCCGGTCTCTACACGGCGTCCCGGATGGCCTTCTCGCTCGGCGAGCGCGGGGACGCGCCCAGCGCCTTCGGCCGGGTGACCCGGCGGGGTGTGCCGCAGGCGGCCATCCTGTCGTCCGTCCTCTTCGGCTTCGTGGCCGTCTTCTTCAACTACCAGTGGCCCGACACGGTCTTCGCGTTCCTGCTGAACTCGTCGGGCGCGGTGGCCCTCTTCGTCTGGCTGGTCATCTGCTTCACCCAGCTGCGGATGCGCGGGATCATCCTGCGCGAGTCGCCGGAGAAGCTGGTCGTGCGGATGTGGCTGTTCCCGTATCTGACCTGGGCGACGATCGCGATGATCTCCTTCGTCCTGGTCTACATGCTCACCGACGAGGCGGCCCGCGAGCAGGTGCTGCTGTCCCTGCTGGTGGCGGCGCTCGTCGTGGCGGTCGCCCTGGTGCGGGACTTCCGCGGGCGCAAGGCGGCGGCCCCGGCGCCGGCCCCGGCCGCCGAGCCGGAGGCGGACGAGGTCGTCAAGGGCTGACGGCACCCGTCGCACGACGCCAAGAGGCTCCGTCCCCACGCACGGCGAGTGGGGGACGGAGCCTCTTCAGTACGGGTACGGCCGGGTGCCGCGCCGCCGGTCAGCCCCGGCGGCCGAGGAGCTTCCAGGCGGTGGGCAGCGCGCCCATGGCGAGGGCCGCCTTGAGCGCGTCGCCGAGCAGGAAGGGCACCAGCCCGGCGGCCACGGCGGCGCTCAGCGACATGCCGGTGGACAGCGCCAGGTAGGGGACGCCGACGGCGTAGACGACCGCCGAGCCGAGCACCATCGTGCCCGCCGTACGCAGTACGGAGCGGTCGCCGCCCCGGCGGGCCAGCGCCCCGACCACGGTGCCGGCCAGCAGCATGCCGAGGACATAGCCGAAGGAGGCGCCGCCAGGGCCGGAGGACGCGCCGGCGAACCACGGCATCCCGGCCATCCCGACCAGCGTGTACAGCGCGAGCGAGAGGAAGCCGCGGCGGGCGCCCAGACCGGCGCCGATCAGCAGCGCGGCGAAGGTCTGGCCGGTGACCGGGACCGGGGAGCCGGGGACCGGGACGGCGATCTGCGCCGCCACCCCGGTGAGCGCCGCGCCACCGAGGATCAGGGTGATGTCGCGGGTGCGGGTGGCGGGGAGGAGATCGGCGAGGACCGCTCCGGTACGGGGTGCTGCGGCAGCAGTGCTCATGGGGACTCCGCGGTCGTCTGGGCGTTCGGGACAGCTCGACGTTAGCCCAGCCGCCCCCGGGCCAACACCGTCAGACGCCGACAAAGCGGTGGTCGGAGCGTTGTCGGGGATGCCACAAGCGGCCGGGCGCGCGCCGGGCGCACCGCCCGCCGTGTTGCTGCTAGCGTGCAGTTGCATAAGATGTGCAATAAGAGGCCGGAGGGCTCGGACACATGGCCATGTACACGCTCCCTGAACTTCCCTACGACTACGCGGCGCTCGAACCCGTCATCAATCCGCAGATCATCGAGCTGCACCACGACAAGCACCACGCGGCGTACGTCAAGGGCGCCAACGACACCCTCGAACAGCTCGCGGAGGCGCGGGAGAAGGACGCGTGGGGAGCCGTCAACGGGCTGGAGAAGAACCTCGCGTTCCATCTCTCCGGCCACATCCTGCACTCGATCTACTGGCACAACATGACCGGCGACGGCGGCGGCGAGCCCCTCGCGGCGGACGGTGTCGGTGAGCTGGCGGACGCCATCGCCGCGTCCTTCGGTTCGTTCGCCGGCTTCAAGGCGCAGCTGACCAAGGCCGCCGCGACCACCCAGGGCTCGGGCTGGGGCGTGCTCGCGTACGAACCGGTCAGCGCCCGGCTGATCGTCGAGCAGGTCTACGACCACCAGGGCAATGTCGGCCAGGGGTCGGTGCCGATCCTGGTCTTCGACGCCTGGGAGCACGCCTTCTACCTCCAGTACAAGAACCAGAAGGTCGACTTCATCGAGGCGATGTGGAAGGTCGTGAACTGGCAGGACGTGGCGAAGCGGTACGCGTCCGCCAAGGAGCGCGCCAACAATCTGCTGCTGGTGCCGTGAGGCCGTAGGGCCTGTCGTGCCGCACAGCGGCCCCAGGACGTCCTGCTCGTGATCGTCTTCTCAACCTTCACCGGCGGACGGAACAACGGGAGACCCCCGCGAGGACATGACTCGCGGGGGTCTCCCCATGCGCCGGGCGGGCGCCGGCCGGTCGTGGGGCCGGCCGATCGCGCGTCAGTCGAAGCTGGGCGCCGCCGTACGGGTCCGCTTGATCTCGTAGAAGCCGGGGATCGACGCCACCATCAGGGTGCCGTCCCAGAGCTTCGCGGCCTCCTCGCCCTTGGGCGCCGGGGTGACGACCGGGCCGAAGAAGGCGATCTGCCCGCCGTCCGCCCCCGGGACGGCGATGACCGGCGTGCCGACCTCCTGGCCGACCTTGTCGATGCCCTCCTTGTGGGAGGCGCGCACCTCGGCGTCGTACGTGTCGGAATCGGCGTACTCGATCAGGTCGGCCGGCAGCCCGGCGTCCGCCAGGGCGCCGGCGATCGCCTCGCGGGTCGCGCCCAGCCCCTGGTCGTGGAAGCGGGTGCCGAGCGCGGTGTACAGCTCGCCGACGACCTCGTCGCCGTGCTTCTGCTGGGCCGCGGTCACCACCCGTACCGGAGCCCACGCCTTCGCGAGGTTGTCGCGGTAGTCCTGCGGAATGTCCTTGTCCTCGTTGAGGACCGCCAGGCTCATCACATGCCAGCGGACCTCGATGTCACGGACCTTCTCCACTTCGAGGACCCAGCGCGAGGTCATCCAGGCCCAGGGGCAGAGCGGGTCGAACCAGAAGTCGACGGGGGTCTTCTCGGACATGTCTCTCCTCAGCAGAGCCGCGCCCCTCATCAGGGTCGCGGAAGCAGCGCTCCGAACACCTCACGTGGGAAACACCGCACGCCGCCGTGGACATTCCCGCGCATCGGGCCCGGCGGCCCGTGCGAGGATCGTTTTACGTTCGAACGAGCCGCGTGAGCGAGCCGAGAAGGAGTGACCGTGCCCGGTGAGAACCTGTCCCGTGACGAGGCCCGTGAGCGGGCCCGCCTGCTGTCCGTAGACGGGTACGAGGTCTTCCTCGACCTGCGTTCGGCGGTCGGCGAGGCGCCGGGCGACGGGCCCCGGACGTTCCGTTCGGTGACGACGGTCAGGTTCCGCTGCGCGGACCCGGGCGCGGCCACCTTCGCCGATCTGATCGCGCCGGGAGTGACCGCCGTGACGCTGAACGGGGCCGATCTCGACCCGGCCGCCGTCTTCGACGGCTCGCGTGTCGCGCTGGAGGAGCTGCGCGCGGAGAACGTCCTGGTCGTGGACGCGCAGTGCGCCTACAGCCGGACCGGCGAGGGCATGCACCGTTTCGTCGACCCGGAGGACGGCGAGGTCTACCTCTACACGCAGTACGAGCCGGCCGACGCCCGCCGGGTCTTCGCCAACTTCGAGCAGCCGGACCTGAAGGCCCCCTACCGCTTCGAGGTGAGCGCGCCCGAGGGCTGGACGGTGTGGAGCAACGGCGTGGGGACCCGGACCGACGACGGATGGCGGTTCGCGGAGACGAAGCCGATCTCGACGTACATCACGGCCGTGGTCGCCGGCCCCTACCACTACGTGACCGACTCCTACCGCCGTACATTCGAGGACGGCACGGTCCTGGAGATCCCGCTCGGCGCGATGTGCCGCAAGGGGCTGGCCCGGCACTTCGACGCGGACGACATCTTCCGGACCACCAAGCAGGGGCTGGACTTCTTCCACGACCACTTCGACTACCCGTACCCCTTCGGGAAGTACGACCAGGCGTTCGTACCCGAGTACAACCTCGGCGCGATGGAGAACCCCGGTCTGGTGACCTTCCGCGAGGAGTACGTCTACCGGGGCCAGGTCACGCGGGCCGCGTACGAGCGCCGGGCGAACACGCTCCTGCACGAGATGGCGCACATGTGGTTCGGCGACCTGGTCACCATGGAGTGGTGGGACGACCTGTGGCTGAAGGAGTCCTTCGCGGACTTCATGGGGGTCTTCGCGCTCGCGGAGGCGACGCGCTTCACCGACGCCTGGACCACCTTCGCCAACAACCGCAAGTCCTGGGCGTACCGCGCCGACCAGCTGCCGTCCACCCACCCCATCACGGCCGACATCCGTGACCTGGAGGACGCCAAGCTGAACTTCGACGGCATCACGTACGCCAAGGGCGCCTCGGTGCTCAAGCAACTGGTCGCGTACGTCGGCCGGGACGCGTTCCTGGCGGGCGCCCGCAGCTACTTCAAGCGCAACGCGTACGGGAACACCCGGCTGGGGGACCTGCTCTCCGTGCTGGAGGAGACCTCCGGGCGCGATCTGACGGCCTGGTCGCGCTCCTGGCTGGAGACCGCCGGCCTCAACTCGCTGACGCCGCAGGTCATGTACGACGCGGACGGCCACGTCACCGAGCTGGCCGTGATCCAGGAGGCCGCCGCCTCCCATCCGACGCTCCGGCCGCACCGGGTGGCCGTCGGCCTCTACCGGCGGCTGCCCGACGGCGGTCTGGAGCGGTTCGCGCGCGCCGAGACGGACGTCGAGGGGCCGCGTACGGTCGTCAAGGAGCTGACCGGGGCCGAGCGTCCCGATCTCGTGCTCGTCAACGACGACGACCTGACGTACTGCAAGATCCGCTTCGACCCGGCGTCGCTGGACACCCTGCGCGAGCGTCTCGGCGATCTCTCCGACCCGTTGGCCCGCGCGCTGTGCTGGTCGGCGATGTGGAACCTCACCCGGGACGCGCTCATGCCGGCCAGGGACTTCGTCGCGCTCGTCCTCACCCACGCGGGCCGCGAGAGCGACATCGGCGTCCTCCAGATGCTGCACGCGTGGGTCCGCTCGGCGCTCACCCACTACGCGGCGCCCGACTGGCGCGAGGAGGGCGGCCGGCTGCTGGCCGAGGGCGCGCTGCGCGAGCTGCGGTACGCGGAGCCCGGCAGCCAGCACCAGCTGACCTGGGCCCGCTTCTTCGCCGCGGTGGCGACCTCGGACGCGGACTTCCAGCTGCTGGGCGGGCTGCTGGACGGGACGGCGAGGATCGACGGACTGGCCGTCGACCAGGAGCTGCGCTGGGCCTTCCTGGAGCCGCTGGCGGCGCGCGGGCTGGCCGACGAGAGCGTCATCGCCGCCGAACTGGCCCGGGACGACACCGCGTCGGGCAAGCGCCACGAGGTGCGCTGCATGGCGGCCAGGCCGTCGGCCGCGGTCAAGGCGCAGGTGTGGGCGCAGGTCGTCGAGTCGGACGCGCTGTCGAACGCGCTGGTCGGCGCGGCCATCGGGGGCTTCGTCCAGCCGAGCCAGCGTGAACTGATCGCCCCGTACGCCGGCTTGTACTTCGAGGCGATCGAACGGGTGTGGTCGGAGCGCTCGATCCAGATCGGCATCGATGTGGTGCGCGGTCTGTTCCCGGGGCTCCAGGACGGCCGCGGTCCGCTGGAGGCGGCCGAGAGCTGGCTCGAAGGCCACCGGAACGCGGCGCCCGCGCTGCGCCGGCTGGTGCTGGAGGCGGCCGACGACCTGGCGCGGGGCCTGCGGGGACAGGAGTGCGACGCGGCGAGCCGTCAGGCCCTGTCCGGGTGAGCTTCGCCGGGCCCGTCCGGGCCCGGGCGTCTTGCGAAAGACGGGCTGTGTGATCGGCAGTCGAACGCCCTTACTTTAGTACGAGCTTGTCCGGTTTTGTCGATGAATCGGTTACGAGGGTTGAGGAGTGGTGGAGGTGGGGCAGATCCCGGGGCATGAAGAACAACACCCCGGTCTCCCTCCGCCCCCTCGGCCTCCCGCTCCCCCTCAGCCGTCTCTCCGACGACGCGAGCGGCCGGGTGCTCTCGCTCGCGCAGCTGCGCGCCTACGGTGTCCCGGCCGGCCGGGCGGCCGCCCTGTGCCGGCCCGGCGGCTCCTGGCAGCATCTGCTGCCCGGTGTCTATCTGCTGCACACGGGGACCCCGACCGCCGAGGAGCGGCTGCGCGGGGTGCTGCTGTACGCGGGGGGGCCGGGAGCGGCGAGCGGCCGGGACGTCCCGGCGCAGCCCGGTCCGCGCCCCTGCGCCGACGCGCCGAAGGGCGGGGGCCGGGTGCCGTCGGCCGCGTACGGCTCGTCGATGATCACGGGGCTGGCCGCGCTGGCGCTGCACGGCTTCACCGAGTCCGCTCCCCCGCCGGTCTCGGCTGAGCGGATCGACGTACTCGTACCGCGTACCCGGCGGCTGCGGTCGGCGGGGTACGCCCGGCTGATCCGCGCCCACGCGCTGCCCCGGCCCGAGCTGATCGGTGATCTGCCGGTGGCGCCCGTCGCGCGCGCGGTGGCGGACGCGGTGGCGCATCTGTCCGACGCGGCCTCGGTGGTGGCGCTGCTGACCGAGGCGGTACGGGACGGCCACTGCGAACCGGCGGTGGTGGTGCGGGAGTTGAACCAGTCGGGGCTGCTGGTGCGCCAGTACGTGGTCGACGCGGTGGACGCGCTGCTCGCGGAGGGCCGCGGCCTGGCCGAGGGGCGGCTGTACGAGCTGGTGCGGGCGTACGGTCTGGCGGAGCCTCTGTGGAACGTGGAACTGCGGCTGCCCGACGGACCGCGGCTGGGCGCGGTGGACGCCTACTGGCCGGAGCGGTCGGTGGCGGTCGAGCTGGACACCCGCGCGCCCCGGCAGTCCGGCCGCTGGAACGAGGCGGAGGACGACGAGCAGTGGTCGGCCGCCGTGCGCAAGCGCGAGCATCTGGAGCGGCTGGGCATCACGGTCGTGCATCTGACCCCGAGGAAGCTGCGGGAGTCGCTCGAACAGCAGGCGACGGTGGTGCGCACCGCGCTCCTGGCGGCGGACGACCGCGATCCGGCGGCGCGCGTGGTGGTCCTGCCGAGATGACCCGGCGCGGGGGTGCGGGGCGCGGGCGGCGGCGCTCGGACACACCCCGCACCCCGGCACCCCCGCACCCCGGCACCTGAGCGCCGGTCAGCCGATCAGCCGGTCAGCCGGTCAGCCGCAGAACTCCGCCTCGACGGTGGCCTCGGCGTCGCCCGTCCAGTCTCCGTTGAGGTTCATGGACAGCGCGTGCCCGCCGTCCCCGGTGACGGCGGAGCGGGACGACGAGCCGTGGATGCCGCCGCCGTGGCCCCAGACCACGGCGCCGCAGGAGAGCGTGCTCCGGCCCAGCCCGAGGCCGTAGGCGAACGAGCCGTAGACGCTCGGGGGCGCGACCGTCATCATCTCCTTGAGCTGCTTGCGCGGCAGCAGTGCGCCCTTGAGCAGCGCGCCGTAGAAGCGGTTCAGATCGGCCGGGTTGGAGATCATCGCACCGGCCGCCCCCGCCGCCGACGGGTTCAGTTCGGTCACGTCGTGGACGGGCGCCGTGGCGGACTCCTCGCCCAGCTTCGAGTAGGCCCGGCCGGCCGGCCGGGGCATGGTGGGGTCGGTGGTCGGCACGCTGGTCGCGCGCAGCCCGAGCGGGCGCAGGATACGGCGTTCGATCTCGGCGCCGTACGAGCGGCCCGTGACCTTCTCGACGATCATCCCGGCGAGGATGTAGTTGGTGTTGGAGTAGCTCCAGTCGGTGCCCGGATCGAACTCGGGCGCGTGGGTGGTGGCGAGCGCGACCAGTTGACGCGGGGTCCAGGTGTCGTAGCGGTGCTCGAAGAAGCCGTCGCCGAAGACCTGGCGCTCGAAACCGGGGTCACTGGTGTAGTTGTAGATGCCGCTGGTGTGGTTGAGGAGCTGACGGACCGTGATCCCCCGGCCGTCGTTGCCGTGGCCGCGCACCACGCCCGGCAGGTACGTCTCGACGGTGTCGTCCAGGTCGACGCGGCCCTCGGCCTCCAGTTGGAGCAGGACGGTGGCGACGAAGGTCTTGGTGAGGGAGCCGACGCGGTAGCGGTCCTGTGTGCCGCGTGCGCGCCCCGTGGTGCGGTCCGCGACGCCCACGGTCGCGCGCCAGGTGTCGTCGCCGTCCTCGACCCGGGCGATCACCCCCGGCACGCCCTGGTCCACCAGCGCGTCGAGCGCCTTCCCGGTGGCACTGTGACCGCCTGCCGCGCCCCCCGGCGCCTGGGCGGCGACGGCTGGGGTGGCGAGCGCGGTGCCCATGAGGGCGGCCACCAGCAGCACCGCCGTCCGGGCCGGACCGGCCGACCGGGCCGTTCCGCGTCTGTTCCCGGTGTGGTCGTTGGTTCCGGTGCTGTCGGCGCCTTCGACGCGCCCCGTTCGTACCCGCATGCGAACTCCCCTGTGTGTGGCGTGCGATTCGGTGGGACGGACCCCGGCACCCGGGGCAGGGGTTGCCCGGCTCCACAAGGTTGATCCGCTTTCGGCCGTTCGCGGGACGAGGACGGGAGGTGGCCCGAACTCGTCGTCGGCGTGGGGTCGAGGGCCTGATTCCGGGGTGCTTTGGGCGAGTTGGTTCCCAGTGGCGCGCGTCGCGCGATGGCGGATATCCGCCATGACCGTAACCCGTGCCCGACAGCCCTCCACAAAGCCCTGGTTGGTAGGAAAAGCTGATCGGTCAGCCGGTACCGACATCCGGACTGTCTCTTCACCGAACAGGATGCTGATGACCTCCGAATCCGAGAGCTCCATATCCGGGCCGAGACGCGTGGCCAGGGTGACGGCCGCCGCCGGCCTGGTGGCAGCGCTGATCGCCTCCGGCGCCGCGCCCGCGTTCTCCGCGACGCACGCCGACACCCCGGCGGTTCCCACGCCGGTGAAATCGTCCGCCGACCCCGGCAGGCTCGACACGGCCGACGCGGATCTGCTCGCCAAGGCCAAGGCCGAGGGCGAGAAGAACGTCACCATGATGGTCGCCACCACCCCCGGGGCGACCGAGCAGGTGGCCGGCCAACTGGACTCCGTCGAGGGCTCTGTGGTCGGCAGGACGTACGACAAGCTCGGCTACGTACGGGCCACGCTCCCCACCGCCAAGGCGGAGGCCGCGATCCTGGCGGCCCAGAAGCTCTCCTCGGTCCAGGGCATCGATCTCAAGCAGGAGATCATGCTGGACGACCCGACGCCCGGAGCGGACACCGTCCGGGGCGCGAAGAGTTCCACGGGCAAGAAGAACTCCGGCGTGAAGACGTACCCGGCGCCGGACAGGAAGACCCCGGCGAAGAACCCGTACAACCCGTCCTTCGAGACCGGCGCGGTGGACTTCGTCAAGAAGAACTCCAAGGCGGACGGCCGCGGCGTCACGATCGGTGTCCTGGACTCCGGAGTCGACCTGGCCCACCCGGCGCTCCGGACGACCAGCACCGGCGAGCGCAAGATAGTCGACTGGGTGACCGCCACCGACCCGGTCTCCGACGGGGACGGCACCTGGCTGCGGATGAACTCGGCGGTGACCGGGCCGGTCTTCACGGCGTCCGGCCGTACGTGGAAGGCCCCCGCCGGCTCGTACACGTTCACCACCTTCGCCGAATCCGCCACCCTGGGCGGCGAGATGGCCGGTGACCTCAACCGCAACGGCACCACCACCGACGTCTGGGGCGTGCTCTACGACCCGGCCAAGGGGACGGTGCGGGTGGACCTGAACAACAACGGGGACTTCACCGACGACGTACCGATGAAGCCGTACAAGGACGGTTTCCAGGTCGGCTACTTCGGTGAGCAGGACCCCTCCAGCCAGGTCGCCACGCGCATCCCCTTCACCGTCGAGGTCCGCAAGGACGTCGTTTACAACGCGGCCGGCGCGAAGTCCGACTACGTCAGCATCGGCGTCGTCGAGGGCGCGCACGGCACCCATGTCGCCGGTATCACCGCCGCCAACGGCCTCTTCGGCGGCAAGATGAACGGCGCCGCCCCCGGCGCCAAGATCGTCTCCTCGCGCGCCTGCACCTGGAGCGGCGGCTGCACCAACATCGCGCTGACCGAGGGCATGATCGACCTCGTCGTCAACCGCGGCGTCGACATCGTCAACATGTCGATCGGCGGCCTGCCGACCCTCAACGACGGCAACAACGCCCGCGCGCAGCTGTACACGCGGCTCATCGACACCTACGGCGTCCAGCTGGTGATCTCGGCGGGCAACGAGGGCCCCGGCCTCAACACCATCGGTGACCCGGGCCTCGCCGACAAGGTCATCTCGGTCGGCGCCTCGATCTCCAAGGAGACCTGGGCCGCCAACTACGGCTCCGGCGTGACCAAGAAGTACGCGATGCTGCCCTTCTCCTCGCGCGGTCCCCGCGAGGACGGCGGCTTCACGCCGACCATCACCGGTCCCGGCGCCGCCATCAACACCACCCCGACCTGGCAGGCCGGCGGCCCGGTCGCCGAGGCCGGCTACCAGCTGCCCGCCGGCTACTCCATGCTCCAGGGCACCTCGATGTCCTCGCCGCAGGTCGCGGGCGCGAGCGCGCTGCTGCTCTCCGCCGCGAAGCAGAAGAAGATCAGCCTCACCCCGGCGCGGCTGCGGTCGGCGCTCACCAGCACCGCCACCAAGATCTCCGGTGTCCAGGCGCACGAGCAGGGCTCCGGTCTGATCGACATCGTGGACGCGTGGAAGGCCATCCAGCGGGCCGCCGGCACCGACGTCAACGAGTTCGAGGTCAAGGCGCCGGTCAGCACCACGCTCGACGAGTACCTCAAGGTCCCGGGCTTCGGCACCGGCCTGTACGACCGCGAAGGCGGCCTGAAGGCCGGCCAGAGCCGTACGTACGACGTCGTCGTCACCCGCACCACGGGCCGGGCCGGCGCCGTGGAGCACCGGCTGAAGTGGAAGTACAACGACGGCACCTACCAGCTGCTCGGCAGCGGCAAGGTCAAGCTGCCGCTGAACCAGCCGGTCACCGTGAAGGTCCGGGCGAAGCCCGGCTCCGCCGGGGTGCACAGCGCGATCCTGGAGGTCGACGACCCGCGCACCCAGGGCGTGGACAAGCAGATCCTCGCGACCGTCGTCGTCGCGAAGCAGCTGGCGAAGCCGTCGTACGCGTTCACCGAGAAGAACGCGGTGCAGCGCAACAGCTCGAAGTCGTACTTCATCACCGTCCCGGAGGGCGCGAAGACCCTGGAGGTGGCGCTCGGCGGGCTCGCCAAGGACAGCCAGACCCGGTTCATCACGCTCCACCCGTACGGCAAGCAGATCGAGAACAGCTCGACGGTCAACTGCTACCCGAACTACCCGAACCCGGCGAACACCTGCCGTCCGGACGTCCGCTCGTACCAGGACCCGCTGCCGGGTGTCTGGGAGGTCGAGGTCGAGTCGCGCCGTACGTCACCGCTGCTCGACAACCCGTACACGCTGGAGGTGTCGGTCCTGGGCACCGCCTTCGACCCGGCGGTCACCACGCTCCCCGAGGCGAAGATCGGCACTCCGGCGCCGGTCTCCTGGAACGTCACCAACAGCTTCGCCGCCATCGACGGCACGCTGGCCGGCGGCTCGCTGGGCTCGGCGAAGGTCGCCCGTCCGACGATCGCGGACGGTGAGGAGCAGGTGTCGACCGTCACCATCGGCGCGGGCGTCGAGCGGCTCGACATCAGCATCGGCAACACCGCCGACCCGGCCGCCGACCTGGACCTCTACGTCGTGCGGGACGGGGCCGTGGTCGGCCAGTCCACCACGGCGTCGTCGGACGAGCGGGTCAGCCTGGCCAACCCGGCCGCCGGTACGTACGAGATCGTCGTCGATGCCTACTCGGTCCCGGCCGGGTCGACCGCGTACGACTACCGGGACGTCTACTACTCGGCGGCGCTCGGCACGGTCAAGACCGACGCGCAGCCGGTGAAGATCGCGAACGGCGCCACGGCCAAGGTCTCGGCCGAGATCCTGGTGAGCAGCGCGGCCCCGGCGGGCCGGCAGTTCTTCGGCGAGGTGAAGCTGCTGAACGCGCGCGGCACGGCCGCGGGCACCGGCAGCGTGATCATCGACAGCGTCACACCGTAACCACCCACAGCGGTCGGTGACGGCACACGATGACCGGGGCGGGCGTCCGGACGGGCGCCCGCCCTGCCGCGTCCCGGACCTTGGACAATGGATTGGACAAGCGGACCGGGGACAGACACATGATGATGGAACGTGGTCCCGGGACAGGGCCCCGGACAGGTCCCCGGACAGGGACCGCCACAGCCGTGAACGAAGGAGCCCCAGTGAAGGTCGGAATCGTCGGAGCCACCGGTCAGGTCGGCACGGTCATGCGCAGCATCCTGGCCGAGCGCGGCTTCCCCGTGGCCGAGCTGCGGCTGTTCGCCTCCGCCCGCTCCGCGGGCTCGGTGATCGAGTGGCAGGACCGCGCCATCACGGTCGAGGACGCGGCGACGGCCGACTACGCGGGCCTCGACATCGTGCTCTTCTCGGCCGGTGGCGCCACCTCGAAGGCGCTCGCCGAGAAGGTCGCGGCACAGGGCGCCGTCGTGATCGACAACTCCTCCGCCTGGCGGCGCGACCCCGAGGTGCCGCTGGTCGTCTCCGAGGTCAACCCGCACGCGGTGGCCCACCGTCCCAAGGGCATCATCGCCAACCCGAACTGCACCACGATGGCCGCGATGCCCGTGCTGCGCCCGCTGCACGCCGAGGCGGAGCTGACCGCGCTGGTCGCCACCACCTACCAGGCCGTGTCGGGCTCGGGCCTGGCGGGCGTCGCCGAGCTGCACGGACAGGCGCAGAAGGTCGTGGCGGAGGCGGACCGCCTCACGCACGACGGCGGGGCCGTCGACTTCCCGGAGCCCGCCGTCTACAAGCGTCCGATCGCCTTCAACGTGCTGCCGCTGGCCGGTTCCGTCGTGGACGACGGCTCCTTCGAGACGGACGAGGAGCAGAAGCTGCGCAACGAGTCCCGCAAGATCCTGGAGATCCCCGGACTGAAGGTCTCCGGCACCTGTGTCCGGGTGCCGGTCTTCACCGGTCACTCGCTCCAGCTCAACGTCCGCTTCGCCCGGCCGATCGGCGTGGAGCGCGCGTACGAGCTGCTGAAGGACGCGCCGGGCGTGGAGCTGTCCGACATCCCGACGCCGCTCCAGGCGGCGGGCGGGGACGTCTCGTACGTGGGCCGGATCAGGAACGACGAGACCGCCGAGAACGGCCTCGCCCTCTTCGTCTCCGGCGACAACCTGCGCAAGGGCGCCGCGCTGAACGCCGTCCAGATCGCCGAGCTGGTGGCGGCGGAGCTGGCGGGCTGACGCCGTAGGAGACCGGGGCGGGGCTCCGGCCGCGTATGCCACTCACGATCGGCGTGTACGCGCGCCGCGCCCCGGCTCCGTCCCCGCCACCAGGCCCACCCCGAGCGCGAGCGCGGCGAGCGCCCCGCCGAGCCAGAGCGCCCCGGCGACCTCGTAGCGGTCAGCGGCCCGGCCGCCGGCCAGCGCGCCCAGGGCGATCGCCGCGTTGAAGGTCCCGGCGAAGAGCGCGGAGCCCGCCTCGCGGTGCGCGGGCACGGTGGCCATCAGCCAGTTCTGCGCGCTGACGGAGACACCGCCGTACGCCAGCCCCCAGACGACGAGCAGCGCCACGGTGGCCGGGAGCGAGCCCCCGGCCCGCGCGGTCAGCAGAACCGTCCCGGCCAGGACGGCGGAGACGGTCAGCAGCGCCCGGCGCGGGGTCCGCGCGGAGACGGCGCCGCCGAGGAAGTTCCCGGCCACGCCGGCGACCCCGTACACCAGCAGCAGCGCGCTGATCTCCTCGGGGCGGAGCGCCGGCACCCGCTCCAGGGCGGGGCGTACGTACGTGTACGCGGCGAAGTGCCCGGTGACCAGCAGCGCGATGGCGAGCAGCCCGGCCCGCAGCGCGGGGAGGCGCAGCAGCCCGGCGATCTCGGCGGGGCGGACGGCACCGCGCGCGGGCAGCGGCGGCAGCAGGACGGCGAGCAGCGCGGCAGCGGCCGCGGCGAGCCCCGCGACGGCGACGAACGTCCAGCGCCAGCCGGCCAGCCCGCCCATCAGTGTCCCGGCCGGTACGCCGAGCACGGACGCCACGGCGATCCCGCTGAAGATCACGGCGGTGGCGCGTCCGGCGTGCTCGCCGCCCACGAGCCGGGCCCCCAGCCCCGCCGCCACCGCCCACACGCCCCCGATGCAGATCCCGACCAGCGCCCGCGCCGCCAGTAAGACGCCGAAGGTGGGGGCGAGCGCGGCGAGCAGATTGGCCCCGGCGAGCAGCGCCAGCAGCGCGCAGAGCACGGTCCGCCGGTCCGCCCGGCGTACGGCGACGGGCAGCACGGGCGCGGCGAGGGCGGCGATGACCCCGGGCAGGGTGACGGTGAGCCCGGTCGTGCCGTCGGAGGTCCGCAGCCCTTCGCCGAGGGCGGTGAGCAGGCCGACCGGCAGCATCTCGGTGGTGACCACGGTGAACGTAGCGACGGCGACGGCGAGCACGGCGGGCGTCAACGCGCCCCGGCCCGACGGGTGTTCGATTATCTGTTCCATAGGGGACAGCTTTCGCCTGACGGTGGCCGGAAACAACGGCCGACGCCGCTTGTCTCGATGGGCGGACTCACCGAGCGGGGTCCAGCGACCGGGCGCCCGAGGAGCCGCACGTCGGCCGCGTCGGCGAACGGCTCACGTGTCCCGCAGCCGGGCCGGCCGGCTCTGCCGCTCGCCGAAGTCAGGGATCGGCGCGAGGGTGGCAGCGGAGACGGGGCAGGGGCGGCGGTAGGGGCAGGGGTAGGGGCAGGGGCAGGGGTAGGGGGCCGGAGTGGCGGGAACGGGGGCGGGAGCGAGGCTGTGAGCGGGGGCCGGGCCCGGGGCCGGGTAATGCGCCGCCGCCGTTCGTCCCCCGCGTGGAAGGATGAAGCCCAAACGTCACATACCGAGGAGATGACCGCGTGCCCGGCACCAATCTGACCCGCGAAGAGGCACAGCAGCGAGCGCGGCTGCTCACCGTGGACTCGTACGAGATCGACCTCGATCTCTCCGGCGCCCAGGAGGGGGGAACCTTCCGGTCCGCCACCACCGTGCGCTTCCGGAGCGCGGAGGCCGGAGCCGGGACGTTCATCGATCTGGTCGCCCCCGCCGTGCACGAGGTCGTGCTGAACGGGTCCGCGCTGGACGCCGCCGCCGTCTTCCGGGACTCGCGGATCGCGCTGGACGGGCTGCACGAGGGCGACAACGAGCTGACGGTCGTCGCCGACTGCGCGTACACGAACACCGGCGAGGGGCTGCACCGCTTCGTCGACCCGGTCGACCAGCAGGCATATCTCTACACGCAGTTCGAGGTGCCGGACGCGCGGCGCGTCTTCGCCTCGTTCGAGCAGCCCGACCTGAAGGCGACCTTCCAGTTCACCGTGAAGGCCCCCGAGGGCTGGACCGTCGTGTCGAACTCGCCGACGCCCGAGCCGCGCGACCACACCTGGGTCTTCGAGCCGACACCGCGCATCTCGTCGTACATCACCGCGCTGATCGCCGGCCCGTACCACTCGGTGCACAGCTCGTACGAGAAGGACGGCCAGTCCGTGCCGCTCGGCATCTACTGCCGTCCCTCGCTCGCCGAGTACCTCGACTCGGACGCGATCTTCGAGGTCACACGGCAGGGCTTCGACTGGTTCCAGGAGAAGTTCGCGTACGACTACCCCTTCGCCAAGTACGACCAGCTGTTCGTGCCGGAGTTCAACGCGGGCGCGATGGAGAACGCGGGCGCGGTGACCATCCGCGACCAGTACGTGTTCCGCTCGAAGGTGACGGACGCGGCGTACGAGACGCGGGCCGAGACGATCCTGCACGAGCTGGCGCACATGTGGTTCGGCGACCTGGTCACCATGGAGTGGTGGAACGACCTGTGGCTGAACGAGTCGTTCGCCACGTACACGTCGATCGCCTGCCTGGCGTACGCGCCGGGTTCGCGGTGGCCGCACTCGTGGACGTCGTTCGCCAACTCCATGAAGACCTGGGCCTACCGTCAGGACCAGCTCCCCTCCACGCACCCGATCATGGCGGAGATCCGCGACCTGGACGACGTGCTGGTCAACTTCGACGGCATCACGTACGCCAAGGGCGCCTCGGTACTGAAGCAGCTGGTCGCCTACGTCGGTCAGGACGAGTTCTTCAAGGGCGTGCAGGCGTACTTCAAGGCGCACGCGTTCGGCAACACGCGCCTGTCGGATCTGCTGGGCGCGCTGGAGGAGACCTCCGGGCGTGATCTGAAGACCTGGTCGACGGCGTGGCTGGAGACCGCCGGCATCAACATCCTGCGCCCGGAGATCGAGCTGGACGAGGCGGGCCATGTCACCTCCCTGGCCGTGCTCCAGGAGGCCCCGGCGCTGCCGGAGGGCGCGAAGGGCGAGCCGACGCTGCGTCCGCACCGGATCGCGGTCGGCTGCTACGACCTGGACGAGAAGGGCAAGCTGGTCCGGACTAGCCGGATCGAGCTGGACGTGGACGGCGCGCGCACCGAGGTGCCGTTCCCGGCGAACACCCCGCGCCCGGCGGTCGTCCTCCTCAACGACGACGACCTGTCGTACGCGAAGGTCCGGCTGGACGAGGAGTCGCTGCGGGTCGTCACCGCACACCTCGGCGACTTCACCGAGTCGCTGCCGCGCGCGCTGTCCTGGGCCTCGGCCTGGGACATGACGCGCGACGGTGAACTGGCCACGCGCGACTACCTGGAGCTGGTGCTGTCCGGCATCGCCAAGGAGTCGGACATCGGCGTCGTCCAGTCCCTGCACCGCCAGGTGAAGCTGGCGCTCGACCTGTACGCCGCGCCCGCGTGGCGCGAGGCCGGGCTGACCAGGTGGACGGACGCCACCCTGGCCCACCTGCGGGTCGCCGAGCCGGGCAGCGACCACCAGCTGGCGTGGGCGCGGGCGTTCGCCATGACCGCGCGCACCCCGAAACAGCTCGACCTGCTGCAGGGGCTGCTGGACGGCACGGAGACGATCGAGGGCCTGGCCGTCGACACCGAGCTGCGCTGGGCGTTCGTCCAGCGGCTGGCCGCTGTGGGGCTGCACGACGAGGAGGAGATCGCCGCCGAGTACGAGCGCGACCGCACCGCCGCCGGCGAACGCCACGCGGCCGCCGCCCGCTCGGCCCGCCCGCTGGCCGAGGCCAAGGCGGAGGCGTGGGAGGCGGCGGTGGAGAGCGACAAGCTCCCCAACTCCCTCCAGGAAGCCGTGATCGGCGGCTTCGTCCAGACCGACCAGCGCGAGCTGCTCGCCCCGTACGCGGAGAAGTACTTCGCGGCGGTCCAGGGCGTCTGGGAGTCCCGCTCGCACGAGATGGCCCAGCAGGTCGCGGTGGGCCTCTACCCGGCGCTCCAGGTGTCGCAGGCCACGCTGGACGCGACGGACGCCTGGCTGGCCTCGGCTGGCCCGAACGCGGCGCTGCGCCGACTGGTCTCGGAGTCGCGCTCGGGCGTGGAGCGCGCGCTGCGGGCGCAGGCGGCGGACGAGGCGGCGGGGGCGGCGTAGCCGCGGGTCCGTACGTCTTGGGCCGGGCCCGGCGGTCACCTGCGGGTGGCCGCCGGGCGCGGGATGCGCTTGGGGACCGTGCCCGGTGGTCGCCGGGCACGGGGCGTTCTTGGGCCGGGCCCGGTGGTCACCTGCGGGTGGCCGCCGGGCGCCCCTCCGGGGGCGCGTCCGGGACTGCATGATCTACGGCGCGTGCGGGCCGGTCGCCGAACGGCGGGTCGCCCGGCGCCACACATCACGCTCCATGTCCCGGACACACCCCCTGCGGCACCCCCTCCCCCGCCCGCCACACCCCCGCGCCGCGCGCCGCGTCGCTGTCCGCACCCGATCGCGACCGCCACGGCGAGGATTCCGAGGACGGCGCCCACGGTGACGGCCAGCGCCTCAAGCCGCCTCACGGGGCGGGGTGGCGGGTGCTGCGGCTGCCGGACCTGCTGAATCCCGCGTGGCGTCTCGGCGGCTCGTACGGTCCCGCAGATGCCCACCGGAGGGAGTCGGTCCGGAAGATCGGACGCTTTTCATGGAACCGATTCGGTGAGACAGAACCCGGACATTCGCGCGATCATTTCAGGATCGACTCGGCTCTAGTGTCATCGGTGTCAGCAGGAAACACCCGCACCCAACAGCCGCTGGAGATCAAGATGCGTTCGCGTCTCGCCGCCCGTTCCGCCCGCCTCGTCCTCGCCGCCGCGGCCGTCACGGCCCTCGCCGTCACCACCACCGCCTGCGACGCCGACGACGTGGACGCCGCGGGCTCCGCCGCCTCCACCGGCGGTGGCGGCGGCGACAACTCCGCGACCAGCGGCTCCGGTTCGAGCGGCTCCGCCGCCAAGACCGGTGGCTCCGCCGACAAGGCCGTCGACGTCGACACCGCCAAGAAGGACGGCTACGGGCAGTCCTGCGGCACCAACGACCTGAACTTCACGGTCACTTCGCAGAGCCAGGCCGGGGGTTACTACCTCATCACCGCCAAGGCCAAGTCCGGCATCACCTGCTACCTGGACGTCAACACCCCCGAGGTCTCCTTCGGCTCCAAGCCCGAGGGCGTGGCCTCCCCCGTCGGCCAGGGCGGCGAAGACCCCATCAAGCTCAGCGGCTCCACCGTCGCCTACACCGGCGTCAGCCCCAAGAGCACCAACACGGACGGCGGCGTGGAGTTCGACTTCCTCGTCATCTCGGTCGCCGAAGAGGACCCCAACCCCGCCGAGATCAAGCTCCCCGACACCGCCACCGTCGACAAGCCCCTCGTCACCAACTGGAGCACCACCGTCTCCGGTGCCGTCCCGCGCGTCGTCTGACATCCCACGCCGGGCAACCGCCCCGCTCCACCACGTCGCGGACCGCCGAAGCACGGTGAACGGCGTTGGGGTGAAGGACGGATCGGTGGTTCAGCCAGGAGGCCGGGCCTGACACGTGTCAGGCCCTTCGGGCTCGCGGGAGGCGCTCTCCGGCGGGTCCAATCGACACCCAGTTCAACTCCCCCACGGGGTATGTGAGATGGTCCCGCCGTGAACCAGCTTCGTACCAATGACCCCACCAGCCTCGGCCACCACACCATTCTCGGGCGCATCGGCGCCGGGGGCATGGGCCAGGTGTATCTGGGACGTTCTCCGGGCGGCCGACTGCTCGCGGTGAAGGTGGTCAGGGACGATTTCGCCCAGTCTCCCGACGTGCTGACCCGTTTCCGTCGCGAGGTCGAGACGGTCGGCAGGGTGCGCAGCGCCTACACGGCGGCCCTGGTGGATTACGACGTCACCTCGAAGCCGTACTGGCTGGCGACCGAGTACGTGTCCGGCCCGACGCTGGGCGCGGCCGTGCCGGCGGCGGAGGGGCTGCCGGCGGAGGTGTGTCTGCTGCTGTTCGCCGCGCTGGCGGAAGCGCTGGCGGACGTCCACGCGCGTGGGGTCAGCCACCGCGACCTGAAGCCCCAGAACATCATCCTGTCGTCCGTGGGGCCCCGGCTGATCGACTTCGGCATAGCCCGCGCCTCGGACCAGACCGCGCTGACCCAGGTCGGGCAGACGGTGGGCAGCCTCGGCTACACCGCGCCCGAGGCGATGACCGAGGGTCCGGTCGGGCCCGCGTCGGACATGTTCGCGCTCGGGGCCACGATGGCGTACGCGGCGACCGGGCGGGCGCCGTTCGGTTCGACCATGGCGTCGGTGGTGTACCGCAGCATGAAGGGCGAGATCGACCTCACCGGCGTCGACAGCCGGATCGCGGAACTGATCACGGCCTGCGTCAGCACGGACCCGGATCTCCGGCCGGACCCGGCGGAGATCATCCGGCGGTGCGACGTCCGGACCTCGCTCACCGAGAACCAGGTGTACCGGGCGCTGGTGGACCGGGCGGAGAGCCCCGTTCCCGATCCGACCCGCACGACGGTGGACGCCGGGCTCTCGGACCCCACCCGCTCGGACGCTCCGACCGCCCTGCGGACCACTCCGGTGACGGCCCTGGCCCCGGCAGCGGATGCCGCCGCTGACGCCGGTACGGGTACGGACGGAGCCGCGCCCGGACGGGACCGGCGCCGGACCTACCGGTGGGCGGCCGCGGCAGCCGCCGTTGTCGTCGTCGCCGGCTCGCTGACGGCCGTCGGCCTGCTCCGGAACTCGGACACCTCCAGGGCCGCCGAGGGGGCCGGCGCCTCCGCCTCGGACGCGCGGCACCCGGAAGCGCCCCCGGCGGACGGGAAACCGGCGGACGGGGAAGCGGTAGACGGGGAACCGGCGGCAGCTGAACCGGCCCCCGAGGAAGCGGCTCCGGTCGAGGGGCCGTTGACGGGGTTGAACGACACCTGTGTGCACGTCGCCAACTCCGATCCGCAGGACGGCAGCGCGCTCCAGATGTGGACCTGCAACGGAACCGACGCCCAGCGCTGGGATCTGACGGACGAGGGCCAACTGCGGGCCCTGGGCAAATGCATGGACGTCGAATGGAGCGGGACGGAGAACGGCACCCCCGTACGCCTGTGGGAGTGCAACGCGTCCGACGCCCAGAAGTGGGAGCCGCAGCCGGACGGAACGCTCAGGAACACGGGCTCGGGACGGTGTCTGGACATCCCCTCGGGCAACACCGAGAACGGCACGGCGCTGGTGCTCTGGGACTGCCTGGGGAATGACAACCAGGTCTGGCGGCTGCCCGCCTGACGGCCCCGGCCGTTCGGGGCCCGCCCGTACCCCTGTCCGGTGCGGATACGCGAAAGCACCGTCCCGCACACGAAGTGCGGGACGGTGCCCCGGAAGACTTACGGGCCCCGGAAGACCTACGGGTCAGACGCGCCCGTGATCCTGCTTACGGGACTTGTCGAGCACCATGACCAGACCGGCGATGACGGCGAAGATCACCAAGGGGGCCACGACATACAGCCCCAGTGTCTCGCCGACGCTCAGGCCCGGACCCGGGTCGTCACCGTCGTCGGGCGTCAGCGCGAGCGCCGGGGACGACATGAGCAGCATCATCAGCGTCGTACCGGCCGTCAGGGCGCCGGCGCGCAGAGCGTTCTTCTTGTCCACGGTGCAAACGTAGCGAATGGCCGGGCGGACCGCGCGGCCGGGGTGCCGCAAGAGCGGGCCGTGCGCGTCAGCGCGGACGCAGCACCTCCATCAGGCGGTGCAGGCGGGGCGAGACGGCGAGCTGGTCCAGGGTCATGGGCCGGCCGGCCGCGTCGGCGACGGGGAGGCGCCAGTTGGGGTACTGGTCCCAGGTGCCGGGCAGATTCTGCGGGCGGCGGTCGCCGACCGTGTCGGGGAGCCAGACGCCGACCATCCGGGCCGGGGTGCGCAGCAGGAAGCGGTAGACGGCGCGGATGTCCTCCTCCTCGCTGCCTTCGCCCTCCGGGAGCAGCCCCAGCCGGGTGAGCGCGGCGCGCCATTCGGCGACCTCGGCACGGTCCTCCGCCTGCTCCCGCTCCAGCGGGCGGCCGAGGAGCCCGAGCCGGTGGCGCAGCTCCACGTGCTCGCCGGTGAGCCGGGCGGCGGTGGAGGGCAGGTCGTGGGTGGTGGCGGTGGCCACGCATCCGGTGCGCCAGGCGCCGGGCTCCAGCGGGCGGCCCGTGCCCTGCCAGTCGCGTTCGAACCAGAGGACGGAGGTGCCGAGGATGCCGCGCCGCTCCAGCGCCTCGCGTACGCCGGGCTCGACCGTGCCCAGGTCCTCCCCTATGACGACGGCGCCCGCGCGGTGGGCCTCCAGGGCGAGGACGGCGAGCATCGCCTCCGCGTCGTACCTGACATACGTCCCGCTGGTGGCGCGCTGCCCCTCGGGGACCCACCAGAGGCGGAACAGGCCCATCACGTGGTCGATCCTGAGCGCTCCGGCGTGCCGCAGAAGGCCCTTGAGCAGGTCGCGGTAGGGGGCGTAGCCGGACGCGGCCAGCGCGTCGGGGCGCCAGGGCGGCAGTCCCCAGTCCTGGCCGAGCGCGTTGAAGGCGTCGGGCGGGGCGCCGACCGACATGCCGGCGGCGAAGGTGTCCCGGCGCGCCCAGGCGTCCGCGCCCTCGGGGTGGACGCCGACGGCGAGGTCGTGGACGATCCCGACGGCCATGCCCGCGTCCCGGGCGGCCCGGGAGGCGCCTGCCAGCTGTTCGTCGGTCAGCCAGGCGAGCCGGGAGTGGAAGGCGACGCGGTCGCGCAGCGCCGCCCGGGCCTCGGCGGTCTCCGGCGAGCGCGGATCGCGCAGCGCGGCGGGCCACCGGGACCAGTGCGGGCCGTGCCGCTCCGCGAGGGCGCACCAGGTGGCGTGGTCCTCCAGGGCCGTGCCGCCGTCCGTCAGGAAGTCGCGGTGGGCGGCGCTCCGGCCGGGGCCGAGCGGGACGGCGCAGAGGATCTCCAGGGCCGCGCGCTTCAGCTCCCAGACGGCGTCCCGGTCGATCAGCGCGTCCTCTTCGAGGACAGCGGTCCGCAGGGCCGCCGCGCGCTCCACGAGCGTGTCGAGCCGCTGCCGGTCGGCGCCGCGCACGTACGCGTACTCGGGCACGTCCTCGATCCGCAGATGGACCGGGTCGGGGAAGCTCCGCGAGGAAGGGCGGTACGGGGAGGGGTCGGTCGGGGCGCCCGGCACGGCGGCGTGCAACGGATTGATCTGCACGAAGCCCGCGCCGAGGGTCCGACCGGACCAGGCGGCGAGTTCGGCCAGGTCACCGAGGTCGCCCATGCCCCAAGAGCGGGCCGAGAGGAGCGAGTAGAGCTGGACCAGGAAGCCATGGGTGCGGGCGGGCGGCTGCGGGACCCGGGCGGGTGCGCGGACGAGCGAGGTCCGCTGCGTGCGGCCGTCGGGGGCTTCGGCGGTCAGCAGATGGACACCGAGCGGCAGCCGCGCCCAGGAGGCGGGGTCGACGGGGGCGGTGCGCGGCGGCTCGGGCGACTCTCCCCGCTCCGTCTCCACCCGCAGCGTCGTGCCGGGTGGCAGGGCGGCGAGGGCGGGCGGCAGGTTCGCGGGCGGGCCACCGTCCTCGGCGCTCCACAGGACGACGGTGGGCGGCAGCAGGCGGTGCGCGGCGGCGGTCTCGGCGCGGTTCAGCGCGTCGGCCACCGCCGCGGGGCCGGACGCGTCGACGTCCAGGGCGGCGAGCACGGCGACGACCGTGTCGTCGGAGACCGGGACGGTGACGCCCGGTGAGGGTGAGTACGCGGTGGCGACACCGTGCAGCTCGGCGAGCCTGGCCAAGCCCATGCGAACTCCTGTTCAGACTCCGGGGGACTCCGTGCCGCCCGCCGTGCCGGGCGCGGTCGGCTCGCTGGTCAGCGGCGCGGTGTCGGCGAGCGGGGGCTCGCTGGTGAGGGGGGCCGCGTCGGCGAGCGGGGGTTCGCTGGTCAGAGGCCCCGCACCGGCGTCGGCGAGCGGAGGCTCGCTGGTCAGCGGTGCGGGCTCCGCCTGTTTGGACAGGGCGGAGAGAAGAAGCTGAGCGGATGCCGCCATGATGGCGCCTCCCATGGACGGGGAACAGGTCACTGCCAGCCCTACCCAGCGGGCGTGGCCACAGACGCGTACAGCCGGTAAACGTGTGCCGAGTCACGATCTGTTCCCCGTGCGACCCCGACAGGACCCCCACCCGGTCCCGTCCGGTCCCGTAGGGGAGCGACAGTCTCTGAGTATCACAACGGGCAAATCCGGCACAACGGCCACACGCGCGAACCCCTGCCACGGGGGTGGCGGGAGCGGTCCGCGACCGGGCCGCTCGGCGTCCGGGCGACGCCGACGCGCGCCGTCGTCGTTGTCGCGGGACGACGGCGCGCGCCTTCCGGACCTACGCGGAGACCCCGTCGATCCGCGCCACCGCGTCCTCCGCTCCGTACGGTTGCAGATACGGCATCCAGCGCGGATCCCGGTGGCCGGTGCCGATGATCCGCCAGGCCAGCCCGGACGGCGGGGCCGGCTGGTGGTTGAGCCGCCACCCCAGCTCCCGCAGATGCCGGTCCGCCTTGACGTGATTGCAGCGTCGGCAGGCGGCCACCACGTTGTCCCACCGGTGCTGGCCGCCCCGGCTGCGCGGAATGACGTGGTCGACGCTGGTGGCGACGCCACCGCAGTACATGCAGCGCCCGCCGTCACGGGCGAAGAGGGCGCGGCGGGTCAGCGGAACGGGCCCCCGGTAGGGGACCCGGACGAAGCGCTTCAGCCGTACGACGCTGGGAGCCGGGATGACCCGGGTCTCGCTGTGCATGAAGGCGCCGGATTCCTCTAGGCAGTGGGCCTTGTTCTCCAGAACGAGGACGAGCGCGCGGCGGAGCGGTACGACGCCGAGGGGCTCGTACGACGCGTTGAGGACCAGGACATGCGGCACGGATGCCTCCTTGTACGCCGGCGGCACGTGGCTTCGTGCCGTGACGATCTGCTCCAGTCTCTCCTTACGCCAGGTCGAAACGCCACCACGTCCAGGTAACGGGCCCGGAGTGTTTTCGACCACACGGAGGGTCGCGGGCCCGCTCGGCGCCGGACACGCACGCGCGCGCGTGGCGGCCCGCCCGCACCGCACCGCACCGCGCCGGACCCGCACAGACCCCGTACAGCCCCCGTACAGCCCACGGACACGTCGCACGTGAGCAGTCTCTCTCCGCACGGACAAACCAGCGGAAGGGCCGCACTGCCCCGTTAGTGTGGTTGGTCCGCCCGGCTCCCCGCCGGGCGGTCCGCGTGGTGCTATCCGGAGGTTCCTGCCGTGTCCTGGTCCGTAGTGCCGACAGCCGGCCCGCCGTCCGACTCCGTCACTCTGGACGAGGCCGCCGGGCGGGCGACGGAGGCGGCGAGCTGGGTGGAGGAGAACTGGGCCACATGGCTGAGCGTCGGCCTGCGCATGGTGCTGATCCTGGTGATCGCGCTCGTGCTGCGCCATGCGATCCGGCGGGCGCTGACCAAGCTCATAGAGCGGATGAACCGCACCGTGCAGACGGTCGAGGGCTCCGCGCTCGGCGGGCTGCTGGTCAACGCGGAACGGCGGCGGCAGCGCTCCGAGGCGATCGGCTCGGTGCTCCGTTCGGTCACGTCGTTCCTGATCCTGGGCACGGCGGCGCTGATGATGCTCGGCGCCCTCAACATCAACCTGGCCCCGCTGCTGGCCTCCGCCGGGGTCGCCGGGGTGGCGCTGGGCTTCGGCGCGCGCAACCTCGTCACCGACTTCCTCTCCGGGGTGTTCATGATCCTGGAGGACCAGTACGGGGTCGGGGACACCATCGACGCGGGCGTCGCCTCGGGCGAGGTGATCGAGGTGGGACTGCGGGTCACGAAGCTGCGCGGCGAGCACGGTGAGATCTGGTACGTGCGCAACGGCGAGGTCAAGCGGATCGGCAACCTCAGCCAGGGCTGGGCCACGGCCGGCGTCGACGTGGTGGTCCCCCCGGCGGAGGACCTGGAGCGGGTCCGCACGGTCCTCGACGAGGTCGCCGAGAAGATCGCGAAGGACGACCCGTGGAACGAGCGGCTGTGGGGCCCGGTCGAGGTGCTCGGCCTGGACTCCGTACTGCTGGACGCGGTGACGGTACGGCTGTCGGCGAAGACGATGCCGGGACAGTCGACGGCGGTGGAGCGCGAGCTGCGCTGGCGCGTCAAGCGCGCCTTCGACGAGGCGGGCATCCGGATCATCGGCGCCGCCCCCACCGCCCCGGGCGACGCGCCCGTGACGGACCCCTCGGCCGGGGTCTCCGCGCCCTCGGCGCTGGCCAGCCCGACTTCCCCGCAGTCGCTGGCCGCTTCGCCCATACCGCCGGGCCCGAACCTCGCGAAGTAGCCCCACGGGCGGCGCACCGCTCCCCGGCCGGGCTCTTGACGCCGTCCGGGTCACCGCCTAGGTTCCCGGTGACTGACAGGAAACCTTCCTAACAGTTCCTTGGGCACGTGAGCAGCCGAGAGGCAGGTGGTCCGCGTGACCGGCGAACCCGGCTCCCCCACCCCACCCTCCGCCACCCGGCCCTCCGCCCCGACGCCGGGAACCCCGCGCGTCCTGCGGGCGATGAACGACCGCGCCGTACTGGATCTGCTGCTGGACCACGGGCCGCTCTCCCGGACGGGCACAGGACGGCTGACCGGCCTGTCGAAGCCCACCGTGTCGCAGCTCCTGTCCCGGCTGGAAGCCGCCGGGCTCGTCGTCGCCACCGGCACCACCGAGGGCGGACCCGGCCCGGGCGCACGGCTGTACGCGGTCAACGCGCGCGCCGCGTACGCCGCCGGGCTGGATGTGACCCCGCGCCGGATTCTCGCCGCCGTCGCCGACATCACCGGCACCGTCGTCGGGGAGTACGAACTGCCCACGCCGGAGCGCCTCGCCGACAGCGCCGTACGGCAGGTGACGCGGGCCGTGGACGGTGCCGTACGGGCCGCCGGGCTGGACCGCACCGACCTGCGCCGGGTGGTGATCGGCACGCCCGGCGCGTTCGACCCGGCCACCGGGCGGCTGCGGTACGCGGCCCATCTGCGCGGCTGGCACTCCGCCACGCTGCGGGACGAACTGGCCGCGGCGCTGCCGATGCCCGTCGAGTACGAGAACGACGTCAACCTCGCGGCCGTCGCCGAGCGGCGGCTCGGAGCGGCGCGCGGGAAACAGGACTTCGTCCTGCTGTGGAACGAACAGGGCCTCGGAGCCGCGCTGTTCATCGGCGGGCGGTTGCACCGGGGCTTCACCGGCGGCGCGGGTGAGGTCGGCTTCCTGCCGGTGCCCGGTACGCCGCTGGTGCGCAGGACGGCCCGGGCGAACAGCGCCGGCTTCCAGGAGCTGGCCGGCGCTCCGGCCGTGGCGAGGCTGGCGCGGGCTCTGGGCATCGGCATACCGGAACAGCGGCCGGAGCGGTCGCCGGCCGATGTCGCGGCCCGGCTGCTCGCACGCGCCGCCGCCGGGCACAGCGGTTCCGGGCGCCCGGCGGAAGGACGACCCGCGAAGGCCGCGCACACCGGGCACGCGGACGCCGGACACGCCGAGGACGGCCGGTTCGCTGAGCTGCTGCGGCTGTACGCCCAGCGCCTCGCCACCGGTCTCGCCTCGGTGACCGCCGTGCTCGACCCCGAACTGATCGTCCTCACGGGCGGGGTGACCGCCGCGGGCGGCGAGCCGCTGCGCGCACTCGTCGAGCGGGAACTGGCCGAACTCGCCGAGTCCAGGCCCCGGCTCGTCCTCGGCGAGGTCAGCCGCCGTCCGGTCCTGCGCGGCGCGCTGGAAAGCGCCCTGGCGACCACGCGTGACGAGGTGTTCGACACCTCCCGCTGACAGGACACCGCACGACCGGACGCCGCACCACCGGACATGGGACTGCCGGACACGGGACTGCCGGACATGGGACCGCCGGACATCGCAGGACCGGACATCGCACGACACCGAACAGAGCGAAGGGCCGAAAATCATGAAGCTCGCCGTGGTGGGCGGAGGATCCACCTACACACCGGAACTCATCGACGGATTCGCCCGGTTGCGGGACACCCTGCCCATCGGGGAACTCGTCCTGGTCGACCCGGCCGCCGACCGGCTCGACCTGGTCGGCGGGCTGGCGCGCCGGATCTTCGCCAGGCAGGGCCACCCCGGCCGCATCACCACCACCTCGGACCTGGACGCGGGTGTCGCCGACGCCGACGCGGTCCTGCTCCAGCTGCGCGTCGGGGGGCAGGCGGCCAGGCTCCAGGACGAGACCTGGCCGCTGGAGTGCGGCTGCGTCGGGCAGGAGACGACCGGCGCCGGCGGGCTCGCCAAGGCGCTGCGTACGGTGCCGGTGGTGCTGGACATCGCGGAGCGGGTCCGGCGCGCCAGCCCGAACGCCTGGATCATCGACTTCACCAACCCGGTGGGGATCGTGACCCGCGCCCTGCTCGGGGCCGGGCACCGCGCCATCGGGCTGTGCAATGTCGCGATCGGTTTCCAGCGCAGATTCGCGCGGCTGCTGGATGTCGCGCCCGCCGAGGTGCATCTGGAGCATGTGGGGCTGAACCATCTGACCTGGGAGCGGGGCGTCCGGCTCGGCGGCCCCGAGGGTCCCGATGCGCTGCCCGGGCTGCTGGCCGGGCACGCCGAGGCGATCGCCGGTGATCTGCGGCTGCCGCGCGCGCTGATCGAGCGGCTCGGGGTGGTGCCCTCGTACTATCTGCGCTACTTCTACGGGCACGACGAGGTCGTACGGGAACTGGCGACCAAGCCGTCCCGGGCCGCCGAGGTGGCCGAGATGGAGCAACAGCTGCTGGAGATGTACGGCGATCCCGCGCTGGACGAGAAGCCGGAGCTGCTGGCGCGGCGCGGCGGCGCGTTCTACTCGGAGGCGGCGGTCGATCTGGCGGCGTCGCTGCTGCGCGGCGGGGGCAGCCCCTTCCAGGTGGTGAACACGTACAACAACGGCACGCTGCCGTTCCTCGCGGACGACGCGGTGATCGAGGTGCAGGCGCGGGTGGGCACCTCGGGTGCGGTGCCGCTGGCGGTGCCGCCGCTGGAGCCGCTGTACGCGGGGCTGGTCTCGCACGTCACGGCGTACGAGGACCTGGCGCTGGAGGCCGCGCTGCACGGCGGCAGACAGCGCGTCTTCGCGGCTCTGCTGGCCCACCCCCTGATCGGCCAGTACGAGAGTGCCGAGGCGCTCACCGACAAGCTGATCGCGCACAACAGGGAGCACTTGGCATGGGCGTGAGCGGGCGGCCGGTCCGGGACGGCGTAGGCGTGGGTACGCGCGTAGGCGTGGGTACGAGCGGCGCCGTGGACGGCGCGGAGGGACCGGCGGCGGGGCGCGGGAGCGTGCTGGCCGTCGACGCGGGGAACAGCAAGACCGATGTGGCGGTGATCGGCGCCGACGGTTCGGTGCTCGGCGCGGCGCGCGGGGGCGGCTTCCAGCCGCCCGTGGTGGGGATCGAGGCGGCGCTGGGCACGCTGGAGAGGACGGTCGAACGGGCGGCGGCGGCGGCCGGGCTTCCCGCGCGGGGCCTGGCCGACCAGGTGTCCGCGTGTCTGGCCAACGCCGACCTCCCCGCCGAGGAGCGGGATTTGGCGCAGGCGATACGCGCGCGGGGCTGGGGCCGTGACACGGAGGTGCGCAACGACACCTTCGCGGTGCTGCGGGCCGGACTGCCCAGCGGCGCACCGCCCCGGGGCGTGGCGGTGGTGTGCGGCGCCGGCATCAACTGCGCGGGGCTGCTGCCGGACGGCCGTACGGCGCGCTTTCCGGCGGTCGGGCGCATCTCCGGTGACTGGGGCGGCGGTTCGGGCCTCTCGGAGGAAGCCCTGTGGCTGGCGGCACGGGCGGCGGACGGCCGGGGCGAGCCCACGGCGCTGACGCGGACGCTGCCGGGGCACTTCGGACTGGACTCGATGTACGAGTTGATCGAGGCGCTGCACCTCGGCCGTATCCCGTTCGAGGGCCGATACGAGCTGACGCCGGTGCTGTTCGAGACGTGCGCGGCGGGCGACGCGGTGGCCGCCTCGGTGGTCGACCGGCTGGCGGAGGAGGTCGTGCTGCTCGCGACGGTCGCGCTTGGCAAGCTGGGGCTGCTCGACGAGGAGACGCCGGTGCTGCTGGGCGGAAGTGTGCTGGCGGCCCGCCAACCCCGGCTGGACGGGCAGATCCTCGAACTGATGGCTGCCAGGGCGCCGAAGGCGGTGGTCGGGGTGGTCGCGGCGCCGCCGGTGCTGGGCGCGGCGCTGCTGGGTCTGGACCGGGTGGGGGCGGACGCGCGGGCCCATGCCCGGCTGGCCGCGCATTACGCGTGAATCAGGGGGTAACCAGGGTGAGGGAAGGGGAGGTTCATCCGTGCGGGTACGGAACTCCCCGGCGGGGGAACCGATCACGGGGCCCCGGCGTATTCATGGTTGGGGAGAGCGGGGCGGGCATGGCTGATCCGGCAGGTGCAAGATCCAGTCAAGCCTGATGTGGTGGGCGGTCCTTGCGGTCATACTGCTGCCCGGGAGATTTCCCCCGACCCGCAGGATGCGGGCCGCCGTCAGATGACCGAGGGGGAGGCCACATGACATACCCGTCGAATGTGCGCACCGCGCCGCCGCCGGCGCCGGGCCACGCGCCCACCCGGTCGTCGCCGTCCGCCGCGCCGCCCCCGGAGGAGCCTCCGGGGCGGGCAGCGGCGTGGACGGAGACCACGGAGCGGCTGCGCGCCGCCGCGGCGACGGAGCCGGGCCGGCTGCGGATGATCGGTGCGGCGCTGGCCCTGCTGGTCGTGGCGCTCGGCGCGGTGACGGCGTGGGAGGTCTCCGACCGGTTCGCTGCGGCCGACGACGTGGTCCACCGCAGTCAGCGGCTGAGCGTGGCCGCCGCCGACATCTACAGTTCGCTGGCCGACGCCGACACAGCCGCGGCCAGTGCCTTCCTGTCGGGCGCGCCGGAGCCCGCGGCGTTCAGCAAGCGCTACTCCGAGGACATCCGGACGGCGTCGGGCCTGCTGATCGAGGCGGCCACCCACACGGACAGCGCGAGCGCGTCGGGCAAGGCCATCACCGAGCTCAACGAGGCGCTGCCCGAGTACACCGGTCTGATCGAGCAGGCCCGCGCCTACAACCGGCAGGGCCTGCCGCTGGGAGCGGCTTATCTCCGGTACGCCAACGAGCGGATGACCGAGGATCTGCTGCCCTCGGCGGAGGCGCTGTACCAGGCGGAGACGGGCCGGCTCGCGGCGGACAGCGACCGGGCGCGGCAGTGGCCGTACGCGTCGACCGCGCTCGCCGCGCTGGCGCTCGGCTTCCTCCTCTGGACTCAGCGGCGCAACTACCTGCGGACGAACCGGGTCTTCAACCTGGGGCTGGTCTGCGCCACGGCCGCCTCCCTGGTCCTGCTGGCCTGGCTGGCGGTCGGGCAGTCCTTCGCCCGGGGCGATCTCAACAGCGCGCAGACCCAGGGGCAGGCGTCGCTGAAGGTGCTCAACGACGCGCGGATCGAATCGCTGAAGGCCCGGGCCAATGAGAACCTCACGATGGTCTCGCTGGGGGCGGTCCTCGCTGACGACGGCAGGAGCGACAAGTACGAGACGGATTACCGGACGGCCATGAGCAAGCTGGGCAGCGCGCTCGACCGGGCGGACGAGCTGGCCGACGGCGGCGCCGACGGCAGGCGCGTGGACGACGCGCGCGCCGCGTACGCGCAGTGGGAGAGCCGCCACAAGGAGGCCCGCGCCTCGGACGCGGCCGGGGAGTACGGCGCGGCGGTGGCGAAGGTCATCGGTGGCAAGGAGTCGACGGGCCAGTCGTTCGACCGGGTGGCGCGGGCGCTGGACGAGTCGCTCGTCGAGAAGCAGCGGGACTTCAGCCGCTTCGCCTCGGACGGGCAGAAGTGGCTGGACGGTCTGGCGATCGGGGCGGGCGCGCTGGCGCTGGTGGCGGCGGCCGGGGCGATCCTGGGCATCGGCCGCAGGCTTTCGGAGTACCGGTGAGAGGAGGAGTGATGACGTCCATGGACAGGCTCCGCCGGTTCCGCGCGCTCCACCGGTCCGGCGGGTTCCGCGGCTGGGGCGGTGTCATGGCGATGGTGGCCGCCTGCGTGCTGACCGGATCTCTGACGCTGCTCCCGCTGTCCCACACCGTGGGCGAGGACCCGGCGGCCCCCGCCCCGCAGCGGATCTCCACCGCCGTGCCCGTGGCCGCCGAGGACTGCGACCCGCAGCAGAGCACGGTCCGGCCGTCCGACATGGACGGCGAGGTCATAAAGAGGATCAAGGCCCGGAAGGTGCCCAAGCTGGTGGTCGGCATCGACCAGAACAGCTACCGGTGGGGCTATCGCAACCCCCTCACCAAGGAGCTGGAAGGCTTCGACATCGATCTGGTCCACGCCATCGCCGAGGAGATATTCGGCGACCCGAACGCCGTCACCTACCGTGCGATCACCACGAGTCAGCGGATTCCCGCGCTCAACGACGAGTCCGTCGACCTGATCGTCCGCACGATGTCGATCAACTGTCAGCGGAAGGACGAGGTCCTCTTCTCCACGGCCTACTTCGAGACGGGCCTCCAACTGCTCGCCCCGACGGGTTCGGACATCACGGGTTACGACGAGTCGCTGCGGGGCAAGCGGGTCTGCTCGGCGAGCGGGTCGACCGCGGAGAGCACGCTGAAGGTGGAGAGTTTCGGCGCCCGGACAACGGGGCTGTCGGTCCCCAATCAGCTGGACTGCCTGGTCAGGCTCCAGCTGGGCCTGGCCGACGCGATATTGACGGACAACTCGCTCGCGGCCGGGCTGATGGCGCAGGACCCGGCGATCGAGCGGGTCGGGGACCAGTTCCAGAAGGAGTACTACGGCGTCGCGGGCAAGCTGGGCCACACGGATCTGATGGCCCGGGTGAACAAGGTGCTGCGGGACTACCGCGCGGGCGGCGACGACAGCCTCTGGATGCGGTCGTACAGGAAGTGGCTGGAGAAGGGGCTGCCCGGCGTCACGGAACCGCCGGCGGCCAAGTACGCGGCTCCGTAGGGCCGAGCCGCCCCGGTGGCCGGTGACCGGGGGCCGGTGGGCCGACGATCTGCGGGACCGGGTGGACGCGAGAAGCGGAGAGGTGATCGATGGGCGGCACGGGCTCCTTCCCCGACTCGACGGGGAGGCCACCGGGACCGGCGATGGACCGGGACGAGGTGGACCGGGCTCTGGCGCGCCTCGAAGCGGAGCACGAGGCGATCGAGACCTCGCTGCTCGCCCTTCAGGACCACGCGGGCCGCCGGCTCCTCGAAGGCGCCGAGCTGACCGGTGTCACCAAGGACCGCTGGGCCGCGGCGGAGGGCGCGATCGCCCTGCTGTGGACGTACTTCGACGGGTACACGGCGGCGCTGACCGGCGCCAGGGAGGCGCGGGCCCGGCGGCGCTGGCCGAGCCGGGACGACCTCGTGGAGCTGACGGAGACCCTGCGCGGGCGCGGAGTCACCGTGGCCGGGGGCGCGGCACCCGCCGTCCCGGGCGGTCCCGCGAGGCTCTCCGAGCACTTCACCCTCGCCGAGCTGGTCTCCCGGATGAACGAGCTGTACGCGTCCTCGCTGGACATGGTGGTGACAGCGGACTCCGTGTGGTCCGCGCTGCCGGCCAGGATCGACCTGCTCTCGGCGGAGCTGCGGCGCACCCTCTCGCTGGCGCACTCGGTGGGCGTGCGGCCCGGGGAGCATCCGGCGGGCGACGACCTGGAGTCGATCACCCATGAACTGACCACGCTGCGCGCGCAGGTGATCTCCGACCCGCTGGCGTTCTGGCGCCCCGCGTCCGGCAGTTCGGCCCCCGGCGGCGGACGGCCCGACACCGAGCGTTACGACCGGGCGGCGCGGGCCCTGGAGGAGGTACGGCGGGAGATCGAGGCGGTGCTGCGGGTGCGCCAGGACTCGGAGGAGCGGCTGATGCGGCTGCGTGACGTCCTGTCGCGCGCGGACCGTACCCTCACCGAGGCCAGGTCGGCGCGCGGCGAGGTGCTGGCGAAGATCGCGGCCTCCGAGGTTCCCGCCGTCAGCGGCCCGCCGACCGCCCTCCAGGAGCGGCTCGCGACCGCCGCCGAGTACCGCAGGCACGCCCAGTGGAGCCGGCTCTCGCCCCTGCTGGAGTCGCTGGAGCGCGACGCCGAGGACGAACTGCTGCGGGCCCGCGCGTCGTTGACCGCCGTCACGGCGCCGCTCGCGGTCCGGGCGGAGCTGCGCGGGCGGCTCGACGCGTACAGGGCGAAGGTCGCCCGGCACGGGATGGCCGAGGACCCGGTGCTGATCGAGCGGTACGACACGGCGCGCCGGATGCTGTGGAGCGCGCCCTGCGATCTGCGCGTCGCCGAGCAGGCGGTGCTGCGCTACCAGCAGGCGGCCGCCGAGGTCCTGGTCCCGCCCCGGCCGGGATCGACCGGCGCCGGGGGTGAGCCGTGAGCGTCCCGGCGGACAGATACGCGGCGGCGGGACGCGCGCGCACGGCACGGAACACAGAGAGCGAGCGGGGGGACGGATGAACAACGGGACGGGCACATGCCAGCGCCCCGGCTGCGAGGGCTCGTACGAGGACATGGGCGGCGGTGAGCTGTTCTGCGACACCTGCGGTCTGGCCCCCGTCGTCGCGCCCGACGGGACGCTGTCCTCGCCGCCCACCGGCCTCACCGCCGGCGGGGCCGGCCAAGACAGCGGCTCGGGCCGGTCGCCCGGTTCGGGTCGCGGCTCGGGCTCCGGCAGTGGATCCGGCTCCGGCCGTGGCTCGGGCAATGCGTCCGGGAGCGTCCCGGAGGGCCGTTCGGGCAGCGGTGACTCCTCGCGCTCCTCGTCCCGCGCCTCCTCGCGCTCCTCCACCTCCCGGCGCTCGGTCTCCGGCCGCCTCTCGCGCACCCGGTCCGGAGAGCTGTCGTCCCGGTCGGTGTCGGTGCGCAGCTCCGGTTCCTCCACGAGCTCATCGGGGCGCAACCGGCTGGGCGCCGGGCTGGTGACCGTACCGGACGTGCCGCGTCCGGACCCGGGAGCGGCCGTCATGGAGAACCCGGAGGTGCCGGAGCGCAAGCGGTACTGCTCGCGCTCCGACTGCGGGGCGCCGGTGGGCCGTTCGCGCGGCGGCCGTCGCGGGCGTACGGAGGGGTTCTGCACGAAGTGCGGCCACCCGTACTCGTTCGTGCCGAAGCTGCGCGAGGGCGACATCGTGCACGGGCAGTACGAGGTGATGGGATGTCTGGCCCACGGGGGCCTCGGCTGGATCTATCTCGCCGTGGACCGTGCCGTCTCGGACCGCTGGGTGGTCCTCAAGGGCCTGCTGGACACCGGTGACCAGGATGCCATGGAGGCGGCGATCTCCGAGCGGCGCTTCCTCGCGGAGATCGAGCACTCCAACATCGTCCGCATCTACAACTTCGTGGAACACCTCGACCAGCGGACCGGTTCCATGGACGGCTACATCGTCATGGAGTACGTCGGCGGCAAGTCGCTCAAGGAGATCGCCAACGAGCGGCGCACCCCGTCCGGCAGACGCGATCCGCTGCCGGTCGAGCAGGCGTGCGCGTACGGGATCGAGGCGCTGGAGGCGCTCGGCCATCTGCACAGCAGGAACCTGGTGTACTGCGACTTCAAGGTCGACAACGCGATCCAGACGGAGAATCAGCTCAAGCTCATAGACATGGGCGCGGTCTGCCGGATGGACGACGACGAGGCCGCGATCTACGGGACCGTCGGCTACCAGGCGCCGGAGGTCGCCGAGGTCGGCCCTTCGGTGGCCTCGGACCTGTACACGGTCGCGCGCACGCTGGCGGTGCTGACCTTCGACTTCCAGGGCTACACGAATGTGTTCGTGGACTCGCTGCCCGACCCGGCCAATATCGAGGTCTTCCACCGGTACGAGTCCTTCTACCGGCTGCTGGTGCGGGCGACGGACCCCGATCCGGCCCGCCGGTTCTCCTCGGCGCAGGAGATGGCGGAGCAGCTGATGGGGGTGTTGCGCGAGGTCGTGGCGCTCCAGTCGGGCCGTCCGCGCCCCGCGCTGTCGACGCTGTTCGGCCCCGAGCTGCGGGTCACGGACACCGAGCTGTTCGCTGAGCTGACGGAGGACGTCTCCCGGCTGGGCGCGCGGGCGAAGCCCTCCGGTGGCAGGCCGGGCCGGCGCGCGAAGCCGGACGGCGCGGAGTCCGGGGCGGGCGCGCTCCCCGGAGCCGGCGCGGTGGCCCTTCCGGCGCCGGGCGCGCGGCCCGGGGTCCCGGGCACGGGCGGTCTCGATCCGGCGGCCGTGCCGTACCCGCCGGGGCAGGCGTCCGTACGGGGTGGCGTCCCGGCGCCGCGAGCCGCGGGTCTGCCGGCGGTCGGTGGGGCTCCCGGCGGCGGGACTCCCGGCGGCGGGGCTCCCGGCGGCGGGGCTCCCGGCGGCGGGGCGTCCGTGGGCACGGCGGGCGGACCTCGGCTCGCGCAGCTCGACGCGCGGGCGACCGCGCTGGCCCTGCCCGTACCGAGGGTCGATCCGAACGATCCGAACGCCGGTTTCCTCGCGGGGCTGATGGCCTCCGCGCCCGCCGAGCTGATCGCCGCGCTGGGCTCCGCCCCCGTCGATTCGGTGGAGCGGGGGCTGCGTGAGCTGCGCGCCCGTCTGGAGATGGACGAACCGGCCACGGCGGCCGAGGTGCTGCACTTCCTGGAGGAGCGGAACGCCGACGACTGGCGGGTGGTCTGGTACCGGGGTGTCACCTCGCTGGCGACGGGTGACCACGAGACCGCGGCGCTCTCCTTCGACGCCGTCTACGACGCGTTCCCCGGTGAGCCGACCCCGAAGCTGGCGCTGGGTGTCTGTGCCGAGGTGCTGGGTCAGCTGGACAACGCCGCCGAGTACTACCGCCTGGTCTGGACGACGGATCCGGGCTATGTCAGCGCCGCGTTCGGGCTGGCCCGGGTGCGGCTGGCCGCGGGTGACCGGGCCGGCGCGGTACACGCCCTGGAGTCCGTGCCCGAGGCGTCGATCCACTACACGGCGGCCAGGGTCGCGGCCGTACGGGCGCGGCTGCGGCAGCGCGGCGTACCGTCGTCCTCCGCATCCGGCGCCCTCTCCCCCGGGTCGGCGCCGGAGCCCGCGCTCATAGACGATCTGACGGCGGCGGCGCACCAGGTCGCCGCGCTCCGGCAGTTCGATCTGGACGCGGTGCGGCGTGAGCAGCTGTCGACGGAGGTACTGGGCACGGCGCTGGACTGGGTACTCTCCGGTAGTCCCGGGGTGCGGCCCGCGCAGGCCGTACTGCTCGGCAGTGAACTGGACGAGCGCGGACTGCGTTTCGGCCTGGAACGCTCGTACCGGGTGCTTGCCCGGCTCGCTCAGCGCGGCGAGGAGAGGATCGAACTGGTGGAGCGGGCCAACCGTTTCCGCCCTCGGACGTGGGTGTGATTGATGTCCCAGAACCACGGGTCGGCCGCGGTGCCGAACTGCCCCGGCTGCACCGAGCCGCTGGAGTCCGGCGATCTGTTCTGCGGTGTGTGCGGATACGACCTGTCGGCCGTGCCGCCGCGCCCCGATGACCGTCCCACCTTGGTCATGAACAGCCCGCCGCAGCCACCGCCCCAGCCGGAGCCCCAGCCGCAGCCGCAGCCGCCGGGACAGGAGCGGGCGGGGCAGCGGGAGCCGGCCGCCGGGGCGCATTGGCCTGCGGTCACCGGGAAGGACGGCTCGGGCACCCCCGTACCCGCCCATCTGCCGGACGAGGTGCCGGGCCTGGACTCGGCCGGGACCCGGATCGGGCCGCACACGGGTGACTTCGAGCTGCCCGCCCCGGCGGCGGTGCCCGCCGCCGTTTCCGCCGATCCGCGTACCGCCGCCCCCGGGGCGACGCCGCCGGCCGGCTCCAAGCTCTGTGTCGCCTGCCGCGCCGGGCAGGTCGACCCGGACGGCTACTGCGAGAACTGCGGCCACGCCCAGCCGCGCGAGCGCGACCACGTCGAGCGGGAACTCGGCGCGGTGGCCGCCGTCAGCGACCGCGGGCTGCGTCACCACCGCAACGAGGACGCGTTCGCCGTGTCGACCGCCGCGCTGCCGGACGGCTCGCCCGCCGTGGTCGCCGTGGTCTGCGACGGCGTGTCGTCGGCGACCCGTCCGGACGAGGCGTCCGCCGCCGCCGCCTCCGCCGCCAACGAGTATCTGCTCGCCGCCCTGGAGCGCGGTACGCATCCGCAGCAGGCGATGCACGAGTCGATCCTCGCCGCCGCCGAGTCGGTCAACTCCCTGGCCGAGGTGCGCCCCGGCACCCCCGGACACGACCCGCACCGCCATCAGAACGCCCCGGCCTGCACGATCGTCAGCGCCGTGGTGGCGAACGGACTGCTGGTGGTCGGCTGGATCGGGGACAGCAGGGTGTACTGGGTGCCGGACGACCGCGGGGGCCCGCCCGCCCGGCTCACCGAGGACGACTCGTGGGCCGCCCAGATGGTGGCGGCGGGGCTGATGAACGAGGCGGAGGCGTACGCGGACGAGCGCGCGCACGCCATCACGGGCTGGCTCGGCGCCGACGCGTACGAAGTGGAGCCGCACACCGCGTCGTTCAAGCCGGACCGGCCGGGTGTCGTGCTGGTCTGCACGGACGGCCTGTGGAACTACGCGGAAGGCGTGGACGAGATGGCGCGCGCCCTGCCCGCCGACGCGGCGCTCCGCCCGCTGCACGCGGCGCGGGTCCTGGTCGGGCACGCGCTCGACGGCGGGGGCCACGACAACGTAACGGTGGCCGTGCTGCCGTTCGCCGTCGAGCCACGAGGGGCAGGATCCGACCGCCGCACGCCGTGAGCGGCGCCCGGCGCCGAGCGGCGCCCCGGGGCCGTTCCACCGCAATCCCGTTCTGTGTCTCCCCAGTGTGGAGCGTCAAGGAGCCGATAGAGATGGCGAACTTCTCGAAGTCGAGCGTGCCGCGGTTCGCCGTGGACGTGTACCAGAACGAATATCTGCCGGAGGGCGGGCGCGAGGTCAACGCGATCGTCACGGTCACCTCCACGGGCGGCGGCACCACCGGGGGTGTGGCGCCGTCGGGAGCCTCCCCGGCCGGGAACTCCGCGCCGGCCGGCGACCGGAACGCCGCTGTGGTGATCATGGTCGACTGTTCGGGCTCGATGGACTACCCGCCGACGAAGATGCGCAACGCGCGGGACGCCACGGCAGCGGCGGTCGACACCCTGCGCGACGGCGTCGCCTTCGCGATCGTCGCCGGTACGCATGTGGCGCGGGAGGTGTACCCGCGCGGCGGAGGGCTCGCGGTCGCCGACGGGCGGACCCGGGCGGAGGCCAAGGACGCCCTGCGCCGGCTCAGCGCGGGCGGCGGTACGGCGATCGGCACCTGGCTGCGGCTCACCGACCGGCTGCTGGCCTCTGCCGATGTCGCCATCCGGCACGGGATCCTGCTGACCGACGGCCGTAACGAGCACGAGTCGGCGGAGGACCTGAAGGCCGCGCTGGACGCGTGCGCGGGCCGGTTCACCTGTGATGCCCGGGGAGTCGGCACGGACTGGGAGGTCAAGGAGGTCACCGCCATCGCCTCGGCGCTGCTCGGGAGCGCCGACATCGTGGCCGATCCGGCGGGTCTGGCCGAGGACTTCACGCGGATGATGGAGAACGCGATGGGCAAGGAGGTCGCGGATGTGGCGCTGCGGATGTGGACGCCGGTCGGGGTGGAGATCGGCTTCGTCAAGCAGGTGGCGCCCACGGTGGAGGAGCTGACGCAGCGGCGTACGGAGGCCGGACCGCGCGCCGGGGACTATCCGACCGGTTCCTGGGGCGACGAGTCGCGCGACTACCACATCTGTGTGCGGGTTCCCGAGGCCGGCATCGGCCGGGAGATGCTGGCGGCACGGATCTCGCTGATCCTTCCGGTGCCGGGAGACGGCCCGCCCGAGGTGCTGTCGCAGGGGCTGGTGCGGGCGGTGTGGACGGACGATCTGGCCGCCTCCACCACCATCAACCCGCAGGTCGCGCACTACACGGGCCAGGCCGAACTGGCGCAGGTCATTCAACAGGGCCTCAACGCCCGCAAGTCGGGGGATTTCGACGGTGCGACGGCGAAGCTGGGGCGCGCCGTGCAGCTCGCCGCCTCGTCGGGGAACGCGGATACCGCGAAACTGCTTTCGAAGGTGGTGGACGTCGTCGACGCGGCGACAGGTACTGTGCGACTGAAGGCGAAAGTCGCGGATGCGGACGAGATGACCCTGGAAACACGGTCGACGAAGACCGTCCGCGTGAAGAAGCAGTAGCCGGCGGCAGCCGGAAACAGCAGCGAAGAACGACGGCCTCCGGGCCGGACGAGGAGAGGGGGAAGCGCCGACATGCCGACCTGCCCGAACGGACACCAGTCGGGTTCCGAAGACTGGTGCGAGGTCTGCGGCCATCGCATGGCCGGTCCTGGCGCTCCCGCGGGCGCCGTACCGTCGCCTCCCCCCGCCCCCGGCTACGGATACCCGCCGGGCCCCGGCGCCGGTCAGGACGCCCCGGCCCGGGCCGAGCTGTGCCCGCAGTGCCGCACCCCGCGCGAGCCGATGGCTCCGTTCTGCGAGGAGTGCCGGTGGAACTTCCTGACGAACACGGCGACGTCGTACACCCCGCTGGCCCCGCAGCACCCGGTGCCCGGTGGCGCACGCCCCGGCGGCCCGCCCGGCGGGCCCGCACCCGGGCTGAACCTGCCGCCCGGGTTCCAGGCGCAGCAGCCGCCCCGGTCGGCCGACCCGTACGAGTACCAGGGTTCGCGCCCTTCCCGGCTGAACCGGCCCGCCGAGCCGCTGGCCTCCGAGCCGGTCGCGGAGCAGGACCCGCGCGGCCAGGGGTCACAGGGGTTGTACGGACAGGGCCCAGGACAGGGACCAGGGCAGGGCGCGCAGGGGCGGTACGGGCAGGACACGCACCGGCAGGGCCCGCCGCCTCCGCCGCCGTACCAGCAGCAGGCGGGCCAGTCGGCCCCGCCGTCCTTCCAGCAGCCGCCCGCCCCGGCGCGGCCCAGGACGGGCGAGGACGACTGGATGCTGCCGCCGCCCGGTTCGGCGCAGGGCCAGGCGCCCTACCAGTCCCAGCAGCACCAGTCGCCGCAGGGGTCCCAGCAGGGTTCGGCGCAGGGCGCTCAGCAGTCCGAGCCCCCGCAGCCGTACCAGCCGCTGTCGTCGCCGACGGGCTGGACGGCGGTCATCGGACCGGACCGTGACTACTTCATGGCGATGATGCAGCGCAGCGGCCCGGAGGCGACCGGGCTGAACCTCCCGGCGTACTCCCCGGAGCAGCGCCTCCCGCTGTCCGGCAGCCAGGTGGCGATCGGCCGCCGCCGGCACTCCACCGGCGAGTCCCCCGACATCGACCTGTCGGTGCCGCCGGAGGACCCGGGCGTCTCGCACCAGCACGCGGTCCTGGTCCACCAGCCGGACGGCAGCTGGTCGGTGGTCGACCAGAACTCGACCAACGGCACCACGCTGAACGGCGCGGAGGACCCGATACAGCCGTATGTCCCGGTCCCGCTCAAGGACGGCGACCGGGTGCATGTCGGTGCCTGGACGACGATCACCATCCGGCGCGGTTAGGACCTTTTCACCCGGCTTCCGCCGTCCCGGGGCAGGTACGTCCTAGGACGTGCCGCGCCCGTTCAGGGGCCAGGTGTACGGTCCCGTCGGGTCGTCCAGCCAGGCCCACTGGCGGTCCCCGGCGACCGTGACGCCGAATCTCTCCCGGCCCGGACGGCGCTCGCGCCGCCAGAGGGCCAGCGCCTCGTGCGGGTCGAGGCTGTTGGCGGTCAGGGTCAGCAGAAAGCGGAAGAGTTCGTTCCCGCCGGCCTGGGCCGGCTTTCCGCCGACGGGGTGCCGCGTGTCCTGGTCGGCCCCCGGCACCCCCCGCAGCGGTACGAAGTAGGCGGGGGTGGGCAGGAAGTGTCCTTCCGCGCACGGCGTGCCCCCGGCGCCGACACCGTCGTGGTCGCCCGCGCCGACCCGCAGGACGATCAGTCCGGTGGCGAGCGGGGCCAGGATCAGGGCGCCCGGCCGGCACTGCGCGAGCCAGCTCACCGGCACCGACGGCAGGGTGCAGGTCGCGATGATCCGGTCGAACGGCGCCCGCCGGGGGCAGCCCCGCGCGCCGTCGCCGGTCACGACGGCGGGCCGGTAGCCGGCCGTCGCGAGATGGGAGCGGGCGGACTCGGTGATCTCCGGGTCCAGATCGACGGTGGTGACCAGGGCGTCGCCCAGCCGGTGGGCGAGCAGGGCGGCGTTGTAGCCGCTGCCCGCGCCGATCTCCAGGACCCGGTCCCCGTCCCGCACGTCCAGCTCGGCGAGCATGGTGGCCATCAGCGAGGGCTGGCTGCTGGACGAGATCAGCTCGCCGTCGCGCACCCGGATCGCGAGCGGCCCGTCCGCGTACGCGCCCCGCAGCCAGCGCGCCCGCCGCGCGGGCTCGGGGTCGCCGCTCCAGAGCCGGTCGTAGCCGCCGGGACGGCTGACGAAGTAGTACGGCACGAAGACATGGCGCGGCACCTCTTCGAACGCCGCCCGCCAGGCGGGGTCGCCGAGCGCGCCGGTCGCCGCGATCTCCGCGACGAGCGCGGCGCGGGCCTCGGCGGCGGCCGGGTCGTCAGGACCGTACGGTTCGTACCGATGTGCGCCCATATTCCCACTGTCCTGGGTCGGCGGCCGGAAAGCCACCACGCGGGGCCGGGCGGGCAGGGCCGCCGGTCCTAGGGCCTCGGTCCTCCGCCGGTATGTCTGAGACCATGGACAGGTGAATGACATTCCGCGCGACACGCTTCAGGAGCAGACCTTCTACGAGCAGGTCGGCGGCGAGGCGACCTTCCGGCGCCTGGTTCACCGCTTCTACCAGGGGGTCGCGGAGGACCCGCTGCTGCGGCCGATGTATCCGGAGGAGGATCTGGGGCCGGCCGAGGAGCGCTTCGCGCTCTTCCTGATGCAGTACTGGGGCGGTCCCCGCACCTACAGCGACAACCGGGGCCACCCCCGGCTGCGGATGCGGCACGCGCCGTTCAAGGTGGACAGCGCCGCGCACGACGCCTGGCTGAAGCACATGCGGGTGGCGGTGGACGAGGAGGAGCTGTCCGAGGAGCACCGGACGCAGCTGTGGAACTACCTCACCTACGCCGCGGCCTCCATGGTGAACACCGAGGGCTGAGTCCCCGCCCGGACCGTCCCCGGCGGCGGCCGGGGACGGTCCGGGCGGGCGCCGGGCTCAGGCCGGGGTGACGGTGAGCCCGCCGAGCCCGGCGCGGCGTACCGCGATCGAGCCGTACGGGGTACGCAGCCGCAGCCAGCCGCCGCACTCCAGCAGCGCCAGCGGTTCCTCGGGCGGCGCGGCGCCGGCCGGCACACCGGCCCGTACGGGCCGCAGGAATCCCAGCGACTGGGCCGCGTGCACGGCGCGCAGCGGCAGACCGGTGTCGCCCAGGGTCCGTGACCAGATCTCGCGGCCGATCCGGTCGCGCTCGGCCCGGGTCCTGGTCTCCGGTGTCAGCCGCTCGTCGCGGGCCCGGAACTCGGCGACGGCGGCGGCCAGCGCACCGCGTACCGTCTCCTCGTCCGGCAGCCCGGCCCGCTGCCGCCAGCCGCCGCGCGGCGGCAGCACCCCGGCCCACGGGGGGCCGGTGACGGCGTCGGGTACGACGGCGCTGCCCGCCGGTTCGTCGAGGGATTCGAGGAGTTCCCCGGCGGAGACCGTGATGTCCAGGCGGAGCGGCCCGGGCGCGGCGAGCCGGGCCGTGCGGATGGCCAGCACCTCGAAGGACGCGGGCCGGCCGAAGACGGCGAGCGCGCCGTCGCCCGCCTGGAGCCGGACCGCGGCGGCACGGTCGTAGTGGATCAGCCGGGCGAGGAAGGCGCCGAGGTCGGCGGCCTCCCTCGCGTCGGCGAACTCCAGTGACTGCATGGGCGCCGTCATGCCGCGACAGCACCCGTTTCGTCGTCCATGTAGTGCAGGAGGTAGGACTTCTCCTCGGCCGTGATCCGCCGGGGCCTGGCCGCCTCCAGGTCGTACGGCACGACGACGGTCGAGGCCCGCACGTACACCTGGTCCCCGTCCTTGATCTCGTACGCGATCGTCAGCGACGCCGCGTTGATCTTCGTCACCCAGCTCTCGATGACCACCGGCTCGTGCCGGTGGACCAGCGGCAGCTTGTAGTCGATCTCGTGCCGGGCGATCACGGAGCCGCCGGAGAAGGACGGCGAGCCGTCCCCCGGCGCCAGCCGGAACATGAAGTCGATGCGGGCCTCTTCGAGGTAGCTGATGAAGACCGCGTTGTTGACGTGCCCGAAGGCGTCCATGTCCGACCAGCGCAGCGGGCAGCTGTAGGTATGACGGGCCATCCGACTCAGCCTCGCGTGAGCTTCTTGTAGGTGGCACGGTGCGGGCGGGCGGCGTCGGCGCCGAGCCGCTCGACCTTGTTCTTCTCGTACGAGTCGTAGTTGCCCTCGAACCAGAACCACCGGGAGTCGCCCTCGTACGCCAGGATGTGCGTGGCGACGCGGTCGAGGAACCACCGGTCGTGGGAGACGACCACGGCCGCGCCCGGGAACTCCAGCAGCGCGTTCTCCAGCGACGACAGGGTCTCGACGTCGAGGTCGTTGGTCGGCTCGTCGAGGAGCAGCAGGTTGCCGCCCTGCTTGAGGGTCAGCGCCAGGTTGAGGCGGTTGCGCTCACCGCCGGAGAGCACTCCGGCCGGCTTCTGCTGGTCCGGGCCCTTGAAGCCGAAGGCGGAGACGTAGGCGCGCGAGGGCATCTCGACCTGGCCGACGTTGATGTAGTCCAGCTCGTCGGAGACGACGGCCCACAGCGACTTCTTCGGGTCGATGTTGCCGCGGCCCTGGTCGACGTAGCTGATCTTGACGGTGTCGCCGACCTTGATGGTGCCGGAGTCCGGCTCCTCGAAGCCCTGGATCATCTTGAACAGGGTCGTCTTGCCGGCGCCGTTCGGGCCGATGACGCCGACGATGCCGTTGCGCGGCAGCGAGAACGACAGGTCGTCGATGAGGACCTTGTCGCCGAACGCCTTGGACAGGTGCTCCACCTCGACGACGACACTGCCGAGCCGGGGGCCCGGCGGGATCTGGATCTCCTCGAAGTCCAGCTTCCGCATCTTGTCGGCCTCGGCGGCCATCTCCTCGTAACGGGCGAGCCTGGCCTTGGACTTGGCCTGGCGCCCCTTCGCGTTGGAGCGGACCCATTCCAGCTCGTCCTTGAGCCTCTTGGCCCGCTTGACGTCCTTCTGGCCCTCGACCTTGAGGCGGGTCTGCTTGGTCTCCAGGTACTTGGAGTAGTTGCCCTCGTAGCCGTGGAGACGGCCGCGGTCGACCTCGCAGATCCATCCGGCGACGTTGTCGAGGAAGTACCGGTCGTGGGTGACGGCGACGATGGTGCCGGGGTACTTGGCGAGGTGCTGCTCCAGCCACTGCACGGACTCGGCGTCCAGGTGGTTGGTGGGCTCGTCGAGGAGCAGCAGGTCGGGCGCTTCGAGGAGGAGCTTGCACAGGGCCACGCGGCGGCGCTCACCACCGGAGAGGTTGGTGACGGGCCAGTCGCCGGGGGGGCAGCCGAGCGCGTCCATGGCCTGTTCGAGCTGGGTGTCCAGGTCCCACGCGTTGGCGTGGTCGAGGTCCTCCTGGAGCTTGCCCATCTCCTCCATGAGGGCGTCCGAGTAGTCGGTCGCCATCAGCTCGGCCACTTCGTTGAAGCGGTTGAGCTTGCCCATCAGCTCGGCGGCGCCGTCCTGGACGTTCTGGAGCACCGTCTTGGACTCGTCGAGCTCCGGCTCCTGGAGGAGCATGCCGACGGTGTAGCCCGGGGAGAGGAACGCGTCACCGTTGGACGGCTGCTCCAGACCGGCCATGATCTTCAGGATGGTGGACTTTCCCGCGCCGTTGGGTCCCACCACACCGATCTTCGCGCCCGGCAAGAAGCTCTGCGTCACGTCATCGAGGATGACCTTGTCGCCGTGCGCCTTACGCGCCTTGCGCATCGTGTAGATGTACTCAGCCAAGAGAAACCGTCCGGCAATCGAGAAGGGCCAATGTGCGGCTCCGCCGCGTGAGGGCAGATACACCCCATCTTGCCTGACGTCCATCCCTCGATGGAAACCAGCGAGGGGCCGCGGCCTGCTCCGGGTGGGCGGCGGGGGCGTTTCCCGGCCGCTTGGTGTCCCGCCGCCGGTCGTCCGGGACGCGGCGGGGCCCCCGGTGCGTCGATGCGCTCCGGGGGCCCTGCCTGCACCGGGTCACTGGGCGCGGTGCCTCACTGACTCTGTGTCCGTGGTTTCCGTGGTGTCCGTGGGCCGTTCGCGGGCCGCGGGATCACTCTCCGGCGGCCGAATTCTTCTTCCTGCGGAGGAGGAAGACGGCGCCGCCGCCGAGGACGACGAGGGCGATGGCGACGCCCGCGATGACCGGGGTGGCGCTGGAGGAGCCGGTCTCGGCCAGGTCACCCGTGACCGTTCCGCCGTCGGCGTCGGCGCTTTCGACGGAACCCTGCGCGGAACCGCCGGCCGAGGCCGGGAGGGGCTGGGAGGACTCCTGCTGGGTGACGACCTCGGTGGTGCCCGTCGTCTCGCAGTCCAGGACGCCGCTGAACGTCCGCGAGAACCCGTCCGGGCCGGTGACGGTGAGGCTGTACGCCTCGTCCTCGGCGACCGGGACGGTCACGGTCGTGGACCCGCCGGGCACGACGGAGTGCTGGGTGCCGGCCAGTTCGAAGGTGAACACCTGGTCGCCCTGGTTGGTCGCGGTGATGTCGACGCCGCCCTCGGCGCAGTTCTTCCGCGCGGTGGCCGAGGGGATCGGGCCCTGCTCGGCCCAGTTGGCGGTGGCCGTGGCGGAGACGGTGGAGTCGCTGGAGCCGGCCAGGATCTGCGTCTGGCTCTTGGTCACACCGGCGAAGGCGCGGCCGACCGGCACCGAGGTGGTGGCCTGCACACCGAGCGTGGCGCTGCCGTCTGCGGTGTCGGTCGGCACGTCGAAGTACAGCTCCGTGCCGTCGACGGCCGTGGTGACCGGCTCGCCGTCCTTGTCCGTGATCCCGATGCCGCTGGCCGCGGCGTCGGCGGGCGGGGTCACGGCCACGCCGGTGGCGTCCGTACGGACCGTGACGGGACCGAGCCGCTCGCCCGGCTTGCCGGAGACCGCGGCGGGCTCCAGGGTGAGCGAGGCCCTGGGCTCGGCGGAGTTCTGCGCGCTCTTCTCCAGCCAGTCGGCGAGCTTCTCGGCGGCGGCGTCGCTCGCGTCGACGTCCGCGCCGTCCGAGTAGCGCCAGATCGCCACCTGGGTGCCGGCCGCGGCCGTCCTCTCGGTGAGCGGTCCGGTGCCCGCGCTCTTGGCCAGGGCCGCGAGGTCGTCTATCTGCGGGTAGGAGTGCTGAAGGATCCACCGGATCCGGCCGGCGTTCTTGTTGACGCCGAGCGAGGTCTGGTCCCAGGGCGTCTCCAGGTACTTGGCCTGGTCCTGCGTCGGGTTGTGGATGTCGATGCAGTACGTCTTGAGCTTGCCGCCGCCGTCGACGGTCATCTCGAACAGCCCGGCGTCCAGCTGCTGGTCCTTGCCGTCCGCGTGGAGCACGGCGCCGTCGAAGGTCTTCAGCCCGTCGAGGGTGGCCGCGGCGCCCCCCGCGTGGAGCGGCGCCTCGTCGGCCGCGGCGGAGCCGGCGCCCGTCAGCGATCCCGCCGCCATCAGGCCGGAGACGAGAACCGCGGCGACGAGACGGGCGGCGCCTCGCTTCCGTACGGATGACGCAGATATCGCAGAAAACACAGAATTCCCCTTCGGGCGAGGTCTCTCGCGTGCGAACGCGTGGGGGGTGGGCCTCGCCAGCAGACTCAAGTGCCCCGTGAGTACTCGCGAATCCTATGGACGGGAAGAAGCGCAGATCGCCGCCCATACGCCCGGATAACCGTTCCGAATCGCAATCGTTATCGATCTCCTGACAGCGTCCCGGAACAGCGCCACGAATATCGATAAATCTCCACAACTCCCTCTCAGGCGGGGCCGGTCGGCGCTCCGCCGGCGGCGAGCACCCCGGTCGGCACGGGACCGGGAGGCCCGCCGGGGACGGGCTCGGGGGAAGCGTCGGACGGCAGTCCGAACGGCAGGACGGACACCCTGTCCGAGGAAGCCCTGTCCGAGGAGGCCCTGTCCGAGGAGGCCCTGTCCGAGGAGGCCCTGTCCGAGGAGACGTCCCAAGAGGCATCCGAAGACGATGCCGAAGAGGCGGCCGCGAACGTGTCCGGGGGCGTACCCGGCGGCTCGTCCGGCAGCCCGTCCGAGGGCTCCGGGCCGGGAGCCCCGGCCGCCCGGGCCGCCCCCTGGCCCCGTGTCACCGCGTCATGACCCTGTGTCAGAGCAGCGGGTTTCCTGGTCGCGCGCCTGAACGCCGAAGTCCCGCGCGTCAGATCGTGTCCGACCGCCACCGCGTCGATGTCCACCGACGTCCAGCGCCGGCCGTCCTTCTCCTCCTCCCGCACCCGCAGCCGGCCGTGCACCACCAGCGGCTCACCGACCGCCACCGAGGCCGCCAGATTCGCCCCCAGCGTCCGCCACGCCCACACCGTGTAGAAGCTCGTCGGCCCGTCGCCCCAGTCCCCGCGCCGCCGGTCCCAGCGGCGCGGGGACACCGCGAACCTGAACCGCGCCACCCCGCCCGTGGCCGACTCCCGGAATTCCACCCCCGTGGCGACATTCCCCACCACCGTTACCACCGTGTCGTTCATCATCGCGCCTTCCGTCCGGCCCCATCGGCGGAACCCCTGGCGGGTCCCATGCCCCCCTTCCACGAGGGCTTCCACGGGTGCTTCCACGGGAGATCCCGGGTCGATCCCATGGCCGATCCACGACTCATGCTGGACCGGACGGAAAGAATGCGCCGACGCCTGTGAATTACCCGTCGGTTGTGGATATCCCGGTCACCCGACCGAGTGGGAAACCGTCACGTACTGCTCGCGCACTTCCCGGTAGCGCATCAGTTCCGCCGAGATCGGGTCGAGCACCCGCGCCCGTCCGCAACCCGCCGCCGCCTCGCGCAACCGCCGCTCGGCGTCCTGTCCGTACCGCCGTGCGGGCCCCTTGGCGGCGGCCCCGCAGGCCCACTCCACGAACGGCCCGCCGACAATTCCCGCGAGCATCACGAGTACGGGCGGGAGCAGCCCCGGTTCCAGGACGCCGACGATCTGCCCCACCAGCCACAGAGCGCCGAAGAATTGGAGAACCGTCATGGCCGCCTGCGCCAGCACGGCGGCGGGCCACCAGGCGGGGCGCGGTGGCCTGCCGCTCGGACCGGCCGTGACCGCCAGCTCGTCCAGCGCCTCGGGAAGCCCCTCAGCGCCCCGTACGGCCGCCTCGCGCACCGCGTGCGCCCAGGGCGCGGGCAGCCCGGCGGACGCCTCCTCCACCACCGTGCGCACGGCCTGCTCGACGCGCTGGCGCGCCGTCATCTCCTCCTCGACGACCGCCGGGGCGCGCGGGGGCTCGCAGCCGGGCGTGCGCTTGCTCTCGTACCAGCGCCACAGCCGCAGCCAGGGCGTTCCGCACGCGCGCCCGGCGTTCCTGCGCCACCCCCGCTCCGCCGCCTCCCCCGCCGCCACCGCGCCGACCGCCCACGCCAGCCGGTCCGCGAACTGCTCGCGGGCGCGCTCCCCGAGCCCCGCGCGCCCCTCAGCGACGTAGGCGGACCGCAACCGCAGGGCCGCGCCGTCCACATCGGCCGACAGCCGCCGCGCCGGGGCGCTCCGTTCCTGCACGAAGTCGCCGAGCACCTCGCGCAGTTCGCCGACGCCCTGGCCGGTGAGGGCGGAGAGCGCGAGCACCGTGGCGCCGGGCTCGCCGTGCTCGCCGAGGGCCATGCCGTCCTCGTCCAGCAGCCGCCGCAGGTCGTCGAGCACCTGGTCGGCGGCGTCGCCGGGGAGCCGGTCCACCTGGTTGAGCACCACGAAGGTGACCTCCGCGTGCCCCGCCAGCGGGCGCAGATAGCGCTCGTGCAGGGCGGCGTCCGCGTACTTCTCGGGGTCGACGACCCAGATGACGGCGTCCACGAGCGCGAGCACGCGGTCCACCTGCTCCCGGTGGCGGACCAGCGCCGAGTCGTGGTCGGGCAGATCCACCAGGACCAGACCGTGCAGTTCCTCGTCGCCGTCGCCCCCGGCCAGCGGCCTGCGCCGCAGCCGTCCCGGAATGGCGAGCCGGTCGAGCAGCCCCGCCGCGCCGTCCGACCACATGCAGGCGATGGGGGCGGAGGTGGTGGGCCTGCGCAGTCCGGTCTCCGAGATCGGTACCCCGGCGAGCGCGTTGAACAGCGTCGACTTGCCGCTGCCGGTCGCGCCCGCGATCGCGACGACGGTGTGGCGCGAGGAGAGCCGCTGCCGGGCGGACGCCTCGTCCAGCACCCGGCCCGCCTCGGCGAGTACGTCTCCCTCGACCCGGGTCCTGGACAGTCCGACCAGTTCGCCGAGAGCGTCCAGCCGCACCCGCAGCGCGCCGCCGTACGCGCCCCCGATGGGCGTGTGCGCCCCGCTTCCGTCGACGACCGGGCCGGGTCGCGCTCCCGGGGAGCCGTCCGGGGCGCCGGTGAGGCCGTCCACGCCGTCGGGGCGGCCACCGGCGGCCGTGGACGCCCCCGTGGCGCCCGCGAGGGCCAGAAGGCCGTCCAGGGCCTCCAGCGCGTCGAGGGCGGCCGCGGTGTTCCTGTCGGTGGCCCGGCGGGCGATGAGGCCGTCGTCCCAGCCACCGCGAGGAGCGGGCGGCTGGACGGTCTCCCGCCCCTCATCGGTACCGATGGCCTGCTCGGCGGCATCCCCGGACTCATCGGCCCGCTGGGCGACTTGAGGCGTATCGGTCATGCGGGCCGCGTCAGCCATGCGGGCCGCGTCAGCCATGCGGGCCGCGTCAGCCGTGCGGGCCGCGTCACTCGCGCCAGCCGCGTCACCCGTGCGAGCCACGTCGGCAACTCCAGCCGCTTCAGACACTGAAGGCACTTCAGGCACTTCAGGCGCTCGGATCACTCTGCCCACTCCAGCCATGTGCACCCCCTCAGCCGCTCTGATCCCCCCAGCCGCACAAGCCGCCGCAAACCCCTCGGCGCCTTCAGGACTCGTGGCACCCTCGGCGGCTTCCACACCCGGGTCCCGTGCCACATCAGCCGCGCCGGTCCCACTGGTCCCACCGGCCGCGCCGGCCACGTTGGTCCCGCCGCGCGCACCGCCCGCGTCAACCGCACCGTTCGTACCGCCCGCGTCGGGCGCACCGGTCGTACCGCCCGCGTCAACCGCACCGGTCGTACCGTGCGCGTCGGGCGCACCGGTCGCATCAACCGTCTCCGTCGCCTCGGTCGTCCTGGCCACGTCGGTCACCTCTCCTTCTGCAGTAGGGACAAGGCCGCGATCAACTGGGCCTGCGGCTCCGGAGTCACCTCAAGGGCGTCGAGGGGAGCGATGCGCCGGTCGCGCTCCCCGTGCAGTACGCGCTCGACATACGTGGTCACCAGTTCGCCGCCCCGGTCACGCAGCCGCAGCGCGCTCTGCGCCCCGATCCGCTCCGCGAGCCGCTCTCCCGCGAGCCGGGCGCGCCCGCCGCCGAGCAGGGAGGCCGCGAGGAGCGCGGCCACGGCCTCCGGCTCGGGGGCGGCGCTCCGTTCGAGCTGCCGCACCTCCTCCTCGGCCAGCTCCTCCAGGACGCGGCGCCAGCGGCGCACCGCCATCCCGATCCGTTCCGTCGCCTCCCCGTCCGGGGCGGGTACGGGCAGCGCCCCGGCCGCCGGCTCGCGCTGCCAGGTCTCCTCGATCCGCTCGTCGGCGGCGGCCACCGCGCACTGGAGCAGCGCGCCCAGGCTCTCCACCAGCGAGTCCAGCAGCTCCCGGGCCGAGCTGTCGCGCGGATAGCCGCGCCATCTGGTCCGCGCGTCGCCGGCGAGGACCGCGCCCCGCTGGAGCTGGCGGCGCACCCGCTCGCCCTCGGCCGCGTACGCGTCCTCCACCGCGCCCGTCAGCCGTACGGCCGCGGCGTACTGCGCGGCCACCGCCCCCGCCAGCTCCGGCATCCGCGCGTTCAGCGAGTCGACCACCCCGGCGGCCGTACGCACCAGGGCCTGCTGCCGGGCGGCGGGATCGCGCACCCGGTGGGAGAGCCAGCCGAGCAGCGGGGCGACGGCCGTGGTGGGCAGCAGCCCGCGCCCGCCGCCGGCCGACTCGGGCAGCTCGGGGATGGTGAACCTCGGTACGTCGCCGAGGCCGGCCCGCGTGAGCAGCGCCCCGTACTGCCGGGACACCTCGTCGATCACCTGGTGGGGCACCCGGTCGAGCACGGTCACCAGCGACGCGTCGTACTCCTTCGCGGTACGGAGCAGATGCCACGGCACGGCGTCCGCGTACCGCGAGGCGGTGGTGACCATCACCCACACGTCGGCCGCGCAGATCAACTCGGCGGCCAGCAGCCGGTTCTCCACCACGAGCGAGTCGATGTCGGGCGCGTCGAGCAGTGCCAGGCCCCGGGGCAGCGTCGCGGCGGTGTCGATGCGCAGCGCGTCGCGCTCCAGTGGCTCCGTACCGTCGCCGTCCGACGCCGGGTCGTCCTCCTGGTGCGGCAGCCAGACGCGGGTGAGGTCCGGCAGGACCCGCGTTCCGGCGAACCAGTGGTGATCATCGGGGTGGCACACCAGCACGGGGGTACGCGTGGTGGGACGCAGCACCCCGGCCTCGCTGACCCGCCGTCCCACAAGGGAGTTGACCAGCGTGGACTTCCCGGCTCCGGTGGACCCGCCCACCACCACGAGCAGCGGCGCTTCGGGGTCCCGGAGCCTCGGCAGCAGATAGTCGTCCAGCTGCGCCAGCAGCTCGGCCCGTGACTGCCGGGCCCGTGGCGCTCCCGCGAGGGGCAGCGGAAGACGCACGGCGGCGACATGGTCGCGCAGTGCGGAGAGCGCGTCGATCAGCTGGGGCCGTACATCCAAGGTCACCACATGTGAAGAATGCCCAACTTTGGAGTCTTTTTGAAGCGTATAGACCCCTCTGCGCGCCGATTACGCTTCGGGACAGACAGGACGAGTGGGGCACAGGCATAACGAGTGCACAACACCCGGTGCGTCGGAGGCGAAAAGCGATGCGTGAATCCCACCTGCCTGCGATTATCGGTTCGCTTCACTGAACCTCCACAACGTGCCACGCACGTGAAGCAACCGGGGCAGGGTGCTCGGAGCCCTATCCTTGTCCCGGCAAGGTCACGGAACCCTCTGCGGGCTCCGTGGCACCGAGGCCACCACCGGCCCCCGTAGCTCAGTGGATAGAGCAGGTGCCTTCTAAGCACTTGGCCGCAGGTTCGAGTCCTGCCGGGGGCGCTTTCTACGCGCGTGCACAGCCCTCCCCACGGGAGGGCTTTCGCGCGAGGTCAAGGCACGTTAGCGAAGGCGACGTAGCGACCGCGTAAGGACGCCCGCCGGGCCGACCACCGCACGACCGCGCACCCCGCACCGCCCGCCGGGCCGACCACCGCACGACAGCGCACCCCGCACCGCCCGCCGCCGCACCGCTCGCCGCCTCCGCCCGGCACCCCCGTACCGCCGGCCCGCCGCGACCACAGGGCCGCCCATTCACCCCATTTGCCGGGATTTTCGGCATGCGCAACAGGGGGTTGACCATTCACGGAAGTGCCCCTACTTTTCTCGCAACCCGCTGGTACATCGATTAACCATCACTGGTTGACGTCCTCTGGTTGGAGACATCCCGCTGTGCGCTCATCCCTGAGTCGGCGTGGCTTCCTCGCCGCAGGTTCCGGCATCGCCGCCGCCACCGCTCTCCCCGCCCTGTCCGGCTGCTCCTCCATCGCCGCGGCCGATTCCGATCCCGACACCCTGCTCGTCCACACCCAGCTCGGCACCACGGCGCCCGGTTCGGCCACCTACACCGCCGTCGTGGACCTCTTCCGGAAGGAGAATCCGGGGCTCGGGGTCAAGAACCTCGTCAACGGCGACGACCTCGCCCAGGTGTACGAGACCTCCCGGCTGGCCCGCAAAGAGCCCGACGTGGTGATGGTCAATCTCTACGACAAGACGCTGGCCTGGACCGATGTCGGAGCGACGGTCGACGTCAAGGGGTATCTCGACGACTGGGGTCTGCGGGAGCGGGTCGTGCCCGCCGCGCTGGAGGCGTGGACCGACGGGAAGGGCCGGCTGCGCGCCTTCCCGTACTTCGCCACCAACTGGCCCGTGGCCTTCAACACGACCCTGCTGGAGCGGGCCGGAGTGGGCGCTGCGCCGACCACCGGGGACGAACTCATCGGGGCGGCACGCACATTGCGCGCCAAGGGCATCGCACCCGTCACCGTCGGCGGCAACGACTGGACGGGACAGAAGCTGCTCGCCCAGATCATCCAGACCTTCCTCACCCAGGAGGAGGCCCAGCACGTCTACGCGACCGGTGACTTCGGCGGCAGGGGCGCCCGCGCGGGCATCGAGTACTTCGTCTCGCTGCGGGACGCCGGGGTCTTCGCCGACAAGGCGCAGGGACTCACCTCCGACTCGATGACCACGCAGTACAACACCCAGGCCGCCGCGATGCAGTCCGCGATGTCCTCGGCGCTCGCCAAGGTGCCCGCCGAGGTCGCCGCGCGCACCGAGGTCGGCGGCTGGCCGCTCGCGGACGGCGCGGCGCACGACAAGCCGACGATCATGCGCTCGTTCACGCTGATCGGCTTCTGGGTCAGCCCGAACGGCACCAGGAAGCTGCCCGCCGTGGAGAAGTTCCTGCGCTTCATGTACCGGCCCGAGGTGGTCTCGCGCTTCATCACCGAGAGCGGCCGGGACATGGCGCTGAGGACGGACACGGTCAGCAAGGACTTCCCGCTCGTCGCCGAGGCGCAGCGGCTCGGCGACAGCGTCGATCAGGTGCTGCTGCCCGATCTGTACGTACCCCCGGCGGCGGCGCAGCCGCTGATCACGGCGACCAGCACCGCCTTCACCCGGGGCACGAGCGCGGCCTCCGTGCGCTCCGTCCTCGAATCCGCGTACCGCGGGGCCTGAATCCCTCGCCCGAGCCTTCGGAAGTCACGCCATGACGATGCTCTCGTCCACCCCGGGGGGCACCACGGCCCACCGCACGCCCACCCGCCCGTCCCCCTCCCCCGCCGCCCGTGAGCGCCGGGACCGGGGCGGGGTCATCCTCGCCGTTCCGGCGCTGGTCTGGTACCTGGTCTTCATGGTCGGCCCGCTGGTCGCCATCTTCGTGATCGCGGCCCTGCACTGGCCCGGCATGCTCCAGCCGGTCTCCTTCGCCGGCCTCGGCAATGTCCGTACGGTCTTCGCCGACCCGGTCTTCCGGGACGCCGTGGTCAACACGGCCGTCCAACTCGTCGTCGCGGTGCCCGTGATGATCGTGGGCGCCTACATGCTGGGCTACTACGTCGCGCAGCGTCCGCCGGGCCACCGTGTGCTGCGCTATCTCCTCTTCATCCCCGGCCTGATCTCGACGCCGGCCAAGGCGATGGTGTTCTACGCGGTCCTCTCCCCCGACGGGCTGTTCAACGGGGCGCTGGAGAAGGTGGGTCTCGGCTCGCTGGCCGACGCCTGGCTGGCCTCCCCCTCCACCGCGCTGCTCTGTCTGATCGTGGTGGACGTGTGGAGCGGCATCGGCTTCACCGCGGTGCTGTTCGCCGCGCGCCTCGGCAGTGTGCCGGACGAGATCGGTGAGGCCGCGCAGCTCGACGGCGCCGGGCACTGGCGCACGATGTGGCGCGTCCACTTCCCCGTCATCCGGGACTTCGTCGGTGTCGTGACGATGCTTCAGTTCCTGTGGACACTGTTCGGCTCCGCCCAGAACGTCCTGCTGCTCACCCAGGGCGGTCCCGGCAGTTCCTCAACAACGTTGTCCTTCCTCGTCTACCAGAAGGCGTTCATCGCGGCGGACCTCGGCTACAGCCAGACCGTCGGCGTGATCCTCTTCCTGGTCGGGCTGGCCGGGCTGCTCACCATCCGCCGTGTCTTCCGCCAGAACTACTGACCGAAGCCCCGGCCGGAAGCGCCGTTCAGGAACCCCGACCGGGAGCGCCGGCCGGAAAAGCCGGCCAGAAATGCCGAACCGATCCGCAGATCCGGAGCCAGTGCCATGAAACTCGGAAAGTCCTGGCTGCCCGCGCACGTCTTCGCGTGGCTGTACGCGGTGCTGCTGGTGGTCCCCCTCTACTACCTGCTGGTCTCGGCGTTCAAGACGAACGACGAGATCTTCGGCAGCCCCTTCGCGCTGCCCTCCTCTCCCTCCTTCGGCAACTTCGGCGAGGCGTTCTCCTCCGCCGACCTGGGCCTGGCCGTCGTCAACTCGGCGCTCGTCACCGTCTTCGCCCTGGCCCTGACACTGGCGCTCGCCATTCCCGCGGCCTTCGCCATCGCCCGTGCGGACGGCCCGCTCGGCGCGCTGGTGGAGCGGGTGTTCTCGCTCGGGTTCCTGGTCCCGACGTTCGCCGCGCTCTTCCCGACGTTCCTGCTCTCCGCCGCCACGGGGCTGTTCCACACCCGCGCCTTCATGGTGCTCTTCCTCCCCGCCACGGCGATGCCGCTCTCCGTCGTGATCCTCGTGCAGTTCATGCGGACCATCCCGCGCGAGATGGAGGAGGCCGCGCGGCTCGACGGCGCGTCCACGTTCGCGGTGCTGCGGCACGTCTACACCCCGATGTGCATGCCGGGCATCGCGACCGTGCTGCTGCTGAACTTCCTGACGTTCTGGAACGAGTACCTCTACTCGCTCGTGATCATCGGACCCGATCCCGCGCAGCGCACCGTGCAGGTGGCGCTGCCCACGCTCAAGTCCCTGACGGGCACCGACTACGGAATCCTGACCGCCGGTACGGTATTGACACTGGTGCCGGTCTGGATCGTCTACACCGTGCTCCAGAAGCGGATGCAGCAGGCTCTCGTCAGCGGGGCGGTGAAGATGTGACCCAACATCCCAAGAGGGCCCCCCGGCAGCGGGACGCCCCCGCCGTCAGGGAGCGTCCCACGATCAAGGCCGTGGCCGCCGCCGCGGGAGTGTCCACCGCCGCGGTCTCCCAGACGGTCAACGGCACCGGCCGGATCGCCGAGGCCACCCGCCGCCGCGTCCTCGACGCCGCCGCCGCGCTGGGCTGGTCCCCGAGCGCGTCGGCGACCGCGCTGCGCCGGGCCCGCACCCGTACGCTCGCGCTGGTCGTCCGCCGGCCGACCGATGTGCTGGGCGCCGACCCGCACTTCAGCGAACTCATCACGGGTCTGGAGGGCGAACTCGCGCCCCGCGGCTACGGTCTGCTGCTCCATCTCGTCGCCGACATGGCGCAGGAGAGCGCGCTGTACGAACGGCTGGTCGCCGAGGGCCGGATCGACGGGGCCGTGCTGACCGACGCGCGCGCCGACGATCCGCGCCCGCCGCTGCTGCGCGCGCTCGGGCTGCCGGCCGTGCTGCTCAGCGCGCCCGACGCCACCTCGCCCGTCCCGAACGTGGGCCTCGGCCAGCAGGACGCGGGGGTGCGCGAAGCCGTCGCGCACCTGCTGGAGCTGGGGCACCGGCGGATCGCCTACGTCACCGGCCCGGCCGAGCTGACGCACACCCGGCTGCGCCGCGCCGCCTTCGAGGACGCGCTCACAGAGGCCGGGGCGCGGCCCGTCGCCGTACGCGAGACGGACTTCACCGAGGCGGCGGCGGTCGCCGCCACCGAGGAGCTGCTCGCGCTGCGCGAACGGCCCACGGCCGTCGTGTACTCCAACGACTCGATGGCCGTCTGCGGCATCGGCACCGCCCAGCGCGCCGGACTGCGGGTGCCGCGCGACCTGTCCGTCGTCGGGTACGACAACCTGCCGCTCGGCCGCTGGCTGCACCCCCGGCTGACCACCGTCGACCAGCAGGTGCAGGCCGTCGGCGCCGCCGCGGCGCGCACCCTGCTCGCCGAGTGCGGTGAGGACGTACCGGCGCCCGTGCTGGACGGCCGGCCCCGGCTGGTCGTACGGGAGACCACCGGCCCCGCGCCGGCCGCGTCCTGACCTCCCCCCCTCCCGCGCACACCCCCACCATCGCCCCGCACACCGACAGAGATCCAGAGAAAGACCATGCGACGCCACAGCGCCCAGCTCACCCATGACTCCGCCGTTCTGCCCTGGCTCGGCGCCAACTTCTGGTCCCGCACCGGCGGTCCGCTGATGTGGCGGGACTACGATCCGAAGACGGTCCGCGAGGAACTGGCCGTCCTGCGCGACCACGGCCTGACGATGACCCGGTCCTTCTTCTACTGGCCGGACTTCCACCCCGAACCGCACCGGATCGACGAGGAGCTGTGCGACCGCTTCCGCGACTTCCTCGACGCCCACACCGAGGCGGGGATGGGCACGATCCCCACCTTCATCGTCGGCCACATGTCCGGGGAGAACTGGGACCCGGCGTGGCGCGGCGGCCGGGATCTGTACGAGGACGTCTGGCTGGTCGGCCGGCAGGCGTGGTTCGTCTCGCAGATGACCCGCCGTTTCAAGGACCACCCCGCCGTCACCGGCTGGCTGATCACCAACGAGATGCCGGGGTACGGCCGTATCTACCAGGTCGACCCGCCCTCCTCCGATGTCGTCACCGCCTGGGCGCAGTTCATGTGCGACGCGGTGCGCGCCGCGGGCGGCACCCAGCCGGTGTCGCTGGGCGACGGCGCCTGGGGCATCGAGGTGACCGGCCGGGACAACGGGTTCTCGCTGCGCGACACCGCCGAGTACGTCGACTTCGTCGGGCCGCATGTGTACCGCTCGGACACGGACCGGCCGCGCCAGCACTACCGTGCGGCCTTCGAGTGCGAACTGGCCGCCGTCACCGGACAGCCGGTGGTGCTGGAGGAGTTCGGGCTCTCCACCGACACGGTCTCGGCCGCGAACGCCGGTGTCTTCTACCGGCAGACGCTCCACAACTCGCTGCTCGGCGGGGCCACCGGCTGGATCGCCTGGAACAACACGGACTACGACGACCTGTGGGAGCGCTCGCCGTACGACCACCACCCGTTCGAGATGCACTTCGGCATCACGGACAGCGCCGGTCGGCCCAAGGAGCCGCTGCGCGAGCTGGCCTCCTTCGCCGAGGTGCTGAGGCGGGTCGACTTCGCGCGCTGCCGCCGCGCCGACGCCGAAGCGGCGCTGGTGGTGCCCGCGTTCCTGGAGCGCGGCTACCCCTACAGCCGGCCCGCCGACCGCCCGTTGATCTTCACCTCGCTGCATCAGGGATACGTGGCCGCGCGCGGCGCCGACCTGCCCGTCGGGTTCGCCCGCGAGGCGGACGGGCTGCCCGCCGACGTGTCGCTGTATCTGCTGCCCGCGACCCGGCAGTTGACCACGCGCACCCGGCGCGAGCTGGAGCGGCGGGCGCGCGAGGGGGCGACGGTGTATCTGTCGTTCTGCTCGGGTGAGCACCCGGCGACGCGCGGTCCGTGGTTCCACGATCTCGACGGGCTTTTCGGGGTGGAGCTGCAACTGTCGTACGGGGTGGCCGAGCCCATCGAGGACGACGTGCTGGAGATGACGTTCGCCGAGGACTTCGGCTCCATCGCCGCGGGCGAGACGCTGCGCTTCCCGGTGGCGGGGAACGAGGACAGCCGCGCCTATCTGCCGGTCGTCCCGGACGGGGCGCGGGTCGTCGCCACCGACGCGCACGGCCGTCCGGCGCTGCTGGTGCACGAGACGGGCCGGGGCCGCACGGTCCTCGCGACCTACCCGCTGGAGCACATGGCGGCCCGCACGTCCCGGGTCAATCCGGAGCAGACGCACCGGCTGTACGCGGCGCTGGCGAGCGTCGCGGGCGTGTCGCGGCCGGTGACCGTCGACACGCCGTACGTCTCGGCGGACACGCTGGTGCGGGAGGACGGGAAGCGGTTCCTCTGGCTGGTGAGCCAGGCGGACGAGGAGCTGACCGTGCGCCCCGACGCCGACGGCGAACTGCGCGACCTGGACAGCGGGGAGCCCGTACGGGACGTGGTCGTCGCCCCGTACGGGGTGCGCGTGCTCGAACTGGGCTGACCGCGCCCACGCCGCCGCCTCTTCGTGTCCCGCTCCGTCCGCCGTTCCGTTCCGACCACCGCTCTGTCGAGGGGATCCCTTCCCATGTCCCAGCCCCGGTACCGGGATCCGGCCGCGCCCGTCGCGGACCGGGTCGGCGACCTGCTCTCCCGGATGACGCTCACGGAGAAGGTGGGCCAGGTCAACCAGCGCATGTACGGCTGGGAGGCGTACGAGCGCACGCCCTCCGGCCATCGCCTCACCGAGGCGTTCCGCGCCGAGGTCGCCGCGTACGACGGCATGGGCGCGCTCTACGGGCTCCAGCGGGCCGACCCCTGGTCGGGGGTGACGCACGGGACGGGCATCGGCGCGGCCGACGGCGCCCGGGTGTCCGACGCGGTGCAGCGGCACGTCGTGGAGAACACCCGGCTCGGTATCCCGGTCCTCATGGTGGAGGAGATGCCGCACGGCCACCAGGCGCTGGACTCCACGGTGCTGCCGGTGAACCTCGCGGTGGGCGCGACCTGGGACCCGGAGCTGTACGAGGAGGCGGCGGCGCTCGCGGCGGCCCAACTGCGGGCGCGCGGCGGGCATGTGGCGCTCGTGTCGGCACTGGACCTCGTCCGGGACCCGCGCTGGGGGCGGGCGGAGGAGTGCTTCGGCGAGGACCCGCATCTGGCGGCCCGGTTCACCGAGGCGCTGGTGCGCGGGGCGCAGGGGCCCGGCGAGGGCCCCGGGCGCGGGCCCGCCGCATACGGCGAGGACCGGGCGGCCGTGGTCCTCAAGCACTTCGCGGGCCAGGGCGCCACGGTCGGCGGGCGCAACAGCGCGGCCACCGAACTCGGCGTCCGCGAGCTGCACGAGATCCATCTGCCGGCCGCGTGGGCGGGTGTCCGGGCCGGGGCCGCGGGCGTCATGGCGGCGTACAACGAGTTCGACGGGGTGCCGTGCGCGGCCAACCGTGAGCTGCTGACCGGACTCCTCCGGGAGCGCTGGGGCTTCGAGGGGCTGGTGATGGCGGACGGTCAGGCACTCGACCGGCTGACCCGGCTCGCGGGCGATCCGGTGGCGGCAGGGGCGCTCGCGCTGGAGGCGGGGACGGATCTGAGCCTGTGGGACGACAGCTTTCCCCGGCTGGCCGAGGCCGTGCGGCGCGGGCTGGTGCCCGAGAGCGTGCTGGACCGGGCGGTCGGCCGGGTGCTCGCGCTCAAGTTCCGGCTCGGCCTGTTCGAGCGGCCGTACACCGGCGACCGGCCGGGCCCTGCCGGGCTGCGGGAGTTGAGCGAGCGGATCGCCCGCGAGTCGGTGGTGCTCCTGCGGCACGACGGGACGACGCTGCCGCTGACGGAACGCGCCGGCCGGGTCGCCGTCATCGGCCCGAACGCCGATTCCGTGCCGCAGCAGATCGGCGATTACACCGCGCCCCAGCCGCCCGGGACCGGGGTCACCGTCCTGGACGGGATCAGGGCGGCGGCGCCGGAGGGCGGCGAGGTCGGGTACGCGCGCGGCTGCGACCTCGTCGGCGGCGACCTGACCGGCGTCCCGGCGGCGGTCGCGCTGGCCGCCGCATCCGATGTGGCGGTGCTGGTGCTGGGCGGATCGAGCGCGCGGGAGTCCGGCACCCGCTTCGACTCGAACGGCGCGGCGGTGGTCAGCTCCGCCCGCCCGGTGGACATGACCTGCGGGGAGGGCGTCGACCTCGCCGAACTCCGGCTTCCCGAGGGCCAGTCGGCGCTGCTGACCGCCGTGGCGGCGACCGGGACTCCGGTCGTGGTGGTGCTGGTGCAGGGCCGTCCGCACGCCGTGCCGGAGGAACTCGCCGAGCGGGCGCGGGCGGTGCTCAGCGCCTGGTATCCGGGGCCCTGGGGCGGGCGCGCGGTCGGTGAGGTGCTCTTCGGCGCCGCCGAGCCGGTGGGGCGGCTGCCCGTCTCCGTACCGCGCTCGGCGGCGCAGCTGCCCGTGTTCTACAACGGGAAGGACCATGGGTACCGGGGGTACGCGGACCAGCCGGCCACCGCGCGGCACGCGTTCGGCCACGGCCTCTCCTACACGACGGTCGAGTACGGCACGCCCCGGCTCTCCCGGTCGTCGGTGACCGTGTCCGGATCGGGGGCCGGGGCGGGGGCCGCGTCCGGGGCGGGGGCCGCGTCCGCCGGAATCCCGGCGCTGACCTGTGTGGTGGAGGTCGCCAACACCGGTGCGCGGCCGGTGCGCGAGACGGTGCAGCTGTACGTGCGCCGTGTCGTGGGCGGCTCGTCGTGGCCGCGCGTGCGCGAGTTGCGGGGGTTCCGGCGGATCGAGCTGGCCCCCGGCGAGCGCGCGGAGGTCTCCTTCACCGTCGACACGCGCACCCTGGCGTCCGTCACCCGCTCCTTGGAACCGGCCGTGGAGCCGGGGACGTTCGAGATCGGGACCGGCCCGTCGTCGGACCGGACGCGCGGGGTACGGCTGACGGTGGAGCCGGCACAGGCAGGGGCCTGACCGGCGGGCGGTCTCTTCCCGCCGGGACGCACTCCACCTTCTTTTTCGCTCTGCGTCCATTCTTTTGACGGATCATAAGAAAGTTTTCGAGATTCGCGCCGAACCTATGGACAGCCCTCCTGGGGCGTCCTAGTGTCTCGGCCCACCGGGCAAGTGTTTCGTCGCGGTAACACCACGACCGCCCGGCAGCCCCCGTACTCCCACCTCTTTGTACGTCTCCCCCCACGGCCGGGCCCCTCGCCCGTGTCAGGCGTCGCGCGTCCACCGGAGTCCCGATCGCGCGACCCGCGCGGTCGCGGTCGCAGCTGAAGGGAAGCGATATGAAGATCCGTAGGTTCGTCGCCACCGCGTCACTGGCGTCGCTGGTGGCCTCGGGCGGCCTGGTGGCCCTCGCCGGGTCCGCGCAGGCCGCGCTCACCACCACCTGCGTGGGCGACGGCGGGGCCGTCACCGTCAACACCGACCTGGTCGTCCCGGCCGGGAAGTCGTGCACCCTGACCGGCACCAAGGTCAAGGGCACCGTGACCGTGGAGGCGGGGGCCGATCTCGTGGCCGCGGGCGCCACGTTCAACGGCGCGGTCGAGGTGGGCACCGACGCCTACCTGGACCTCACCGACACCACCGTCAAGGGCGTCCTCACCACCCGGTCCGCCTTCGGCGCCCACCTGGAGGAGAGCACCGTCAAGGGCGGCATCAGCGCCCGGCGGGGCTTCGTGTACGCGGTCGACTCGACGCTGGGCGGGAGCGTCAAGGGCGAGTCGGGCGAGCTGTACGTCTCCGGCAGCACCCTCTCCGGCTCCCTCACCGGCGAGGGGAACCAGTACACCGACGTGTACGACTCCACCGTCAAGGGCGCGCTCACCGTCAGCGGGAACACCCTCGGCGGCATCCTGTGCGCCGGTGAGGTGTACGGCGACACCGTATACAAGGACAACAAGGACACGCTCCAGCTCGGCGGCGAAGGGCTGCTCGGCTCCTGCCGGGGCGCCACCTATCTGGGTGGCGACCTCACGGTCACCGGGAACTCCGCCAACGCCGTACTGGACAACACGATCGTCCGGGGCGGGCTCACCGCCACCGGCAACACGCCCGTCCTCAAGGTCGGCGAATCGGCGCGGGTGCGCGGCACCACGACCGGGGAGACCGCCGCGGCCGGCGCGTCGTCCGCCCGTTCCGCCCGGGCGGCCGTCCAGGACCGCGGGGACGAGCTGGCCGCGAAGGCCGAGGAGCGCGCCGCCGGGGCACGGGCCGACGCGCACGCCGCGGGCGCGTCCCGCCTGTAGCGGTACGCGGCGCGCGGACCGCCCCCGTACCTCCCCCGCGTCCGTGAGCCCGTACACCCCTGAGCCCGTACGCCCCCGGGCACCTCGATGTCACGGAGCCCCGCGCTCCCCCCGGCCCCTCGGCGGGCCGCCCCCGCACCTCTTCACACCTCATTCCCCAAGGAGTGACCGTGGGCCATTCGTCCAAGTCCTTCGACCGCAGGGCCTTCCTGCGGGCCACCGCGGGCACCACCGTGGCGCTCGCCGCCGCCTCGGTCACCGGTGTCGCGGCGGCCACCTCCGCCGCCGCCGCGACCGGCGCCCCGTCGATCCCCAAGGACCGCATCGGCATCCAGCTCTACAGCATCCGCGACAAGGTCAGCGCGCTGGGCTTCGCCGTCGTGCTGACGGAGCTGGCCCGGATCGGCTACCGCGAGATCGAGTTCGCCGGATACACCCAGAACACCTCCATCCTGGGCCGGCAGATCACCCTCCCGGAGATCCGGCGGATTCTCGACGACAACGGGCTGCGCGCCGTGGGCAGCCATGTCGGCATCGGCAATCTGCGCTCCGGCCTCCAGGGCGAGCTGGACGCCGCCGAGATCCTCGGCATGCCGCACATCGGCACGGCCAACGCCCCCTCCAACAGCAACACGGTGGCGGGCTATCTCGCCGCCGCCGAGGAGTTCAACACCTGGGGCGCGGCGGCCACCGCCCGTGGCCTCAAGCTCTACCAGCACAATCACGCGGGCGAGTTCGCCTTCGCCACCGACCAGCCGTCCGTCCGGCTGTACGACGTCTTCCTGAAGAACACCGATCCGCGCCATGTGTACCTGGAGCTGGACATCTACTGGGCGTACGTGGGGCAGTACCGCTACCCCGGTTTCGATCCGGCCGCCTACGTCCGTAACCAGCCCTACCGTTACCCGCTGTTCCACATGAAGGACGGCGACACGAACCCGTCCAACGCCAACGGCTACGACATCGTGGAGTTCGGCGCGGGCGACCTGCCGTACGAGAGGTTCATCCGCGACATCGGTCCGCGCGCCGCGCACCTCGGCATCTGGGAGCAGGACACGGCCCCCGGCACCCTGCCCGAGCCGCCCGGCTCGCTGGGCGCGGCACAGCGCAGCTACACGGCGCTGAAGGGGCTGCTCGGATGAGGAGACGCGGCCCCGCGCGGGGCACCCTGGGACGTCTGATCACCGGAGCCCTCCTGCTGGCCCTGCCCGCGCTCGGCGGCGCGGTCGCCGTCGCGCCCGCCGCGCAGGCGCACGAGGGCCACGAACACGCCCTGGACTGGGCCAACTACGAGAAAGTCACCCTCACCAAGGACACCGGCGAGCCCATCGACCTCGCCGTCCTGCCCGACAGCCGGGTGCTGCACACCGCCCGCAACGGCGATCTGCGGCTGACCGACCCCGGCAGCGGTGTGACGAAGATCGTCAATCACGTGAACGTCTACCAGAACTCCGAGATGGGGCTCCAGACCGTCACCCTGGACCCGGACTTCGCCACCAACAACTGGGTCTACCTCTACTACTCCCCGCCGCTGGACACCCCGACGGGCTCGGCGCCGCTCCAACTGCCGGCCGGGCAGGACGACTCGTACTGGGAGCGCTGGGAGGGGTACGAGAGCCTCACCCGCTTCAAGTGGACGGGGGACGAACTCGACCTGTCCACCGCCCAGGAGATCATCCGGATTCCCTCCAACCGCGGCCAGTGCTGCCACGTCGCCGGTGACGTGGACTTCGACGCGGACGGCAATCTCTATCTGTCGACCGGCGGCAACACCCCGGCGTCGGGGCCCAACGTCAACGGCTACACCCCGATCAACGACGCGCCGACCTACAACCCGGGGCTGGACGAGCGCCGGGGCGCCGGCAACACCAACGACCTGCGCGGGAAGATCCTCCGGATCAAGGTCGCGGAGGACGGGAGCTACACGGTCCCCGAGGGGAACCTCTTCGCCCCCGGCACCGCCAGGACCCGGCCGGAGATCTTCGTGATGGGTCTGCGCAACCCCTTCCGCATGACGGTCGACCGGGAGACCGGCGCCGTGATGTGGGGCGACTACGGCCCGGACGCCGGTACGGCGGACCCGGACCGGGGGCCGATGGGGTACGTCGAGTGGCAGACCACGACCAAGCCCATGAACAGCGGCTGGCCGTTCTGCGCCGGTGACAACTCGCACCCGTACCGGGACTTCGACTTCGCCACGCTCACCCCGGGGCCGGCCTTCGACTGCGCCGCGCCGGTCAACGACTCGCGCTGGAACACCGGCCTGTCCGTGCTGCCGCCGTCCGTCCCCGCCACGCTCTGGTACGGGGACCGCGACACCGACCAGCCCTGGCCCGAGCTGACCGCCTTCCGCGGTCCCGGCGGTCCCGGCGGGCAGGCGCCGATGGCGGGTCCCGTCTACCACTACGACGCGGACAACCCCGCGCCCGGCAAGTTCCCGGCGTACTGGGACGGCAAGGCGTTCTTCGGCGAGTTCTCCCAGGACTATGTCGCCGCCCTCAGCCTCGAAGGCCCGGACGGTCCGGTGACCAAGCTGGAGAACGTGCTGCCCAACAGCGAGCGTTCCGAGAACGGCATCCCGCCCTGGGACAACCCGATGGACCTGGAGTTCGGCCCGGACGGCGCGCTGTACGTACTGGACTACGGCGACGGGTTCTTCCGGCAGAACCCCGACGCGGGCCTCTACCGGATCGACTACGCGGAGGGCAACAAGGCGCCCACCGCCGTGATCAAGGCCGACCCGACCTCCGGGCAGGCCCCGCTGACGGTCTCCTTCGACGCCACCGCGTCCACCGACCCGGAGGACGGCGAACTCACCTATCAGTGGGACCTCGACGGTGACGGCGTCTTCGACGCCACCGGGCCGCACGCCACCCGCGTCTATCCGGACAACGGCCAGTTCCAGGCCCGGCTGAAGGTCACCGACCCGCAGGGCAAGACCGGGCTGACCAGCCGCCAGATCACCGTCGGCAACACCGCCCCGACCGTGGCGATCACCTCACCGCCCGACGGCGGGTTCTTCAACTGGGGCGACGCCGTGCCGTACGGCGTCGACATCGAGGACGCCGAGGACGGCAAGAACGTCGACTGCGCCAAGGTCGCCTGGACCTTCGGACTCGGCCACAACCAGCACGGCCACCCGGTCAACAGCGGCACCGGCTGCGCGGGCGCGGTCGTGACCCCCACCGACGCGGGGCACGGGGACACCGAGAACGTCTTCGGCGTCCTCGGTATCTCGTACACCGACAAGGGCGCCGGCGGTGTGCCGCCGGCCACCGGTGACGCCCAGGTGGTGCTCAACCCGGCGCTCATGCAGGCCGAGCACTACGACTCCGCGGCCGGAGTCACGGTCACCGACGACGCCACGGCCTCCGGGCAGCGGAAGCTGACGTCCTTCGACGCCGGGGACTGGATCGCCTACGACCCGGTCTCGTTCGCCGGCGTCACCGGCGTGAAAACCCGGGCGAGCGGCGCCGGAACCCTGGCGCTGCGCTGGAACGCGGCGGACGCCGAGCCGTTCGCGACCGTCTCGGTGCCGGCGGGCGACGGCTGGCGGACCGTCGACACCGCCTTCGGCACGGCCCCTTCGGGGACCGGCGAGCTGTTCGTCACCTCCTCCGGGGGCGTCGAGCTGGACTCGCTGACCTTCCAGGGGCCGGGGGTCGCGGACCGGACGCCACCGCGGGTGACCGCCACGCTGAACCCGGCGCGCCCCAACGGTGACAACGGCTGGTACACCGGCAATGTGACGCTGAACGTCACCGCGACCGACAACGGCACGGTCAGCGGCCGGCAGTACTCCGTCAACGGCGGTACTACCTGGCTGTCGGCCAACGCCGCCGTCACCCTCTCCACGGAGGGCGCCACCACCGTCCTCTACCGCGCGACGGACAGCGGTGGCAATGTCTCCGAGACCGGCAGCCTGACCGTACGGATCGACCGGACCGGCCCCGCCGTGACGGTCACCGGACTGGACGGGGACGGCGTGTACGGCGACTCGAAGCGTCCGACGCCGGTGGTCACGGCCACCGACACGGTCTCCGGAGGCGCCACAGCGACCACCACCCTGGACGGCGCCGCGCTGGTCTCCGAGCGGCCCCTGGAGCTGTGGCGGCTCGCGCTGGGCGGCCATGAGCTGAAGGTGACGGCCCGCGACCGGGCCGGTAACTCCACCACGAAGACGGTGCGTTTCACCGTCCGTACCTCCTTCGACGACCTCGACGCGCTGCTGCCCCGGCTGCGCGAGGACGGGCTGGTGTCGGCGCAGGGGCTTCAGCGCCTGACGCTCCGGCTCGACCAGGCGCGGGAGCACGCCGAGGCCGGGCGGACCAGCCGGGCGGCGGCGGTACTGGAGTCGTTCGCCGAGTCCGCCGGTGATCCGGCGCTGGTGCCGGACCGGGCGGCGGGCGCGGCGCTCGCGCGGGACGCACGGGCCGTGAAGGGAGACCTGACGGGGAGTTCGGCGGGCTGACCTCGCCGGACGAGGAGGAGTTGCCGTCCCACCGGCGGGTGGTGGGGCGGCAACTCCCTGACCGCCGAACTTTTGGCGGTGGCAGCGAAAGTTGCGTACGGTCGCACGGTAAGGGCCTGTTACCGAATGGGCGTTCCGAGGATCGAGGAAGTGAGCCCATGAGCGTTCCGTACCGGGTCCTGAGCCTGCTGCGCGACAACGGCCCGCTGTCCCGGGCCCAGTTGTCCGACCGGCTGGAGATCCCGCGCCCGAGGTTACTGGCCGAGCTGGACCGTATGGTCGCGGCGGGCAAGGTGCTGGAGGCGGGTCCGGCCGCCTCGCGCGGCGGCCGGCGCTCCACTCTCGTCCAGCTGGATCCCGGGCTGCGGTTCGCCGCCGTCGACCTCGGTGCCAGTTCGCTCGACATCGAGATCACCGACGGTGGTCTGGAGCCCGTGGCCTCCTACTCGGAGGCGGCCGACATCCGCTCGGGCCCGGTGGCCGTGCTGGACCGGGTCAGCGAGATCCTGCACGGGCTCGCGGCCCAGGGCCACTACACGCGTCTGGACGCCATCGGTATCGGCCTTCCCGGCCCGGTCAGCTTCCGCGACGGCGTACCCGTCTCTCCGCCGATCATGGTGGGATGGAACCGCTATCCGGTGCGCGACACCCTGGCCAGGGAGCACGGTTGCCCGGTGGTCGTCGACAACGACGTCAACGTGATGGCCCTCGGGGAGCGGCACAGCGGGGTCGCCAGGACCGTCGACCATCTGCTCTTCGTCAAGATCGGCAGCGGAATCGGCTCGGGCATGCAGCACCACGGCCGGATCTACCGGGGCGCGGAGGGGTGCGCCGGCGACATCGGCCACATACAGATCGAGGCCGACGGTCCCGTCTGCACCTGTGGCAACACGGGTTGCCTGGAGGCGTACTTCGGCGGGGTCGCGCTCGCCAGGAACGCGACCGCCGCCGCTCGCTCCGGGGCGTCGCCCGCGCTGGCCGAACGGCTCGCCGAGCGGGGCGCGCTGACCGCCGTGGACGTCGCCGAGTGCGCCACCGCCGGTGACACCGCGTCCGTCACCCTCATCCGCGACGGCGGCCACCGGGTCGGGCAGGTGCTCGCCACCCTGGTCAGCTTCATGAACCCGTCGATGATCGTGATCGGTGGCGGGCTGGCCGGGCTGGGCTACGTCCTGCTCTCCGAGATCCGCAGCGTCGTCTACAAGCGGTCACTTCCCCTGGCCACCGGCAACCTCCCGATCGTCATGTCCGAACTCGGCCCCCGCGCGGGCGTGGTCGGGGCGGCGCTGCTGGCCAGCGAGCTGAGCTACGGCGGGCAGCCGGGGCAGCACGGGGAGTCCGCCGGGGCGGCGGGGCCGGTGGGACCGGTCTCGCGCGTTCGCTCCTGAGCGGGGACCCGCGCACCGGATCCGGTGCGCGGGTCCGGTGGTGCGCGGGTCCGGTGATGCGCGGGTCCGGTGATGCGCGGGTCCGGTGCGCGGGTCCGGTGCACGTACCGGTCGTATCGTATGAGAGGTGGTCGATCACCCCGGGGGGCACGAGGGGGACCCGCCGCATGCGCCGGCCCGGACGGCGATACGCCCCTGGTGGTGGCTGGTCGCGGCCGTACTCGTGGCGCTCGCCGTGGCCGTCGCGGTCACCCGGCGCCATGAGCTGGTGTCCGCCGTCCAGCTGATCGGTGAGGTCCGCCCGTACCGCCTGGTGGTGGCCGCCGGGTGCGAGGCGGTCGCCCTGTTCTGTCTCGCGGCGCTCCAGTGGTGGCTGCTGCGGGCCGGGGGCGCCCGGATACGGCTGCGTGCCATGGTCGCCCTGGTGCTGGCGGCCAACGCCATCGCGGGGGCGCTGCCCGGCGGGGCCGCTTTCGCCGCCGCGTGGATCTTCCGGCGGCTGCGGCGCAGGGGCGTCGAGCAGGTGCTCGCGGGCGCGGCGCTGGCGGTGGCGGGGGCGCTGTCGGGGCTGAGCCTGTTCGTCCTGCTGCTGGCCGGGGTGCTGGTGGCGGGCTCCTCCGGCCCCGCTTCGGGGCTGCGGGGCGCCGTCGTCGTCCTGGCGGTGGCCGCGCTCGTGGCGGTGGGCGTGGTGGCGGGGCTGTCGCGCTTCCCCCGGATACGCCGCGGGGTCCGGCGCGGCTGGCGGCGGCTCGGACTGCGCTCACGGCGGCTCTGGGACGCCGAACAGGCCCTGTCCCGGCTGGGCCGCCATGTCCGCGCCACCCGGCCGGGACCGGGCCCCTGGCTGCGGCCGGTCGCGGCGGCGGTGCTCAACTGGGGTTTCGATCTGGCCTGTCTGGTCACGTGCGTGTGGAGTCTGGGGATCCACGTGCCCTGGCACGGGATGCTCGCGGCGTACGCGCTGACGCAGTTCGCGGGGAGTCTGCGGCTGACCCCCGGCGGCCTCGGGGTGGTCGAGACGAGCCTCACGGCCCTGCTGGTGGTGTACGGGCTGAGCACGGAGCAGGCGATCGCCGTCACGCTCCTCTACCGCGTGCTGAGTTACTGGGCGCTCCAGCCGGTCGGCTGGGCGTGCGGGCTGGGGCTGGTGCTGGCCGACCGGCGCGGCGGGGGTTCCGGCCCCGGTGCGCGGCCCGGCGGGACGGACGGCGGCTCCGGTGGCGATTCCGGGCCGGATGGCCGCTTCCGTACGGATGGCGGCTCCAGGGTGTCCGAGCCGTAGCCTCCGTGGCGCCCCTCCCCGGGCCGCACACCGGTCGAATCCGCCTCAAGATGCTCAAAACGCCGCGTTATGTCTACCCTTTACTCGGTGGCTCGATCAGACAACAGGATCGCGATCGTCGTACGCGACATGCCGGACGGGTGAGCACGCCCCCTCCGGCGCCTCCGGGCCACCGATTGACCGGCCCACCCGGCCGTCGTCGACGCCTCCGGGCCCGAGCCGGGGCCCTCCTCCCACAGGAAGAGGAATCGAAACATGAAGCCCAACCGCATCCGCACCACCGTCGTGGCAGCAGCCGTGGCGGCAGCGCTCCCGGTCACCCTGGGCGCAATGGCGCCCCAGGCGCTCGCGGAGACCCCGACACCCAGCACGCCGTCCAGCGCCAGCGCCAGCGCCTCGACCTCGCCCAGCGCGTCGTCCAGCACCTCACCCTCGCCGTCCACCAGCGAGTCGACGGCGCCCGTACCGTTCGGCCCGGACTGCTCCGCGGTGCCGAAGACGGGCAGCGGAAGCGTCAAGGAGATGGCGAAGGAGAAGGTGGCCACGGCCGCTTCGCACAATCCGCAACTCGCCACCCTGGTCACCGCCGTGAAGAAGGCCGGACTGACCGACACGCTCGACTCGGCCAAGAACATCACCCTGTTCGCGCCGACCAACGCGGCCTTCGACAAGGTCCCGAAGGATCAGCTCGACAAGCTGCTGGCCGACAAGGCCGAGCTGGCCAAGGTCCTGAAGTACCACGTGGTGGACAAGACGGTCACCCCCAACGAGCTGCCGAAGGGGACCTTCAAGACCCTGGAGGGCACCGACCTCACCACGTCGGGGTCCGGCACGACGTTCAAGGTGAACGACACGGCGAACATCGTCTGCGGCAACATCAAGACGGCCAACGCCACGGTGTACCTGGTCGACTCGGTGCTGATGCCGAAGTAGCCCCGGCCACCGACACGGCCCGATCCACGCACCGCTGCCCGTACCGGGTTCCCGGTACGGGCAGCGGCCCGTTCGAGCCCGCTCCAGCGGCCGCCCGTTCGAGCGCCGGCGCATTCGAGCGAGAGCACGTGCGAGCGAGAGCGCGTTCCCCGAAAGCGTCCCGGAAAACAATTGAATACCTCCCGGAGTCCCACGCATGAGCCCCGGAACAGGGGGCACACGGCTGCTCGGAGGTTGATGACAATGGTTCCCCTGATAGTTGTTCTTCTGCTCGCCCTGCTGCTCTTCGGTGTCGGATTCGCCGTCAAGGCACTCTGGTGGATCGCCGCGATCGTCCTGATCGTATGGCTGCTGGGCTTCGTGATGCGCCCTGCCGCCAGTGGCGGAAAGCGCGGCCGGTGGTACCGGTGGTAGAGAGATTCACGAAATAGCGGTGTCGAACCGCGCACATATCGCAACGTGGTGGGGACCCGGACGGACATCGTCCTGGTCCCCACCACGTTTTCGATCCCGTTCACCCGACCGCTGCGGATAATTTCCCTCCGGCAAGGGTCCCCTCGGCCTTTTCCCGGAGCCGCACCGAAACCACGGCAGCCCCACGGGCAACTCGCGCCGAATCAGGGAACACCAGCGCCATTCCGGCGCACAGATCACACGGGACGGCACCCGCCCCACCGGCTCCCCGCCGACTTCGCACCCGCCCCGCACCTGCCCTGCGGCGTGGAGTCGCCATCACCCTGAACTGCACTTGTCACAGTGAGCAATGATGTGAGTACATGGAGTGGCGTACGACTCCGAGGGGATGGCGGGGGTGGTCAGCCATGGGGGAAGTGTCAGGTTCCGTACTCAACAGGTCGACGCTTTCGGTGAGCGCGACGCGGGAGGAAGCGGTGGACGCGCCGCATCCACCCGGTAGGCCCATCCGGGGCGTGCGGGAGGTGACGGCGGCTCTGACCGCGCTGGTGCGCTCCGCCCGCAAGGAGATGCTGATCTTCGACGACCCGGGCAGCTGTCCGGGCCAGTGCGTCCCGGACGAGTCCGCCGAAGCCGCCGGCGCCTGTGTGCGGGCGGCGGGTGACCACGTATGGCTCGAAAGCGGGCCGGACTCCCCCGGCGCTGGCGGCGGCAGGGGCCGACGGCGGCGGCGCTCCCCGTCGGTCGGCGTACGCAGGATCGTGCCCCGGCACGGACTGACCGCGCTCCCGCACTCCCTGCCCCGGCAACTCCCCGGCCTGGCGCGGCAGACCGAGTCCATCCCGTTCAAGATGATCCTGGTCGACCGCTCCGTCGCCGCGATTCCTCTCGATCTCCAACTGCACTACCACGGGCTGCTGTTGATCCGCGATCCCGTGGTCGTACAGGCTCTGGTGCGCACCCATGAGATCTGGTGGGAGACCGGCGAGGAGCTGCCCACGGCGGAGCCGCCGGCCCCGGAAGGTCTGGCGGCGCCGTTACGGCCCGTGCTGGAGGCCATGGTGGCCGGGCTCACCGACGAGACGGCGGCGGCCCGGCTGGGCATGTCCAGCCGCACCTACAGCCGCCGGGTGGGCGAGCTGCTGGCCGCCCTCGGCACGACGAGCCGCTTCCGCGCGGGTACGGAAGCGGCTCGACGGGGCTGGATCTGAGAATTGTTCCTACGACACGATGTCCTTGCGGGAGAACCCCTTGAAGGCCAGGGCGAACAGCACCACGGCGTAGGTGACCGAGACGGCCGTGCCCTTCACCATGCCGCCCCACTCCAGCTGCGGCTGAAGCGCGTCCGCCCACGCGAACTGCCAGTGCGCGGGCAGGAAGTCCCGCCAGGAACCGAGCGCGGTCACCGCGTCCAGGACATTGCCGACGATCGTCAGGCCGACCGCGCCACCGACCGCGCCCAGCGGGGCGTCGGTCCTGGTGGACAGCCAGAAGGCGAGGGCCCCGGTCACCAGTTGGGAGACGAAGATGAACGCGACGACCAGCGCCAGTCTCGGCAGGGCGTCGGCCGTGGCCAGAGAGCCACCGGTCGGCAGCTCCAGCGGCCCCCAGCCGTAAGCGGCGGTACCGGCCACCAGCCCGACCACGGGCAGCAGGACCATCGCCGCCGCGCTCATCCCGAGCGCGACCACCAACTTGCTCCACAGCAGCCGCCAGCGGGGGACGGGAGCGGCGAGGAGGTAGCGCAGGGAGGACCAGCTCGCCTCGGAGGCCACGGTGTCCCCGAAGAACAGCGCGACGGGCACCACCAGCAGAAAGCCGGCCGAGACGAAGAGACAGGTCGCCGCGAAGTTGGCGCCGGAGGCCGTGGCGGTGTCCATCAGGGTCACCCCGCCGCGTGCGGAGCCGTCCGGGGCGCCCCCGATGGCGAACGCCACGATCAGGACGAAAGGCAGCGCGGCCAGCATGACCCCCATCGCCAGCGTCCGCCTGCGCCGCAACTGCCGCAGCGCCTCGACCCGCAGCGGCAGGGTGCGCCGGGCCCGGTAGCCGGGGGCCGACTCGGTCAGCGCGCTCATGCGGAGCCTCCGGAGATCAGGGTGAGGAACGCGTCCTCCAGGCGGCGGTGGGGTCCGACCCCGGTCAGCGGGACATCCAGCCGTATCAACTCGGTGACCAGGGTGGTGGTGCTCGCGCCGTCGAGCCGGACGAGCAGCCCGGGGCCGCCGTCCGCGCGGACCGCCGAACCGACCCCGGCCAGCGCGCCGATCTTCTCGATCACAGGCTCCGGCACCTCCTCGGCGGTGGTGACGAGCAGGGTGTCGCCCGAACCGGTGATCTCCTCCACCCGCCCCGCCTGCACGAGTTGGCCACGGCGCATGACCACCAGATGCGTGCAGGACTGCTCGACCTCGGAGAGGAGATGGCTGGAGACGATGACGGTCCTGCCGCCCGCCGCGTACCGGACCATCACGTCCCGCATCTCGCGGATCTGCGGCGGGTCGAGACCGTTGGTCGGTTCGTCGAGGATCAGCAGATCCGGCATACCGAGCATGGCCTGCGCGATGGCGAGCCGCTGCCGCATCCCCTGCGAGTAGGTGCGTACGGCCCGGGCGAGCGCGTCGCCGAGCCCGGCGATCTCCAGGGCCTCCTCGATGTGGGAGTCCTCGGCGGGACGGCCGGTGGCCTGCCAGTACAGCTCCAGGTTGGCCCGTCCCGACAGATGCGGCAGGAAGCCCGCGCCTTCCACGAACGCGCCGACCCGGGAGAGCACCGGGGCGCCCGGCCGGATGGCATGGCCGAAGACCCTGATCTCGCCGGCGTCCGGGGTGATCAGCCCCATCAGCATGCGCAAAGTGGTGGTCTTTCCGGCACCGTTCGGACCGAGCAGCCCGAGCACCTGCCCCTTCTCCACCTGGAAGGAGAGATCACGGACCGCGTACCGGTCGGCGGACCTGGCGTACCGCTTCGCCAGACCGTCGATCCGCAGCGGCACGTCGGCCAGTTCGGGGTCGGGCGCCGGGGCGCTGCCGCGGCGGCGGGCGGCGAGCAGCAGCCCGGCCGCGATCAGCACGCCGATCGCCGGCAGCCCCCAGGTCCACCAGGGCAGCGCCGCGGACCCACTGGTGAGCGCGGGCACGGTCGGTACGGTCAGCGGACCGTCGAGGGAGACCTTGTACGTGGCGGGTTCGGCCGGCGAGGCGTAGCCGAGGTCGGTGGCGGCGAGCACGAGCCGCAGCCGGTGCCCGGGGGCCAGCCGATGGTCCACGGCGGGCAGGGTCAGCTCCACCGTCCTGCCCTTTTTCGCGTCCTCCACCCTGATGGGCGCGACGAGTTGCGACGGCAGCACGTTCCGGCCGCCCTCGGGGCCCACGTCGTACACCTTGGCGAACAGCACCGCGTCACCGCTGCTGGAGCTGACGGTGGCGCGGACGGTCGGGGTGCCGGTGATCCGCAGCGACCGTTCGAGGGGCGCGGAGTCGAAGGCGGCGTGCTGTCCGGGGAAGTCGAGCGAGAGCCCGACGCCGAACGTGGACAGCTGGGAGAGTCCGCCGCCGATGCCGGGAACGGTGGAGATCGCGGGCGGGCTCCCGCCCGCCGGATTCTCGAAGGTCTCGGTGGAGCCGCTCAGCGGAACGGTGGTGGTGCCGCTCTCCAGCCCCGGATAGCGGGCGCCGCTCGCGCCCCGCACCTGGGCCCTGCCGTCGGTGGAGTCGACGCCTCCGGTCCTGGTGACCCGGAACGCGGGCCCGGTGTCCACGCCCTTGTCGTCCTTGAGGTAGCGGTCGAACCAGGAGGAGACCCGGTTCAGCACCCGGCCGCCCTCCATGTCGCCGCCGTCGTGCCCGCCCGCGATCCAGTCGACGTCGACCGGTGCGCCGTTGGCGCGGATCGCCTTCTCCATGGCGTCGGCGTGACCGAGCGGGAAGAGCGAGTCGGTCTGGCCCTGGAAGATCAGCGCGGGCACATCGATACGGTCGGCCACGGCGGACGGGCTGCGCTCCTCCAGCAGGGTGCGGGCGGACGCGTCGGGGGTGCCGGAGACCGCGACCCGCTGGTACATCGCGCACAGCGCCTTCTCGAAGTTCTCGCAGCCGCCGCCGTTGGAGAAGAAGATCCCGGCCCAGAGCTTCTTGAAGACGCCGTCGGGGAAGAGGGCGTCGGCGAGGTTCCAGTACGTGATCTGCGGGGCGATCGCGTCGACCCGCTTGTCGTACCCGGCGGCGAGCAGGGAGACGGCCCCGCCGTACGAGGCGCCCGTGAGCCCGACCCGGGGATCGCCCTTCGCGTCGAGCAGCACCTCGGGCCGCTTCGCGAGCCAGTCGATCAGCCGGGACACGTCCTTGACCTCGCGGTCCGGGTCGTTGATCCCGATCCGGCCGGTGGACTTCCCGAAGCCGCGCGCCGACCAGGTCAGCACCGCGTACCCGTCGCGCGCCAGCTTCTCGGCCTGGTCCCGCACATCGGCCTTGCTGCCGCCGAACCCGTGCCCGATCAGCACGGCGGGCCTGCGCCCGCCGCCGCCCGAGGTGAAGTACGAGGTGTCGATCCGGGCACCCGGCATCGCCATCACCCGGTCCTCCCGGTGCACGGCGGGCGCACCGTCCGACGCGACGGCGGTCCAGGTGCCGGCTCCGACCAGCACGGCGAAGGCGGCCAGAACCACCGGCCATCGCGCGCGCAGCCAGGAGCGGCGGGGGGTTGGGGTCTCCATCCTTGAACCCTAAACGGCCCCGGGGACGGACCGCCGTACCCCCGGTCGGAACCCGGCGACCTCCTTGAGGAGTACGGCCGGCCGCCGCCGTACAGCAGACGCGGTACGGTCCGAAGCGGCGCGGGACGGAGCCCGCCGGGCGCGGCCGACGGTGTGTCGGGGCCCGTGCGTCACCGGGAGCCCTCGCCCACGGCCCCTCCCGTACGGGGACATCGCGAACATGCGGCCGACGGTGTGTCGGTGCGCCCACGTAGGCTGCGAACGGTACGGACCGATCCGCCGCCGCCCAGCCCAGGAGGCCCGCCGGATGCTCATCGACCTCGTCGTCCTCTACACCGACCGACTGACCGCCTGCCGGGACTTCTACACCGGCCTGGGGCTGGCCTTCGTACGCGAACGGCACGGCAGCGGCCCCGAGCACTACGCCGCGGTTCTGGACGGCGGCGCGGTCCTGGAGCTGTACCCCGCCGACGACCGCCGCCCCGCCACGGGCTCCCTCCGGCTGGGCCTCACCGCCCCCGCCACCGCCGCCCGCCCCGAGGGCGAGCACACCCTGAAGGACCCGGACGGCCGCACGGTCGTCCTCACCGCCGCACCGCCCACGCCCCCCGCCGCCTCCTGACCAGCTGCCGCCGATTACCCCCATGGCCGCCGCCTCCGCCAGGATGGGTGGCATGACCGAGATCCAGACACCCCGCCTCCTCCTCCGCCGCTGGCACGAGGAGGACCTCGTACCCATGGCCGAGATCAACGCGGACCCGGAGGTCATGCGATGGATCGACGACGGCTCGGTGCGAAGCCTCGACCAGACGGCGGAGGACATCGAGCGGTGGGAGGAGGAGTGGGACGAGGAGGGCTTCGGCCTCTTCGCCGTCGAACTGCTCGCCTCGGGTGAACTGGCCGGCTTCGCGGGACTCTCCGTACCCGCGTTCCTGCCCGAAGCACTGCCGGACATCGAGATCGGCTGGCGCCTGGGCCAGCCCTTCTGGGGCCAGGGCTACGCCTCGGAAGCGGCGCACGCGGCACTGGAGTTCGCGCTCCAGGACCGGGGCCTGGAGCGGGTGATCAGCATCAGCCGCCCCGGGAACGAGGCGTCCGAGAACGTGATGCGCAAGCTCGGCATGACCCTGGAACGCGACACGGTCCACCCCGCCCACGGCTTCCCCCTGCACGTCCACGCCATCGACCTCACGGAGTTCGCGGCCTGACGCGGGGGGGGGCGACGGCTTGCTCCATGTCAAGCCGCGTCCATGGTCCTTTTGTCCTTCGCATCTTGCCCGGCTCGTCTGCCACCGCCTCCCGTGGGTACGGTCGCATTGACGTCTGTTGCGGGCCAGGGAGTGGGGAAGGGCATGCCATCTGCTGCGGCGGGAAGTGCGGCAACGGGCTTCACGGCGGCCCGTGCCGCGGAGGTGATGGCGCTGGCATGCCGACGCGCGGGGCTCGACGGTGAGGGCGCGCGGCCGCTCCGGCTGGGAGAGAACGCGCTGTTCCGTCTCGCCGCGCACCCGGTGGTGGTACGGATCGCCCGCTCGGCGGAGTACCTGGAGTCGGCGCGGGGTGAGGTGCTGGTATCGCGCTGGCTGGCGGGCGAGAGCTTCCCCGTCACACGGGTGATCGATGACCTCGAACAACCGATGGTCGTCGACGGCCACCCGGTGACGTTCTGGCACCTGATCGAGGAGAGCGACCGGAAGCCCACGTACGGGGAGTTGGGCGGGGTCCTGCGCGACCTGCACTCGCTGAGCCTGCCGGCCTCGCTGACGCTGCCCCCGTACCCGGTCCTGGACCGGACGGACCGGCGGATCAACGCGGCGGTGGACATACCGGAGGACGATCGGGCGTTCCTGCGGAAGCGCGCGCATGAGCTGCGGGACCGGGTGGGGGATCTCCGGTTCGACTCCGAGAAGGGGCCGGTGCACGGGGACGCCCACGTACAGAACCTGATGGTGGACAGGAACGATCGGGTGATCCTGATCGACCTGGAGAGGTTCAGCTACGACTTCCCCGAGTGGGATCTGATGGTCACGGCCACCGAGCACCACAGCCTGGGGTGGCAGACCCCACAGGAGTACGGCGGCTTCGTCGGCGCGTACGGGCGGGATCTCCGTACCTGGTCCGGCTTCCCGACGCTGCGGGCAGTGCAGGAGTTCAACATGACGACGTGGCTCATGCAGAACGTCGCAGAGAGCCCCGAGACCGCGGCGGAGTACGCCCGCCGTATCTCATCGCTCCGGAACGACGACGCGCCACGCGACTGGAATCCGGGCTGAGCGCGTCGGCTACTCGCCGTCGTCCAGCCGCTCCATCGCCTCCGCCACCTGGCCATTGAACTGCTGGACGATCGGGAGCGTCCCGTGAACGGACACCTCGCGCTGGAAGTCGCCCACGTACCGCTGGAACCGCGCGGACTGGAGGGCGTCGCCCGCCTCAACGGCGAGACCGGCGGTCGTCACGGCGGCGTCGAGGCCACCGTCAAGTAGGTGACTCTGGGCAAGCACCATCCGACAGAAGCCAAGCGTACGAGCGTACTTGGGGTCGGTGAGAGCAACGGCGCGCTCGGCGAACCGGACGGCTTCCGCGCCCTGCCCCAAGTCTCTGAAGCAGTGGCAGAACTCGCCGATCAGCTCGGCCTCGTCCATATAGGCGAGCCATTCAGGATCCTCGACGCTGTCGGCTCGCTCGAAGAACCTCTCAGCGTCGTTCATCGCGCGGGCCGCGCCTTTGTGATCCTGCGCGGTGGACAGCGCGCGGGCCTCGTGAGCGGAGAAGAGTGCCATGGCCCGAGGGGTCGAACTGCCCTTCCCGCCCTCCACCGATGCGCGGGCGAGCGTGACGGCCCGAGGTGCTCGGCCCAGATAGTTCGCCTGGTGGCTCATGTTGGTGAGGATGCGCGCACCCATCATGCGGTCGCCGGACACCTGCGTCAGGCGCAGCGTCGACATCAGATAGCGGTCCGCGAGCGCGTGGTTCCCACTGTCGTACGCGCTCCAGGCGAGGAGCTGCGACATCTCGGACGCCGCCGCGAACAGTGCTTCCCCCACCTTGGCGCTGTAGCCGGCGCCGAGGAGCGGCAGCACGTCTTCGCGAAAGTAGTGGCGGAACGCCTTGTGCGCATGTCCGCCACCGAACTGGAAGTCGAGCTGCATGAAGAACCCGGCGGCGGTCCGGATGGCCGCGACATCGCGCATGCCGACGCGGCGGGTGGTGGGGGCGTCGGTGGGCACACCGTCCGGCGGAGACACCAGCCAAGCGAGGGCGGCGGAGTGAACATCGCTATCGCGCAAGGGAGGTTCATTCCCAGGACCGTCTTCGGGTCGCTGATGCGTAAGACCCTCAAGAATGCTGAGCGTCTCGCCAAGAGATTCGGCGTAACTCATGCCGACCACAGGTTCGGGGGCAGGCGCCGCACCCGGAAAACCAAGATCCTTCGGGGTGATCCTCCGCCGTAACTTCTCGCTCAGTGCTTCGGCGACGAACGCGGCGGTCTGACGCTGGATCCCGCCCCCGTTCAACCAGCGCTGAACGGCGACATGCGTGGTGCCCAACTGCTCGCCATGCCGCCGTGCGACCTCGCAGACGCGCTTGGCCAGTCCCTTGTTCGAGGATCCGGCCTCCGCCATGACGGCGGCCAACTGATGGTTCGGTGATCTGCTCACGTTCTGCGGCACCCCCAAGCATCACTACGCGTATCCATCCTGTCACAGCAGTGCCGGACAAGAGGGTTCGCGGTGAACCCCCTTGCCGGAACTTCGCGGACCCACCTGTGTACGTGAACCCTCTTATGAACGCTGCCGCAGGGCCACAGACGGTCGTTGACTGTCGAGACAAGACACCCCGGCGGTGCGTGACGGCACCCCGGGGCATGGCCGACCTGAGAAAGCAGGTAGACATGCGGAACCCTATCGGCAGGATTTTCGAGTGGCTGCTGAGACTGCTGCTTCCCGCCCCGGGCCACCACCGCGCGGCCGAAACCAGCCCTCTCACGCACTGCGTGAGCACACCAGCGACGGACAGCCCGCGCGTACTCGACCCATACGTCTGGCCCGCGATCCACGGTGAGGACGTCCGCCTCGTCCGCCCGTACGTCGTCGCACACGAGCGCGGCATGCGGCCCAGTCCGGCCAACGCCACCCCCTGGACGGCGGTGGCCCGATGAGCGAGAACCCCCGTCTCCTGCCGTGGCTCGGCCCCGCCGGACAGCGTTCCTATCTGGTGACCGACGACGACAGGAGGAGTCATCTCTCCCGACTCGCCGACCAGATGGAGGAGGTACAACTCCAGGCCGGCAACGTCCTCCTCGGCCACGCGGCCGACATGCTCAAGGACGACAAGGTCCAGCCCTGGGAACTCCGCTACCTGAGCGCCCGCCTGTACGAAGCGCTGCGTGACGCGCTGCGGGTGGCGGAGAGCAGAGGAGACCGTCTCCCTCAGCCCGAGGACGACGACCCCGACCACGATGACGACGCGCCGCCCGCCGAGGAGACACCCTCATGAAGCGGCCGACATACGAAACACCCGAGTGGCAGATCGAACAGGCAGCGGACCGCCCCATCACCCGCGACCAGAACGGCGCCTCGGCGATGCCTATGCGCGTCGTCCACCGGGCGAACACGTAGCCACTCCCCCGCTGCTCCCGACCGTGGCCATCCACGTCATGCGGTCCCGCTTCCACACAGCGGGGAAGCGGCCGTCGCGGGCGGCGGGGACGCCTATCTCGGGCGGGTACGCCTGGTAGACCGTGATGGTGGACCCGGTGTGGAGGGCGCGGACGCGGTGCTTCGGTTCTGGCATGGACCCAGGCTGTTGCCGTCCGTGCTCGTCCGCCACCGAATAACGGCCCGGCGCCCCCGGACGGGGGCGCCGGGCCGTCGGGCCGTCAGTGCGTCACGCGGTCGTGGGCAGCCGGGCCCGTTACTCGACCACCAGGTCGACCTGGATGTTGCCGCGGGTCGCCTTCGAGTACGGGCAGACCTGGTGGGCCTGCTCGACGAGGCGGTCGCCGGTCTCGCCGGTGAGCGAGTCCGGCAGCTCCACGCGCAGGGTGACGGCGAGGCCGAAGCTCTCGCCGTCCTTGCCGATGCCGACCTCCGCCGTCACCGAGACCTCGCTGGTGTCGACCTTCGCCTGGCGCCCGACCAGGCCGAGCGCGCTGGCGAAGCACGCGGCGTAGCCGGCGGCGAACAGCTGCTCCGGGTTGGTGCCCTGGCCGTTGCCGCCCAGCGCCGGCGGCATGGCCAGCGCGAGGTCCAGCTGTCCGTCGGAGCTGACAGCCCGTCCGTCGCGACCGTTGGCAGTGGCCACAGCGGTGTACAGCGCGTCCATGGAAACCATCCCTCTCATCCGGGTCGGGCGGTGTGCCCCGCCGTCATGAAGAATGACATCACACAATTGAATTGTGCGCAACTAAATGATGTCCGCCGGGCTATCCTGAACTCATGACCGCCACACCGACGACGCCGACACCGCCCCCCGACGAGGACTTCCTCCGCCTGGACCAGCAGATCTGCTTCTCCCTGCACGCCGCGTCGCGTGCGTTCGGCGGCGTCTACCGCGTACTCCTCAAGGACCTCGGGCTCACCTACCCCCAGTACCTGGTGATGCTGGTGCTCTGGGAGCGCGGCCCGCTCCCCGTCAAGGACCTGGGCGAGGCGTTGCGGCTCGACTCGGGAACCCTGTCCCCCCTGCTCAAGCGGCTGGAGGCCGCCGGGCTGCTGCGGCGCGAACGCAGCACGCGCGACGAGCGGTCGGTCCACATCCACCTCACGGACGAGGGCACGGCGCTGCGCGAGCGCGCCCGGACTGTACCGCGCCGTATCGCCGCGGCCACCGGGTGCGACCTCCAGGAGATCAACGACCTGCGCGCCCGTCTCGACGCCCTCACGCGCAGGCTGGACGAGGCCGACCTCACCTCTCCGTCTCTTCCGGACGGGGCTGCCGCCACATCGCGCTGACCGGCGGGCCGGCAGGCGCCACGCTCGGGTGAGGTCGGGCCCGGCACCGCTCAGGCCAGCGTGACCTCCGGCTTGTAGAGGTCCAGCCAGAGCGCGAGATCCAGCGTGCGTTCCATGCCACGCCGCGAGGCTGTGCTGTTCTGCGGCGTGTCGCATTCCGCGACCCGCCTGACCTTGGCGGGGTCCACCAGGTCGAAGACCGGATGGCCCGGGCGGGCGAGCAGATCCTTGGTCTGTTCCTGGAGGGCGGTCGCGTACTGGGGGTCCTGGGTGGAGGGGTACGGACTCTTCACCCGGTCGTACACCGACCTCGGCAGGACGTCGGCCGTCGCCTCCCGCAGCAGACTCTTCTCCCTGCCGTCGAAGGACTTGAAGGACCACGGGGTGTTGTAGACGTACTCGACCAGCCGGTGATCGCAGAACGGCACCCGCACCTCCAGCCCCACCGCCATGCTCGCCCGGTCCTTGCGGTCCAGCAGCACCCGTACGAAGCGGGTCAGGTGGAGATGGCAGATCGTGCGCATCCGGTACTCGAAATCGCTCTCGTCCCGCAGCCGTTCGATGCCGGCGACGGCCGTGGCGTAGCTGTCCCGGATGAAGGCGGGCAGATCGATGCTCCGGTTCACCTCGGTCCGCAGCACCCCCGCGTCGTCGCCGAAGCGCTCCTCGAACTGGACGAGCCAGGGGAACGTCTCGGCCTTCCGCGCGCGCTCGTCGAAGAACTGGGGGTACCCGCCGAAGACCTCGTCCGCCGACTCGCCGGAGAGCGCGACCGTGGAGCGCTGCCGGATCGCCTTGAAGAGGAGGTAGAGGGAGGAGTCCATGTCCCCGAACCCCATGGGCAGATCGCGCGCCCTGATCATCCTCGTACGCACCTCCGGGTTCGCCAGGGCCACCGAGTCGAGCACGATGTCCTGGTGTTCCGTGCCCGAAGCGCGGGCGGCGTCGTGCACGAAGGGGGCGTCGGGGGTGGCGCGGAACTCGTCGGCGACGAAGTTCTCCGTACGGCCCGCGAAGTCGACGGAGAAGCTGCGTACGGTCTCGCCCGACGCGGCGAGCTGCCGCGCGGCCAACGCCGTCATGGCGGAGGAGTCGAGCCCGCCGGAGAGAAGCGTGCAGACCGGCACGTCCGCCACCAGCTGCCGCCGCACGATGTCGTCGAGGAGCGTACGGACCTGTCGCACCGTCGTGTCCAGATCGTCGGTGTGCGGCCGGGTCTCCAGGGACCAGTAGACCCGCTTGCGCAGGCCGGCGCGGTCCACGGTGACGACCGTTCCGGGCTCGACCTCGTGCATGCCCTCCCACACCCCGTGTCCGGGCGTCTTGACGAAGGCGAACAGTTCCCGCAGGCCGTCGAGGCCGACGCGGGCGCGGGCCAGCGGGTTGGCGAGGACGGCCTTGGGCTCGGAGCCGAACAGCACCCCGTCGGGGGTCGGATAGTACGAGAACGGCTTGATGCCCATCCGGTCCCGGATCATCACCAGCTTCTGGTGCCGGCCGTCCCAGATCGCGAAGGCGTACATCCCGTTCAGCCGTTCCGCGACCGCCTCGCCCCACCGGAGGTATCCCTGCAGGACCACCTCCGTGTCGGAATTCGTGGTGAACCGGTGCCCCCGGTCGATGAGTTCCCGGCGGAGCTCGGTGAAGTTGTACGTCTCGCCCGAGTAGACGAGCGCGAGAGTGCCCTCCGGCGTGTCCAGCGTCATCGGCTGCCGCCCGCCCGGCAGGTCGATGATGGCCAGCCGACGGTGGCCGAGGGCCACGGGGCCGTTGATCCAGGTGCCGCGGTCGTCGGGACCGCGGCAGGACATCGTCTCCGTCATCGCATCCAATGTGGTGGAGGCGGATCGCAGGTCACGGTCGAAGGAGAGCCAGCCGGTGATGCCACACATGTGCGTCCTCCTGCTTCCGATCCCAGCCGAGCGCAGGTCAGAGGCCATGGCCCACGACGGATCCATGGCAGGACGGGGCCCCGGGCCGGATCAGTTGTATCCAGCATCTATATAACGAGCGTGAGTCATGCGACTGCGAAGGGTCAACGCGGCCGTAACACCAGCGGTTACGCGCCTTTGGCATTTCGGCCGACGGAGGGCACAAGGCAAAGACGGCAAAGACGGGGAGCCGGACCGCGAGCGGGCCTCGGGCCGGGGCTCTTGCCGTGGCGGGGCGGCGACCGCGGACGCCGATCACCGCCCGGATTGCCACGATCCGGCCATGGGCAAAGATTTCCCCACAACGGTACGAACGCGACACGGGCGCCGTCGTGTACAGGAACGGTCGGCCTCACCTGGCGGCGCACAGCACAGCGGCCCGTACGGCACCATCTGCCGTACGGGCCTGGCTACCTGGCCGCGTGTCGGGATGCCCGCGCCACGAGTTGACGCGGCGCAGGTCGACGCGCCGCGGGTGGGGCGGCGCCGGTCGACGCGCAGCTGGTCCGCGCGTCCCGGCTCAGTGGTTGCGCGGGAAGCCCAGGTCGACCCCGGCGGGCGCGTCGGACGGGTCGGGCCAGCGGGTGGTGACGACCTTGCCCCGGGTGTAGAAGTGCACGCCGTCGTTGCCGTAGATGTGGTGGTCCCCGAAGAGGGAGTCCTTCCAGCCGCCGAAGGAGTGGTAGCCGACGGGGACGGGGATCGGCACGTTCACGCCGACCATGCCGGCCTCGATCTCCAGCTGGAAGCGGCGGGCGGCGCCGCCGTCGCGGGTGAAGATGGCCGTACCGTTGCCGAACGGCGAGGCGTTGATGAGGTCGACGCCCTCCTCGTACGTCTCCACGCGGAGCACGCAGAGCACCGGGCCGAAGATCTCGTCGCGGTAGGCGTCGGAGTCGGTGGCCACCTTGTCCAGCAGGGACAGGCCGATCCAGTGCCCGTCCTCGTGGCCCTCGACCGTGTACCCCGTGCCGTCCAGGACGACTTCGGCGCCCTGGGCGGCGGCGCCGGTGACGTATCCGGCGACCTTGTCGCGGTGGGCCTTGGTGATGAGCGGGCCCATCTCGGAGGCGGGGTCGGTGCCGGGGCCGATCCTGATCTTCTCCGCGCGCTCGCGGATCCTGGCGACCAGTTCGTCGCCGATGGCGCCGACCGCGACCACCGCCGAGATCGCCATGCAGCGCTCCCCCGCCGAGCCGTACGCCGCCGAGACCGCCGCGTCCGCCGCGGCGTCGAGGTCGGCGTCCGGCAGGACCAGCATGTGGTTCTTGGCGCCGCCGAGGGCCTGCACGCGCTTGCCGTTGGCCGAGGCCGTCGTGTGGATGTAGCGGGCGATCGGCGTGGAGCCGACGAAGGAGACCGCCGCCACGTCCGGGTGCGCGAGCAGCGCGTCCACCGCGACCTTGTCGCCGTGCACGACGTTGAGCACGCCGTCGGGCAGTCCGGCCTCAGCCGCCAGCTCCGCCAGCAGGTTGGCCGCCGACGGGTCCTTCTCGCTGGGCTTGAGCACGAAGGTGTTCCCGCACGCGACGGCCAGCGGGAACATCCACATCGGCACCATCGCCGGGAAGTTGAACGGCGTGATGCCCGCGACGACGCCCAACGGCTGCCGGATCGAGGAGACATCGACCCGGCTGGAGACCTGGGTGGACAGCTCGCCCTTGAGCTGGGTGGTGATCCCGCAGGCCAGCTCGACGATTTCGAGGCCGCGCGCCACCTCGCCCAGCGCGTCGGAGTGCACCTTGCCGTGTTCGGCGGTGATCAGCGCGGCGATCTCGTCTCGGCGCGCGTCCAGCAGCGCGCGGTAGCGGAAGAGGACCGCCGTGCGCTGGGCGAGGGACGAGGTGCCCCAGGTCGCGTACGCGGCCTTCGCTGCGGACACCGCACGGCCGACTTCCTCGGTGGAGGCGAGGGCGACCCGGGTGGTGACCGCGCCCGTCGCCGGGTCGGTGACCGGCCCCCAGTTGCCCGACGCGCCCTCGACGCTCTTGCCACCGATCCAGTGATTGACGGTCTTCATGCTTCTTCTCCCTCACAGATGGCGGCGACGGGCTGCTGCGAACCGTTCGTACTCCTCGCGGGCCGAGGCGGCGGACGTACGCGTCGCGGTCTCGGCCACGGGAACATCCCACCACGCCTGGGCCGGCGGGACGCCCGACACTGTGTCTGCCGTTTCGGTCTCCACGTAGACACATGTGGGGTCGGCGGAGGCACGCGCCTCCGCCAGGGCTTCGCGCAGCTCACCGACGGTCCTGGCGCGGACCGTCCGCATGCCGAGCGAGGCGGCGTTGGCCGCCAGGTCGACGGGCAGCGGGGCGCCGGTGTACGTGGCGTCGGCGGCGCGGAACCGGTAGGCGGTGCCGAAGCGTTCGGCACCGACCGACTCGGAGAGGGCGCCGATGCTGGCGTAGCCGTGATTCTGGAGGATCACGACATTGACCGGCAGCTTCTCCTGGACCGCCGTGACGATCTCGGTGGGGTTCATCAGATACGTACCGTCGCCGACGAGGGCCCAGACGGGGCGGTCCGGGGCCGCGAGCTGGACGCCGATGGCCGCCGGGATCTCGTAACCCATGCAGGAGTAGCCGTATTCGACGTGGTACTGATCGCGCGAGCGGGCCCGCCACAGCTTGTGGAGATCGCCCGGGAGCGATCCGGCGGCGTTGATGAGGATGTCCTCGTCGGTGACGAGTTCGTCGAGCACGCCGAGGACCTGCGCCTGGGTGGGACGTACGAGATCCCCGCCGTCCGCGTCCTTCTCCCTGCTGTCCCCGTCCGGCGGCTCGGCCGCCGGGTCCCTCTCCGCTCCGGTGAACGCGGTCCGCACCCGCTCCTCCCAACGCGCCCTGCCCGCCCGGATCTCCGCGGTGTAGGCGGGGTCGACACGGTGGCCGGCGAGGCCCGCGGCGAGCTGCTCCAGGGCGGTGCGCGCGTCCGCCACCAAGGGGTGGGCGGCGAGTTTGTGGGCGTCGAAGCCGGTGACATTGAGGTTGAGGAAGCGGACGGACGGATGCTGGAAGAGCGTGGCGGAGGCGGTGGAGAAGTCGGACCAGCGCGTGCCGACGCCGATCACCAGGTCCGCCGTCCTGGCCAGGTCGTCCGCGACGGCGGTGCCGGTGTGGCCGACGCCGCCGACGTCGGCGGGATGGTCGTGGCGCAGGGATCCCTTTCCCGCCTGGGTGGAGGCGACCGGCACGCCCGTCGCGTCGGCGAACGCGGCCAGCGCCGCCTCGGCCGCGCTGTGATGGACACCGCCGCCCGCGACCAGCAAGGGGCGGCGCGCTTCCCGTACCAGCCGTACCGCGTCGGCGAGTTCATCCGGGTCGGGCGCCTGCCGGCGGACCCGCCAGACCCGCTCGGCGAAGAACTCCTCCGGCCAGTCGTACGCCTCCGCCTGCACGTCCTGCGGCAGGGCGAGGGTGACGGCTCCGGTCTCGGCGGGGTCGCTGAGCACGCGCATCGCGGCCAGCGCGGCCGGGATCAGCGCCTCGGGGCGGGCGACCCGGTCGAAGTACGCGGAGACGGGCCGCAGCGCGTCGTTGACGGACACATCGCCCGCTGACCGGACTTCGAGCTGCTGGAGCACCGGGTCGGCGGGGCGGGTGGCGAAGGTGTCACCGGGGAGCAGCAGTACGGGGAGGCGGTTGACGGTGGCGAGTGCGGCGCCGGTGACGAGGTTGGTGGCGCCGGGGCCGATGGAGGTGGTGACGGCGTGGGCGGAGAGGCGGTTGCTCTGGCGGGCGTAGCCCACGGCCGCGTGGACCATGGCCTGTTCGCTGCGTCCCTGCACGTACCGCATGTCCGGGGCGGCTTCCACCAGGGCTTGGCCGATGCCCGCCACATTGCCGTGGCCGAAGATGCCCCAGGTGGCGTTGATCAGCCGCTGCCTGCGGCCGTCGCGCTCGGTGTACTGCCGGGAGAGGAAACGGATCAGCGCCTGGGCGACGGTGAGCCGGCGCGGGCCCCGGCCGGTGGCCTCGGGGGCGGCTGCGGGGCTGCGGGCAGGGCCGGCCGGGGCGGCGCCGGTGGCGGCGTGGCCGACGGCCGGGTCGACGGTGCCGGGGGCCGTCCCGGCGCTCGGGTCGGTGGTCATCGCGCGCTCGCCTCCGCTCCGTACAGCGGCAGTCTCGGATCGACGGGGAGCGCGGGCCAGGTGTCCCTGATCCAGCCGTGCTCGGGGTGGTCCCTGATCAGCCACTCCCGGGACCGGCCGGGGCCCGCCATCACGTTGAGGTAGTACATGTCGCGGCCGGGCGGGGCGATGGAGGGGCCGTGCCAGCCGTCCGGGATGAGGACGGTGTCACCCGTACGGACCTCGGCGAGGATGTCCGTGCCGCCGTGGCGGGACGGGGCGACCCGGTGGTAGCCGACGCCGCCGTCCTCGATCTCGAAGTAGTAGATCTCCTCCAGCTCGGACTCGACGCCGGGGTGGTACTCGTCATGCTTGTGCGGCGGGTACGAGGACCAGTTGCCGCCGGGCGTCAGCACCTCGACCGCGATGAGCCGGTCGCACTCGAAGACTCCGGCGGCGGCGAAGTTGTTGACCTGGCGGGAGCAGTCGCCCGCGCCGCGCAGCTCGACGGGAACCTCCGACGCGGGGCCGTAGCGAGCGGGGAGCTTTCGCTCGCACTTCGCTCCTGCCAGGGCGAAACGGCCTCCCGCGCCGGAGGCGATCTGCGCATGGGCGTCACGCGGGAGATAGGCGAAGTCGGTGACTCCGCCGAACACGCTTTCCCTGCCCAGCAGTTCAAAGGATTCACCTTGTGTGTGCACGGTGCAACCACCGGTGAGCGGCAGCACGATCCACTCGCTGTCCCCGGTGTCCAGCGAGTGGTCCGTGCCGGGCGGGAGTTCCAGCACGCGCAGGCTGCTGTGCGACCAGCGGGCCCGCTCGGGGTCGATGTCGAGCGCGTAGGGCCCGGTGGCGGCGGCTCCGGCGGGCACGTACCCGTCGTACGGCTTCCGGTTCTCTCGGTCGGTTGTCATGAGGTCTCCGTACCCTTCAGAGCAGGCCCACCGCCGTGTCGACGGCCCCGGCCACGTCGCCGTCCGCCGGATAGAGCAGTGAGCGGCCCACGACGAGCCCCTGAACGGTGGGCAACCGCAGCGCCGTGCGCCATTTCTCGTACGCGCCTTCCTGGTCGTCCCCGATCTCGCCGCCCAGCAGGACGGCCGGCAGGGTCGAGGTCTCCATCACCCGCGCCATATCGTCGGGGTCGCGGGTGACGGGAACCTTCAGCCAGGTGTACGCCGAGGTGCCGCCGAGTCCCGAGGCGACGGCGATCGAGCGTGTCACGGCCTCCGCGCTCAGGTCGGTACGCAGGCGTCCCTCCTCGCGACGGCACAGGAACGGCTCGACGAAGACCGGCAGCCTGCGCTCCGCCATGGCGTCGACGGCGCGGGCCGACGCGTGGAGGGTGTCGAGGGAACCGGGGTCCTCGTAGTCGATACGGAGCAGCAGCTTGCCCGCGTCGAAGCCGAGCCTGGCGAGGTCTTCGGGGCGGTGCCCGGTGAAGCGGTCGTCCAGCTCGAAGGAGGCGCCGGCGAGGCCGCCCCGGTTCATCGAGCCGACGACGACACGGTCTTCCAGGGCGCCGAGGAGCAGCAGGTCGTCGAGGATGTCGGCGGTGGCCAGGACGCCGTCGACGCCGGGGCGCGACAGGGCCAGACAGAGCCGCTCCAGCAGGTCGTGACGGTTGGCCATGGCCAGCGGGCTGTTGCCGACGGCGAGGGCGCCGCGTGCCGGATGATCGGCAGCGATGATCATCAACCGGCCGGTGGACCCGCCGGTGGAGCGCAGCAGGGGCCGCCGGACGCGGCGGGCGGCGGCCTCGGCGACGGCCTCGGGGTGGTGGGTACGGAGCCGGACCAGCTCGGTCACGTCGACGCGGCTCATCGGAGGCTCCCGGCATCCTGCTCCGGGACGCGGCCGGCCGCGAGGACTTCCGCGACCTCGCTGTCGTACGGCATGGCGGAGGAGCAGGCGAGCCGGCCCGCGACGAGGGCGCCCGCCGCGTTGGCGTACCGCATGACGCGCTCCAGCTCCCAGCCGGCGAGCAGCCCGTGGCAGAGGGCGCCGCCGAACGCGTCCCCGGCGCCCAGTCCGTTGACGACCTCGACGGGGACGGGCGGCACTTCGGAGCGCGTGCCGTCGCGGTGCAGGGCGAGCACGCCCTTGGGGCCCTGTTTGACCACGGCCAGCTCCACTCCGGCGGCCAGCAGCGCCCGCGCGGCGGCTTCGGGGTCGCGCTCGCCGACGGCCACCTCGCACTCCTCCAGGTTTCCCACGGCGACGGTGGCGTGCCGCAGGGCCCGTGCGTACAGCTCGCGCGGGTCGGGGGCGCCCGGCCCGGCTCCGGTGGGAGCGGCCGGGGCGCCGGCGGTGTCGAAGGCGTCGGGCCCGGCTCCGGCAGGGGCGGTGGGGGCGCCGGCGGGAGCGGGCGTGGGGGTGGGCCGTTCGGGCCAGAACATCGGGCGCCAGTCGAGGTCGAACACGGTGATCCCGGATTTCCCGCGCGCCTCCAGGGCGGCGAGCGTGGCGGAGCGGCTGGGTTCCGCGCAGAGGCCGGTCCCGGTCATCCAGAAGATCCGGGCCGACCTGACCGCGTCGAGGTCGAGTTCGTGCGGATGGATCTCCAGGTCGGGAGCCTTGGGCTGCCGGTAGAAGTGGAGCGGGAAGTCGTCCGGCGGGAAGATCTCGCAGAAGGTGACGGGGGTGGGGAGGCGCTCGACACCGGTCACCCAGCGGTCGTCGACCTCGAATTCGCCCAGTGCCTGATGGACGTACTCCCCGAAGGCGTCCTGGCCCGTACGGCTGATGACGGCGGCGCGGCGCCCCAGCCTGGCGGACGCCACCGCGACATTCGTCGCGGAGCCGCCGAGGAACTTGCCGAAGGTCTCGACCTGCGCCAGCGGTACCCCGATCCGCAGGGGATAGAGGTCAACGCCGATCCGCCCCATGGTGATCACGTCGTACGGCGCAGACATACCTGTCCCTTCGGATTCGACGGCCGGGCCGGACCGGACGGCCGGGCCCCGTACCCGGCCCGGTACGACCGCGCACGATCCGGTGCCGTTACCGGTTCCGGCACAACCTTGCTGCCCCCGCCGGAGCCCTGTCAATATTTTGTCCTTACATCCGGACGAAGCCTTGACACTCTTTCCGGACGGCCGGAAAGCTGACCGGTATGACCTCTTCCGTGCCTAAGTTGAGCCGCATCCGGGTCGGATCAGCCCCCGACTCCTGGGGCGTGTGGTTTCCCGACGACCCGCGGCAGGTGCCCTGGCAGCGCTTCCTCGACGAGGTCGCCGAGGCCGGTTACGAGTGGATCGAGCTGGGCCCCTACGGCTATCTCCCGTCGGATCCCGAGCGGTTGCGCGCGGAGACCGCCCGGCGCGGGCTGAAGGTCTCCGCCGGGACGGTCTTCACCGGGCTGCACCACGGGCCCGCCGTCTGGGAGAAGACCTGGGAGCATGTCGCGGACATCGCCGCGCTCACCCGGGCGATGGGCGCGGACCATCTGGTGGTGATCCCGTCCTTCTGGCGGGACGACAAGAGTGGCGAGGTCCTGGAGGACCGCACCCTCACCGCTGAGCAGTGGCGCGATCTGACGGCCCAGACCGAGCGCCTCGGCCGCGAGGTGGCGGACCGGTACGGACTGAGGATCGTCGTGCATCCGCATGCCGACACCCATATCGACAGCGAGGAGAACGTCAGCCGCTTCCTCGACGCGACCGATCCCGAGCTGGTCTCGCTCTGCCTGGACACCGGGCACTACGCCTACTGCGGCGGCGACAGCGTCAAGCTGATCGAGACCTACGGGGAGCGGATCGGTTACCTCCATCTCAAGCAGGTGGACCCGGAGATCCTCGCGGACGTGGTGGCCGGCGGGGTGCCGTTCGGACCGGCCGTGGGACGCGGCGTGATGTGCGAGCCGCCGGCCGGGGTTCCCGCGCTGGAGCCGGTGCTGGCGGCGGCGCAGCGGCTGGACGTGGATCTCTTCGCCATCGTCGAGCAGGACATGTATCCCTGCCCGCCCGACAAGCCGCTGCCCATCGCCACCCGCACGCGCCGCTTCCTACGGGGCTGCGGAGCGTAGCCGCGCGGGAAGCGTGGCCGGACGGGCCGGACGGGCTGGACGGGCCGGACACCGTACGGTACGGAGCGGGCGCCCCCTACCGTACGGCGGCCTCGGGCCGGTCCCCCGTTGCCGGACCGGCGCCGTGGACCGTTGGGCTCCCTCCCCCGTTGAACTCCCTTGGACTCCCGTCAGACCCTCGCGCGGTCCCGGTCGGAGTCCCGGTCCGATTCGGGCACCGGTGGCTCCTCGTGCCCCTCGGCGGCCGGCTTCGCCTCGCCCTCGCCCTCGCTCAGGCCGAACCGCTCGTGGAAGCGGCGCAGCGGCCCCGGCGCCCACCAAGTGGCCTTCCCGGTCAGCTTCATCACGGAGGGGACCAGCAGGCTGCGTACGACCATCGCGTCCATGAGCACGGCCAGGGCGAGTCCGAGACCGAGCATCTTGGTGTTGGTCACCCGTGAGGTGCCTATCGCCACCATGACGACGGCGAGGATCACGGCGGCTGCGGTGATCAGTCCCCCGGTCCTGCGGACGCCGAAGGCCACCGCTTGTTCATGGTCGCCGCTCCGCTCGTACTCCTCCTTGATCCGGGAGAGCAGGAAGACGCCGTAGTCCATGGAGAGCCCGAAGGCGACACAGAACATCACGACCGGCACGGTCGTCTCGATGTCCCCGGTGGAGGTGAAGGCGAGCAGTCCGGAGAGATGGCCGTCCTGGAAGACCCAGATCATCGCCCCGAACATGGCGGTGAGACTCAGCGCGTTGAGCACGACCGCCTGGATCGGTATCAGCACACTGCCGGTGAGCAGGAAGACCAGCACGAGGGTGACCACCATGATGATGCCCAGCGCCCAGGGCAGCCGGTCGGCTATGGCGCTCTTGGAGTCGACCAGTACGGCGGCGGTGCCGGTGACGGAGGCGTCGAAGGGGGCGGGCTGGGCGCGGATGTCCCGGACGAGCTGCTGCGTGTCCTGTCCGACCGCCTCTCCCTTCGGCTGCACCGTGAAGTAGCCGTGCGCGCCGGAGGTGACCGGTCCGTCGACCCGCAGTACGTCCGGCAGGGCCGCTATCCGGGTGCGGTAGTCGGCGTACTGGGCGGCGGTGGCCACGCCCTCCGTGAACACCTCCAGCCCGCCGCCGGGGCTGCCGGGGAAGCCGTCCCGGATCTCCTCCTGCACCATCCGGGAGTCGGCGCTCGCGGGAAGCTGCCGGTAGTCGGCGGTGCCGAACCTGGCTCCGAGGAAGGGCAGTCCGAGCAGGACGAGGACAGCGCTCGTGCCGAGGGCGAAGAACGGGGCCCTGCGCATGACGAGCCGCGCCGTGCGGCCCCAGGCGGCTCCTTCCTCGACGGAGGCGGCCCCCTCGGTCGCCGCCGTGGTCCGCCGGCCCCTGCGCAGCAGCCGCCGTAGGTCCAGTGAGTTGACCCGGGGGCCGAGCAGCATCAGTGCGGCGGGCAGCAGAATCAGCGCCGCGGCCGCGGCCAGCAGGACCACCGCTATCCCGGCGTAGGCGAAGGAGCGCAGGAAGTACTGGGGGAAGACCATCATGGCGGCCAGCGACACCGCCACGGTCAGTGCCGAGAACAGCACCGTGCGCCCGGCGGTGCGCAGGGTGATCCCCAGGGCGTCCCGCACCTCCGCGCCCCCGGCCAGCTCCTCGCGGAATCTGCGCACGATGAACAGGGCGTAGTCGATGGCCAATCCGAGTCCGAGGGCCGTGGTGAGGTTCTGCGCGAAGATCGAGACATCGGTCAGCTCGGTGAGTCCGCGCAGCACCGCGTTCGTCCCCAGGATGGCGACGATGCCGACCCCCAGAGGCAGCAGGGCGGCGATGGCGCTGCCGAAGACCATCACCAGCAGCACCAGCGTGACCGGCAGGGCGATCAGCTCGGCCCGCAGCAGGTCCTCCTGGATGGTCTTCTGCATCTCGTGCTGGACGGCGACGGGGCCACCGAGAGCGACCTTCAACGGACCACGCGTCCCGCTGTATTCGGGGGCCAACCGGTCCAGAACCGCCGCCGCGCCCTTCTCGTCGCCCTGGATCCTCGCCGCGATCAGCGCTTCCCGCCCGTCCTCGGCGCGCAGCGCGGGAGCCTTCGTCTGCCAGTACGACCCGACTCCGGTGACGCCCTTCTCGGCCGCGAGCCGCTTGGTGAGCCGCTCGGCCTCGGCGGCCACGGCGGGGTCGTCGACGCTCCGGCTTCCGCTGTCGACCAGGAGCAGCAGATTGGGCTGGGAGGCGGGGAACTCGCGCTCCAGCGCCCGGGTCGCGTAGGTCGACTCGGCGTCCGGATCCGCCCAGCCACCGCTGGCCATGCGATCGGCGACGCCGCTTCCCGCGAACACGGCGAGAGCCGTGATGACCAGGGTGACCAGCAGGGACAGCCGTGGGCGCGCGGTGACGAACCGGGTCCAGCCCCCCAGTCGCGGGCCAGTGTTGACTTCGGACATCGTGCGGTGTCCCCTTCACCGTGACCCGTTGCGCGGGTCGGCCATTGTCATAGAATCAAAAACACGAGCGCTCGCTCGCATTAACAGAATGCGAGCGACCACTCGTGTTTGTCAACCGATCCAGGAAAGCCGGGGCCGACATGCCGGAGGAGAAGAGCAGCGGGAGCGAGCCGACGGTCAAGCCGCGGCGCCGCCAGGCACGCGGTGAGCGCCGGATCGCCCAACTCCTGGAAGCCGCCGCCCATGTCTTCTGCACCACCGGCTACACGGCGGCCAGCACCAACTCCATCGCCCGGGAGGCGGGCGTCTCCCCCGGCACGCTCTACCAGTTCTTCCCGAACAAGGAGGCCATCGCCATCGAGCTGGGCGACCAGCTCATCACGCGCTGGCGCACCACGTACGGGGAGGCGTTCACACAGACCCATCTCGAACTGCCCCTGGACGAGCTGCTGGACGCCGTCCTCGACCCGCTGATCCAGTTCAACTTCGAGAACCCGGCCTTCGGCGTCCTGATGCAGGGCTCCGACATCCCCGGCAAAGTCACGCTGGATCACGAGAGTCTGCACTCCTCCGCACTCACCCGGGTCGAGGAGATCCTCAGCGGCTACCTCCCCGACGCCGAGGAGGCCGACATACGGCGGATCGTGCGGACCTCCTTCTCCATCTTCAAGGGCGGGCTGGATCTGATCCTCGCCGCCGAACCCGATGAGCGGGACGCGTACACGGCCGAGCTGAAAACGGTCCTGCACCGCTACCTCGATCCGCTCATCGGACACCGCTGAGTTGTCGGCGGCCCGGCGAAGGGCGGAAGGGACGAGCGGCGGAGACACGCGGCGGGGCGGCGGCAGCGAGGAAGGCGAACTCCCGGGATCCGCATCGATACCCCCTAGGGGTACAGTCGGGGATGCGTCGGGGAACCACGGCCGCCACATGCCCCGGCGAACCCGAAACGCGCGCCAATCGCGCCAAAATCCCCGACGAGGAGAACGTCATGACCGCCGAGACGAAGAGTCAGCACGCCGAGACCACCGACTCCCGCCACGACATCACGGCCGGTGAGCGGGCGGACGGAACGACCACCGTCTACCAGGTCACCGGCATGACCTGCGGCCACTGCGAGACCGCCGTCACCAGCGAAATCTCGGACATCGAGGGCGTCACCTCCGTCGTGGCCGTGGCCGCGACCGGCAAGGTGACCGTGGTGTCGCGGACACCCCTGGACGAGGCGACCGTGCGCGCCGCTGTCGATGAGGCCGGGTACGAACTGACGGGCCAGTCCTGACCCGACCATCCGATCCCAGGCGCAGCCTGCCTCAGCCCTCCATTTGCCTGGTTACCACCGCGTTTCGCCTTTAGCCCTCCACATGTGCCACAAGTCCTTCACAAAGAGATCCAGATCACATAGATTGTGGGGTAACCATTAGGCCATCTCGCGTGTCTAAGAGGACGATGCCAATAGAACGTCTTGGGGGACGTTCTAGGGGATCGCAGGGGATGTCTTGGGGGACATCCCAGGCAAGCGATTGGCCGGGGCACGTGCACGGGGAGCTTTGAGCGGCCCTCCCGTACGTACCCCGGTCCGACCGCGCGAGTAGCCGTTCTGGTTACGGCAGACGCCCGGCCCGGATCCCGTGGGGGGAATCCGCACCGGGGATATGGAAAGCGCCCCGCTCGCCGACCCGTGGGGGGATCGGTGGGCGGGGCGCTTTTCGTCATGCGTGGCGGCGGGGTGCGAGCGCACCGCGGGCATGCCAAAGCCGGCCGCGCGGAGCGCGACCGGCATCAGACAGGGATCGAACCCGGCGTCGGACCTGGCGTCAGCGGCCTTCGACCGGAACGAAGTCGCGCAGGACCTCGCCGGTGTAGATCTGGCGCGGACGGCCGATACGGGAGCCGGGCTCCTTGATCATCTCGTGCCACTGGGCGATCCAGCCGGGCAGCCGGCCGAGCGCGAACAGCACGGTGAACATCTCGGTCGGGAAGCCCATGGCCCGGTAGATCAGACCGGTGTAGAAGTCCACGTTCGGGTAGAGCTTGCGCTCGACGAAGTAGTCGTCGGCCAGCGCGTGCTCCTCAAGCTTGAGCGCGATGTCGAGCAGCTCGTCGGACTTGCCGAGCGCCGAGAGGACGTCGTGCGCCGCCGCCTTGATGATCTTCGCCCGGGGGTCGAAGTTCTTGTAGACGCGGTGCCCGAAGCCCATGAGCTTCACGCCGTCTTCCTTGTTCTTCACCTTGCGGATGAAGGTGTCGACGTCGCCGCCGGACGCCTGGATGCCTTCGAGCATCTCCAGCACCGACTGGTTCGCGCCACCGTGCAGCGGGCCCCACAGCGCGCTGATACCGGCGGAGATCGAGGCGAACATGTTCGCCTGCGAGGAGCCGACCAGCCGCACGGTGGAGGTCGAACAGTTCTGCTCGTGGTCGGCGTGCAGGATGAGCAGCTTGTCGAGCGCGGAGACCACGACCGGGTCCGGCTCGTACTCCTGCGCGGGGACGGAGAAAGTCATCCGCAGGAAGTTCTCGACGTACCCGAGGTCGTTGCGCGGGTAGACGAAGGGGTGGCCGATCGACTTCTTGTAGGCGAACGCCGCGATGGTCGGCAGCTTGGCGAGCAGCCGGATCGTGGAGAGGTGACGCTGCTTCTCGTCGAACGGGTTGTGGCTGTCCTGGTAGAACGTCGAGAGCGCGCTGACCACGGAGGACAGCATCGCCATCGGGTGGGCGTCGCGCGGGAAGCCGTCGTAGAACCGCTTGACGTCCTCGTGCAGCAGCGTGTGCTGCGTGATCTCGTTCTTGAACGTGGCCAGCTCGTCGACCGTCGGCAGCTCGCCGTTGATCAGCAGATACGCCACCTCGACGAAGCTGGAGGACTCCGCCAGCTGCTCGATCGGATAGCCGCGGTAGCGCAGGATGCCCTGCTCGCCGTCGAGGTAGGTGATCGCGGACTTGTAGGCGGCGGTATTGCCGTATCCACTGTCCAGAGTCACCAGGCCGGTCTGCGCACGGAGCTTCCCGATGTCGAAGCCCGTATCGCCGACGGTACTGTCGATCACCGGGTAGGTGTACTCGCCGTCGCCGTACCGCAGTACTACCGCGTTGTCGCGTTTCTCGCTCACGTCATCCCTCACCGACGTAGTGCCTCTTCTTCGAGGTGCCCTGACTGTCTCTACCATCCCCCATTTGGCTCAGGAGAGTGCACTCGGGGTCGGCCATTCGGCCTTTTGGCGGCACTCAGTGCCGCCAACCCGCCCATCCTGCCCCGTTCGCCCCAGTTGTGGGAAGTCACGATGCCGAAAGTCCCATGAGCCGGTGGTCGAGAGCGGTGCAGCGCCTACCCGCTGACACGGTGCGTACCGCCTGGCCTATGGCCTTTCTGGAGCCGACCAGGACGACGAGTTTCTTCGCGCGGGTCACCGCCGTGTAGAGCAGATTGCGCTGCAGCATCATCCAGGCACCGGTGGTGACCGGGATGACCACGGCCGGGTACTCGCTGCCCTGGGATCGGTGGATGGTCACGGCGTAGGCATGCGCCAGCTCGTCCAGCTCGTCGAAGTCGTACGGCACCTCCTCGTCCTCGTCCGTCAGCACCGTCAGCCGCTGGTCCTCGGTGTGGAGCGCGGTGACGACACCGACCGTGCCGTTGAAGACCCCGTTCTCCCCTTTTTCGTAGTTGTTACGGATCTGGGTGACCTTGTCGCCGACGCGGAAGACCCGGCCGCCGAGCCGCTTCTCGGGGAGGTCGGGTCTGCCGGGGGTGATGGCCTGCTGGAGCAGACCGTTGAGCGCGCCCGCGCCCGCCGGACCCCGGTGCATCGGAGCCAGCACCTGGATGTCGCGGCGCGGGTCGAGTCCGAACCTGGCGGGAATCCGCCGCGCGGCGACATCGACCGTGACCCGCCCGGCGTCCTCCGTCTCGTCCTCCACGAACAGGAAGAAGTCCGAGAGCCCTTCGGTGAGGGGTTGCACGCCTGAGTTGATGCGGTGCGCGTTGGTCACCACCCCGGACTGCTGCGCCTGCCGGAAGATCCGGGTGAGTCTGACCCTCGGCACCGGGCCGCCCTCGGCGAGCAGATCACGGAGCACCTCGCCGGCCCCGACCGAGGGAAGCTGGTCCACGTCCCCGACCAGAAGCAGATGTGCACCGGGTGCCACCGCCTTGACCAGCTTGTTGGCCAGCAGCAGATCCAGCATCGACGCCTCGTCGACCACCACCAGATCGGCGTCCAGCGGCCGGTCCCTGTCGTACGCGGCGTCCCCGCCCGGTCGCAGCTCCAGCAGCCGGTGGACGGTGGACGCCTCCGCTCCGGTCAGCTCGGCCAGCCGCTTGGCCGCCCGCCCGGTGGGGGCCGCCAGGACCACCTTGGCCTTCTTGGCCCGCGCCAGCTCGACGATCGAACGGACCGTGAAGGACTTTCCGCAGCCGGGACCACCGGTCAGCACGGCGACCTTCTCGGTGAGCGCGAGCCGGACCGCCTCCCGCTGCTCGGGAGCCAGCTCAGCGCCCGTACGCCCCGCCAGCCAGCTCAACGCCCTGTCCCAGGCCACGTCCCGGAAAGCCGGCATCCGGTCCTCGCCGGTGCGCAGCAGCCGCAGCACCTGGGCGGAGAGCGAAAGCTCCGCGCGGTGGAACGGAACCAGATAGACGGCGGTGACCTGCTCCACCCCGTCCGGCCCCGGCACCTTCTCCTTGACGACCCCCTCGTCCTCGGCGGCCAGCTCGGCCAGGCACTCGATGACCAGGCCCGTGTCCACCTGGAGCAACTTGACCGCGTCCGCGATGAGCCGTTCCTCGGGCAGATAGCAGTGCCCCTGGTCGGTGGATTGCGACAGCGCGTACTGAAGTCCGGCCTTGACCCGCTCCGGGCTGTCGTGCGGGATGCCGACGGCCTGGGCGATCCGGTCGGCGGTGAGGAATCCGATGCCCCAGACGTCGGCCGCGAGCCGGTAGGGCTCGCCCTTGACGACGGAGATCGAGCCGTCCCCGTACTTCTTGTAGATGCGTACGGCGATGGAGGTGGAGACGCCGACCCCCTGGAGGAAGATCATCACTTCCTTGATCGCCTTCTGCTCCTCCCAGGCGGCTCCGATCATTCTGGTCCGCTTGGGGCCGAGACCTGGCACTTCCACGAGCCTCTTCGGCTCGTTCTCGATGATGTCGAGGGTGTCGACGCCGAAGTGGGTGGTGATCCGGTCGGCCATCACCGGGCCGATCCCCTTGATGAGACCCGATCCCAGGTAGCGGCGGATGCCCTGGATCGTGGCCGGAAGGATCGTGGTGTAGTTCTCCACCGTGAACTGCTTGCCGTACTGGGGGTGCGATCCCCAGCGCCCCTCCATCCGCAGCGACTCGCCGGGCTGCGCGCCGAGCAGTGAGCCGACCACGGTGAGGAGATCGCCGCCGCGGCCGGTGTCGACCCGGGCGACCGTGTACCCGTTCTCCTCGTTGGCGTACGTGATGCGCTCAAGGACGGCTTCGAGTACGGCCATCGCTGGATTGGACATGCTCAGACGCTACCGCCCGGCTCCGACACCACGACGTGCCTGTGGACAACTCCGCTGCCGCGCCCGGCCGGTGCGACGCCGTCCGCCGCACTGTGCGGGGCCCGATCCGACGGACCGGGCCCCGCACGCTCCCTCTCCGACAGAGCCTTCCCATCCCCCGGATTCATCCCCCAAGGCCCTGTCGACGTGAACGACTCGCATCACCCGGGGAGGGTCCCACGGTTGCGCAGAGTTGTTTTCCCGGGGCTGCGGACGCCGGGTCCGGTGCGGTCGGCCGGGGCGTTACAGGGCGTGGGTGAGGTACCGCCGGGTGACCTCCGTGAGCAGTTCGACGCCGTCCCGCGCCCAGAGGTCGTCGTTGAACAGCTCCACCTCGATGAAGCCGGTGTAGCCCGCCGCTTCCACCCGTTCACGCCAGGCGCGCATGTCGATCGCGCCGTCGCCGATCTGGCCCCGGCCGTTCAGCACACCCGCCGGGAGCGGAGTGATCCAGTCGGCCAGTTGGAAGGTGAGGATCCGCTCCGCCGCGCGCGCGACGGCCGCGGGGGCCCGGTCGTCCCACCAGATGTGGTACGTGTCCACGGCCACCCCGACCTGGTCTGCGGGGAAGCGTTCCGCCAGGTCGAGCGCCTGGTCGAGGGTGGAGACGACGCAGCGGTCGGAGGCGAACATCGGGTGCAGCGGTTCGATCGCCAGTCTGACGCCCCGCTGGGCACCGTAGGGAGCCAGCTCGCCCAGCGCGTCCGCGATGCGCTCCCGGGCGGCGTGCAGGTCCTTGTCGCCTTCGGGAAGCCCCCCGGAGACCAGGACCAGGGTGTCCGTGCCGAGCGCCGCCGCCTCGTCGATGGCGGCGCGGTTGTCGTCGAGCGCCTCCTTACGGAGGGCGGGATCGGCGGCGGTCAGGAATCCGCCCCGGCACAGGGTGGTGACCGTGAGGCCCGCTTCGCGCACGAGCCGGGCAGCGGCCTCGACTCCGTACGCCCGGACGGGTTCGCGCCACAGCCCGACGCCCGGTACACCGAGGCGTACGCAGGTCTCGGTCAGCTCGGGCAGCGACAGCTGCTTGACGGTCATCTGGTTGATGCTGAAGCGCGTCAGGTCGCCGGCGGTAGCGGTCACTGGTCCACTCCGTACACGGCGAGCAGGGACGTCATCCGGGTCGCGGCCAGCGCCGGATCGGGGAACAGCCCGAGGCCGTCGGCCAGTTCGTAGGCCCGCGCCAGATGCGGCAGCGAGCGGGCCGACTGGAGGCCGCCGACCATGGTGAAGTGGTCCTGATGGCCGGCCAGCCAGGCGAGGAACACCACACCCGTCTTGTAGAAGCGCGTCGGCGTCCTGAAGAGGTGCCGGGACAGCTCGACGGTGGGGTCGAGGAGGGCGCGGAAGCCCTCCGTGTCGCCCGTGTCCAGGACCCGTACGGCCTCCGCCGCGAGAGGTCCCAGCGGGTCGAAGATGCCGAGCAGCGCGTGGCTGAAGCCCTGCTCGTCACCCGCGATCAGCTCGGGATAGTTGAAGTCGTCGCCCGTGTAGCAGCGGACGCCCTTCGGGAGCCGGCGGCGCAGCGCGATCTCGCGGTCCGCGTCGAGCAGCGAGATCTTGATGCCGTCGACCTTGTCGGGGTGTTCGGAGATGACCTGGAGGAACGTCTCGGTGGCCGCGTCGAGATCGGCGCTGCCCCAGTAACCGTCCAGCGCCGGGTCGAACATCGGACCGAGCCAGTGCAGAACCACCGGTTCCGAGGACTGCCGCAGCAGGTGGGCGTAGAGGCCGAGGTAGTCGTCCGGCGTCGTCGCGGCGACGGCGAGGGCGCGGGACGCCATCAGGATGGCCTGTGAACCGCTCTCCTCCACCAGGGACAGCTGCTCCTCGTACGCCGCGCGGACAGCGTCCAGGGAATGCGTCCCCGGGGGCAGCTGGTCGGTGCCCACACCGCAGGCGATCCGGCCGCCGACCGCCTTCGCCTCGGCGGCGGAACGGCGGATCAGCTCGGCGGCGCCCGCCCAGTCCAGGCCCATGCCGCGCTGCGCGGTGTCCATGGCCTCGGCGACCCCGAGGCCGTGCGACCACAGGTGTCTGCGGAAGGCGAGGGTGGCGTCCCAGTCGACGGCGGCGGGCTCGTCCGGGCTGATGTCGGCGTACGGGTCGGCGACGACGTGGGCGGCGGAGAAAACCGTACGGGAGGCGAGGGGCGCGGCGCCGCCCGTGCTGAACCGGGCCGGTTCGGCGCTGGGGGTGTACGCGCGCGTGCCGCCGCCCGGGGACGGCAGCCGGAGGGCGGTCACAGCGTCAGCTCCGGTACGTCGAAGCGGCGGCCCTCCGCCGAGGAGCGCAGTCCCAGCTCGGCCAGCTGGACGCCGCGCGCGCCCGCGAGAAGGTCCCACTGGTAGGGCTCGTCGAGCACGACGTGGCGCAGGAACAGCTCCCACTGGGCCTTGAAGCCGTTGTCGAACTCGGTGTTGTCCGGCACTTCCTGCCACTGGTCGCGGAAGGACTCGGTGGCGGGCAGATCGGGGTTCCAGACGGGCTTGGGCGTGGCGCTGCGGTGCTGGACGCGGCAGTTGCGCAGCCCGGCGACGGCGGACCCGTGAGTGCCGTCGACCTGGAACTCGACCAGCTCGTCACGGTTGACGCGGACGGCCCAGGAGGAGTTGATCTGGGCCACGGCGCCGCCGTCCAGTTCGAAGATGCCGTACGCCGCGTCGTCCGCCGTCGCCGCGTACGGCTTGCCCTGCTCGTCCCAGCGGCGCGGAATGTGCGTGGTGATGTGCGCCTGGACGCTCAGGACCCGCCCGAACAGTTCGTGCAGGACGTACTCCCAGTGCGGGAACATGTCGACGACGATGCCGCCGCCGTCCTCCGAGCGGTAGTTCCAGGAGGGGCGCTGCGCGTCCTGCCAGTCGCCCTCGAAGACCCAGTAGCCGAACTCTCCCCGTACGGAGAGGATCTCGCCGAAGAAGCCGCCGTCGATGAGGCGCTTGAGCTTGAGCAGTCCCGGCAGGAAGATCTTGTCCTGGACGACACCGTGCTTGATCCCGGCTGTGCGGGCCAGCCGGGCCAGCCGGAGGGCGCCTTCGAGGTCCGTCGCGGTCGGCTTCTCGGTGTAGATGTGCTTTCCGGCGTCGATCGCCTTCTCGATGGCCTCGACGCGGGCCGAGGTGACCTGCGCGTCGAAGTAGACGTCGATCGTGTCGTCCGCCAGGACGGCGTCCAGATCCGTGGACCATTCGGTCAGACCGTGGCGCTCGGCGATCTCCTTGAGGGCGTGGTCACGGCGGCCGACGAGGACGGGCTCGGGCCAGAGCACCTCGCCGCCGCCCAGATCCACTCCGCCCTGTTCCCGGATCGCGAGGACGGAACGGAGCAGATGCTGCCGGTATCCCATCCGTCCCGTGACGCCGTTCATGGCGATCCGCACTGTCCTGCGTGTCACGAAATTCCCTCCGTACAGCCGTAGCAAGCGCTTTCTATCCGCTAAGAAGCTAGCCTGCGACAGCGGCCTGGACAAGTGCCGCGCCGCGATCTCCTTGTCGATCCCACCCCTACCCCCTCGGAACCCTCTCGGAGGAAAGCGATGACAGTCACGCTGGCGGATGTGGCGGCCCGCGCCCGGGTCTCACCGGCCACCGTCTCCCGCGTGCTGAACGGCAACTATCCGGTCGCCGCCACCACTCGCGAGCGCGTCCTGCGGGCCGTGGACGAGCTGGACTACGTGCTGAACGGGCCCGCGAGCTCGCTGGCCGCCGCCACCTCGGACCTCGTGGGCGTCCTCGTCAACGACATCGCCGACCCGTTCTTCGGGATCATGGCCGGGGCGGCGCAGACCGAGATCGGCGGGCAGGAGGGGACCGGGCGGGCGGGCGGCGAGAAGCTGGCCGTCGTCTGCAATACCGGCGGATCACCCGAACGGGAACTGACGTATCTGACCTTGCTCCAGCGGCAGCGGGCGGCTGCGGTCATCCTGACCGGCGGAGCACTCGAAGACCCCCGGCACATCGCCGCGATGACGGCGAAGCTGGCGAGACTCGCGGACGCGGGGACCCGGGTGGTGCTGTGCGGGCGCCCGCCCCTGCCGGGGAGCGAGGCGATCGTGGCGGCGCTGGCCTTCGACAACCGGGGTGGCGGGCAGCGGTTGACGGAGCATCTGCTCGCGCTGGGACACCGCACGATCGGCTATGTGGCAGGCCCGGTGGAACGGACGACGACCCGCCATCGGCTGGAGGGACACCGCGCGGCGCTGCGGGCGGCGGGGCTGGACGACGGCGGGGCGGGTGCGGACGGACGGGAGCCGCTCACGGTGCACGGGCCCTACAGCCGCCGCTCCGGGTACGAGGCGACGCTGGAGCTGCTGCGCCGGGCGCCGGGTCTGACGGCCGTGGTCGCCGCCAATGACACGGTGGCGCTCGGGGCGTGCGCGGCGGTGCGTGACAGGGGGCTGCGCATCCCGGAGGACATCTCGGTGGCCGGCTTCGACGACCTGCCGTTCTCGGTGGACGCGACACCGGCGCTGACGACGGTACGGCTGCCGCTGCACGAAGCGGGGGCACGGGCGGGGCGGCTGGCGATGGGCACGGAGACCCCGCCGCCGGGCGGGATCGCGACCATCGCGGCGGAGCTGATGGCGCGGGCGTCCACGGCGCCGCCGAGGACGGGCTGAGGCCCGGCCGGCGCCGCCGGCGGCCGGGGGCGCTGCCGCCGGAGGAGCCGGGCGGGGCGGGGCGGGGAGCCGCGGTAGCGGGCGGGGCCCGGTGAGGGGCCGGGTGAGATTCGGTGGGATCAGGTGCGGCCGTGAGATCCGGCGAGGTTCGGTGGTGGCGCGGCGAGGTTCGGCGGTAGCTCGGCGGAGTTCGGTGGTGGCGCGGCTGGGGCCCGGGGATGGGGATGTGGCGAGTTGCCGCCAAGACGCGGATTGGCCCTTGTCGAGCCTCAGCGGGGCGTCGTAGCGTTGACTCAGTCAAAGAAAAACCCAGGGGAAGGCCGGGGTGGGTCATGGCCGTTCAGGAAGTCCGCGCGTTCAACCGCTTCTACACGAATCTCATCGGGGCGCTCGACTACAGCAAGCACCTCTACACACCGTTCACGCTCACCGAGTCGCGGGTGCTGTACGAGCTGGCCCACGCTCCGCGCACGGACGCCGCGGACCTGCGCGCCGAGCTGTCGCTCGACGCCGGATATCTGAGTCGGCTGCTGACCAAGTTCGAGCGCGACGGCCTGGTCGGCCGCGCGCCGTCCGAGCGGGACGCACGGCGCCAGCGGATCACCCTGACACCGCAGGGCCGCGAGGCGGCGGCGCTGCTCGACGAGCGGTCGCGGGACGCCGTCGGCTCGCTGCTCGACCGGGTGGAGCCGGCCAGGCGGCCCCAGCTCACGGACGCGATGCGGACCGTACGTGACCTCCTCGAAGGCGCTCCCGGCTCGATGTCCCGGCACGGCGAGCCGGTGCTGAGAGAGCCTGCGCCGGGCGAGCTGGGCTGGATAGTGCAGCGCCACGGCGCGGTGTACGCGGCGGAATACGGCTGGAACACCGAGTTCGAGGGCATGGTCGCCCGGATCGTCGCGGACTTCGCACAGCACCACGACCCTCGGCTGGAGCGTGCCTGGATCGCCGAGCTGGACGGCAGACCGGTGGGGTCGGTGATGTGCGTACGGGACGACGCCGCGGACGCGGACCGGGTGGGGGCGAACACCGCGGCGGACACCGCCGGTTCGGCGGCGGACGCCGGTGCTTCCGACACGGACACTGGTGCTTCCGAGGCGGACCCCTGTGCTTCGGGGGGACGGGGCGAGGCGCCCGGCACCGCGCGGCTGCGGCTGCTGCTGGTCGAGCCCGGGGCCCGGGGCCACGGCCTCGGGGAGCGGTTGATCGGGACGGTGGTGGATTTCGCCCGGCAATCGGGGTACCGGGAGGTGACGTTGTGGACCAATGACGTCCTGACCTCAGCCCGTGCCCTTTACGAGCGTGCCGGATTCACCCTCGTCTCCGAGCGCCCTCACCACTCGTACGGTGCCGAGCTGATAGGCCAGGACTGGCGGCTCCCCCTTCGGGAGCAGGCCGTACCCAAGGAAGGAACAGCACCATGAAGTTCGCCTTCTCCACTCTCGGAGTACCAGGTCTGCCCATACCCGAGGTGGTCGCGCTCGCCGCCGCGAACGGATTCCAGGGGGTGGAACTGCGGGCCCATCCGGAGGAGCCCGTGCACCGGGGGCTGGGGGAGCGCGACCGCGCGGCGGTGGTCGACGAGTTCAAGCGTGCCGATGTCGAGATCCTCGGGATCGCCGGATACCCACGGGTGGCCGACGCGGAGGTGGACGAGGATCAGCTGTACCAGGAGCTGGACGACCTGATGGTGTTGGCGCGGGATCTGGGCGCTCCCTACCTCCGGGTCTTCCCTGGCGGGGGCGACCAGCCGGCGGCCGAGGCCGACGCGACGGCCGCGCGACGGCTGGCTGCGGCGGCGGAGACAGCGGCGGATCACGGTGTACGGATTCTGCTGGAGACGCACGACTCGCACCGCACGGGCGCGGACGCGGCCCGCGTGGTGGGGTTGGTCGGACACCAGCAGGTGGGGGCGCTCTGGGATGTGATGCACACCTGGCTGGGCGGCGAGGACCCGGTCACCACGCACTCCGTACTCGCCCCCTATCTGGGCTATGTCCAGGTGAAGGACATCGCCTCGGCAGAGGACACCACGCCGCTGGCCCTGGGTGCCGGAGTGCTGCCGCTGGGCGAGTGCCTCACGCTGCTCGACGACGACAGCTGGGTCTGCTGGGAGTACGAGAAGCGCTGGTATCCGCAGGCGGAGGATCTGCCGGGGCTGCTGGCGGCGGGACGGGTCCATCTGGAGGGGCTGGCAGGCGGGCACGGCTGAGAGAGCGCTGAGAAGGAGGACGGAGAGGCTGAGAAGGAGGGTGGAGAAAGAGAGCGGAGAGAGCGCGTCGCCCTGCCGAGCCGGTGTCAGGCGGCAGGCGACGGGCGGGCGGCGGCGGGCGGCGCCGAGTGGCGGGCGACGGACGGCGGGCCCGAGGCAGGCGGGGCGACGGGCGGGCGGCGCCGGGTGGCGGGCGATGGGCGGCCGACGGTAGGCCCGAGGCGGGCGGGGCGGCAGGCGGGGCGGCTCGGGCTCACCGCGACCGGTAGGTCCGCCGAGGGGGGCAGGCGCCCGTGGTGGAGCCCCGACCTGACGATCATGAGGACGGCGACGGTGGCCCAGAGGAGGTTGAAGATGCTGGTCCACATGGCAAGTTGTGTTGTGGCGGCGCGCGGGACCGGCTGCCGGTCGGTCGCTTCGGCAGGGCCCGTGACCATATCCGCGGCAGGGGCCGAGAGCACGGCGGTACGCGTCTCCGCGGGCACGGCCACGGCCACGACCCCGTCTGCGTCCGCTCGTGCGCCGATACCCGTTCACTGGCTCGGGGTTGGTTCTCCAGCCGCCAGCAGGGCTACCTGACGTCGAGTGCCGGGACGCGGACCGATTCGTCGCCTGTGGCGGGACGCCGACCACCGCGTGAGAGTGAGGTCAGCGCCACTCCCCCGACCAGCAGCGCCGCCGCGCACCAGCGCGCCGGGCTGATGGACTCGCCCAGCAGCAGGGCCGCCGAGGACATCCCGAAGACCGGCACGAGGAGCGAGAAGGGCGCCACGGACGAGGCGGGGTAGCGGCGCAGCAGAAAGCCCCAGACCCCGAAGCCGAAGACGGTCGTGCCCCAGGCGACGTAGACGATGACGCCTATCCCGGTGGCGTCCAGCGCGCGCAGTGCGGCCAGATCGGCGGCCGGGCCCTCGAAGATCAGCGAGAGGGCGAGCAGTGGCAGTACGGGGACGGTCGACACCCACACCATGAAGTTCAGGGCGTCCGGCGGGGACGCCTTGCGGGTGAGCACGTTGGAGATACCCCAGCATGCCGCTGCGGCGATGACCAGGACGAAGGCGAGCAGTGGGCCGGAGGCGCCTTCGTCCACCGCCGCGACGCCGATACCGGCGAGCGCGACACCCATGCCCAGCAGCCGTACCCGCCCCGGCCGCTCGCCGAGGGCGAGCACGGCGAACAGCGCGGTGAAGACCGCCTGGATCTGGAGGACGAGTGAGGACAGACCGGCCGGCATGCCCCGGTCCATACCGACGAACAGCAGCCCGAACTTCGCCACGCCGAGCGCGAGGCCGACCCCCACCACCCACTTCCAGGCAACCTTCGGCCGCCCCACGAAGAAGACAGCGGGCAGCGCGGCCACCAGGAAGCGCAGCGCGGAGAAGAGGAGCGGCGGAAAGTGCCCGAGGCCGACCTCGATGACCACGAAATTCACGCCCCACAGGGCGGCGACCAGAACGGCGAGAGCGATATGTGTCGTGCGCATAAGGAGAGCGTCACCGAGCCCAACCGTGTAGCACCAGCGCGAGTTTCTTCATGATTGAATTCAGCACTGCTTACGAGTGGGGGGATCAGCGCTCGCTCCGCACGAGGCCGCGTCCGCACCGCCACGATCACCGCCATGACCGTCATCACGACCACGACCACGACCGCGACCCCGACCCCGACCGCGACCGCGACCACAACGACGACCATGACCGCGACCGCGACCACAACCACGACACCAGGGGGCGTCCGTGCTCGATCTGGCCCGGCTGCGCGCGCTGCACGCGGTTTCCGTCCACGGTTCCGTCGCGGCGGCCGCCGCCTTTCTCGGCTACACCCCCTCGGCCGTCTCCCAACAGATCACCAAGTTGGAACGGGAGACGCGCACCACCCTGCTGGAGCGGCGCGGCCGGGGCGTGGCACTCACCGAGGAGGCGCACCATCTCGCCGCCACCGCCGAGGAGTTGCTCGCCATCGTGGAGCGCGCCGAGACCACGCTGGAGGAGCGCAGAGGGCAGCCGACCGGGCAGCTCACCGTCGGAGCCTTCGCCTCCTCGGCCCGGGGGCTGCTCCCGGGCGTGCTGGCCGAGCTGGCCGCACTCCACCCCGCCCTCGATGTACGGCTGCGGGAGGTCGACCCGCATCTCTCCATCGATCTGGTGGCGCGTGGCGCGATCGACCTGGCGGTCGCCCACGACTGGGACATCGCGCCGCTGCCCGCACCCGAGGGCGTGGAGCAGGCGGTCATCGGTGACGATCTGTGCGATGTGCTGGTCCCGGCCACGCACCCGCTGGCGGCCCGGTCCTCGATCAGCAGACAGGACCTGGGCGGACAGCGCTGGATCTGCCAACCGCCGGGAACGGTCTGCCACGACTGGCTGGTGCGTACCCTGCGCGCCGCCGGCTGCGAGCCGGACCTCGCCCATCAGGCCGAGGAGAGCCACACCCAACTGGCGTTGATCGCGGCGGGACTCGGGATCGCCGTGATCCCGCGCCTGGGCCGCGGCCCGCTGCCCGAGGGGGTGCGTGCCGTCGCTCTCGATCCGGTGCCGACGCGGCGGCTGTACGCGCTGTGGCGCACCGGCGCGGCCAGGCGCCCGGCCGTCACCGCGGCCGTGGAGACGCTGCGTCAGCACTGGCCGGCGGTCGCGGGCGCGTCGGCGTAGACGGTCCCGCCCGGCGGCGGCGCGTCCCTTGACTGGTAATTACTTTCCGTATATCCGTAAATCTTGGAAGTTATCTTCACTTCCCTCGCGCCCCATGGCCGGAAGGAGCACCAGTGCACGACCGGACCATCCCCAGACGCACCATCCGCCGACGCGCCGTTCCCCGACGCACCCTCCTCACCGCGACCGCCGTCGCGGCGGCCGCGGTCTGCGCCGCGCCGCTGCCCGCACAGGCCGGGCCCCGTCCCAAGCCTCCCCCCGGGCGCTCCGACCGGCTCCGACGGCTCGTCGCCCGTATGAGCCTGGAGGAGAAGGTGGGCCAGCTCTTCGTGGTGCGGGTGTACGGCCACTCCGCCACCGACCCCGACCGGGCGGACGCCGACACCAACCTCACCGAGACCGGTGTGCGCACGGCCGCCGAGCTGGTCTCCACGTACCACGTCGGCGGGATCATCTACTTCGCCTGGGCGCACAACACCCGCGACCCGCACCAGATCGCCGCGCTCTCCCGGGGCATTCAGCGTGCGGCCCTCGCCCAGCGCACCCCTGTGCCCCTGCTGATCTCCACCGACCAGGAGCACGGCGCCGTCGCCCGGATCGGGAAGCCGGCCACCCTGCTGCCGGGCGCGATGGCGCTGGGCGCGTCGCGCTCGCCCGACGACGCGCGCCGGGCCGCGCGGATCGCGGGCGCGGAGCTGGCCGCCATGGGCGTCAACCAGAACTACGCGCCCGACGCGGACGTCAACGTCAACCCGGCCAACCCGGTCATCGGCACAAGGTCCTTCGGGGCCGATCCGCGGGCCGTGGCCGGCCTGGTCTCCGCGCAGATCAAGGGGTACCAGGGCGCGGGCATCGCCACCGCGGCCAAGCACTTCCCGGGCCACGGCGACACGACCGACGACAGCCATTACGCGCTGCCGACCATCCACCACACCCGCGAGCAGTGGGCCGCGCTGGACGCCCCGCCGTTCCGGGCCGCGATCGCCGCCGGGGTCACCTCGATCATGACGGCGCACATCGTCGTCCCGGCGCTCGACCCGACCGAGACCCCGGCGACGCTCTCGCACCCCATCGTCACCGGTGTCCTGCGCGAACAGCTCGGCTACGACGGCGTGGTGATCACCGACGCGCTCGACATGAGAGGCGTACGGGAGAAGTACGGTGACGACCGGGTGCCCGTCCTCGCCCTCAAGGCGGGCGTCGATCAGCTGCTCAACCCGCCGGACTTCCGGCTCGCCCGGAACGCCGTGCTGGCCGCCGTCAGGAGCGGCGAGCTGAGCGAGCGGCGGATCGAGGAGTCCGTGCTGCGGATTCTCACGCTCAAGGATCGGCTGGGCCTGTTCCGCGACCCGTACCCCCCGGGCGGCGGCGTGGACCGTACGGTCGGTACCCCCGCGCATCTGGCCGCAGCCGACCGGATCGCGGAGGCGACCACCACCCTGCTGGTCAACGAGCGCGGGCTGCTGCCCCTGAGCCGGCGCCGGGAACGGGATCTGCTGGTCGTCGGCGCCGACGCGGCCTCCCCCTCCGGCACCACCGGTCCGCCGGTCACCGTACTGGCCGACGCCCTGACCGAGTTGGGCTTCGCCGTCACCGCGCTGTCCACCGGTACGGCGCCGGGCCCGGAGCGGATCGACGCGGCGGTGGCGGGTGCCCGGGGCAAGGACGCGGTGATCGTGGCCACGTACAACGTCTCGGCGACCGGTTCGCAGCGCACGCTGGTGAGCGCGCTGGCCGCGACCGGCGTGCCGGTCGTGACGCTCGCCGTCCGCAATCCGTACGACATCGCGCTGCTGTCCGGGGTCCGGGCGTCCCTCGCCGCCTACTCCTGGACGGATGTGGAGGTTCGGGCGGCGGCCCGGGTCATCGCGGGCCGCGGCCGGCCACGGGGCCGGCTGCCGGTCCCGGTGCAGCGCGCGGACGATCCGGCCCGGGTGCTGTTCCCGATCGGGCACGGGCTGACGTACTGAGACCCGGCCCCGAGCCGCCGTGCTGAAGCGGTGAGCGCGCTGAACGGTGCCGAACGTGCCCACCGCACCGGCCAGGACATGGCGGTGCCCGCCGTCCGCCGGCTCAGGTCGAGCGGCGGACGACGGGCACCCTCACCCACCGGTCACGGCCGCAGCGTGTGCCGCCGGTCCAGCTTCTGCTTGTCCAGATCGGCGTCGAACTTCGCCAGCGGCTCCGCCTTCGCCTCGTCCTTCAGCACAGCGGCGGGAGCGACCCCCGCCCACTCCAGGATGCGGGCCGTCGCCTTCGCCTGCTGCTCGGGGACCAGACCCGCGACATTGGCACCGTGGTTGGCGCCCGGCGCGACATACACATAGCTGTCGCGCGCGCCACGGCCCAGCCGGAAGGGCTCGGCGCCCCACGGGTCGTTCTGGCCGTACACGAACAGCATCTGGTTCGCCCGGTGGCGGACCCAGTTGTCGATGTCCGGCATCACCCACGGGTCGAACTTCATCGGGATCTCGCGCGGTACGTAGTTGCGCGGCGACAGGTAGCCGTACCGGCTCAGCTTGCCCAGGTGCGGCAGCTTGATCGTGGGAGAGCCGAGCTGCGTACCGGCCTGGTAGTAGTACGGGGTGTAGGTGGCCAGGCTCTCGTCCGTCGGCGCGGAGAAGCCGGAGACCGCGTCCACGACGTCGTAGATCTCCTGGTCGGAGGCGGTGGCGGCGACCGGGATGGTGTCGCAGTCGGAGGCCAGGCCGTACTGCCAGAACGCCCAGACGAAGTCCAGCACCACGGCCTCGTACGCCTTGTCGAGCGTGCCGATGGTGCGGAAGGTGGCGCCCTCCGCCTCCGCCCACTCCTGGTACTTCTTCTCCAGCGGCACGCGCCGGACCAGCGCCTCGCGCTGCACGGCGTTGAGCCTGTCGCGGCACTCCTTGGTGCCGACCTGCTCGAAGAAGCGGTCGTACGCCGAGTCCTCGTTGTTCACCACGTCGTTGGGCGCGACGTACGCCACCACGCCGTCCATGTCACGTGGGTAGAAACGCTCGTAGTAGGTGGCCGTCATGCCGCCCTTGGAGCCGCCTGTGGCGAGCCAGTTCTTCGGGTAGATCTTCTTCAACGCCGTGAAGATCCGGTGCTGGTCGCTGGCCGCCTGCCAGATGTCCAGCTTGGACCAGTCGGCGGGCTGGGGACGGGACGGAGTGAAGAAGCGGTACTCCATCGACACCTGGTTGCCGTCGACGATCCTGGTCGGTTCACTGCGGCTGGGGTTGGTGGAGACGTTGTAGCCGCTGGTGAAGAAGACCGTGGGGCGGCTGGTGTCCTTGTGCAGCAGCGTGATGCGCTGCTGGAAGGTGCCCTTGGAGGGGCGCCGGTGATCGACCGGCTGCGTGTAGTTGAGAACGAAGTAGCGGTAGCCGTCGTACGGCTTCTCCTGAATCAGGCTCATCCCCGGGATCGCGAGGATTCGGTCCTTGATATCGACGGTGTCGGTGGCGGTCCGCCGGTCCGCACTCCGATCGGCGGCGGTGGCCGCACCTGCGGTGGCCACCGTGCCTATGATCAGCACGAGCGACAGCACCCATCTCAGCGCCTTGCGCATTCACGCTCCCTGTGTTCATGACAGACGCCGTGAACCTAACCGGGCGACCGTGGGGTCCGCCAGCCCCCAGGGCCGTTGGAGCGCGTATCTCAGCAGAGTATCCAGCCGGTCGAGGCGGACTTCCCCGACACCGAACCGGTCGCCCGCACACACCGGTTCAGGGCGTGCACCGTGACCGGACCGGCCTGCCGCGTGTACTGGCCTCGGTCCGTCACCGGGCTGCCGCCACGCGGCTGGAGGCTGATCGACATGGCGCGCTTCTTGCCCGGTTTCTTGGCGACGGCGATCGCGCAGGCGTAGTCACGGCTCTTGTAGACCCGCACCTCACCGGTGGCGAACGGCACGGTCCGCAGCGGTCGCCCCGAACAGGCGGAGGCCGCACTCGCCGCCGGAGCCCCGGGGTCCGCCACCAGGGCACCCGCGGCGATCAGGATCGCGAGACCGTACGCCGGCACGCCCCTGCCCGCGGCCACCACCCCAGCCAACCCGAACAAAGGTCCCCCTATTGGTGTTCTTTGTGTACATGCGTACGACGCGTGGGACCCGAGGATGGTTGCGGTGTCTCCACGCCCGCCCCGCCCCGCCCGCCACGTGTCCGGCGTCCGCACGCCGCCGCCTCACAGCACCGCGGCCGCCTCACAGCACAGCCGCCGCCTCACAGCACCACGGCAGCCTCTTCTTCCTCACCCTCACCGATGAAGCTGCGCCAGAGCGCCGCATAACGGCCGTTCAGCGCGAGCAGGTCCTCGTGCGCGCCGTCCTCGACGACCCGCCCGTGGTCCATCACGACCACCCGGTCCGCGCGCGCGGCGGTCGTCAGCCGGTGCGCGACGACCAGGGTGGTGCGGCGACCGGCCAGCCGTTCGGTGGCCTGGTTGACCAGCGCCTCGGTGGCCAGGTCGAGCGCCGCAGTCGCCTCGTCCAGCAGCAGTATGTCCGGATCGACCAGCTCGGCGCGGGCGAGGGCGATCAACTGGCGTTGTCCCGCCGAGAGGTTGCGGCCGCGTTCGGCGACCTCGTGCAGATAGCCGCCGTCGAGCGTGGCGATCATGTCGTGCGCGCCGACCGCCCGCGCCGCCGCCTCCACCCGGGCGTCGCTCGCCTCGGGCCGTCCGTACGCTATGGCGTCGCGGACCGTACCGGCGAAGAGGTACGGCTCCTGCGGTACGACACCGAGCCGGTGCCGGTACGCCGTGAGGTCCAGCTCGCGCAGGTCCGTACCGTCCGCCCGCACCCGGCCCCCGGTCGGGTCGTAGTACCGCGCGACCAGTTTGACGAGGGTGGACTTGCCGGCGCCGGTCTCGCCCACGAAGGCGACGGTCTGCCCGGCCTCGATCCGCAGGTCTATCCCGGCGAGCGCCACCTGCTGCGAGCGCTCGGGCTTCTCCGACCGCTCGGTCTTCGCCGACCGCTCGGGTTTCTCCGACCGCTCGGCACCCGTCGGCTTCTCGGCACTCTTCGGCTTCTCCGGCCTCCGCGACCGGTCCGGACGCTCGCCCTGTCCCGCGGCCGCGCCCTCTCGGCCCCCGTCGCCCCCGTCGCTGCCCGCGCCCTCGTCGCTTCCGTACGCGAAGTGCACGTCCTCGAAGACGATCTCGCCGCGCAGCGAGCGCACGTCCAGCGGCTCCTTCGCCGCACGGGTCGAGGTCGGCTCGCGCAGCAGCTCCTGGACGCGGCCGAGCGAGACGGTCGCCTGCTGGTAGCCGTCGAAGACCTGGGAGAGCTGCTGCACGGGCGCGAAGAACAGGTCGATGTAGAGGAGGTAAGCGACCAGCGCGCCGGTTGTCAGCGTGCCGGCCTCCACCCGTCCCGCGCCGACGATCAGCACGGCTGCGGCGGCCACCGACGACAGCAGCTGGACGAAGGGGAAGTACACCGAGATCAGCCACTGCCCGCGCACCCGGGCCGTGCGGTAGTGGTTGCTGCGTGCCACGAACCGCTCGTAGCCGTCCCGCTCACGGCGGAACGCCTGGACGATCCGCAGCCCGGAGACGGACTCCTGGAGATCGGCGTTGACCGCGCCGACGCGCTCACGGGCCAGCTCGTACGCCTGGACGCTCTTGCGGCGGAAGAAGACCGTGCCGACGATCAGCACGGGCAGGGTCGCGAAGACGACCAGGGCCAGTTGTACGTCGATGACGACCAGCACGACCAGGATGCCCGCGAAGGTCACGACGGAGACGAAAGCGGTGACGAGACCGGTCTGGAGGAAGGTCGACAGCGCGTCGATGTCGGTCGTCATCCGCGTCATGATGCGGCCGGTCAGCTCGCGCTCGTAGTAGTCGAGTCCGAGCCGCTGGAGCTGCGCGAATATCTTGAGCCGCAGCGCGTAGAGGACGCGCTCACCGGTACGGCCGGTCTTGCGCGTCTCACCGATCTGCGCGGCCCACTGGACGAGCACGACGAGCAGCCCCAGCGCCGAAGCGGCCCACACCGCGCCGAGCGCGAGACGCTCCACACCCTCGTCGATCCCGTGCCGGATGAGGACCGGCAGCAGCAGGCCCATGCCCGCGTCGACGGCGACGAGCGACAGGCTGAGCAGCAGCGGCGGCCCGAACCCGCGCAGCAGCCTGCGCAGGCCGTACGACTCCTCGGCGGCGACCGCGCGGCGCTCGTCGACATCGGGGGTATCGGTGGCCGGTGGCAGCGCCTCGACCAGGGCGAGCATGTCGGGGGCGGCACCGGAGGCGGCGGCACCGGAAGCGGCGGACCCGGAGGCGGCGGACCCGGAAGCAGCGGACCCGGAAGCAGCGGCCCCGGAAGCAGCGGCCCCGGAAGCGGCGCCGCGCACGGCGGAGTCGTCGCGACATCGCTCGCCGCGTACCCACAGGGCCGGGGTCACCCCGCGCTCCGCGTCGAACTCGGCGTCGATCTCCTGCTGGAGCGCGCGGGCCTGCGCCACCGACTCGTCCGAGTCGTCGGCCAGTGACCCGGCGGCGACCGGGGGGTGGCCGGGCGAGACGCCGCGCAGCTCGTCCGGTTCGGTCAGCAGCCGCCGGTAGAGGGCGGACCGCTCCTGGAGCTCGTCGTGCGTCCCGATGTCGGCGAGCCGCCCGTCGTCCAGTACGGCGATACGGTCGGCCAGGCCCAGGGTGGAGCGGCGATGGGCGATGAGCAGGGTCGTCCGCCCGGCCATCACCGCGCGCAGCGCGCCGTGGATCTCGTGCTCCACCCGGGAGTCGACGGCCGAGGTCGCGTCGTCCAGCACGAGCAGCCGGGGGTCGGTGAGGATCGCCCGCGCCAGGGCGATGCGCTGGCGCTGCCCGCCGGAGAGGGTGAGGCCGTGCTCACCGACCGGCGTGTCGTAGCCCTCGGGCAGGTCGGTGATGAAGTCGTGCGCCCGGGCCGCGCGGGTGGCGCCGAGGATCTCCTCCTCGGTCGCGTCGGGCTTTCCGTAGGCGATGTTGGCGCGGATGGTGTCGGAGAAGAGGAAGCTGTCCTCGGGTACGAGCCCGATGGCGGAGCGCAGCGAGTGGAGGGTCAGCTCCCGCACGTCATGGCCGCCGACGAGGACCGCGCCGCGCGCGACGTCGTAGAAGCGGGGCAACAGGAGGGAGACGGTCGATTTGCCGCTGCCCGAGGCGCCGACGACGGCGACGGTCTCACCGGGGCTCATCCGCAGCGAGAAGCCGTCGAGCACGGGCCGGCCGTCCTCGTACGCGAACGACACGTCGTCGAACTCGACCGACGCCTCGGCGTCCGCCGGCAGCTCCTTCGTACCGTCCTGGAGGGTGGGCTCGGTGTCGATCAGCTCCAGCACCCGTTCCACGCCGGCGCGCGCCTGCTGGCCGACGGTCAGGACCATGGCGAGCATCCGGACCGGGCCGACGAGCTGCGCCAGATAGGTGGAGAAGGCGACGAAGGTACCGAGCGTGATCTGGCCCCGGGTCGCCAGCCAGCCGCCGAGCGCCAGCATCGCGACCTGCCCGAGCGCCGGTACGGCCTGGAGGGCGGGGGTGTAGCGGGAGTTGAGCCTGATGGTGCGCAGCCGGGCGGCGAAGAGTTCCCGGCCGGTCGCACGGAGTTTGCCGGTCTCCTGCTCCTCCTGGCCGAAGCCCTTGACGACGCGGACTCCGGAGACGGCTCCGTCCACGACCCCGGCGACGGTGGCGGCCTGCGCCTGCGCGTACCAGGTGGCGGGGTGCAGCTTGGCGCGGCTGCGGCGGGCTATGAACCAGACGGCGGGGGCGACGGCCAGGGCGATCAGGGTCAGCGGCGGTGAGAGCCACGCCATGATCCCCAGGGAGATCAGGAACAGCAGGACGTTGCCGATGGTCATCGGCAACATAAAAAGCAGGCTCTGGATGAGCTGGAGATCGCTGGTGGCGCGGCCGATGACCTGGCCGGTGGACAGCGTGTCCTGGCGGCGGCCGTCGAGGCGGCCGATCGTCTCGTACATCTCCGTGCGGAGGTCGTGCTGTACGTCGAGGGCGAGCCGGCCGCCGTAGTAGCGGCGGACGTAGGTCGCCGCGTAGACGGCGAGCGCGGCGACGACCAGCAGGCCGGTCCAGACGAGGAGGGAGCGGCTGCCGTCCCCGATCACGTCGTCGATGACGACCTTGGTGATCAGCGGTACGAGGGCCATCACCGCCATGCCCACGAGCGAGGAGCCGAGGGCGAGCACCGCATTGCGCCGGTATCGCCACGCGTATCCGGTCAGCCGCCGTGCCCAGCCCTGTTCGCCCGCCGCCACTGGTGCCTCCTGATCGTCCGGACCGATCGCCCTGATCTGCCGGAGGCACCAACGCGGGTCGCGGCGGATTTCATCCCTCCGCAACAAATGCCGTCCTGCGGTCCTGGGACCGCAGGACCCGAGGGCCGGGCGCCGGGGGGCTTACCGAGCGGGCCGCTCCGGGGTGGCCGGCATGGACTCGTACGTGGCCGACGGCGCGACGGGGACCGTGGCGGTGGTCTTGGCGGCGGTCGGGTTGAGGTCCTTGTGGATCGCCTTGGCGACGGCCTGGATGGTGTTGACGCCGTCGTTCATCGTCTTGTTGTCATGGGTGAGCACGGAGAGCGTGTAGTCGTGGCCCTTGCCGGTGAACGCGCCGATGCTGTGCACGCGCCAGCCGTGGGTGGAGCGCTGGAGCCAGCCGTTCTTGAGGTGGACCTTGGCGCTCGTGGGGGCGCCGGCCGGGACGCCCCAGCGCTGGGCGGCGACGACCTTGTTCATCCGGTCCAGCATGTACGCGCGCGACGCGTCGGTCAGGACGGCGTTCTTGGCGGTCACCAGGTCGAGCAGCCGCTTCTCGTCGTCGGCGGTGATCTGGGTCAGCCCCCAGTAGCCGTCGGCACCGGGGACGGTCCGGGTCATCTTCGCGGCCTTGAGGAAGCCCTTGACCTTGGTGAGACCCAGCTGCTTCCAGAGCGCCGTGGTCGAGTCGTTGTCCGACTTGGTGATCATCGCCGTGACCAGCCTCTTCTCACGTGCCGTGAGAGCGCGCTTCGTCTTCTGCGCGTCCCAGAGCAGCGTCCCGAGGACGGTGACCTTGACCACACTCGCCGAGTCGTAGCGCTGGGTGGCGCGCAGCGTGCAGCGCGTGCCGGTCGTGCGGTCGTGGAGGGAGAGCGCGGTGGTGCTCTTCCGGCCCTTGAGCGCGGCGGTGACGTCCTTGGACAGCTTGGCGGCCAGTCCCGCCTTGTCCGAGGTGCAGACCACGGCCGGGGCCGCCGCCGAGGCCGGTGCCGCCGCCGCGAACAGCGGTACGAGGACGGCGCCGGTGAGGGCAGCCGAGAGGACGCCCCGGGCACGCCGGGGTATTCGGTGGTGAGTCATGAAGAAGTCCCGCCCCTGCTACGTCTGCCGCTACGGGCACGGCTGTGCGCTCCTGGCGGCGCACTCGCCAGACATGATGCATGGGGAGGGGTGAAAGGTTGTATGGCGCCGGACACAGAGCCGGACAGGTAAAAAAACCCGGCACCCGCACGCCGCCCGGCACCGCTCGGGCCGGCGCCGGGCAGGGGCGGCCCCGGTCAGGTGTATCGGAGCAGACGTGTCGGCCGTTTCGGAGCAGACGTATCCGCCGTGCCGGAGCAGACGTGTCGGCCGTTTCGGAGCAGACGTGTCAGCCGTGCCGGAGCAGATGTGTCGGAGCGAACATCTTGAGCAGGGCCGGCAGCACCACGACCGAGGGTCCTGGCTCCGCCAGCGCCCTGGCGAGGTCCTCGCGCAGGCCCTCCGGTGTCGTACGGACCGCCGGGACGCCGAAGGACTCGGCGAGGGCCACGAAGTCCGGACGGGCCAGCTCGGTGGCCTCGGCGGCGGAGGACTCGCCGAAGGCGTCGGTCATGTACTCGCGCAGGATGCCGTAACCGCCGTCGTCCACGATCAGCCAGGTGACCGGCAGGGCGTACTGACGGGCGGTGGCCAGCTCCGCGATCGAGTACATCGCCCCGCCGTCGCCCGAGACGGCGAGTACGGGCCTGGTCCGGTCGGCGGCGGCGGCGCCGAGCGCCGCCGGGAAGGCGTAGCCGAGGCCACCGGCGCCCTGGCCGGAGTGCATCGGACCCGGCCAGGCCGACCAGGCCCAGTAGGCGAGGATCGTCATGTCCCAGAAGCTGGGGGACGCGGCGGGCAGCGCCTCGCGGACCGAGGCGAGCACCCGCTGCTCCAGCGCGAGGTCCTGGGCCGCGATCCGCTCCCGTACCTTCGCCAGCACCGTACGGACGGCCGCCGCGGCGGCCGGGTCGTGCCGCTCCTCGACCGCCTCCAGCAGCGCGGACAGCGCGTTCCTGGCGTCGGCGTGGATACCGAGCGCGGGATGGTTGGACTCCAGCTTGCCGAGGTCCGCCTCGATCTGGATCACCCGGCCGCGCGGGCGGAAGGTGTGGTAGTTCGAGGAGAGTTCACCCAGACCGGAGCCGACCACCAGCAGGACGTCGGCGTCCTCCAGGAAGTCGGTGGTGTGCCGGTCCTCCAGCCAGGACCGGAGCGACAGCGGGTGGTCCCAGGGGAAGGCGCCCTTGCCACCGAAGGTGGTGACGACCGGCGCGTCCAGCTTCTCGGCGAGCGCGCGGAGCTTGCCGGCCGCGTCGGACCGTACGACCCCGCCGCCCGCGATGATCACCGGACGCCCGGCGTGCGACAGGGCGTGCGCGGCGACGGCGGTCAGCTCGGGCCGGGGCCGCAGGTCACGCGGGGTGGCGTCCATCGCGGTGACGGGCGGCAGCGAGGTCTCGGCGAGCAGCACGTCCTGCGGGATCTCCACCCAGACCGGGCCGTGCGGGGCGGTGAGCGCGGACTCCCAGGCGGCGGCGATCGCGGACGGGATCTGCGAGGCGGTACGGACCGGGTGGACGGACTTGACGATGTCGCGGAAGGACGCCTGCTGGTCGCGGAGTTCGTGCAGGTAGCCGTGGCGTCCGCCGCCGAGCCCGGCCGACGGCACCTGGCTGGAGACGGCGAGGACGGGGGCCGAGGCCGCCGCCGACTCCTGGAGCGCGGCGAGCGCGGTGAGCGCGCCGGGGCCGGTGGAGAGCAGCAGCGGGGCGACCTCGCCGGTGACCCGGCCGTACGCGTCGGCGGCGAAGCCCGCGTTGTTCTCGACGCGCAGACCGACGTAGTCGAGGGACGAGCGGCGCAGCGCGTCGAACATGCCGAGCGCGTGCTGTCCCGGCAGCCCGAAGACGGTGGTGGCGCCGAGGCCGTAGAGCGTCTCGACGACGAGGTCCCCGCCGGTCCGGCCGGGCGGAGGGTTGAGGGCGGCCGCGGTCTGTTCGGGGGTGAAGGGCGGAGTCTCGTGGTCGTGCATTACGCCCCTGTCCTTCCGGCGCCGCCCTCGCGGCCGGCCGCGATCTGACGGGACATGATCGTCGTCAGCTCGTACGCCGTGTGGGAGGCGGCGACCGAGGTGATCTCCGCGTGGTCGTAGGCGGGCGCGACCTCCACGAGGTCGGCCGAGACGAGGTGGCAGGAGGCCAGCCCCCGAAGGATCTCCAGCAGCTCGCGCGAGGTCAGCCCGCCGGCCTCGGGGGTGCCGGTGCCGGGCGCGTGCGCCGGGTCCAGCACGTCGATGTCGATGGAGATGTACAGCGGACGGTCCCCGATGCGCTGCCGCAGCTGGTCGGCCACCTCGTCCACTCCCCGGCGCATGACGTCCGCCGAGGTGACGATGCCGAAGCCCATCTTCGCGTCGTCGTCCAGGTCCCGCTTCCCGTAGAGCGGGCCGCGTGTGCCCACGTGGGACAGGGCCTCCGTGTCGAGGATGCCCTCCTCGACGGCTCGGCGGAACGGGGTGCCATGGGTGTACTCGGCGCCGAAGTAGGTGTCCCAGGTGTCCAGATGGGCGTCGAAGTGGAGCAGCGCGACCGGTCCGTGCCGTTTCGCGACCGAACGCAGCAGCGGAAGCGCGATGGTGTGGTCGCCGCCGAGGGTCATCAGCCGGGCGCCGGTCCCGAGCAGCTCGTCGGCCGCCGCCTCGATGGTGTCGACGGCCTCGTCGATGTGGAACGGGTTCGCCGCTATGTCGCCCGCGTCCGCGACCTGCGCGAGCGCGAAGGGCGAGGCGTCCTGAGCCGGGTTGTACGGGCGCAGCAGCCGCGACGCCTCACGGATCGCGTTCCCGCCGAAGCGGGCGCCGGGGCGGTAGGAGACCCCGGAGTCGAAGGGGACGCCGACGACGGCGACATCGGCGCGGCCCACCTCGTCGAGCCGGGGCAGCCGGGCGAACGTGGCGGGCCCCGCGTACCTGGGGACACGGGAGGAGTCGACGGGGCCGCGCGGGCGGCTGTCCGTGGTGTCGTGTCCGTTGCTGCTCATCGTCGGGCCTCTCCGGGTATCGCCTGTGCGGCTCCGCACCGCGCTGTGGTCCTGCACTGTTTTGTGGATGTCCACGCCGTTCCGCATGGATTGGGGTCGCTCTGTCAAGAATGGACCAGCCCACTGACAACGGGCGGGCCACCCTCCCCCTTGCCGCCCTTCCCTTCGTCGCCCTCCCCCTTGTCGCCCGCGTCCTCGTCGCCCGCGTCCTCGTCGTGCCCCTCCCCGGCCAGCCGACGGCGCCACTCGGCGAGCACGGCCTCGTCCGTGGGCTTCGTCGCCAGGCTCACGATCAGATAGGCGGCCAGGGAGGACAGCAGCCCGTAGTAGATGGGCTGGTTGGCGAGAATCCCGTAACCGGCCATCAGCGCGACGACCGTCACCCCGCCGACGACCACCGCGCAGAGCGCGCCGTACACCGTGCCGCGCCTCCAGAGCAGCCCGCCGAGGATCGGTACGAGCAGCCCGCCGACCAGGAGGTTGTACGCGACGGTCAGCGCCTCGACGACGTTGTTCAGCGCGATGGCGATGACGACGACCCCGATGCCCATGACGAGGATGAAGACGCGGTTGCCCCGAACCTCGTCACGGGCGTCGTCACGGGCGTCGTCCTCTCCTGTCGCGCCTTCGCCCGCTGTCCCCGTCCCGCCTCCGCCCGCTGTCCCCGTCCCGCCTCCGCCCGCTGTCCCCGTCGCGCCTCCGCCCGCTGTCCCCGTCGCGCCTCCGCCTCCCCTCTTCCGCCCCGCTCCCCGCAGCCGCGACCAGATGTCGTTGTTGGCGACGGTCGCGCAGGCGATCAGCGCGCCGGACGAGGTCGACATCACCGCCGCCAGGGCGGCGGCCAGCACCAGCCCCCGGACGCCCATGGGCAGTTCGTCCTTGACGATGGTCGCGAACGCGTCGTCCTGGCTGGCCAGATTCGGGTAGAGCACCTTCGCGGCCGTCCCGATCACCGCTCCGGCCAGCGCGTACACCAGACAGTACGTACCGGCGACGGTGCCGCCCCAGCGCGCGACCTTGTCCCCGCGCGCGGTGAACACCCGCTGCCAGATGTCCTGTCCGATCAGCATCCCGAAGGTGTAGATGAGCACATAGGTAAAGATGGTCTCGCCGCCGATGCCGAACGGCGCGAAGTACTCCGTCGGGAGCTTGGCCCGCATCTCACCAAAGCCGCCCGCCTTGACCACCGCGATAGGCAGCAGGAGCAGCAGTACGCCGATGGTCTTGACGACGAACTGGACCATGTCCGTGAGCGTGATCGACCACATGCCGCCGAGCGTCGAGTAGGCGACGACGATCGCGCCGCCCAGGACGATCGCGACGGTCCGGTTCAGGTCGAACAGCACGTCGAAGATCGTGGCGTACGCGATGGTCGAGGTCACCGCGAGCATCAGCGTGTACGCCCACATGACCACGCCCGAGATGACGCCTGCCCGGCCGCCGTAGCGCAGGTCGAGCATCTCGGAGACGGTGTACACCTTCAGCCGGGCGATCCGCGCGGAGAAGAAGACCGAGAGGGCGAGCAGTCCGAGGCCGATGGTGAAGACCATCCAGGCGCCGGAGAGGCCGTACTTGTAGCCGAGCCCCACCCCGCCGATGGTGGAGGCGCCGCCCAGGACGATCGCCGCCATGGTGCCGGAGTACATTCCGGGCCCGAGGCGGCGGCCCGCGACGAGGAACTCGCTCTTGGACTTGGCCCGGCGCATGCCCCACCAGCCCATGGCCAGCATGCCCGCCAGGTAGACGACGATCACCGCGTAATCGACAGCCATGGGCTTCCTCCGTCTCCGCTCGCCCCCACTGATGTGTGGGACATGACGGTAGGTGGCCGGAAAGCGGCGCTGAAGTGTACGTTTCCTCCAAACTTCCCGCCGTCGATGGATGGAATATCCATGCCGGAGCCTCTCGCCTCCCCGCCCACCCCGCCGGTCCCGCTGGCCGCCCTCCTCGCCGACCGCGAGCTGGGACTGCGCCGGATCGCCGGTCCGGACGACGCCGGATCGCGGGCCGTGCACTGGGTGCACACCTCGGAGATGACCGACCCGTATCCGTATCTGCTCGGCGGCGAGCTGCTGCTCACGGCCGGTGTGCAGCTCACCGACGGCTACGCGGACGCGTACACGGCGCGGGTGGTCGAGGCGGGCGCCGCCGCGCTGGGCTTCGGGGTGACGCCGGTGTACGACACGGTGCCGGCGGCGCTGATCGAGGCGTGCGACCGGCACGGCCTGCCGCTGCTGGAGGTGCCGCCCCGCACGCGGTTCACGGCGGTCGCGCGCGGGGTGTGGCGGCTGATGGCGGAGGCGCGCCACCGTGAGCTGCGCCGGGTGACGGACGCCCAGCAGGGCCTGGCGTCGGCCGCCGCCCGCCCCGATCCCGTACCGGCTGTTCTGCGGCAGCTGGCGGTACGGCTGAACGGCAGGGCGGTCTTGTTCGCCCCGGACGGCGCGGAGCTGCACGCGACGGGCCGCGTCCCGTCGCCCGGCGCCCGCACGGCGCTCGCCCGGCTGGCCCGGGTGGTGCGCACGAGCCCCGGCCGCGCCGCCCACACCGGCTCGCCGCCGGCCGCCGGGCCCGTCCCGGAGGTGGGGCTCGCCTCCGGGACGGGCCCCACCTCCGCGAGCGGCCCCACTTCCGCGACCGACACCGCCGACCGCGCGCACCTGACCGCCTACGCGCTCGGGGGCGGCCAGGGGCTGGTCCTCGGGGTGGCCGCCGAGGCCCGGCAGGCCGGCGACCACACCATCACCGGCGTCGCCGTCGTCCTGCTGTCCCTGCTCACCGCACCCCACCAGAGCGCGGCGGAGGCCGGCCGCTCGGCGGCGCTCGTACGGCTGCTGCTGGGCGACTCGCCCGCCGAGGCCGCGCCCCTGCTCGGCCCCGGCCCCTGGACGGTCGTCCACGCGCGCGGCGGTGACACCCCCTTCGCGGCGGGGGCGCTGGCGGCGTCGCTGGGGAGCGCGCTGGTCGACAACGACGGCGATACGGTCCGGATTCTCACCGACCGCGAGGTCACCGCCAGGACGGGCTGGACCCTCGGCGTCAGCGATCCGGTCGACGCGGCCGACCCGGCCGGCCTCGCCACCGCCGACACCCGCGCGCGGCGTGCGCTCGGCCGCGCCGAGGCGACCCGTACCCCGCTCGTACGCCATCAAGAGGCGGGCTTCGCGGGCCTGTTCGCCCCCGACGAGGCCGCCGCGCACGCCCGCGCGCGCCTGGCCCCGCTCACCGGCCCCGGCGGCTCCCCCGCGCTGGTCGAGACCCTGCGGACGTGGCTCTCCCTGCACGGCGGCTGGGACCGTACGGCCGTGGCCCTGTCCGTCCACCGCAACACGGTCCGCCAGCGCGTCGCCCGCTGCGCCGCCCTGCTGGACGCGGATCTGGACGACGCGGACGTACGGATGGAGCTGTGGTTCGCGCTGCGGCAGTCGTGACGGTCGGTGCGAGCGACTCGGTGACAGCCCCTCCTCCGCCCTGCGGGCACCACCAGTAGCCTGATCCCTCGTTGTTCAGCGACGGGGGGCCTCATGTCCGACGACTCGATGCGTGCCGGATCAACGCGGGACGGATCAACGCCTGACGGATCGATGCGGGGCGGATCAATACATGATGGATCAACGTCCGGCGGGTCGGCGTCTGCCGGAACGGCGCTTGCCGCGCGGATAGCCGAGCGCCGGGCCGGCTGGGGTGATCCGCGTGCGCTGGTGGGTGAGTTGCGGCGGGCGCTGGTGCTGGTGCCGCTCGACGGCGGCGGGCTGCGGACGGGCGAGTCGGGCGGGGTCCGGTGGGTCTTCGGGTTCACGGACGAGGCCGCGCTCGCCAGGTTCGCGAGGGCACGGGACACCGGGGACGGGCGCGACACCGGCAGAGCCTGGGAGTTCGCGGAGCTGCGCGGGGCACGGCTGCTGGACGAGATCGTGCCGGCGATGGGGGTGCCGGGCGGGGTGGCGATCAATGTCGCGGACGCGGACGGATCGATGTTGTTCCCGCCCGTGGTGGGGATCGTGCCCGACGCGGTCGCCGTGGACGCGGTGGACGTAGCGACTGCCCGTACGGTCGTACCGCGACAGGAGCGTGCCTGATGACCGGCGGTGGCGCGGAGGACCTGAACGTCGGCGCGGAGAGCGTCCAGCTGATCACCAGCGGACTGCGGGCGATCGTGGCCGAGCTGGGCGAGGTCGGCACCGGGACCGGTTCGGTGCTGGGCAAGGGGTTCTCGGGCCTGTCGATCACGGGGATGGAGGCCGGACACCACGGTCTGTCCGTCGACTTCGAGGACTACTGCGAGCGCTGGGAGTGGGGCGTACGGGCCCTGGTGCAGGACGCCAACACCATCGCGGAGAAGCTGGGGCTGGCCGCCGGGATCATCTGGGAGGAGGACCGGTACGTCCAGGGCACGATGAAGGTCGCGGTGAACGCGGCCGTCGGCAACCCGTACGCCTCCGAGGACGAGGTCACGGAGCAGAGCTGGGGCGACGTCTTCACCCCTGACTACCTGAACCCCGACTACAGCGAGGAATCGTTCGAGCGGACGGCGGACGAGGCGGGACAAACCTGGAAGGACACCGGGCGGGCGCTCGCGACCGAGGGCACCGTCGGTCAGCCTGCCAGTGTGATCAGCAGCCTGATCGGTGTGGACGAGGCGGACTACGACCGGGCCGTGGACAGCACGTTCGGTCCGTCACCGGAGGAACGCTCCCGGCAGCAGGAACAGCAGCCGGGCGACGGCAGCGGGGGGAACTGAATCCATGGGCATCGGCGACTTCCTGCACGACATCACCCCCGATGTCGTCGAGGACGCGGTGGAGGGCGCGACCGAGTGGGCCGGCGACCGGGTCGAGGGCGTCGGGAACTGGACCGCCGACCGGATGAAGGACGTCGGCTGGGACTCCGGCTCCGACTGGATGCGGGAGCGGTCCCGTTCCGTCGCCAACCGGATGGGCGCCGAGGTCGAGGAGATGGACCTCGGCCAGACGGAGGACAGGACCAAACTCGTCTACGGAAGCGCCGCCACGCTCCGCGCGACCGCGACCCGGCTGAAGGACTTCCAGAAAGCCCTCGACGATGTCGGCCGCGGTCTGAAGGGGCTGGACTCGTCCGCCGTCAAGGGGCAGGCGGCGGACGCGTTCCGCGAGACGGTGTCGATCGAGCCGCCGAAGTGGTTCAAGGGCGCGGACGCCTGCGAGAAGGCCGCCGGCGCGCTGGAGGAGTTCGCCGGGACCGTCGAGTGGGCCCAGGGCCAGGCGCAGACCGCGATCGACACGTACAAGGCAGGGGTGAAGGCGTCCGAGGAGGCGCGGACCACCTACAACCAGAAGGCGGACACGTACCGGAAGGCGGCCGAACGCTACAACGCGCTCCCCGCCGATCAGCAGGACCCGGCCACCCTGCCGCCCTACCCGGGCGAGTTCAAGGACCCCGGCAAGGCCCAGGTGGAGGAGGCGCGGGACATCCTCAAGGAGGCCCGGCGCCAGCGCGACACCGCCGCCGAGACGGCCCGCGGCGCGGTACGGGCCGCCCGGGACGCGGCGCCGCCGAAGCCCTCGTACGCGGAGCAGGCGTCGGACGGTATGACCGAGTACGAGGTGATGAAGACCCACTTCGGCGGCGGCATCGTCAAGGGCACCGCCGGGCTGCTCACCTTCGCCCGCGGCGTCAACCCCATGGACCCGTACAACCTCACCCACCCCGCGGAGTTCGCCCTCAACCTGAACAACACCGCCGCCGGGCTGCTCCAGGTCGCCAACGACCCGTACGGCGCGGGCAAGCAGATGGTCACCGACTTCATGAAGGACCCCGCCGAGGGGTTCGGCCGTATGGTCCCCGACCTCGTCATGACCGCCGCCACCGGAGGCGCGGGCGCGGGCGTCAAGGGCGCCCGGGTCGCGAAGGAGGCCGCGGAGCTGGCCACCGACGCGAGAAGGGCCCGCAAACTGGCCGACGAGTCACCGAAGGGCACCCACGAGCGCCCGGACCCGAAGCGCACCAGCCAGGGCACCGACCCGGTGGACCTGGCCTCAGGACGGATGTACCTGCCGCAGACCGATGTGGCGCTGCCCGGCGTGCTGCCGCTGGTCTTCACCCGGCGTACGGAATCCGGCTGCGCCGTGGGCCGGTTCTTCGGACCGTCGTGGACCTCCACCGTCGACGAGCGGCTGGAGATCGACCCGGTCGGGATCGTCCACGTCACCGACGACGGCCTGCTGCTCACGTATCCGCACCCCGTCCCCGGCGCACCGACCCGCGCGCTCGGCGGCACCTCGCGGAACCTGCTGGCCCGCGAGGAGAACGGCGACTACAGCGTCACCGACCCCGACACGGGCCTGATACGCCACTTCGCCGCCCCGCCCGGCACCGAACCCGGCGACGACGGGGACGCCTGGCTCGTCCAGACCGGCGACCGCAACGGCCACATCATCACCGTCGACCGCTCCGACGACGGCACGCCCCGGGCCCTCGTCCACTCGGCCGGTCACCACCTGCGCGTATCCACGGCCGAGGGGCGCGTCACGGAACTCGCGCTCACGGGGAGGGCGGCCGACGACCCGCCCACGCCGCTCATGACGTACGGCTACACGGACGGCGACCTGACGGCCGTCACCAAACCCTCCGGCGCCACCCTCACCTTCGCTTACGACGAGCGCCGCCGCGTCACCGGCTGGACCGACTCCAACAACAGCCGCTACGACTACGCGTACGACGACCGGGACCGGGTCGTCGCCGAAGGCGGCGAGGCGGGCCACTTCCAGCTCACCCTGGCCTACAGCGAGCCCGAGCCCACCACCGGCCATCGCGTCACCACCCTCACCACCGCGGCCGGCCACGTCACCCACCACCTGATCGACGACAGGTGCCAGGTCCTGGCCACCACCGACCCGCTCGGCCACACCACCCGCTTCACCTACGACGCGCACGGCAATCAGCTGAGCCGCACCGACCCGCTCGGCCGCACCACCGCCCTCACGTACGACGGGGACGGCAGGCTCGCCGGCGTCACCCACCCCGACGGCAGCGAACTGCGCGCCGTACGCGACCCATGGGGCCGGGTGACCCGGCTCACCGGACCGGACGGAACCCACCACCAGGAGTACGACGAGCGCGGCAACCGGACCGCGCACACCGACCAGGCCGGTCATACCACCCGGTACGCGTACGACTCGGGCGGCCGGATCACCTCGGTCACCGACGCGCTGGGGAACGTGACGAGGGTGCGCTGCGACCCGGCCGGGCTCCCGCTGGACATCACCGATCCCCTCGGCGGCACCACCCGCTACGAGCGCGACGCCGCGGGCCGTCCCGTACGCGTGACGGACCCGCTGGGGGCCGTCACCACCCTGGAGTGGAGCGCCGACGGTGAACTCGCCCGGCGCACCGGCCCCGACGGCGCGGCCGAGTCCTGGACCTACGACGGCGAGGGCAACCGCCTCACCCACACCGATCCCATCGGCGGCACCACCCGTTTCGCATACACCCACTTCGATCTGCTCACGTCCCGCACCGGCCCGGACGGCGCCCGCTACGAGTTCACGCACGACGCGGAACTGCGCCTGAAGCGGGTCACCGCCCCGGGGGGCCTGACCTGGTCGTACACCTACGACGCGGCCGGCCGGCTGATCTCCGAGACCGACTTCGACCGGCGGACGGTCGGCTACACCGTCGACCCGGCCGGGCAGCTCACGGCCCAGGTCACCCCGCTCGGGGAGACCGTCGCCTACGCGCACGACCCGCGCGGCCGGGTGATCCGCAAGGACGCGGCGGGCCGGGTGACCACGTACTCCTACGACCGGGCCGGGCGGATGGTCCAGGCCACCGGCCCGGACGGCGAGCTGACCTACCAGTACGACCGGCGCGGCCACGTCAAAACGGAACTCGCCGACGGACGCGCCACCACCTACGCGTACGACGCGCTGGGCCGCCGCACCCGCCGCACCACCCCCACCGGCCGGCACACCGCCTACGTCTACGACGCGGCCGGCCGGCCCACCCACCTGACCAGCGGCGACCATCGCGTCGCCTTCACCCACGACGCCGCCGGCCGCGAACTGGAACGCGCTTTCGGCGACACCCTGACCCTCACGTCGGCGTGGGACGAGGCGGGCCGGCTGTCGACGCAGCGCGCGGTCACCGGTGGCGAGGTGATCAGCGCCCGTTCCTACGCCTATCGCGCCGACGGCCATCTCACCGCCCTGGACGACACCCTGCGCGGCGCGCACCGCTTCGGCCTGGACGAGGCAGGCCGGGTCACCACCGTCACCGCGGCCGACTGGACGGAGACGTACGCGTACGACGCGGCCGGAAACCAGACCTCGGCGTCCTGGCCCTCCTCCCACCCGGGCCACGAGGCGACCGGCCCCCGCGCCTACACCGGCACCACCATCACCCGCGCCGGCGCGGTCCGTTACGAACACGACGCCGCCGGCCGCATCACCCTGCGCCAGAAGACCCGGCTCTCCCGCAAACCCGACACCTGGCGCTACGAATGGGACGCCGAGGACCGCCTCACCGCCGTCACCACCCCCGACGGCACGCGATGGCAGTACCGCTACGACCCCCTCGGCCGCCGCACCGCCAAACAACGCCTGGCCGACGACGGCCGGACCGTCGTGGAGGAAACCCGCTTCACCTGGGACGGCACCACCCTCTGCGAACAGACCACCACCTCTGCCGCCCTCCCCCACCCCATCGCCCTCACCTGGGACCACCAGGGACTACGCCCCCTCACCCAGACGGAACGCATCCTCGCCCCGGACGCCTCACAGGACGCGATCGACGAACGCTTCTTCGCCATCGCCACCGACCTCATCGGCACCCCCACCGAACTCATCGACGAAGCCGGCACCCTCGCCTGGCACACCCGCGCCACTCTCTGGGGCACCACCACCTGGGCCAGAACGAGCAGCGCGTACACCCCGCTCCGCTTCCCCGGCCAGTACTACGATCCCGAGACCGGCCTCCACTACAACCACCACCGCCACTACGACCCCGAAACGGCCCGCTACCTCACCCCGGACCCCCTGGGCCTCGCCCCGGCCCCGAACCCGGCCGCGTACGTCCACAACCCGCTGACGTGGTGCGACCCGCTGGGCCTCTCTCCCTACCGTGGCTTGGGCCTCAGCGACGAAGCACTGAATGCGATCAACAAGCTGGAGAACATCAAGGCGGATCCGATCGGGCGCATCAACTCCGACCCGAACCACAATCACTACTCCGCTGCCAGACGAGAGTCGGCGGGCGAGGTAGTGGCGCGCAGGGCCGACGGGACGCCCTACGACCACGTCGCGGACCTGACCCAGGCGAAGCAAGGGCTCGAAAAGACGCGTCGAATATTGTGGAAGGAAATGGAACGTCTTCCAGACGGAATATCAGAACGAGGTCTTGAAGTTCTCTTGAAGAAACACGATGAGACCGTCTATCACCTGGACCGCGTCAAGGGATTCCTTCATCAGATCGGCCAACGTTGAGAAAGCCCAAGCGAACCTCTAGTCAGGCAGAAATGGACCCGTACACGCGATGACTACCTCGCCGGAAGAACACGACCACGCCACGGAACTGCGCAATCGGTGGAACCGGCCGGAGAATGCATCCGTTCTCGCGGCAATCCGTGAAGCCCTGGAAGACGGTGGAAACTGGCGCGGCATATTGCGGGAATGGTCAGCCCCCTGGGGCACCGAGAACGATCTGGGGGGAATCTCGCTGCCTGGGGCCGATCTCAGAGGGGTGCAGCTGAAAGGCGCATACCTGAGCTACGCGGATCTGAGTGGATGCCTCTTGAGCGAGTCCGACCTGTCCGACGCCTCGCTGACGGGCGCGGACCTGAGTGGGGCGAAACTCGTGGGTGCGTTTCTGACGCGGGCGAGCGCGGGCCTGGCCGTCTTCACGGCGAGCGATCTCAGCGGTGCCCAGGCCGACGACTGCGTACTGTCACGCGCACGCCTTGACCGGGCGATCCTCCGCGGCGCTTCGCTCCGCCGCGCCCGGCTGATCGCTGCCGATCTCACAGACGCCGATCTGTCGAACTCAGATCTGCGCTCTGCCGTGCTGATTTCAGCGAAGACCGAAGGGACCGTGATGACCGGCACCCGCCTGGACGGGGCACGCGGAGGCTCTCTTCCGAGCCATGACTGAGCCGAGACGGCTGTTGCCGGAGTTTCTGTGGTAGCGGACGAATATTTCCCAAATAACAAGGAAGCCAAAGAAACCGGTCGCCGAATCAAATCCACTCGGCGACATCCGAAACCCATTTCCACTACATGAGGACGAGTCCGAGTTACCTGGACTCGCATCTCCTCTCCTGTTACTCCTGAAGGAATTCTAAAAACATGCGAAGATTCATGATTACAACGGCCCCAATGGGGCCGCACGCCCGGAGTTCGAAATCCCCTTGGAGAAGCTTAGCCGATTCAACGAGCTAACCAAAAATCGCAGCTGGATTTCCATATTCGGAGGACCTTAATGCCGTTCCAAAATCATCAGGAAGTCGACGTTATCGTGGTCGCGGTCGCCCCGGTGGGGGCACGGGTGGAAGCCGACGGCGAGACCGGATTCATCGACCAGGTGAAGCATCCCTCCTGGTGGGACGAGAGCATCTCGCCACCTCTGGTCGGAGACCGGTTGCACGCAGTCGTGCTCGACGCAAGCCGGGAGCCACCTCGGCTCAGCGGACTACAGAAGGACGTTGATATGGCACGAAAGCTTCGGGGATCCGAGGCATGAGATGAGAGATGAAATGCGAGCGCGATTCACGCGCCCGAGAACTTCTGACCCAAAGATCGTGCAGGGCGCGAGTGATCCTGACCTCGCGCGGAAATCCCGAATCCTTCCCTGGCTCAGAACAGTAGATCGAGATGGATAGATTTTGAGTGGTTCCCGCTGGACCTCCGGCGGGTTCGCAATCGGAGATCAACGGGCAGAATCGCGGGGATCGACCCACCGCTCCCGCAGGCTCACTGTAGCTCTTGGCAGACGTGGAGCCGAAATGGAACACCCAGCTTGAGATGAAGGTTGCTTAATCGATCCAGAATTCAAAGAGCCAGGCGACCTTTCAAGGGCGAGCGGAGGAAAGAATCATCAGCAGAATGCCGTTCGCCGGTGGCCGGTTCGCCACGACGGCAGACAGTCCGCCGCACATCACCCCCCGCGTCGACGGTAACTGCGATACTCCCCGACCCCGACCCGCCGGCCCTTGCCACGCGCCGGCCGCTCACCGAGAGCCCGGACCTGACCGCCCGACCGGTGATCTACGAGGTGGAGGACGGGGAGCCCGGCGCCCTGGCCCGTCTGCGCGGGCACTCGACGCAGCCCTGCGCGACCAGCGCCGGGACCGGCACCGGGCCGACGTGCCGCTCCCGCTCATCTCCCACCTGGTCGAGGACCACGGGAACCGGTGACGTTGGGTCCGGCCGCACGGCATGCTGGTCGGCGCGCGCTGTGACGCGTACGACCGCCCAGCGCCCTGCGGACCCTGGACACTCGGCCGAACCCCTGGGTAACTTTGACTGAGCAAGCGCTTAGATCCGCAACCTCAGCCATCAACTGAGCAACCCCGACGGCGAGCAACCACCTACGCGAGAGCGGCGGCGGGTTAGCCGCAAAGGAGGCCCTTCCAGTGCGCCGTACCGTGTACAACGAGGATCATGAGGCGTTCCGCGAGACCATCCGCGCCTTCATCGAGGCGAAGGTCGTCCCCGTCTACGACGAGTGGTACGCGGCGGGCCAGGCGCCCCGTGACTTCTATCTGACCCTTGGTGAGCTGGGCGTCTTCGGTATCGAGGTGCCCGAGGAGTACGGCGGCGCCGGCGAGGAGTCCTTCAAGTTCCAGGCGATCATCTCCGAGGAGACCGCACGCGCGGGCGTCTCCTTCGGTGGCTCGGGCGTCCATGTCGCGCTCTGCCTGCCCTATCTGAAGGCGTACGCCACCGAGGCGCAGAAGAAGCGCTGGCTGCCGGACTTCGTCAGTGGCCGCACGATGTACGCGATCGCCATGACCGAGCCGGGCACCGGGTCGGATCTGGCCGGGATGAAGACCACCGCCAAGCTCTCCGAGGACGGTACGCACTACGTGCTGAACGGCGCGAAGACGTTCATCACCGGCGGTGTCCACGCGGACCGCGTGATCGTCTGTGCCCGTACCGCAGCGCCGACCCCCGAGGACCGCCGCTTCGGCATATCCCTGCTGGTCGTGGACACGAAGGCGGAGGGGTACGCGGTCGGGCGCAAGCTCGACAAGCTGGGGCTGCGGACCTCCGACACCGCCGAGCTGTCCTTCACCGATGTCAAGGTCCCGGTCGGGGACCTGCTCGGTGAGGAGAACAAGGGCTTCTCGTACCTGGGCCAGAACCTGCCGCAGGAACGCCTCGGCATCGCCATGGGCGCGTACGCGCAGGCCGCGGCGGCGGTCAGGTTCGCGCAGGCGTATGTGACGGAGCGGACCGTCTTCGGGCAGAGCGTCGCGTCCTTCCAGAACACCAAGTTCGAACTGGCCGCCTGCAAGGCCGAGGTGGACGCGGCGGAGGCCGTCGTGGACCGCGCGCTGGAGGCGCACGACCTGGGCGAGCTGACGGCCGCCGAGGCCGCCTCCACGAAGCTGTTCACCACCGAGGTCGCGCACCGCGTCATCGACAAGTGCCTCCAGCTGCACGGCGGCTACGGCTACATGAACGAGTACCCGATCGCCCGGCTGTACGCGGACAACCGGGTCAACCGGATCTACGGCGGCACCAGCGAGGTCATGAAGATGATCATCGCCAAGTCGATGGGACTGTAAGCACCGGTCATGTCCCCCGACGACAGACCGGACGCCCTTGAGGACCTCCTCGATCTGCTCGACCTGGAGCGGATCGAGGAGGACATCTTCCGCGGCCTGAGCCGCCTCGCGGTCATACCGCGCGTCTTCGGCGGCCAGGTCGCCGCCCAGGCGCTGGTGGCGGCGGGCCGTACGGTCCCGGCCGACCGTACGGCGCACTCCCTGCACGCGTACTTCCTCAGAACGGGCGACGTCGGCGCGCCGATCGTCTACACGGTGGACCGGATCAGGGACGGCCGTTCCTTCAGCTCGCGCCGGGTCGTCGCGATCCAGCACGGGCAGCCCATTTTCCATCTCTCGGCGTCGTTCCACACGTACGAGGAGGGTCTGGAGCACCAGTCGCCGATGCCGCCGGCGCCGGACCCGGAGACGCTGCCGACGGCCGCGGAGACGCTGCTGCCGTCCCATGCCGCCGGGTTCATGGACCAGGAGGCCGCGGACCGGCTGCTGGAGGCGCGGGCGGCGGTCGATCTGCGGTACGTGGACAGCCCGCCGTACGGAAGCGTGGGAACGCCGCGCGAGCCGCGTTCGCAGGTGTGGTTCCGCACGGCCGGGAAGCTGACCGACGATCCCCTGCTGCACGTCTGCCTGGCGACCTATGTCTCCGACATGACGCTGCTCGATCCGGTGCTGCTGGCGCACGGCAGGGGCGGCTGGGTGACCGGGGACGTGGTGGGCGCGAGTCTGGACCACGCGATGTGGTTCCACCGGCCGTTCCGGGCGGACGAGTGGCTGCTGTACGACCAGACGTCACCGTCGTCCCACGGCGGTCGGGGGCTGGGCCAGGCGCGGATCTACACGCGGGACGGCAGCCTGGCGATCTCCGTCATCCAGGAGGGCGTGATCCGGGTACCGCGTGACTGAACCGATCGACGCGGACGGGAGGGCTCGCGGTGACGGAAACGGACCTCGCGACGACGGGAGGGCTCGCGGTGACGGAAACGGACCGTGACGCGCGCGGGGGTGCGCGCCCCCGCGCGAAGCGGCGTGACTCAGACGCGAAGCGGTGTGGCTCAGATCAGACCGGCCTCGTTCAGCAGGTACGCGGTCATCGGGTCGTAGAAGCGCGGGTCCGTCACGTGGTCGTCCAGCGGGACCGTCACCTGGAGCGTGCCCTCGGCCTCCGCCAGGAACAGGGCGGGGTCGTTGCAGTCCGCGTAACCGATGGAGTCGACCCCGCGCTGGCCCGCGCACCCCGCCCAGCCGTGGTCGGCGACCACCAGATCGGGGCGCGGTCTGCCGTCGCGCTCCAGACCGTCCAGGATGGCGCGCATCGGCTCGGGCGAGTGGGTGTGCCAGAGCGTCGCGCCCCGCTCCAGCATCGCCACATCGGCGAACTGGAAGACCATGCCCTCGTCCGCGACGAGCCCGCCGGGGATGCGGACGATCTCGCACCCGGCCGCGCGCAGGGCGTCCGCCGTCTGCCGGTGGACATCGAGCAGACCGCCCGGGTGGCCGGTCGCGAACAGCACGCGCTCCCGGCCCGAGGCCGCCTTCCGCAGCCTGCCGGCCATCCGCTCCAGCGCGTTCACGGTCAGCTCGGGATCGATGGTGTCCTGCCCGGACCGGTGCTCCGGGTCGTCGTTCACGCCGCACCGTTCGGCCATCACGGCGAGCACGTCCTGCTCGTCGGTCCAGCGGTCCCCCAGCTCAAGGCCGAGCCAGTAATGGCGGTCGCCGTTGGCGAGCTTGCGGTAGTGGGAGAGGTTGTTGTCGCGCGGTGTGGCGACGTTCCCCGCGATTCGGGTACGGACGAGGTGGTCGACGAGGGCGGCGCGGCTGGGTATGGACATGGTCCCCATTGTGCCGTCAGGCGGGCGCGGAGTGGGGGCGGGCAGCCGGCGGCGCGGCCGGACGGGTGCCTGCCGTATGTCCGCGTCCGGCCCCGTCCCGCGTACCCGCCGGGGAGCGGCGCGCCGGCTCCCCGTACGTTGCCTGTACGTTCCTCGCGTTCCGCCCTTATGTTCCTCGCAGCTTGGGAGTGACCTGTGGCAGCTTCACCCGACCTCGGCCGGCCGGTGGCGGACTTCACCCTGCCGGGCGGTGTCCTCGACGGCGACAGCTTCGTACGGCGGGATTACCGCCTGTCGGAACGGCGGGGGCACCCCCTCGTCCTCGCGTTCTACCCCGGCGACGACACCAGCGTCTGCACCAAGCAGCTGTGCTCGTACTCCAGCGGTCTGGAGACCTTCACCGACCTCGGGGCGGAGGTGTGGGGCATCAGTCCGCAGGATGTCGACAGCCATGAGGCGTTCGCCCGTAAGTACGATCTGCGGATTCCGCTGCTCGCCGACACCGACCGGTCCGTCGCGCAGGCGTTCGGGATCGCCGCGCGGGGGATCGGGGTGCGCCGGTCGGTGTTCCTGATCGGCCCTGACGGCGCCCTCCACTGGAAGCACGTGGCGCTGCTCGGTGTGACCTTCCAGCCGGTGGAGACCCTGGCGCGGGAGCTGGCGGGGCTCAGCGCCTCCTGACGCGGATGCCTTCTTCCGGGTCCGGGGCCGGGGTCTCCGGGTCCGGGTCCGGGGTCTCCGGGTCCGGGTCCGGGGTTTCCAGGTCCGGGTCCGGGCCCGTCACCCGGGCCCGGGTGACGGGCGCCTGACGCCGACGGGACCGGCGTCAGGCGCCTTCGCCGTCCGCAGGGTCCGTGTCGTCGCCCAGCGCCGCGAACGCGCCGTGCGCGAGGCGGCGCAGCAGGGACTCCGTCGCCGCGCGCCGGGGCTGGCCGCCGCCGGGCGGGCCGAGGCGCGGGGTGGAGTTCAGCAGGCCGAAGACGGCGTGGACCGCGCCGCGTGCCCGCGTTTCCGGGACGTGCGGGTACAGCTCCCGTACGACCGTGACCCACAGCTCGACGTACTGCCGCTGGAACTGGCGCACCAGCCTGCGGTCGCTGTCCCTCAGCCGGTCCAGCTCCCGGTCGTGGAGGGTGATCAGCGGGCGGTCGTCGAGGGCGAAGTCGATGTGGCCGTCGATCAGCGCGGCGAGCAGGGCCGCCGGGTCGCCGTCGGGGCCCGCTTCGCGCACGCGCAGCTTGCCGCCGTCCAGCAGCCGGCTGCTGATGCCGACCAGCAGTTCGGCGAGCATCGCCTCCTTGCCCGCGAAGTGCCGGTACAGGCCGGGGCCGCTGATACCGACGGCCGCCCCTATCTCGTCGACTCCGACCCCGTGGAAACCGCGCTCGGCGAAGAGGCGTGCCGCCTGTCTGAGGATCTGTTCACGGCGGGTCGGAGCCGCGGTCCTGGTGCTCATGGGAAATCATTCTAGACGGCGCGGTTAGCGAGCGTTAACCTGGAGCAGAATGAGGTTAACGGTGATTAACACGGTGCGCCCCGGACGGGGCGGGCCGGAGTGATGAGCCGGAGCGACCTGAGCGACCGGAGTGACCGGAAGAGGGGCGGGGAGAGCGATGCGGCAGGCACCGGTGCTGACGAGCACCGCCGATCCGACGGCGAGTTCCTGGCGGGCCAACGAGGCGGCGCACGAGGAGCTGGCCGACGGTCTGCGCGCCCGGCTGGCGGCGGCGCGGCTGGGCGGCGGCGAGCAGGCCCGGGCGCGGCACACGGCGCGCGGGAAGCTGCTCCCGCGCGACCGGGTGGACACGCTGCTGGACCCCGGTTCGCCCTTCCTGGAGCTGGCGCCGCTCGCGGCGGAGGGGATGTACGGAGGGGCGGCCCCGGCCGCCGGGGTGATCGCGGGGATCGGCCGGGTCAGCGGCCGGGAGTGCGTGGTGGTCGCCAATGACGCCACGGTCAAGGGGGGCACGTATTACCCGCTGACGGTCAAGAAGCACCTCCGCGCCCAGGAGGTCGCCCTGGAGAACCGGCTGCCGTGCCTGTATCTGGTGGACTCCGGGGGCGCCTTCCTGCCGATGCAGGACGAGGTCTTCCCCGACCGTGACCACTTCGGGCGGATCTTCTACAACCAGGCCAGGATGTCGGGCGCGGGCATCCCGCAGATCGCGGCGGTGCTCGGTTCGTGCACGGCGGGCGGCGCGTACGTCCCGGCGATGAGCGACGAGGCCGTGATCGTGCGCGGCCAGGGGACGATCTTCCTCGGCGGGCCGCCGCTGGTGAAGGCGGCGACGGGCGAGGTCGTCACGGCGGAGGAGCTGGGCGGCGGCGAGGTCCACTCCCGTACGTCGGGGGTCACCGACCATCTCGCGGAGGACGACGCGCACGCGCTGCGGATCGTGCGCACCATCGTGTCCACGCTCCCCGCGCGCGGCGCGCCGCCCTGGTCCGTCGAGCCGGTCGAGGAGCCCAAGGCCGACCCGGCGGGGCTGTACGGCGTGGTGCCGGTCGACTCCCGTACGCCCTACGACGTCCGCGAGGTCATCGCCCGTGTGGTGGACGGCTCCCGGTTCGCCGAGTTCAAGGCCGAGTTCGGTACGACCCTGGTCACCGGCTTCGCGCGGATCCACGGCCATCCGGTCGGGATCGTCGCGAACAACGGCATCCTGTTCTCCGAATCGGCCCAGAAGGGCGCGCACTTCATCGAGTTGTGCGACCAGCGCGGCATCCCGCTGCTCTTCCTCCAGAACATCTCCGGCTTCATGGTCGGCCGGGACTACGAGGCGGGCGGCATCGCCAAGCACGGCGCGAAGATGGTCACGGCGGTGGCCTGCGCGCGCGTGCCGAAGCTGACGGTCGTGGTCGGCGGCTCGTACGGGGCGGGCAATTACTCGATGTGCGGCCGGGCCTACTCCCCCCGCTTCCTGTGGATGTGGCCGAACGCCAAGATCTCGGTGATGGGCGGCGAGCAGGCCGCCTCCGTCCTCGCGACCGTCAAGCGCGACCAGATCGAGGGGCGCGGCGAGGAGTGGCCGGCGGCGGACGAGGAGTCCTTCAAGGACCCGATCCGCGCGCAGTACGAGTCCCAGGGCAACGCCTACTACGCGACCGCGCGGCTCTGGGACGACGGGGTGATCGACCCGCTGGAGACCCGGCAGGTGGTGGGGCTGGCCCTGACCGCGTGTGCCAACGCCCCGCTGGGCGAGCCCGGCTTCGGCGTCTTCCGGATGTGAGAGCCGCGGTGGGAGCGGGAGAGGGCCATGGGAGCGGGAGAGTGAGGGCGGGAATGTTCGACACGGTTCTGGTCGCCAACCGCGGTGAGATCGCGGTCCGCGTCATCCGCACCCTGCGCGAGCTGGGCGTGCGCTCGGTGGCGGTCTTCAGCGACGCGGACGAGGACGCCCGGCATGTGCGGGAGGCCGACACGGCTGTCCGGATCGGACCGGCCGCCGCGTCGGCGAGCTATCTCTCGATCGACCGGCTGCTGGCGGCGGCGGCCCGCACAGGGGCGCGGGCGGTCCATCCCGGTTACGGCTTCCTCGCGGAGAACGCGGCCTTCGCCAGAGCGTGCGCGGACGCCGGGCTGGTGTTCATCGGGCCGCCCGCCTCCGCCATCGAGCTGATGGGCGACAAGATCCGCGCCAAGGAGTCGGTGCGGGCGGCGGGGGTTCCGGTGGTGCCCGGCTCCTCGGGCAGCGGCCTGAGCGACGCCGAGCTGGCGGACGCGGCGGGCGCGATCGGGATGCCGGTGCTGCTGAAGCCGTCGGCGGGCGGCGGCGGCAAGGGCATGCGGCTGGTGCGCTCCGAGTCGGTCCTCGCCGAGGAGATCGCGGCGGCCCGCCGCGAGGCGCGTTCCTCCTTCGGGGACGACACGCTGCTGGTGGAGCGGTGGGTGGACCGCCCGCGCCATATCGAGATCCAGGTCCTGGCGGACTCCTTCGGAAATGTGGTGCATCTGGGCGAGCGCGAGTGCTCGCTCCAGCGCAGGCACCAGAAGATCGTCGAAGAGGCGCCGTCCGTCCTGCTGGACGCGGCGACCCGCGCGGCGATGGGCGAGGCCGCGGTGCGGGCGGCGCGCTCCTGCGGATACGCGGGCGCGGGGACGGTCGAGTTCATCGTGCCGGGCCGGGACCCCGCGTCGTACTTCTTCATGGAGATGAACACCCGCCTCCAGGTCGAGCACCCCGTCACCGAGCTGATCACCGGTCTGGACCTGGTGGAGTGGCAGCTGCGGGTCGCCGCCGGGGAGAAGCTCCCGTTCGCGCAGGAGGACATCACCTTCACCGGCCACGCGGTGGAGGCACGGCTGTGCGCCGAGGATCCGGCACGGGACTTCCTGCCCTCGGGCGGTACGGTGCTGGCCCTGCGCGAGCCGGAGGGCGCGGGCGTGCGGACGGACTCGGGCCTCGCCGAGGGCACCGAGGTCGGCTCCCGGTACGACCCGATGCTCGCCAAGGTCGTCGCCCACGGCCCCGACCGGCCCACGGCCCTGCGCCGGCTGCGCGCGGCCCTCGCGGAGACGGTCACCCTCGGCGTCCCGACCAACGCCGGGTTCCTGCGCCGGCTGCTGGCCCACCCGGCGGTGGTCGCGGGCGACCTGGACACGGGGCTGGTCGAGCGCGAGGTGGCGGGGCTGGTGGCGGACGCGGTCCCGCCGGAGGTGTACGCGGCGGCGGCGCTGCTGCACCGCGAGGCGCTGTTCCCGGCCGGCGGAGCGAGCCCCGGCTGGACGGACCCGTTCTCCGTGCCCAGCGGCTGGCGGCTGGGCGGCGAGCCCGCCTGGACCGCGCACCACGCACGCGTGGCGGGCCGGGAGCCGGTGGCCGTACGGGTCCGCGCGGGCGCGCCGGACCCCACGGATCCCACGCGCCCGGCGGATGCCACGGGCTCAGCGGATGACACGGGCCCGGCGGTGGACCGGGCGGGCCCGGCCGCTCGGGGGAGCCGATCGGCTTCGCCCGTTCCGAACGGGGCGGGTGACGCCACGACGCTCGTCGTGGACGGGGGCGGCCCCGTCCGTGCCCGGCTGCTCGGCGTCGGGGCGGACCGCGTCCGTGTGGAGTACGACGGCGTCACCCACGCCTTCGCCCACGCGCCGGGAGTGCGTGGCCGCTGGCTCGGCAGGGACGGCGACAGCTGGTACGTCCAGGACCACGACCCCGTGGAGGCGGCGCTGCGCGGGGCGGCCGGGGCGGCCGGGGCCGGGTCGCTGACGGCTCCCATGCCCGGGACGGTCACCGTCGTGAAGGTGGCCGTCGGGGACGAGGTGACGGCCGGTCAGAGCCTGCTGGTCGTGGAGGCGATGAAGATGGAGCACGTCATCTCGGCGCCCGGCGCCGGCATCGTCAGTGAGCTGGACGTCACCGCCGGTTCGACGGTCGCCATGGACCAGGTGCTGGCCGTGGTCACCCCCGCCCCGGCCCCGGCGAGCGAGGCCGGGGGCGCCGCCACCACCGACGTACCCACCACCGACGTACCCATCGCCACCACCGCCGACGGAGACGCCGCCACCGCGACCTCCGTCTCCACATCCGCGCCGAAGGAGGAGAAGTCATGACGGACGGGCTGCCCATGACCTTCCCCATGCCCGGACTGCCTCCCCGGGTCCGTATCCACGAGGTCGGGGCGCGGGACGGCTTGCAGAACGAGAAGGCGACCGTACCGACCGAGGCCAAGGCCGAGTTCATCCACCGGCTCGCCGACGCCGGGCTCACCACCATCGAGGCGACCAGCTTCGTACACCCCGATTGGGTGCCCCAACTGGCCGACGCCGAGAGCCTCTTCCCGCTGCTCGGCGACCTCGGGGACGTGGAGCTGCCGGTCCTCGTACCGAACGCGCGCGGGCTGGACCGCGCCCTCGCGCTCGGCGCCCGCCGTATCGCGGTGTTCGGCAGTGCCACCGAGTCGTTCGCGCGGGCCAATCTCAACCGGTCCGTGGACGAGTCGCTCGCCATGTTCGCGCCGGTGGTCGCCAGGGCACGCGAGGAGGGCGTCCATGTCCGGGGCTATCTCTCCATGTGCTTCGGCGACCCCTGGGAAGGCCCGGTCCCCGTCCCGCAGGTGGTGCGGACCGCGAAGGCCCTGCTGGATCTGGGCTGCGACGAGCTGAGCCTCGGCGACACCATCGGCGTCGCCACCCCCGGCCATGTGGCGGCCCTGCTCACGGCGCTGGGCGAGCGGGGCGTGGCGGCCGGGGCGGTCGGGGTGCACTTCCACGACACCTACGGCCAGGCCCTCGCCAACACCCTGGTCGCCCTCCAGCACGGCGTGACCACCGTGGACGCCTCCGCCGGCGGCCTCGGCGGCTGCCCTTACGCGCGGAGCGCCACCGGGAATCTCGCCACCGAGGACCTGGTGTGGATGCTCGACGGCCTCGGTGTCCGAACCGGGGTCGACCTCGGCAGGCTCACCGCCACCAGCGTCTGGCTGGCCGGCCGGCTGGGCCGCCCCAGCCCGTCCCGTACCGTCCGCGCGCTGGCACCGGCTCAGGCGCAGTCCCCCGAGGAGTGACCCAGCCATGTCCCTGGACCACCGGCTCTCCGCCGAACACGAAGAACTGCGCCGCACCGTCGAGGCGTTCGCGCACGACGTGGTCGCCCCCAAGATCGGTGACTTCTACGAGCGCCACGAGTTCCCGTACGAGATCGTGCGGGAGATGGGACGGATGGGGCTGTTCGGGCTGCCGTTCCCCGAGGAGTACGGCGGCATGGGCGGCGACTACCTCGCCCTCGGTATCGCCCTGGAGGAGCTGGCCCGGGTCGACTCCTCGGTGGCGATCACCCTGGAGGCCGGCGTCTCGCTCGGCGCCATGCCGATCCACCGCTTCGGTACGGAGGAGCAGAAGCGGGCGTGGCTGCCGGGCCTGTGCGCGGGCGAGCGGCTCGGCGCCTTCGGGCTGACCGAATCCGACGCCGGTTCCGACGCGGGCGGCACCCGCACCACGGCCGTGCGGGACGGCGACGAGTGGGTGATCAACGGCAGCAAGTGCTTCATCACCAACTCCGGTACGGACATCACCGGCCTCGTCACGGTCACGGCCGTCACCGGCCGCAAGGAGGACGGCCGTCCGGAGATCTCCGCGATCATCGTGCCGTCCGGCACCCCGGGCTTCACGGTCGCCGCCCCCTACTCCAAGGTCGGGTGGAACGCGTCGGACACCCGTGAGCTGTCCTTCGCGGACGTCCGTGTCCCGCTGGCGAACCTGCTCGGCGGGGAGGGGCGCGGATACGCGCAGTTCCTGCGCATCCTGGACGAGGGCCGGATCGCGATCGCCGCGCTGGCGACGGGCCTCGCCCAGGGCTGTGTGGACGAGTCCGTGGCGTACGCGAAGGAGCGGCGCGCGTTCGGCCGGCCGATCGGCGCCAACCAGGCCATCCAGTTCAAGATCGCCGACATGGAGACGCGTGCGCACATGGCCCGGGTCGGCTGGCGGGACGCGGCCTCCCGGCTCAGCCGGGGCGAGCCGTTCAAGAAGGAGGCGGCCATCGCGAAGCTCTACTCCTCGACGGTCGCCGTGGACAACGCCCGTGAGGCCACGCAGATCCACGGGGGCTACGGCTTCATGAACGAATATCCCGTGGCCAGGATGTGGCGGGACTCGAAGATCCTGGAGATCGGCGAGGGGACGAGCGAGGTCCAGCGGATGCTGATCGCTCGGGATCTGGGCCTGACCGGGTGAGTTGACGGGCGGGCCGCCGAGGCCCGTCCGGCGAGCGGACCAGGACCCGCGATCCGCGGGTCCTCCTCAACGCGGGCCCGTCCGGCCGGCGGCGAGCGGACCGGTCCGAGGCACCCTGGGCCATTCGGTGAGGTTAGGCTAACCTGCCTTCGGACTGCCCATCGCCCGGATACCCGTACGCCCGGAGAGCTGATCCCCATGCGCACGCCCGCCTCCCCCGCGACCCGCCGACCTCATACGGCTACGGCCGCGGCCGCGGCAGCCGGTTCGGCGACGGCGCCACGAGCGGCCGGGGCCGCGCGCGGGGCACAGCTACCGGCCCCGTACGGCGCGTCCGGCGCCGGGGAGTCGACGGCGCCCGTATCCGGGCCGCCGGTCACCGCGACGCGTCGGAAGGACACGCTCCGGTACGCCCCGGACGCGTCCGCCGCCCCGCGGGTGGCCGGTACCACCACGCCCCAGGCCACCGACTCCACGAAGAAGGTCGAGCGACCCCATGAAGACGGCTGAGATCGCCCCGTTCCGCTTCTTCTCCCTCCAGGTCATCAGGACACGGCGGCTCGGTCCGTCGATGGTCCGGATCACCTTCGGGGGCGCGGACCTCGCCGGTTTCGCCGCCGGCGGCCGCGACCAGAGCCTCTCGCTCTTCCTGCCGCATCCGGGCCAGTCCGCGCCCGTCGTCCCGGTCGAGCGGGGCGACGGCTGGTGGGCCGCGTGGCGGGCGCTGCCCGAGAGCGTGCGGGCCGTGATGCGCTCGTACACCCTGCGCGAGCAGCGCCGGAATCCCGACGAGGCGGACATCGACTTCGCGCTGCACGCCGACGGCGGGCCCGCCTGCCGCTGGGCGGCGCGGGCTTCGGCCGGGGACCGGGTGCTGGTGCTGGGCCCGGCCGTCGCGGACAACACCGCCGTGCGCTTCCGGCCGCCGGCCGACGCCGACTCCGTACTGATCTGGGCGGACGAGACGGCGCTGCCCGCCGCGTCCGCGATCCTGGAGTGGCTGCCCGCCCACCTCACGGCGGATGTCTGGCTGGAGGTGGAGCACAGCGCCGACCGGCGACCGCTGCACACCGCCGCCGACACCCGGATCACCTGGCTGGTACGGGAGGAGGGCGCGCCCAGCGCGCTGGAGGCCGTACGGGCGGCCCGGCCGCGCGGCAGCGCGCCGTACGCGTGGATCGCCGGGGAGTCGGGCACGGTCAAGGAGTTGCGCCGCCATCTGGTGCGCGAGCGTCAACTCGACCGCCGTCGCATCACGTTCGTCGGCTACTGGCGGCGCGGGCTGAGCGAGGAGCAGCTGCGGGAGACGGCCGCGGTGAGCGCTGCGGCCGCGTGACAGCCGTGTGAAACGGACGTGTCGAGTGAGCGATATGAGTCACACTTCCGGCGCGTTGAGTAATGAAGTTAGGTTAGGCTAACCTAACTTTCACGTCGCGCTCTCGTCCCTCTTCCCTGTCCTGAGAGCGCGACGACACCCCCACATCCGGGAGGACCTTGATGCGTGCGCACCTGCTCAATGACACGACGGCGGAGCGCTACCGGCGCTCCGTCACCGAAGGAGTCGAGCGGGTGGCGGCCCAACTCGCCGCTACACAAAAGCCGTTCAGTGGCGTGACGCCCGACGCGCTGGCCCCCGTGGTCGCCGCCGTCGATCTGGACCGGCCGCTGGGCGACGCCTCGGCCGCGCTGGACGAACTGGAGCGCGTCTATCTGCGCGACGCGGTCTACTTCCACCACCCGCGCTATCTCGCCCACCTCAACTGCCCCGTCGTCATACCCGCCGTCCTCGGCGAAGCGGTCCTCTCGGCCGTCAACTCCTCGCTCGACACCTGGGACCAGAGCGCCGGCGGCACCCTCATCGAGCGCAAACTGATCGACTGGACCACCGCCAGGATCGGTCTCGGCGCCAACGCTGACGGCGTCTTCACCAGCGGCGGCACCCAGTCCAACCTCCAGGCCCTGCTGCTCGCCCGCGAGGAGGCCAAAGCGGAGGAGCTGACGAAACTGCGCGTCTTCGCCTCCGAGTGCAGCCACTTCAGCGTCCAGAAGTCGGCCACCCTGCTCGGGCTCGGCCCCGACGCCGTGGTCTCCGTGCCCTGCGACCGCGAGAAGCGCATGCAGGCCGTCGCCCTCGCCGCCGAGCTGGAGCGCTGCCGCGCCGACGGGCTGATCCCGATGGCCGTCGTCGCCACCTCCGGCACCACCGACTTCGGCTCCATCGACCCGCTGCCGGAGATCGCCGCGCTCTGCGAGCAGTACGACACCTGGATGCACGTCGACGCGGCGTACGGCTGCGGGCTGCTCACCTCCCCCACCCGGCGCGCCCTGCTGAACGGCATCGAACACGCCGACTCCGTCACCGTCGACTACCACAAGTCCTTCTTCCAGCCGGTGAGTTCCTCGGCCGTGCTGGTACGGGACGGAGCCACCCTGCGCCACGCCACGTACCACGCGGACTACCTCAACCCGCGCCGGACGATCGAGGAGCGCATCCCCAACCAGGTCGACAAGTCGCTCCAGACCACCCGGCGCTTCGACGCCCTCAAACTGTGGATGACCCTGCGCGTGATGGGCGCCGACGGCATCGGCGAACTCTTCGACGAGGTCTGCGACCTGGCCGCCGAGGGGTGGCAGCTGCTCGCCGCCGACCCGCGCTACGACGTCGTCGTGGAGCCCAGCCTCTCCACCCTCGTCTTCCGCTACATCCCCGAGCGCATCACCAGCCCCACCGAGATCGACCGGGCCAATCTGCACGCCCGCAAGGCCCTCTTCGCCTCCGGCGAGGCGGTGGTCGCCGGGACCTCCGTCGGCGGCCGTCAGTACCTGAAGTTCACCCTGCTCAACCCCGAGACCACCGTGCGGGACATCGCCGCCGTCCTCGATCTGATCGCCGGCCACGCCGAGCAGTACCTGGGAGAGAACCTTGTCCACGCGTCCTGACCACCGCGAGCCGAGCGCGCCCTACGACTTCGTCGGCATCGGACTCGGCCCGTTCAATCTCGGTCTCGCCTGCCTGACCGAGCCCATAGACGAACTCGACGGCGTCTTCCTGGAGTCCAAACCGGACTTCGAATGGCACTCGGGGATGTTCCTCGAAGGCGCCCATCTCCAGACCCCGTTCCTCTCCGACCTGGTCACCCTGGCCGACCCGACCTCGCCGTACTCCTTCCTGAACTACCTCAAGGAGTCCGGGCGGCTGTACTCGTTCTACATCCGCGAGAACTTCTATCCGCTGCGCGTCGAGTACAACGACTACTGCCGCTGGGCCGCCGCGAAACTCTCCAATGTGCGCTTCAACCGGACGGTGACCGCCGTCTCGTACGACGCGAGCAGCGAGCTGTACGAGATCGCCGCCGGGGACGAGACGTACCGCGCCCGGCGTCTCGTGCTGGGCACCGGCACCCCGCCGTACGTCCCGGACTCCTGCCGGGACCTCGGCGGCGACTTCCTGCACAACTCCCGCTATGTCCAGGGGAAGGCGGAGCTGCTGAAGAAGGACTCCATCACCCTCGTCGGCAGCGGGCAGAGCGCGGCGGAGATCTACTACGACCTGCTCTCCGAGATCGACGTGCACGGCTACCGGCTGAACTGGATCACCCGCTCCGCGCGGTTCTTCCCGCTCGAATACACCAAGCTCACCCTGGAGATGACCTCCCCGGAGTACATCGACTACTTCCACGCGCTGCCGGAGGCCACCCGCTACCGGCTGGAGGCGGGCCAGAAGGGCCTGTTCAAGGGCATCGACTCGGAGCTGATCAACGAGATCTTCGACCTGCTCTACCAGAAGAACCTCAAGGGCCCGGTGCCCACCCGGCTGATCGCCAACACCGCGCTGCACTCGGCCGCGTACTCGGCCGAGGACGGCACCTACACCCTGGGGCTGCGCCAGGAGGAGCAGGAGCGGGACTTCTCGCTCACCAGCCAGGGGCTGGTCCTCGCCACCGGGTACAAGTACGTCACCCCGGAGTTCCTGGCCCCCGTCGCCGACCGGCTGCGCCTCGACGGGCAGGGCCGCTTCGACGTCGCCCGCAACTACAGCATCGACACCACCGGGCGGGGCGTCTTCCTCCAGAACGCCGGCGTGCACACGCACAGCATCACCTCGCCCGACCTGGGCATGGGCCCGTACCGCAACGCGTACATCATCGGCGAGCTGCTGGGCCGCGAGTACTACCCGGTGGAGAAGGCCATCGCGTTCCAGGAGTTCTCCGCCCCGGAGGGCGATGTCATATGAGCGAGCGCAGGCACCTGAGCGAGCCCCGCACGGACGAGATCCTCTTCGCGCGCACCGACGAGCGGCTGGGCCGCTTCGCGGTCCGCGCCGTCGACCCGTTCCGCGACGCGCCCCTGCTGCACGGCTGGGTCACCCACCCCAAGGCCGCCTACTGGCTGATGCAGGACGCCTCGCTGCCCGACGTCGAGCGCGAGTACATGTCGATCGCCGCCGCCGGGAACCACGACGCCTACATCGGCCTCCACGAGGGCGAACCCGCCTTCCTCATCGAGCGCTACAACCCGGCGGAAGTGGAGCTGAAGGGGCTGTACGACGCACTTCCGGGCGACATCGGGATGCACTTCCTCGTCGCGCCGGCCGACACCGAACGGCACCTGCACGGCTTCACCCGCGCCGTGATCACCACGGTGATGGAGCTGCTCTTCGACGACCCCACCGTGGAACGCGTGGTCGTCGAGCCCGATGTACGCAACACCGCGGTGCACGCCCTCAACGAGGCCGTCGGCTTCCAGGTCGTGGAAAAGCTCGCGAAGCCGGAGAAGGAAGCCCTGCTGAGCGTGTGCACGCGTGAGATGTTCCTGGCCGCACGAGGAGTCACCCGATGAGCCGACCGATCCACCCCACCGATGTGACCGGCAGCGTCGCGCATCTGACCCCCGCGCTCTGGGAGCAGGCGGGACGGCTGCTGATCCGCAAAGCCCTCGCCGAGTTCTCCCACGAGCGCATCCTGACCCCCGAGACGCTCGGCGCGGACCGCTACCGGGTACGGAGCGACGACGGCGCGACCGAGTACCGCTTCGCCGCGCGCCGGTTCGCCCTCGACCACTGGCAGATCGCCGCCGACTCGATCGAGCGCCACCGCGCGGACGCGGAACTCCCGCTGGATGCCCTGGACTTCTTCATCGAGCTGCGCGAGTCGCTCGGGCTGTCCGCCGCGATCCTGCCGGTCTACCTGGAGGAGATCTCCTCCACCCTCGCCGGTACGGCGTACAAACTCACCAAGAAGCCGGTGACCTCGGCGGAGCTGGCCACCGCCGGGTTCCAGGAGATCGAGACGGGGATGACCGAGGGCCACCCCTGCTTCGTCGCCAACAACGGACGGCTCGGCTTCGGGGTCGACGAGTACCGCGCGTACGCCCCCGAGACCGCGAGCCCGCTCCGGCTGGTCTGGCTCGCCGCCCGCCGGGACCGCGCCACCTTCACGGCGGGCGCCGGGCTCGACTACGCCTCGCTGATCCGCGAGGAGCTGTCCGCGGCGACCCGGGAGCGGTTCGACACGGTCCTGCGCGGACAGGGACTCGACCCGGACGACTTCTTCCTGATCCCGGTCCACCCGTGGCAGTGGTGGAACAAACTGTCCGTGACCTTCGCCGCCGAGCTGGGCCGTCAGCACCTGGTCTGCCTCGGCGAGGGCGACGACAGCTATCTGGCCCAGCAGTCGATCCGTACGTTCTTCAACACGAGCGACCCGGCCAAGCACTACGTCAAAACCGCGCTGTCCGTCCTCAACATGGGCTTCATGCGCGGACTCTCCGCCGCCTACATGGAGGCAACGCCCGCCATCAACGACTGGCTCGCGGGCCTGATCGAGCGCGACGACATCCTGCGGGCGGCCCGCTTCTCGATCATCCGGGAGCGGGCGGCGATCGGCTACCACCACCGCCAGTACGAGGCGGCCACCGCCAAGGGCTCCCCGTACCTGAAAATGCTGGCCGCGCTCTGGCGCGAGAGCCCGGTACCGACGCTCAAGGGCCATGAGCGGCTCGCCACGATGGCCTCGCTGCTCCATGTCGACCGGGAGGGCGGCTCCTTCGCCGGCGCGCTGATCGCCGAGTCGGGGCTCGCGCCGCAGGAGTGGCTGCGCCGCTACCTCGACGCGTACCTCGTACCGGTGCTGCACTCCTTCTACGCCTACGACCTGGTGTTCATGCCGCACGGCGAGAACGTCATCCTGGTCATCGAGGACGGGGCCGTCCAGCGGGCGATCTTCAAGGACATCGCCGAGGAGATCGCGGTGATGGACCCGGACGCGGTGGTGCCGCCGACGGTCGAGCGCATCCGCGCGGAGGTCCCCGAGGACATGAAGATCCTCTCGGTCTTCACCGATGTCTTCGACTGCTTCTTCCGCTTCCTGAGCGCGGAGCTGGTCTCGGACGGGGCGCTCCCCGACGAGGAGACGTTCTGGCGGGCGGTCGCCGACTGCGTACGGCGCTACCAGGCGTCCGTCCCGCAGCTGGCGGACAAGTTCCGGCAGTACGACCTGTTCGCGGGCGAGTTCGCGCTGTCCTGCCTCAACCGGCTCCAGCTGCGCAACAACGAGCAGATGGTGGACATCACGGACCCGGCGGGCGCGCTCCAGCTCGTCGGCACCCTGGACAACCCGATCGCGCGGTTCGCCGACGCGTCGTAGGAGCCGCACGAGCGGTACGGGCCGGGTGGGCGTCGGAGGTTTGGCAGAGCTTCCGGCGCCCGCCCTTGTCCGCCGCCGTCGCGCCGTCACCGTAGGGGCCGCGCCGAAGAGGCCCAACGGATGAATCCTGCCCGATTCCGGGCAGGATTCTTGCAAACCCCCGCCTCCCCCCAGCAATATCAACGGGTGCCCGAACGCCGTCCGTCCTACGACGACCTCATCGACCACCTGGTCCGCTCCACCGCGCTCCAGCGCGGCGAGGCCGCCCGGGTGGTCCTCGACGTACTGGCGTACTTCGACGAGACGACCGAGGAATTCGTACGCCGCCGCCACCGCGAGATGCAGTCGGGCGGCGGCACGAACGCCGAGATCTTCGAACGCATCGCCGCCGAGCTGCCGCACCGCGCCGTGGCGCCCCCGGAGCTGTCGCTCCGGCAGCTGCGCCGCATCGTCTACGGCTGACGGCCGCGGGCAGCCGGGCGCCCACCGCCGGGCACACACCATTCACCAGGAGGGGCTGAGACCGTATGTGCGGGATTGTCGGATACATCGGTAAGCGTGATGTGGCACCGCTGCTGCTGGAGGGACTCCAGCGACTGGAGTACCGCGGGTACGACTCCGCGGGCATCGTCATCACCGGCAAGCCGGCCGCGGGCAAAGCCGCCACGCTGAAGATGGTCAAGGCCAAGGGCCGGGTCCGCGAGCTGGAGGCCCGGGTCCCCAAGCGCTTCACCGGCACCACCGGTATCGCGCACACCCGCTGGGCCACGCACGGCGCCCCGAGCGACGAGAACGCCCACCCGCACATGGACGCCGAGGGCAAGGTCGCCCTCGTGCACAACGGCATCATCGACAACGCCTCCGAGCTGCGGGTGAAGCTGGCGGCGGACGGGGTGGTGTTCCTCTCCGAGACCGACACCGAGGTGGTGACCCACCTCGTCGCCCGCTCCCAGGCCCCGACGCTGGAGGAGAAGGTCCGTCAGGCGCTCCAGCTGATCGAGGGCACGTACGGCATCGCCGTCATGCACGCCGACTTCCCGGACCGTATCGTCGTCGCCCGCAACGGCTCGCCGGTCGTGCTCGGCATCGGCGAGAAGGAGATGTTCGTCGCCTCCGACGTGGCGGCGCTGGTCTCCCACACCCGCCAGGTCGTGACGCTGGACGACGGCGAGATGGCCACACTCAAGGCCGACGACTTCCGGACGTACACGACCGAGGGCTCCACCACCTCGGCCACGCCGACCACCGTGGAGTGGGAGGCCGAGTCGTACGACATGGGGGGCCACGACACCTACATGCACAAGGAGATCTCCGAGCAGGCCGACGCCGTGGACCGCGTGCTGCGCGGCCGGATCGACGACCGGTTCTCCACCGTGCACCTGGGCGGGCTCAACCTGGACGCGCGTGAGGCGCGCGGGGTGCGCCGGATCAAGATCCTCGGCTGCGGCACCTCGTACCACGCGGGTCTGATCGGCGCCCAGTTGATCGAGGAGCTGGCCCGTATCCCCGCCGACGCCGAGCCGGCCTCCGAGTTCCGCTACCGCAACCCGGTCGTGGACCCCGACACGCTCTATGTCGCGGTGTCCCAGTCCGGCGAGACCTACGACGTGCTGGCGGCGGTGCAGGAGCTGAAGCGCAAGGGCGCGCGGGTGCTGGGCGTGGTGAACGTCGTCGGCTCGGCGATCGCCCGGGAGACCGACGGCGGGGTGTACGTGCACGCGGGCCCCGAGGTCTGTGTCGTCTCCACCAAGTGCTTCACCAACACGGTCGTCTCGTTCGCGCTGCTGGCGCTGCATCTGGGCCGGATCCGGGACCTGTCGGTCGCGGACGGCAAGCGGATCATCGCGGGGCTGCGCAGGCTGCCCGCCCAGATCGCCGAGATCCTGGAGACGGAGGGGGACATCGAGAAGCTGGCGGGGCAGTACGCGCAGGCCAGTTCGATGATGTTCATCGGCCGGGTGCGCGGATATCCGGTGGCGCTGGAGGCGTCGCTGAAGCTCAAGGAGATCTCGTACATCCACGCCGAGGCGTATCCGGCCTCGGAGCTGAAGCACGGCCCGCTCGCGCTGATCGAGCCCGCGCTGCCGACGGTCGCGATCGTCCCCGACGACGACCTCCTGGAGAAGAACCGGGCCGCGCTGGAGGAGATCAAGGCGCGCAGCGGTCCGATCCTGGCCGTGGCGCACCAGCACCAGGAGAAGGCCGACCACACGATCGTCGTACCGAAGAACGAGACGGAGCTGGACCCGATCCTGATGGGCATCCCGCTCCAACTCCTGGCGTACCACACGGCGCTGGCGCTGGGCCGGGACATCGACAAGCCGCGCAACCTCGCGAAGTCCGTGACGGTCGAGTAGCCGGACGGCCGGCGCCTCTTCCTGCCCCGCCGCCGGGGTGAGAGCGCCCCCAGCGCGTGCCACCCGTCACACCGGGGGCGCTCTCCGGAAGGGGCCGGTGCTTGCCCGGGCACCGGCCCGCGGCCTCCTGGCACCGTTGCCGCACCTCTCAGCGGCCGTTACGTACCCGACGCCGCCGCGCGGCGCACTCCTACGCGTGAGTAATTTCACTGGCGAGGACGGAAGTTGACGCGAAATCGGCGGACCCGGTGGATTCAGGGGCGCGCGACGGCGTACGGAGCGCACCCACCGTGCGCGGTCGGCTCCCCCGACCCACGGGCCGACCGGACGCCGACCGGACCACGGGCCGGCGGTGCCCACCGGCTCGCGGGGCGGGCGGGCCCGGAGGATGCCGGGCGTTCGGGGCGGGCCTACGGGATGACGACGACCGGCCGCCGCGCACGGCGCGCGAGGCGGCCCGCCACCGAGCCGAAGATCCGCCCGACGAGGCCGTGCGTGGACCCGACGACGATCGCGTCTGCCGAGTACTCCTGTCCGACTTCCTCCAGCTCGTGGCAGATGTCGCCGCCGCGCTCGACCAGGATCCACGGCACCTCGGTGAGGTAGTCCGCGCAGGCCAGCTCCAGGCCGAGCACCTCGGTGCGGTGGTCCGGGACGTCCACGAACACGGGGGGCTCGCAGCCCGCCCAGACCGTGGTCGGGAGCCGATTGGCGACATGGACGATGATCAGCCCGGAGGCGAGCCGTCTGGCCATGCCGATGGCGTAGGCGAGAGCCCGCTCGCTGGACATCGAGCCGTCGAAGCCGACGACCACTCCGTGCATGAAGGCGGGATCGCAGGATGCGTGGGTCTGGTCCGCCGGCTGTAGATCCGACAGGGGGTCGGCTACCTGCTTGCGGTCCGCGGGTTCTGGAATTTCGTGACCGGCCATGGGTATCTCGGCGAAGAGGTCCTCGTGGGAAGGATCAACAGAGGGCGTGGCGGGAGCGGCTGTGTCCGGGAATCATCTTCCCAACCCCATACCCCGAAGGGTACGGCGGCACTCCTCTCCTGCCCAGAGCCCGGCGCCTCACACGCTGGCGTTCCAGGGAGCATGCACGAGCCCACGCGGGAGCGCAATGCCGGATGCCGCCTCCAGCGACCCGGTTGGCGCGAGGGCGCCGTTCCGCTTCCCGTCACCTCCCGGCCGCCCCGCGGCCCCCAAGGAGCCCGCGCGTCCGCACCACCGTCCACCCCGGCCCCGGCCGGCCCACCCCGGACACCCGGTCCGGCGGGGCGCTCCGAGGGCCCGGCGGGGCGCTCCCGGGGGCCCTGGAGGCGCCGCGGGGCGAGCGGCGGCCCCGGAGAGGGCCGCGGTCGGCCGGGGGCCGCGTACGGCCGTACGCCGGGTCGGCACGCACCCGGCGCGACCCCGCACGCCGGAGGCGCCGCCGTACGCAACGCACCACGCCGGGCTTGTAGCGTCCAGAAGTCGCCAATCCGAAGTGGCTCGGAGCGCGGATCACCGGGCGAACCGGAGCGGCTCCCACCGGATCACGGTCCGCGAGGGGCCGGGGCGCGCCGGGGCTCGCGCGTACGTGAGGGGGGTGCGCCGGGAGATTCAGGGCGCCACTGAGACAGGCCCATCACTTTTCAGCCAACTTCGCACTTGCGCATAACCTTTGGTGGAATGGCCTGCCAACCCCCTTGTCACCAGGGAAGAAAGGACCGCTACCGTCGTCCGCACCCTACGGGGACGGGCCATGCGCGTGAGGCCCACTTCCACTCTCGGCTTCCGAGTGGAACGCTTCGTGATCGAATGCTTCGCGCCAAGTTGCCTTGTCGACATAGCGCCGGTTGGGGAACTTGTCACGCCGGCACCACGGGACACAGTAGATTCGATCATGAGTATCGACGGCTGGGGACCCGTGCAGAACCGAGGGGAATCGTGCAGGAGCGAAAGGCCCGACAAGAACGGGGAGACGCGAACACCGAGGGGGGCTTAGCACCATGAGCCAGGACTCCACTGCCGCACCGGAGTCAGTACGGAAGCTTTCCGGGCGTCGACGCCGGGAAGTCGTCGCCGTGCTGCTCTTCAGCGGCGGCCCCATCTTCGAGAGCTCCATCCCGCTCTCCGTGTTCGGAATCGACCGCCAGGACGCCGGGGTTCCCCGCTACCGTCTGCTCGTCTGCGGCGGGGAGGACGGACCGCTGCGCACCACGGGCGGGCTCGAACTCACCGCGCCGTACGGCCTGGAGGCGATCAGCAGGGCCGGCACCGTGGTCGTACCGGCGTGGCGGTCGATCACGTCGCCGCCACCGCCGGAGGCACTGGACGCGCTGCGTCGCGCCCATGAGGAAGGCGCGAGGATCGTCGGTCTGTGCACCGGGGCGTTCGTGCTCGCCGCGGCCGGTCTGCTGGACGGCCGCCCGGCCACCACGCACTGGATGTACGCGCCGACGCTGGCCAAGCGCTATCCGTCCGTACACGTGGATCCGAGAGAGCTGTTCGTCGATGACGGCGATGTACTCACGTCCGCCGGAACGGCGGCCGGAATCGATCTGTGCCTGCATATAGTCCGGACGGATCACGGCGCGGAGGCCGCGGGCGCGCTCGCGCGCAGACTCGTCGTACCGCCCCGGCGCAGCGGCGGTCAGGAACGCTATCTGGACAGGTCTTTACCAGAAGAAATCGGCTCAGACCCGCTCGCCGAGGTCGTCGCCTGGGCACTGGAGCATCTGCACGAGCAGTTCGACGTGGAGACGCTGGCGGCCCGCGCCTACATGAGCCGGCGGACCTTCGACCGGCGGTTCAGGTCGCTCACCGGAAGCGCGCCGTTGCAGTGGCTGATCACCCAGCGGGTGCTTCAGGCACAGCGGCTGCTGGAGACCTCCGACTACTCGGTCGACGAGGTCGCCGGCCGCTGCGGCTTCCGCTCACCGGTGGCGCTGCGCGGCCACTTCCGGCGCCAGCTCGGCTCCTCGCCCGCGGCCTACCGGTCCGCCTACCGGGCCAGGCGCCCGCAGGGCGATCCGGTGTCGACGGGGGTCATGGAGCCGGTCGTACCGGCGCAGTCGTCCCCGCACACCCGGCGGGCGGCTCCATCGGGCGCGCCGGGCCACGGGCAGGGGCACGGATCGGGCCACGGGCCGGGCCACGCGTCCGGTCCCGGTGCGGCTCCGGACCACACGAAACCCGGTTCCGACATGTACGCAACAGGTCCGGGCCGTCCGAGTCTGCCCGGCCAGCGGAGCGCACCGTAGGGTAAGGCGCATGAACGATCGAATGGTGTGGATCGACTGCGAGATGACCGGGCTCTCGTTGGCGGATGACGCACTCGTCGAGGTGGCCGCGCTGGTCACCGACTCGGAGCTGAACGTGCTCGGCGATGGGGTGGACATCGTGATCCGCCCGCCGGACGCGGCGCTGGAGACCATGCCCGAGGTGGTGCGGCAGATGCACACCGCCTCGGGTCTCCTCGACGAGCTGGCGGGCGGCACCACGCTCGCCGCCGCCGAGGAGGAGGTCCTGGCGTACGTGCGCGAGCACGTGAAGGAGCCGGGCAAGGCGCCGCTGTGCGGAAACACGGTCGGCACCGACCGCGGTTTCCTGCTGCGCGACATGGCGACGCTGGAGGGATACCTCCACTACCGGATCGTGGACGTCTCCTCGATCAAGGAGCTGGCCCGCCGCTGGTACCCGCGCGCCTACTTCAACAGCCCCGAGAAGAGCGGCAACCACCGCGCTCTGGCCGACATCCGCGAATCCATCGCGGAGCTGCGCTACTACCGGGAAGCGGTCTTCGTGCCGCAGCCCGGCCCGGACTCCGACACGGCGAAGCAGATCGCGGCGAAGCACGTGCTGCGCGCACAGTGACTCGGCGCCCGGGGCCGCTCCCACCCGGCAGGGCCCGCCCGTAACGCGGCGGGAGCCGGGTGGGAGCGCGCTCTCAAGCCTGGTGCGAGCACCCTCGCGGACCCTGTACACTTTTTCTCGGCCGGTCAGGGAAAAACGACCGGGCGTGGTGGGTATAGCTCAGCTGGTAGAGCACCTGGTTGTGGTCCAGGATGTCGCGGGTTCAAGTCCCGTTACTCACCCTTACAAGATCGCCCTCGGGCCCTGGAACACAGGGTACGGGGGCGATCTTCTTGCCTACTCCACCCCGGCGCATGCCCCACTCCCGTCGCATGCCCCACCCCGGCGCGCGACCCCCGTCCGGGCACGCGACCCGCCCCTCGCGCGGGCGCACCCCGCGATGCCGTCCGCACAGCCCCGTTCAGACCGCCTGTGGTCCAACAAACGGATAAACAGTCAGCTCCCGCCGCCCGGTCCCTTGACACCCCCACGGGGACGGGCGACTCTTCAACACATCACACATGGGAGCGCTCCCACCGTACCTGACCCATATATGCCCCGCACGTGGCCCGACCGCGCCGGAACCCCCCTCCCAGCCGCGGACGGCACCAGCAGTTGGCCGGAGGCCGGCGCGCGTCGGTGCACTAGGAGGACGTCCATGCGTACACGTATCCGTTCGTCCCGCCGAATGGCGGCCCTGGTGGCCGCCGCGGTCCTCGGCGCGGGAGCCCTGGCCGGGTGCGCCGGGGACAGTGACGAACCCTCCGGCGGCGCCACGGCCGGCGAGGGCGGCGGCGGCAAGGGCAAGACCACGCTCACGGTGGGGGTTTTCGGCGCCTTCGGCCTGAAGGAGGCCGGGCTCTACGACCAGTACACGAAGCTCCACCCGGACATCGTCATCAAGCAGACGTCCATCGAGCGCAACGAGAACTATTACCCGCAGCTCCTCACCCATCTGGGCTCCGGCAGCGGACTCGCGGACATCCAGGCCGTCGAGGTCGCCAACATCGCCGAGGTCACCGCCACCCAGGCAGACAAGCTGGTCGATCTCGGGCGGACGGAGGGCGTCCGGAAGGACAGCTTCCTGTCGTGGAAATGGGCGCAGGCGACCAACGGGGCGGGGAAGACGATCGGGCTCGGCACCGACGTCGGACCCGAGGGTATTTGCTATCGCAAGGATCTTTTCAAGGCAGCGGGGCTCCCCACCGACCGGCAGAAGGTCGGCGCGCTGTGGGCGGGCGACTGGGGGAAGTACCTGGAGACCGGGAAGAAGTTCAAGGCCGCCGCGCCCAAGGGCACGGCCTTCGTGGACTCGGCGAGCGGCGTGATGGCCGCGATCAGCGGCAGCGAGGCCAAGCGCTACTACGACGAGAACGGCAAGGTCATCTACAAGACCAACCCGGCCGTCAAGCAGGCGTGGGACAGCGCCGCCGCCTTCGCCGGGGGCGGGCTGACGGCCAAGCTCCAGCAGTTCACCCCGTCCTGGGACCAGGGCTTCTCCAACAGCGCCTTCGCCACGATCTCCTGCCCGGCCTGGATGCTCGGCTACATCCAGGACAAGGCCGGTGAGGGCGGCAAGGACAAGTGGGACGTGGCCGCGGCGCCCAGGCCCGGCAACTGGGGCGGCTCCTTCCTCACCGTCCCCGAGGCCGGCAGGAACAAGAAGGCCGCCGCCGAGCTGGCCGCCTGGCTGACCGCGCCGGAACAGCAGGCCGTCCTCTTCGAGAAGCGCGGCAGCTTCCCCAGCGCCGAGGCCGCGTACGCGCTGCCCGCGGTCTCGCAGGCCAAGCACCCGTACTTCGACAACGCGCCCATCGGTGAGATCTTCTCGCAGGCGGCCAAGGGGGTACCCGTCCAGGTCCTCGGCCCGAAGGACGGCATCATCGCGCAGAACCTGGCCGATGTCGGCATGCTCCAGGTCGACCAGAAGGGCACCTCGCCCAAGGACGGCTGGAACAAGGCCGTGAAGGCGATCGACAACGCACTGGACCAGTGACGATGGCCAGTGACGCACCCGCCGCCGCGCCCTCCGGACAGGAGGGCGCGGTCCCGGCCCCGGACACGGGCGCCGGCGAAGACCGTGCGGCGGAGCGGCGCCGGGAGCGGCGCAGCCGCTGGTACCGCCGCGATGTGCGGTGGAGCCCGTACGCCCTGGTCGCCCCGTTCTTCGTCTTCTTCCTGGCCTTCGGCCTCTTCCCGCTCCTCTACACGGGCTGGGCGTCCCTCCACCGGGTGGAGCTGACCGCGCCCACCGACATGGAGTGGGTGGGGCTGCGGAACTTCTCCCGGCTGCTGAGCGACGAGTTCTTCTGGAACGCGCTGCGCAACACCCTGACCATCGGGGTGATCTCCACCGTGCCGCAGCTCCTGATGGCGCTGGGCATCGCCCATCTGCTCAACTACCGGCTGCGCGGCTCGATGTTCTTCCGGGTCGCCGTCCTCACCCCGTACGCCACCTCGGTGGCCGCGGCGACCCTCGTCTTCGTCCTCCTCTTCGGCCGCGACTACGGGATGATCAACTGGGCGCTGGGGATGGCCGGCATCGACGGGGTCGACTGGCAGAACGGCGCGTGGACCTCGCAGCTCGCCGTCTCCACGATCGTCGTCTGGCGCTGGACCGGCTACAACGCGCTGATCTATCTGGCGGCGATGCAGTCGATCCCCGACGACCTGTACGAGTCGGCGGCGCTGGACGGGGCCTCGCGCTGGCAGCAGTTCATCCATGTCACCGTGCCGTCGCTGCGGCCCACCATCCTGTTCACGGTGGTGGTCTCGACCATAGGGGCGACCCAACTCTTCGGTGAGCCGCTGCTGTTCAACGGGGCGGCGGGCGCGACCGGCGGCGCCGACCACCAGTTCCAGACGCTCGGGCTCTATCTCTACGAGCAGGGCTGGGTGAATCTGCACCTCGGCCGGGCCTCGGCCATCGCCTGGACGATGTTCCTGATCCTGCTGGTCATCGGCGCGGTGAACTGGGCCGTCGCCCGTCGTCTGCGCAAGAGTTCGTAGGGGAGAGACATGTCGACGACTTCGCGGACTCTCGACGAGGGCGAACTCGGGAAGGCCCCGCCCGCGACGCGCGGGCCGCGGACGGGGCCGGCCGGGGACGGACGCCCCGGCGGGGGCGGGCGGCAGGGGCGGCAGGGCGCGGGCCGGCAGCTGCACGGCGGGCGCGTCACCTACGCCGTCCTGACCCTGTTCACCGTGGGCTCGCTCTTCCCGCTGGTGTGGACGGCCGTCGCCGCGTCCCGCAACAACACCCGGCTCGCCCAGACACCGCCGCCGTTCTGGTTCGGCGGCAATCTCTTCAAGAACCTGGAGATCGCCTGGACCGACGCCAACATGGGGACGGCCCTGCTCAACACGACGGTGGTCGCCGGGTCCGTCGCCGCCGGTACGGTGCTCTTCTCCACACTCGCCGGGTTCGCCTTCGCCAAACTGCGCTTCCGGTTCCAGAACCTGCTTCTGCTGCTGGTGATCGGCACCATGATGGTGCCGCCGCAGCTCAGCGTCGTACCGCTCTACATGCTGGTCGCCGAGTTGTCCTGGACCGACCAGCTCCAGTCGGTCATCCTGCCCACCCTGGTCAGCGCCTTCGGGGTGTTCTTCATGCGGCAGTACCTGGTCGGCGCGCTGCCCACCGAGCTGATCGAGGCGGCGCGCGTGGACGGCGCGAGCAGCTGGCGCGTCGTGTGGCACGTCGTCTTCCCCGCCGCGCGGCCCGCGATGGCCGTGCTGGGGATGCTCACCTTCGTGATGGCCTGGAACGACTTCTTCTGGCCCATCATCGCGCTGACCCAGAACGGCAGCCCCACCGTGCAGGTGGCGCTGACCGGACTCGGCCGCGGCTACATCCCCGACCAGTCCGTGATCATGGCCGGCGCGCTGCTGGGCACACTGCCGCTGCTGATCGCGTTCGTGCTGTTCGGCAAGCACATCGTCGGCGGGATCATGCAGGGCGCCGTCAAGGGCTAGTGCCGCTCGTTCGGGCCGGGCCGGCCGGAGGGCGCGGCGCCCCGGACCCCGCGTACGAGCGCCCGCGCCCCTCACCCCCCATCCCTACGGTCATTGGGAGCTGCAACATGTCCGAAACCTTTCCGCCCGGCTTCCTGTGGGGCACCGCCACAGCCGCCTACCAGATCGAGGGCGCGCCCCGGGAGGACGGCCGTACGCCCTCCATCTGGGACACCTTCAGCCATACCCCCGGCAGGACCGACCGGGGCGACACCGGTGACGTCGCCGTGGACCACTACCACCGGCGCGCCGAGGACGTACGGCTGATGGCCGGCCTCGGCGTCAACGCGTACCGCTTCTCGGTCTCCTGGCCGCGCGTCCAGCCCACCGGCCGAGGGCCCGCCGTCCAGCGCGGTCTGGACTTCTACCGCGGCCTCGTCGACGATCTGCTCGGCCACGGCATCGAGCCCGTCCTCACCCTCTACCACTGGGACCTCCCGCAGGAGCTGGAGGCGGCGGGCGGCTGGCCCGAGCGCGAGACGGCGTACCGCTTCGCGGAGTACGCGCACTGCGTCGGCGAGGCGCTGGGCGACCGGGTGACCCGCTGGACGACGCTCAACGAGCCCTGGTGCAGCGCCTTTCTGGGGTACGCGTCCGGGGTGCACGCCCCGGGCCGTACGGACCCGGTGGCCGCCCTGCGCGCCGCCCACCACCTCAACCTCGGCCACGGTCTCGCGGCGCGGGCGCTGCGCGCGGTGCTCCCGGCGACCGGGCAGATATCGGTGAGCCTCAACCCGGCCGCCGTACGGGCCCGTACGCAGTCCGAGGGGGACCTGGACGCGCGCCGCCGGATCGACGCGCTCGCCAACCGGATCTTCACCGGGCCGATGCTGGGCGGCGCGTACCCCGAGGACCTGTTCGCGGACACCGCGCGCCTGACCGACTGGTCCTTCGTGCACGGCGGCGACGAGGCGCTGTGCCGGCAGCCGCTGGACTCGCTGGGCGTCAACTACTACCAGCCCACCGTCGTCTCGGCGGCGACCGACCCCGCCGCCGAACGCCACGACGGCCACGGATCGAGCGACCACTCCCCCTGGCCGGGCGTCGAATCGGTCGCTTTCCACCAGCCGCCGGGCGAACTGACCGCGATGGGCTGGTCGGTGGACCCGAGCGGTCTCTACGACCTGCTCATGCGCTACTCCCGCGAGGCGCCGGGGCTGCCGCTGATGATCACCGAGAACGGCGCCGCGTACGACGACAAGCCGGACGCCGACGGCGCGGTCGACGACCCGGACCGGATCCGCTATCTGCACGGCCACCTGTCGGCGGCGCGGCGGGCGATCGCGGACGGAGCCGATGTGCGCGGCTACTTCCTCTGGTCGCTGATGGACAACTTCGAGTGGGCGTACGGGTACGGCAAGCGCTTCGGCGCGGTCCACGTCGACTACGAGACGCAGCGCCGCACCCCGAAGTCCAGCGCGCGCTGGTACGCGCGGGTGGCGGCCACGGGCGCGTTGCCGGAGGTGCCGATCGGCTGACCAGGGCGAGGTGCGCGCCCCGGCCGAGTGGGGGGGTGTTTTCCGGCCGGGACGCGCGGCACTGGGTCGCCTCGTCCTCGCTCCGCACGTTAGCGCCTTCCTGGCCGGGGGACGGGCTGTTCGGGGCGGGGACGGTGGTTCTTAGGGCGCGCTTAAGGCGCGCATGAGGGCGGGTTAGGGGTCTGCGCCCAGGACGGGTCAGGGCGCGGGCGTCGGGGGAAGGGCGGGGTCAGGGCGCGGAGGGCAGGGCGGGGTCAGGGCGCGGGCGCCGGGGGCCGGGTCCGCGCCTCCGGGTCCGCGCTGTCCCGCGCCCCGCGCCGGCGGCGGCGCGGCCGGCGGCCCCGGCGCGGTTCGGCCGGGGCGCGCCGGCCGTCGAGGCTGATCCAGACGCGTACCTCGGTGCCCCCGAGTACGGACCGGCCGATCCGTACGTCGCCGCCGGTCGACTCGGCGACCCGGCGGACGATGTCCAGGCCGAGGCCGGTGGAGCCGTCGCGTCCGCCGCTGTTCCCACGGGCGAGGGCGGCCTTCGGGTCGGCGATGCCGGGGCCCGCGTCGGAGACGAGCACGATCACGGCGTCCTCCCCGTTGTGCACGTCGACCGAGAAGTCCGTGCCCTCCGGGGTGTGCCGGAAGACATTGCCCAGCAACGCGTCCAGCGCGGCGGCGAGTTCGGCCCGGGCGACCGGGATGCGGACCGGCCTGCCGACGCCCGCGAGGCGTACCGTACGGCCCTCGTCCTCGGCCAGCGCCGACCAGAAGTCCATCCGCTCCCGGACGACTTCGGAGGCGTCGCAGCCCCCGGCGGGACCGGCCGCGACCGTCTGCCGCGTGGACTCGCGGGCGGTACGGATGATCGTGTCGACCTCGCGCTCCAGTTGGGCCACGGCCGCCCTGGTCTGGTCGGCGGCCGGTCCCTCGCCCAGCGAGGCGGCGTTGAGGCGGAGCACGGTGAGCGGGGTACGGAGCCGGTGCGAGAGGTCGGCGGCGCGTTCCCGCTCGTGGGCGAGGAGGCCGACGACCTGGTCGGCCATGGAGTTGAACGCGAGCGCGGCGGACCGCAGTTCGGCCGGGCCCTCCTCGGGGACGCGCGCGCCGAGCTTCCCCTCGCCGAGGGCGTGCGCGGCGCCCGCCAGCCGCCGCGCCGGCTGGACCACCCGTACACCGAGCCGGTCGGCGACCGCGACCGAGCCGACGACCAGCGCGACGCCGACGCCCGCGAGGACCAGCCAGGCGGTGGTGACACCGTTGGTGACCTCGTCCCGGGGCACGTAGATCTCGACGACCGCGATCCGGCCCGAGCCCAGGGCGGTCGGCTGGAGGAGTACGGAGCCGCCGGGGGCGCCGGCCATGGCGGCGCGGGGCGTGCGCCGCACGGTGCGCAGATCCTTCTCGGCGGCCCGGCTGGTCCCGATCTCCAGCGCCCCGGTGGCCGCGTGGGCGCCGTCGCGGCCGGATACGTCCACGCGGTCCGCCGCCGTCGCGGGGACGTGCACCGCCATCCTGCCGTCCGCGCCGGCCTGCGTGGAGGCCATGGCGCGCTCCAGCGCGTTGCGGTCGGTGGTGATGGAGAGGGTCGGCCCGATGGCGGCTGCCTGGCGTTCGGCGTGGGAGAAGGCCCGGTCCCTGGCCATCTCCTCGATGACGAGACCCAGGGGAACGGCGAAGGCCACCACGACCATCACGGTCACCGCGATGACCACCTTGACCAGGGCCCATCTCATACGGGCGGCTCCAGCTTCACCCCGACCCCCCGCAGGGTGTGCAGATAGCGCGGCCGGGCCGCCGTCTCGCCCAGCTTCCGGCGCAGCCAGGACAGATGGACGTCGATGGTCTGGTCGTCGCCGTACGCCTGCTGCCACACCTCGGCGAGCAGTTCCCGGCGCGCCACGACCACGCCGGGCCGGCTGGCGAGGAAGGTCAGCAGGTCGAACTCCCGCCGGGTCAGGTCGAGTCGGACGCCGTCCAGCTCGGCCTGACGGCGCAGCGGATCGATGGCGAGCCCGCCGACCCGTACGACGCGCGGTGGCGCGGCCTCCTCCGTGGTGGCGCGGGCCCGGCGCAGCACGGCGGCGATCCTGGCCGAGAGGTGTTCCACCGAGAACGGCTTGGTGAGGTAGTCGTCGGCGCCGTCGTTGAGCAGCCGTACGATCTCCGACTCGTCGTCCCGCGCGGTGGCGATGATCACCGGTACGTCGGTGATGCCCCGGAGCATCTTCAGCGCCTCCGCCCCGTCGAGATCGGGCAGACCGAGATCGAGGATGACCACGTCGAAGCGGAAATGGGCCACTTCGCGCAGGGCCTCCAGGGCGGTTCCGACGCTCCGTACGGTGTGGGCGGCCTCGGTGAGGTGCCGGATGAGGGCGGAGCGTACGAACTGGTCGTCCTCGACGACGAGCACACTGGGCATGGGCGGCACCGTACGCCATCGGGCGGACGGCGGGAGCCGGCTCCCCTCGTCGGGGCCGGGCCGGGCTTCCCCCGGGACTCGTGGGACAGCCGCGTCACGCGTGGTGCACTATGGCCCCGATGCGCACAGGACTCGTACACGCGACGGCATGGCTGCTCGCCACGGGCGCCGCGGCGACCCTGTCCTGGTGGGGGGTCCACACGGTCATGGCGGGCACGGCGTACGATCCGCCGCGCGCGCTGCCGCTGCCCGTCGACGACTCGGCGGAGCGCGCGGCCGTGCCCGTCGCCTCCTCGACCTCGCGGCCCGGGAGCCCGACGGCGAAGCCGGCACCGTCCGGGCCGTCGTCACCGTCCGCCCCGGCCACCGCGTCCGCGCCGCCGGACGACGGGGGCACCCCGTCCGGCCCGCCGGGGCAGACCCCGGACGGGGGCGCCGGGGCGGACTCCCCGGCCGCGTCCGGCCGGGTGGAGAGCTACGGGGTCGACGGCGGCCGGGTCGTCCTGGACCTCGGTGAGTCCTCGGCCGAGCTGGTCTCGGCGACTCCGGAGGCGGGCTGGCGGATGCAGGTGTGGACGGAGCAGTTCTGGATCAGGGTGACGTTCACGCTGGACGGGCGCGAGGTGTCGGTCTTCTGCACCTGGCACGACCATCCGCCGACCGTGGAGTTCGACGACCGCTGAGGCGGGGCCGACCGGGGCGGGGTCCGGGGAGCTGCCGCCGTCAGGTGGTGAACACTCCGGGCGGCGGCGCCGGCGACGCCTTGGCGCTCGCGTCGGTGACGGCGGTGGCGCCGCCGGTGAAGTCGGTGAGGGCCCTGCCGTGTTCGACCCGGCCGGGGTGCGGGTCGCCCGCGATCCTTCGGGTCAGTTCGGCGACGGGTAGCTCGCCGTCCGAGGCGACCAGCACGGCGTTGCCGAACCGCCGCCCGCGCAGCACGGCCGGATCGGCGGCGAGCGCCAGCCGCTCGAAGACCCCGGCGGCGGTGGCGATCTGGCCGCGCAGATGGGCGAGGGGCGGCCCGTCGGCGAGGTTGGCCGCGTACCAGCCGTCCGGGCGCAGCGCCCTGCGCACCTCCAGCAGGAACTCGGTGGAGGTCAGATGCGCGGGCGTCCGGGCGCCGCCGAACACGTCCGCCACCACCAGGTCCGCCCATCCGTCGGGCACCTTGCCGAGCCCGGCGCGGGCGTCGGCGGAGCGGACCCGGATCCGCGCGTTCGGGTCGAGCGGCAGGTGTTCGCGGACGAAGCGGACGAGGGCCGCGTCGAGTTCCACGATCTGCTGGGTGGAGCGGGGGCGGGTGGCGGCGACGTAACGGGCGAGGGTGAAGGCGCCGCCGCCGAGGTGCACGACGCGCAGCGGCCGGCCCGCCGGGGCGACCAGGTCGGCGACATGACCGAACCTGCGCTGGTATTCGAAGGAGAGCCGCGCGGGGTCGTCCAGGTCGACGTGCGACTGCGGTGCGCCGTCGATCAGCAGCGTCCAGGCGCGCGGGTGCTCCCGGTCGGGTATCAGCTCGGCGACACCGCCGTCGACGGTCTCGACGGCGGTCTCGGTCCCGCCGCGTCCACGGCGCCTGTTCTTTGCCACCTGCCCATTATCGGTGCGGCGGGGCAGGCCGCCGTCCGGAGCCGCGGCGGAACCGCGCCGCCGAGACCGGCCGGGTCCCGGGCCCGCCGGGCGGGCGGGCGAGATCACTTCGGGCTTGCCCGGCCGGGAACACCGGCCGGCTAGGAACACCGGTCGGCCGCCTCGATCAGCCTCGCCGCCTCCCCCAGGGCCTCCCGCAGCACCGCCGGATCCGTGACCGGGCCCACCGCTTCGGGCGGCAGGAGCCAGTCCGAGCCGGTGACCGGCGGTTCCGTGGGAATCCGCAGACCACGCCCGTCGGTACGGGTACAGGCGCTGCCCGGCATGTCCCACCCCTCGGCCGTACCGGGCGGCACCAGAAAGCCGAGCGTGTCGCAGGACCCGTTGTGCAGGACGGGCCCCACCGCCGGGGTGGCGCCACGACGCAGGATGTCGACCGCCTCCAGCCCCTGCCGGGCGGGCACCGTCACCAGGTCACAGGGCTCCCCGGTGTCCCCGGAACGTGCGTTGAACTCCATACCGACCTCCAACTTCAACAAGGGAACACCCTTCCTCGTCGAGTGCGGACGCACTGGGCGACTCCGGATGGTTCAACGCGTTACGGCGTCAACAGCTACGGCGGCTCGCCGCCGCAAAGGATGGCAGTTCATGGCGGATCAGGGGCGAGAAATCCGATTTGTAGCGGAACTCTGTGTATCAACCCTGTCACAGACGGTACGTTCTTGATCCGCCGGAACAACCGGAGTTGGGCGGCGCGGAACCATGTCCTGCCAGGCACCGGGCCCGTGACTCCCACGGCTGCACCAGGAGAGGGCTCGGCCATGGCGTCGTCTCGGGCAGTTCCCAACCACGCGTTCCGCCGGCTGCGCTCGCAGCGCTCGCCGGGGGAGTTCGCGGCGGCTGTGCGCAGGGCCGCCCGCGAGATCGGTGAACACGTCGCGTGCGACGCGCGCTACATCGGACGAGTGGAGGCCGGCGAGATCCGCTGCCCCAACTACGCGTACGAACGGGTCTTCCTGCACATGTTCCCGGGGCTGACCCTGAAGGACCTGGGCTTCTCACCACGTGCGGAGGTACGTGGCAGAGCGGCGCGGGTCACCACCCCCGCCCCTCCCCGTTCCGCCGGCCCGGACAGCCACGGCGACACCGGCGAACACGGCGGAACGAGCGACACCAGCAAGGAGAGCGACGTGCTGCGTCGCGCATTCATGACGAGCGGCTCCGTCACGGTGATGGCCGCTTCCCTCGGTCTCGGTGGCACGCCCGCCGAGGGCGCGGCCCCGCCGGGACCGCTGACCATTCCCGCGCCGCGACGGGTCGGCGAGGCCGAGGTGGCCGCCGTCGAGGACGCCGTGCGCAGAATCAGGCTGCTCGACGACCGGCACGGCGCCGACGGGCTCTACAGACGCGCGGCACAGCCGCTGCGCGCCGCGTACGCGCTGCTCGACGCGGGGGCGACCACGCGGCAGGCCACCGCCGACCGGCTGCATGCGAGCGCGGGCGAACTGTCGATCTCGGTGGGCTGGCTGGCCCACGACTCCGGCCGCCTCGACGACGCGCGTTCGTACTACGCGGAGGCGCTGGCGACCGCGCGGGTGGCGGGCGACGCGGCGCTGGAGGCGCACGCCTTCTGCAACACCTCGTTCCTGGCGCGGGATTCGGGCCGGTGCCGGGAGGCCGTACGCACCGCGCAGGCGGGCAGGCGGGCTGCGGCGCAGCTGGGCTCGTACCGGCTGCTGTCGCTGCTCGCGCTGCGGGAGGCGGCCGGCTGGGCGGGGCTCGGTGACCGTACGGGGTGCGATCAGGCCCTCGCCCAGGCGCACAGCCTCTTCGACCAGGGCCCCGGCGACGCCGACCCCGAGTGGATGTCCTTCTTCGGCGAACCGGAACTGGAGTCCCAGGAGGCGCTCTGCCACGAGGCGTTGGGCGACTGGTCACGGGCGTCCCGCCACGCGTACCGGGCCACCGTCGTCCAGGAGCCCCACTTCACCAGGAACCTCGCCCTCTACCGCGCGGAGCTGGCCACCTATCTGGCCCGCGCGGGGAAGCCGGACGAGGCCGCCGCGGCGGGCCACCAGGTGCTCGACCTGCTGGACGAGGTCCAGTCGTCCCGTATCCAGTCCAAGCTCGCCTCGGCCGCCCGCTTCCTGCTGCCCCAGCGGCGGCTGCCGGAGGTGGGGGCCTTCCTGGAGCGGCACACGTCGACGAACGTACGGGTGTGAAGCGCGCCCGGCGGGTCAGGGCGTCAGGTGCGCGGTGTCGTTCCAGACCTGGATCGCGGGCAGGCCGTAGGCCCAGTCGAGCACCGACAGCGAGGTCGGGTCGAGCCGGATACGGGCCGCGAACGAGATGTCCTCGCCCAGCCAGCGCGCGCCGATCGCGCGCAGGATGTGGCCGTGCGCGAAGACCAGGACATCGCGGTCGGCCGAGCGCGCCCACTCCACGACCTCGTCCGCCCGCGCGGAGACCTGCGCCAGTGTCTCCCCGTCCGGGACGCCGTCGCGCCAGATGAACCAGTCGGGGCGGTCCGCCTTGATCTGCGCGGGCGTCATGCCCTCGTACGCGCCGTAGTCGAACTCCATCAGCGCGTCCCACGGCTCGGCCCGCTCGCCGAACCCGGCGAGCGCGCAGGTCTCGGCGGCGCGGGCCAGCGGGCTCGTCCGGACCTCGACGCCGGCCAGCCCCGACCACGGCTCGCCGCGCAGCCGCTCCCCCAGCAGTTCGGCGCCGCGACGGCCCTCCTTCAGGAGGGGTATGTCCGTCCTGCCGGTGTGCTGTCCGGACAGCGACCAGGCCGTCTGGCCGTGCCGGGCGAGCAGGATACGCGGTGCCATGGTGGTACTCCCTGGTTTCACAAACTGGTGCCGTTCCATCATCACGCACCTGGACCGGAGGCAACCGTCAGGGGCATCCGGGCGTCCCACACTGCGTCCGGGAGGCGTCTCGGTCGGACGCGGCGACGGGGGTACACCCGACCGTGTGGGCCGGCGGAATACACCGTACGGTTGAACGTCGGCCGACAGCAGCACGAAAATATGATGGAGACGGTCCCGGATGCCGCACAGCGCCAGCGCGACTCACAGACCGCTGCCCCGCCCCCGGCCGCGCTGGTGGACCGAGCTGATCCTGCTCGTCGTGGTGTACGGCGCCTACTCGGCGGGCCGGCTGCTGGCGCGGGGGGACGTGTCGACAGCGGTCGATCACGGGCTGGCGATCCTGCGCGTGGAGAAAGCGCTCCTCCTCAACGCCGAACACCCCCTCAACCGGCTGTTCACCGACACCCCCGCGATCGGGATACCCGCCGACTTCGCGTACGCCTCGCTGCACTACCTGGTCACCCCGGCCGTGCTGATCTGGCTGTTCCGCCGCCGGCCGGCCCGCTACCGGGCGGCCCGCACCTGGCTGATGGTCTCCACCCTGCTCGGTCTCGTCGGCTTCACCCTGCTGCCCACCTGCCCACCCCGGCTGCTCGACGCCGGGCACGGCTTCGTGGACACGATGGCGCAGTACAGCTCGTACGGCTGGTGGGGCGCCGAGGCGAGCGCGCCGCGCGGACTGGGCGGGATGACCAACCAGTACGCGGCGATGCCGAGTCTGCACGTCGGCTGGGCCGTGTGGTGCGGGGTGCTGCTGTGGCGCCACGCCCGCAGCCCGCTGGTGCGGTGGCTGGGCGTGGCCTATCCGGTGATGATCACCGTCGTGGTGATGGGAACCGCCAACCACTACTTCCTCGACGCCGTCGCCGGGGTCGCCGTGATGGCGGCGGGGGCGGCGCTGACCAGGCCCGCGATCCGGGCGGCCGATCACGCCTGGAGCTGGGCGCGGGCCCGTTTCACAGCGGTGCGGACCCCGGCCCCGTCCCCCCGTTCCACCCCGATTGTCAGCGGTGGGTGCGAGACTTCGGCGGGTGAGCGATTCCCCGGGCAGCGGACCCGCACCAGCACCACAGGCGCCGTCGGCGCCGCCACCGACGACGCTCCGGCGACGACTCGCTGAGCTGCGCGGCCCGGCGGTCCCGCCGCGGCCCCTGGACGCCCGCGCGCTGGCGGCGCTCGCCGCCAATCCGGGCTGCCGGCGGCGCGCCCTGCTCGACGGGGCCGGGGTCGACAAGGCGGCGCTCGCGGCGGCGCTCGGCTCACCGGCTCCGTTCGGCCAGTCCCAGTTCGCCTTCATGCGCGGCAACGCCTTCGAGGCGCGGGTCAAGGCCGACGGCGGTACGGAGCTGATGCGGCTCCTCGCGGACCGGCTCGGCGAGGAGGTCCCCGCGCCCGGACCCGGCGAGGTGCTCGTCCCCGACCTGGCGGCGGCCGGTCCCGAGGGCCGGGCGGCACGCACGGCGCTGGCCCTGCGCGAGGCCACCGAGGCGGGGGCCTGGGCGCTGCTGGACCATCCGCTGCTCGCCCTGGAGGTGGCGGGATCGCCCGCCTATCTGGAGCCGGACGCGGTGGTGGTGCGGCCCGACGGCCGCTGGACGGTCGTGGAGATCAAGTCCTTCCCGATGATCGACGGTTCGGCCGACGCGGCGAAGGTCGGCGCGGCGGCGCGGCAGGCCGCGGTGTACGTGCTGGCGCTGGAGCGGGTCGCCGAGCTGACCCGGGGCGCCGAGGTCGGCCACCGCGTCCTGCTGGTCTGCCCGAAGGACTTCTCGAACCTGCCGACGGCCTCCGTCGTGGACGTGCGCAAGCAGCTCTCGGTGACGCGCCGTCAGCTGACCCGGCTGACCCGGATCGACGACATCGCCGCCGCGTTGCCCGAGGGCACCACGTTCGACGTCGGTCACCGCACCGGTGCGGAGCTGACAAGCGCCGTCGAGTCGGTCACCGCCGCCTACGCCCCGGAGTGCCTGGCCGCCTGCGAGCTGGCCTTCCACTGCCGCTCCCGGGCCCGCGCGGCGGACGCGGTGGAGGCGCTGGGCCGCAGCGTACGGGGCGAGCTGGGCGCTCTGACCACCGTGCCCGAGGTCCTGGCGGCGGCGCACGGCGAGGCCGGCGACCCGGCCGATCCGACGGTCGCCGCGCTGCGCAGGGCGGCGGCGCTGCGGACGGAGGCGCTGGCGCTCGCGGGAAAGGGGGAGGGATGTCGCTGATCAGTACGCTCGCCCGGCTGGAGGCCGTGCAGAGCGGGCAGGCGCAGCCGCTGGCCACGGTCCGGCACCGCAGGATCTCCGACCGGCCGCTCGTGCTCGTCCCGCTCACCACGTCGGGCGAGGCCGGGGCCCCGCTCGGCGCGCTCGTCGGCACGGACCGGGACGCGCCCCGGCTGCTGACGGTCGCGCAGCCCCGCGACCGTGATCTGCGCTTCGCGTTCCTCGCGGAGCTGGCCGATGTGGTCCTGCCGTATCTCGACGCGTACGCGGACGTCGTCGAGCCCGCCGAGCGGAGCGAGACCGACCCGGAGACCGGCAAACGTGTCAAGGTCGAGACCGACCTGTGCGTGGACGCACCGCAGTTGATCGTCCCGAGCCGCCCCGGCCTCGACTTCGTACGGCTGCTGGGCCGGTCCATGCGGTTCCGGCGTACCGCCGAGGACGACCCGGACACGCCGTATCCCGCTCCCCCTCGGGTGCCGCTGCTCGGCCGCTGGCTGACGCACTACGGCGAGCGGGCCCGGGTGCCCGGCTCCTCGCTGATGCTCGCGGCGACCGATCTGCTGAACCGGCACTGGGCGACGGGCCAGTCCAGCCTGGAGGACCAGCATCTGGGCGCGCTCCTGGCCTGGCTCGACCCGCCGGAGGGACGCACGGGCGGGGAGGCGGCGCTCCGCGCGGAGCTGGACCGGGACCGGCAGGGGCAACTGCTGTGCCCGCCGGCCGGCCCGGCGACGGACCCCGCCTTCGACAACCGCTTGCTGGCCCCGGCCATCGAGTCCTACGACCGGGCCCGCCAGGCGCTCGCGGCGGCCGAGGACGGCCCCGGCGCCGAGGATCAGCTCGCCCGGCTGACCCGGGCCGAGCGGCTGGTCCGGGAGCTGCTCGCCGGGGTCATGAGGCCGACCTGGGACGCCGTGTGGAACGGTCTCGACCTGCTGCGCGCCCTGCCGGAGGGCCCCAGGGTCGACGACCGCTGGACCCGCGACCGCTGGTCCTTCACCGGCCACCGCGACCGCGTGCGCGCCGGGGAGCCACCGCAGCCCCGCCAGGACGACGCGGTGACGGCGGCACAGAAGCTGGCCTCCCGCGAGAGCGCGCAGGCCCAGCTGGAGGCGCAGGAGGCCCTGGACGACCCGCTGGTCCTGGCCGGGCGCCGGCTCTCCGGCGAGGCGTTCCTCGGCGAGGTCACGGAGGTCGTCATGGCGTACAGCGAGAGCAAGCGCCCCAGCCCGCGCCCCCTGCTCACGGTCCGCACGGACGACCGCCCGCACCTGGGCGAGCGTACGAAGGTCTACCGCTCGCTGGACGGCAAGCCGCAGACGGCCGAGTTCGTCCACACCGTCGACGAGGCGGAGGGCACACTGCTTCTGCGTCTGACCGACCGCATGGGCCGCACCAAGGAGCCGGCACCCGGCTCGGTCCCGGCGAAGGGGGATCTGATCGCCTGGACCCTCTTCGAGCACGATCAGCGGGGCGGCCCGAGACTCCCGGACCGCGAGGAGACGCCCTGGACGCACGGGGGCCCGCCGCAGGAGGAGTCGGCGCCGGACGCGATGACGGACGAGGACGTCCTGTGAACCGCCGCCTGGGCCAACGCCGTTGCCACGGCCCGACGCGAGGCGGTGACCACACCCGCGCACGCGCTCCGAGGGAGGGGCAGGGGACCAACCACCCGCACACCTAGAACCGCACGCCCGCACCCGCACACGTACTCGTACACCACAACACAACACACCGCCCACCCCCGGAGCCCCCGATGCCCCCGCACCCGCCTCCCACCACCACCCCCGCCGACCCCGCCGTCGCCGCCACCCGCGCCACGGACGCCATCCTCCGCGACACCCTCCACAGCCCGCACCGCGGCGTGGTCGTCGACTCGCCGCCGGGGGCCGGCAAGTCGACTCTGGTGGTGCGGGCCGCGCTGGAGCTGGCCGCGGCGGGGCGCCCGCTGATGGTGGTCGCGCAGACGAACGCGCAGGTGGACGATCTCGTCGTGCGACTGGCCGAGAAGGAACCGGAGTTGCCGGTCGGCCGGCTGCACAGCAACGATCCGGACCCGTACGACAAGGCGCTGGACGAGCTGCCGGCCGTACGCAAGTCGGCGAAGGCGGCCGATCTGGCGGGGCTCGACATCGTCGTGTCGACGGCCGCGAAGTGGGCGCATGTGCAGGGAGTGGAGCCCTGGCGCCACGCGATCGTGGACGAGGCGTACCAGATGCGTTCGGACGCGCTGCTCGCCGTCGCCGGTCTTTTCGAGCGTGCGCTGTTCGTCGGGGATCCGGGCCAGCTGGACCCGTTCAGCGTGGTGGGTGCGGAGCAGTGGGCGGGGCTGTCGTACGACCCGTCGGCGAGCGCGGTCTCGACGCTGCTGGCGCACAACCCGCAGCTGCCCCAGCACCGGCTGCCCGTTTCGTGGCGGCTGCCGGCGTCGGCGGCGCCGCTGGTGTCGGGCGCGTTCTACCCGTACACCCCGTTCCGCAGCGGTACCGGTCCCGGCGACCGGCGGCTGGCGTTCGGCGTGGCGTCGGACGGCTCGGGTCCTGACCGGGTGCTGGACGAGGCGGCCGAGTCGGGGTGGGGGCTGCTGGAGCTGCCGGCCCGGCACACGCCCCGTACGGATCCGGAGGCGGTGCGCGCGGTGGCGCTGGTGGTGCGCAGGCTGCTGGACCGGGGGGCGGCGGCCACCAGCGAGCGGTCGCCCGGTCCCGTGCCGGTGACGGCGGACCGCGTCGCGGTCGGTACGGCCCACCGCGACCAGGCGGCGGCGGTCCGGGCGGCGCTGGCCGAGCTGGGGGTGGGCGGAGTGGCCGTGGACACCGCGAACCGGCTCCAGGGACGGGAGTTCGATGTGACGGTGGTGCTGCATCCGCTGTCGGGACGGCCGGACGCGACGGCGTTCCATCTGGAGACGGGCCGGCTGTGTGTGCTCGCCTCCCGCCACCGGCACGCCTGCGTGGTGGTGTGCCGGGCGGGCGTGGCGGAGCTGCTCGACGAGCATCCGTCGACGGAGCCGGTCCAGTTGGGGGTGACGGTGAAGTTCCCGGACGGCTGGGAGGCGAATCACGCGGTGCTGGCGCGACTGTCGGAGCACAAAGTGAGCTGGCGGCCGTAAATCGCGTATCGGTACGGCACTCCCGCACCTCTTTCGCGCAGGCATTCGCCCCGTCCCGATTTCCTGTTCCGGAAACTGAAACCTCTTGTGCCTGTCGCGCCCGACCCGCGAACATCGAGACATGGCACTGACCCACGCGGAACCGTTCGGCGAGTGGTGGGAGAAGCACGGAAGCAAGTGAACAGAGGAGAGCTGGGGGCAGCGCTGCGGGCACTACGGAAAGCATCCGAGAAGGAGGCAAAATCCGTCGCCCGCAGCGCTGTCATGTCTACAAGCAAACTGTCGAAGATCGAGAATGGCCACGCTCCACCCAGCGTAAATGATGTTGAACGAATCCTCACGGCCATTGGCGTATCGGAAGAGGTGAAAGCTGAGTACCTGGACGTGGCACGCGCCGCAGCCACCGAAGTCACGGCTTGGCGCCTGGTCCGCCAAATAGGGATTCATAAAGTACAGCAGCAGACCGGGGCCCTAGAGGCTCAGATGACATCATTGAAAATCTTCCAGCCCGCATTGATCCCGGGGCTACTGCAAACCCCTGAATACATCCGGGCCGTTCTCTCCCGGCACGAACTGGGCGAAGACATCCTCGCCAGAACCATCGGCGCACGGCTGGAGCGTCAACGAGTAATCCATGACAGCACGAAGATCCTCCATTTCATCATCACCGAGAACGTGCTGCGTTGGCGCATCGTGACCTCCAGCAGAATGGCGGAGCAGATAGATCGACTCACTTCTCTTTCACGACTCTCCCACGTAAATATACAAATCATCCCGTTCACTGTTGAGCAAACAGACCTAGCAAGTCATTCATTCATCATCCTGGACGGCAGGACGGTGACGGTGGAGACCATCCACGCAGAGGTCAATGCGACAGACCCGAGAGACGTCGCGCTGTACGTGAAAAAATTCAACGGCTTCGCATCCGTGGCACTTTCCGGTGACAACGCACGCGCGATGATGGAAAGCATTCGAAGTGAATATTTGCGCGAACAGGAAACCGGCTAGACGGGACCCGAACACCCATGGATCGTTGCCCGCAGCAGAGGAGATGCCCATCGTCGAGCAGAGGGAGACAACGATGGCGTGGGGAACCGGCAAGGGCGGCGACAGCGGCGATGGGAGGCACGGCGGACAGAAAGACCCCGGCACCTCCAAGCCGAGCCCGGACACCCAGAGCGGGAAGCCGGAGCCCAAGCACAAGCGCGGCGGCGACAAGTGACATCTGACGAGTGCCGGTCGGCCGTCTTGGACGACCTCCTCCGGGATGTCGCGGCGGAACTGGGCCACGATGTCGCCCCCGAGTGGCGCGAGGCGGCCGACGCCGTCGCGCGGCATCGCTTTCTGCCGGAGCGGATCTGGCTGGACGACGGCAGGGGCGGCTACGCACCCCACGACCTCGGAAAGGACCCCGCCGGCTGGTTCCGCGCCGCCTATGCGAACGCTCCGGTGGTCAGCCAGGTCAACGACGGAGTGGAGCCGGACGACCCGGGCGACGCGTGGCCGTCGTCCTCGGCGTCGGCGCCTTCCATCGTGTTCCGGATGCTTGAGGAACTCGACCTGCGTGACGGCATGTCGGTGCTTGAGATCGGCACCGGTACCGGCTGGAGCGCCGGCCTTCTCGCCCATCGCCTCGGCGGGGGCAACGTCTCCTCGGTCGAGGTGGACCCGGGGCTGACCGCGCGGGCCCGCACAGCGCTCAACGCCTCCGGGCTCGACCCCGCCGTCCGCTGCGGGGACGGCCGGCTCGGCTGGAGCGACCGCGCGCCGTACGACCGGACGATCTCCACCTGTGCCGTCCGTTCCGTGCCACGCTCCTGGATCGAGCAGACCAGGCCCGGTGGAGTCATTCTGACTCCGTGGGAGAGTCCGTGGCTCTGCTGGGGCCTTCTCCGCCTCACCCTTGAGGAGGGCGGAGTCGCACAGGGCCGGTTCAGTCCGCACAGCTCGTTCATGCTGATGCGCGGCCACCGCACCGACCTGCGCGTCTTCCGCGATGTCGTCCGTGACGACCAGCAACCCGCCGAATCACGCACCACCGCGCCGGCCCACGCCGTCGCCGCCGATGAGTGGGACCTGGGTTTCACCATCGGTCTGTGTCTGCGCGACGTCTGGAAGGCGTGGGACGACGCACCGGACGTGGCCGGGGTGTCGAGACGGCTGTGGATCGCCACCACCGACACCGCCTCCTGGGCCGCCGTGGACCACGACGGCGAACACGACGACGGGTTCACCGTGTGGCAGTACGGCCCGCGCCGCCTCTGGGACGAGGTCGAATCCGTCCACCGGTGGTGGAACGACAACGGCAGGCCGGGACCCGAACGATTCGGCCTCACCATCACACCGGACGGAACACGAACCTGGCTCGACACCCCCGCTCGGTCGCTGCCGGGCCGAGCCGCGCCGGTGCTCCACCCTTGATCCTCACCGCCCGGACAGCGCACAGCCACCGCGTTGAGACGCCCAGCCCTGAACAGACCGAACAGACCGGAAGCACCGGGCCGCAGGACCGCCGTGCCACCGGGGCCGACCAAGCCCTACGAGCCTCCGAAGAAGTGAGCCACATGACGACACAACGGCGGCTCGTGGCGACGCTGGACGCCAAGGGCGCGCTGCCGCCCGCGTGGCGGTCCGCCGTGGCCTCGGTGGACCGCGCCCTGTTCATTCCCCGTGTCATCGAGGAGGGCGACTTCGCCGACGATCCCGGGAGTTGGCTGCGGGCCGTCTACGCGGATTCCCCCGTCGTCACTCAGGTGAACGACGGGAAAAGCACACCGGGAGGCGCGTTCCGCCTGTTCACCTCGTCCTCCTCCACTCCCTCGGTCATGCTCGACATGCTGGGCCTGCTCGATGTCCGGGAGGGTCACAGGGTTCTGGAGATCGGTACCGGGACCGGTTACCACGCCGCCTGGCTGGCCCACAGGCTGGGCGAGAGCAACGTGACCACTGTGGAGGTGGACGAGGCGGTGCTGACCGCCGCCGTGGCGAACCTGCGACGGGCGGAACTCCACCCGGCGACGGTTCTCGGCAACGGCCGTGACGGGTACCACCGAGGCGCGCCGTACGACCGGATCATCTGCACCTGCACCGTCCGGGATGTGCCGCGAGCGTGGGTGGAGCAGTGTCCGGACGGGCGGATCGTCACCCCGTGGGGCAGCAGCTTCTTCAGCGGCTCCTGGGCCACTCTGGATGTGGTGAACGGAACGGCGCGGGGCCGGTTCTCCGGCTACCCGGCCTTCATGTGGGACCGCACCCAGCGGGGCGGCGCGGGACGCGTCACCGACCTTTACCACCGGGAGAACGGGGACAAGGGGCGTACCGACATCCCGCCCCAGAACGTGATCCAGGACGATCCCGCGTTCTTCACCGGCCTGAGCGTCACGGACGCGTGGTACCGCTGGTGCGCAGCGGACGACGACAGCGGGGAGGCCACCCTGTGGTTCTTCGCCGACGACCGCGCCTCATGGGCGACGGTCGAGTACGTCCCCGGCTCGGAGAGCTACGAGGTGGAGCAGTACGGCCCCCGCGCCCTGTGGGACGAAGTGCGGACGGCGTTCCTCCAGTGGCACGAACGGGGTAAACCGGAGCGGTCCCGCTTCGGGCTCTCGGTCGACAGCGACGGCCAGCGGGTGTGGCTGGACGACCCGCGCCACGTCATCGGCCGGCGGTAGCGGGTCGGCGACCGTGGCGAGCGGGGCGGGACACCCCCACCGGACCCCGACCGGAGCGGGGCGCGGCCCGCCCTGCTCGCGCTTCGCCCGAGGCCCACTTGCGCGCGGTTGGACAATGGATGGTGGCCCACGGGGCCGGTACACGCACGAGCAGGAGGAACCACATGGCGGATGCCGAGCGGAGCGAGCGGCGGGGAGGGCCTTTCCTCCGGGACGGGGCGGATCAGGGCGCGGGTCCCGGCGCCGTGGATCGCGCGGTGAATCCCACGGCGCGGGAGGAGGGCCGTCCCGCGACGACATCGCGAGGCGCGACGCCGGGGGCCGCGGGCCAGGCAGGTTCCGGGAGGCGGGGCCTGCGTCCGGCGCCGCTGATCTTCGAGCCCGCGGCGGCGGTCGCCGATCCCGAGCACTTCTTCGATCTGGAGTCCCTGGAGGACCCGGCCGAGCTGCTGGCCAGAGCGACCGAGCTGACCCTCGCGTTCCGGGCGGCGACGGACCGGGCGGTCGAGTTCCAGGCGGTCGCCGCCGCGCAGCTCGCCGATCCGCGCCGTTTCGACCGGCTGACGACGGCGGACATCGCCCGGCGGGCCGAGTGGACCGAGGACTACACCATGAAGATGGTCGAGTTCGGCCGTGATCTGCTGAGCGGTGAGGGACTGGCGGGGCACCCGTAGTCCCGCAAGTCCCGCGCTGCGCACGTGGCATATGCCGGGGCGAAGGTTACGCCGCCGCGTGCTGCCCTGTCCCGGCTTTCGTGAACTCTCGGGAACAGCACCGTCACTCCCGGTAGATCTTGGGTTATGAGCGCATGGCGACAGGACGACCCCACCCCGAACTCCGGCGCGTCGCACGCGGAGCGCCGCTCCGACCTCTTCGGCCTCCTCCACGACGAGAGCCGCCACCAGACCGCCCACGTCACCCCGGCGGGCGCCCGCTGGCTCGCCTCGGCGGGACCGTATCCCCGCTCCACCCTCTCCCTGTGGGACGCCCGGCCGGCCGCGCCGAGCGTGCTGCCCTGCGGCTCCGCGTTCGACGTGGTGAGCGCCCCGGCGGTGTTCGGCCGCCGCATGCTGGACCGGCTGTGGTCCGACGGTCCCGGCTCCGGACCGGTGGCCGAGTACCGCGGCCGTACGCTGCTCTTCGCCTCGCCGGGCACCGCCCAGCGGCTGCCCTCCCTGCTGTCCTGGGAGGAGTGGGGCGGCGCGGGAGCCGGCGGACCCCGGGGCCCCGGCGACCGGGAGGCCACCCCGCCGCTGCTCTGTCACGGAGCGGGCGACGCGGTGACCGTACCGCCGCTGGTACCGGGCCCGGCGGCCGGTCCGCGCTGGGTGGTCGCTCCCGACACCCTCCAGCCCTGGCTGCCGGGTCCCGAGGTGCTGCTGTGGGCCTGCGTACGGGCCGCCCGCGCCGTGTCGGCCGTCACCGCGCGCACCGCCCTGACCACGTGAAACGGCTCCGGGAGCGGCCCGCGGATATCGATTTTTCCTACCGCCGATCCGGGTGCTAAGGTCTACGACGTCAGCAGGCGCCGCTAGCTCAGTTGGTTAGAGCAGCTGACTCTTAATCAGCGGGTCCGGGGTTCGAGTCCCTGGCGGCGCACCGACAGACGGAAGCCCCTCACGCGAGTGAGGGGCTTCCGTCGTTCGCGCTCCCCGTTCGCCCCCGCTCGCCTCCGGTCACGCTCAACGAACCTCGGCGCCCGGGTGACCCGCACACCGCGGGGCCGGTCGGGGTACGGCCGCTCAGATGTCAGGGGTGATCTTGACCGTCCAGGCCCCCGTGGCCGTCCGATCCTCCACCTGCACCCGCGTCCGCTCCCCCGGCACCGTGAAGGTCTCACCGACGCCGAGCGGCGCGTTCGCCAGCTGCGGGTAGACCGACCGGTCCCAGCAGGCTTCACTGCCCGGATGGGTGTCCACCACCTCGACCGGGCCGCCGCCCGAGGCGGTGGAGCCGCGCACCCGGTAGATCAGCACACCCTCGGTGCAGGTGTTGATGTCGTTGCCGGTCGCGGCGCGCGCCTCGATGGCGAGCACCGTGTCCTTGCCGGTCCTGACGACCGCGAGCCTCGTCCCCGTACTGCCGCCGACGGAGCGCGCGGCGGCTACGGGCTCCAGGGTGAGCAGGCTCGTACCCGTCGGCGGTACGCAGCGCACCTGGCGCCGGTCGAGCCAGCCGAGCTTCCATTTGTGCCAGCCGAAGAGGTCGGGCGAGAGACCGAACTGACTGCCCATCACGTCCCAGTCGCCGACGTAGGTGTCCCAGTCCCCCTTGTTGTCCATGGGCCGGTGGTAGAGGTCCGCCAGGTCGAAGACGTGCCCCGTCTCGTGGGCCAGCACGTTGCGGTCGGGCGGATGCCGCTCGAAGACGGTGACGACGCGCCTGATGTCCGTACCGTCCGCGCGCAGGGGACGCTCGAAGTTCACCACCTTCGTGGCGTCGGAGTCGACACCCGGCGCGTCCGGGTCCGCGACCAGATAGACGATGTCGTAGCGCGAGAAGTCGACGTGCGGATCGGAGACCGCCAGCGCGTCCCGCAGATACGCCGTGCGCCGCGCCGGCGGCCAGTCGCGGCGTATGCCGTACGAGGTCGACGGGTGCGGCATCCGCAGCCAGTCGCGGCGCGGATGCGCGCGCAGTCTGAACTTCCCGTACGAGGCGCGCTCGTAGAAGCGGCTGGTGGCGGGGAAGTGGTCGGCCGTCAGCTCGGCCGGACCGTACTTGGGCGTGGAGTCCGGGAAGGACAGGAAGATCATGATCGCGTCGAGGGTGCGGTCGGGGCGCGGATAGGCGGCGTTCCAGGTGTCGAGGCCGAGGGAGTGGTGGGCGGGGGTACGGGGCAGGGCGCATGGCCCCCGCCCGGCCCCCGCCGCCGCCGGCCCGGCCACCAGAGAGGTGGCGGCGAGCGCCATGAGGGAGGTGAAGGCCGCCGCGGTCCTGCGCAGTCGGGGGCGCTCGACCGCCCCGGGTGGCTGCGGACGCTCCACGTCGACCTCCGGCTACAGGATGCGGTTACCACGTCCACCCTGTGTGATTTTGAGGTGATATGCCCTGTTCCGCTGCCCCACATGAGTGAGCGGCGCGCGTGAGCGCCCGGACCACCTCGCCGTCCGCCGGCACCCCGGAGCCCCGCCGTCCCACCGTCCCCACCACCGCCGCAGCCACCCACGTCACCACCGGCATCACCGTCTCCACCGCGACCGTGATCACCACCGGTACCACCCTCACCACCGTCACCACGGCGTCAGCACGCGGCACCCACCACGACACCCCGGCTCTTACGGAAAGTCACCGTGGTTCGCGACCGAGCGGTCCGGAGTCCGCCAAGGCCAGGCACGCAGAAACGATCGTTCAATCAGTTCTCCGCGGATTTACGCGTCCCGCTTCCCTGTCCAGAAGCTGGAATGGCCCCCCGGCGTCCCTCTATGATCGGCACACTTTCTCTGGCTGACCCGTCCCGACCCCCCTGTACGACACCACTGCACCGCGGGAGCGAGCCGTGAGCGGAACCTCCGAAGGGCCGTGGCCGGCGGCAGTCGCGGCGGCCGAAACCGTATGTCACCCGATCACAGAACGTCACTCTCTCGGCAGAGCCACCGCCGAGCAGCAGAACCCCCCTGGGCAGGAGCACCAGGGCGCGGGCGAGAGTCCGGGCCCGCGGGAGGAGCCGGGCCAGCAGCAGGAGCCGGGCCAGCAGGAGGAGCCGGGCCCGCGGGGACAGCAGGACCGGGACGAGGGGAAGGGCCCGCGCGTGCGACAGGACCCGGACGAGCACCCCGGCCGCCGCGAACGTCGCGAGCCGCCGGCGGACCCCGCGCCGCCGGTCTCCGAGTCGGAGATCCGCGCGCTGCGGGACCACCGGGCCGCGTTCCAGGCGGCCCAGCTCGCCATGGCTCTCGTCGACCGCGAGGGCACGGTCGTCAGCGCCAACGACGCGTTGGCCGCGCTGCTGGGCACGGAGCCCGCCGCGCTGTGCCGCCAGCCCGCCGCCGACCTCGTCGACCTCGCCTCGGACAGCCGCACCTGGCACTCCTACCGTCAGGTGCTGGACAACCGGCGCCCGCGCTTCCGCTGCACCCGCCGCCTCAAGCACCCCGACGGGCGGACGCTGTGGGCCGAGGTCACCATCGCTCCCGTACCCGAGAACGGCCAGGTGCTGCTGTCGATCGCGGACATCAGCGACCGGCGCGAACTCCAGGCGCGGCTGCGGCATCTCCAGATGCACGACTCGGTGACCCGGCTGCCCAACCGGACCCTGTTCTTCGAGCGGCTCGCCTCGGCGCTGGAGGCGTCGACATGCGACGCCGGTACGGGGGTCGCGGCCGGGGGCGGGGCGTACGACCCGGCTCACCGGTCGTACCGCGATGGCAGAACAGGGCGGATCGGCCTCTGCTACCTCGATCTCGACGGCTTCCAGGCCGTCAACGACACCCTCGGGCACGGCATCGGCGACCGGCTGCTGGCCGCCGTGGCGAACCGGCTCACCGAGTGCGCCGACCACGACGGCTACACCCGCAGCGGCGGCCATCTGGTGGCCCGGCTCGGCGGCGACGAGTTCGCCATCCTCGTCGAGGACTCCACCGGTACGGAGCAACTCGCCGATCTCGCCCGCTCCGTGCTCGCCGCTCTCCAGCGGCCCTTCGACCTGGCCGGCCAGCGACTCTCGGTATCGGCGTCGATCGGCGTCGTGGAGCGCGCGGCCGAGGGGACCACCCCGACCGGTCTGATGCAGGCGGCGGACACCACGCTGTACTGGGCGAAGGCCGACGGCAAGGCCCGCTGGACACTCTTCGACCCGGAGCGCAACGCCAACCGGATGACCCGGCAGGCGCTCACCTCCACGCTGCGACCGGCCGTCGAGCGCGAGGAGTTCGTCCTCCAGTACCAGCCGCTGGTGGGGATGGGGGACGGCGTCGTGCGCGGGGTGGAGGCGCTGGTGCGCTGGAACCACCCGCAGTTCGGCACGCTCGCGCCGAATCGGTTCATCGGTATCGCCGAGGAGGACGGCTCGATCGTGCAGCTCGGCCGGTGGGTGCTGCGGACCGCCTGCCGCCAGGCGCGGCAGTGGCAGCTCGACCATCCGCACACCGCTCCGCTGTTCGTCAGCGTCAATGTGGCCGTGCGCCAGGTCTGGGACTCCGACCTCGTCACCGATGTCGCCGAGATCCTGGGCGAGACCGGGCTCCCGCCGAAGCTGCTGCAACTGGAGCTGACCGAGTCCGCGGTGATGGGCTCGGCGGGCCGTCCGCTCCAGGCACTCCAGGCACTGAGCGACATGGGGGTGCGGATCGCCATCGACGACTTCGGCACCGGCTACTCCAATCTCGCCTATCTGAGCAGGCTTCCCGTCTCGGTCCTCAAGCTGGACGGTTCGTTCGTGCGCGGCTTCCGGTACGACGAGGGGGTGCATCCGAGCCCGGCCGACGAGACGATCGTCGAGGCGCTGGTGCAGCTCGCGCACCGGCTGGGGCTGACGGTCACCGCCGAGTGCGTGGAGACCTCCGGCCAGGCGGCGCGGCTCCAGCGGATCGGCTGCGACACCGGGCAGGGCTGGCTGTTCTCCCGCCCGGTGGCGCCCGAGCGGATCGCGGAGATGATCGTGGCGGTCGCGGCGAACCACGCGTGACCGGCGTGCCCCGCCCGGGTCACACCAGCCGCTTTATCTCGCCCCTCACCCGGTAGAAGCCGCCCTGCGCGGGGTGCAGCGACTCGACCACGTACCGGGTGCCGGCCTGGCGTATGCCGCGTGGGAACTGCACGTTCCAGGTGGGTTCGAAGCCGTCCGAGACGACGTGGACGCGGAGCCGGCCGCCGTGGTCGACGCACTCCACGACCACCCCGCCGGCCGGGGCCGTCTCCGTGGAGACCGTCGCCACCGTCCGCACCGAGGTGGCCGGGGTGTAAGTGGGCAGCGCTGCGGCCGACTTGACGTCCATCGCGACCGGCACCGTGCCCTGCTGGGCGGCGGTGACGGCGGCGGCGCTCGCGTCGACGCAGACGAGCGAGCCGTCGGTGGTGACCATGTACAGCTTCTCGTCCAGATACTGCATGGAGAGCGCGGAGCCGCCGCCCGTGCCCAGCTTCCACAGCCGGGTCCCGTCGGCGTCGAAGCAGTAGACCGAGGAGGAGCTGTCGCCCGCGAAGACATAGCGTCCGCCCGGCGCGGTGGCGCACGAGTAGACGGCGGTGTCGCAGCGGTACGTCGCCTCCACCACGCCGGTGCTCTTCGCGAGGCGCTGGACGACATGGCGGACCGTGCCCGCGTACACCGACGCGTCCTCCTGCCAGCCGAACAGCACCCCGCCCGCCGTCGGGGTGTGCCACAACTCGCCCGCGCCGCCCGGCTCGTACGCCGTGACGCCCCTGCCGTGTCCGTGGTAGACCGCCCGCTCGTCGGCGCGCACCATCCAGCCGTGCTCACCCGCCGACCTGCGGGACCACTGGTGCTCGTCCTCGTGGTCGATGACCGTCAAACCGCCGTTGCGGTCGGAGACGTCGAGGACGCCCTCGCGGATGTCGAGCCAGAAGATGTCGACGTCGGCCGCGATGTCGTACGCCGCGAAGGGCAGCTTCGACGACAGGTCGTACACCTTGCCGTCGTCGCACCCGGCGTAGATCCAGAAGTCGTCCGCCACCAGGCACTTGACGCCGTCCGGCAGCGCGTAGCGCGCCAGCACCTCGCCGCCGTGGCTGAGCGTGTAGACGTCGCCCGCCTGATTGCCCACCCAGCAGCGGTCCTCGTCGATGTGGATGCCGAAGGCCGAGGAACCCGTGCGGAACCGCCACAGCACCGGGGCGACGGAGCGGGACGTGGAGGGCGCCGAGCTGACCTGACGGCGCGTCACCGGTCGCGCCGCGCGCTGCCCTTGGACAGCGGGCGCGTATCCCTTGCGGACCTTCTCGCCGACCTTCTTCGCGGCCGCGGCCCGCGCCTTCTGCTCGGTCGGGAAGGACGAGATCTGCGACTGGCCGTCCGCGCCGATCCGGCCGTACCGAACCGAGACCACCGTGCCCTCCACGGTCACCTCGTAGAACTTGTGCGCCCCCGCGCCTTCCTGCGACAGCTCCAGATACGTCGTGGCACGCGCCATGGCAGACCTCTCCCCCACGCTGGGCCCGGCGGCCTGTCCGCCGATCCACTACGAGAACGCTACGAGGAGGCACTGACAATCGGCCCCCGGGCGCGGGCGCGCCCAGGGGCCGTGAGGGGGTCGGCCGGTCCGGGACCGGCCCCGTCGCAGGGCGGTCCGCCGGGGATCAGTCCGTCGGCAGGCCGTACGCGTCCGCGATCAACTCGTAGCTGCGCAGCCGGGCATCGCCGCCGTGGGACTGGGCGGTGATCATCAGTTCGTCGGCGCCCGTGCGCTTCTGAAGGTCGTTCAGGCCGTCGCGCACCGCGTCCGGGGTGCCGTGGACGACGTTGCCGAGCCAGCCGTCCACGAAGTCCTGCTCCATGGAGCTGAAGCGGTACGCCTCCGCCTCCTCCGGTGTCGGTACGAGTCCCGGACGGCCGGTGCGCAGCCGGACCATGGAGAGGGCGCCGGCGAGCACCTGCCTGCGCGCCTCGCGCTCGGATTCGCTCGCCAGGGCCGAGACACCGATCACCGCGTACGGGGCGTCCAGCACGCCGGAGGGGCGGAAGGACTCGCGGTAGAGGTCCAGCGCGGGAAGGGTGTTCTGGGCGGAGAAGTGGTGCGCGAAGGCGAACGGCAGCCCCAGCACGGCGGCCAGCCGCGCGCTGAAGCCGGAGGAGCCGAGGAGCCAGACCGGCGGCCGTCCCGGAGGTCCCTGGACCGGGCCGGGCACCGCGTGGATACGGGAGTACGGGTGGCCGTCGGGGAAGTCGTCGTCCAGGAAGCGGGTCAACTCGGCGAGCTGCTGCGGGAAGTCGTCCGCGCCCTCGTTCAGCCGGTCAGTGCGGCGCAGCGCGGCGGCTGTCGCGCCGTCCGTGCCGGGGGCGCGGCCGAGTCCCAGATCGACACGGCCGGGGGCGAGGGCCTCCAGGGTGCCGAACTGTTCCGCGATCACCAGGGGCGCGTGGTTGGGCAGCATCACACCGCCGGAGCCGAGCCTGATGCGCTCGGTGTGGGCGGCGAGGTGGGCGAGGATCACCGCCGGGGACGACGAGGCGACGCCCGGCATCGAGTGGTGTTCGGCGACCCAGTGCCGGTGGTAGCCCCTGCTCTCGGCGAGCCGGGCCAGCTCGACGCTGGTGCGCAGGGCGCTGGTGGCGGTGGAGCCACTGCCCACCGTGACCAGGTCGAGTACGGACAGGGGTACGGGGGCGTTGCCGCGCGCCGTGCCCCGGATCGCGTCCGTGGACTCCCTCGGCGCGTCCGCCGTCGTCCCGCCCGGCGTGTCGCCGCTCGTATCGGCCGTGGTGCCTCGGCTCGCCTCGTCCACCGGTCAGACCCTCCTGCGTATGAAGACAATCAGCATGCAGATCGTCAACAACAGGAGGGTCGCTCCGGTTATTCCCGGCCGCTCACGCCGGGGGCTTGTTCAGGGGGCGCACCGGACCCAACGGCTCGCACGCCCCGGCAGCGGTGCCCGACCACCGCCGGGCACCGCGCGGTCAGCCGCTCACCGTTCCCGGCTCGCGAACAGTGTGCCCAGCCTCGGCGCCCACGCCTTCCGCTCCGCCAGCCGCAGCCCCTCCCAGACCGTCACCTGGTTCGCCGTGAGCACCGGCTTGCCGAGCAGCTCCTCCAGCTCCGGCAGATACGCGGCCGTGTGCAGCGCCGTATCGGGCAGCAGCACGGCCTCCGCGTCCGGATGGTCACCCGCGCGCACCAGCTCCAGCACCTGGTCCCGGCCCCAGGTCCCGACCTCGGCCGCCGTGATGATGCCGCTGGCGCGGTCCGCGACGACCTCGATCCCGGCCGCCTTGAGGAACGCCGTGAAGTGTCCGGTGACGTCCGCCGGATAGGTCGCGGCGATGGCGACCCGCTCGGCGCCCAGCTCCCGTACGGCGTGGGCGAAGGCGAACGACGTGCTCGACGCGGGCAGCCCGGCCGCCCCGGCGAGGGCGCGGATCTGTTCCCGCGCGCCGTCCCATCCGTACACGAAGCTGCCGCTGGTGCAGGCCCACACCACCGACTCGGCGCCGGCCAGCCGCAGCTCCTCCACTCCGGTGGCGAGCCGCTCGTCCTCGCCCATCCGGATCAGCGCGTCGACCCGGTGGGCGTCCTCGCCGATGTCGGTGTGGACGAGGGGCAGCCTGATGTCGCTGTCGAGCAGCACCTCAATGCGCGGGTAGTCGTCCTCGGCGGAATGCCCGGGGTAGAGGAATCCGACGGTCGTCATGTCCATCCTTCCGAATCGTCCGGCAACGGCAGCGCGTCCGGCGGCAGGCCCGCCTGCGCCGGCCCCACCGGTGCGATCGGAGGGAGCGACTCCACCGGCGGTGCCGGCGGCGCTTCCGGCACGGGCTCCCGTAGCGTCCCGGCCTGGCGCCGGTCCATCAACAGCGCCTGGTACGGGCCGACGGCCTGCGCGCCGAGTCTGCGCAACGCCGCCCACATCGTGACCTGGTTGGCCGACAGGACCGGCATCCGCAGCTCGGCCTCCAGCTGCGGAATCGCGTCGTACGTCGGCAGATTCGTACAGCTGATGAAGAGCGCGTCGGCCGCCCCGACGACGGCCTGCCGCGCCATATCCATGACCGAGCGGTAGGGCACCTTCCAGATATCCCTGGTCAGCCCCAGAAAAGCGCGTCCCGTGACCGTTACCCCGACCTCGGCCAGATAGTCCTCCAGGGATTGGGTGACGGATTCCGTATAGGGCGTGACCAGTGCGATCCGGGTGGCTCCCAGCTCTCTCAGTGCTTCGACCAGCGCGCCGGTGGTGGTCAGCGAGTCCACCTCGCCGGAGCGGCTCATCTCCTCGCACATGGCCCGTTCGCCGAGCGGGCCGCCGACGAAACTGCCGGAGGTGCAGGCATAGGCGATGACCTCGGGTTCGGACGCGCCCAGCGCCCGTACCGCCTCGCGCAGTGTCTCGTGCTCGCTGACCAGCCGGGCGAGGTCGAGGGAGACCTCGACCGGCACATAGGGCGTTCTGGTCAGGCGCAGCGAGATCTCGTCGGGCACCCATCGCCAGAGTTCACGATCGAGTGCGAAATCGAACGGAGCGACCACGCCGACACCACGTTGCGGCTGTGGTCCACCCAGAAAGGAGACTTCCATGGCTGGCCCCCTTATACGCTTGTTGTTGACGACGGTAGGAGCCGGATGCGAGCGTGGTCAATCGTCATTTCTCAGACGTTGCACGGAATTTTCCCGCGGGAAATCCCGCGGGAATTGCGGCCGGTGAACCGCTCGCGCGGTCGCGACCGCCCGCACCGGCCCGACCGGCCACAACCGTCCCGCCGTCACTCGTCCGGCACCCGGCAGAAGGGCACCCGCGCATGGCGTCCCCCACTCTCCTCGTCCTCGAACCGGCCGGCCCCTCCCCCTCGTCACCACGGCTCGGCCGGCTCACCGGCAGAGCGCTGGTGACCACCACCGACGCGGCGGGGCTCGCGGCGGCGCTGCCGCTCGCGGATGTCCTGCTGGTCTGGGACTTCACCTCCGACGCGGTACGCGTCGCCTGGCCGGGCGCGGGTCCGCGCCCCCGCTGGGTGCACACCGCGAGCGCCGGGGTGGACCGGCTGCTCTGCCCCGAACTGGTCGCCTCCGACACGGTCGTCACCAACGCCAGGGGCATTTTCGAGGAGCCGATCGCCGAGTATGTGGCGGGCCTGGTCCTCGCGATGGCGAAGGACCTCCCCGGCACCCTGGAACTCCAGCGGCAGCGGCGCTGGCGCCATCGCGAGGGGCTGCGGGTCGCGGAGAGCCGCGCCGTCGTGATCGGCGCGGGTCCGATCGGCCGGGCCGTGGCGCGCACGCTGCGGACGCTCGGGGTGAGCGTCGCCGTCACCGGCCGTACGGCCCGTCCCGGCATCCACGGCGCCGACCAGCTCGACCGGCTGGTCACCCGGGCCGACTGGGTGATCGGCGCGGCGCCGCTGACGGACGCGACGCGCGGGATGTTCGACGCGCGGCTGTTCGGCCTGATGCAGCCGTCGGCGCGGTTCATCAACGTGGGGCGCGGACAGCTCGTCGTGGAGAAGGACCTGATCGCCGCCGTCTCCAAGCGGTGGATCGCGGGCGCCGCGCTCGACGTCTTCGAGCGGGAGCCGCTCGACCCGCAGAGCCCGCTGTGGGACGTCCCCGGGCTGATCGTCTCGCCGCACATGAGCGGTGACACGGTCGGCTGGCGCGACCGGCTGGGTGAACAATTCGTGGAGCTCTACGAACTTTGGGCGGCCGGAAAGCCGCTTGCGAACGTGGTGGACAAGAAACGTGGGTACGTCCCCATGCATGACTGATCACGCGTTCCCGACCGATCCGACCGACGTGACCACTCCCACCGACCCGGCCGCACCGGCCACCCCCGCCGACCCGGCCGATCCCACCGGGCTGACCCGGCTGACCGCGCGGCAGCTGCTGGCGGGCTACGCGCGGGGCGACTTCTCCCCGGTCGACGCGGTCCGCGCCGTGCTGGACCGGATCGCGGTGGTCCAGCCGCTGGTCAACGCGTTCGTACGGGTGGACTCCGAGGCGGCGCTCGCCCAGGCGGAGGCGGCGGCCGGGCGGTGGCGGGCGAAGGAGCCGCAGGGGTTGCTGGACGGCGTGCCGGTCTCGGTGAAGGACGTGTTCCTCCAGCGCGGCGGCCCGACCCTGCGCGGCTCCATGACCGTACGGAAGGACGGCGCCTGGGACGAGGACGCGCCGGCCGTGGCGCGGCTGCGCGAGCACGGCGCGGTGCTCGTCGGGAAGACGACCACGCCGGAGTTCGGCTGGAAAGGGGTCACGGACTCGCCGCTGAGCGGGGTCACCCGTAACCCCTACGACCTCACCCGCACCTCGGGCGGGTCGAGCGGCGGCAGCGCGGCGGCGGTGGCGGCGGGCGCGGCTCCGTTGTCCATCGGCACGGACGGCGGCGGTTCGGTGCGGATTCCGGCCTCGTTCTGCGGGATCTTCGGGCTCAAGCCGACGTACGGGCGGGTGCCGCTCTATCCGTCCAGCCCGTTCGGCACGCTCGCGCACGCGGGCGCGATGGCGCGGGACGCGGCGGACACGGCGCTGCTGACGGATGTGATCAGCGGCGCCGACTGGCGGGACTGGTCGCGGCTCGCCTCGGCGCCCGCCCTCGGGGACTCGCTCACGGAGGGGGTGAAGGGGCTGCGGATCGCGTACTCCCCGTCCTTCGGCGGCCAGGTCGCGGTGCAGCCGGCGGTGGCCTCGGCGGTACGGCGGGCGGTGGGCCGGCTCGCGGAGCTGGGCGCGTACATCGAGGAGGCCGATCCGGACATCAGCGATCCGGTGGAGGCTTTCCACACCCTGTGGTTCAGCGGCGCGGCGCGGCTGACGCAGTCGTTCGGCAAGGAGCAGCGGGAGTCGCTCGATCCGGGGCTGCGGGAGATCGTCGCGGCGGGCGGACGGTGCAGCGCGCTGGAGTATCTGGCCGCGGTGGACGCGCGGATGGAGCTGGGGCGGCGCCTGGGCCGGTTCCACGAGTCGTACGACCTGCTGGTGACGCCGACCCTGCCGGTCACGGCGTTCGCGGCGGGGATCGAGGCGCCGGGCGGCGCGGGCGGCCGGGGGGCGGGGCAGCGGCGCTGGACGTCCTGGACGCCGTTCACGTATCCGTTCAATCTGACGCAGCAGCCCGCCGTGAGCGTGCCGTGCGGAGTGGACGGGCACGGGCTGCCCATCGGGGTGCAGCTCGTCGCGGCCCGGCACGGGGACGCGCTGGTGATGCGGGCCGCGCAGGCGCTGTACGGGGCGGGGGCGACGCACATCCCGGCGCCCGCGGTGGGCTGAGGCGCCCCGGAGCGAGGCGAAACGCCGGCCGGCCGCGTGGGGCGGGGCGGCCGGCCGGGCCGCCCCGCCCGCTACTCCCGGCGGAAGCTGAGCGTCTCGCCGATGGCGCCCGCGCGCCACAGGTCCTGGCACGCCTCGGCCATCCGGTCGAGGCCGTCGACCACCGTGCCCCAGACGATGCCGGGGATCCATCCCATGTCCCCGTTGATCAGCAGATTGTTCCGCTCGTAGAAGAGGGCCAGGTCGACGGTGGTGCGGCGGGTCGTCACGGCCTTCGTGTCATAGCCGTACGACGAGGTGCCCAACTCGGTGTCGGAGAAGGTGAAGTAGCACAGATCCCCGGGGATGGGGGTCACGGTCGGATTCTCCAGCGGCGGTTCCTCGGCGGCGAAGGCCGGAAACAGCGCATAGATCTCGTTGCGCGCGTACTTCGCGTGGTAGACGTCCGAGCCGAGCGGCAGTGCCTCCCACACCGCCGCGCAGGTGACCGGAGCCCGGTCATCCAGGAGTTTCGCGGTGCAGTGCACCCCGCGCTTGTCGAGCGACACAGTCACGAATCGGTCGGTCATGCCTTCATGGTCCTCGCCTGATCCACTGAGTCAAGGGCACACCGGGTGCGCGTGATCGGCTCAAATTGATGTGCATAACCCGATAGGACTCGGGTAGCCGCGCGCCCATGGCTTCACCACCAGAGCACAACAGAGAAAGACCTGCAAAACGGTACATACGGCGCCGATCATTGCTGCTGGGCACGGCGGCGCTGGGCGCGGCGGGGACGCTCGGCGCCGCCGGCTGCGCGAAGATTCCGTCCGGCGACACGCTCGCCCGGCTGAGGTCGCAGCGGACCGTGCGGCTCGGCATCGCGGGCGAGGCTCCGTACGGCTACGTCAACGAGCAGGGTGACTTCACCGGCGAGGCCGTGGAGCTGGCGAAGATCATATTCAAGCGGCTCGGCATCGCCAACGTACAGCCCGTGGCCACCGATTTCTCCTCGCTGATACCCGGGCTGAACTCGCAGCAGTTCGATGTCGTATCGGCCGGGATGTACATCAACGCGGACCGCTGCAAACAGGTCATCTTCGCCGACCCCGAGTATCAGATGCTCGACTCGTTCCTCGTCCGCAAGGGCAACCCCAAGGGGCTGCACTCGTACCAGGACGTGGTGCGGACCAAGGCGAAGTTCGCCACCGGCACCGGCTACGCCGAGATCGACTACGCGATATCCGCCGGGGTCCCCGAGAAGGAGATCGTCATCCTCCAGGACCCGGTCGCCGGGCTGAACGCGGTGGAGTCCGGCCGGGTCGACGTCTTCGCGGGCACCGCGCTCACCGGCCGCCAAGTGGTGAAGAAGAGCCGCAAGGCCGAGGCGACGAAGCCGTTCGCACCGCTGGTGGACGGCGAGAAGAAGATCGACGGCGGCGGTTTCGCGTTCCGCCCCACGGACGCCGGCCTGCGCGACGCGTTCAATGTCGAGATCCACAAGATGAAGAAGAGCGGAGAGCTGTTCCGCGTCCTGAAGCCCTTCGGCTTCACGGAGTCGGAGATGACGACGCTCACCGCAGAGGAGCTGTGCGCATGACCGCCGGCCTCTGGACCAACTGGGTTCTCCCGGGAATCTGGGTCACCGTCCAGCTCACCCTGTACAGCGCCGCGCTGGCCACCGTCGTGGCCTTCACCGTGGGGACGGCCCGTACCCACCGCTCGCGCTTCGTGCGTTTCCTCGCGGGCTTCTACACCGAGATCTTCCGGGGCACTTCGGCGCTGGTGCTGATGTTCTGGCTGTTCTTCGTCATGCCGGGCCTCTTCGGCTGGGCCCTGGTCCCGATGTGGGCGGCGGTGCTCGCGCTCGGTCTGTCGTACGGGGCGTACGGCGCCGAGGTCGTGCGCGGGGCGCTGAACTCCGTGGCGCCCGCGCAGCGTGAGGCCGGGATCGCCCTGAACTTCACGCCCTGGCAGCGGATGCGGCTGATCCTGCTGCCGCAGGCGGTGCCCGAGATGATCCCGCCGTTCAGCAACCTGCTCATCGAGCTGCTGAAGGGCACCGCGCTGGTCTCGCTGCTCGGCGTCGCCGATGTGTCGTTCGCGGCCTATCTGGTGCGGCTGGCCACCCAGGAGAGCGCGCAGATCTACACGGTCACGCTGGTGATCTACTTCGTGCTCGCCTTCGTGCTCGCCCGCGGCATGCGGGTGCTGGAGCGCAGGACCAAGGCCGGGATCGGCATCACCACCACGCCGGGAGGTGCCCGATGAACTGGGACTGGTCCGCTGTCGCGGACTTCATGCCGCGCTTCTGGGACGGCCTGCTCCTCACCCTTCAGGTGCTGGTGCTCGGCTCGGTCCTCTCCTTCACGCTCGGCCTGGTCTGGGCGATCGGGTTCCGGGCGCCGACGCGTTTCGTCCGGTGGCCGGTGAACGTCCTCACCGAGTTCATCCGCAACACCCCGCTGCTGGTGCAGCTTTTCTTCTTCTTCTTCGTGCTGCCCGAATGGGGCGTGCAGTTCTCCGGACTGACCACGGGCACGATCGCGATCGGGCTGCACTACTCGACGTACACCGCGCAGGTCTACCGCGCGGGCATCGACGCGGTGCCCGCCGGGCAGTGGGAGGCGGCCACCGCCCTGAGCCTGCCGGTGGGCAGGACCTGGCTGGCGGTGATCCTGCCGCAGGCGATCCGGCGCATCGTGCCGGCGCTCGGCAACTACGTCATCTCGATGCTGAAGGACACGCCGCTGCTCGCCGGGATCAGTGTGCTGGAGATGCTCCAGCAGTCCCGGCTGGAGAGCGCGTCCACCTTCCAGTACACCGAGCCGCTGACCGTCGTCGGTGTCGCCTTCATCCTCATCGCCTACCCGGCTTCACTTCTCATGCGAGCCCTGGAGCGTCGTCTTGTCCGCTGAAAACGCCAACGAATTGATCAGGTTCGACAAGGTCACGAAGAGATTCGGCAAGAACACGGTCCTGGACGACCTCTGTTTCTCCGTACAGCCCGGAAAGCACGTCACGCTGGTCGGCCCGTCCGGCTCCGGGAAGACCACCATCCTGCGGCTGCTGATGACCCTGGTGAAACCGGACGAGGGGACGATCACGGTCAACGGCGACAAGCTGTTCCCCGCCGACACCAAACAGGTGCGGGAGGTACGGAAGAACATCGGCATGGTCTTCCAGCAGTTCAACCTCTTCCCGAACATGAACGTCCTGCGCAATGTCACCGAAGCCCCGGTACGGGTGCTCGGCATGAGCAAGGAGGAGGCCGAGGAGCGCGGTCGCGAACTGCTCGACCTGGTCGGCCTCGGCGACCGCTGCGCGGCCAGGCCCTCGCAGCTCTCGGGCGGCCAGCAGCAGCGGGTCGCCATCGCCCGCGCGCTGGCGATGCGGCCGCGCATCCTGCTGCTGGACGAGGTCACCTCGGCGCTCGACCCGGAGCTGGTGGCCGGGGTGCTGGACGTCCTGCGGGACATCGCCCGCACCACCGACATCACGATGCTCTGCGTCACCCACGAGATGAACTTCGCCCGGGACATCTCCGACGACGTGATGATGTTCGACTCCGGCAAGGTCATCGAATCCGGCCCGCCCGAGAAAATCTTCACGGACCCGGAGCACGACCGTACTCGCGAGTTTCTCAGCGCGGTGCTGTGATCATGCCCGTACGGCTCTGACCTCACATTCTGTTGAAGCAAGTATGCCGCTGGCATATGCCAGAGTGGTGCGGCCCAGTACAGTGGCCTGGGCCGCACCCGGATACGTGGTCAACAGGCCCCCCGCGGTGGACGCTTGACGGTTATCGTGGTCGGTGAGCTCGCGGTCACCACCTGCCGGCACGGAGGGTCGCCCGCGTACTGGACGTACCGGGGTGCTCCCGACCACACGGCGAGCGTGCGTACGGGCGCCGCAGGGCAGGCGGGACGTGGAAGACAGGCCCTAGGGGGAACCGTGGTGCTGAAACCGGAACCGACCGCTCCCTTCCACTCGGTGCGCTATGTCCTGCGCGTCCTGGAGACCGTCGCCAAGTACGGCGGCGGGGTGACCGACACCCGGATCGCCCGGGAGAGCGGGCTGCCGGCCGGCCATCTCGCCCCGCTCCTGTCGATGCTGCGGCGCGAGGGGTACGTGGAGCAGACCCCGGACGGCACCTATGTGATCGGCGACTCGCTGGCGCTGCTCGGCTCGGGCACCGACCGGCGCCAGGCGCTGGCCGCCCGGCTCCAGGACGGCCTCGCCGAGCTGCGCGACACGCTGGGCGCGGCGGTCTACGTGAGCCGGTACGTCGACGGCGAGATCCGGGTCACCGAGGTCGCCGACGGACCGCTCACCCCGGCGGTCAACGAGTACGTGGACTTCCGCGCGAGCGGCCACGCCAGCGCGATCGGCAAGTGCCTGCTCACCCAGCTGGACCGGGACGGCCGCAAGGACCATCTGTCGCGCCACCGGATCGCCCGGTTCACCTCGCGGACGATCACCAGTGAGCGGCTGCTCCTCTCCCGCCTCGACAGCCATCCGCCGACCATGCCCGTGCTCGACCTCCAGGAGTACGCCCTCGGCACCGTCTGCGCGGCGGTTCCGCTGACGGCGGGCTCCACGGTCGGCTGCCTGGCACTCTCCCTCCCGCTCGAACAGATGCACCGCCTGCGCGCGGTGGCCGAAACGCTGAACCGCAGAGCGGCCCCGATGGCGCTGGCACTGACGTTCTGACGCCCCTCCTGCGCTGTTTCCTCCCCTATCGACATGGGAGAAAACGGGCGAAAAGGGAAGAAAGCGGCTGGTGCGGAGCACCCCGCGACAGCGGGTATTATTTTCGAGTCAGCAGGCGCCGCTAGCTCAGTTGGTTAGAGCAGCTGACTCTTAATCAGCGGGTCCGGGGTTCGAGTCCCTGGCGGCGCACAGACAGGGTGGGGCCTCTCGCGAAAGCGAGGGGCCCCACTTTTTTCGGCCGTTACGCGGCGGCCCTGTTCGCCGGGGTCACGCCGAAGATGTCGACCGCGTGGTAGTACGTCCACGCCGTACCGTCGCAGGACGTCTTCGTCGCACCCGAGTACGCCGAGCAGACCCGCTTCAGGTCCTCGTAGAACGCGGAGTCGAGCCGGGCCTTGTTGGCGCTGAACGTATTGGCCGCCTTGTAGTTGCGGTAGCCGAAGTCATGGCGGGCGCAAGCGGTCTTGAAGGGGAAGCCGAAGGGGTTGTCCGGCGAGGACGAGCAGTAGTCGGTGGACCAGTCGAAGCCGTAGGCCGACCAGGCCCCCTGGTTGTTCCGGGCGGCGAGCCAGGAGTTGTGGCTGGCGGCGCTGGTCTGGGTCCAGTTGCCGAGCACCCGGGCCTTGTCGGCGGGAGCGGCGTCGGCCTGCGTGGTGGTCAGCAGGACGGTGGCGAAGGAGAGCGCGGCACTGGCGAGGGGAAGGGCGAGGCGTCTGCGCATGACGGAAAACCTCCGGGCGGGCGTGGGGGAGAGTCGCTCCGGACCCGGGGCGGCGCGGAGCGGCCACAGCGTGAACTCCACGGCTGTCGCACGGATCTACGCGCGATGACCGTCCCGGTGATGGTGCCCCGCCTTCCGGCGTCGTCAAACGCCCCGAAGGCCGAACTCCGCGCAGAGAATGGCTTGTCAGCCCCTTCCACCGCCGACGACCCGTGCGCCCGGGGACGGACTCCACGCCCCCGGGCGGTCGTTCACGTGCGGTCGTCCACAAGCGGTGCATCATGAGCGGTGACTCATGAGTCGTGGCTCACGAGCGGTGACTCACGGACGGGCCGTCAGAACTGCACGTCGGAGCAGGCGTAGAACGCGTTGGCCGTGTCCGCGATGGTCCATACGGCCACGATCATGTGCCGGCCCGACTTGGAGGGAAGCGTCCCCGAGTGCGACAGCGTCGCCGGCGGCTGCTGGTTGTTGTACGGAACGGTCAGGAACGGCTGCGCGTCCAGCGCGGCGCGGGTGAGCGGCTGGGACGGGTTCCAGCCCGTCTTGGTGATGTAGTACTTGAAGTCGGTCGTGGCGTGCCGGGCGGTGAACTGCCAGCGGAAGTTGTAGCTCTGGCCGCCGGTGACCTTGGTGGTGGGCCACCCCGTACCGCCGCGCTGGTCGTCGAGCTGCGCGAACTGCCCGTTGCCGCCCGAGCAGATCTTGCCGTCCGCGGGGCCGGCGGCCGGGAAGCCCTTGGGGCCCTCGACGCTCTGCGGCTCCCACTGGATGTTGCCGCAGTTGGTCACCGTGCCGTTGGCACAGAGCTTCTGCCGGCTGAGAGGTGAGTCGGTGTAGCCATGGCTACTGGCGCTGCCCGTGGCGAACAGGGAGACACCGGCGATCGCGAGGCCGACGACGGCCGCGCTTATCTTCTTTCGCATGCTTCGCTCCAGAGAACGTGGGGAGTTCGGTGAGCCGTACCGCACGCGTGCGGGAGGAACAGGCGGAACGGTCTGCGGTCTAGACCAAGTTCAGGATATGGACCCTGCTTGACCATGTCCATATCAAAAGCAGATCAGGTCCAGACCATTTCGCGTCGGTCCCCGGCACTCACCACCCGGCGCTCACCGCCCGGTTCACCACCTCGCGCCGGCGTCCTGCCGCCCCGTGTAGAAGGCGACCGTCAGGTCCTTGACCAACGCCTTGCGCTCGTAGTCGTCCAGTTCGACCAGCCCGCGTGAGGTCAGCCGCCCCACCGTGTCGTCCACCGCGTCCACCACCGAAGTCAGCACGCTGTCGCGGTGCTTGGCGTCGATCGCCGCGATCCGGCGGCGCTGTATGGCGGCGGCGATCTCCGGCGCGTACTCGATCCGCGTCGGCTGGGCCGAGAAGACGTCGACGCCGACGGCCCGGCACTCCGCCGACAGCATCCGCGTCAGCGCGTCGCCCACCGCCTCGGCGTCACGCAGCGTCGGCGCCTCGTCGTGGAAGGCGTCGGCGGGCAGCTGCGAGAGCACCCGCGCCATCGCCGCCTCCACCTGCTCCCGCAGATACTCCTCGTGGTCCCGGACCCCGAGCGCCGCGCGCACCGTGTCCCGCACCCGCCAGACCACCAGGACGACCACGCGCAGCGCCGTGCCGTGCGAGTCGACGGCGGGCATCGGTTCGCTGCGCCAGTGCCGCAGCCGTACGTCCACTCCCCGGCGCAGCAGGAGCGGGCTCATCCAGAGCAGCCCCGTACGGCGCACGCTCCCCCGGTAGTCACCGAAGAGGGTCAGCACCCACGCGTGCCCGACCCGGCCGCGCCCGAGCCCGCCGAAGGCGAGGAGCGCGACCATCGCTCCGACCGCGAGCAGCGCCCACGCCTCGACTCCGACGCCCCGGTACGGGCGGGACGGCAGCCGGAGCGCCCCGGTCACCGCGTCCGGTACCACCCCGCACCACCACGCCAGTGCCGCGCACGCGAGCAACGCCACGCCCCCGGCGAGCAGAGCGGCCCAGCCGGGGAGCACCGGCCCCGGCCGCTCGGCCAGCTTCGGATCACCGGGCGCGGGGGCTCGCGCCGGTACGACGGGAGCGGGCACGGGCGGCCGTTCCCGTACCCGGGGCTGCTCGCCCGAGCCCCAGCGGCGGCCGATCACGGTGGGCATGGGCGCCGGGGGGCGGCCGGGTTCGTCGCGGAAGAGGAGGTGGACGGGGATCTCGTGGGTGCTCTCCCCCACGATGAGCGGGCTCCACCGGGGCGGCCGGGCGGTGTCGGTGGGGGCGGCTCCGGTGGGGGCGCCCCCGGTGCGCGGGGCGGGGGCGGAAGTGGGGCCGGGGCTGAGGCCGTTGCCGGAGCCGTTGCCGGGGCCGGAGACCGCGCCGAGGGTCAGGGGCACGGGCAGGTCCCATGGAGCGAGGGGGCCGGTGTCGGCGTCGTGCGTGGCGGGTGCGGGGTCGAGGGCCGCGTGGCCTGCCGGGCCGACGGCCGCGTCGAAGGCGGGGGCAGGTTCGGAGCCGGGGGTGGGTTCGGAGCGGCGGACGGGGGCGGGGGCCGGTTCCGGGGCAGGGCCGAGAGCGGGCTCCGGCTCGAAGGCGGACTCGGAGTGGAAGGGCGGCTCCGGGTCGAGGGCGGGGTCCGGGCCGGGGCCGGGGCCCCGTTCGGGGATCGGCGCGGCGACCGGCTCCATGCGCGGCTCCGTGTCCGCCGCACCGTACGGGTCCCACGCGTCGGACGCGGGACCCGTACGGCCCGTGACTCCCGTACCGTCCGCGCCGGCCGCCTCTTCCGCGGCGCCCGCGACGGCTCCCGGACCCGACGAGCGCTCGACCGCCCGCTCCTGCGGCCCGGTCTCCGGGGCGGGCCCGTCCTCGCCGGGCGCCGCACCCGCGACGGCCCCCGGGAACGGCTCGGGCCGTACGGCGAACACGCCTCTCAGATCGGGCCCGTCGTCGTCCGGTCGCGGGTTCGTCGTGGTCATCCTTGCCTCCGTCATGCGAAGAGTCGCCGCCAGGTCTGCGGGCCGGGATAGCCGTCGGCCTCGGCGCCGCGCCAGCCCTGCGCCCGCTGGAACGCCTCGACATTGCGCCGGTCCGCCTCGGTCCAGCGGGGGCCGGGACCCGAGGAGTAGTACGTGCCGAAGCCCTTGCGTACGAGCCGCTTGCCCAGTTCGGTGACGTGCGGGCCGGCGCGGCCGGGCCGGAAGTACGCGGGGCCCGGGAAGGCGGGAACGCCCGTACTCGCCTGCGCACCGCTGCCGCCCTGCGCGCCCGCGCCCACTCCGGGGCTGCCGCCGGCGCCCGCGGCGGGGATGTTCCTGCCGAGCCCGTTCACCAGATAGCGCCAGGTCTCCGGGCCGGGCAGCCCGTCCGCGTCCGTGCCGCTCCAGCCCTGCGCCCGCTGGAACGCCTCGGTGGCGCGGCGGTCCGCCTCGCTCCAGCGCGGCCCCGGCCCCTGGGTGTAGAAGCGCCGGCCGCCGCGCTCCACCAGCATCTCGCCGAGCTGGGTGACGTACTTGTTGTTGGCGCCGGGGCCGAAGGAGGACGCCCCGGGGTACGTCGCGGAGGCGCCGCTGCCGCTGGGCTTGCCGCCGCCCGGACCCGTCTCCGTACCGGTGCCCGGCTCCGGGCCCTTGCCGTCGGCGGGGTCGGCCAGCCCCTTGTAGCGGTAGGGGACATAGCGGCTGGAATTGCTCCAGTACGCCATCGGCGTGGCCTGGGAGCGGGTGTGCGGCTTGGTCTGCTCGTACGCCATATAGGAGGAGTGCGTGTAGTCGGTCCAGCCGCCGAAGATCGTGACGTGCGACCCCTTGTTCGGGTCGTCCGGATTGTGGAAGAGCAGGATGTCGCCGGGCTGGAGTTCCTCGCGGTCGATCCGTACCCCGAACTGCGCGAGGCTGCCCGTCCACTCGTTGCTCCCGAGGTTCCAGGCCATCGACACATAGCCGGAGCAGTCCTGGCGGTAACCGTCCGACCAGAACTTCTCCATGCTGTACGGCACCTTCGCGCTCACCCAGCGCTTGGCCCGGTTGATGACGTCGGCGCGGGTGGATTTGCGCGGCTCGGCCGACGGATGGCTGGAGCCCGGCCCCGGCAGCGGGCGCCCGTGAAGGGGCGCGCTGCCGCCCTGCGGGGTGTCCGGGTCGGGGGCTGCGGGCAGCGCCTCGGCCGTACGCGGCAGGGACGGCCCGGTCAGCGGGCTCGCCGGTACGGTGGCCGCCCGCGCCGGGTCGGCACCGACACCCGGGGCGCCCAGCGCGACCCCGGCGGCGGTCGCCAGGACGAACGCCCGGCGCACGCCGTGGGCGGCCGGGTGGCCACCGGCTCGCACCGGCAGCCCTCTGGCCAGATCGCGCCGCCGCTCGGCGCACCCCGCGCAGGGGCAGTCGAGAGCGGGCTCGTAGTCCTCGAAGGCCGGGACGGTCATGCGATCCCCTCCACACTCATCAAGATCTTTCGAAGCGTCTGCGCGGGGGCCAATGTCCCAACTGTCCAGACAAGTCACATTTTGACGGGTCAAATGTAAGAAAAGACAATCCGACAGGCCGCAACACTCATCAAATGGTCGGAGCCACTCGATCGGATCGGGTAGAGTTCTCCAGGTCAGCAGGCGCCGCTAGCTCAGTTGGTTAGAGCAGCTGACTCTTAATCAGCGGGTCCGGGGTTCGAGTCCCTGGCGGCGCACGCACAGCGAAGCCCCTTCACCACAGGTGAAGGGGCTTCGCTCGTTTCCCGTACGCGGCCTAAGGGCTGTCCCGTCATGCCTGGTGGATCAGCGCGCGGCGTCAGATGCGGTGCATCGCACGGCGGAGGAGCGTCCGCGGACTGGATGTACGCGGACGCGACGACAACGCGGCGAGGTGCCGTAGCTGTCGTCGCGCGCCCGCCGGGCATGACGGGACAGCCCTTAGCGGCAGGCGAGGCCACCCGCCGCTCCTGAACGCACGAACCCTGCTCCCGCCATGTGCCCTTGACACCTCCGGCCGACGAGCGTCATCGTCACGCAGGATGGCGCACCCCTCACTGTGGGAGACGAAGATGGCACTACAGTTCATCGCGAAGGATCCTGATACGGACGAGAAGAACTGCCCCACCGTATGGATCGACGTCGAAGTGGAAGAGATGCTCTTCCAGGGCCTGAAGCCGGATGAAGCACGGATGGTCGAGTGCCTCAGGACCGGCCCGGTTCCGGACAGTGAGGCGATCGTCCGTCTGCCGCTGCGGATGGTGACCGCTATCAGAAAGGCGTGTGATGAGGCAGAACGAGCGGGCGTACGAATTCGATGACGTGCTGGCCCGCTGCACACGCTCCGCTGTCCATCTGGAGATGCGGGACACGTACGCGGTGGACAACGAGGCCGGCCGCTACGCCGAGTGGAAGGCCGGACACCGGCACGACCCGGACGACCGGGAATCGTGGTGGCGCCCGTGGCACTCGTTGATCGCTGAGACCGTTGCCCGAGGTGTCGTGGTGCGCCGGGCTCGTATCGTTTCCGAACCGGTCAGTGAGTACATCCGGTTCGAGTACGACGGCACCTTCATGAACGTCGCAGCGGGCGAGTCGGTGCGCTGGCTCCCGAGGCGACGGGCATCCGACCTGGCGTTGCCCGGCAATGACTGCTGGGTGTTCGACGGCGAAGTGGTCCGCTTCGGGCACTTCACCGGTGACGGGCAGTACACCGGCGAGGAGTGGTCGGAAGACCTGGCTGTGACGCGCCTCTGCTCATCCGCGTTTGAATCCGTCTGGGAACGCGCCACCCCGCACGAGGACTACAAGGTCTGACGCGCTGAGCCGCAGGTTCCCCGCTCATGCCGTCCTCACCCTCGTCAAGCGCGCAGGCAGCCCGTGCCGCGGTCGCCGCCCGCCTTCGGGACCTCAGACTGGAAGCCGGCCTGACCGGGCGGGAGCTGGCTGCCCGTGCCGGATGGAGCACGGCCAAGGCGTCGCGTATCGAGAATGCGAAGACACCACCGTCGGACGCCGACATAAAAGCGTGGTGCCGGGCCTGCGGCGCAGAGGATCAGACCGTTGATCTGATCGCATCCAGCAGAAGCGCCGATTCGATGTATGTCGACTGGCGACGGAAGCAGCGCACGGGACTGCGCAGGCTCCAGGAGTCGGCCGTGCCGCTTTTCGAACGGACGCGCCACTTCAAGTGCTACTGCTCCAACGTCATCCCTGGCCTCGTTCAGACCGACGGCTACGCCACGGCGCTGCTCTCCGCCATCACCGACTTCCGTCGGATCCCGAACGATGTCGCGGAAGCCCGTGGAAGCCCGCATGGCTCGGTCGCAGGTGATCCGCGAGGGCGACCACAGGTTCGCGCTCATCGTCGAGGAGGACGTCCTCCACTACGGCTTCGGCGACGCCGAAGTCATGGCTGGACAGCTCGGGTACCTGCTGGCGGTCATGTCGATGCCTTCCGTGTCACTGGGAGTCATCCCCCGCACGGCACCACGCGCGATGTGGCCGATCGAGACGTTCATGGTCTTCGATGACGAGCAAGCTTCGATCGAGCTGCTGTCGGCGGATGTGACGGTCACCGTCCCCGGTGAAGTCGCCTTGTACGTCCGAGCCTTCGCGGAACTTGCCGACATGGCCGTTCACGGAAGTGCCGCCCGTGCGCTGATCACTGACGCCATTAACTCTCTCGGGTAATCACCGTGTAATTCGGTGCAACGGCATGGCCACCGCGTCCGGCCCGTTCCTACGGTCGTGCGCATGGACGCAATCCGATGAGACTGACATGCGCCTGCTGCCGTGGACTGCCCCAGAAGGCAAGCCGTGCGTTTTGCGCACGGACGGTTCGGGTGGGTTCCTGTCGCCGGTCGCGGACAGCGGGTGCCCTACATAGGTCTCGGCCTGGGCATTCGCACCTCCTTGCACTTCCTCCCTCCCCTGACTCAATGGAGCAGCGATGCGTGCCCTCCCACTCCGCCCCCAATTCGCCTGGTTGGAGATCACCGGCTTCTGCAACCTGAACTGCCGTCACTGTTACGCCGATTCGTCGCCCCGGGGCGACCACGGCGACATGACCGAGGCGGACTGGTTCCGTGTGATCGATGAACTCAACGACATGGGCGTACGGGACATCCAGTTCATCGGCGGAGAGCCGACGCTGCACCCCGGCCTGCCCGCGTTCATCCGGCACGCGCATACGTATGCCATGCACATCGAAGTGTTCAGCAACATGACCCGCATCCGGGACGAAGTGTGGAACGCGCTCCAGACGCCTGGCGTGCGACTGGCCTTCAGCTACTACAGCGATCAGGATGCCGACCATGACGAGGTGACGGAGGCACGCGGGTCACACGCGCGCACGCTTGCCAACGTGACCAGAGCACGGGAACTCGGCATCAGGATGCGCGGCAGCGTCATTCATGTGCTGGCGGAGCAGCGGCAGCGGGGCGCTCATCACGAACTGCTGGGACTGGGCATTTGGGATGTCCGTACGGACAACATCCGCCCCTTTGGTCGCGGGGCCGAGGGAGCCTCCCCTCAGGTCGGCCGGCTCTGTGGCCGGTGCGGACGCGGGAAGTTCGCCGTATTACCGGACGGCCGGGTGTCGCCGTGTGTTTTTGCCCGCTGGATGGATCTCGGCAACGTACACACGCAGAGCCTCCGGACCATCTACGACGGCCTGCCCATGCGGGCGGCGCGCGAGGAACTGGAGCGAGCCTTTCCGCACACCGCCGTGGGCGGCAAGCCCGTGTGCAATCCGGAGTGCAACCCGGCATTCCATACGTGTTCGCCTCAGCTGGCCTGCGCCCCCGACGCGGCGTGCGGCCCGACGGGGAACGGCGAGGAAGGGGACGAGGGGGCGGTGGCCGGCGCACGTCGCGCCGCGCCGTTCCGTGCGGTACGCGGATCCCGGAGTGTCCGGCACGGACTGCTGAGCACTCCGAGCGGACCGCGCGTGATCAAGGCTCGCGGCCGGTAGCGTCGTCACGCTGCTCGACCCGACCGGACGGAGTACGACCATGCACGACGCGTCTGTGATCCCGCTCTACCTCGCCCGCCGCGACGCCTTCGCCGATTTCCTCTCCGCCGTGGACGCCGAGTCCCAAGTCGCCTGGCACCGCGCCGACGGCCGGTTCAGGGCGTCGGACGGCGCTCCGGACGACCTCGCGGCCGTGGCTGCCGTCGACGCGGCGTATCTCCGTACCCGGAGCGCGTTCAACGTGATCGATCTTGAGGGGGTCGGTCCGGTCAAGGAGGCCCGGGTGTTGGTGGAGCAGGTGTCGGGGCTGCACAAAGAGGGCGGTGGGAACCCGGACTGGTATGAGTACAAGAGGGCCCGGGAGGCATTCCTCACCGCGGCCACCGGCCATCTCAGGGGACTGCTTCCCGGGCAGAGCTGACCCGGGACGCCAGGGGCGGGAGTCACCTCGCGGCGGGGGCGCCGTCGTTCTCGGTCAGCCGTACGACCAGGTCGGCATGGGGGCGGGTGCTCGCGATCGTCTCGGCGTTGCGCTGGTCGGTGCCGTGTGCCCAGACGTGGGCGGCCCGGGGGGACTTGCCGAACTCGATGTGCCGGGCGACGAGGCGTCGCAGGCGCAGCGGCTCGTCCGGTTCCACGTACCAGGACTCGTCCAGCAGCGGCCGTATCCGGGCCCAGGGGCCCTGCGGCAGCAGGAGGTAGTTCCCTTCGGTGATGACGAGGCGTACCTCCGGGCCGATCGCGATCTCGCCCGCGATGGACTCCTCGATCTCACGGTGGAAGCGCGGCGCGTAGACGGTCTCCGTGCCCGCGTCCGCGCCGGGGCCGGTGTCGGTGTCGCGCAGACGGCGCAGCAACGCGGCGTATCCCGAGGCGTCGAAGGTATCGGGGGCGCCCTTGCGGTCGCGGCGGCCGAGGGCTTCGAGTACGGAGTTGGCCAGGTGGTAGCCGTCCATGGGCAACAGGGCTGCGCGCGGGCCCAGTTCGCGGGTGAGGAGGGCGGCCAGGGTGCTCTTGCCGGCGGCCGGGGCGCCGACGATTCCGAGGACGGTGCGGCCGGGGCGGGCCATGAGCCGGCCGGCCCGTTCCACCAGGGCGGTGAGGTCGCCGGCCGTGAGGTGCGCCTGGGGGCTCCGGTTCGGAGCGGACGGGCTCATGAGGTCTCCCCGCGTGGTCACTTGGCGTTCCGGGCCAGGCCCGGCGGGCCCGGTCGCCCATCGTGGCATACCGGGCCCGGCCGTCACGCGCCTCGGCCGTCAGCGGCCGTTTTCGGCAGCTTCGGGCCGGGGGGGATCAGCCCTGCCGACCGGCCGCCCTCTGCGGCTCCTGCACGCCGGTCAGATACGCGGACACCACCACGTTCGCCGTGTAGGCGTGCTCCTTGGTGTCGAACGTCCCCCCGCAGGTGATCAGCCGCAGTTCCGCGCGGTTCTTCTCGCGTGGGCCGTAGACCTTCTTCGCGTCGAAGCGGTCCCGGGGCACGACCCTCACGTCGTCGATCGTGAACTCGGCGATCCGCCCGTCCGCCCTGGTCACCGCGACCTTGGCGCCGGGCTTGGCGGCGCTCAGCCCGTAGAAGACGGCGGCTTGCTTCTCGGTGTCCACATGTCCGACCAGGAGGGCCGCGCCCACCGCGCCCGGTTGGACGCCGCCGTCGTACCAGCCGACCGTGTCGGGCAAGTCGTACGGTGGCGGATCGACCGCGCCGTCGGCGTCGAGGCCGCGCGCCATGATGGGCGCGGCGATGCCGAGGGACGGGATCTCGACCCGCTTCGGGGGCTGGACCGCCGGGGGCGCCGCCGCCACCGGGGCGTGCCCGGAACCACTCCCCGCCCCGCGTCGCGCATCGCCCGGGGCGTCGTTCAAGGGGTCCCGGGCGGGCGGCAGCCGCACTCCGGGCGGACGGCCCACCGCCGCCACGTCGCCCGTGGTGGGCGCGGACCGTCCGCCGAGGCCGTCGCCGACGCCCCGGCCCCACATCCAGAGCCCGAGCAGGAGCACGGCCCAGGCCACGCCGGTCAGCAGCCTTCCCCGGCCGGCGCGGCCCGGTGCACTCCAGGGACCAGCAGGACCGGCGGGACCGGCAGGAGCGGCGGGACCACCGGCATCGGTGGGATCAGCGGGACCGGTGGGGCCCGCCGACTCGGTGGCACCCCTGGTGCCCCTCGTACCCCTGATGTTCCTGGCGCCCTTGATACCCGTGATACCCGTGATACCCGCGATGCCGGTGATTCCCTTGACGCGGTCCCTGACGGACACGGTCAGTCCGCGTCGCGCGAGGCCGTACGCTGCCGCCGCACGCTCCTGAAGGCCACGGCGACCGCCGCCACTCCGGCCAGCACCAGGCCGATGACCGCGTGCTGGGTGCCGGGTCCGCTGCTCGCGGCCTCGGCCTTGGCGTCCGCGTCCGCCTCCGCGTCCGTGTTCGTCTTCACGGCGCCGGAGGAGGAGTCGGAGGCGGCGAGGTGGGTCGCCGTACCGCCGCCACCGGCCCTGACCGGTGCGTACGGGGTCCTGTCGTGATCACGGCGTTCGTGGTCGCCGCGCGTGTGGTCCCGGCCCCGGTCGCGGTCCCCGGCTCCGTCCCGGCCGCCGTCGGACCGTCCGTCGTGGACGATCTCGATGCTCCCGGACGAGGCGTGGTCGCGGCCGTCGCAGCTGACGTTGATCTCGTACCGTCCGGCGGTGGCGGACTGCTTGATCTTGACGTGGCCGCGCAGCGGTACGGCGTAGTCGGGGTTCCTGGCCGTCTCGGCCTGGTCCTGGTTGTACTCCTCGCCGAACGCGCGGCGCGCGAGATCGGCGTTCGAGGCGAAGACCCGGGACTTGGCCACGGCCGAGTGTCCCTTGCACCCCTCAACCTGGACCTCGACCTCACCCCCCGGACCGGCGGTGGACGGGTTGACGGTGACTCGTACGGAGTCCTTGGCTTGAGCGGCGGTGGTGCCCAGGACGGGTACGGCCACCAGGACGGTGACCGCACCCGCGGCACGGAGAGCGAGCAGAGCAGAGCGCATCGTTGACCTCCTGGACCGAGACTCACCCGCGCGGGCGGTTTTCGCATCCGGAGCGCGCGGTTACCGGCGAGTCGCTCCGCCGTACACCCCGCTGACGTGCTGCGACGCTCTCAGACGCGATCAATCAGATCGGCGATCGAGTCAACGACCCAGGACGGGCGGAAGGGGTGGCGGTCCACCTCGGCGTGTGTGGTGACGCCGGTGAGCACGAGGAAGGTCTCCATCCCCGCCTCCAGACCGGCCAGCACGTCGGTGTCCATCCGGTCGCCGATCATCGCGCTGGTCTCGGAGTGGGCGCCGATGGCGTTGAGCCCGGTGCGCATCATCAGCGGGTTCGGCTTGCCCGCGAAATACGGGTCCCTGCCGGTCGCCTTCGTGATCAGCGCGGCGACGGCCCCGGTGGCGGGCAGCGGGCCCTCGGTGGAGGGGCCGGTCTCGTCGGGGTTGGTGCAGATGAACCGCGCGCCGCCGTTGATCAGCCGGATCGCCCTGGTCAGCGCCTCGAAGCTGTACGTACGGGTCTCGCCCAGCACCACGTAGTCCGGCTCGTGGTCGGTGAGGATGTAGCCGATGTCGTGCAGCGCGGTGGTCAGCCCGGCCTCGCCGATGACGTACGCCGTGCCGTTCGGGCGCTGGTCCTCCAGGAACTTGGCGGTGGCGAGCGCGGACGTCCAGATGTTGTCGACCGGCACGTCCAGCCCCATCCTGGACAGCCGGGCCTGGAGGTCGCGCGGGGTGTAGATCGAGTTGTTGGTCAGGACGAGGAAGGGCTTGCCCGACTCCCGCAGTCGCTTGAGGAATTCGGCGGCGCCGGGGATCGGGACACCCTCATGGATGAGGACGCCGTCCATGTCGGTGAGCCAGGACTCGATCGGCTTGCGCTCTGCCACTGGACTGTTCTCCGCTCTGCGGTGGCCAATAATGCACTGTCCGACACGCCCAGCCTAACCAGGGCGCGGCGCGGACGGTACGGGCACGGTGGCGGGTCAGGCGCGAGGACGGCCCGGTCGCGGGGGCCCGTCGGCCACGGGCCCGGTTCAGTCGCGGAGTTGGCGTGCGCCGATGAACAGGGCCAGCCCGGCGGTGAGGAGCGCGACCGCGGCGACGGCCCGCCCGAGGAGGGCGCCCCGGGAGAGGCCGGAGGCGGCGAGTTCGGGAGCGGGGGTGGGGGCGGGAGCGGGAGTGGGGATGGGGACGGAGAGGGCGGCGGAGGCGGAGGGCGGGGTGGGAGCGGGAGCGGGGGCAGAGGTGGGGACAGGGCCGCTGCCGGTTTCCGTACCGCCCTCCCCCACGGTGAAGAGGTACGCGTCCGACGCGCCGACCCAGTCACCGGCGGCGCCCCGCCGCTGCACGGTGGCCGCGCTGACCGCGACCTCGTTCGGGCTCGTGTCCGCGCCGAAACCGAGGCGGGCCCGCACCGTGACGGTCCGGCCCGCCGGTACGTCGTACCCCGGGGAACCGTCGTCGAGGACGCCGATGATCTCGTCCTCGTCGGTCCGTTCCAGCGACAGCGTTCGCCAGCGTCCCCGGGGATCGGCGGTCTCCAGCGTGACGTCGGAGGCCGAGAGCGTACGGTCCCGGTCGGCCAGGACCAGGACCGGATGGATGTCGTGGCAGGTGGCGCCCGTGGCGTTCGTCAGGTCGACGGAGAACGCACCGGGCGGGCCGCCCGGCCGATAGGACGCGGGGCCGTCGTGGATACGGGCCCGGATCGGGAAGTCGCGGTCGGTCTGCCGGCCGCAGCGAGGCCGTGGCGCGTCGGGGCGGCCCTCTCGTCCCGCCGTTTGCCCGGCCTCGGCCGCGACCGCCGCCCGCTCGTGGACCACGAGCACGAACGGCGCGAGCGCCGTGGCGGCGGTGGCTGCGACGACCAGGGCGTGACGCGGGCGAAGTTGCATGGGGGACGTGGCCTTTGCGGATCGCGAGGCGGTCGGGACGCGGATGCCTGACTGCGGCTGCCCGGCCCTCGACGCTGTCACAGGCCCTCGGCCCACCGTTCTCTTCGCGGCCCACCGCGCCGATACGTCGCATAAACGCACCAACAAATGCACCCCATCAGCCGAGGCCCACGCCTCCCCCGCCCCGCCGACGCCCGAAGATCGGCGCCAGCACGAGCTGCGCCGCGCCCTCCGCCACCGGGTGCGGGCCCCCTCCGGCCGCGCTCACCGGAACGGCCGTACCGCCCGGGGCGCGTGCGGCGACGGCGGCGCCCACGCCCCGTACGAAACGCTCCTGGTGCGCGGCGATCGTACGGCCGCCGAGCAGCACGCGGTCGATGTCGAGAAGCCCGACGAGGTTCGCCGCCCCCGCCCCGAGCACGCGCGCCGCCCCGCCCGGATCGCCCCGGCCGACGGCCGCCAGACAGAGCGCCTCGATACAGCCGCGATTGCCGCAGTCGCACACGGGCGGCGCACCGGCCGCACCGGACGCGTCACGCGCGTCGGCAGGGGCGGGGGCGGGCGGGTCGAGCTGAATGACCTGGTGCCCGAACTCACCCGCGCCGGTGCGTTCCCCCCGGTACAGCGCGCCGCCGAGCACGAGCCCGGCGCCCAGGCCCGTCCCGAGGTGCAGATACGCGAAGGAGTCGCCCGGTCCGCGCAGGGCGAGTCCGAGTGCGGCGGCGTTGGTGTCCTTGTCGAGCACAACGGGCAGCCGGAGCCGGTCGGCGAGGATGTCGCGCAGGGGGCAGCCGTCCCACTGCGGAAAGCCGGTGACACGCCCGAGGACGCCGGAGGCGTGGTCGAGCGGGCCGGGCATGGCGACGCCGACCCCGAGCAACGCCCCGGTCCCACCACCTGAACCGACACCGGACCCGGCACCTGAACCGGCAGTCGCGCCTGTCCCCCTCCCCGTACCGGTCACCACACCCGTGCCCGTACCCGTACCCGCGCCCGTACCCGCGCCGCCCGCCCGCGCGTGTTCGGCGCGTACCGCGTCCACCGCCCGTGCCACCGCCGCGACGACGTGCTCCGTGCCCGCGCCGAGGTCGAGCGGCGCGCTCCGTACCGCGACGGGCGCACCGGCCAGATCCACCAGGACCGCGACCAGCTCATCGCGCTCCAGGTGCAGCCCCACGGCGTACGCGGCGGACGGCACCAGCCGCAGTACGGTCCTGGGCTTCCCTCCCGTGGACGCGCGGCGCCCGGCCTCCGCCGCCAGCCCCTCCGCGCGCAGCCTCGCGGTGATCTTGCTGACCGCCTGCGGGGTGAGCCCGGTGCGGTCGGCGAGTTCCAGCCGGCTGATGCCGCCCTCCCCGGCCGTACGCAGCAGGTCGAGCACGAGAGCGGCGTTGTGGCCGCGCAGCACCGGCAGGTTGGCGCCCGCGCCGCTGCCGGCCCAGGCCCCGCCCCCGGCCGCGCCGGCCGCCTCGCCCCCGGGCCCGCCGCCCCCGTCACGTCCGTACATGCCTGTCACCTCGTTCACCTTCGCATTGTCCCTGCTGCTTGCACTTTGGCAACACCGTTGCTTAAGTGGTGCCCATGACTGGTACCGGAACCGGCACGGGCCCTGATGCCCCTCTGCGCGTCGGACTCGTGGGTTACGGCCTCGCGGGCTCCGTCTTCCACGCCCCGCTGATCGCGGCCACCGACGGGCTCGTGCTCGACACGATCGTCACCTCCAGCCCGGAGCGCCGGGCCCAGGCGCGGGCCGAGTTCCCCGGCGTACGGTTCGAAGCGTCGCCCGACGCCCTGTGGGGGCGGGCGAGCCAGGGCGGGGGCACGGACTCCGGGCACGGCGAGGGCACGGACCCCGGCCGGAGCGCGGACGCGAACTCCGCACTCGAACCGCTTGATCCGGTCGAAGCGCTCGAACCGCTCGAACCGCTTGATCCGCTTGATCCGCTCGACCTGATCGTCATCGCCTCGCCCAACAAGACGCACGTCCCGATCGCGACGGCCGCTCTCAAGGCCGGGCTCCCCGTCGTCGTGGACAAGCCTCTCGCGGGCACCGCGGCCGAGGCGCGCGGACTGGCGGCGCTGGCGGAGGAGCGCGGGCTGCTGCTCTCCGTGTTCCAGAACCGCCGCTGGGACAACGACTTCCTCACCCTCGCCCGGCTGATCCGCGCCGGAGAACTGGGCGAGGTCCAGCGCTTCGAGTCCCGCTTCGAGCGGTGGCGCCCCCAACTCAAGGGCGGCTGGCGGGAGTCGGGTGCGCCGGAGGAGATCGGCGGCCTGCTGTACGACCTCGGCAGCCATGTGGTCGACCAGGCGCTGATGCTGTTCGGGCCGGCGGTGCGGGTGTACGCGGAGGCCGATGTACGCCGCCAGGGCGCCGAGGCCGACGACGACACGTTCCTCGCGATCACCCACGCGAACGGCGTCCGCTCCCATCTGTACGCCAGTGCCACCACCGCCCAACTGGGGCCGCGCTTCCGGGTGCTGGGCTCGAAGGCCGGTTACGTGAAGTACGGCCTCGACCCGCAGGAGGCGGCCCTGCGCGAGGGCAAGCGCCCCGGCGCGGAACCGGGTTGGGGCCTGGAACCCGAGTCGCTGTGGGGCCGGATCGGCGCGGGCCAGTCCCCGCTGACGGGCGGCGGCCACCCCGTCGAGACCGAGCCGGGCGACTACCCGGCGTATTACGCGGGCATCGCCGCCGCCCTGCGCGACTCCACCGAACCGCCGGTGACGGCGCGTCAGGCAGCGGCGGCACTCGACGTACTGGAGGCGGCCCGGCGCTCGGCGCGCGAGGGCGTCACGATCGACCTGGAGGTCCGGTCATGAGCCTGATCGACGTGGCGGCCCATTCATGAGCACGATCGACGCGGAGGTCCAGTCATGAGCACCGAACTGCCCGGGGTGGCCGAACTCGAAGCGCAGGAGGCCCGGTTGGTCCTCAGCCACTTCACCCACGACGACGCGTGGGCGCTGGGCTCCCTGCTGGTCGGGCTCGCGCGCGGACGACACGCCCCGGTGGCCATCGACATCCGCAAGGGCACCCAGCAGCTGTTCCACTGCGCCCTGCCGGGCTCGACGGCGGACAACGACGCGTGGATCGACCGCAAGCGCCGGGTCGTGGAACGGTACGGCGCTGCCTCGCTCCTCGTCGGCGCCCGCTTCCGCGCCAAGGGCACCACCTTCGAAGAGTCCTCCCGGCTCGACCCGAACCTCTACGCGGCCCACGGGGGCTCGTTCCCGATCGCCGTCGAGGGCGTGGGGATCATCGGCGCGGCCACGGTGTCCGGCCTGCCGCAGGCGGCGGACCACGCGCTGGTGGTGGAGGCGCTGGAGCGACTGCACGGGTGAGGGGCCGCACGGCTGAGGGATGAAAGAGCCGAGCAGAGGCGGGAGCAAAGAGAAGCAGGAGTACGGAGACGGAGAGGTGAGGCGGGGGCGGGCGGCGCTAGGCGTCCTTCAGCACCTGGCGCTGCCGCCCCAGCCCCTCGATCTCCAGCTCCACCACGTCCCCCGCCCGCAGATACGGCTTGGGCTCCGGGTGGCCCATCGCCACGCCCGCCGGGGTGCCGGTGTTGATGACATCGCCCGGGTAGAGCGTCATGAACCGGCTGACGTAACGCACGACCTCCCCCACCCCGAAGATCTGCTCGGCGGTCGTCCCGTCCTGCTTGGTCTCGCCGTTGACGCGGAGGCTGAGCCGCAGGGCCTGCGGGTCCGGCACCTCGTCGGCGGTGACCAACCAGGGGCCCAGCGGGTTGAACGTCTCGCAGTTCTTGCCCTTGTCCCACGTACCGCCGCGCTCGATCTGGAACTCGCGCTCGGAGACGTCGTGCGAGACGGCGTATCCGGCGACATGCGCGAGGCCGTCCTCGGCGGTGTCCAGATAGCGCGCGGTGCGGCCGATGACGACCGCGAGTTCGACCTCCCAGTCGGTCTTGCGGCTGCCCCTCGGCACGAGGACCGTGTCATCAGGTCCGACCACTGTGTCGGGTGCCTTGAAGAAGATGATCGGCTCGGCGGGAATCGACGCCCCGGTCTCCGCCGCGTGGTCGTGGTAGTTCAGCCCGATGCAGACGATCTTCCCGATCCGGGCGAGCGGCGGCCCGATCCGCGAACCGGCCGCGCCGCCGCCGTCGAGGACCGGCAGTCCGCCGGAGGCGGCGGCGTCCCTGATCCGGCCGAGGGCCGCCGGATCGGCGAGGAGGGCGCCGTCGATGTCGGTGACCAGCGCCGAGAGGTCGCGGAGGGTCGTACCGTCCTCGTCCAGCAGCGCCGGGCGTTCCGCCCCCGCCGTACCGACTCGCAGCAGCTTCATGCGCGCGCTCCCTCTCCCTCTTGATCCGTCCGGCAGCCTTGATCCGTGCGACGGCTCGCCCCGGCCCGCAAGGCCCGTCCGGCGGCCGCGGCCGTCAGGAATCGCGGCCGTCGGACGGGATCGGCCGATCCTCCAAGACATCGGATGACTGTGCAAGACCGCGTTCATACCGTGGACGAGGCACGCGAGGCACGCGGGTGCCACGGGGGCGCCGCACGGGGACCACCCGCGCCGCGTACCGGGACCCGCCCGCCCGCGTACCCGGACCCGCCTGCCCGGACCCGCCTGCCCGCGTGCCCGGACCGCCCGCCCGCGTACCCGCCTGCCCGCCTGCCCGCCGACAGACCTCGCACGACGCGTGAGCGTACGAACACGAGCGGCCCGGTCACATGGCGGTCGTCGGAGCCAGCGCGCCCGCGGCCGGAGCGTCGCGGTAGAGGAAGTAGCGCTCGGCCGCAGCCCAGGTCGTACTGGTCACCACGTACAGCGCGGCGGCCAGCGGCACGACGCCGACGGTGAAAAGCGTCGCGAAGGACATCAGCGGCATCACCTTCGTCATCGCCCCCATGCCGGGGACCTGCTGCCCGTCGGGCCCGGCCGGCATCGCGGGCGCCTTCGCCATCTGGATCTTCGTCCGCCGGAAGTTGAACGTGGCCACGCCCGCGACGATCGCGAAGAGCGCCACGTACACCAGCCCCGCTCCCCCGAACACCCCGCCGCCCGAGAGCGCGTCCGTCCAGCGGTCACCGAGCGGCGCGGCGAAGAGGGAGTGGCCGAGCAGCTCGTTGGCCCGGCCGCCGATCTCGCGGCTGGAGAAGAGGTGGTACATCAGGAAGAACGCGGGCATCTGGGCCAGACTCGGCAGGCAGCCGGAGAGCGGGGAGACCTTCTCCCGCGTGTGCAGTTCCATGAGCGCCTGCTGCATGCGCTCGGGGTTCTTGGCGTGCTTCTTCCGCAACTCCGCGATCTGCGGGGCGAGCCTGGTACGGGCCTTCTGGCCACGGGCCGAGGCCCGGGAGAGGGGGTGCACAGCGAGCCGTACGCACGCGGTGAAGAGGATGATCGCCGCCGCCGCGGCACTCTCGTGGAACAGCGGCTGGAGAAGATCGGCCAGCTGCCCGACCAGATAAGCGAACGCGGACATGAAAGCGGACATGGTGAGCCCTCCGGGGCGTCTCGTCGTGCCGGGGGAAAACAGCCATCGCGCTGAGGTGGCGCATGGCGGATACGGCATGACGGCGCGCGCGGGGTCACCTGCGCGGCAGGCTCCGGAGACAGCTGACGGGGCAGCTGACGAGCGGCGGGCGTGCGGGGGCGGGGAAGCCCTACGCGGCCGTCGGCAGAAGACGGCCGGGGGCTCGGGGCCTGATACGGCCCGAGCCGTCGGGATCGCGCTGCGGCAGGAAAGCGGTGCGCTGCTCGCGGTCGCGGATGGCCGTCCGTACCCGCTGGTGCGGTACGGCGGGCACGGAGCGCGCGCTGATGACGGCACAGGCGGCGAGGGTGGACCCCACGGCGGCGGTGGCGGCGAGCGCGACGGCGGCGGAGAGGCTGCCGGCGTCGACGAGCAGGACCTCGGTGAGCAGGAAGATCAGCAGACCGGCGGGGCGCAGCAGCCGGAACGCGCTGCGGACCATGGCCGACCCCTCTCTTCTCCCGCTCGTCACGGCACAGGACATGAGCCGTCTCCACAGGCCCTCCGCGATACGCGGTACGCCATAAGGCATATGGGCTTCAAACCGTTATACACGATGAGTCAACCGGCGCTGGAGCCGCGCGAGGAGGCGGCACCGGCCCCGGCACCGCCGTCCCGGGCGTCGCCGTCGTCTCCGCCGTCGTCCCCGTCGTCAGCGAGGGAGTCGTGGGCGAGCACCTCCGCGTCCGGCCGGCCGTCCGGCCTCCCGTCGAGACGGTCGGGGCTCCCCGCGTACGTCACCCCCACCGCCACCACCAGGTTCGCGGCGAGGGCGACGATCCCGGCGTTGATCCCCCACACCGGATCGTGGCCGCTGAAGACGAGCGAGCACACCGTCGCGACCCCCACGGCCAGCCCGGCCAGCCCGCCCACCACCGTCAGCCGCCGCCACACCAGTCCCAGCAGCAGCATGGGCAGCAGCTGCGCCATGGCCTCGTACGAGATCAGCGAGAGCCGTACGAGCGTGTTCGGCACCGTGTACGTCATCACCAGCGCGATCACGCCCGCCGCGACCACCACCACCTGCGCCGCGCCCTTCTGCCGGGCCCGCAGGCGCGGGACGAGGGAGAGGACGCTGCGCCCCCACATCGTGCCGATCACCAGCATGAAGACGGCCATCGGCACCACCGACGAGAGGGCCGCCGCGACCCCGATGATCCCGACCGCCCAGGCCGGCAGCGAGTCGACGACGAGCCGGAAGAGCGCCAGGTTCGAATCGGCGCCGGTCAGCCCGGGGACGACGAAGATCGCGGCCATCCCGAGGAGCATCGGGACGAACAGCAGCACGTTGTACGCGGGCAGCCAGATCGCGTTGCGGCGCAGCGCGTCGGCGCTGCGGGCGCCCAGATATCCGGCGACGGTGGTGGGGAAGATGACGACGGTCAGGGCGTTGAGCAGCGAGGTCGTCGCGAACCACGCCGTTCCCAGCCCGCCGGCCTCCCCGCCCGCTCCCGGCAGGGTGAGCCAGGCGCGCTTCTCGTCCAGGAGCCGGTCGAGGAGGGGCCCGTACCCGTCGAAGTAGTGCGTCGGCACGTACACGGCGAGGAACCCGAGCGTCCCGATCACCAGCACGTCCTTGAGCACGGAGACCCAGGCGCTGCCGCGCAGCCCGCTGACCACGACGAAGCCGGTGGTCACGGCGAAGGCGACGAAGTAGCCGAGTTCGAGGCTGATCGTGCCGTACGAGATGACCGAGACGACCACGCCCATGCCGGTGATCTGGAGCTGGATGTACGGGAGCAGGAAGACGGTCGCGAGGACGGCGACGAGGGCGCCGAGCCAGGGCCGTCCGTAGCGGTGGGCGATGATGTCCGTGATGCCGACCAGGTCGTGGCGGCGGGCGTAGCGCCAGAGCATCGGGCCGACGACGTAGCCGACCGCGTAACCGCAGGACATGTACGCGACGACGTAGAGCACGGGCGCGCCGTAGTTGTAGCCCCAGCCGGCGGCGCCGAGGTAGCTGAAGCTGGTGTAGCTCTCGCCCGCCATCAGGACCCAGATGAAGACGGCGCCGAGGCTGCGCCCGCCGACGGACCATTCGGCGAGGCCGCCTCCGGTGCCCGCGCGGCCGCGGACGGCGAGCAGCCCGAGTCCGACGGTGGCGACCATGAAGAGGCCGAAGACGGAGGTGGCGACGAGGGCGTTCATCCGCGCTCCCCGTGCGGGTCCCGCCGGTCCGCCGCGCCCCGGCCGGCCCCCCGGTGGTCCGCTCGGCGCCGGTCCGCCAGCCGCCGGTCACCCCGGTAGGCGCGCCAGACGGCGAAGGGGGTGACGACGGTGGAGCCGAGCAGCCACAGGGCGAGGAAGGGCAGGCCGAGGACGACGGGCTGGACCCGGTTCACCCAGGGCAGGGCGCCCAGGAAGAGGACGAAGGGCACCAGCAGCCAGAGCAGGTGGGGGCGGTCTCGAAGCACGTCAGGACCTTAGCCCGGCCGGGACACGGAGTGCGGCGTCACGGGGAAACGGAACCGGGCCCGGACAGGCCCCTCCGTACGCACCCCGGACAGCAGTACGGTGTCCACCATGCGCCCCGACATGCTGCCTGCTGACCACACCACGGAAGCCGAGCGCCTGCTGCGCACCGCGGCCCAGTACCCCGAGGACAACGAGCCCCTCCTCCTCCAGGCGGCGGCCCACCTCGAACTGGCCGGCGACCACGACCGCGCCACCGGCCTCTACGACAGCCTCCTCGCGGGCTCCCCCGACCGTCCCCAGCTGGTCAAGGCGCTGAAGGCCGCCAACCTCTGGGAGTACGGTCACGAGGCGGAGGCCCGCGCCATCATCGACGGCGTGCGCGCCGCGGCCCCGCTGGAACCGTCGCCGTGGGAGATCGTGGCGGAGACCCTGGAGGCCCACGACGAGCTGGAGGCGGCCCACGACACCTTCACCTCGGGCCTGAAGCTGCTGCTCGCGCCGGACGAGGAAGTCCCGTACGCCACCCAGTCCCTGCTGATCGGCCGGCACCGCGTCCGCCGCCTGCTCGGCCTGGACCACGACACGTGGGACGCGCTGGCCGACCAGGTCAACCCGGCCTCCGTCGCGCTGGACGAACTCCACGACCCCAAGCGCCTCTGGTCGCTGGGCTCCGAGAACCCCGCCGAACTCCAGGCCGAGATCACCCGCCTCCGCGCCGAACTGGGCTCCTACCGCACGGCCCTCTCCCGCCCCTTCCCGGTGGCGGTGCTGCACTGGCCGGCCCCGGAACTGCGCGAACTCCTCACGGCGTACCCGGCGCTCACCACGGAATACCCCTCCCACGAGGCCCACCTAGCCCACCTGGAGACCTCCCTCCGCGACCTGTCCGCCACGGGCACCCCCAACCTGGGCATCGTCTCGGCCACGGTCCCCTCGTACGAAGCGTTCGCCGCCTCGGAACAGTCCTCCCCGGCCCACCCCCCGCTCCTCCCCCAGTACGCCACCACCCTGGCAGCCCGAGGCCGAGCCACCCCCTGGCCCCCGGCCCGCAACGCGGCGTGCTGGTGCGGGGCGGAGGAGACGTACGGGAAGTGCCACGGGGCGGGGTAGTGGCGGGCGAGGGTGGATCAGGTCTCAGGTGACATTGACCTCACCGGTTCCCAACGAACGCACCGGACCGCAGCCCCGGCGTGCTCACCGGCACCCCCGTCGCGGGCAGAGGTCAGATCATCCCCCAGCCGGAAGCCAAGCTCGACCCGCTCCAGCCTTCGCCGTCCTGCCAAATCGAGCCAATCCCCTGATGCTCCAAATAATCTGCGTAGACTCCGATGTTTTCGTTGAAGAGCCCAACGAGATGAGGCTTCGGGAGATTCTTCTCTCGATACCAGAAGTGACTGTACTCATACAGTTGCCCGACAGCCCCTCTCACCGCCTCAGTAGAGTTACCGTTGCGAATTATCTTGGCCTCAACCAGCCACTCTTCGCCGGCCTCACTGATCCCATTAGGGCGCTTCAGCACAACGTCTCTAGGGTGCATAGATTTTGTTATCGGCGTAAATCCAAGCGAGGCGACATGCAGGCCAAAGGATTTGATGAGCAATTCGTGGTTACGCTTCTTCACCTGCTGCCTGGCAGTGATATTTGCAAGGTATTCGGAGCTATCTTTGGGGCTAAAACCTGACAACAGGTCTTCGTCACTCACCACATGAAGGTCCGGAACGAAACCAACCTCGGGACGTCCACTAACATCACTATCCCACCACTCTTCATTGAGGCTGTGCACCTCTCTAAGCATCACCAGCGCGTGAGCAAGATCGTCTTGCAGCGAATCCTCACTCGGTAGCGAATTGGTGTCATAGCAGCGAGAAATCACGCTTGCCGCTTCATACGCCTTGGGTCGATTAACCTTACTAAGCAGAACTGGCTCATCGTCCCATCCACTTCTCCGTAGACGGCCCACGGCGCGACGGAGTCGCTTAGCGTGATGACGAAGATGCTCCTCCCGATCTTTTCCTTTTCCGAGTCGCTCTTCGAGATTTGTAATCCCTTGCTGAAGCGTCAGCGAAACCGTCCGGAGATCAGCCCTGAAAATGTAGGCAAGGTATAGCCCCTCCCTGGGATCACGATTAATTTCCGGGTCGAAGACTCCAACCCACGGTGTCGCGGCCGCGCTAGCCTGACCTCCGTAACCCTTGACGATGAGCCCGGATGGCAGGTGCAAGTCGGTGCGCTTCGCGACCTCGCGGAGCACACGCTGCCCCACAACCTCCCGTCTCGTCCCTTCGCTCGCGTCGTATGTATCGGCGATCTCCCGCAGCAGCCCCTGTATGCCCATACAGCAAACCTAAGACAGGGCAGCGTGTTTCGCGATCACCTTTGACCGCATCGGTCGTCATGCCGGACCACAACTCCCCTCACGGTGAGACCGGCTAGCCCCCACTAGGACCCAACCAACTCTCAACACGCACTTGAGGTCGGCGGCCGCGGCCGCCGCTCGGTCAACACCCCGCTTCGACCTCCGCCTCGTAGTGTGTCTGGGCCCGATCCAGCGCTTCGTCCGGGTCGCAGCCTTGAGCTCGGAGCCAGTGCAGGAGATCGGCGATCAAACCGATCGCCGCCTCTTCCGCCACGGCAGCCGAGAGCGGGCTGTTGGTTTCGGCGTCCAGGCGGCGTCCGGTGGCGTAGGAGGTCAAGAGTTCCTTGCTTCGGGTCACTTGAAGGCCACCCGCATGCCCGTGCGGCGAAGTCAGGGTGGTGGCGAGTTCACACCACACGACCTTCGAGTCCGAGCGGATAGATACTCCCCAACGTTCCGCGAGTTCATCGACCAGTAGCATTCCGCGTCCCGACTCCGCGCCCGAGGCAGGGGCGAGTCCAGCCCTCGGACATCGACGCGTTGTGCCGCTTCTACGACACGTCCGACGAGTTGCGCGAGCTGCTGAAGTCACTCGCCAAGGAATCCAAGACGAAAGGGTGGTGGCACTCGCACGGTGATGCCGTCCCCTCGTGGTTCTCCGTGTACGTGGGCCTCGAACAAGCCGCAGCGACTCTGCGTACCTTCCAGACAGAGATCATTCCCGGGCTGCTTCAGACGGCCGAGTACGCCACTGAGCTGACTCGAGTCGCCCCTGATCAGGCTCCCGATGAGATCCAACGCCTGGTGGACGTACGCATGCGTCGTCAGGAACTTCTCTCGGCTACGAACCCGCCAGACTTCTGGGCCGTAGTGCACCAGAGCGCGCTGATGCAGACCGTCGGCAGCCCTACGGTGATGGTCGCGCAGCTCCAACGCGTCTTGGCGGCAACAGAGTTGCGCAATGTGACGGTGCAAGTCCTACCGTTCGACAGCGGGGCCTACCCGTTCACCGGAGCCTTCACCATGCTGGGCTTCCCGGAGCAGGAAGACCCTGACATGGTGTACCGAGAGGGCCTGACAGACTCCGTCTACCTTGAACTTCCTTCGGAAGTAAGCCTCTACTCCAAGGCTTTCGATCATCTCAGAGCGCTCGCTCTGAACCCCCAGAGATCAGCATCGCTGATCCGTTCAGTCATGGAGGAACACTCCCGATGACCGCGTCTCCCGCTGTCCCTCAGTGGCACAAGAGCAGCTACAGCAACAGCACCGGCGGGGAGTGCGTAGAGGTGGCCGACCTGGCGGTGGCCGGCGTTAGCGTCCGTGACTCGAAGCGGCCGCTGGGCCCCCTCATATCCGTGCGGCGCAGCGCATGGGACGGGTTCCTCGGGGCGGTTCGGGGCTCGGGGCTTGGGGGGTGAGTTGATGCGGGGGAGGTTGTGAGCTGGGGCGTTGGGGGGCTTTGTGTGCTTGGGGGTTGAGCTTCGGGCGGCGAGCCCTGTTTGTTTGGAGTGGTTGGTTCTTGTTCCCACCCACCCTCCCTACCGTCGCCACACCGGGGGGCGTTGACCTTTCGCGTTCGGCTTGCCACTCAGGGTGACCTCGGTCTAGCGTGCCCTCAGACGTAAATGGCCCCCGCCTGGTGCTGGAACACCTGGCGAGGGCCTGACCAACGAGATCGAAACGGCGATCCCCATGGCTGACAGCCAGTTTAGTGATGTCCCGCGCCCCGCGCACGCTGCTCCTCATCCCATGGCCCGTGCTGGGTATGGGAAGCGGTCCCTTCCCGGTGAGTCGAGGTCGCAAGGTGAGGGCTTCGCTCATCTCCCCGTGCGCGAAGCCGCCATCGCCTCGTTCATCGACCGGCTGCCGGACGGTGCCGATATTTCGGTGAAGGCCCTGGCCAAGGTGATGGACTACGGCCAGTGCGCCCTGCGTACCGCGCTGAACTTCCTTCAGCGCGCCGGGCATCTGTTCCGGAAGCGGGAGCATGTCGTCGGGCCGCACGGTGCTCGGTGGGTCACCCGTACGTGGTTCTCCCGGGCCGCCCGGGACGATGCCGAATGGGGTGTAGGCGCCGATGAGGGTGAGCCGGTTCCTGCTTCTGTTCCGGCGCGGCTGCCCGAGCGGTCGCGGGGCTATTCCTTGCTCGCCTCCCTCGGGCGCCGGTGTCCCGTTCTGACGTTGTCCGCCGCCGACTGCGCTGCTCTGGAGCCGCTGGCCGCCGAGTGGTTCGCGCGCGGTGCCGGTGAGGAGGATGTGCTGCGGTCTCTCAGCTACGGGCTGCCCTCGCCCGTTCATCATCCGGCCGGGCTCGTCCGCGCGCGGCTCACCGCCAAGCTGCCGCCCTGGCCCGCGGAGGCTCCGGAGGTGTTCGTGCGGGCGCCTTCTCGGGTCGTGGAGTGCGCCAAGTGCCGGGCTCCCGGTCGGGCCGAGGCCCTGGTGGGCGGCGAGTGCGGTGCCTGCCGGGGTGAGCCCGCGCCCGTACGGCGTGCGGGGGCGCTGGCGCCGGGCCGGGTTCGGGCTCGGGCCGCCGAGGTACGGGCCGCCGCTGCCCGCGCTGCTGCGGGCGCCCTCCTCTCGGGCGCTATCGGTACGGGCGGATGATGACCTCCGGGCGGTCCGGGCGGGCCGTGCCCTGACGGAGTTTGGCCGTGACCGCCCTGACCAGCTCCTGGGGGTGGTCACGGACCAGAGCGGGGACAGCGCTGACCACGTCGATGCCGTGGGCTTCCATCCGGAGGCGGCGGCGGAGGGTGGAGCGGTATTCGGCGACGCCCAGGTGGAACTGCTCCGAGTCGATCTCCAACGCCACACCGGCGAACGGCCAGTAGGCGTCCGGACGGGCGAGGAAGGCGCCGGTCGCCGTGAGGAGAGTTGGGTTCCAGAGGGCGTCGGGGACGCCCGCGGCACGCAGGGTGTCGCGGGCCTGTCCTTCGGCGATGGACTGGATACCGGCGCGGAGTTCGTCCAGGACAGCTCGCACGGCCGAGTTGCGCAGCGCGTGAGAGGCGCGGAGTTCGGCACGGAGGTCCTCCGGATGGCAGGGACACTTCTGGACGGTGGCCGCGAGGATCGCGCGGACGCGCTCCGGCGACGGTTCATGGGCCGCGAAGTCGGATGCCGCGCGGACCGGACGCACGCAGGGGATGCCGTCGACCAGCAGGGTGGGCGGCCAGCGGTTCGTACGGCGTACGCGTACGTACGACCTGTCGCGCAGGCCACGCCGGGCGTCGACCAGGACGTCGGCCCGCTCGCCGCCCGCCCCGCGTACCCCGTACAGCGACAGCGCCGCCTCGCCCGTCAGCGCGGAACTCGGGAGACCTGGGGAGGGGCTGCCGACGTCTCGGTCGCCGCCCGCGCCCGTATCCCCGTACAGCACCGCCGCCAGCAGCCGTTGCCGCGTGGTCGGTTCTCCGGTCTGTATCAGGACCACTCCCGGCAGCGGGCGCTGCCAGGGGCCGCCCGGCCGGCACCGGCGTGCCGTGGTGCTGGACGAGAGGCCGGCGGCCCGAAGTTGGCGTGAGGTCGCCAGCCGCATCTGCGTGCCGGCCAGCCGTGCAATGGCCGCGTCGGCGGCGGTCGTTCGGATCATGGGGAGTTCGTGCCCACCCCGCACCGGAAACGGACACACCCGCACCGGCTGTGACAATCTCTCGTGTCCTCAGCTGCGTTCGTGGGAGGCCAGAAACTCCTCGATCGTCTCCCCCAGCGCCTCCGGCCGGTCCAGATGAACGTCGTGAGCCGCCGACTGCACCACCCGTACCACCGTCCCCGGGCGTCGCGCCCGCATCTTCGCCGCCTCCGCCGCCGACATGAACCCGGCCGCTCCCCGCACCACCAGCGTGGGACAGCGCACCCGCTCCCACTCCGTCCAGAAGGAACGGCGCGCCGGCTCGGCCACGCAGGCGACCATCACCTCCCGGTCCACACGGGGACGCAGTCCGTCCGGATGTGCCGCCAGGCCGTCCGCCCAGGCCCGGCCCGCCGGACCGCCGCCGAAGAAGTCGGCCGCCGCCTCGACGGACGGGAAGGGCACCGGCCAGGAGTCCAGCCAGCTGCCGATGCGGTACGGGAGTTGGGGTCGCGGGCCCTCGGGCCCCGCCTCCACCAGCGTCAGCGCGTGCCACAGATCCGGATGCGCGGCGGCGGCGAGCATCGCCGTATGACCGCCGAGCGACTGGCCGACCAGGACCGGCCGGTCGAGTCCGAGCTGCTCCACGACGGCGATCGCATCCGCCACGTGAGCCTCCCGCGAGACGTCGCCGGGCCGCGGGTCGCTCGCGCCGTGGCCGCGCGCGTCGTACGCCACCACCCGGCGCGCCGGAGCCGGCCCCCGCGAGAGGCGACGTACGAGAGCGTCCCATTCCGCGGCGTACCCCGCCAGGCCGTGGAGCAGGAGGAGCGGTCGGCCGGTCCCGGTGCCGCCGTAGTCGCGGCAGGACAGCCGTACGCCGTCGTTGATCACGGTCCTCGTCGTCGCGGTCATACCGCGCAGGGTACGACCGGGCCGTCACCCGCCGCGCGGGCCGTGACCCCCTCGCCCGGAGACGTGACTCCGGGCGGAGTGGCGAACAGCCGGGAAACGAGTTCCGCGCTCGTTGAACACGCCCGCACCCGCGTCCGTATTCAAGAGCAACTCCCCCATGGTTGCTGGGCGCGTGAACGGACGACAGGGTCCGCGTCACGCGCCCAGCGATCTTTTACGCTCCCAGGGTCAGGGTCCGGGTCCGGGCCCTGGCCCTGGCCCTGGCCCTGGCCCTGGCCCTGGCCCTGGGCCTCAGCCGCCCAGCGCGTGCGAGACCGTATAGATCAGCAGGCCCGCCAGCGCCCCGACCACCGTGCCGTTGATCCGGATGAACTGAAGGTCCCGGCCGATGTGCGCCTCGATCTTCTTCGAGGTGTCGTCCGCGTCCCAGCCCGCCACCGTGTCCGAGATCAGCGAGGTGATCTCGCCCCGGTAGGTGGAGACGACATACGCCGCCGCGTCCTCGGTCCAGCCGTCCAGCTTCCCCTGCAACCGCTCGTCCGTCACCAGCCGCGATCCCAGCGACAGCAGCGAAGCGCGGGCCCGCAGGCGCAGTTCGCTGCGGTCGTCCTCGGCCGCCGACATGATCATGGCGCGTACGGAGGACCAGGCGGAGGCGATGATGTCCTGCACCTCGGGCCGGGCCAGCAGCTCCGACTTGAGCCGTTCGACCCGCGCGCGGGTCTCCGTGTCCGACTGGAGGTCGGTGGCGAAGTCGCGCAGGAAGCGGTCGATGGCGCCGCGCGCCGGGTGGGCGGGCATGTCGCGCATCTCGGTGATGAAGCGCAGCAACTCCTTGTAGACGCGGTCGCCGATCCTCCGGTCGACGAAGCGCGGCGTCCAGCCGGGGGCGCCGCCCTGGACCGCGTCCATGACCGAGTCACCGTGTTCGATCAGCCAGTCGTGCGCGCGGGCGCAGATCAGGTCGACGGCGCGGTGGTGGGCGCCGTCGGAGACGACCTTGTCGAGTGTCTTGCCGATGCCGGGGGCGACCTCCACCGCGTCGGCACGGCGGGTGATGGCCTCTCCGACCACCGCCTGGACGTCGGAGTCGCGCAGGACGGTCAGCGCGCCGCGCAGCGCGGTGGCGAGTTCGGCGGTGACGCGGTCGGCGTGGGCGGGTTCCGCGAGCCAGGTGCCGAGCCTGCGGCCGATACCGAGGCCGCGCAGCCGGTCGCGTACGACGGCGGCCGAGAGGAAGTTCTCGCCGACGAACGTACCGAGAGAGGCGCCGAGCTGGTCCTTCTTGTTCGCGATGATCGCGGTGTGCGGGATGGGCAGGCCCAGCGGGCGGCGGAACAGCGCCGTCACCGCGAACCAGTCGGCCAGCGCGCCGACCATCCCCGCCTCGGCCGCCGCCGCGACATAGCCGGCCCAGCCGCCCGCACCGGAGTTCTTCGCCCAGGTGGCGAGGGTGTAGACGACGGCGACCAGGACGAGCAGTCCGGTGGCGGTGGCCTTCATCCGGCGGACGCCACGGAACTTCTCCGCGTCGGCGGCCGTGTACGAGAAAGAACCGAGGCCGCGCGGAGCGGGTTTTCCTGCGGCAGCCCCGGTGCCGACGGAAGCTCCGGTTCCGGTGGCAGCCCCGGTCCCGGTAGCAGCCCCGGTTCCGGTGGCAGCCCCGGTGCCTGCGGAAGCCCCGGTCCCGGCGGCAGCCCTGGTGCCTGCGGAAATCTCCTCGCCCGAGGGAACGTCCTTCCCCTCGGGAGCGTCTTCCCGGGCGGCGGCGCGCTTCCCCGGCGGAAGGGCCCCGGGCCTCTCCGGTGTACCGTCGCCGCCCTCCGGCGCTCTGTCCGGATCCGTACGTTCCATCCGCTCCACCGTTCGTTCCGCCCGTCCACGTGTACAGGTGCCGTACGCACAGGTGCCATACGCACAGGTCCCGTACACACACCGGCCGCCTGCGCGCGGCGCCCCGTACGTACCGCGCCGCACGCCGCGATCCCATCCGTACACATTGTCCCTGCCCGGAGGTTCCGTCTGTCGTACTCCCGGGGCGCCCGTCGAGTTCCCGGGCCATGTCGGATGATGTCTTCTGTACAGAGGTGTGAGGGAGAACAGGGCCATGACCAGATACCGCGGATTCGCCCTGCTCGGAGCGCTCGTGGGGATAGTGGCGCTGGTGTGCGGCGCCATCATCGCGGGGCTCGGCGCGATGACGGGTACGGGTACGGGCGCCGGTACGCGGGCGGCCGCGGGGAGCGGCGGCCAGGGCAGCGACAGCGGCAGCGGCGCCCAGGCCCGTACCCCCGTGGGCACCGCCGCGCCCGCCTCCGCCGATACGTGGACCGGTACGTGGGCCGCCGCGCCCGGCGGGGCCGAGCCGGGGGCGCCGAACGGCTTCCCGGGGCGCACCGTTCGCAACGTCGTGCACACCAGCATCGGCGGTACCAGCGTCCGGGTCACCCTCTCCAACCTCTACAGCCCCACTCCCCTGCTGATAGGCCACGCCTCGGTCGCGGTCGGCCGGGGCGGCGGGGCCGGCGCGAGCAGCGCCGAAGCGGTGCCCGGGAGCATGCGGCGGCTGCTGTTCGGGCAGCGGGCGGGCGTGACCATCCCGCCGGGCGGGCGGGTCGTCAGCGATCCGGTGCCGCTGGCCGTGCCGTACGCCGGTGATCTGCTCGTGACGCTCTACACCCCGGTGGCCGGTGGTCCCGTCACGTATCACCGGCAGGCCACGCAGACCTCGTACCTCGCCCTCGGCGACCGTACGGAGGACCTCGGCTCCGCCGCCTACACCGAGTCGGCCACGGTGTGGCGCTACCTCACCGCCGTCGATGTCCTCAACCGGCGTGCGCCGGGGGCGGTCGTCGCCTTCGGGGACTCGATCACCGACGGGGTCGGCTCGCGTGTCGACGCGAACGGGCGCTGGCCCGATGTCCTGGCCGGCCGGCTGCGCGAGCGGCACATCGGCGTGGTCAACGCGGGCATCGGCGGCAACCGTGTCCTGCTGGGCTCCCCTGAGATGGGCAGAGGCGCGAGCGGGGTCTCGCGTTTCCAGCAAGACGCCCTCGACCGGGCGGGCGTGAAGGCCGTGGTCATCGACCTCGGCATCAACGACATCCTGCGCGGCGAGACCGACCCCGCGCGGATCACCGCCGGGCTCAGGGACCTGACGCGGCAGGCCCACGCGCGCGGGCTGCGGGTCATCGGCTCGACGCTGACGCCGTTCGGCGGGTACCACACGTACAACCCGGTCACCGAGTCCGTACGGGAGCGGGTGAACGCGGAGATCCGCGCGGGGCGGGTCTTCGACGACGTGGTGGACTTCGACCGGGCCCTCCGCGACCCGTACGCGCCGCACCGGCTGCGGCCGGCGTACGACTCGGGCGACCATCTGCACCCGAACGACGCGGGCTACCGGGCGATGGGGCGCCACCTCGATCTGCGGTCGCTGGAGGAGAAGACGCCGGCGCGGCTGTGAACCACCGCCCACCGCCCGCCGCCCGCCGCCCGCCGCCCGATCGGATCGGACGGAGTTCAGGTCAGACGAAGTTCAGGTCAGGTGCGGTCAGGTCAGACGGAATTCAGGTCAGGCACGGTCAGACCAGGCGCGGTCAGGTCAGGCGCGGTCAGGTCAGGCGCGGTCAGGTCAGGCGCGGTCAGACCAGGCGGAAGAGGTCGGCGGCGGCCTGGACATCCGTGAGGTGCTCGATGGAGCGCAGGTTGTCGCCGAGGGCGGTCCCGTACGGAGTCGGCCCCGGCGGCCCGCGCATCCCGCACGCCCCGCACGCCCTGCGTGCCCCGCACGCCCTGCGCATCCCGCGCGCCCCGCACGTCCCGCGCATCCCGTGCGTCCCGCACGCCCCGCACGCCCCGCACGCCCCGCGCGCCCGCCGCCCCCTCAGCCCAGCTCCTTGCGGCGCTTCTTCTCCAGGCGCCGCCGCTCCCGCTCCGCCTTCGTCACCTTCCGCTCCACCCCGACCCCGCCCATCAGCGCGAACCCGGTGACGACCACCCGGGGCGAGCCCGGCGCGACGACGGCCTCCTCCTCGCCCTCCTCGCCGAAGCCGCCCATCAGCCCGAAGCCCCGTACCTCGACCCGCATGTCCGGCGGCGCCTTGACATGGACGCCGCCCATGACCGCGAAGCACCGGATCACCACATCGCGGCCCTCGAACCGCGCCTCGCGCAGGTCGATCTCACCGCCCGCCTGGAAGACGGCCGCCGTGAACGTCCGGCCCACCGTCCACCTGCCCTTGCGGGCGAAGCCGCCCCAGAACGCGAACGCCCCCTTGGACGTGGCGGGTCCCCGGCCGATCCGCTCACCCCAGACGTCAGGAGCGCCACCCGCCTGCGCGGCGAGCGCCATGTCCGTCGCGGTGCCCGGCGCTGGCAGGTCCCGTACGAGCGGCACCAACTCGCCATACGTACGCGCCTTGTACGCGCTGTCGAGGCGCTCCTCGAACTCCTCCATGTCGAGCCGCCCTTCGGCGACGGCCTCGCGCAGCCGTTCCGCGATCTGTTCCCGCTCGGCGTCCGAAGCGCGCGTGTCGAGACCGGGTCCGGGGCGGGGTTCGAGGCGGGGTTCGGGCCGGAACGCGGGCCGCTCACTCGTCATGGCGTCAGAGTAGTCAACGGTGCGGTCCACGTCACACAGCTGAGCGATCGGCGTACATCTTGGCGATCACGTCCTCGATGTCCGGCTCCCGCACCGACAGATCCACCAGCGGATACTCCGCCGCGATCCGGGCCACCAGCGGCGCCGCCGACTCCGTCGCGGGGAACGCCAGCCACTGCCTCGGGCCCTGCGTCCGTACCGTCCGGGCGGGCGTGCCCGGCAGGTCGATCGGCGGCAGCTCCCGCTCCAGATCGACGACGAGTGTCCGCTCGCTCTCCCCCACCTCGTGCAGCCCGGTCAGCGCGCCGTCGTACAGCAGCCGCCCGTGGTCGATGACCATGACCCGCCGGCAGAGCTGTTCGATGTCGGTGAGGTCGTGCGTCGTGAGCAGCACCGTCGTGCCGCGCTCCGCGTTCAGGTCCCGCAGGAAGCCCCTGACCCTGGCCTTGGAGATCACATCGAGACCGATGGTCGGTTCGTCCAGATACAGCACCTCGGGATCGTGCAGCAGCGCCGCCGCGATGTCGCCGCGCATCCGCTGGCCGAGCGAGAGCTGCCGTACCGGTACGTCCAACAGCTCGCCCAGATCGAGGAGTTCGACGCAGCGGTCCAGATTCTCCCGGAACCGCGCGTCCGGGACGCGGTACATCCGGCGCATCAGGCGGTACGAATCGATCAGCGGCAGGTCCCACCAGAGCGTGGTGCGCTGCCCGAAGACCACCCCGATCCGGTGCGCGAGCCTGGTGCGCTCCCGTGACGGGTCGATGCCCGCGACCCGGAGCCGGCCCGCGCTCGGGGTCAGGATGCCGGTGAGCATCTTGATGGTGGTGGACTTCCCGGCGCCGTTCGGGCCGATGTAGCCGACCATCTCGCCGCGCCCCACGCGGAACGAGATGCTGTCGACGGCACGCACCTGATGTCTCTCACGGCGCAGGAGTCCCGCCTTGCGGCGGACGTCGAAGACCTTCTCGACGCCTTCCAGTTCGATGAAATCCCTGTCGTCCGTGCCCACGTCAACCCCTTCTCAGCTTCCCGTACTGCGGTACGCCCGCAGCCCCGCCCGCCATGCCAGCCCCGCCACCGCGCAGCTCACCACCGCCACCACCGGCGGCAGGAAGGCGACCGCCTCCGGCAGCCCCAACGGCACCTCGCGCCCCATGACGTACAGCGCCGGAATCCAGTTGACGAAGGCCAGCGGGACCACGAACGTCACCCCGCGCACCAGCTCCTTGCCGAAGACCGACGGCGGGTACTGGAGCAGGGTGTTCCCGCCGTACGTGAAGGCGTTCTGCACCTCCGAGCCGTCCTGCGCCCAGAACTGGAACGCCCCGCCCAGCACGAACACCGCCCCGAAGATCGCCGTACCGCTCAGGAGCATCATCGGCAGCATCAGCAGCCGCACGACCGTCCAGTCGATGTCCAGCGTCAGCAGCCCGTACCCCAGCACCAGCAGTCCCTGGACCACCCGGCCGAACCGGCGCAGGGCGAACTTGTCCGCCGCGACCTGCGCCAGTACGGGTACGGGCCGCACCAGCAGCGTGTCGAGCGTGCCGTCGCGCACCCGGCGGCCCAGCCGGTTCATCGATCCGAGGAACAGCTCGGCGAGGCCGAAGGCGGTACCGGTGAGCCCGTACAGAAAGGCCACCTCGGACAGCGAGTAACCGCCGAGGGCCTCGATGTGGGAGAACATGATCAGGATCGCCAGGAAGTCGAAGGCGGTCGCCGCGAAGTTACCGAACGCCATCATCGCGAACGACGCGCGGTACGCCATCGTGGACCGGGTCCACATGGCGACGATCAGTCCGTACGCCCGTAGCCCGTTCCACACCATCGCGCCGCGCGACAGCTTCGGAATCCACAGCTCCGCGACGGACTCCGGCCGCGCCGGCGCCACGACCACCGTGCCCTCGGCCGACGAGCCCCCGGCCACCGTGCCCTCGGCCACCACGTCTCCGGCCACCGCGTCCTCAGCCACCCTGGACCACCACCCTGCTCGTCGCGACGGACTGGAGCGCCCGGCCCGCCGCGAGCAGCGCCAGCGCCCAGCCCGCCTGGAACCCGAACGCGGCCAGCAGGTCCCACCCGGCGCGCTGCCCCAGGAAGACGTCCGCCGGGATCTGGAGCAGCGACGACCAGGGCAGCGCCCGCGCCAGCTCGCCCAGCGCCCCGGGGAAGACGTTCAGCGGCAGCAGCATCCCGGAGAAGAACATCGCCGCCAGCATCCCCAGCTGCGCCACCCCCGCGCCGTCCATCAGCCAGAACGCGGACAGCGCGATCAGGAACCGGATGGCGAAGCTGACCACTAGCCCGAGCAGCACCGCGCACAGGAACGCCAGCCAGGTCAGCGGATCACCGGGCAGCGCCAGATCGAAGGCGAACGCGCCGACCGCCATCGGGATGACCCCGCGCCCCAGCAGGTGGAACGCGGCGCGGCCCAGATCCCCCGCCAGCCACCACAGCTGAAGGTCGACGGGCCGGTAGAGGTCGACGGCGATGTCGCCCGTACGGATACGCTCGATCAGCTCGTCCTCGAAGCCGCCGCCCATCGTCGCGCAGGCGGCCAGCAGCGCCTGGCCCAGCCACACGTACGTCACGGCCTGGCTGAGGTCGTAGCCGCCGAGCTGCGGTCTCGCTTCCCAGAGCGCCGTGTAGGCGTACGCCACGATGAAGCCGAAGACGGAGTTGGTGAACACCCCCGCGACGGTCGCCACGCGATAGGTCGCGTACCGTCGGAACCCGCCCGCGGCCACGACCGCGTACAGCCGCACCACTTTCGCCCCCTCCTGTCCACTGGTTGCCGATCGCCTGCCGTCTACCGCCTGCCAGCAGAATCGGGCACAAGCGACCGACCGTAGTCCACGGGGGTCAGCCACCGCGACCCAATATCCGGCCGCCCGCGTGACCTCCCCCCTCCCGTGTTTAGTGGGGAGCGCACAGCGTTTCTCGTGGCTGCACCACTAATCGCCTGATACGACACCGTTATGCCGGAGACTGAACCGCCGGCCGCGGCCGAGGAGTCTTCACACATATGAGTGACGAGCCACAGCAGCAGGGCTGGGCCCCACGGGACCCCTCGGCCCCGGGTGCCCCGGAGCCCGCCGGTGACGGTGTGAGCAGTAAGAAAGCCAGACGACAGGCCCGCAAGCGCACCGGCTGGCGCAGGATCTTCCCGACCTGGCGCATGCTGCTCGGCGCGGTCGTGCTCTGCGGGCTCGTGCTCGTCGGTGGCTTCATCGTGGGCTACAAGCTGGTGCCCATCCCGGCCGCCAACGCCGCCGCCACCGCCCAGTCCAACGTCTACCTGTACGCGGACGGCACCCAGATCGCCCGCGACGGCGAGGTCAACCGCGAGAACGTCTCGCTGTCCCAGGTGCCCAAGAGCGTGCAGCGCGCCGTGCTCGCGGCCGAGGACCGCGGCTTCTACAGCGAGCCCGCCGTCGACCCGCAGGGCATGGCCCGCGCCGCCTGGAACACCATCAGCGGCAAGGGCACCCAGGGCGGCTCGACGATCACCCAGCAGTACGTCAAGAACTACTACCTCGCCCAGGAACAGACCGTCGTCCGCAAGGCCAAGGAGTTCTTCATCGCGATCAAGCTGAATCGCGAGGTGTCCAAGGAGCAGATCCTCCAGGGCTATCTGAACACCAGCTACTTCGGCCGCAACGCGTACGGCATCCAGGCGGCGGCCCAGGCGTACTACGGCAAGGACATCGAGGACATCAACGCGGCGCAGGGCGCCTATCTGGCGTCCCTGCTCAACGCCCCCAGCGAGTTCGACATCGTCGTCCACCCCGAGAACAAGCCGGCCGCCCTCGCCCGCTGGAACTACGTGCTCGACGGCATGGTCAAGGAGAAGTGGATCGACGCCGGCACCCGCGCCGCCACCACCTTCCCCCAGCCCCGCGAGGTGCGGACCTCGGCGACCGGGCTCTCCGGCCAGCGCGGCTACATCGTCCAGGCCGTCAAGGACTACCTCACCGGTCACAAGATCATCGATGAGAACACCCTGGCCACCGGCGGTTACCGCATCACCACCACCCTCGACCGCAAGAAGCAGGACGCCTTCGTGAAGTCCGTCAAGGACAAGGTGACCTCCCAGCTCAGCGACGAGCGCAAGGCCGACCGCAACGTCCGCGTCGGCGGCGCCTCCATCGACCCGGATTCCGGGCAGGTCGTCGCGATGTACGGCGGTATCGACTACACCAAGCAGTACGTCAACAACGCGACCCGCCGCGACTTCCAGGTCGGCTCCACCTTCAAGCCGTTCGTCTTCGCCTCCGCCGTGCAGAACGGCTCCGAGACGCAGGACGGCCGGGCCATCACCCCCAACACCGTCTACGACGGCGACAACCAGCACATGGTCGACGGCCCCGAAGGCCCCACCGGCTACGCGCCCTCCAACGAGGACGACGTGGACTACGGGCCCATCACCGTCAGGGTGGCCACCGACAAGTCCGTCAACGCCGTCTACGCGCAGATGGCCCAGGACGTCGGCCCGGCCGCCGTCAAGAAGACCGCCGTCGACCTGGGCATCCCCGAGAACACCCCGGACCTCACCGCCTCCCCCTCCATCGCCCTCGGCCCGTCCACGGCGAGCGTCCTGGACATGGCGGAGGCGTACGCCACCCTCGCCAACCACGGCGAGCACGGCACGTACACCCTGGTCGGCAAGGTCACCAAGAACGGTACGGAGCTGAAGCTGCCCGCCCGCGACACCAAGCAGGCCATCAGCCGCAAGGCCGCCGACACCACCACCTCCATGCTGCGCAGCGTGGTGGACGGCGGCACGGGCACCGCGGCCCAGGCCGCCGGCCGCCCGGCGGCGGGCAAGACCGGCACGGCGGAGAACGACAAGGCCGCCTGGTTCGCCGGCTACACCCCGGACCTCGCGACGGTCGTCGCCGTGATGGGCGCCGACCCGAAGACCGCCGAGCAGAAGCCGCTGTACGGAGCCCTCGGCCAGGCACGCGTCAACGGCGGCGGGGCGCCCGCGCAGATCTGGGGCGCGTACACGGCCGCCGCCCTCGGCAACAGCGAGGCCAAGAACTTCGACCTCCAGTTGCAGGACGGCGCGGACGTGACGACGTCACCGGACACGGGACAGTCCGACGAACCCGACCGGCCCGGCACATCCCGCAGCCCCGCGGACACCGGGGGCAAGACCCAGGGCCAGAGCGACGATCCCACGCAGAACGGGACGGGCGGCACCGCCACGGGCGGCGGCCAGAGCCCGGGCGCCGCGCAGGGCCAGACGGGCGGCACCGCCTCGGACGGCGGCCAGACCCAGACCCAGGGCCAGACCGACGGCGGCACGGCCACGGACGGCGGCGCGACGGCCGACGGCGGTACGGGCACGACGACCGCGGGCGCCGACGCGGGGGGCTCCGCGGCCGACGGCGGGGCGGCGAACGGCGGCGACGACAGCGCGGGCACGGACGGGGCGGGCGGCGCCCCCGCGCACACCTCCACGGTGGACTCGCTGCCGTAACAGGCCGGGCCCCTGGGCCGGGCCACGGTTCCGGGCCCCAGCTCAGGGGCCCCGGCCCAGGGACCCAGCTCAGGGGCCACAGCTCAGGGCTCGGCCCAGAGGCCCCGGTTCAGAGGCCCAGCTCAGGGCGCCAGCTCCGGGCCCCGGCCCGGGCCCTCGCGGTGACCTCAGTGCCCCGAGGTGACCTTCAGCCCCACCACCGCCACCAGCAGCAGCGAGACGAAGAAGATCCGGGCGGCGGTCACCGGCTCCCCCAGCACCACCATGCCGACCACCGCCGCGCCGGCCGCGCCGATACCGACCCACACGCCGTACGCCGTACCGATCGGAAGCGTCTTCGCCGCCTGCGCCAGCAGCAGCATGCTCACCACGATCCCGGCGCAGGTGAACACGCTCGGCCACAGCCGGGTGAACCCCTCGGTGAACTTCATCCCGATCGACCAGCAGACCTCGACCAGACCGGCCACGATCAACAGAACCCACGCCATGACGGCACCTCCCGGCGAAAAAACACACGGACAACAGGTGCGTCGTCTTTCGATTGACCCGGTACGGCGCGTCTCGTCGGGTCCCGCCACCGTAGCAAAAAAGCGCCGGCGCACAGCGAAAAGACCTGGTGAGCAGGGTCACCAGGTCTTCGGGAAGGCTATGGGCAGTGGGGCGCGCCGGAGGCAGTGGGGGCGCGGGTCAGAGATAGAGCCCGGTCGAGTCCTCGGAGCCCTCGAACCGGTCCGCCGCCACCGCGTGCAGATCGCGCTCCCGCATCAGTACGTACGCCACCCCGCGCACCTCGACCTCGGCGCGGTCCTCGGGGTCGTACAGCACCCGGTCCCCCGGCGTCACCGTCCGTACGTTCTGCCCCACGGCGACCACCTCGGCCCAGGCCAGCCGTCTGCCGACCTCGGCCGTCGCCGGAATCAGAATGCCGCCGGAGGAGCGCCGCTCGCCCTCCGGGATGTCCGTCCTGACCAGAACCCGGTCGTGGAGCATCCGGATGGGCAGCTTGTCGTGCTGGCTGTCGGGTTTCTCGCTCACGACCCAGAACCTACCTGGCCGTCACGGCGCGGTACGCCATAGGGGTCACGCCGGGCGGGAGCGGCCCGCCGCGCACGCTCAGGAGCGGCGCCGCCGCGTCGACACCACCAGCAGTCCGACGACCCCGACGGTGACCAGCGCCACCGGGACCAGCCGCTCCAGGCGGGGTCCGCCGTCGTCGCCGACGAACGAGGCACGTACGCCCGCGATCGTCCTGTTCACCGCGACGAAAGCCCGCCCCGCCGTCTGGTCCACCGTGGAGACCACCTTGGCCTTCGCGTCGCCGGCGATGGTCCTGGGGTGCATCCGTACCCCGATCTCGTCGAGCGTCTCGGCAAGCTGTCCGCGCCGGCGGACGATGTCCGCCTCGATCTGCGCCGGGGTCCTGGATTCCGACACCGCGCTGCCTCCGTGGTCGTGTCCGGTAGTCCTTCGTCGACAGTCTGTCAGCTCGGTCGTCGCCGCACCCGGCGGCACCCCCGATTACGCTCGGCGGCGTACAGGCGGCTACCCCTGGGGAAGCCCGTCACACCACGCGACCGCGCCCCACCGGGACCATCCCCGCGCCGGGGCGCCGGCCCGACCGAGGAGAACCATGAGCGAGCGCCTCCAGCCCGGCGACACCGCCCCCGCCTTCACCCTGCCCGACGCGGACGGCAAGGACGTCTCGCTCGCGGACCATCAGGGCCGCAAGGTGATCGTGTACTTCTACCCCGCCGCGCTCACGCCCGGCTGCACCAAGCAGGCGTGCGACTTCACCGACAACCTGGAGCTGCTGGCCGGCGCGGGCTACGACGTCATCGGCGTGTCGCCCGACAGGCCGGAGAAGCTCGCGAAGTTCCGCGAGCAGGAGAACCTGAAGGTCACGCTGGTCGGCGACCCGTCCAAGGCCGTGCTGGAGGCGTACGGCGCCTTCGGCGAGAAGAAGATGTACGGCAAGACCGTGACCGGCGTCATCCGTTCCACGTTCGTCGTGGACGAGCAGGGCCGGGTCGAGCAGTCCTTCTACAACGTGCGCGCGACCGGACACGTGGCGAAGATCATCAAGGACCTCGGTATCTGACCGGCCACTGTGACCGAGGTCCCACTTCCATGGGGCCTCGGTTTGCATCCGCCACGATCGCGCAGAAGGTCCCTTTGGAGCTTCGTCCCGAAGACCGAGGAACCGAGGAAAGGACCGATCCATGGCCGGCCAGGAGCACGAAGAGGTGGCCGACCCCGCCGCGGTCAAACGCCATCCCGCCCTCTTCCGGGCGATCCGGCAGCGGAAGAACCCCCGGCTTCGGCGGTCCGACATCACCGTCACCGACGACGCGGCGGTCAAGCGGGCCGTCAAGGCGGCCTCCCTGGGTAACGCCATGGAGTGGTTCGACTTCGGGATCTACAGCTACCTCGCCGTCACGATCGGACATGTGTTCTTCCCGTCCGGGAATTCCACGTTCGAGCTGCTCTCCTCCTTCGCGACCTTCGCCGTGGCCTTCCTCGTACGGCCACTCGGCGGAATGTTCTTCGGCCCGATGGGTGACCGGCTGGGCCGCAAGAAGGTCCTCGCGCTGACCATGATCATGATGGCGATCGGCACCTTCGCCATCGGCCTGATCCCCTCGCACCAGACGATCGGCCTCTGGGCGCCGGTCCTGCTGGTCTTCTTCCGGCTGGTCCAGGGCTTCTCCACGGGCGGCGAGTACGGCGGCGCTTCGACGTTCATCGCGGAGTACGCGCCCGACAAGCGCCGCGGCTTCTTCGGCAGCTTCCTGGAGTTCGGCACCCTGGCGGGCTATGTGGGCGCGGCCGGTCTGGTCACCGCGCTCACGGCGGCGCTCGGCAGCGACACCATGGAGTCCTGGGGCTGGCGCATCCCCTTCCTCGTCGCGGGGCCGCTCGGTCTGGTCGGCCTCTACCTGCGGCTGCGCCTCGACGAGACACCCGCCTTCCAGAAGCTGGAGGCGGGGAACGTGCACGCCTCCGACGCGGCGGACGCCGTGGAGTCCACCACCGCGGGCGACCTCGGCAAGATCTTCCGGCAGTACTGGCCGTCGCTGATCCTGTGCATCGCGCTGGTCGGCGCGTACAACATCACCGACTACATGCTGCTCTCCTACATGCCGACGTACCTCTCCAACGAACTGGACTACGGCGAGACCCACGGCCTGCTGATCCTGCTGGGCGTCATGGCCGCGCTGATGCTGGTCATCAACCAGGTGGGCAGGCTGAGCGACCGCTTCGGCCGCAAGCCGCTGCTGATGGCGGGGATGCTCGGCTTCTTCTTCCTCTCGCTGCCGGCGTTCCTGCTGATCAAGCAGGGCAGCATCCCGGCGATCATCATCGGCATGGCGATGCTGGGCTTCTCCCTGGTCTGCCTCCTCGGCACGATGTCGGCGGCCCTCCCCGCCCTCTTCCCCACCGAGGTGCGCTACGGCTCGCTGTCCGTCGGCTACAACTTCTCGGCCTCCCTCTTCGGCGGCACGACCCCCTTCGTCATCACCGGCCTGATCAGCCTCACGGACAACAATCTGATGCCCGCCTACTACGCGATGGCGGCGGCGCTGGTGGGCGTGATCGCGGTGGCGTGCATGAAGGAGACGGCGCGGCAGCCGCTGGCGGGTTCGCCGCCGTCGGTGGAGACGGACGAGGAGGCGGTGGAACTGATCCACGCCCAGACCCCGGACCCGAAGTTCTGACACCCCGACACCGCAGCCGCCCCGCACCGCTGTTCGCCCTGAGCCCTTCGGACCCCTGAGTCCCTGGGCCTCCACCCCCTCCCGAACGCCCCGCGCCGGGCCCTGAACCGGTGCGGGGCGTTCCGTTTCCCGGACGTGACCGTCCGGAATCCGGTTCGTTGGTCAGTGCGAGGCCGCGAACGGGTGGCCGAGCCGAGGGGGGAGAGTTCATGTCCGAGCGGTACGACCGGTGCCGGCTGGCCGCAGCGGTCGCCGAGGCGGCGAGCTGGGCCGATCTGATGCGACGGCTCGGGCTGAGGGCGAGCGGTGGCCAAAGACGCGTCCTCCAGGCCAAAGTGGCGGAACTCGGCCTGGACACCGGCCACTTCATTCGGCGGAGCCCGTGGCGGAAGTATCCGGACGAGCTCATCGCCGCCGCCGTCGCGACCTCCACGACCTTGCGCGAGGTCGCCGCCGAGCTGGGCGCCGCGCCCGCCACGGGCACGCTGTCGCACCTGGCGCGCCGTATCGAGGCGGCCGGGGTCGACGTCAGCCACTTTCCCGGGATGAACCGCGTACGGACCGAGTTGCCGTTCAGCACCGCCGAGCTGGTGGCGGCAGCCGCCCGGGCGCGGAGCGTGCGCGGCGTGGCCCGCGCACTCGGCGTACCCGACGACGGGCGCTCGCGCGCGGCGCTCGGCCGGATGCTCAGGGAGCGGGGCGTCGACACCACTCATTTCCACCACGCGCGGGTGGCGATCCCGGAGCCGGCCCTGCGCCGGGCGGTACCCGCCGCCTCCGGCTACGCGGAGGTCATGCGAGCCCTCGGACTCACGGTGAACGACACCAACCACCGCCGCGTACGCCGGAAGGTGGCTGAACTCGGCCTCGATACCGATCACTTCAAGCGCAGGACCTGGGGCACCGTGCGCCCCCGCACGCCGAGGCCGATCGCCGGGGAGACGCTCGTCGTCCTCCCGGAGGGCTCCCCGCGCACCAACCGGGCCCGGCTGCACCGGGCCCTCCAGGAGATCGGCGTCCCGTACCGCTGCGCCTCGTGCGGGAACACGGGTGAATGGCTCGGTCGGCCGATGACACTGCAGATCGACCACATCAACGGTGAGCGGCTCGACAACCGCGCTGAGAACGTGCGCTACTTGTGCCCGAACTGCCACGCGCTCACCGACACGTGGTGCCGCAATCGCCGGGAGAGCCCCCGGGACCACCGGCGGTCCCGCTCCCCCGGAGGGCGGCCCGCCCGATAGCATGGTGCAGCAGGCGGCCGTGGCGGAATGGCAGACGCGCGCCGGTTTAGGTCCGGGTGAGCTTCGCTCGTGTGGGTTCGAATCCCACCGGCCGCACCGCACGTCGAAGGCCCCGTCCGGTCCCGGACGGGGCCTTCGGCATGCCGCGTCAGCCCAGCAGTTCCCTGACCGCCGGGACCAGAGCCCTGAACGCCTTGCCTCGGTGGCTGATCGCGTTCTTCTCCGCCGCCGACAGCTCCGCGCAGGTGCGGGTCTCGCCGGACGGCTGGAGGATCGGGTCGTAGCCGAAGCCGCCCGTGCCGGAGGGGGCCGGGCGGAGGGTGCCTTCGAGGCGGCCTTCGACGACGCGCTGGGTGCCGTCGGGCAGGGCCAGGGCCGCCGCGCAGGCGAAGTGGGCGGCGCGGTGGGGCGGGGCGATGTCGGCGAGCTGGGCCAGCAGGAGGTCCAGGTTCGCCCGGTCGTCGCCGTGCACGCCCGACCAGCGGGCGGAGAAGATGCCGGGGGCGCCGCCGAGGACGTCCACGCAGAGGCCGGAGTCGTCGGCGACGGCGGGCAGGCCGGTGGCGGCGGCCAGGGCGTGCGCTTTGAGCAGGGCGTTCTCGGCGAACGTGACGCCGGTTTCCTTGACGTCGGGGACCTCGGGGTAGGCGTCCGCCCCGACGAGTTCGTGGGGCAGGCCGGCGTCCGCGAGGATGGCCTTGAGTTCGATGAGCTTCCCGGCGTTGCGGGTGGCGAGGATCAGGCGGGTCATGCCGTCCAGTATCGGACGGCGGCCGCGCCCGGTCCGCCCCGGCCCGGTGCGGACGGCGCCGGCTGTACGGGCGTACGGTGCGGCCGTACGCCCGTAGCCGCCTCAGAGGGTCTGTTCCAGCGCCGTGCTCTGGAGGGTCGCCAGGTCCACGCAGCCCGCCGTGGCGAGGTCGAGCAGGGCGTTGAGCTCCTTGCGGTCGAAGGGCTCCGCCTCCGCCGTGCCCTGGACCTCGACGAAGCGGCCGTCACCGGTGCAGACCACGTTCATGTCGGTGTCGGCGCGGACGTCCTCCTCGTAACAGAGGTCGAGGAGCGGCGCGCCGTCCACGATGCCGACGCTGACCGCGGCGACCGTACCGGTCAGCGGGCGGCGGCCGGCCTTGACGATCTTCTTGCCCTGGGCCCAGGAGACGGCGTCGGCGAGGGCGACGTACGCGCCGGTGATGGCCGCCGTACGGGTGCCGCCGTCGGCCTGGAGGACGTCGCAGTCGAGGACGACGGTGTTCTCGCCGAGCGCCTTGTAGTCGATGACCGCGCGCAGGGAGCGGCCGATGAGGCGGCTGATCTCGTGGGTGCGCCCGCCGATCTTGCCGCGGACGGACTCGCGGTCGCCGCGGGTGTTGGTGGAGCGGGGCAGCATCGAGTATTCGGCGGTGACCCAGCCTTCGCCGCTGCCCTTGCGCCAGCGGGGGACGCCCTCGGTGACCGAGGCGGTGCAGAAGACTCTGGTGTCACCGAAGGAGATGAGGACGGAGCCCTCGGCGTGCTTGCTCCATCCGCGTTCGATGGTGACGGGACGGAGCTGTTCGGGGGTTCGGCCGTCGATTCGAGACATGACCGTGAGCCTATCGGGACCTTTGGGAGGGGCCTGTTCCGGTGGTCGGGATCAGGCCCCTCCCGGGGCGGGCCACCGGTCGCCCCGGGGACGCCTCAAGAGGGCCGGACGACGGTCACATCATGTCTTCGATGTCGGCGGCGATCGGGTCGGCGTCGGTGCCGATGACGACCTGGATCGCGGTACCCATCTTGACGACGCCGTGGGCTCCGGCGGCCTTCAGGGCCGCTTCGTCGACGAGATCGGGGTTGACGACCTCGGTACGGAGGCGGGTGATGCAGCCCTCGACCTCCTCGATGTTGTCGAGTCCGCCGAGTCCGGCGACGATCTTCTCAGCCTTGGTGGCCATGTCTTTCTCCCTGACGCTCTGGCGCTCTGCTCCGGCCGCTCCGACCGCTCCGGTACGACTCCGTACCGCTTCGTCACGGTAACGCACGGTTGGAGCATCTTCACGGGCGAACTGTCACCCCTTACCGAAGGATGGAGCCTATCGCAACTGGTCTACACCAGTCGCGAACGGTCGGAAAACGACAGGAGAACGCCCATGAGCGCCGAGAGCGCGGCAGCTCCGCGACCGGGTCCGGCGGGGCGGGCGGGACCGGGCGGGCGCTGGTGGAACGGGCTGTTCCGGGGGCTCCAGAAGGTCGGTCGCAGCCTCCAGCTGCCGGTGGCGGTGCTGCCCGCCGCGGGGCTGCTCGTCAGCCTGGGGAATCTGCTCTCCGCCTATCCGCACGGCGCCTTCTGGGACAAAACCGCGAAGGTGTTCAGCCTGGGCGGTGCGGCCGTCCTGGACGGGGCGTTCGGACTGCCGCTGCTGTTCTGCATCGGGGTGGCGATCGGCTTCGCGAAGAAGGCGGACGGCTCCACCGCGCTCGCCGCGGTCGTCGGCTTCCTCGTCTACCACGGCGTGCTGGCCGCCTTCCCGGTCGGCGGCTCGGTGACCAAGGAACTGCCGGAGGGCACACCGCAGAACCCGGGCGTGCTGGGCGGCATCCTGATCGGGCTGCTGACGGCGGTCGTCTGGCAGCGGTTCCACCGCACGAGACTCGTCGACTGGCTGGGCTTCTTCAACGGCCGCAGGCTGGTACCGATCCTGATGGCCTTCATCTCCGTGGTGCTCGGGGTGGTGTTCGGGCTGCTGTGGCAGCCGGTGGGCGACGCGCTGACGGCGTTCGCCAAACAGCTGATCGACCTGGGCGCCTGGGGCGCGGGGATCTTCGGCGTCGCCAACCGCCTGCTGATCCCGATCGGGATGCACCAGTTCCTGAACACGTTCTTCTGGTTCCAGGCGGGATCGTTCACCAAGCCGGACGGCTCGGTCGTCCAGGGCGACCTGACCCGGTTCTTCGCCGGCGACCCGTCGGCGGGCCAGTTCATGTCCGGCTTCTTCCCGATCATGATGTTCGGCCTGCCCGCCGCCGCGCTCGCCATCGCGCACTGCGCGCGCCCCGAGCACCGCAAGCGGGTGGCGGGGCTGATGCTCTCGGTGGCGCTGACCTCGTTCGTCACGGGGGTGACCGAGCCGCTGGAGTTCTCCTTCATGTTCGCGGCGCCGCTGCTGTACGGGGCGCACGCGCTGCTGACCGGGGCGTCGATGGCGATCACCTGGGCCCTGGGGGTCCACGCGGGCTTCAGCTTCTCGGCCGGCCTGATCGACTACGTGGTGAACTGGCATCTGGACACCAAACCCTGGCTGATCATTCCGATCGGGCTCTGCTTCGCGGTGGTGTACTACGCGGTCTTCCGCTTCGCGATCACCCGGTTCGACATCCCGACGCCCGGGCGCGAGCCCGAGGAGCTGGAAGCGGAGATCGAACAGCGGAACACCGAGGCGTAACCGTCCAGTTGGACCGTACGACGCGCTCCGGACGGCCGGAGGGCTCCGGACGAACCCCCCGCGCATTCGTCGGGAGGGTTTGCCGGGAGGGGCCTTTCGACTGTTCCTTATCCCTTCCTCACCGTGCTACAACTGGCCTGCACCACTAATGGTGTAGACCACACGGCCGGGTGCCCCAGGCGTCGCGTGCCGCGTTCCACTGGAGGAAGTTGATGTCCACCGCCGGCGCCGCCTCCGCGGCTGACAAGAAGCCCGCAGCGGAGCAGAAGGGACTCGGCAGCCGCGCGATGGCCGTGCTGCAGCGCATCGGCCGCAGCCTGATGCTCCCCGTCGCGGTCCTGCCCGCCGGCGCGCTGCTGGTGCGTCTCGGCAACCCCGACATGCTCGGCCGCGACTCGTTCCCCGCGTTCATCACCAAGATCGCCGGCTTCATGGCCGCGGGCGGCAACGCCATCCTGGACAACATGCCGCTGCTGTTCGCCGTCGGCATCGCGATCGGCTTCGCCAAGAAGGCGGACGGCTCCACCGCACTCGCCGCCGTCACCGGCTACCTGGTCTTCAAGAACGTACTGGCCACCTTCACCGACTCCAACCTGCCCGAGGTCGCGCAGGTCGTGGACGGAAAGATAGTCATGACCAGCGCGCCCGTCGACGCGAAAGTCCTCGGCGGCATCGTCATGGGCATCGTCGTCGCCCTGCTCTACCAGCGCTTCTACCGCACGAAGCTGCCCGACTGGGCGGGCTTCTTCGGCGGCCGCAGGCTCGTCCCGATCCTCGCCGCCTTCGCGGGCCTCGTCATCGGCGTCATCTTCGGCTACATCTGGCCCGTACTCGGCTCGGGTCTGCACAACCTCGGCGAATGGCTGGTCGGCTCGGGCGCCTTCGGCGCGGGCATCTTCGGTGTGGTCAACCGCGCGCTGATCCCCATCGGCATGCACCACCTGGTCAACTCGTTCCCGTGGTTCCAGGCCGGTACGTTCGACGGCAAGAGCGGCGACATCAACCGCTTCCTCGCGGGCGACCCGACCGCCGGACAGTTCATGACCGGCTTCTTCCCGATCATGATGTTCGCCCTCCCGGCGGCCTGCCTGGCCATCTACCACTGCGCCCGTCCGGAGCGCCGCAAGGTCGTCGGCGGCATGATGTTCTCGCTGGCCCTCACCGCGTTCGTCACCGGCGTGACCGAGCCCATCGAGTTCACCTTCATGTTCATCGCCCCGGTCCTGTACGCGATCCACGCCGTACTCACCGGTGTCTCCATGGCCCTGACCTGGGCACTCGGCATGAAGGACGGCTTCGGCTTCTCGGCGGGCGCCGTCGACTTCCTGCTCAACCTGGGAATCGCCACGAACCCCTGGGGCCTGGCGCTCGTGGGGCTCTGCTTCGCGGCGCTCTACTACGTGGTCTTCCGCTTCGCGATCATCAAGTTCAACCTGCCGACGCCGGGCCGCGAGTCCGACGAGGAGCTCGCGGAGCTGCTCAAGGCCGAGGCGAAGTAGGACGAGGCGGCAGCGGGAGCCGGAGCGCCCCGCACCCCGCACACCCCGTGGGCCCGGCCGTTGTCAGGAACGGCCGGGCCCACGGTCGTACGTATCAGATCTCGTAGACCATGCCCGGAGCGGCCAGCTCCGACGGTCCCGCGTAGACCTCGCGCGCGTCGGACAGATTCAGCTCGCCGTCCGTCCACGGCGGTACGTGCGTCAGCACCAGCCGCCGCGCCCGCGCCCTGGCGGCGTGCGCGCCGGCCTCCCTGCCGTTGAGGTGCAGGCCCTCGACGTCCTCCTTGCCGAACGTGAAGGCCGCCTCGCAGAGAAAGAGGTCGGTGTCCTCGGCCAGCTCCACCAGCGTCTCGCTGGCGCCGGTGTCACCGGAGTAGACGAGCGACCGGCCGCCGTACTCGACCCGGATCCCGAACGTCTCGACCGGGTGCGCGACCTTCTCCGTACGCACCGAGAAGGGGCCGATGTCGAAGAAGCCCGGCTTGAGCGTGTGGAAGTCGAAGACCTCGCTCATGGACTTCTCCGTCGGCGTGTCCGCGTAGGCCGTGGTCAGGCGCTGCTCGGTGCCCTCGGGGCCGTAGACGGGGATGGGGTCGCAGCGACCGCCGTCGAAGCGGTAGTAGCGGGCCACGAAGTAGGCGCACATGTCGATGCAGTGGTCCGCGTGGAGATGGCTGAGGAAGATGGCGTCGAGGTCGTAGAGACCACAGTGGCGCTGCAACTCGCCAAGGGCGCCATTACCCATGTCGAGGAGCAGCCGGAAGCCGTCGGCCTCTACGAGGTAGCTGGAGCAGGCCGAACCCACGGAGGGGAACGAGCCCGAACAGCCGACGACGGTGAGCTTCATGGAGCGTGAACCTCCGTGGCGTGGAAGGGGGGCGACGGGGGTCGTGCGGTTTGTCGAGCGTAAAGCGCGAAAGGGCTGGTCGCTCCTCCACGGTGGCCCTGTGTGGGGGAACTCACCCACGGTGTCACCGGTTCGGATGGCGGTGGGGGCGGCGGTGGGTGGGTGGCGCGGGTGCGGGTGCGGGGGCGGGGGGTGGTGGTGCGGGTCCGCGGTGATGGTGCGGGGGCCGGGGGCTCCGGAGGCGCATGTCCGGACGGCATGATTTACGGCGCGTGCGGGTCGTTGATCAGGGTGCGGGTGCGTCATGCGCCACAAATCACGCTTTATTGTCCGGACACCCACCTCCTGCGCCCCCGACCCCCTCCCCCCGGCGGGCCCGCACCACCACCGCCTTTGGGTGAAGGGTTAGTGGGTGTGTGCGGGTGTCACGTGGTGTGCGGCGGACAGGAAAGGGGGGCCCGCCGGGGGGGGTGCGTCCGGGGCAATAAAGCGTGATGTGTGGCGCATGACGTGCCGGTCACCTATGTGGACAAGCCGCACGCGCCGTAAATCTTGCCGCCCCGGATGTACCCCCTGCGGGGACACCCGGACCCCACCCGCACCCGACCACCGCCCCCCGCCAACAACCCGCAACGGCGGCCCCGCTACTTTTCCGTTACCCCCGCCGAGTCGAACGTCGCCACCTCGTGCATCGCGCGCGCCGCGCTCTGGATCACCGGGAGCGCCAGCAGCGCCCCGGTGCCCTCGCCCAGGCGCAGGTCGAGGTCGACCAGCGGGCGCAGGCCCAGCTTGTTGAGGGCCGCGACATGGCCGGGCTCGGCACTGCGGTGGCCGGCGATGCAGGCGGCGAGGGCCTCGGGCGCGACCGCCCGGGCGACCAGCGCGGCCGCGCCCGCACTCACGCCGTCCAGGAGGACCGGCGTACGCATGGACGCGCCGCCCAGCAGGAAGCCCACCAGCGCGGCGTGCTCAAGGCCGCCGATGGCCGCGAGGACGCCGATGGGGTCGGCCGGGTCCGGCTGGTGGAAGTCGAGGGCGCGGCGTACGACGTCGACCTTGCGGGCGTGCATCTCGTCGTTGATGCCGGTGCCCCGGCCGGTGATCTCCGCCGGGTCCTGGCCGGTGTAGACGGAGATCAGCGCGGCGGACACGGTGGTGTTGGCGATGCCCATCTCTCCGGTGAGCAGGGCCTTGTTGCCCGCGGCCACCAGATCGCGGGCGGTCTCGATGCCGACTTCGATGGCGGCGAGGACTTCCTCGCGGGTCAGGGCGGGGCCCGTCGTGAAGTCGGCGGTGCCGGCGCGGACCTTGCGGGGCAGCAGGCCGGGCGTGGCCGGGAGGTCGCTCGCGACGCCCACGTCGACGACGCAGACCTCGGCCCCCACCTGGTTCGCGAACGCGTTGCACACCGCGCCGCCGCCCAGGATGTTGGCGACCATCTGACCGGTGACCTCACGCGGCCAGGGGGTGACGCCCTGGGCGTGGACGCCGTGGTCGCCCGCGAAGATCGCGACGGCGGCGGGCTCGGGGATGGGCGGTGGGCACATGCGTGACAACCCGCTGAGCTGGGCGGAGATGATCTCCAGCATGCCGAGCGCACCGGCGGGTTTCGTCATGCGCTTCTGGCGTTCCCACGCCTCGCCCAGCGCCTTGGCGTCCAGCGGGCGGATTCCGGCGACGGTCTCCTGGAGCAGGTCGTGCGGCTCCTCGCCCGGCAGGGCCCGGCGGCCGTAGGTCTCCTCGTGGACGACCCAGGACAGCGGGCGGCGCTTCGACCAGCCCGCCTGCATCAGCTCGGGCTCCTCGGGGAACTCGTCGACGTATCCGACGCACAGGTACGACACGACTTCGAGGTGTTCGGGCAGTCCCAGCGCGCGGACCATCTCGCGCTCGTCGAAGAAGCTGACCCAGCCGACGCCGAGCCCTTCGGCGCGGGCGGCGAGCCAGAGGTTCTCGACGGCGAGCGCGGAGGAGTACGGGGCCATCTGCGGCTGGGTGTGCCGGCCGAGGGTGTGGCGGCCGCCGCGCGTCGGGTCGGCCGTGACCACGATGTTGACCGGGGTGTCCAGGATGGCCTCGATCTTCAGTTCCTTGAACTGCTTGGCCCGGCCCTTGGGCAGCGAGTTGGCGTACGCGTCGCGCTGCCGCTGGGCCAGTTCGTGCATGGCGCGCCGGGTCTCGGCGGAGCGGATGACGACGAAGTCCCAGGGCTGCGAGTGGCCCACGCTGGGCGCGGTGTGCGCGGCCTCCAGGACGCGCAGCAGCACCTCGTGCGGGATCGGGTCGGGGCGGAAGCCGTTACGGATGTCCCGGCGCTCGCGCATCACGCGGAGTACGGCGTCGCGCTCGGCGTCGTCGTACCCGGACGCGGCGGCCGTGCCTTCCGAGGGCGCCTCGGGCTCGGGAGCCACCGGCTGCTCGGGAGCCGTCTGCTGGGGAGCCACCGGCTGCTCGGTAATCGTCGGCTGTTCGGGCTGTTCCGGCTCGGGGGTGATCTCCGCTGCCGCCACCGCGGGGACGGGCTCGACGGCTACGGGTGCCTCGGCGGCCACCGGCGCCGGTTCGGGTGCGGCCTCGGGCTGGGCCTCGGGGGCCGCCTCGGGCTCGGGTACGAGGGTGGCCTCGGGCTCCGGTACGGGTGCGGGCGGAAGTTCTTCGGCGGCCGGCTCGGGGGCGATCGGCTCGGGCCGGACCTCGGCCTCGGGTTCCTGCGCGGGCTCCGGCTCCGGCTCGGGGGCGGCCACCTCGGCCACCTCGACCGGCTCGGCCACCTCGACCGGCTCGGGAGCGGCGGGCGCCTCCGCCACGGGCTCCGGCTCGGGCAGCACCTCCGCCGGCGCCTCCGGTTCGGTCACGGGGGTCGGCTCGGGAGCCTCCTCCGGCGTCGGGGCGACCGGCTCCGCTACGACCTCCGGGGGCGCCACTGCCTCGGGTACGGCCTCCGGCTCGGCCACGGCCGCCTCGGGGGCGGGCTCGGGCTCGGGTTCCGGCGCGGCTTCGGCGACCGGCTCGGCCGCCGGCTCCGGCTGCGTCGGGAGGTCCGGGATCTCGCCGAGCTGCGGGCCCGGCAGTACGGCGGGCTCCTCGGCCGGGGCGTCTTGGTGCTCCGGCTCCGCCACGGGCGGGACCTGCGGCTGCGCCGGGGGCTGCGTACGGACCGCCTGGGCGGGCGCGCCCGCCGGGCCCCGGTCGGCCAGTGAGCGCACCACGCCGCCCGTGGGGTCGGGCACCGGGGGGCCCATGTGCAGCGGCCTGCGTGCCGGCGCGGGCGCGGCGGCCGGTGCCGTGGCCTGGTGCCTCGCGGCGGCCGGTGCGGACGCCGGGACGCGCACGCCGTTGAGGTCCACCGAACCGGTGTCACGCCCCCCCGCCTCGTGCGCGCCGGGCTGGTGCGGGGGCTGTTCCGGCTCGGCCGGTGCCTGCGGCTGCTCCGCCGCGGCCGACTCGGGTGGTGCCTCGTACACGTCCGGCGCCTGCGGCAGGCCCTCCGCCTGGACCGGCGGGACCGGTTCGGCCGGCGGCGCCGGCTGTTCTATGGGCGCTGCCTGCGGCGTCAGGGGCTCGACGCCGGGCTGTTCGGGCACCGCGTACGCCTCGGCCGGTGCGGCGTAACCGTCCTGGACCGCGTAGCCCTCGGGGGCCGGCGCGTATCCCTCCGGGGCGGCGTACCCCTCGGGCACCCCGTATCCGGCGGGCGCGGCGTAGGCCGGCGTCTCGGCGGGGATCACCTGGGGGTTGTTCCATCCGCCCTGCACGCTCGGCATCAGGAGGATTCCCTCGTCCTCGGGTACGGGCTCGGCGGAGTCCAGGTAGGTGTACGTGCCGGGAGCCGGGGTGTCCGGCTGCTCCACCATGCCTGCGTTCTCCGGCAGTCCCTCGCCCGGGACCTGGCCGGTGTCAGTCATGCGTACCCCTCGCCCATGTGAATCTGCTCCTTCGGCCCATCAACCGGGGCGCCCGATCCGCGACGCTTCGGCGTCCGTCATCAACAACGAGCGCGGGCGCCGTGCGGCACGCATGACGGCCTGCTGTGGGCTGCGCCACGTCGCGCGTCCCCCCGGTTGTCGCCGTACCACATCAGCACCCAAAACGGGTCCTTTTTCCGGACATTGACGAACGAACGACGAACGCCCGGCTGCGGTTCAACGATCGGCCAGCCTACCTCGCGCGACCCGGCGGCGGGGTCAGGGGGCGCTGTCGGGTCGCTGCCCCGAGACGAGGAAGACGACGGAACGCTCGCGTTCCGACCAGGCTCCGGTGTCCAGTTCGACGGACTGGAGCAGGGCGCACTCCACCGCGTAGCCGCCCTCCGCCAGGGCCCTGCCGACGGCCTCCGCCTCGTCCCTGGTCGCCGCGTGGGTGACGATGCGCTCGGGCCTGCGGTCGGCGCAGGCGATGACGACGTCGACGCCACCGCCGCCGATCCGTACGACGTCGGGTTCGGGCAGCCGTTCCAGCACGTGCGGCGCCCGGCCCTGGACCACCTGGAGCTGGACACCGGCGCGCCGGGCGGCGGCGGCCGTGCTGGCGCAGGCGCCCGGCTCGTCGTCCACGGCGATCACGGCGGCGCCGAAGCGGGCGGCCTCGGCGGCGAGGGCGCCGCTGCCGGAGCCGATGTCCCAGACGAGGTCGCCGGTCCTGGCTCCGATCCTGGCGAGCTGGGCGGCGCGCAGCCAGGTCGACTCGCCCTCGTCCAGCTCGATGCCGTACTCCTCGGTGGGCAGCGCCCAGCCGCGCGCGGCCGGCGGGTAGCCGGGGTCGCGGCCGGCGATCCAGCCGCCGGGGAGGGAGACGGAGGTGCCGATCCCGCCGATGACGATCACGACGTTGGGGTCGCGCCAGACGTGGTCGGCGGCCTTGTCGGAGGTGAGGACGGTGACCTGTTCGCGGTCGGTGCCGAGTTCCTCGCAGATGACGAAGGTGCGGTGGACTCCTTCGAGGAGGAGCGCCAGTTCGGCGGGGCCCGCGCCCGGGGAGGTGAGCACCGCGACCTTGGTGTGTGCCCGGCAGACGTTGACGGCGCGGCGCAGCGTACGGCGGTGGGCGACGACGATCTGGGCGTCGTCCCAGGCCATTCCGGCGCGGGCGAAGGCGGTCGCCACGGCGGAGACGGCGGGTACGACCTCGACCTCCAGGCCGTGCTCGGGGGCGCGCAGGGTGCGTACGACGCCGAAGAAGCCCGGGTCGCCGTCGGCGAGGACCACGGCGCTGCCCCGGTGTCCGGCGATCCTGCGGGCGGCGAGGTCGATGGAGCCGAGCCGGATGCGTTCGGCGTCGGCGGGCACCTCGGGGAGAGCCAGATGGTGTGCGGCTCCGGCGACCAGGGTCGCCGCCGCGAGGGCGGACCTGGCGGCGGCGGTGAGGGGCGAACCGTCCCAGCCGATCACCGTGACGCGGTCGGCCATCGTCGTCAGTCTCCTGGTGTTGTGGTGATGGTGCGGGGCGTGACCGGCGCGTGCGGGGCAGGGTGAGAGTACCTGCCCCCGCTGTGGGCGGGTGCCGTCAGTTCCAGTCGGTGAAGGACGCGTAGCCGCCGGCGTCCGCCATCTGTTCGGCGACGCCTTCGAGGTCCTCGGGCAGGAGGCCCCAGACGAGGAGGTCGGTGCGGATGTCGGTCCAGCCGCCGTCCTCGGTCTGGGTCCGGGCTATCCAGGCGTTGCGCAGGACGCCCTCGCTGATGCAGCCGATCTTCTGGGCGACCTGCTGGGAGGCGGTGTTGTCAGCGGGGGTGCGCACTTCGATGCGTTCGAACTTCTGGTCGCGGAACAACCATTGGGCGACCGCGAGGGCCGATTCGGTGGCGTAGCCCTCGCCGCGGGCCCAGGGCGCGGTGACATAGGCCGCCTCGGTGGAGAGCGCGTGCCAGTTGGTGCGGCGCAGCCGGACGACGCCGACCAGTCGCTGGGTGAGGAACTCGGTGACGGCGAAGGCGATTCCGCGTCCCTTCAGCCGCTCGGCGGGGGCGATGGTGCCGACCCATTTCTCGGCGTCCTCGCGGGTGTAGGGGTGCGGTACCGAGGTCCAGGCGACGACCATCTCATCGTTCATCATCTCGATGTGCGCCGGGATGTCCGCCGGTTCGAAGGGGCGCAGCACCAACCGCTCCGTGCTGATGGAAACGTCCGGAAAGGTGGTAGTCATGCAAGCTCCATGCCTCAGTCCGTCGTAAATGCACAGCATGCAGCATCCGGTGAGGACGCGCATGGCCGGGTCCTCGGGGATGCGAGTGCCCCGCGTACGACGGGCGTACGCGGGGCGGTCGCGGGCAAGGACGCTGCCGCGGGGCGGGTTTGGCCGTCCTGGGTGAGGGTCCTATCCGGCGGCGCCGAAGGCGGGGACGACCGAGCCGTCGTAGGTGTCCTCGATGTACTTCTTGACCTCGGGCGAGTTGAGGAGCTTCGCGAGCTTCACCACGCGCGGGTCCTTCTCGTTGCCGCGCTTGACGGCGAGGAAGTTGGCGTACGGGTTGCCGTCGGCCTTCTCCAGGGCGATGGCGTCCTCGGCGGGCTTGAGCTTGGCCTCGATGGCGTAGTTGCCGTTGATGATGGCGGCGTCGACGTCGTTCAGGGCGCGGGGCAGCGTGGCGGCTTCCAGCTCCTTGAACTTGAGGCCCTTGGCGTCCTCGATGGAGGAGAGGTTGGCGTCGGAGCCCGCGCCGTCCTTGAGGGTGATCACGCCGTTGTCGGCGAGGAGCTTGAGCGCGCGGCCCTCGTTGGTGGTGTCGTTGGGGATGGCGACGGTCTGGCCGGACTTGAGGTCCTTGACGTCCTTGACCTTCTTGGAGTAGAGGCCGAGGGGCTCCAGTTCGACATCGACGACGGGCACGATGTCGGTCTTGTTCTTCTTGTTGAAGTCGTCCAGGTAGGGCTTGTGCTGGAAGAAGTTGGCGCCGACCTCGCCGGACTGGGTGGCCTTGTTCGGCAGGACGTAGTCCGTGAACTCCTTGACCTCCAGGTCGAGGCCGGCCTTCTCCGCCAGGTTCTTCTTGACGAAGTTCAGGATGTCGGCGTGCGGCGTCGGGGACGCGGCGACGACGAGCGGCTTGGAGGTGTCGGCGGACGCGCCGGTGTCCGACTGGGGGTCGGAGGAGGTGCCGCAGGCGCTGAGGGCGAGGGCGAGGGCGGCGGCGGTCGCCGCGGTGGCGGTGTATTTGACGGTGGTACGCACGAAGAGTGCCTCTTTCCGTGATGCGGGTGTCGAGGCCCGGACAAGGAGTGCGGGCCATGGGGAGGGTGCCGGCGACCGGTCGGGCCGAGGCCCGGCGGGCCGGGTCAGGAAGCGGTGCGGCCGCGGCGGGAGAGCAGCCGGATGACGCCGTCACCGAGCAGCTGGACCACGGTGACGAGGGCGATCAGGACCACCACGGTGGCGATCATGAAGCCGTTCTCGAAGCGCTGGTATCCGTAGGTGACCGCCTTCGAGCCGAGCCCCTCGCCGCCGACCGCCCCGGCCATGGCCGAGTAGCCGATGAGCACGATGAGGGTGGTGGTGACGGCGGAGATCAGGGACGGCAGGGCCTGCGGCAGCAGTACCTTGCGGACGATGGTGGGGATGGAGCCGCCCATCGCCTGGACGGCTTCGACCAGTCCGTGGTCGACCTCCCTGACCGCGGTCTCGACGAGCCGGGCGAAGAAGGGGATGGCGCCGATGGCGAGCGGCACGATCATCGCCGTGGGGCCGATGAAGGTGCCGACGACGAAGGTGGTGAAGGGGATCAGGGCGATCAGCAGGATCATGAACGGCAGCGAACGGCCGATGTTCACGATCACTCCGACCACCTTGTTGACCGCGGCGTTCTGGAGCAGTCCGCCCTTGTCGGTGAGGACGAGCAGGATGCCCAGGGGCAGTCCGCCGGCGATGGTGACGAGCGCGGACCAGAGCACCATGTAGAGGGTGTCGACGGTCCCCTGGGTCAGCAGTGGCTGCATTTCCGACCAGGTCACTTGGCATCCTCCTTGACCGGGGCGGTCGCCCGCTCGGCGGCGTCCCCGGAGTCCGGGGCGGGGGTCGTGTCGTCCTCGGGCTCCGGCGTGCGGGTGTCGTCGGGGCCGACGATCTCGGCCTGGAGCCCCTGCTCGCGCAGGAAGCCGACCGGCACGACGTTCTCCTCGTACGGTCCGGGCAGTTCGATCCGCATGCGGCCGATCTGCCGTCCGCCGACGGTGTCCATGGCGGCGCCCAGGATCGAGATGTCGATGTTGTACGTACGGGAGAGCTGTGAGATCACCGGCCGGGTGGCGGCCTCGCCATGGAAGGTGACGTCGATGACGGTGCGGTCGGAGCCCGCCGGGGCGTCGCCGACCGGGAACAGTTCCCGTGCCAGCTCGGAGCCGGGGGTGGCGAGCAGTTCGTCGACGGTCCCGGATTCGGTGATCCGGCCCCGGCGCATCAGCGCGGCCGAGTCGCAGATCGTCTTGACGACCTCCATCTCGTGCGTGATGAGCAGCACCGTCAGCCCGAGCTGCTGGTTGAGGTCGCGCAGCAGCTGGAGGATCGAGCGGGTGGTCTCGGGGTCGAGGGCGCTGGTCGCCTCGTCGGAGAGCAGCACCTTCGGGTTGCCCGCCAGGGCGCGGGCGATGCCGACGCGCTGTTTCTGGCCGCCGGAGAGCTGGGCGGGGTACGCCTTGGCCTTGTCGCCGAGGCCGACCAGGTCCAGCAGTTCGAGGGCGCGGCGGGAGCGTTCCCGGCCGCTGACGCCGAGGATCTCCAGCGGGAGTTCGACGTTGTCCTTGACGGTCCGGGAGGACAGCAGGTTGAAGTGCTGGAAGACCATGCCGATCGAGCTGCGCGCCCGGCGCAGTTCCCCGCTCGCCCGGCGGCCCCGGCCCGCGAGGGCGGTGAGGTCCTGGCCGGCCACGGTCACGGTGCCGGAGGTGGGGCGTTCGAGGAGGTTGACGCAGCGGATGAGGGAGGACTTGCCGGCGCCGCTCTGTCCCACGACGCCGAAGACCTCGCCCTCGCGGACATGCAGGTCGACGCCGTCGAGTGCGGTGACCTCGCGGCCTCGCGACCGGGCGGAGCGGTAAACCTTCGTCAGGCCCGTAGTAGTGATCACAGGGGTATCCGTCACTGTCGAGTGCGCGGCGAGGGGTCCGCCGGGCACGGGGCATTCGTCGTGGCCGCGTCGCACGCCGCCGTGGTGGCGGGTGGCCGGTGAGCGGACGTGGGCGCGGAGCGTCCCGGGGCTGTCGGGCTCCTGGCCGGGTCCCGATGGCGTACGGGACCGGCGTGGCCGCGCGGTCCTTCGGGTCTCGCTTCGGGGCGCGAGGCGCAGGCGGGGGCCCTCAGTTGGCGCACATTCGACACAGACAACGAGCACCGGGCGTGGTGATCGCCTCGGTCGCGGGTGCGCGGTAGCTCGTCGTGGTCATGCGGTAAGTAAAACAGACCGGAGGGCGGCCCCACCGGCTGTCCGCATGGCGGGACGGTTCGTCGTGGCATATGGACAGCCGGGGCGGGCCCCGCGGCCCGCCCCGCGGTCGTCAACCGGCGGCACGGATCTCCACTCCCCCGGCGGTGACCTGCACCGACAGGGCCGAGAGATCGGGTACGACCAGATCAGCCTCCAGCTCGGCGCGGTCATGCGTTGTGGCCAAGGCCACGGTCCTCATACCGGCGGCGCGCGCGGACGCGAGTCCCGCCGGGGCGTCCTCGAAGACCACGCACCGGGCGGGGTCCACCCCGAGCCGGGCGGCTCCGAGCAGATAGGGCTCCGGATCGGGCTTGCCGCGGGTGATGTCGTCGGCGGCGACCATCGTCCCGGGCCGCAGGCCCACCGCAGCGAGCCGCGCCTCGGCCAGCCGCCGGGTGGCCGAGGTGACCACGGCCCACCGCTCGGCGGGCACGGCGGCGAGCAGCTCGGCGGTGCCGGGGAGCAGCACGACTCCCCCGGCGACATCGTCCACCTCCAGCTGCTCGATACGGGCCACCGCCTCGTCGACCCGGTCGGCGGGCAGCAGGTCGGCGGCTATCTCGGCGGCGGGGCGGCCGTGCAGCCCGACCCGCGCGAACGCCTCGGCCGTGACGCCGTACTCCCGCGCCCACCGGGTCCAGCACCGGGTCACCGAGGCCAGCGAGGAGACGAGGGTTCCGTCGTTGTCGAACAGCAGGGCTTCGGCGTGGATCGTCATGGGGCCGACCCTACGTGGCGGTTTCCGGCCGCCCGCGCCGGTCTCCCGGTGCGGGCGGGCGCGGGCGTGCGGGAGGCGTGCGGGTGCGGGGAGGGGTGCGGGGGCGCGCGCTTCGCGCCCCTTACCCCGTAATACGCTCAGGGCCATGCTTGTCGCCCTGACGGTCGCCCTCTCCGTGGCCGCGCTCGCTCTCGCCGCCTGGTGCGGCCACGCCGCCTACCGCGACCAGCCCACCAAGGACTGGCACTTCATCGGTATGGCCGTGGTGACGGTGCTGGCACTGGCGCAGCTGGTGGTGGGGATCGTGCGGCTGGCCCGGGGCGAGACGGCGCACGACGGCTCGGTGATCTTCGTCTCGTATCTGCTCGGCGCGCTGCTCGCGGTGCCGGCGGCCGGCTTTCTCTCGCTCTCCGAGCGGACCCGCTGGGGCTCGGTGACGGTGGCGGCGGGAGCGGTCGTGCTGGCGGTGCTGGAGGTGCGGCTCCATGACATCTGGAAAGGCTGACGACATGACGACCGAGGTGTCCGGGGCCGGCCCCGGGGGCGCGTCCGGCGCCGGGAACGAGCCGGGGTCCGGGGAGGCTCCCGGGGCCGGGACCCGGCTGGTCAAGGGGCCGGGCCTGCTGCTGCTCTGGCTGTACGGGGTGATGTCGGTCGGCGCGGTCTCCCGGTCCGCGTACCAGATCGCCACCGAGTTCGACCGGGCGCCGCTGGCGTACGCGCTCTCCGGGGTGGCGGCGCTGGTCTACGCGTTCATCACGTACACGCTGGCGCGGGGCGGACAGACGGCGCGGAAGGTCGCGCTGGCGTGCTGCGCCGCCGAACTCGCCGGGGTGCTGATCGTCGGCACCTGGACGCTCGTCGCCCCTTCGGCGTTCCCGGACGCGACGGTCTGGTCGGACTACGGCATGGGCTATCTCTTCATCCCGGTGCTGCTGCCCGTCACCGGCATCCTGTGGCTGCGCGGGGGTGCGACGCGGCGGTGAGGGCCCGGCGGGGCGGGGTCGTAAGGGGGGCGGAATCCCCCGCGCCGTCCTGCGCGGACCGCCGGGGATTCCGCCCTCACGTCAGGCGCTGGCCATGTACGCCCCGGCGCCGGCCGGCTTCTCCAGGGTGACGAGCCGCACCTTCGGCCCTGCCTCCTGGGTCGCGACGGGCGCGTAGCCCCGGCTGCGGTAGAGGCGCAGATTTCCCTCGCCGCGATGTCCGGTGAACAGCTGGAAGCGCAGGGCGGCCGGCTCGGCCGCGAAGTGTGTCTCGATGGCGTCCAGGAGGCGTCCGCCGAGACCGTGCCGGCGCAGCCTCGGATGGACGATCAGTTTGGCGATGCGGGCGGTGCCCGTCGCGTCGACGCAGCCGCGCACCGAGGCCACGACCTCGTCGCCCAGGCGCGCCACCAGGCCGTGGCCGCGGTCGAGTTCGGCCCGCAGGTCGTCGAGGGTCTGGGTGAGCGGCTCGATGGTGTAGTCGCCGTACAGCTCCGCCTCGTTCTGATAGCACAGGTACTGAAGCTTCAGGATCTGTTCCGCGTCCTGCGCACTCGCCGCTGAGATGGTCACGCTCATGCCCATGTGTGCATGCCTCCCGCTCACTTGTCCGCCCAATGTCTATCGCTCCTCTCCCCCGAGTTCAGCGGGCGCAATCTCGGCGGCGAGCATTCGGCGGAGGCATCCCAGACATCTGGAGCGCAACGGGCCCAAACTGCCCTGTGACATACCCAACTCCCCGGCGATTTCCCGGTAGGTGGGGTCCCCCGGCGAGAGCATCGCGGTCAGGACCCGCGGGCAGCGTCCGGGGGTACGGCGGACCGCCGCGCGCAGGGTCCGCTGCCGGTCGGTGCGCAGCGCGGCCCGCTCCGGGTCGGACTCGGGCCCGGCGGGGGGTTCGTCGCGGCGCGGGTAGGTGTGTTCGCGGGCGGCGGTCCGCCGGGCGCGGCGGGCCTGTGCGCGTACGGCGTCGCGTACCCAACGGGCGGGATCGCCCGGCGTCCGGGCGTCGGCCGGCCGCTCCAGCAGCCTTACCCAGACGCCTTGTTCGAGGTCGCCTGGGTCCATTCCGGCCGACGGGGCCTCGGCCGCCGCCTCGGCGCGGACGAGCGGAAGCAGTACGTGTACGAGGGCGGCCACGGCGTCGGGCACGGGCACGGACAGCGGCGCGGGCCCGGGCGCGGGCTCCGGCGTCGCCGGACGGGGCGGGGTGGCTCGTACTGGCGTCATGTCCGGCGGGACGACGGGGACCGGCGGACGGTTGCGCCCCGGCCGGACAGTCACCCGACCGGGGCACGCGCGTTCAGCGGCTGACGAAGTCCGCCCGCGCCAGCAGTCCGGTGTCCGGGTTGTCGGTGAAGATGCCGTCGATGCCCTGTTCGAAGTAGGCGCGGAAGGCGCCGAAGGCGTCACCGTAGGCGTTGGGGTCCGTCCCGCGCCGGAAGTCGGCGGGCAGGAAGGCGTTCTCGTCGCGCAGGGTGTACGGGTGCAGGATCAGCCCCTTGGCGTGGGCGTCGCGTACGAGCGTGGTGGGTCGGGTGAGCCTGCCCTGCGCGTCCTTCGGGATGATCAGGTCCAGCGTCGGGCCGATGCCCTGGGCGAAGGACGCGATCCACTTCAGGCCCTCGGGGGTGATGAGGTCGGCGACCGTACGCGGGTCCCCGGCCGTGCGGAGGTCCCACGGGCGGGTGCCCGCCGCGTCGAGCAGGACGACGCGGGGCGAGGCGACCAGCTTCGCCATCCGCCGCATGCTGGTCGGTTCGAAGGACTGGAGGAAGACGGCGGAGTCCGCGCGGTCGCGGCCGTACCGGCGCAGCAGCTTCGCGAGGGGCTCCTCCGGGCCGAGGCCGATGCCGCGGAAATAGGTGGGGTGCTTGGTCTCGGTGTAGAGCCAGACCCGGCGGCCCCGGCGGCGGCCCTGCTCGTCGGCCCAGCGCAGCACCTCCTCGAAGGTGGGGATCTCCCAGCGGCCGTCGTACAGGGTGTTGCGCTGCCGCACGCCCGGGATGCGTTCCGCGGCGCGCAGCGTCTTCAGTTCGGCGAGTGTGAAGTCCTCGGTGAACCAGCCGGTGAGGGTGGTGCCGTCGATGCTCCTGGTGGTCCTGCGGCTCGCGAACTCGGGGTGGTCGGCGACGTCCGTCGTGGCGCTGATGTCGTTCTCGTGACGGCACACGAGGTGTCCGTCCTTGGTGGGGACCAGGTCCTGCTCGATGACGTGCGCGCCGAGGTCGAGGGCGAGTTGGTACGAGCCGAGGGTGTGCTCGGGACGGTAGCCGCTGGCCCCCCGGTGGCCGATGATCGTGGGCACCGGCAGGTCACGGCGTCCCGGCGCCGCCGGGGCGTCAGCGGCCCGCGCCGAGGCGGGCAGGGCGAGGGCCGCGGAGCCGAGCGCCGCCGCTCCCAGCACGGTCCGCCGGCCGGGGGTGTTCCGCGCGTCTCGGTTCATGAACGCTCCTTGGTGTCGGGGTCCCGTGTCCGGTTCTTCGTCGCCGGACGCGGGCCGAGCGTAGGGCGCGGCGCCTTCCGTACGGGAGACCGCGGCCGAACGTGGCGCGAACACATGTCAACACCGCGTATCCGCTCCGTGAACCGGATGTGCGCCCACCGCGCCCCGGGAGTATCGTCCTCACCTGCATGGATTTAGTAGGCCATCCAACAACCGACCCACCGACACCGGAGGACCCGTTGTCCCGCTTCGTGCTCATCAAGGCAGCGCTCGGACCGATCATGCGCCTGATGTTCCGCACCCGGGTGGAGGGCGCGGAGAACATTCCGGGGAGCGGCCCCGTGATCCTCGCGGGGAACCATCTGACGTTCATCGACTCGATGATCCTTCCCCTGGTCTGCGACCGTCAGGTGTTCTTCATCGGCAAGGACGAGTACGTCACGGGCAAGGGGATCAAGGGCCGGCTGATGGCCTGGTTCTTCACCGGCGTCGGCATGATCCCGGTGGACCGGGACGGTGGCAGGGGCGGGGTCGCGGCGCTGATGACGGGCCGCCGGGTGCTGGAGCGGGGCGATGTCTTCGGCATCTACCCGGAGGGCACCCGCTCCCCCGACGGCCGTCTCTACCGCGGGCGTACGGGCATCGCGCGGCTGACGCTGATGACGGGCGCGCCGGTGGTGCCGTTCGCGATGATCGGTACGGACAAGTGCCAGCCGAACGGTTCCGGCATGCCGCGCAGCGGCAAGGTGACGGTGCGGTTCGGCAAGCCGATGGAGTTCTCCCGGTACGAGGGCATGGACCGCGACCGGTATGTGCTGCGGGCCGTGACGGACTCGGTGATGGCCGAGGTCATGGCGTTGTCCGGGCAGGAGTACGTGGACATGTACGCGACCAAGGCCAAGGCGGCGTAGCCGCCCGGCAGGGCGGCTGCCACCGGAGCCGGGGCTCCGGTGGCAGCCGCTCGCCGCTCAGTGCTCCCCGTACTCCACGCCGTCCTCCAGCTTCTGACCGCGCAGCAGGAGCCATGCCGCCACCGCCGTGGCGAGCAGCACCACCGCGCCCACACCCGACGCGAGCCGCAGGCCGTCGACGAACGATTCCTGCGCCGCCGCCACCAGCTCGGCGCCCAGGGGCCCGGGGAGTCCGGAGGCGGCGTCGACCGCGCCGCCCAGTGATTCGTGCGCGGCGGAGGCGGTGCCCGCCGGGACGCCGGGCGGGGTGGGGAAGTCCCGGTAGACGCCGGTGACGATGGAGCCCAGCAGCGCGATCCCGAGCGCGGCGCCGAGTTCGTAGGCGGTCTCGGAGACGGCCGAGGCGGCGCCGGCCTGTTCGGTGGGGACGCTGGAGAGGATCACGTCGGAGGTGACGGTGAAGGAGAATCCCGCGCCGACGCCGACGACCAGCAGGACGGCGCCGAACATCGGATAGCCGGTGGACTGGCTGATGCCGGTGAGCGCCGCGAGGCACAGACCGATGGCCGCGAGACCGCCCGCCACCACGGAGCGTACGGAGAACCGGCGCGCCGCCTTCCCCGCGAGCAGCCCCGCCGTCACCGCGCCGACCGCCGCGGGCAGTTCGGCGAGACCGGCCTCCAGCGGCCCCCGGCCCTGGACGAGTTGGAGGTACTGCGACAGGAAGAAGACCAGGCCGGAGAGGCCGAGGATGGTCAGCAGATCCGCCAGGACCGCGCCGGAGAAGCCCCGGTGATGAAAGAGCCGCATGTCCAGCAGGGGCGCGAGAAGGGTGAACTGGCGCCGTACGAACCACCACAGCGCGACCACGCCGATCACCCCCACCACGGCCACGTCCCAGGCGAACCCGTGCGACGCGGCCTCCTTGACGGCGTAGACGACACCGACGATGCCGATGAGCGAGAGCGCCACGCTGAGCAGGTCCCAGGGGCCGGGAGCGGGGTTCTTCGACTCGGGCAGCGTCTTGATGCCGACGAGCACCAGCACGGCCATCACCGGCAGGTTGATCAGGAAGACGGAGCCCCACCAGAAGTGCTCCAGCAGGAAGCCGCCGACCACCGGTCCCACGGCGGCGCCCGCCGAGGCCATGGCGCCCCAGATGCCGACGGCGAGGCTGCGCTCCCTGGGGTCGTGGAAGATGTTGCGGATGAGCGCGAGGGTGGCGGGCATCAGGGTCGCGCCGGCGACGCCCAGCAGCGCCCTGGACACGATCATCATCTCCGGGGAGGAGGCGTAGGCGTTGAGCACGGAGATCCCGCCGAACGCGACCGCTCCCGTCAGCAGCAGCTTCTTGCGCCCGACCCGGTCGCCGAGGCTGCCCATGGAGACCAGGAGACCGGCGATGACGAACGAGTAGATGTCGCCGATCCACAGGAGCTGGGTGCCGGTCGGCTTGAGGTCCTCGCTCAGGAAGGGGGTGGCGAGCCCGAGCACGGTCGCGTCGACCGCCACGAGCAGGACGGCGAGGACGAGGACGGTGAGCGCGAGCCACCGCCCGGGGCGGGGACTGTACGCGCTCTCCGCCGTGGTCCGGTGCGGGCTGGTCATGGATTCACACTCCGTCGTGCTCCGCCGAGCAGCAGCTCGACGATCATGTACTGGAATTCCTTGGCCGCGACGCGGCCCTCGTGGACGGACCAGGCGCCGGCGCTGATGAGCCCGTAGAGCGCCTCGGTCAGCCAGACGTGGCTGAGGTCGATCCGGAAGGTTCCCTCTTCCTGACCGCGTCGGAACAGTTCGGAGAACCGGGCGTCCGTCCGGTTCCAGCCGTCGTGGATGTCCCCCGTGAACAGCTGGTTCTCGGTGAGGAGGAAGGAGAGGAGCCCGGCGGCGGGCTCGATCGCGGCGATCAGTCTGCGCAGGGCCTGGTCCGCCGGTCCCTCGGCGAGCCGGGCGCCGTCGAGCGCCGCCTCCATCTCCTGGATGCCCAGCTCCTCCAACGCCTTGATCAGCGCGTCCCGCCCGGCGAAGTGCCGGTGCAGCGTCGCACGGCCCATCCCGGTGGCCCGCGCCACCTCGTCCATGGTGGCGGTCGGCTTACGGGTGAGCAGGGCCGCGGCGGTGCGCAGCGCCTGATCGCGGTCGACTGTCATGAGGCGACCATAACCCGAATGAGACATTGATGTCTCATTCGGGATGTTGGTGAACCACTGCCCGGAGGGCGTCGCAGGTCGTGGAAGTCCCGCCGCCGTCGCGGGAGTCGCAGCCCGCCGCCGTCGCGGGAGTCGCGGAAGGGGCGCGCGGGAGGCGAGAGGGGCGCGCGGGAGAGGCTCGACCGGATCGGCCCGGCCTGCCCGAGCGACAAACGGCGAGGGCGACCCGGTCACGCGTGACCGGGTCGCCCGAAGAGGCCGCGCGTTACCTCTTGGCGGACGCCCAGGCGTGCTGTATCACCAGATCGGCCTTGACCTCGGAGAGCTGGACGGCGACGGCCGAAGGAGCCGTGCCGCCCCGGCCGTTGCGGGAGGCCAGCGCGCCGGCGACGTTGAGGACCGAGCGGACATCGGGGGTGAGGTGCTCGGAGATCTTGGCGAACTGGTCGTCCGTCAGCTCGTCCAGCTCGATGCCCAGCACCTCGCACTCCTTGACGCACTCCCCGGCGATCTCGTGTGCGATCCGGAACGGCACGCCCTGCCTGACCAGCCACTCGGCGATGTCGGTGGCGAGCGAGAAGCCGGCCGGGGCCAGGGCCTCCATCCGCTCCCGGTGGACGGTGAGGGTCGCCATCATGCCGGTGAAGGCGGGCAGCAGGACCTCCAGCTGGTCGCAGGAGTCGAAGACCGGCTCCTTGTCCTCCTGGAGGTCACGGTTGTACGCGAGCGGCAGCGCCTTGAGCGTGGCCAGCAGCCCGGTCAGGTTGCCGATCAGCCGGCCGGACTTGCCGCGCGCCAGCTCCGCGATGTCCGGGTTCTTCTTCTGCGGCATGATCGACGAGCCGGTGGAGAAGGCGTCGTGCAGGGTGACGAAGGAGAACTCCTTCGTGTTCCAGAGGATGATCTCCTCGGCGATCCGCGACAGGTTGACGCCGATCATCGCCGTGACGAAGGCGAACTCCGCGACGAAGTCGCGGGAGGCGGTGCCGTCGATGGAGTTGCCCGCCGAGCCGCGTTCGAAGCCGAGGTCGGCGGCGACCGCCTCGGGGTCGAGCCCGAGCGAGGAGCCGGCCAGCGCGCCGGAGCCGTACGGGGAGACGGCGGTGCGCTTGTCCCACTGCCGCAACCGCTCCGCGTCCCGGGACAGCGACTGCACATGCGCCAGCATGTGGTGCCCGAACAGCACGGGCTGGGCGTGCTGGAGGTGCGTACGGCCCGGCATCGCGACATCGGGGTGCGCCTCGGCGAGACCGACCAGCGCGTCCTGGAGGTCGGCGATCAGTCCGCCGATGATCCTGGCGTGGTCGCGCAGATACATCCGGAAGAGGGTGGCGACCTGGTCGTTACGGGACCGGCCGGCCCGGAGCTTGCCGCCGAGGTCGGCGCCGAGCCGCTCCAGCAGCCCGCGCTCCAGCGCCGTGTGGACGTCCTCGTCGGCGATGGTGCCGGTGAAGGAGCCGTCCGCCACGTCCGCTTCGAGCTGATCGAGACCGGCCACCATACGGGTCAGCTCGTCGGCGGTGAGCAGTCCGGCCTTGTGCAGCACGCGGGCGTGCGCGCGGGAGCCGGCGATGTCGTACGGTGCGAGCCGCCAGTCGAAGTGGACGGACGCCGAGAGGGCTGCCAGCGCGTCCGAGGGTCCGTCCGCGAAACGGCCGCCCCAGAGCCGGACATCACCGTTGTTGCTGCTCACTGCTGCGCTCCTTGGAGAGGTCAGGAAAGTGTGCGGCCGCCTCGGCCCCGTCACGGGGGATCGAGGAGGCGGCCGTCGTGAGGACGGGATCGAGAGACGGTTCAGGCGAGGTCGCGGCGGGCCGCGATCTTCGACGACAGGCCGAATATCTCGATGAAGCCCTGCGCCTTGGACTGGTCGAAGGTATCGCCCGAGTCGTAGGTCGCGAGGTTGAAGTCGTACAGCGACTGGTCGGACTTCCGGCCGGTGACGACGGCGCGGCCGCCGTGCAGCGTCATCCGGATGTCGCCGGTGACATGCTGGTTGGCCTCGTCGACGAAGCCGTCCAGGGCGCGCTTGAGCGGGGAGAACCACAGGCCGTCGTAGACGATCTCGCCCCAGCGCTGCTCGACCTGCCGCTTGTAGCGGGCCAGCTCGCGCTCGACGGTGACGTTCTCCAGCTCCTGGTGGGCGGTGATCAGCGCGATGGCGCCGGGCGCCTCGTAGATCTCGCGCGACTTGATGCCGACCAGCCGGTCCTCGACCATGTCGATCCGGCCGACGCCCTGGGCGCCGGCCCGCTCGTTGAGCTGCTGGATCGCCTGGAGGACGGTGACGGGACCGCCGTCGATCGCGACCGGGACGCCCGCCTCGAAGGAGATGACCACCTCGTCGGCCTCGCGCGGGACCGCGGGGTTGGAGGTGTACTCGTACACGTCCTCGATCGGACCGTTCCAGATGTCCTCCAGGAAGCCCGTCTCGACGGCGCGTCCGAAGACGTTCTGGTCGATGGAGTACGGGGACTTCCTGGTGGTCGCGATCGGGAGGTTCTTCTCCTCGCAGAAGGCGATGGCCTTGTCGCGGGTCATCGCGTAGTCACGGACCGGGGCGACGCACTTCAGGTCCGGGCCGAGGGCGGTGATGCCGGCCTCGAAGCGCACCTGGTCGTTGCCCTTGCCGGTGCAGCCGTGGGCGACGGTACCGGCGCCGTGCTTGCGCGCGGCGGCGACGAGGTGCTTGACGATGGCGGGCCGGGAGAGGGCCGAGACCAGCGGGTAGCGGTCCATGTAGAGGGCGTTGGCCTTGATCGCGGGGAGGCAGTACTCCTCGGCGAACTCGTCCTTGGCGTCCGCGATCTCGGCCTCGACAGCGCCGCAGGCGAGCGCGCGCTCGCGGATGGCGTCCAGGTCCTCGCCGCCCTGACCGACGTCCACGGCGACGGCGACGACCTCGGCGCCCGTCTCCTCGGCGATCCAGCCGATGGCGACCGAGGTGTCCAGGCCGCCCGAGTAGGCGAGTACGACGCGCTCGGTCACGGGATTCTCCTCACGGTGCGATCCTTGCTAGGCATAACTATGCACCCCTCCGTATGTTTCGTCAATCGCGGAGGGTTTCCGGAGATCTTCCGGGCCCGGTGTCCGGTCGATACCGATCGTCCCCGGGTCTCTCGGAGACGGCCGGCATCGCGCGACAATCATCCTCATGGGTAAACGCTACGAACGGATCGACGGCCGCATCAGAACCTTCATCGAAGAGCAGCCCGTGTTCTTCACCGCCACCGCTCCCCTGGCCGGGGACGGCCATGTCAACCTCTCCCCCAAGGGCCGCGAGGGGACGCTCGTCGTCATCGACGAACTGACCCTCGCCTACCTCGACTTCGGCGGCAGCGGCGCCGAGACCATCGCCCACCTGCGGGAGAACGGCCGCATCACCCTGATGTGGTGCGCCTTCAGCGGCCCGCCCAAGGTGCTGCGGGTGCACGGCAGGGGCGAGCCGGTCTTCCGGGACGACCCGCGCTGGGCCGAGTACATCCCGTACTTCGAGGGCGCCGACGGGCCCTCGGCCCGCGCCGTCATCGTGATCCACGCGGAACGGGTGAGCGACGCCTGCGGTTTCGCGGTCCCCTTCATGGACTACCGCGAGGAGCGCACCCAGCACGCCGAGCACTTCGGCCGGAAGTCCGACGAGGAGTTCGCCGCCTACTGCGCGAAGAAGGATTACGTGGGGGTGAGCCTGGACGGGCTGCCGGCGCTGCCGCTGCCGCTCCCGGCGCGTACGGACTGATCCGCCGGCCCGTACGGACCGATCCGCGCGCTCCCACGAGCGGCACGCGCCGACCGGCTGAACGCGCGCCGCGTTCGGCGCAGTGCGGGGGCCGCCGGGAGGCCGGGGCAGGGCCCGGCGCATACGGTCCTGCCCATGCGCACCGCTCTCGCACTCGCCGCCGCCGCACTGCTCACCGTCGTCACCGGTACGACGGCCGCCCGTGCCGCCGTACCGGAACCCGCTCCCGAGGACTCCACCCAGTTGATCACCGCGGAGGCCCGGGACACCTCGGCGACGACCGGCCGGCTGACCTGGTGGGACCGGCGCGACGGCCACTGGGTGGCGGCCGGTTCCGCCCCGGCGCGCTTCGGCGCGGGCGGGCTGGTCGACGGGGCGCAGCGTACCCAGGGCACCTCGACCACTCCGACCGGGGTGTACGACCTGCCGTACGCGTTCGGGATCGCGCCCGAGCCCGCCGGGACGAAATACGGCTACCGCCCGGTGACCGAGGAGTCCTGGTGGTGCCAGGACAACCGGTCGAGCGCCTACAACCGCTGGGTGGAGGGCCTGCCCGCCGACTGCCGGGCCGGCGAGGCCGAGCATCTCGCGGACTACACCGCGCAGTACGACCTCGCCCTGGTGATCGGCTTCAACTACGACCGGCCGGTGCGCGGCCGGGGCGCCGGGATCTTCCTGCACGTCAACGGCGCCGGGGCGACCGCCGGTTGTGTCTCCGTACCCGCCGGGGCGATGCGGGACGTCCTGGCCTGGGCCGACCCGGCCCGGCACCCGCGTATCGCCATCTCGGTGCGGGAGGCGACCGCCCCGTAGCGCGGCGGGCACCCGCCCGCGCCGAGTTCTCGCGCACCGTCATTTGAACCCATCGCCGCTCACATCCGTATCGCCCGGCACGGAGAAAGAGTCGAGGTGCAGTTCCCGTGGCGATGACGCAGAACGGCAGGGCCGCCAGACGGCAGACCCTGCGCGCGATCCGCCCGCAGCGGTCGGGTGCGCTGCCCCTGCTGGTGACGTGCTGGGCAGGGGCGGCGGCCGTGCTGGCGCTGTGGTGGCGGAACACCCTGGTCGTACGGATGGATCCGGCGGAGTGGCTGACCGGGGCCGGGCGGCTCACCGGGCTGCTCAGCGGCTACGTGATCGCGGTCGTCGTGCTGCTGATGGCCCGCGTCCCCGCGCTGGAGCGGCGCGTGGGCTCCGACCGGGTGGCCCGGTGGCACGCGGTCTGCGGACGCTATGCGGTCAGTCTGCTGATCGCCCATGTCCTGCTGATCGTCGGCGGCTACTCGGTCCGGTCCGGCACCGGGTTCGCCGACCAGGCCGTCAGTGTCGTCACCGGGTTCCCCCGGATGATCGAGGCGGCCGTCGGGACCGTGCTGTTCCTGGTGATCGGCTTCGTCTCGGTGGGGGCGGTACGCCGCAGGGTCCGCTACGAGACCTGGTACTACCTCCATCTGCTCACCTACGCGGCGGTCTACCTGACCTTCTGGCACCAGCTCGCGACCGGCGCCGAGTTCGTCGGGAACGCGACGGCCCGTACGGTCTGGTACGTGCTGTACGGCGCGGCGGGCGCCCTGCTGCTCTGGTATCGCGTACTGGCCCCGGTCCGGCTGAATCTGGGCCATCGGATGCGGGTCGAATCGACCGTGTACGAGGCGCCCGGGGTCGTCTCCGTACTGATCACGGGGCGTCGGCTGCACCGGATCGGCGCGCAGCCGGGCCAGTTCCTCCGCTGGCGGTTCCTCACCGACGGGCTGCGCTGGAGCTCCCATCCGTACTCCCTGTCGGCGCCGCCGAGGCCCGCTCTGCTGCGGATCACGGTCAAGGCGAACGGCGGGCACAGCGAGGCGCTGTCCCGGCTGGAGCCGGGCACCCGGATCTGGGCGGAGGGCCCCTACGGGGCGATGACCGCGGCCCGGCGCAGTCGGGCGAAGGTGCTGATGATCGCGGGCGGCGCCGGGATCACACCGATGCGGGCGCTGTTCGAGACGCTGCCCGGTGAGCCCGGGGACCTGACGCTGCTCTACCGGGCCGGCCGGACCGAGGAACTGGCGCTCTGGCGGGAGCTGCGCGAGATCGCCTCGGTGCGCGGGGCGCGGCTGCTGTACGCGGTGAACGGGCCGGACGGCGTGCGGCCCGAGATCACCCCGGCGCGGCTGCGCGAGCTGCTGCCGGACATCGCCGACCACGACGTCTATGTCTGCGGGCCGGCCGGGCTCGCCCGTCAGTCGTACGAGGCCCTGCGCGCGGCGGGCGTGCCCACGCGCCGTATCCACCACGAGTCCTTCGACATGTGAGGCGGACGATGAAGAGGAAGCATCCGCTCCGGCGGATCATGATCGGTGTGGCGGCGACCGCGTCGGGCGTTGTTCTGCTGCTCGCCCTGAAACAGCCGGGTGGCGCCCCGGTGGCCGGCGCCCCCGCCGGGACCGGCGCCGGGATCTCCGCCACCGCGGGCGGTGGGGGCGGACCGTCGGGCGCGGACGCGGGCGCGGAGACCGGCGCGGGCGCGGACACCGGTGCGGGATCGGCGCCCGAGGGTCCGCGTACGGTGCTGGGGAACGCCGTGAACACCCCGTACGGGCCGGTCCAGGTCCGGATCACCGTCGACGGCGGCAGGATCACCGAGTCCCGGGCGGTGCGGGCCCCGGACGGTGATCCGCGCAGCCAGTCCGTCACGGCGGACGCCGTACCCAGGCTCGACCGGGCCGCCGTGGCGGCGGGGAACGCCGAGGTCGACGCCGTCTCCGGCGCCAGTTACACCAGCGCGGGCTACCGCGCGTCGCTCCAGAGCGCCCTCGACACGGCGGGCCTCTGATGGAGTCCGACGACGCGCCCGTCGCCGCGGTGCGTCATGTCGAGGAGTCGATGGGCACGGTCTTCTCGTTCGACATCCGCGGGGTCACGGACGAGGCCCGGGTCCTGGCGGGGCTCCGGGCGGCCGTGGCCTGGCTGCACCGCGCCGACGAGGTCTTCTCCACGTACCGTCCCGACAGCCAGCTCATGCGGCTGGGCCGGGGGGAGCTGGAGCTGTCCGCGTGTGTGACCGAGGTGGCCGAGGTGCTGGAGCTGTGTACCCGGGCGGAGCGGGAGAGCGGCGGTTGGTTCACCGCGGGGTACGCGGGCGGTCTGGACCCGACGGGCCTGGTGAAGGGCTGGGCGGTGGAACGGGCCGTCCGGATGCTCGCCTCCTCCGGGGCCGGCTCGGTGTGCCTGAACGGGGGCGGCGACATCCAGCTGACCGGCGGACCCTGGCGCGTGGGCATCGCCGACCCGCTGCGTCCCGGGGCGCTGGCTGCGGTCGTCGCCGTCCGGGACGGGGGCCTCGGTGTGGCCACCTCCGGCCCGGCCGAGCGCGGCTGCCACATCGTCGACCCGTACACCGGCGCGCCCCCGGCCGACGCGCTCGCCTCGCTCAGCGTGGTCTGCCCGGACGGGCTGACGGCGGCGGACGTACGGGCGACGGCCGGGTACGCCATGGGCGGGCGGGCCCGCGACTGGCTGGAGGGGCTTCCCGGCACCGAGGGCTTCGCGGTCACCGCCGACGGCGCGACCTGGGCGACGAGCGGCTTCCACCGGTACGCGGCCGGGGCGGGCGGGTAGCCCCGGCGGCACGGCGCCCGGGCAGGGCGCCGGGCCGGGACGGCTCCTCGACGGGCCACCGCTCAGCGCTCGTTCTGCGCCAGCTTCAGCATGTGGTCCGCGAGTGCCTGTCCGCCCGCCGGGTCGCGGCTGATCAGCATCAGTGTGTCGTCCCCCGCGATGGTGCCGAGGATGTCGCTCAACTCCGCCTGGTCGATGGCCGAGGCGAGGAACTGGGCCGCTCCCGGAGGGGTGCGCAGCACGACGAGGTTGGCCGACGCCTCGGCGGAGATGAGGAGTTCACCGGCGAGCCGGCGCATGCGCTCCTCCTTCGCCGACTCGCCCAGCGGCGCGTGGGGGGTGCGGTAGCCGCCCTCGCTGGGGACCGCGTAGATCAACTCGCCGCCGGTGTTGCGGATCTTCACGGCGCCCAGTTCGTCCAGGTCGCGGGAGAGCGTCGCCTGAGTGACGCTCAGCCCGTCGTCCGCGAGCAGTTTCGCCAGCTGGCTCTGCGAGCGCACCGGCTGCCGGTTCAGGATGTCGACGATCCGGCGGTGGCGGGCGGTTCTGGTCTGCGGCACGGACTGCCCGCCGTGCTCGTTCTCCTGGGCCTCGGTCATCGTCGTCTCATTCCCCTGATCGTCCTTCCGCGTACGCCTCGTCGAGGATGCCGGGCAGTGCCCGGAGCAGCCCGTCCACCTCGCCGTCGCCGATGACCAGCGGCGGCATCAGCCGTAGGACATCGGGGGCGGGCGCGTTCACGAGGAACCCGGCACCCTGAGCCGCCTGTTGCGCCCGGGGCGCGAGGGGCTCGGTGAGCACGATACCCAGGAGCAGTCCCGCGCCGCGGACGTGGGAGACCAGTGGATGGCCGAGCGCCTCGACCTCGTTCCGTACCCGCTCGCCGAGCCGCTTCACCTCGTCGAGGAGTCCGTCGGCGGCCAGGGTGTCGAGTACGGCGAGTCCGGCGGCGCAGGCGACGGGGTTGCCGCCGAACGTCGTGCCGTGCTGGCCGGGCTTGAGGAGATCGGCGGCTTCCCCGAAGGCGAGGGTCGCGCCGAGGGGCAGGCCGCCGCCGAGTCCCTTGGCGAGGGTGACGACATCGGGCAGGACGCCTTGGTGGGCCTGGTACTCGAACCAGTTGCCCGTCCGGCCGACGCCCGTCTGGACCTCGTCCAGGACGAGGAGGGTGCCGGTCGCGCTCGTGATCTCCCTCGCCGCTTCCAGATAGCCCGCGGGCGGTACGACCACTCCGTTCTCGCCCTGGATCGGCTCGATGATCACGAGCGCCGTCTCCTCGGTGACGGCGGCCCGCAGCGCGTCCGTGTCTCCGTACGGGACATGCGTGACCTCGCCGGGCAGCGGCAGGAACGGCTCCCGCTTGCCGGGCTGGCCGGTGAGGGCGAGCGCGCCCATGGTGCGGCCGTGGAAGCCGCCGGTGGTGGCGACCATGTGGCGGCGGCCGGTGAGCCGGCCGATCTTGAAGGCGGCTTCGTTGGCCTCGGCGCCCGAGTTGCAGAAGTAGACGCGTCCCGGCCGGCCGGCGAGCTGGATCAGCCGCTCGGCGAGGGCGATGGGCGGCTCGGCGAGGAAGAGGTTGGAGACATGGCCGAGGGAGGCGATCTGCCCGGAGACGGCCTTGACGACGGCGGGGTGGGCGTGGCCGAGGGCGTTCACCGCGATACCGCCGACGAAGTCGGTGTACGGGGTGCCCTCGGCGTCCCAGACCCGGGCGCCCTCACCACGTACCAGGGCCAGGCCGGGCGTGCCGTAGTTGTCGGCCATCACGTTCCGCCAGCGCTGCGAAAGCTCCTGGTTGCCGCTCACTCCGTGCTCCCTTCCGGTCCGTCCGGCACGACCATCGTGCCGATTCCCTCGTCGGTGAAGATCTCCAGCAGGATCGAGTGCTGGACCCGTCCGTCGAGTACGCGTGCGGTGGTGACGCCGTTGCGCACGGCGTACAGGCAGCCCCGCATCTTCGGCACCATGCCGCTGGACAGCTCGGGCAGCAGCTTCTCCAGCTGGGTGGCGGTGAGCCTGCTGATCACGTCGTCGCTGTTCGGCCAGTCCTCGTACAGGCCCTCGACATCGGTGAGGACCATCAGCGTCTCGGCGCCGAGAGCGACGGCGAGCGCGGCGGCGGCCGTGTCGGCGTTGACGTTGTAGACGTGTCCGTCGTCGGCGCTGCGCGCGATGGACGAGATGACCGGGATGCGGCCGTCCGCGAGCAGCGTCTCGATGGCGCCGGGGTCGATCTCGGTGATCTCGCCGACGCGGCCGATGTCGACCGGTTCGCCGTCGATGACCGGCCGGTGCCGGGTCGCGGTGATGGTGTGCGCGTCCTCGCCGGTCATGCCGACGGCGAGCGGGCCGTGCTGGTTGAGCAGCCCGACCAGTTCGCGCTGGACCTGTCCGGCCAGCACCATCCGTACGACGTCCATGGCCTCGGGTGTGGTGACCCGCAGTCCGGCCTTGAACTCGCTGGCCAGACCGTGCCGGGCCAGCTGCGCGTTGATCTGGGGGCCGCCGCCATGTACGACGACGGGTTTGAGGCCGGCCTGGCGCAGGAAGACGACGTCCTGGGCGAAGGCGGCCTTGAGGTCCTCGTCGACCATGGCGTTGCCGCCGAACTTGATGACGACGGTCCTGCCGTAGTGGCGGGTGAGCCAGGGCAGCGCCTCGATGAGGATCTGTGCCTTGGGCAGCGCGGTGTGCTTGCGGGCGGTCATGAGCTGTACGCGCTGTTCTCGTGGACGTAGTCGGCGGTGAGGTCGTTGGCCCAGATGACGGCCGACTCCGTGCCGGCCGAGAGGTCGGCGGTGATCCGGACCTCGCGGTAGCGCATGTCGACCAGGTCGCGGTCCTCGCCCACCGAGCCGTTCTCGCAGACCCAGACGTCGTTGATGGCGACGTTGAGCCGGTCGGGGTCGAAGGCGGCGGCCGTGGTGCCGATGGCGGACAGGACCCGGCCCCAGTTGGGGTCCTCGCCGTGGATGGCGCACTTGAGGAGGTTGTTGCGGGCGATGGAGCGGCCCACCTCGACGGCGTCGTCCTCGGTCGCGGCGTTGATCACCTCGATCCGGATGTCCTTGGAGGCGCCCTCGGCGTCGCCGATCAGCTGGCGCGCCAGGTCCGCGCAGACCGTACGGACGGCCTCGGCGAAGTCGTCGTGGGCGGGGGTCGCGCCGGACGCGCCGGAGGCGAGCAGCAGCACGGTGTCGTTGGTGGACATGCAGCCGTCGGAGTCGACGCGGTCGAAGGTGGTACGGGTGGCGGCGCGCAGCGCGGTGTCCAGCGCCGGGGTGTCGATGTCGGCGTCGGTGGTGAGGACGACGAGCATGGTGGCGAGGCCGGGTGCGAGCATGCCGGCGCCCTTGGCCATGCCGCCGACCGTCCAGGCCACTCCGTCGCTCTCGCCGCCGGCGACGGCGGTCTTGTGGACGGTGTCGGTGGTCTTGATGGCGATGGCGGCCTTCTCGCCGCCGTGCTCGGAGAGTTCGGCGGCTGCCTTCTCGATGCCGGGCAGCAGCTTGTCCATGGGCAGGAGCAGGCCGATCAGACCGGTGGAGGCCACGGCGATCTCACCGGCGCTGTGCCCGTCCAGCACCGCGGCCGCCTGCTCGGCGGTGGCGTGGGTGTCCTGGAAGCCCCGGGGCCCCGTACAGGCGTTGGCGCCACCGGAGTTGAGGACGACGGCGGTGACGGCGCCGCCCTTGAGCACCTGCTCGGACCAGAGGACCGGGGCGGCCTTGACACGGTTGGAGGTGAAGACGCCCGCGGCGGCGCGGCGCGGTCCGTTGTTGACCACGAGGGCCAGGTCGGGTCCGCCGTTCTCCTTGATCCCGGCGGCGATGCCCGCCGCCGTGAATCCCTTCGCTGCGGTGACGCTCAAGGTGCCACTCCGATCGTGGAGAGTCCGGTGTCCTCGGGGAGTCCGAGGGCGATGTTCATGCTCTGCACCGCGCCGCCTGCGGTGCCCTTGGTGAGGTTGTCGATGGCGCTGATCGCGATGAGGCGGCCGGCGTGCTCGTCGTACGCGACCTGGACCTGTGCGGCGTTCGAGCCGTACACGGAAGCGGTGGCGGGCCACTGCCCCTCGGGGAGCAGCCGGACGAACGGTTCGTCGGCGAACGCCTTCTCGTAGGCGTCCCGTACGTCCCGGCGGGTGATGCCGGGGCGTGCCTTGGCGGAGCAGGTGGCGAGGATGCCGCGCGGCATGGGGGCGAGGGTGGGGGTGAAGGAGACGGTGATCCGCTCCCCCGCCGCCGCGCTGAGGTTCTGGATCATCTCGGGGGTGTGCCGGTGGCCGCCGCCGACGCCGTACGGCGACATGGAGCCCATCACCTCGGAGCCGAGCAGATGCGGTTTGGCGGCCTTGCCCGCGCCGGAGGTGCCGGACGCGGCGGTGATGACGGCCTCGGGCTCGGCGAGAGCGGCCGCGTACGCCGGGAAGAGCGCGAGCGAGACGGCCGTGGGGTAGCAGCCGGGGACCGCGATCCGCTTGCTCCCGGCCAGCGCGGCGCGCCCGCCCGGCAGCTCGGGCAGTCCGTACGGCCAGGTCCCGGCGTGCGGGGAACCGTAGAACCGCTCCCAGTCCGCCGCGTCCCGCAGCCGGAAGTCGGCTCCCATGTCCACGACGAGCACGTCGTCCCCGAGCTGCTCGGCGACCGCGGCGGACTGGCCGTGCGGCAGCGCGAGGAACACGATGTCGTGTCCGGCGAGCACCTCGGCGGTGGTCGGCTCCAGCACCCGGTCCGCCAGCGGCGCCAGGTGCGGCTGAAGCCCGCCGAGCGGCTGGCCGGCGTTGGAGTTGCCGGTGAGGGCCCCGATCTCGATCGCGGGATGAGCGAGCAGCAGCCGGAGCACTTCCCCGCCCGCGTATCCGCTCGCTCCGGCCACGGCGGCGCGTAGAGCACGTACAGCCATCGAAAAACCCTCCTCGGTAATGGCATGACTATACGTACGTACGCAGCTTTATGCAATGGTGCGATCGTGAGGGCCGTCAGACCGGCGACGGAGCCGCTCGGGCCGCCGGCTCATCGGCCACCCCGGCCCGCGGCTCCCGCCAGGAGGCGACAGGGCCAGGCGGCCGTCGTCGGTATCGCGGTGACCGGGGACGCCGGCCGACCTGGCCGAAGACCGACCCGAGCGGGCCGCACCGCCGGAGTCCGGGCCCTCACCCGGCCTCGGCACCGCCGCCCCACGGGCTCGGCGCCCTCGTGGGGATCGGGCCGCTCGGCGTCGATCGAGTTCCGGTCCCCCGGCTGCGGTCACCGATGGGCGGCCAGCACCGCCGCGAGGCCCTCTCGCAGGTCTTGGACGAAATACTCGGGGACCTCCAGCGACGGGAAATGTCCCCCGGATTCGGGTGAGTTCCAGCGGACGATCCGGCGGTACCGCTCCTGCGCCCAGGTGCGCGGGCTCTTCTCGACGTCGCGGGGGTACATGGTGATCGCCGACGGGACGTCGACCCGGAGTCGGGGGTCGAGCGAGTTGTGGCTCTCGTAGTAAATACGGGCGGACGACGCGCCGGTCCGTGTCAGCCAGTACAGGGTGACGTCGTCAAGAACGCGGTCCCTGGACATCGTCTCGAACGGGCTGTCCTCGGTGTCCGACCACTCCGCGAACTTGTCGAGGATCCAGGCGAGAAGCCCGACCGGCGAGTCGACGAGTGAGTAGCCGATGGTCTGCGGCCGGGTCGCCTGCTGCTTCGCGTACGCCGCGCGATGGTGCCAGAAGTCGCGGGTTTCCTCGGTCCACCGGCGTTCGACCGCCGTCAGTCCGTCCGTCGGCAACCCGGGCGGCGCCTCCGCGAACGTGGCGTGGATGCCGAGAACATGCGCCGGGAACCTGCCGCCGAGGACCGTGGTGATATTGCCTCCCCAGTCGCCGCCGTGGGCCAGGAACCTGCTGTAGCCGAGCCTTCCCATCAGTTCGACCCATGCGGCCGCGATCTTCTCGGTTCCCCACCCGGTGGTGGCCGGCTTGTCGCTGTATCCGAAGCCCGGCAGTGACGGGGCCACCACGTGGAACGCCGGCGCGTCCGCGTCCTTCGGGTCCGCCAACTCCTCCACCACATCGGTGAACTCGGCAATGCTGCCCGGCCAGCCGTGCGTCATGATCAGAGGAGTGGCGTCCGCGCGCGTGGAGCGGCGGTGCAGGAAGTGGATTCCCAGACCGTCGATGGTCGTGCGGAACTGGCCGATCCGGTCAAGGCGCTTCTCGAAAGTCCGCCAGTCGTACCGGGTGCGCCAGTAGTTGACGAGATCGATGAGGTCGGCGAGCGGAACGCCCTGGTCCCACCGGCGGGGGCCGGGGGCGGCGCCATGAACCGTCTCGGCCTCCGGCAGTCGCGCCGAGGCCAGTCGCAGACGCAGATCGTCCAGGTCGGCGTCGGTCGCGTGGGCTTCAAACACTTGCACGTCGCTGGTCGGACGGGACATGAGACCTCCTGGCTTCGTGGAACCGTCTAAGACGGTTCTAACAGCCCTCGGAGCCACGCCGCAACCGGCTAAGGTGGTTCCATGCCTGCTCGCTTCCCTGACTTCCGCCTCGGCTCGGTGCTGGCGACCAGCTTCACCGGGACCCTCTCGGAGCGTCACGGCGAGGCCGTGGAGCGCATTCCCACGCCGCAGCGACTTGTCGACTGGCTGGCCGTGTACGGCCTCATCGTGGACTCCTGCACCGCCGCCCAGCTCGACCTCGCCCGGGAGCTGCGGGAGGCGATTCACGCCACCGCGACAGCGGCCGCGATCCAGGACGCTCTCCCCGCGTCTGCCGTCCACGTCATCAACAACCGCAGCGTCCAGGGGCGGGCCGCGGCCGTCCTGACCCCTGAGGGTGAGCGGCGGTGGCAGCTCGGCTCGGCTTCCCGCGTGGAAGACGCCCTCGGCGTGATCGCCGCCGACGCGATCGGCGTCGTCTCGGGCGAACGGGACGGAAAACTGGCCCTGTGCGCCTCACCGACCTGCCGGGCCGCCTTCTTCGACACCAGCCGAAGCCGCACCCGCAAATGGTGCGACATGAACACATGCGGCAATCGCCAGAAGAAAGCGCGCTTCCATGCCCATCAGCACAGGAACCCCTCGGCCACAGACCGTGTGGAGCGGGGCACGACCGGCGGGGCGGCGGGACGCGCGGTGGCCCCCGCCGGGCGACCGCACCCGCCATCGGGGGCGCCGGGCGCCTCGTAGACTCGACGGATGAGCGCTGCCGATGCCGACATCCGTGACGAAACCGAGCCCCCCGAGCCCCACCCCGAGGAGTATTTCGAGGAGGAGTATTTCGCGTTCGAGGAGGAACCGGCGAAGGGCCCGCGCACGGCCGCCGGCCCGGGCGAGCCGCTCGACGTGCTGCGCCGGGTCTTCGGTTACGACTCGTTCCGCGGGAGCCAGCAGGAGATCATCGAGCATGTGTCCGGCGGCGGCGACGCCCTGGTCCTCATGCCGACCGGCGGCGGGAAGTCGCTGTGCTACCAGATCCCCGCGCTGGTGCGCGAGGGCGTCGGTGTCGTCGTCTCGCCGCTCATCGCGCTCATGCAGGACCAGGTCGACGCCCTGCGCGCGCTCGGGGTGCGGGCCGGGTTCCTGAACTCCACCCAGGATCTCGACGAACGGCGGCTCGTGGAGAGCGAGTTCCTCGCGGGCGAGCTGGACCTGCTCTATCTGGCGCCGGAGCGGCTGCGCGTCGAGGCGACCGTACGGCTGCTGGAGCGCGGCACGATCTCACTGTTCGCGATCGACGAGGCGCACTGCGTGGCGCAGTGGGGCCACGACTTCCGCCCCGACTACCTCGCCCTGTCCTCGCTCCACGAGCGCTGGCCCGATGTGCCCCGTATCGCGCTGACCGCGACCGCCACCGAGGCCACGCACGCCGAGATCGCCTCCCGGCTGAAGCTCCAGGACGCGCGTCACTTCGTGGCGAGCTTCGACCGGCCCAACATCCAGTACCGCATCGCGCCGAAGGACGACCCCAAGCGGCAGCTGCTGCATCTGCTGCGCACCGAGCACCCCGGCGACGCGGGGATCGTCTACTGCCTGTCCCGGGCCTCGGTGGAGAAGACCGCCGAGTTCCTCGTGAAGAACGGGGTCGACGCGCTGCCGTACCACGCGGGTCTCGACGCCCGGGTACGGGCCGCGAACCAGGCGCGCTTCCTGCGGGAGGACGGCATGGTCATGGTCGCCACGATCGCCTTCGGGATGGGCATCGACAAGCCGGACGTACGGTTCGTCGCCCATCTCGACCTGCCGAAGTCCGTCGAGGGCTACTACCAGGAGACCGGACGTGCCGGGCGGGACGGGCTGCCGTCCACCGCCTGGCTGGCGTACGGGCTCCAGGACGTCGTCCAGCAGCGGAAGATGATCGACACCTCCGAGGGCGACGACGCGCACCGGCGGCGGCTGAGCGAGCACGTCGACGCCATGCTCGCGCTGTGCGAGACCGTCGAGTGCCGGCGCGTCCGGCTGCTGGCGTACTTCGGCCAGCAGAGCACGGCGTGCGGCAACTGCGACACCTGTCTGACCCCCGCCGAGTCGTGGGACGGCACGGTCCCGGCGCAGAAGCTGCTGTCGACGGTGGTCAGGCTGAAGCGCGAGCGCAACCAGAAGTTCGGCGCCGGGCAGATCACCGACATCCTGCTGGGGAAGAAGACGGCCAAGGTCATCCAGTTCGACCACGACGCGCTCAGCGTGTTCGGCATCGGTACGGAGCTGCGCGAGACGGAATGGCGCGGCGTGGCCCGGCAGATGCTGGCCCAGGGGCTGATCGCGGTCGAGGGCGACTACGGGACGCTGGTCCTGACGGAGAGCAGCGGCGAGGTGCTGGGCGGCCGGCGGCCCGTCGCGCTGCGGCGCGAGCCGGAGCGGGCGGCAAAGCCCGCGCGCGAGAAGACGGCCAAGGCGCGCTCGGCGCCGGTGGACCTGCCGGACGCGGCGGTGCCGGTCTTCGAGGCGCTGCGGGCCTGGCGGGCCGCCTCGGCGAAGGAGCAGGGCGTGCCCGCTTACGTCATCTTCCACGACGCGACGCTGCGCGCGATCGCGGTTCTGGGGCCGTCCACGCTGGCGGAGCTGGGCACGGTGACGGGGGTCGGCGAGAACAAGCTGGCGAAGTACGGGGAGCAGATCCTGGAGACGCTCGGTACCGCCGCGGCGTGAGGCGCCGTCGCCGTACCGGTGCGGCCGGGTACGACGCACTGCGGCCAGGGCCGCGCGGCACCGGTACGGCGCGGGTCGGGCCTTACCGGCACCGCCGCCCGGCCCTCGGTGGCGATACCGGTACGGCGTCCCGTGGCCCCGGAGCGCGGGACGCCGCACCGCGACCGTGACCCGCGTCAGACCGGCGCCGACCGCTCCGCCTCGTCCAGCCGGACCACGGTGTTGGTGACCCTGGCCCGCTCGGCGGCCCACACCACCCGGTGGGTGGCGAGGCTCTGCGCCGCGTCGGAGAGCAGGATCGACCGGTCCCCGGTGGCGACGGCGGTCAGGAACGCCTCGGTCAGCGCCTCGTCACCGCCGCCGTGGCCGTCCGCCGCTGAGGGTCCCGCCGCCGACGACGCGTCCACCGCGTCCACGGTGCGGTCCTCGCCGGTGCGGAAGTCGACGATCCGCAGGGTGTGTCCGTCGCCGTCGACGAATCCGTGCGTGCCCATCAGCCGGGTGCGCCGGTGTTCCATCGGGGTGAAGGCGCTCATGGTGAAGGAGCAGGTCGCGCCGGAGGGGAACGACATGTTGACCACCTGGTGGTCGACCACGTCGTTGTCGCTCGCGTAGACGCACCGGCCGTAGGGCCCGGTGCGCAGCGCGTCGAGCACCGCTTCCTCCGTGTGCTCCTCGGTGACCGCCGACAGCGGCCAGAACTCGGCCTCCGGGTCGCCGAGGCAGCCCAGATACAGCCGCTTCGCCGAGTAGGGGCAGGTCGGTTCCAGCGGGCAGTCCAGGCAGCGGTCCGCGGCCCCCTCGGGACGCTCCTCGGCACGGAAGTGGCTCAGACCGCCGAACGAGGTGACCTGGTCGGGCAGTTGGCCGAAGAGGTGGATCAGCCAGTCGATGTCGTGGCACGCCTTGGTCAGCAGCATGGGGGCCGAGGTGTCCTGGCGCCGCCAGTTCCCCCGTACGAAGGAGTGGGCCTGGTGCCACCAGCCGACCGGCTCCAGGTGCTGGACGCTGACGAGGCGGCCGATGGTCCCGTCCTCCAGCAGCCGGCGCAGCGCCCGGGTGTACGGGGTGTAGCGCAGCACATGGCAGACGGCCAGCATGATCCCGTTGCGTTCGGCCGCCTCGCTGATGGCGAGCGACTCGCGCTCGTCGGTGGCCATCGGTTTCTCCAGCATGATGTGGTAACCGAGGTCGGCCAGGGCCACGGCCGGGTCGGTGTGCAGCTGGTCCTGGGTGGCGATGATCGCCGCGTCCGCGAGGCGGGGAGCGCGGGCCAGTTCCGCCCAGCCCGGATAGACATGCTCCGGGGGGACGGAGAATTCGGCGGCGGCGGCCGCCCGGCGCAGCGGATCCGGCTCGGCCACCGCGACCACCCGTCCCAGGCCCGATGCCACCGCGTGTCGCGCGTAGGACTGCCCGCGCAGGCCGGAGCCGACCAGGGCTAGAGTCACCGAAGACATGGGATCCCTTCCAGAAATTACACCGGAGTCCCTCATTATTAGCCGTGAACAGCCCGACCTCAAGGGTGTGTGATGACCGAAAACCCGGCCGGCGGGGATCTCTCCCGGCTCCGCCGGCTCAACGCGCTCGCCGCGATCGGTGTGCTGCGCGGCGAACCGGCGCAGACCCTGACCGAGATCGCCCGGCGCACGGGCCTGTCGCGGGCCTCCACCGAGGACGTCGTACGCGAACTGCTGGAGCGCGGCTGGGTGGTGGAGGTGCCGCCGGCGCCCGGCACCGTGGGCCGCCCCGCCCGCCGCTACCGCTTCCGGGCCGACGCCGGCCGGGTCCTCGGGGTCGACATCGGCGGCCACAAGGTGCTGGCGCTGGTGGCGGATCTGGACGGCGAGGTGCAGCACAGCGCCCGGGTCGCCGTCACCCCGTCGATGGGGCGCACCGAGCGGCTGGCCGCCGTGGACCGGGCCGTACGGGAGGCGCTGTCCGGCTCCGGCACCCCCGCCTCCGGCGTGTGGGTGACCGGGGTGGCCACCACCGGGCTGGTCGACGGGACGGGCCGGGTGATGCTGTCCGAGGCGCTGCCCGAGTGGACCGGTCTCGATGTGGCCGCCCATGTCGGAGGGCTGGTGGCGGGCGCGATCCTGGTGGAGAACGACAGCAAGCTGGCGGCCCTGGCGGAGTCCTGGCGCGGGGTCGCCCGGCACGCCAAGGACGTGGTGTTCCTGCTGGCCGGGCTGCGTACGGGCACCGGCCTGATCATCGACGGCAAGCTGCACCGGGGCTTCGGCAACGCCGCCGGGGAGATCGGCGCGCTGCCGGCGGCCGGCTGGGAGCGCGCGCCGGACCATCTGCGGTCCTGGCCGGGCGGCCGGCCCGCCGACGATCCGCACGCGGCCCCGGAGGACGTCTTCCGGGCGGCCCGCGAGGGGGACCACAAGGCGGTGGCGGCGGTCCGGCGGTACGTGCGCGACCTGGCCGTCGGCGCCTCGGCCCTGGTGCTCACCCTCGATCCCGAACTGGTCGTGTACGGGGGCGGGTTCTCCCGCTCGGCCGATCTCATCGTGGAGCCGCTGCGGCGGGAGCTGGACCGCTGGTGCATCCGTACCCCGGAGGTCAGGGTCTCCGCCTTCGGCGACGAGGGAGTGGCCCTGGGCGCGCTGCGGCTGGCGCTGGACCATGTCGACCGAGGTCTGCACGAATCCGGTGAAATCGCCGCACCGGAGAGTTTTCTGACGCCGGGTGGGCCGGGGCGGCGCCGGTCGGTCCCGCGATCCGCTCCGTGACCCAATCGAGTCTTGACTTACTTTCCCTGGAATCCATCATTAGGCATTAACTTTCACGGCCCCGGACAGCATCGCTGCCCGGGGTCGGCCGTTGGTGCGTGGCGCCTGGTGCGCCTCGTTCATGAGGAGGTCCGGGCATGGGGAAGCTGGCGCGCGTGGGAGCGGCTCTGCTGGGGGTGGTGCTGTCGGTCTCCGCCTGTTCGGGCGGAGACTCGGCGGGGAGCGGCGGCGACGGGAAGGCGGTGCTGTCGTACGCGATCTGGGACAACAACCAGAAGCCCGTGATGGAGAAGCTGGCCAAGGAGTTCCACCGGACCCACCCGGACGTGACGGTCAAGGTGCGGCTCACCGCGTGGAACGAGTACTGGGCCAAGCTGAAGACGGCCGCCTCCGGCGGCGCGACCCCCGATGTCTTCTGGATGAACGGCCCCAACTTCCAGCTCTACGCGTCCAACGGGGTGATCAGACCGCTGGACGAGAAGTCGGCCGAAGGGCCGGTCGACCTGTCCGTCTACCCCGAGCAGCTGATCGATCTGTACACGTACGAGGGCAAGCACTACGGGCTGCCCAAGGACATGGACACGGTCGGGGTCTGGTACAACAAGGCGCTGTTCGACGCCCGGGGGGTCGAACACCCGGCGGACGACTGGACCTGGAGCGACTTCAAGAAGGCCGCCGCCCGGCTGACCGATCCCGCCAAGGGGGTGCACGGCGCCGCGGCGGAGCTGACCAGCTTCCAGGAGTACCAGTACAACACCATCGCCCAGGCGGGCGGTTACGTCATATCCCCGGACGGCAAGAAGTCCGGCTACGACGACCCGAAGACCATCGAGGGCCTGCGCTTCTGGACGGACCTGATCGAGAAGAAGCAGTCGCCCGACCTCAGAACCATGACCGACACGGCCCCGCTCCAGCTGTTCGAGGCGGGCAAGATCGCCATGTACTGGGGCGGTTCGTGGAACGCCGGCGAGTTCTCCGCGAACGAGTACACCAAGGACAAGGTGGACGTGGCGCCGCTGCCGCGGGGCGAGAAACGGGCCGCCGTCATCCACGGGGTGGCCAACGTGGTCTCGGCCAAGACCGCCCACCCGCGCGAGGCCGATGAGTTCGTCCGCTTCCTCGGCTCGAAGAAGGCCGCCGCCGCCCTCGGCGAGGCCGGGCCGCTGCCCGCCTACACGGGCACCCAGGACGGCTGGGTGAAGGCGCATCCGGAGTTCGCGCTGCGGACCTTCCTGGACGCGGCCGACTACGCGGTGCCGTTCCCCGTCTCGAAGAACACCGCGGCCTGGAACGAGGCGGAGCTGACCCATCTCACCAGGGCGTGGACCGGCGAGCAGTCCGTCGCCGAGGCATCCACCGCTCTGGCCGGGGCGATGAACGACCTGCTCGCCAAGGAGTGAGATGACGATCAGCTCCAGCCGTGAGTCCCTGACCGACGGCCCCGGTCCGGCCCCCGCACCGGCCCCCTCTCCCGCTCCCGCCCCGGCCTCCGCCCCTGACCCCGCCTCCGCCCCCGCCTCCGCCTCCGCCTCCGGGAGATCCCTGTTCGGCCGGCCCCTGCCACGCCGGGACCGCGTCGCGGAGGCCCTGTGGGGGTACGCGTTCATCGCGCCCGTCGGTCTCGGCCTGGCCGTCTTCTACCTCTGGCCCGTCGTCCAGACCGGCTACTTCTCGCTCACCGAGTGGGGCGCCTTCGGCGGCCACACCTGGACGGGGCTCGACAACTACCGCCGCCTGCTGAGCGACCCGGAGGTCGGCACCTCCCTGGTCAACACCCTGACGTACACGGTGCTGGGGCTGCTCGCCATCCCCCTCGCGATCGTCTTCGCCGCCCTGCTGAACCGGGAGGGGCTGCGCGGGGTGGGCGTCTACCGGACGCTGTTCTTCCTGCCCGTCGTCACCATGCCCGTCGCCGTCGCCATGGTCTGGCGCTGGCTGTACAACGGCGACTACGGGCTGATCAACCACGCGCTGTCGCTGTTCGGCGTCGACGGCCCCAACTGGATCGCGGACCCGGACACGGCCCTGTACGCGCTGGTCCTGGTGGGCATCTGGAGCAGCGTCGGCTACAACCTGATCATCTTCCTGGCCGGGATGCAGGCGATTCCCCGGGAGTACTACGACGCCGCCGCCATCGACGGGGCGGGTCCGGTACGGCAGTTCTTCAGGATCACCCTCCCGCTGCTCTCCCCCACCGCGTTCTTCGTGTCGGTCATCTCGGTGATCGGGTCACTGCAACTCTTCGACCTGGTCTACGTCCTGGCCGGTTCGGGGCAGAGCGCGCGCGCGAACCCCGCCTTCCCCCGGCTCCAGACGGTCGTCCAGCTTTTCTACGACCGGGCCTTCGTGACCAACGACCGAGGCTACGCGGCGGCGATCGTGATGGTGCTGCTGGCCATCATCGTCGCCCTGACGGCCCTCCAGTTCCGGCTCCAGAAGAGGTGGGTGCACTATGGCTGAGTCCCGGCCGCGCGCACGGACCAGGTCCCACATCGGGGTGCACGCCGTGCTGATCCCCGCCTCGCTGGTGATGATCGCGCCGTTTCTCTGGCAGTTCATCACCTCGCTCCAGACGCTCTCCACCGCCACCCGGGTGCCGCCGTCGCTGCTGCCGGCGGGCCACTGGGAGAACTACGGCAAGGTCTTCGGAATGCTGCCGTTCGGCGAGCAGTTCCTCAATACCGTGCTGATGGCGGCGGGCCGCACGGCCGGACAGATCCTGCTCTGCCCACTGGCCGCCTACGCCTTCGCCCGGCTGCGCTTCCCCGGGCGTCAGCCGCTGTTCGGGCTGTTCCTGTGCGTACTCATGGTGCCGCCGCAGCTTTTCATCATCCCGCAATACCAGATCATGTCGTCCCTGGGGTGGCTCAACTCCCTCCAGGCGCTGATCGTTCCGGGCATGTTCAGCGCCTTCGGGGTCTTCCTGCTGCGGCAGTTCTTCCTCGGTCTGCCGCCCGAGCTGGAGGAGGCGGCCCGCCTCGACGGCGCGGGACCGTTGCGGATCTACTGGTCGATCATGCTGCCGCTGGCCCGCCCCGGAGTGATCGCACTCTCCGTGCTCGCACTGCTCTGGTCATGGAATGATCTTTTCTGGCCACTGGTGGTCAACACCGACCCGGAGCAGATGACACTCTCCGCCGGACTGGCCACGCTCCAGGGGCAGTTCCAGACCGACTATCCGGTGCTGATGGCGGGTTCCCTGCTGGCGTCGCTGCCCGTGATCGCCGTCTTCGTCTTCCTCCAGCGCCAGTTCATCCAGGGGATCGCGCACACCGGCGTCAAGGGCTGACCCCGACGCCCCTTCCCCGCCGCAGCCTTCCGGCCGCCGCACCGGCCGGATCCCCCCACCGGGCCGCGATCCCGAGAGATCCCGGCCCCGACAGAAAGGAAGCAGCCCGATGAAGAGACCAACCCCCGGCCGACTCCTCCTCAAGGGCCTCACCCTGCTGGCCCTGGTCGGCACCGTGCTCGCCGGCGCCTCGCCCGCCTCCGCCCGGCTCGCCGACGCGGCGGCCGAGAGCGAGACGAGCGCCGCCTCGGTGACGTACACCCAGACCACCGAGAACATCGCCAACCCCGAGCGCGGCTTCTACCACCACCAGGGCGACTGCGACAAGACCGACTTCAGCGCCGCCACCCTCGCGAGCTACCGCACCAACGAGTCCGTCTCGCTGGTCATGTGCGTCTTCTACCTCGCCGACTTCAAGAACAGCGCGATCAGCCAGACGGCGCTGAACCGGCTCCAGCGGCAGTTCGACACCGTGCGCGCCGCCGGGCTCAAGACCATCGTGCGGTTCGCCTACACCGAGTCCACCGACGGCGCCGACGCCACCAAGGACCGCGTCCTCTCCCACCTCGACCAGCTCGCGCCGTACCTGAGCGCCAACAGCGACGTCATCTACGTGGTCCAGGCGGGCTTCGTCGGTGCCTGGGGCGAGGGGTACTACACCAAGAACTTCGGCGACGCGGGCACGATCACCACCGCCGACTGGGCCAACCGCAAGGCCGTCGTCGACAAGACCCTCAGCTCGCTGCCGTCCACCCGGATGGTGCAGCTGCGCACGCCCAAGTACAAGCGCACGATGTACGGGACCACCGCGCTGCCGGCCGCCCAGGCGTACAACGGCTCGTCGAACGCCCGGATCGGCCACCACAACGACTGCTTCCTCGCCAGCGCCGACGACTACGGCACCTACGAGAACACGGCCGTCGAATACCCCTATCTCGCCGCCGAGACGAACTACCTGCCGATGGGCGGCGAGACCTGCGGTGTCAACACACCCCGGACGAGCTGCCCCACCTCGGTGTCCGAGCTGAAGATGTTCCACTGGTCCTACCTCAACACGGACTACGAGCCGAACGTCATCAACGGCTGGCGCAGCGGCGGCTGTCTGCCCGAGATCACCCGTAACCTCGGCTACCGCTTCGCCCTCCAGAGCGGTACATACCCGACCACCGCGAGCCGGGGCGGCACGCTGCCGGTCAGTATCACCGTCAAGAACGACGGCTACGCGGCGCCGTTCAACCCGCGCGGCCTCGAACTGGTGCTGCGCAACAACGCCACCTCGCAGGTGTACCGGCTCGCCCTGACCGGCGACCCGCGCACCTGGCTCGCTGGCACCACCACCACGATCGACCGGAGCGTGACCCTGCCCAGCACCCTGCCGGCGGGCAGCTACAGCCTGCTGCTCAATCTCCCCGACCCGGCGCTGCCGCAGAATCCGCTGTACTCGATCAGGCTCGCCAACGCCTCCACGTGGGAGGCGGCCACCGGCTACAACAACCTGCTGCAGACGGTCACCGTGAGCTGACCGGCACCAGGGGCCGGCCCCGGGCGCGTCCGACAGCGCCCGTGGCCGGCCCGCTGACATCCCCGGCAGGTGCGGGGATCTCAGCGGCCGAGCACGCCGTCGCAGGCCGTGCGCAGCCGTCGGACGCCCTCGGTGATCTCCCCGGCGCCCGCCACCGCGGCGAAGCTCAGCCGCAGATGCGCGGCGGGCGGCTCCGCCCCGAAGTACGGCCGGCCCGGTGCGACCGCGACGCCCGCGCGCAGGGCGGCGGAGACGACGGCCCGTTCGTCGGTGCCGTCCGGCAGGCGCGGCCAGAGGTGGTAGCCGCCGGCGGGGACGTACGGAAGCGCGAGTTCGGGCAGCGCCGAGCGCAGGGCGGCGGTCATCGCGTTCCTGCGGTGCGTCAACTCCGCCGAGAGGGTGCGCAGATGGCGGCTCCAGGCGGCGGATCCCACGAGTTCGAGCGCGGCTTCCTGGAGCGGGCGCGGGACGAAGAAGGTGTCGACCACATGGATGGCGCGCAGCCGTTCCAGGACCGGGCCGCGCGCGGCCAGCGCGGCGACCCGCAGGCTCGGTGAGGTCGCCTTGGTGAGCGAGCAGACGTGGACGACGACGCCGTCGGGGTCGTCCGCGGCCAGCGGGCCGGGCAGCGGGCCCGCGTCCTCGTGGACCAGCCGCCGTACGAAGTCGTCCTCCACGACGAACGCCCCGGCCTCCCGGGCGATCCGCAGCACCTCGGGCCGGCGGGCCGCCGAGAGCACCGCGCCGGTGGGGTTCTGGAACAGCGGCTGGCAGATGAAGACCTTGGCGCCGGAGGCGCGGAACGCGGCGGCGAGCAGCTCGGGCCGTACCCCCTCGGCGTCCACCGGCACCGGTACGGGGCGGAGCCCGGCCGCGCGGGCGATGGCCAGCATCCCCGGATAGGTGGGCGATTCGACGAGGAGGGGCGCGCCGGGCGGGGCGAGTGCCCGCAGCGCCGTGGTCAGCGCGCTCTGGCCGCCCGCCGTGATCAGTACCTCGGCGGCGGTGCGGGTCTCCCCGATCCCCCGGGCGAACCAGTCGCGCAGCCCCGGCAGGCCGTCGACGGGCGGCCGGCCCCAGGCGCCCGGCCGCCGGCCCGCCCTGGCCAGGGCGGCGCCCATCGCCTGCTCGAGCTGGAGCGAGGGGTGCAGATAGCCGCCGTTGAACTCGATGACGCCCGGCGCGGGTTCGGCGAGGGTGACCAGCACCCCGGAGGCGTCGACGGTGCGCGGTACCGCGTCGGCCGGGGCGTCGGCGCTGAGGGTGATCTCCTGCCAGGAGGTGTCACCGGGCCGCGGTGTCGCGGTGCGGGCGGGGGCGCGGAAGGCCCCGGCGCCGGGGCGGGTGGTCACGAGCCCTTCAGCGGCGAGCCGGGCGAGGGCGCGGGAGACGGTCACCGGTGAGACCCGGAAGCGCTCGACCAGGGCACGACTGGACGGCAGCTTTCCACCGGGTGAGTAGCGGTTCAACTCCGATCGTAGGGAGTTCGCCAGATCGGCCACGCTGCTACGCTCTTGCATGACAACACAGGATAGCGCTACCGATTCCGGATCGATAGCAGTCGGTGACGCGGCCGGCGGCGCCCACCGGGACACCGGCGGCACACTGCTCGCCGTGCTCGGCGTCGTCTCCTTCTCGCTCACCTTCCCGTCCACCGTATGGGGGCTGGAGAGCTTCGGCCCCTGGTCCCTCGTCGCCGTGCGCGGTGTGCTCGCCGCGCTCCTCGCGGGCGTTTTCCTGCTGGCGCTGCGGGTCCGGCTCCCCGGGCGCCGCCACTGGGCCGGGCTCGCGGTGGTCGGCGGCGGGGTCGTGGTGGGCTTCCCGCTGCTGACGACGCTGGCGCTGGAGACCTCCACCACCGCGCACGCCGCCGTCGTGGTGGGGCTGCTGCCGCTGACCACGGCCGCGTTCGGCGCGGTGCGCACGGGCCGGCGGCCCTCCCGGAGCTTCTGGCTCGCGGCGCTCGCCGGCGCTGCCGTGGTCATCGCCTTCGCGGTCCAGCAGAGCGGCGGCGCCCTCTCCGCCGGGGATCTGTATCTCTTCGGCGCGCTGCTGGTCTGCGCGGCGGGCTACACGGAGGGCGGCCGGCTGGCCCGGGAGATGCCCGGCTGGCAGGTGATCGGCTGGGCGCTGATCTGCTGCCTGCCGCTCTCGGTGGCGGGCGCGGCGGTGGCGCTGTCCCTCGAACCGGTGCGCCTGTCGGCCCACGGGGTGACCGGGCTGGTCTGGGTGGCGGCCGGTTCGACGTTCTTCGGGCTGTACGTCTGGTACCGGGGCATGGCGTCGATCGGCACCGCCAAGGCCAGTCAGCTCCAGCTCGCCCAGCCGCTGCTGACCCTGGTCTGGTCGGTGCTCCTGCTGGGCGAACACCTCACGCCCGCCGCCCCGGTGGCCGCCGTGGCGGTGCTGGCCTGCATCGTGGTCACCCAGCGGGCCCGTACGTGAGTCCGGGGCGGCGGCGCCCGCGCGGCGCCGCTCAGGGCAGCGGCCGGGCCCGCTTCCGGTAGTGGTCCGCCACCACCCGGCTCATGGCGCCGATCCGGTCGGCGCGGACCTCCTTCGCGGCGAAGTAGCAGTGCCCGCGCACCCCCGCGTACTCCCGGGCGAGCGTGAGGTGACGCGACAGCTCGGCCGGGTCCTGCCAGGCGGCGGGCTGCGCCGGGTCGCCCGCCTTGTAGAGGGCCTCACCGACGTACAGGTCGACGCCTGTGCCCCGGACCACCCCGTCCCACCAGCGCAGCAGTTTCGCGTAGTCGCAGGCCGCGTCGCCGATGCTCCAGTACAGCTGCGGGACGATGTGGTCGACCCAGCCCTTCCTGACCCACGCCCGGGTGTCGGCGTACAGGTCGTCGTACGTCTGGACGCCGCCCCTGGTGTGCGAGCCGAGGGGGTCGGTGGCGGCGTTGCGCCACACACCGAACGGGCTGATGCCGAACCGTACGTCCGGCTTGGTCTTCTTGATCCGCTCGCCCGTCTCCCTCACCAGCCGGTCGATGTTGTCCCGACGCCAGGCCGCCTTGCTGGAGAAGCCGGAGCCGTGGCGCCGGTAGGCCGCGGCGTCGTCGAAGGTCTGGCCGGCCACCGGGTACGGATAGAAGTAGTCGTCCCAGTGGACGGCGTCGACGGCGTACCGCTCGACCGCGTCGAGCATCGCCTTCTGCACGAACGCCCTGACCTCCGGCAGACCCGGGTTGTAGTAGAGCTTCCCGCCGTACGGGACGGTCCACTCCGGGTGGACCCTGGCCGGGTGCGTCGCGACGAGCCGCGCGGGGTCGGTGTGGTTGGCGACGCGGTACGGGTTGAACCAGGCGTGCAGTTCCAGACCGCGCGCGTGCGCCTCCCGTACGGCCGTGCCCAGTGGGTCCCAGCCGGGGTCCTTGCCCTGGGTGCCGGTGAGGCACTGGGCCCAGGGCTCGTGCGGCGAGGGCCACAGCGCGTCGGCGGTCGGCCGGACCTGGAGGACGACCGCGTTGAGTCCGCGCTCGACGGCGGTGTCGAGGTGCCCGAGCAGCTCGGTGCGCTGCGCGGCGGCCGTCAGCCCGGCCTTGGACGGCCAGTCTCGGTTGGCTACGGTGGCGATCCACATCCCGCGCAGCCCGGAGCGCGGCGCGCCGCTCCGCCCCGCTCCGGACCGGGCCTGCCCGACCGCGGACGCCGTGTCCCCTGCCGTCAGCAGGGTGGCGGCCATCCCCACCCCGGCGGCCACGAAGCCCCGTCTGCCGATCGGCCCGATCCCTCGGCCGCTCGGCCCCGTCCGCTGGTTACCACTGTGCTCCATGCGCCGTCCCTCGCGTGTGCGTACGGCCCGCCACCGGTCGCGGCGGTCCGGTCCACCCGTCTGGTCATGCCCGCCCCGGCCCACCGCCCACACCCCCCGGCGGAGTAACGTCCTGTCCCGGGCGGGCGCCGGAATCACCCGGGGGACCTGCCGGGACACGGACCAGCGAAAGGCACGATGTGACCGACACCCTGGGCGATATCGTCCGCGTCGGAGTGGTGGGTTGCGGCCAGATGGGCGCAGGCATCGCGGAGGTCGCCGCCCGCAGCGGCCTGGAGGTCATGGTCGCCGAGACCACCGGCGAGGCGCTGGAGATCGGCCGGACCCGGCTGCACAACTCGCTCTCCAAGGCCGCCGAGCGCGGCAAGATCACCGAGGAGGAGCGCGACGCCACCCTCGACCGGCTCAGCTTCACCACGGACCTCGGGGAGTTCGCCGACCGCGATCTCGTCATCGAGGCCGTCGTGGAGAACGAGCAGGTCAAGACGGAGATCTTCCAGGTGCTCGACCAGGTGGTGACCCGGCCGGACGCGATCCTCGCCTCCAACACCTCCTCCATCCCGCTGGTCAAGCTCGCCGTGGCGACCTCCCGCCCCGACCAGGTCATCGGGATCCACTTCTTCAATCCGGCCCCCGTGCAGAAGCTCGTCGAGCTGATCCCCGCGCTGACCACCTCCGAGGAGACGACGCTGCGCGCCGAGGCCGTCGTCCAGGGCGTGCTGGGCAAACACGCCATCCGCGCCCAGGACCGCTCGGGCTTCGTGGTGAACGCCCTGCTCATCCCGTATCTGCTGGCCGCGGTCCGGATGTACGAGTCGGGCATCGCGAGCCGGGAGGACATCGACAACGGGATGGAGATGGGCTGCGCCCACCCGATGGGCCCGCTCAAGCTCGCGGATCTGATCGGTCTGGACACCGTGGCCTCGGTCGCCGACTCGATGTACGCCGAGTACAAGGAACCGCTGTACGCCGCCTCCCCGCTGCTCCAGCGGATGGTGGACGCGGGCCGGCTCGGCCGCAAGACAGGCGCGGGCTTCTACGCGTACCCCACGGTCTGACCCGTGCGGCCAGTGCCCCCTCAGCGCCGCCCGCGCCGGCGCCGGGGGCGCTCGGACGGCGTGTACAGGCCCTGGGCGACCAGGCGTTGCTGACGGACGCGCTCCATGAACGCGGAGAGGCCGAAGGTCACCCCGATGGCCGCGCCGATCGCCACGCCGACGAGCGCCTCGGCCGGTCCGTCGACCGGCAGGACGGTCACGAGCGAGGCGACGGTGAGCGGGGCGGCGGCGACGAGCCCGGTCGCCAGCGGGTGACGTGCGACGAAAAGCTGGAACCGGGTCGGGGGTCTGTGCCCGCCGAGGAAACGGTCCGTCTTCGCAAGGCTCTCGTTCACCCTGCGTCGGGTCAGTGGCATGGAGCGAGGATATCGGTACGGAAGTGCTCGTACCGCCCCCGGCGCTACTCCTGGTAACCGCGATTCGCACGGCGTGTGCGAAGGGGGCGCGCATATGCCCTCCACACACCCTGACGCCGTGTACCCAGGGGTAGTTGACTCGGTTCCACTCAGCCGGTGACCCACCGGCACCTTGGGAGACCTTCCCCGAACAGGAGCGGTTCCGTGAACACCGACCCCGACCGGTCCGCGGTCGTCGAAGAGTACGCAGAGTTACGCAGGAGTCTCGACGTGGGTGTGGCGAGATCCGACGGCAGGATGGCATTGCTGGCGCAGCGCATCGACCAGACCGACAAGGACGTGACCGATCTGGCCGTGCGCGTCGCGGCGCTGGAACACGCCCGGTGGCCGCTGCCCGCTGTGGCGTCGCTCTGCGCGCTCGGCGCGCTCGCGACGACGGTCTGGCAGGCCGTCGGCCGCTGAGGCGCTGTGCGACCACGGTTTCAGCCGGTTACCCCAGCCGCAGGTGATGGAGCATCAGCAGCCCGGCCGTCATGTTGGCGGCCGGGATCTCGCCTCTGGCGATCATGCCGGGGATCAGTTTGAGCGGTACCCACTCCCGGCGCGAGGACTCGAAGTCGTCCTCGGGATGGCCCATGTACGTGGCCTCGTCGGACCAGTAGAGATGGTGCCGGGCGTCGCTCAGGCCGTTGGACGGCTCCACGGTGAGGAGATGCCGGAGCGGGCCCGGTCGCCACCCGGTCTCCTCCTCCATCTCCCGCGCCGCCGCTGTCTCGATGTCCTCGCCGTCCTCCACGACCCCCGCGGCCAGCTCCCAGCCCCAGCTGTCGGTGATGAAGCGATGGCGCCAGAGCATCAGCACCTCGTTGGCTGAGTTGACCGCGGTCGCCACGGCGACCGGGCGGAGCCGGATGAGGAAGTGATCCAGATGGCGGCCGTCGGGGAGTTTGACGTCCGCCAGATTGACTTGGAACCAGCGGTTCTCATAGACGGTTTGTTCACTTAGTTTCGTCCACTGCACGTTTCTGCCACCTTCCGACAAGTTGATGGCAATATCGCAGCAGTAGTACGAGCACGCGGGAACGCGCGGGCGCTCATGGAGGGGCTCACGAAGGGGCTCACGGAGACTTACAGCGGAACGCGCAGCGCCCCCTCGATCAGCTCCGCCGTCTCCTCCGCCACGGCGGAACCGCTGGCCACCAACTGCTCCCGGACGGTGCGCAACCGGTCCCGCAGCCGCTGGGACTCCATGCCCATGGCCCGCTCCGCCATCTCCGCCGCCGTCCTGGCGGCCCGGTCCGGTTCGCCCTGCCGCAGCTCGATATGGCTGAGCATCGCCAACCGGTGGACCCTGCCCCGGTCATGAGCCGGGGTGTCCACGGCGGCTGTCGCGTGTACCCGGGCGGCCGCGAGATCACCGAGACTGAGGAGTGCCTCCGCCACCTGTACGTTGACCAGCCCCGGTTGTACGTACCCGGTCTCGTCCGGCTCGCGGGCCGGCCGGATGCGCTCCGCCTCTGTCTCGGCCCGCCGGATGCAGCCCAGCGCGCCGCCGCCGTCCCCGAGATGGGCGTACGACTTGGCCTGCATCGCGTACAGGTCGGCGGCGAGCGCCGGGGTGATCTGACGGCCCGCCGTGCGCAGCGCGGCCTCGGCGAAGGCCACGGCCTGGCGGTACTCCCCCAGATACAGCGACTGGTTGACCAGCAGCACGATGACGTAGGCGCCCAGCCCCCGGTCGCCGCTGGCCTTGGCCAGCCGCAGCGCCTGGTGGAAGTAGCGCTGCGCGAGTCCGTGCGCGTCGGAGTCGTAGGCGCAGATACCGGCCACCGCCACCAGTCCCCCGGTGGCGCGGTGCAGTTGACGGCCCAGCGCGTCGGTGTACCCGCCGCGCAGCAGCGGCGCGGCCTCCGCGTTGAGGAAGCGGACGATACGGGCCCGGGTGGCGACCCCGCCCGCCCTGCGGTACATCAACTCGTAGTGCGCCCTGGCCGATCGCAGCAGTTCGATGTCGGCGGGGCCCACCCGATTGGTGCCGCTGCGCGAGACGTCGGAGTCCTCGGGCGGGTTCTCCCACTCCCAGACGGGCATGACCGCGGGCGTGCCGGTGACCGTGGGGGCGCCCACTATGTGCGGCCGTTGCTGTTCGTCGCTGCGCCACAGAGCGGTGGCCCGCTCCACGAAGCCGGAGAGCGGCGTGCCGTGCGGGACCGGCGCCTCGCCCGCCACGCCGAGCCCGATGTCGTCGAGGGTGAGCGGCCGGCGCAGCCGGTCGCCGAGCACCGCGCAGATCAGGTCCGGCACCTGGCCGCGCGGCCGCTGGCCCTTCAGCCACCGTGATACGGCGGTGTGTTCGTACCGCAGCGCGAGTCCCCTGCTACGGCCCGCCTGGTTGACCCGGGCGGCGAGACCGGCATGGGAGATGCCCGCCTCGTCAAGCAGGGAATCGAGCAGAGAATTGGGCTGCATGTGCCCCTCCGGTGGCTCGGCCGAACCAGAGTAGTGGAACGGGAAACGCACGGGGTGTGAACGTAATGCCCGGTTCCGCGACCTGCGCACCCTGCCGCGGACCCTCCCGGGACGATTGACTGAATCGCCACCTGAAAAAGGCGGCCGGGCCGTCGGCTCCCCCCTCGTACAGTGCGACGGCCCGCACCCCGCACCGTCCGCTCTGCCGGAACCTGCCCGACGCTCTGCCGGCAGGGCGGACGGGACCACGTGTCCGGCCCTCTCCCCCGCCGTCACCGCCCCCGCCCGTTGTGGCGAGGGCGGTGGGAGGGGGCCGGGCGGGTGGGCAGCACCGGCTCGCCGGACTGCGGGGGCACGCGTTCGCGGTCGTCCGTGGCGGGACGGTCGTTGCGCAGGACCAGGAGTGCCATGTCGTCGGTGACCCGGCCGCCGGTGTGGCGCAGCAGCGCGGAGTGGAGCTGGCGCACCATGGCGGCGGGCGGCAACGGCGGTCCGGAAGCGGCGCGTTCGAGCGCTTCGGGCAGACCGAAGAAGCGCCCGGCGGAGTCGCGGGCGTCCTCGGCGCCGTCGGTGTGCAGGACGAGCGTCTCGCCGGGCAGCAGCCGGCCGCAGCGGTACGGCGGCAGGCTGGCGGGCAGCGGCATGGTCCCCAGCGGGGGCAGCGGCTCGCCCGCGGCGAGCCGGGCCACCCCTCTGCCGAGCCGATAGGGCCACGGATGGCCGCAGTTGAGCGCCCGCACCTCGGCGTCGGCGCCGATCTCCAGGAGCAGCAGGGTGACGAACTCCTCCGCCGACAGGGACTCCTGCTCGGCGGCGCCGGCCCCCGCGCGGCCGGGGGACGCCCGCCCGCGCCCCAACTGGTCGCGCAGCTGGCGCTGGTGGGCCCGGTCGAGACGGCGCAGGACGCCGTCGAGCCCGGCCTCGTCGTACGCGGCCTCCCGGAAGCTGCCGAGGACCGCGGCGACCATGCCGATGGCGGGCAGCCCGTGGCCGCGCACATCGCCGATGACGACGCGGACGCCGTGCGCGGTGGCCACGGCCTCGTACAGGTCGCCGCCGACCTCGGCGCCCCGGGAGGCGGAGATCTGGCGGGCGGCGAGCGTCAGCCCGTCCAGCCGGTGGGGCAGCGGGCGGATCAGCGTCTCCTGGGCGGCGCGGGCCACGGCCCGGACCTCGCCCAGCTCGCGCGCCGCCCGGCGCCGTACCCGGATCAGGAGGTAGACCATCACCAGGACGAACGCCACACAGGTCACCACGCGTGCGGAGAAGTTCTCCCGGGTGGTGGTCGGGCGGGTCAGCTCCCAGGTGACGACGAGCGCGAGCAGCCCGCCGGGCACCGCGCACTCGACGAAGCCCCAGGAGGCGGACGCCTCTTCCAGCTCGTCGCGTTCGTCGGCGGACGGGCCGCGGGACGCGTCGTCCCGCGGAGTGGTCCGGTTCATCCGCCGGACCCCCTCGGCAGGTGTCCGGCCGTGCACCCCTTCCGCGGGGACCACGCCGGGCTCGGGAGCCCCCGTACCGCGCTCGAGGCACGCTGCCGAGATCCCGCTGTTGTCGGTCGCCATGACCCGGCCACGACTCCCTCCTCCACCTCGCGGTGCGCCGCACCGGACCCGCTCGCCGTTCGGCCTGATCCGCAACGCAAGACCCTGAGCCGCTCGGCGTACGTCGACCGTCGTGGCCGGATCGATTGTGTCGATCACTGGCGCCCGTTGGCGAACCACGCCCGGCATCCTCACTCGAACGAGTGAGGGGCGCGTCCAGGGAATCAGGACGCGCCCCTCACGGGCCGGTTCTCGGTCGAACAACGCACCGAACGGCCAGGTCGGACGGTACGGGGTGCGCGGGCGGTCAGGCGCCCCGCAGCACCGCCCCGGTCCGCTCGGCGGCCAGGGCCACCGCCGCGTCGCGCGCGGCCGTCGCCTCGTCGACGGTCAGCGTGCGGTCCGGCGCGCGGAACCGCAGGGCGTAGGCGAGGGACTTGCGGCCCGCGCCGATCTGCTCACCGGCGAAGACGTCGAACAGCCGCAGCGACTCCAGGAGTTCCCCCGCACCCTCGCGCAGCGCCCGCTCCACCTCGGCGGCCGGCACCTCGGCCGGGACGACCAGCGCCACGTCCTGGGTGGCGACCGGGTAGGTGGAGATCCTCGGCGCCCGGGGCACGCCGGCGGACGCCCGCTCCAGGAGGTCGAGGTCGATCTCCATGGCGCAGGTGCGCTCCGGCAGGCCGAGCGCCTTGACCACCCGGGGGTGCAGCTCCCCGGCGTGGCCGACCGGCGTCTCCTCGCCGTCGATCGGGGCGAACAGCGCCGCGCAGCGGCCGGGGTGCCACGGCTCGTACCGGCCCGCCCGGACGGTCAGTTCGACGCCGGCCTCACGGGCGACGGTACGGGCCGCCTCGACGGCGTCCGCCCACACCGAGGGCGTGCCCCTGCCCCACCAGCCGGCCTGCTCGCGCGCACCGGCCAGCACGACGGCCGCGTGGCGCGGCTGGCGCGGCAGCGCGGTGTCGAGCGCGGCCACCTCCTCGTCGGTCGGGCGCCGGTCGACGGGCAGCCGGACCGGCACGGTGTCGGCGCCGGTGGGCCGGAAGACCAGGCCGGTCTCGAAGAGCGCCAGATCGTGCGAGCCACGGCCGTCGTTGCGGCGCAGCGCGGTGATCAGGCCCGGCAGCAGCGTGGTGCGCAGCGCGGGCTCCTCGTCGGACAGCGGGTTGACGAGCGTGACCGTACGGCGGCGTTCGTCGTCGGCGGGCAGCCCGAAGGCGTCGAGGACGGCGGTGCCGGTGAACGGGTAGTTCAGCGCCTCGACATAGCCGGCGCCGGCCAGCGCGCGGCCGACCCTGCGGTGCAGCCGCTGGCGCTCGGTGAGGCCGCGTCCCGAGGGCGGGGTGGGCAGCGTGGAGGGCAGGTTCTCGTACCCCTCCAGCCGGATGACCTCTTCGGCGAGGTCGTTGGGCGCGCCGAGGTCGGGACGCCAGGACGGCACGGTGACGACCAGCTCGTCCTGCCCGTACACGTCGCAGCCGATCTGCTGGAGCCGGCGCACGACGGTCTCGCGGCCGTAGGCGACGCCGGCGACGCGGTCGGGGTGGTCGGCGGGCATGGCGATGGTGTGCGGCGCGGACGGCGCGAAGATCTCGGTGACCCCGGCCTCGGCCGAGCCGCCGGCGAGGAGCACCAGCAGGTCGACGGTGCGCTGCGCGGCGGCGGCCGTGGCCTGCGGGTCGGTGCCGCGCTCGAAGCGCTTGGACGCTTCGGAGGGCAGCTTGTGGCGGCGGGCGGTCCTGGCGATGGAGATCGCGTCGAAGTGCGCGGCCTCGATGACCACCTCGGTGGTGCCCTGCGCCTCGCCGGTCTCCGGGTGGGCCGTGGTGTCGGCGATCTCGGTGTGGGCGCCGCCCATGACGCCGGCGAGGCCGATCGGCCCCCGGTCGTCGGTGATGACCAGGTCCTGGGCGTCCAGGACGCGGGCGACGCCGTCGAGCGTGGTGATCTTCTCGCCCGGCTGGGCACGGCGGACGCCGATCGGCCCTTCGAGGCGGGCGCGGTCGTAGGCGTGCAGGGGCTGGCCCAGCTCCAGCATCACGTAGTTGGTGATGTCGACGGCGAGCGAGATCGGGCGCATCCCGGCCTTCTGAAGCCTGCGGCGCAGCCAGACGGGGCTGCGGGCCTCCAGGTCGAGACCGGTGACCGTGCGGGCGGTGAAGCGGTCGCAGCCCCTGGGGTCGGCGATCTTCACGGGGTGGCCGTACGCGTTCGGCGCGGGTACGTCGAGCAGCGCGGGGTCGCGCAGCGGCAGCCCGTAGGCGATGGCGGTCTCGCGTGCGACGCCGCGCATCGACAGGCAGTAGCCGCGGTCGGGGGTGACCGCGATGTCGAGGACCTCGTCGACCAGCTCCAGCAGGGCGATGGCGTCGGTGCCGGCCTCGTGCTCGGGCGGCAGCACGATGATGCCGCCGGTGCCGTCGTCGCCCATGCCCAGCTCGTCGCCGGAGCAGATCATGCCGTGCGAGGTCCTGCCGTACGTCTTGCGCGCGGAGATCGCGAAGTCGCCGGGGAGGACGGCGCCGGGCAGGACCACGACGACCTTGTCGCCGACGGCGAAGTTGCGCGCGCCGCAGACGATCTCCTGCGGCTCGCCGGTGCCGTTGGCGGTGCCGACGTCGACGGTGCAGAAGCGGATGGGCTTCTTGAAGCCCTCCAGCTCCTCGATGGTGAGGACCTTGCCGACGACGAGGGGGCCCTTGAGGCCGGCGCCGAGCTGCTCGACGGTCTCGACCTCCAGACCCGCGGAGACGAGTTTGGCCTGTACGTCACGGCCGGTCTCCGTCTCCGGCAGGTCGACGTACTCCCGCAGCCAGGAAAGCGGGACGCGCATCAGATCTCCATCCCGAACGGCCGGGTGAACCGGACGTCACCCTCGACCATGTCTCGCATGTCTTCGACGTTGTGGCGGAACATAAGCATCCGTTCGATGCCGAACCCGAAGGCGAAGCCGCTGTACTTCTTGGGGTCGACGCCGCAGGCGGTGAGCACCTTGGGGTTGACCATGCCGCAGCCGCCCAGCTCGATCCAGCCCTCGCTGCCGCAGGTGCGGCAGGGCCGGTCGGGGTTGCCGACGGAGGCGCCGCGGCAGACGTAGCAGACCATGTCCATCTCGGCGGACGGCTCGGTGAACGGGAAGAAGTTGGGCCGGAGCCTGGTCTTCATGTCCGTGCCGAAGAGGGCCTGGACCATGTGGTCCAGGGTGCCCTTGAGGTCGGCCATGGTGAGGCCCTCGTCCACGGCGAGCAGCTCGATCTGGTGGAAGACCGGGGTGTGCGTGGCGTCCAGCTCGTCGGTGCGGTAGACCCGCCCCGGGCAGACGATGTAGACGGGCGGTTCGCGGTCGAGCAGGGCCCGCGCCTGGACGGGCGAGGTGTGCGTGCGCAGCACCACGCCGGACTCGTCGTCCTTGGTGCCCTCCGGGCCCTGGACGAAGAAGGTGTCCTGCATCTGGCGCGCGGGGTGGTCGGGGACGAAGTTCAGCGCGTCGAAGTTGAACCACTCCACCTCGGCCTCGGGCCCTTCGGCGACCTCGTAGCCCATGGCCACGAAGACGTCGGCGACCCGCTCCATGAAGGTGGTCAGCGGGTGCCGGGCGCCGGCCGGGACGCGGTCGTACGGCAGTGTGACGTCCACCGCCTCCTCGACCAGGACCCGGGCGTCGCGCTCGGCCTCCAGCTCGCTCTGACGGGCGGCGAGGGCCTTGTTGACGGCGCCGCGCGACTGGCCCACGCGCTTGCCCGCCTCGGCCTTGGCCTGGGGCGGCAGCGCGCCGATCTCGCGGTTGGCGAGGGCGAGCGGCGACGTGCCTCCGGTGTGCGCGGTCTTCGCGTGGGCGAGCGCGTCGAGATCGCCGGCGGCGGCGAAGGCGGCGAGCGCCTCGTCCCGCATGCGCTCGATCTCTTCCGGTTTCAGTGCCTCGACCTCGACCGGGTCGTACGACTTGTTGGGTGCGGACATCTCTTCCCGTACTTCCGATTGGCTGGCGAAACGACCCTGCTCGATCACTGGGGGCGCGGAGGTGCCAAAGGTCGAGTCTAAAGGTCGTACGAAGGTGAGGGAGCCCGTGGGCGGTCCGGACCGGTCAGGACAGATGGGCCGGAGTGCCGACGGGCAGGATAAATCGGAACTCGGCGCCGCCGCCGGGTCCCCGGCCGACGGTGATCGTTCCGCCGTGGGCCGCGACGATGCCCTTGACGATGTACAGGCCGAGCCCGGTCCCGCCGCGCTTGCTGCCCCGCCAGAAGCGGGTGAAGACGCGGCTCATCGACTCCTCGGGAATGCCGGGCCCCTCGTCGCACACGGTGACGGCCGTCCCTTTCTCCGTACGGGCCGCGTGCTGGATCTCCGCGGCCGACACCTCGATGGTGACGGTTCCCTCGCCGTGGCGCACCGCGTTTTCCAGCAGGTTGCCGAGCACTTGGTCGATCTTGTCGGGATCGGCCCACAGATCGGGCAGCGGTTGCTGGATCCGGACGAGGAAGCGGTCCGGGGACTGCCCGGAGGCGGTGTGCGACTGCACGTGGCGGGCGACGGCCGTGCCGACGTCGACGGGCTGGCGGCGCAGCTCCAGTCGTCCGGAGTCGATGCGGGAGATGTCCAGCAGCTCCGCGATCAGCCGGGTGACCCGGTTGGCGTCGGCGTCGACGGTCTCCAGCATCAGCCGCTTCTGGTCGTCGGTGAAGCGCTCCCATTTGGCGAGCAGGGTGGCCGTGAACCCTTTGACGGAGGTGAGCGGGGAGCGCAGCTCGTGGGCGACGGTGGCGATCAGCTCCGCGTGGCTGAGTTCGGTACGGCGGCGGGCCTCGGTTCCGCGCACACAGACGACCAGCCGGTGGACGGGCCCGGTGGGGTAGGCGCGGACATAGCGCGCGGAGACGAGCACCTCGCGGCCGCCGGGCAGCAGGAGATTGCGCTCGGGCTGGCCGATCCGGGTCGCGAGGCCGCCGTACGGATCGGTCAGGGTCCACCAGCGGCGCCCCTTCAGGTCCTCCAGCGGCAGGGCGCGCTCCAGTGGGCGGCCGAGGGCATCGGAGCGGGGTATGGCGGTGATTCGGGCGGCGGCGGCGTTGAAGCAGACGACCCGGCCGGTCTCGTCGGCGACGATCAGCCCGTCGGGCAGGTCGTCGGGGTCGATCCCGGGGAAGCCGTCGGGCCGGTCGGCCCCCGGAGCGCTCCCGGCGTGACCGTCGCGGGCCTCGTCCGCGTCGTCCGCGCCGGGCGGGGAGTCCCTCGGGCCGGTCGTCCCGGGCGTTCCCGCGCCGGTCCCGGGCGCGGGAGGTAAACCTGCCCGGACAGCGGCGGATCCGCTCGCACCGACGGTCATGCCCGCACCCCACCTCTTCCGCGTAGCTCAGTGGGTCCCCGAAAGCGCAACAGTACTAGCTGTGGGTGACGGAGCGGACCCCCTCAGCACGTACCGCGGACCCGTTGGGCCCGTGCCGAGGCGTAGAGACATACGGCGGCGGCGGTCGCGAGGTTCAGACTCTCGGCCTTTCCGTGGATCGGCACCCGTACGACGGCGTCGGCGAGGGCCCGGGTCTCGGCGGGCAGCCCCCACGCCTCGTTGCCGAAGACCCAGGCGGTGGGCGAGCCCATGGTGCCCGCGTCCAGCTCGTCGTCCAGGTCCCGTTCGCCCGCGCCGTCGGCGGCGAGAATCCGCACGCCGGCGTCCTTGAGCCCCTGGACGGCGTGCTCGACGGGGACGCCGACGGCGACCGGCAGGTGGAACAGCGAGCCGGCCGAGGCCCGTACCGACTTCGGGTTGTACAGGTCGACCGAGGCGTCGGTGAGGACGACGGCGTCGGCGCCGGCCGCGTCCGCGCAGCGCAGTACGGTACCGGCGTTCCCGGGGTCGCGGACGTTGGCGAGGACCGCGACGAGCCGGGGCCGGGCCCGCAGGATGTCCTCGAACGGCGCGTCGAGGAAGCGGCAGACGCCGAGCAGCCCCTGGGGGGTGACGGTCTGGGACACGTCGGCGAGCACCGTGTCGGGCGCGAAGTGGACCCGGGCGCCGGTGGCCCGCGCGGCCTCGACGATGCCGGCGTACCGCTCGGCCGCCTCGGTGGTGGTGAACAGCTCGGTCAGCGTGGGCTGGCCGCCGTCCGCGCGGTGGGCCACCGCCTCACGTACGGCCTGCGGCCCCTCGGCGATGAACAGGCGTTCCTTGCCGCGGAAGGCCCGCTTGGCGAGCCGCCGCGCGGCCGTGACGCGCGGGGAGCGCGGGGAGATCAGCTCGGGGGTGCCCATCGTGCCCATCGGCGGCGGTTCTCACTTCTCGTCCGGGGAGGTCTGGCGGTCGGCAGGTCTGCGGATCAGGAGGGACAGGGGTGCGGGGGTACGGGGAGGGAACGCGCCGGACCCGCAGGCGTGATGCCTGCGGGTCCGGAGGAAGAGCACACGCTGCCTGACGGATCAGGCGGCGGCCTTCGGAGCGTTGACGTCGCTCGGGAGGGCCTTCTGGGCGACCTCGACCAGCGCGGCGAACGCGTTGGCGTCGTTGACGGCCAGCTCGGCGAGGATCTTGCGGTCGACCTCGACGTTGGCGGCCTTCAGACCCTGGATGAAGCGGTTGTAGGTGATGCCGTTGGCGCGGGCGGCGGCGTTGATCCGCTGGATCCACAGCTGACGGAAGTCGCCCTTGCGCTTCTTGCGGTCGTTGTAGTTGTAGACGAGGGAGTGGGTGACCTGCTCCTTCGCCTTCCGGTACAGGCGCGAGCGCTGGCCGCGGTAACCGCTGGCCGCCTCGAGGATTGCCCGGCGCTTCTTGTGGGCGTTGACTGCCCGCTTGACGCGTGCCACGTGTTGACTCCTTGTAGCGGGACCGTGGGGGTACTCACACGGTCCGGAAAACGAATGGGTCCCGGTCCTGCGCCGCGCCCCCGGTCACCGGGGGCCGCGACGTCACTTGCCGAGAAGCTTCTTGATCTTCTTGGCGTCGCCCGGGGCCATTTCGGCGTTGCCGGTGAGGCGACGCGTCAGCCGCGACGACTTGTGCTCAAGCAGGTGGCGCTTGCCGGCCCGCTCCCGCAGCACCTTGCCGGAGCCGGTGATCTTGAAGCGCTTGCTGGCACCGCTGTGCGTCTTGTTCTTCGGCATGGCGCCGTTCTCTCCTCGTCGGTGGCGCGTCCAGCCGGTCGGATTCGACCGGCGCGCGGGCGCGTCAGATCTCTGGTGTGTGGTTCCGGGCGGGGCCGGGGGTCGCCTGGGTGGCGACCCCGCGGATCACGCGTCGGAGGATGCCTCGGCGGGAGCTTCGGCGACAGCTTCGGCCTGGGCCTCGCCCGTCGCGTCCGCCGACTCCTCGGTCCCGTGGCCCTGACGCTCGGCCTTGCGGGCGGCCTGCGCCTCGCGGGCCTCGGCCATGGCCTCGGTCTTCTTCTTGTGCGGGCCCAGAACCATGATCATGTTCCGGCCGTCCTGCTTCGGGTTGGACTCGATGAAGCCGAGTTCCTCCACGTCCGAGGCAAGCCGCTGGAGCAGTCGGAAGCCCAGCTCGGGACGGGACTGCTCACGACCGCGGAACATGATCGTGATCTTGACCTTGTCCCCCTGCTTGAGGAACCGGACGACGTGACCCTTCTTGGTGTCATAGTCGTGCGGGTCGATCTTCGGCCGGAGCTTCATTTCCTTGATGACCGTGTGCGCCTGGTTCTTGCGCGCTTCACGAGCCTTCATGGCCGACTCGTACTTGAACTTCCCGTAGTCCATGAGCTTGCACACGGGCGGACGGGCTGTCGCCGCGACCTCGACCAGGTCCAGGTCGTACTCCTGTGCGAGCTCCAGGGCCTTGGCGAGCGGCACAATGCCCACCTGCTCACCACTGGGACCGACAAGTCGCACTTCGGGAACGCGAATCCGGTCGTTGATGCGGGGCTCGGCGCTGATGGATCCTCCTCGGTAGCACCACACGACTGTCTGGCAGACAGCCGCGTAACGTCTGTTGGCAGACCAACCGCGGCGGAGCATCAAAAATGCCCCGGACGGCACACAGGCAGCAGCTCCTTGAATACCGGAGCACCGCCGTGCACGAATCACGGGGCGCATCGGGCGGCTCCATCGTCCGTACGGAACGATGGGCACCGCCTGACCGGTGACCCGCCGCCCGCAGAGGGCAGCCAGGTGGGAGATCGGAGCCTCCACTTGTGGGCCGGGCACACATGTGTCCGGCCGGTCGTCACTCCAGGTTAGCAGCTCCCCCGGGCGCGCGCTAACCCGCTGCGTCCGGTCCGGCTCCCCGCCGTCCGCCCCCGCGCTCCCGGGGAAAGGCCCGCCCCGGCGTACGCCTATCGTGTGACACATGAGCGACGCGACGACCCCACCCGAAGAATCCCCCGGCTACGACGCCATGGCCCGCGACATCGCGGAGGTCCCCGCCGTCGAGGTGATCGTCACGGTCGCGGTGAATCTGATGAGCGCGGCGGCCGTGAAGCTCGGGCTGACCGACGAGGGCGACGAGCACAAGGACCTGGACGAGGCGCGCAAGCTCGTCCACGCGCTGGCCGGGCTGATGGACGCGAGCGCGACGGAGATCAGCTCCTTCCACGCGGCGCCGCTGCGCGACGGGCTGAAGTCGCTCCAGCTGGCCTTCCGGGAGGCGTCGCTCGTACCGGACGAGCCGGGTCAGGGGCCCGGCGAGAAGTACACCGGTCCGGTCTACGGCTGACCCGCGGCCCGTCCGCGGCCGCGGCCGGGCGCGCCGCCCGGGCGGCGGACGGGCGGCTTCCTATCCGCGTACGAACAGGGGCTCGCCGGGTGGCGTGGCCTCGGCCGGCAGCAGTGCCAGGTCGAGTCCGCGCACCAGGCGGGCCCTCAGCACGGCGTCGGCCGCGAGCGCCTCGGCGATCCGGCGGGCGGCCTCGGCCTGCGGTGCGGCCGGGTCCAGGACGAGCGCGAGGATGCCGTCCGCGCTGCCGGGCCCGAGATACGCCCGCAGCACGGCGCGCTCCGCGGTGACGGCCGACCGTACGGCGGCGGTGACCGCCGGATCGTCCAGCGGGTCGGCGCTGGCCCGGCCCTCGGCGAGGGCCAGCAGGGCGGGGCCGGTGAGCTGATACGTGACGGGCCCCGCCAGATCCAGCACCAGGGTGTCGGCCTGTTCGTGGGCGGCGGCCCGCAGCGCCTGGTGCAGCGGTACGGCGACGGGCCTGGCGCCGGGGTCCCAGCGGGTCAGCGCCTCGGTGGAGGTGAAGGCCGGCAGCGCCCGCCGGTCCCCGGACCGGAGCGTCGGCACGGCCATGTCGCTGGTCTTCTCCCGGCGCAGCCCGTTCGCGTCCTCCTCCGTCTCGCCGAGCACGGCGACGATGGGGACCAGCAGCCGGGCGTCCTGGAGCGCCGCCAGCACCCGCCCCTCGGCGGTCCGGTCGACGGACCAGGCGGCGAGGGCCGCCGCGAGAGCCGGATCGGCGGTGCCGTCGTCGTCGGAGAACGCGGATGCGGGGATGTTCTTGAGCGCCACGGGACGAGAGTAGACGAGGGCCGGGGAACGCGGGGTCGTCGGGTGGATCTCCCGGTCGTGGTGCGGTCCGGGCGACCGCCCGGCCCCGGCCCCCGCCCCGCCCGTGCGCCGCTCAGCGCCGGGTGCCGGGTGCGCCGATCCTCCGGACGCCGCCGCGCCAGAGCAGCACGGCGCCCAGGAGCAGCAGCGCCCCGGCCGCGCCCGCGGCGGGGGCGATCCAGGCAGCCGGTTCCGGGTCCTCGCGCACGGCGTCGGGGCCGTCGCCGAAGTACCGCTTGCCGTAGCTCGCGGCGCCCGCTGCCTGGCCCTTCAAGTCCGTACGGGACAGCTTCGCGCCGGCCGCGAGGGCGGCGGCGGGGTCGACGAATCCGTATCCCCTGGCGTCGTCGCGGCCGTCCTTCGGCGCGTCCCGCGCGGTGTCGGCGAGGAGCTTCTTGATCTGGGCGGGGGTGAGGTCGGGATGGGCCGAGCGGATGAGCGCGACCGCGCCCGAGACGAACGCGGCGGCGGCGCTGGTGCCCCAGCCCTCGTAGTAGCGGCGGTCGGGGTCGGCGATGATGACGTCGACGCCGGGCGCGCTGACGGTGGCGTACCAGCGGCGGGTGGAGAAGGCCGCGTGGGTGCCGTAGCGGTCGACGGCCGTCACCGCGATCACACCGGGGTAGGCGGCCGGGTAGGAGATGTTGTCGCCCTTCTCGCCCCCGTTGCCCGCCGAGGCGACGACGACGGCCCCCTTGGCGAGGGCGTACTGGACGGCGGCGTCCTCGCCCGGTTCCGGGTGGGCGGACTCGCTGTCGTCGCCCAGGGAGAGGTTGATGACATCGGCGCCCTGGTCGGCGGCCCACCGTATGCCCTCGGCGAGTGCTCCTCCTTTGGAGGAGCGTGCCTTCGTCCTGGCGGGGTCGCTGCCTTCGAGGATGACCCGGACGGGCAGGATCTTCGCCTCGGGGGCGATGCCCAGCACGCCGTCGGACCGGTCGTATCCGTGGCCGTGTCCCGCGATGATCCCGGCCATGGCGGTACCGTGCCTGGCCCATGAGCGGTCGCCGCGTACCGCCCCGAAGCCGATCAGGTCCTTGCCCGCCAGCACCTGGCCCGCCAGGTCGGGGTGGGTGTCGTCGACTCCGGTGTCCAGGACCGCGACGGTGATGCCCGTGCCCTGCGCGCTGCGCCAGGCCGCTTCGGTGTGCATCGCTTCCAGCGCCCACTGCCGGATCCGGATCGCGTCGGCGTGCGCGGGGGTGGCGGGGACGAGGAGGAAGGACGCGGCGGCGAGGACGGCGGCGGCGCGGCGGCGGCGCCCGGTGGTCCTGCGGGGCATGGCGGTCCTCGGGGGCTTCGGGGGCGGGTTCCGGGTCACCGGGGTTCCGCCGTACGGGCGTCGGCGGCCTCGCGGAACCCGCGTTCTATCCGGTCCGCGACGCCCTTCGCCTCATGGCCGAGCCCCGACTGCGCCGGCGCGGTGGTGGCTCCGGTGGCCATGGCCTCACCGGCGGGCTGCGGGGCGGTGACCTCGCGCCCGTCGGCGAAGCCGGAAACGCCGTACACGAGGACGGGCGCGTCGGTGAGGACGTTCACCGACCAGCTGGCTCGCTGCGTGGCCCCGAATCCGGCGGCGGGGGTGCCCTCGACGGGGAAGGCGCGGGGCATCAGGTCGGCGCGCCGGTCGAGCTTCTCGTCCCGGAAGCGGGCACGCAGGGTGTCCATGGCCGCCGCGTCGGCCTCGGTGAAGACGAGCCCGACGGTGGTGACGCTGCTGGAGGTGGCGTCCACGTAGGTGGCGCGCAGCACCCGTTGGCAGCCGACCTGGCCCACCGTCCTGAGCAGCAGGGGGTCGAGGGCGACGGAGCAGTCACTGTCCGGGGCGACGCCGACCCGCGTCCAGTCGCGGTCGGCGCCTCCGGGCCCGGCGCCGTCGCCGTCCAGGGTGCGGGGGAAGAGGGTGTCGACGGGGACGCTGTGCCAGAGGGAGCGCGCGGTGGCGAAGCTGTCCCGGGCGGCGGGTTCCGCCGCCGAGTCGCCGGTGAGCCAGGTGCCGGTGGCGGCGCCGCCGATCAGTCCGAGGCCGAGCACACCGCAGACGAGGGCGGTGGCGGCCCGGCCGGGGTGCCGGGGCTGCACGGGCACCAGCCGGGCGTGCTCCTCGGGTATCGCGGCGTCCGCCGGGGCCCAGGCGTAGGAGGGGTGCGGGGGCGGGAACGCCGCCTCGGCGCCGCGTTGGGGAGGGATCCGGGACGCGGGAGCGACGAGGGGGGCGGGTGGGGCGGGAGGTGCCACGGAAGCGGGCGGTGCCGGTGGTACCGGAGAGACGGGTGGTGCCGGGGACGCGGGAGGTGCCGGAGAGGCGAGGGGTGCCACCGGGGCCGTAGCTGCCGTGGCGGGAGCGTTCTCGCGGCCCGTACGGGGGCCTTCGGCGGGCGCGGTCGCGGGGCGTGGCGGGGCCGTGGGGCGCGGCGGTACGGGAGCCGAGGGGGGTACGGCGGCGCGTGGTGCCTCGGTACTCATCCGCCCCCCTGTGCCGCTGTCCTGACCGACCGGTTCACCGCATGGCCGATCACCTTACGGAAGAGGCCCGTTCGACGCGGCGTGTCCGTCACTCTACGGGCTGGGGAGGACCCGGCGGGAACGACCGCTGAGGCCGGTGGTGTTCTGCCCAGAACATCCCCCTACCGTGCGGTAGCGGGCTCTGGCAGGCTGCGGGCCATGAATCCGCGTACCACTGACCGGGCTCGGTACGACCGGGCCACCGCTCACCTCGACGCGCCGCTCGCCGTCGTGGATCTCGAAGCGTTCGACGCCAACGCCGACGATCTCGTGCGGCGGGCCGGGGGCAAGCCGATCCGGGTGGCGAGCAAGTCCGTACGCTGTCGCGCGCTGCTGGAACGGGTCCTGGCCCGCGACGGGTTCGCGGGGATCATGTCGTTCACCCTGGCCGAGTCGCTGTGGCTGGCGCGGGCCGGGTTCGAGGACGTGCTGCTGGCCTATCCGTCGGCCGACCGCGCTTCCTACGCGGAGCTGGCCGGTGATCCGCGACTCGCCGCCGCCGTCACGGTGATGGTCGACGATCCGGCCCAGTTGGACCTCATCGACGCGGCGCGTGAGGGAGGCCGGGAGGAGCTGCGGGTCTGTCTGGAACTCGATACGGCCCTGCGGCTGTTCGGCGGGCGGGTCAGGATCGGCGCGTTGCGCTCCCCGCTGCGCGAGCCCGCCCAGCTGGCCGAGCTGGCCAGGTCGATAGCCCGGCGCCCCGGATTCCGGCTGGTCGGGGTCATGGCGTACGAGGGTCATATAGCCGGGGTGGGCGACACCCTGGCCGGGCGCCCGCTGCGCTCGCGGGTGATCAGGGCCATGCAGTCCACCGCCCGCCGGGAGCTGGTGGAGCGGCGTGCGGCGGCGGTCCGCGCGGTGCGGGCCGTCGCGCCGGACCTGGAGTTCGTCAACGGCGGCGGTACGGGCAGTGTGCAGCACACGGCGGCGGAGGACGCGGTGACGGAGATCGCCGCGGGCTCGGGCCTCTACGTTCCCCGGCTGTTCGACAACTACACGTCGTTCACCGGCCGCCCCGCCGCGCTGTTCGCCCAGCCGGTGGTGCGCAGGCCGGGGGTCGGGGTGGTGACGGTGCTGGGCGGCGGCTATCCGGCGTCGGGGGCGGCGGGCCGGGACCGGCTTCCGGTGCCGTATCTGCCGCAGGGGCTGCGTTTCGACGGGCAGGAGGGCCCCGGCGAGGTGCAGACCCCGCTGATCGGCTCGGCGGCGGACGATCTGCTGATCGGTGACAAGGTGTGGTTCCGGCACGCCAAGGCCGGTGAGCTGTGCGAGCGGTTCGACACCCTGCGGCTGGTCGAGGGCGACCGGGTGGTGGCGTCCGTCCCCACGTACCGGGGTGAGGGCCGGACGTTCCTGTGAGCGCGAGCGCCCGCCGGGCCGGCCGGGCGGGCGCGGACCCGGCACCGGCCGGGTCCGGCCGGGCACGGCCCGGGAGTCGCCCTACACCGGGGTGACGTACGCCCCCGCGATGCCGCCGTCGACCAGGAAGTCGGTGGCGTTCACGAACGAGGCGTCGTCGCTCGCGAGGAAGGCGACCGCCGCCGCGATCTCCTCGGCGGCGGCGAAGCGTCCCACCGGGATGTGCACCAGCCGGCGCGCGGCCCGCTCCGGGTCCTTCGCGAACAGCTCCTGCAACAGCGGGGTGTTGACCGGCCCCGGGCACAGCGCGTTGACCCGGATGCCCTCCCGGGCGAACTGCACGCCCAGTTCGCGGGACATCGCGAGCACTCCGCCCTTGGACGCGGTGTAGGAGATCTGCGAGGTCGCTGCGCCCATCCGCGCCACGAAGGAGGCGGTGTTGATGATGGAGCCCCGGCCCTGGCTCCGCATGTAGGGGATCGCCGCCTTGCAGCACAGGTACACGGAGGTGAGGTTGACCTCCTGCACCCGCTTCCACGCTTCGAGGCCGGTGGTGAGGATCGAGTCGTCGTCGGGCGGCGAGATGCCCGCGTTGTTGAAGGCGATGTCGACGCTGCCGTAGGTGTCGTACGCGGTCTTGAACAGCGCCTCGACCTGCTCGGCGTCCGTGACGTCGACCTGGACGAAGGTCCCGCCGACCTCCTCGGCCGCGGCCCTGCCCGCGGTCGCGTCGATGTCGCCGCAGACGATGTGCGCCCCCTCGGAGGCGAGGCGCCGGGCGGTGGCGAGGCCGATGCCGCTGCCGGCGCCGGTGATGACCGCCGTACGGCCCACGAGCCGGCGGCAGACGATGTCGTTCTGGGGAGCGGTCATGGGGTCAGACCTCCGTACTGATGAAGACGTTCTTGGTTTCGGTGAACGCGGCGAGGGCGTCCGGTCCGAGTTCGCGGCCGAGTCCGGACTGTTTGTAGCCGCCGAAGGGTGTTCCGTACCGGACGGCGCTGTGCGAGTTGACGGAGAGGTTTCCGGCGGCGACGGCGCGCGAGACCCGCAGCGCGCGGCCCACGTCCCGGGTCCAGATCGATCCGGCGAGGCCGTACTCGGTGGCGTTGGCCAGCCGGACGGCGTCCGCCTCGTCGTCGAAGGGCAGCACGACGGCGACGGGTCCGAAGACCTCCTCGGTGGCGACCGGCGAGTCGGCGGCCGCCCCGGTGAGGACGGTCGGCGGGAACCAGAAGCCGGGGCCGTCCGGTGCCCGGCCCCGGATGCCCTGCGCCCCGTCGGGGACGTAGGACCGTACCCGCTCCAGCTGGGCCGCCGAGATCAGCGGGCCCATCTGGGTCCTCTCGTCGGCCGGGTCCCCGACGACGACGGACTCCACGGCGGGGGCGAGCAGTTCCAGGAACCGGTCGTGGACCTCGCGCTGGACGAGGATGCGGGTACGGGCGCAGCAGTCCTGCCCGGCGTTGTCGAGGAAGGCCATCGGCGCGCTCGCGGCGGCCCGTTCCAGGTCGGAGTCGGCGAAGACGATGTTGGGGCTCTTGCCGCCGAGTTCGAGGGTCACCCGTTTCACGAGCGAGCTGCTCCGCGCCATGATCCGCTTGCCGACGCGGGTGGAGCCGGTGAATACGATCTTGGCGACGCCGGGGTGGTCGACGAGCGCCTCGCCCGCGACGTCCCCCGCGCCGGGCAGGACCTGGAAGAGTCCTTCGGGGAGCCCGGCCGCCAGGGCGAGTTCGGCGAGCCGGAGCGCGGTGAGCGGGGTGGTCTCGGCGGGCTTGAGCAGGACGGCGTTGCCCGCAGCGAGGGCGGGTGCGGTGGCCCAGGCGGCGATCGGCATGGGGAAGTTCCACGGGGCGATCACGCCGATGACGCCGAGCGGTTCGAGGAGGGTGAGGTCGATTCCTCCGGCGACAGGGATCTGGCGGCCGGTCAGCCGCTCCACTCCCCCGGCGGAGTAGTCCAGGAGGTCCCGGACGTTGCCCGCCTCCCAGCGGGCGTTGCCGATGGTGTGGCCGGCCTGGCGGACCTCGGTCCTGGCCAGTTCCTCCTTGTGCTCGTCGACGACGACGGCGAACCGGCGCAGCGCCCTGGCGCGGTCGGCGGGGGCGAGCGCCGCCCATCCGCGCTGGGCGGCGGCGGCCCGCCGTACCGCGGCGTCGACCTCCGCGGGGGTGGTCGCCGCGACGGTGGCGACGGTCTCCCCGGTGGCGGGGTCGAGGATGTGGTGTTCGGCCACGTGGTGTTCCCGCACGTCGTCCCTCACAGGCGTTCGAAGGAGCGGCGAAGCTCCCAGTCGGTCACCGCGGCGTCGAATGCCTCCACCTCGACGCGCGCCATGTTGCGGTAGTGCGCCACCACGTCGTCGCCGAAGGCGGCGCGGGCGACGGGGCTGTTCTCCCAGAGCGCGGCGGCCTCGTGCAGGGTGGTGGGGACCTGCTCGTGGCCGGCGCTGTAGGCGTTGCCGGCGCACGCTTCGGGGAGTTCGAGTCCGTGCTCGATGCCGTGCAGCCCGGCGGCGACCAGACCGGCGACGGCGAGGTACGGGTTGACGTCCCCGCCCGGCAGCCGGTTCTCGAAGCGCAGGGACCGGCCGTGCCCGACGACCCGCAGCGAACAGGTGCGGTTGTCGTAGCCCCAGGCGACGGCGGTGGGGGCGAACGAGCCCGGCTGGAAGCGTTTGTACGAGTTGACGGTCGGCGCGTACAGCAGGGAGAAGTCGCGCAGCGCGGCGAGCTGGCCCGCGAGGAAGTGGCGCATCACGGGCGACATGCCGCCGGGTCCCTCACCGGCCATGACGTTGGTGCCGTGGGCGTCCTGGAGCGAGAGGTGGATGTGGCAGGAGTTGCCCTCGCGCTCGTTGTACTTGGCCATGAAGGTGAGCGAGACGCCCTCCTGCGAGGCGATCTCCTTGGCGCCGGTCTTGTATATGGCGTGCTGGTCGCAGGTGACGAGCGCCTCGTCGTACTTGAAGACGATCTCGTGCTGGCCGGGGTTGCACTCGCCCTTGGCGGACTCGACGGTCAGTCCGGCGGCGGCCATCTCGTTGCGGATGCGGCGCAGCAGGGGTTCGACCCGTCCGGTGCCGAGGACGGAGTAGTCGACGTTGTACTGGTTGGCGGGGGTCAGTCCCCGGTAGTCGCTGTCCCACGCCTGTTCGTAGCTGTCCTTGAAGACGATGAACTCCAGCTCGGTGCCGACGTGCGCGGTGAAGCCGTGCTCGGCGAGGCGCTCCAGCTGGCGGCGGAGGATCTGGCGGGGCGCGGGGGCGACGGGTGAGCCGTCGTGCCAGGCGAGGTCGGCGACGAGCATCGCCGTGCCCTCGTTCCAGGGGACGCGGCGCAGGGTGGCGAGGTCGGGGCGCATGGCGAAGTCGCCGTATCCGCTGTCCCAGGAGGACATCGCGTATCCGTCGACGGTGTTCATCTCGGTGTCGACGGCGAGGAGGTAGTTGCAGCCCTCGGTGCCGTGCTCCAGGACGTCGTCGAGGAAGAACGGAGCGGCGAACCGCTTGCCCTGGAGCCGTCCCTGCATGTCGGGGAAGGCCAGGACGACCGTGTCGATCTCGCCGCTCGCCACGAGGGCACGCAGCTCCTCGACGCTGAGCGGGGGTGTGCGGTCTGCCACGGGGTTACTCCTCCTTCGGTCAGCCGGAAGCCATAAGGTATGCCTGTAGACCATTGATTGGGAAGGGGAAACGGCGACGTGGCGAAGAGGGGCGAGTCGGCCGGCCCGCCGGAAGCGGACCCGCTGACTCCGGTACTGCGGCCCGTGCGGGCGGGCAACGGCTTCGAGGAGGCGCTGGAGCAGATCCTCCGGATCGTCCGGCTCGGCCTGGTGGCGTCCGGTGAACGGCTGCCCGCCGAGCGGGTGCTGGCCGGGCGGCTGGGGATCAGCCGGGTCACCCTGCGCGAGGTCATCAAGGTCCTCCAGGACCAGGGGCTGCTGGAGAGCCGGCGCGGCAGGTACGGCGGGACGTTCGTCCGCCCCCGGCCCGACGCGCCGGCCCGGGGAGCCGAGGAGGAGCTGCGGCGCCGGGTGGCGGGCGTGGACATCGAGGACGTGCTGCGCTTCCGCGAGGTGCTGGAGGTCGGCGCCGCGGGGCTGTGCGCGGCGGACGGGCTGGACGGGGAGCGGGCGGCGCGGCTGCGGTCGGCGCTGGCGGCGACCCGGGACGCGCCGCTGGCGGATTACCGCAGGCTGGACACGCTGCTGCATCTCACCCTCGCCGAGCTGGCGGGCTCCACGACGCTGACCGAGCAGTACGCGGCCGTCCGGGCGTCGGTGAACGATCTGCTGGACTGCATCCCGCTGCTGGTGCGGAACCTGGAGCACTCGCAGCGCCAGCACACGGCGCTGGTGGAGGCGGTGCTGGACGGGGACGCCGACGGGGCGCGCGAGATCGCCCGCGAGCACTGCGGCGGCACGGCGGCGCTGCTGCGCGGCTTCCTCAGCTGAGCGCCCGAACGCCCCGGCCACGCCCGCCCGGTCGCGGGCCGCGCCCGTGGGCCAGGTCCGTCCCATCCGTAACAGCCGTTTAACGCCTGAGCCTTGCGCGCGGCCATCCGGAGCGTAAAGGTGTGGCCTCACACCTTTACCCCGAGGCAGGAGCTGCTCATGTCCGACGGCACCGACGCGCTCACCCCACCGGCCGACACGGCCGACGGCGCCGACCAGCGGGACACCGACTATCTGAAACGGCGCGCGCTGCGGCGCGGCAGCGCGGGCTGGCTGCTGCTGACCGGTCTCGGGGTCGCCTATGTCGTCTCCGGGGACTTCTCCGGCTGGAACATCGGCCTCTCCGAGGGCGGCTTCGGCGGCCTCGCGATCGCCATGGTGCTGATGGGGGTGATGTACGCGTGTCTCGTCTTCTCGCTCGCCGAGCTGTCCGCCATCCTCCCCACCGCCGGCGGCGGCTACGGCTTCGCCCGCCGCGCGCTGGGCACCTGGGGCGGCTTCCTCACCGGCACGGCGATCCTCATCGAGTACATCCTGGCTCCGGCCGCGATCTCCATCTTCATCGGCGAGTACGTCGAATCCCTCCGTCTCTTCGGTCTGACGGCCGGCTGGCCGGTCTATCTGGCCTGCTTCGTGATCTTCATCGGCATCCATCTCTGGGGGGTCGGTGAGGCGCTGCGCTTCAGCCTGGTGGTGACGGCCGTCGCGGTGGCGGCGCTGCTGATCTTCGCGGTCGGCGCCTTCACCGAGTTCGACGCGAGCGGACTCAACGACATCCCCGTGGACGAGGCGGCGTTCGGCGCGAACTCCTGGCTGCCGTTCGGCGTGCTGGGCATCTGGGCGGCGTTCCCGTTCGGCATGTGGTTCTTCCTGGGGGTGGAGGGGGTGCCGCTGGCCGCCGAGGAGGCCAAGGACCCGGTGCGTTCCATGCCGAGGGCGCTGTCGATCGCCATGGGCGTGCTCGTCCTGCTGGCGCTGGTGACCTTCTTCGCCGCGACGGGGGCGCGGGGTTCGGCCGCCGTCCAGGAGGCGGGCAACCCGCTGGTGGTCGCGCTCCAGGGCGACGGCGAGCCGACTCCGCTGAGCCGGTTCGTGAACTACGCGGGTCTCGCTGGTCTGGTCGCGTCTTTCTTCTCCCTGATCTACGCCGGCTCCCGGCAGCTGTTCGCGCTCTCGCGCGCGGGCTATCTGCCCCGGTTCCTTTCCCTCACGAGCGCCCGCAAAGCCCCCTATCCGGGTCTTCTGATCCCCGGCGCGATCGGCTTCGCGCTGGCGGCGGCCACCGGGGACGGCGGCCGGATGCTCAACGTGGCGGTGTTCGGCGCGACCATCTCGTACTCCCTGATGGCCCTCTCCCATCTCGTGCTGCGCCGCCGCGAGCCGGGCCTCCCCCGCCCGTACCGCACACCGGGCGGCATGCTCACCTCCGGCGTGGCGTTCGTCCTGGCGCTGTCGGCGCTGGTCGCGACGTTCCTGGTGGACAAGGACGCGGCCTTCATCGCGCTCGGCGTCTATGTCGTCGCCCTGGCCTACTTCACCTTCTACAGTCGGCACCGGCTGGTGGCCGCGGCGCCCGAGGAGGAGTTCGCGGCGCTGGCCGCGGCCGAGGCCGAACTCGAACGGGACTGACAGTGCGCACAGCGCGAGAGACAGCACGAGAACCAGCACGGAGGACGCGACCATGAAGCCCCTCATCGGCGTCAGCACCTATCTGGAGACGTCCGTCTCCTGGGGCGTCTGGGAGCTGCCCGCCGCTCTCCTGCCCGCCGGCTACCCCCGGCTCGTCCAGCGGGCGGGCGGTCTGGCCGCGATGCTCCCGCCCGACCCCGGTCCCGGCGCCGCCGCCTCGGCGGTGGCCCGGCTGGACGGGCTGGTGATCGCGGGCGGCCCCGATGTGGAGCCGGTACGGTACGGAGCCGACCGGGACCCGCGCACCGGGCCGACGGCCCCGGAGCGCGACGCCTGGGAGCTGGCCCTGATCGGGGCGGCCCTGGCCTCCGGGACCCCGCTGCTGGGGATCTGCCGGGGCATGCAGCTGTTGAACGTGGCACTGGGCGGAACGCTGGTGCAGCACCTGGACGGTCACACCTCGGGCGTGGCCGGCCGCTTCGGCGAGCACGCGGTGAAGCCGGTGCCGGGCACCCGCTACGGCGATCTGGTGCCCGAGGAGTTCTCCGTACCGACGCACCACCACCAGAGCGTGGACCGGCTGGGGGCGGGGCTGACGCCGTCGGCGTTCGCTGCGGACGGCACGGTCGAGGCCGTGGAGCTGGCCGGCCCGGCGTGGGCGCTGGGGGTGCAGTGGCATCCGGAGATGGCCGAGGACACCCGGGTGATGGCGGCCCTGGTCGAGGCCGCGTCCGCCCGCACCGCCGGCATCGGGGCGGGCGCGGGCGCGTAGAGGGGATCAGCGGGAGGCGGCCGGTACGGGCCCCCGGTAAGGACACCCGGCACGGAGGGGGTCAGCCGGCAGCGGCGGGACCGGCCGAGCCGCCGCGCCCGGGGCCGAAGGCGCCACGCGTCAGGGAGAGCAGATCCCGCGCGGGGCCCGTCGGCCGGGTGCCGGCGGGCCAGACCGCGCGCAGGTCGCGGCGCAGCCGTACGCCCGCCACCGGCACCTCGACGAGCCGGTGGGCCGCCAGCTCCTCGCCGACCGCCAGCTCGCTGAGCACACAGGGGCCAGCCCCGCTCACCGCCGCCGCCTTCAGCGCCGTGGTGGAGGCGAGTTCCAGCAGCGGTTCGGCCGGCCCGCCGTGGGAGGCGAGGCCGGCGTCGAGGACCTGGCGGGTGCCGGATCCCGGTTCCCGCAGGATGAGCGGGGCCCCGGCCAGCTCGGCCGGGTCGAGCGGGGCGCGGCGGCGGGCCCAGGGGTGGCCGGGCGCGGCGACGATGACGAGCCGGTCGTGGCCGACGACGGCCGAGTCGAGGCCGTCGGGCGCGGCGAGGCCCTCCACGAAGCCGAGGTCCGCCTCATGGCCCAGGAGCCGTTCCGCGACGGCGACGGAATTGCCCGCGTGCAGCGAGACGGCGGTGCCGGGCCGCTCCCGGCGCAGCGCTATCAGCCAGCGCGGCAGCAAGTACTCCGCGATGGTCATGCTGGCGGCGACCCGCAGCCGCGAGTCCCGGCGCCCGCGCAGCGCCTGCGCTCCCGCGTCGAACGCCTCGGCCGCCTCCACCACGCGCCGGGCCCAGTCGGTGACCAGCGCGCCGGCGTCGGTGAGCCGTGAGCCGCGCGGTGAGCGGTCCACCAGGGCGACCCCGAGCTGACGCTCCATGGCCCGGACGCGGCTGCTGGCGGCGGGCTGGCTGATGCCGGTCTCGCGGGCGGCCCGGCCGAGGCTGCCGAGCCGGGCGACGGCGAGCAGCAGCTCCAGCGCCCCGAGGTCGGGCACCCGGTGGGCGAGGGGCCCGGTGGTGGGCGGGCAGGAGTGGGCGGCGGACGGCACATCGGTCATAAGTCCAGGTTATGACCTCATAGGGAGAACGGGCCTGGTGGGCGCCCTGTCCGAGGACCAGAGTGGTCGTATGGCCCTTCTCGCGCGCTCCGACGCGCACCCCGCCGCTCCTGCCGCCCCGGTCCGCGCGCGGGGAGACTCCGGTGGTCGGCTGCCCGCGCTGCGGCATCTCGGACCGAACTGGTACGCGACGGTGATGGGCACGGCGGTCGTCGCCGTCGCGGGGGCCGGGCTGCGGGCCGGGGCGCCTGGGCCGGCGGGCGGGATGCCGGGGCTGGCGGCCGGGTGCGTGGTGATGTGGGCGCTGTCGGCGCTGCTGCTGGTGTTCCTGCTCGCCGCCCGCGCGGGTCACTGGCTGCACCACCGCGACCGGGCCGGCGCCCATCTCCTCGATCCGGCCGTGGCGCCCTTCTTCGGATGCCTGGCGATGGCGCTGACGGCCGTGGGGAGCGCGACGCTCGCCGTGGGGCGTGAGGTGCTGGGCGAGCGGGTGGCGGTCGCCGTGGACGCGACGCTGTTCGGCGCGGGCACGCTGCTGGGGCTGGCGCTCGCGGTGACGATCCCGTACCTGATGGTCGTACGCCACCGCCCGGCGCCGGCGGACGTCTCCCCCGCCTGGCTGCTGCCGCTGGTGGCGCCCATGGTCTCGGCGGCGGCAGGGCCGCCGCTGGTGCCGTATCTGCCGGCGGGCCAGTGGCGGGCGGCCCTGCTGTTCGGCTGTTACGGACTGTTCGGGGTGAGCCTGCTCGCCACGCTGACGGTGCTGCCGCTGATCCTCGCCCGGCTGCTGCTGCACGGCCCGCCGCCGCTCGGGACGACCCCGCTGCTGTTCCTGGTCCTCGGCCCGCTGGGGCAGTCGACCACCGCGCTCCACCAGCTGGCCGGGGCCGCTCCCGCCGCCGTGGGCGCTTCGCCCGCGCGGGCGCTCGACGTCCTCGCCCTGCTGTACGGGGTGCCGGTGATGGGGTTCGCGCTGTTCTGGCTGGTGCTGGCGGCGGCGCTGGTGGTGCGGGCCGCCCGGCGCGGGATGCGGTTCACGATGACGTGGTGGGCGTTCACGTTCCCGGTCGGTACGTGTGTGACGGGCGCGGCCGGTCTGGCGGGGCGGACCGGGCTGGTGGCGCTGGAGTGGCTGGCGGCGGGGCTGTTCGCGGCCCTGGTGACGGCCTGGGCGGTGGCCGCGTGGTGCACGGCGCGCGGCGTGCTCGGCGGGACGCTGCCCGCCGCGCCGGCTCCGCCCGCCGCCCCTGCCGCGTGAGCCGCCGCCCGTGCCGGGCGGCGGGGCGTCTCAGCGCCGGGGATCGACGGTCGCGTCGATGTGCTCGGCCACGGCGACGACCAGGATGCGGGTGCCGGGCTCGGTCGCGCGCCACCGGTGGCGTACCCCGCCGGAGAGATACAGCGTGTCGCCGCGCTCCAGCCGGTACGCGCGGCCCTCCGCCTCGACCTCGGCGGCGCCGTCGGCGATGTACATGATCTCGTCGTTGCGGTGCTGGTACTCCCGGCCGGTGTCCTGCTCGCCGGTGAACTCCTTGGCGTTCAGCTGGTGCCCGCCGCGCACCACCCGGCGGACCCCGGGGCCGGGGTCGGCGGCCCGTACGACATCGACGGTGCGTGCCGAGTCGGCGGCGGCGTGCAACTGCGCGGGGGTCGTCTCCAGGGCGTCGGCGACCCGCTCCAGGGACCGGACGCTGGGCCTGGCGCGCTCGTTCTCGATCTGGCTGAGAAAGGGTACGGACAGTCCGCTGCGGGCGGCCACCGCCGCCAGAGTCATCCCCAGGGACCTGCGCCGCCTGCGGACGGCCGCGCCCACCCTGAGCGCTTCCTTGTCGTCCATGACTGGCTCCCTCCCGACCGGATCGTCATCCTCTCAGAGTTGACGCCCGCACAAGAGCTGTCCTCCATGATGCGCGCGGCCGGGGCGGAAGGGAAACACGCCGAAGGGGTGGGTGTCGCCCGATCGGGCGACACCCACCCCTGGTGCGCGGGTGCTTCCGCGCGCGGATCAGGTGCCGCGCGCGTTACCGGCTACAGCGGAGCCATCTTGTCCGCCATGCCCGGATTGTCATCCATCCAGGTCTTGACAGCCTCTTCCTCGTGCCCGGTGCCGGCCTTCTGGATCTCGTTCTCCAGGCTGCCGAGCTGGTCCTCGCTCAGCTTGAAGTCCTTGAACCACTTGGTCAGCTGCGGGTAGTTCTCCGGGAAGTCCTTGTGCGCGACCGTGGTGAGCCGGTCTCCGTCGCCGAACGCCTTCTGCGGGTCCTTCAGCTTGGTCAGCTCGAATTCGTTGTAGGCCCAGTGCGGGGTCCACAGCGCGACCGCGATCGGCTCCTTCTTGGCGTACGCGCGCTTCAGCTCGGCGAGCATGGCCGGCGTGGAGCTGTCGACGACCGTGTACTCCTTGTCGAGACCGTAACCGGGCAGCACGTCCTCCTTGAGGACGTTCATCTCCTCGGTGCCGGGCTCGATGCCGACGATCCGGCCCTTGAACTCGTCGCCGCGCCCCTTGAGGTCGGCGAGCGAGTCGACGCCCTTCATGTACGAGGGGACGGCCACCTCACGCGTGGTCGGCCCGTACCAGGAGCCGAGCTGCGTCAGGTCGTTCTTGTACTTGTCCCAGTAGCGCTTCTGCGCGTTGGGCAGCCAGGCGTCGAACTGGACGTCGACCTGGCCCCGCGACATCGCGGTGTACATCGGCCCGAGTTCGAACTGCTTCAGGTTGACCTTGTAGCCGCGCTCCTGGAGGACCGCCTTCCACAGGTAGGTGGCGGCGATGTCCTCCTCCCAGGGGAACCAGCCGATCTCCACCGCGCGCTGCCGCTCGTCCTTGCCGTCCGCGGTCTTGGCGGCGGCACCGTCACCGACGGGGGTCCACTTCTCGGCGACCCCGGGGTTGTCCTTGAGCCAGTCGCGCACGGCGCTCTGCTCCTGGCCCTTCTGGGCCGACTGGATCTTGCCTTCGAGGCTGGTGAGCTGTGCCTCGCTCATCTTGAAGTTCTTCAGCCACGAGGCGACCCGCGGGTTGTCCTCGGTGAAGCCCTTGCGCGCCAGGGTGTGCACCCCGTCGCTCTCCGCGCCGAACGCCTTCTTCGGGTCGGCGAGCTTGGTCAGGTCGTAGCTGTCGTACGCCCAGTGCGGCGACCAGAGCACGACCGCGACGGGCTCCTTCTTGGCGTACGCGCGCTTCAGCTCCGCGAGCATGCCGGTGGTGGAGCCGTCGACGAGCTTGTACTCGCTGTCGAGGCCGTACGCCTTGAGGACCTTGTCCTTGAGCAGGCCCATCTCACCGGCGCTGGGCTCGATGCCGATGATCCGGCCCTTGAAGGTGGAGCTCTTGCCCTTGAGGTCGGCGAGGGACTTGACGCCCTTCACGTACGAGGGGACGGAGATCTCCAGGGAGGTCTTGTCGTACCAGGCCCCCATGTCCTCCAGCTTGTCCTTGTACTTGGCCCAGTACGAGGCGTGGGTGACCGGCAGCCAGGAGTCGGTCTGGATGTCGATCTGACCGCCGGCCTGACCGGTGTAGAGCGAGCCGGCCTCGTACTGCCGGGCGTCGACCTCGTAACCGCGCTGCTCCAGCAGCTCCTTCCAGAGGAAGGTGGAGGCGATGCCCTCGTCCCAGGGGATGTACCCCATGCTGATCTTCTGGCCCTTGCCGACGTTGTCGGCGTCGGCGGTGGTGGAGGACGACGAGCCGCCGAAGAGGCCGATGCCGCCCGCGACGAGCGCGAGGACGACCACACCGGCGATCGCGACGACGGGCTGCGGGCGGTGGTTCCAGATCTTCGCGCCGCCGGCCAGTTCCTTGGCCTTGTTCAGCGCGCGGCGGCCGACCGGGGAGACCTGGAGGCTGAGCGAACCGGTGATCCGGTCGAGGAACACGGCCAGGATGACCACGGAGAGGCCCGCCTCGAAACCGAGGCCGATGTCGATGTTGCCCAGCGCGCGGTACACGGCGCCACCGAGGCCGCCGCCGCCGACCATGCCGGCGATGACCACCATGGACAGGCCCAGCATGATGACCTGGTTGATCCCGGCCATGATCGTCTGAAGGGCCAGCGGCAGCTGGACCCGCAGCAGGGTGTTGCGCGGGGTGGTGCCGAACGCCTCCGCGGCCTCGACCAGCTCGCCGTCGACCTGGCGGATACCGAGTTCGGTCATCCGGACGCCGGGCGGCAGGGCGAAGATGATCGTGGCGACGATGCCCGGGACCACACCGATACCGAAGAAGACCACGCCGGGGATCAGATAGACCATGGCGGGCATGGTCTGCATCAGGTCGAGCACCGGCCGGACCAGCGAGCTGACCGTCTTGGAGCGCGCCGCCCAGATACCGAGCGGCATCGCGATGACCAGCACGATGATGGTCGCGACAAGCACCAGCGACAGGGTCTCCATCGCCTCGCCCCACAACTCGATCGAGTCGATGAGGGCGAATCCGACGAAGGTGAGCGCGCCGGCGGACAGGCTGCGCAGCCACCAGGCGAGCACGGCGAGGATGCCCGCGAGCAGCAGGGGTTCCGGGGCCGACAGCACCGCGTTGATGCCGTCGTACATGCCGGAGACGATCGAGCCGATGAAGTCGAACAGCCAGGACAGGTGGTTCTGGAGGAAGTCGACAGCGCTGTCGACCCAGTCGCCGAGATGGAGCCTAGGCACGTGCGACCGCCTTGTCCGCCGCGGCCGGGGTGGCGGCGGGAGCGTCGGTGGGGGTCATCGGTTCGCCGAGCACGGCGAGCAGCCGGGCGCGCGGCACGACTCCGACGAGTTCGCCCTCGTCGTCGACGACCGCGACCGCGACGCCGCTGGTGGAGCACGGCGTGAACAGCTCGATGATCGGGGTGGACTCGGGCACGGTGGCGGGGGCCGCGTCGATGACGTCCCGCGCGGTGCGCAGTTCCTTGCCGTCGTCCGTACGGGTGCCGATGACGGTGTCCGTGTCGGCCATGATCGCGCCCGCGGTGAGCACCCGGGAGCGGTCGACGTCCTGGGTGAAGGAGGCGACGTAGTCGTTGGCCGGGGTGACGAGGATGTCCTCGGCGCTGCCCAGCTGGACGATCTCGCCGTCGCGCATGACCGCGATCCGGTCACCGAGGCGCATGGCCTCGTTGAGGTCGTGGGTGATGAACACGATGGTCTTCTTGAGCCGTTTTTGGAGCTGGAGCAGCTGGTCCTGCATGTCGCGGCGGATCAGCGGGTCGAGCGCGCTGAAGGACTCGTCCATCAGCAGCAGGTCGGCGTCGGTGGCGAGCGCGCGGGCCAGACCGACGCGCTGCTGCATACCGCCGGACAGCTCGTCGGGCCAGGACGACTCCCAGCCGCCCAGGCCCGTCAGCTCCAGCGCCTCAGCGGCGCGCCGGTCGCGCTCCTCGCGGGGCACTCCCTGTACTTCGAGTCCGTATCCCGCGTTCTCCAGCACGCTGCGGTGCGGGAAGAGCGCGAAGTGCTGGAAGACCATGCTGATCTTGGTGGAGCGGACCGCCCGCAGATCCTGCGGGCTCAGCGCGGTGAGGTCCTGCCCGTCGAACAGGACCTGTCCCGCCGTGGGCTCCAGCAGTCCGTTGAGCATGCGCAGCAGCGTGGACTTACCGGATCCCGACAGGCCCATCACGACGAATATCTGGCCGGGCTCGACCGTGAACGAGGCGTCGATCACCGCGGCGGTCGTACCGTCGGCGCGCAGCTCGTCACGGTCCGTACCGTTCTTGAGCTTCGTCACGGCTTCGTCTGGTCGTCTGCCGAAGACCTTGTACAGGTGTTCGGCTTGCAGCCTGGACACATACACCTCACGCGTTGAACGGAATACGGCCCGCAACCCCCGCGGGCGGGCCGTGGAGCGAGCGGAGTCGGCCCGCTCACCGGCTGCACTACTTGAACTTGCAACCTGGTTCGCTCCGGGTCCGCGCCTGCCCCCACTTACACAAGCCAAACAAATGAGTGATTCAGATCACATCAACTGACGGTCATCTTGGCTCGTTAGCCTCTTTCGGCTATGGGCCGGTCACCGTTCGTGACCACGGAGGCCGGGCGGGACACCCGAGGCGCCCGGCGGCCGGAATTGTCGGTGGGGCGGGGCATGATCGGAGATGTGACGCCTCGCCTGATGCTCCTCGACAGCGCTTCCCTCTACTACCGCGCCTACTTCGGGGTCCCCGACTCCGTGAAGGCCCCGGACGGCACCCCGGTCAACGCGGTGCGCGGTCTGCTCGACTTCATCGCGCGGCTGGTCCAGGACCACCGCCCCGACCAGCTGGTGGCGTGCATGGACGCCGACTGGCGGCCCGCCTGGCGGGTGGAGCTGATCCCCTCCTACAAGGCCCATCGCGTGGCCGCTGAGCACACCGGGGCCCCCGACGAGGAGGACACCCCAGACACCCTGGCCCCGCAGGTCCCGGTCATCGAGGCGGTGCTCGACGCGCTGGGCGTCGCCCGGGTCGGCGTGGCGGGGTACGAGGCGGACGATGTGATCGGCACGCTCGCCGGGCGGGCGCGCGGTCCGGTGGACATCGTCACCGGCGACCGCGATCTGTACCAGCTGGTCGACGACGCCCGGGAGGTGCGGGTGCTCTATCCCGTGAAGGGGGTCGGGACGCTCCGGGTGACGGACGAGGCGCTGCTGCGCGAGAAGTACGGGGTCGACGGCTCCGGCTATGTGGATCTGGCCCTGCTGCGCGGCGACCCGAGCGACGGGCTGCCGGGAGTGCCCGGCATCGGGGAGAAGACGGCGGCCAAGCTGATCACCGCGTACGGCGATCTGGCCGGGATCATGGCGGCGGTGGACGACCCGCGCTCGAAGCTCACCCCGACACAGCGGGGCCGGCTCGACGGCGCGCGGGAGTATCTGGCGGTCGCCCCGAAGGTCGTCCGGGTCGCCGGGGACGTCCCGCTGCCGGAGTTCGACCCCGTCCTGCCCTCGGAGCCGCGCGACCCGGCGCTGCTCGACGCGCTCGCCGTCCGCTGGGGGCTGGGCGGCTCATTGCAGCGGCTGCTCGCCACTCTCCACCACTGAGTGTTAACTTAGGCATACCTAAGCTCATGCCAGTCGAGGGAGACCACCATGGCGGAGAAGCCGGCCCGTACGTCGCCGAAAGTCCATGAGGGACAAGTCCTGCGCACCGAGTGGATCACTCCGCACATGGTGCGCGTCGTCCTCGGCGGTGAGGGGCTGGCCGCCGTCCGGGCCGGTGAGTTCAGCGACCACTACGTGAAGGTGCTGTTCGACGCCGAGGGCGTGACCTACCCCGAGCCCTTCGACATGGACCGCATCCGCGCCGAGTTCCCGCGCGAGCAGTGGCCCGCCAACCGTACGTACACGGTGCGGAGCTGGGACCCGGCCACGCTGGAGCTGGCCATCGACTTCGTCGTGCACGGGGACCAGGGACTCGCGGGCCCGTGGGCGGCGCGCGCCCAGGTGGGCGAGACGGTACGGCTCCTGGGCCCGGGCGGTCTCTACGTCCCGGAGGCGACGGCGGACTGGCATCTGCTGGTCGGTGACGAGAGCGCCCTGCCGGCGATCGCCGCCTCGCTGGAGCGGATGCCGGCGGGCGCCGTCGTGCACGCCTTCGTGGAGATCTCGGGTCCCGCCGAGGAACAGAAGATCACCGTTCCGGACGGGACCGGGGTCACCTGGCTGCACCGAGGGGACCGTCCGGTGGGGGAGGCGCTGGTCGCCGCGGTCCGCGAGCTGGACTTCCCGGCCGGTGACGTCCAGGCGTTCGTCCACGGCGAGGCCGGCTTCGTGAAGGAGCTGCGCCGCCATCTGCGGCTGGAGCGCGGCGTGCCGCGCGAGCGGCTGTCGATCTCGGGGTACTGGCGGCTCGGCCAGAGCGACGAGGCGTGGCGGGCCGTCAAGCGCGAGTGGAACGAGCAGGTGGAGCGGGAGCAGGAGCAGCCGGCCCCGTAGCCGCTCCGCCGACCTGCGTCCAGCGGATCCTTGAAGGCCATGCGTACGTGTTCCGGCGTGCGGGTGGCCTTTTCGGCGTGCCCGTGGCGGGGTGCCGGAGCGCACGGGTCCGTACGGCGGCTGCTCGCGCGTCCGGCGGCTGTCGGACCTCCGTGCGAACATCGGCCGTACCCATGAGCGCCCGGCCGGCCCCTCCCTCCCGCCCGGACCAATCCACGTGGGCACCGGCTCCGAATCCCCGGTGAAGCCCGGCCGGGTGACGCGCCCACCGGCGCGACCGGCCCGTCGCACCTGTGTCCGTACCGGAGGAAAGCCGCGTGAAAGAAGCCGTACAGATCGGGGGGCCCGCCTCGGCGGGGCCCGATATACAGGATTTGCTGGTCCAGGTGGCCAGAGGGGACCAGGACGCCTTCTCCCGCGTGTACGACCAGGTCTGCGGGCCCGTCCTGGGGCTGGTGCGCTCCGTGCTGCGCGACCCGGCCCAGTCGGAGGAGGTGGCGCAGGAGGTGCTGCTGGAGGTGTGGCGTACCGCCGCCCGCTTCCAGCCGAGCCGCGGCAGCGTCATGACCTGGGTGCTCACCCTCGCCCACCGCCGGGCGGTGGACCGGGTGCGCTCCGCCCAGGCGTCCAGCGACCGCGAGCAGCGGGCCGCCCTGCTGGAGCGCACCCCGGCCTACGACGAGGTCACCGAACAGGTCGAGGCGAGTCTCGAACGTGAGCAGGTGCGCCGCTGTCTGCGCGCGCTCACCGAACTCCAGCGCCAGTCGGTGAACCTGGCGTACTACCAGGGCCTCGCCTACCGGGAGGTCGCCGAGCTGCTCGCGGTCCCGCTGGGTACGGTCAAGACCCGATTGCGCGACGGTCTGATCCGGCTGCGTGACTGCCTGGGGGTGAACGCATGACCGTCGCCGATCTGCACACGTTGACCGGTGCGTACGCGCTGCACGCGCTGGCGCCGCAGGAACGCGCCGAGTTCGAACGCCACCTGGAGGCGTGCGAACCGTGCGCCCTGGAGGTGCGCGAACTGGCCGCCACGGCCGCCAGGCTCGCCGGAGCCGTGGCCGTGACGCCGCCGCCCGCCCTGAAGGAGCAGGTGCTGCGGCGTATCGCCACCGAGCGGCAGGACCCGCCGAAGGTGGCGCCCCGGTCCCGCCCGGGCGGGGCCGCCCGGAGCCGCTCGCTCTCCCGCTTCGCGCTCGCCGCGTGCCTGGCCGGCGCCGTCGGGTTCGGCGGCGTCGCGGTGTGGCAGCACCAGGAGGCGCGGGACGCGCGGCACCGCGCGGAGGCGTCGCGGCTCCACTCGCAGGAGCTGGCCGAGGTGCTGGCCGCCCCGGACGCCAAGGTCGTCACGGGCAGGCTGACCGACGGCGCGACGGGCACGGTCGTGATCTCCCGCGGCCGGGACAAGGCCGCGTTCATCGCGTCGGGGATGCCGGAACCGCCCAGCGGCAAGGTGTACGAGCTCTGGTACAACGACGGCGGCACCATGCGCGCCGCCGGGCTGATGGACCCGGCCGGCGGCTCCGCGTCGGTGCTGATGGAAGGTTCCGTGAAGGACGCGTCCGGAATGGGTATCACAGTGGAACCGGCCGGTGGCTCGAAACAGCCCACCTCCGACCCACTGGCCCTGATGGACTTCCCGAACGCCTGATGGGAGCGTCGCCATGAGCACAGCGGTGGTGTTGTTCACCTCCGATCTGCGGGTGCACGACCAGCCGGCGCTGCGCGCCGCGCTGGCCGGTGCCGACGAGGTCGTCCCGCTGTTCGTCGCCGACCCCGGCATCGCCGCCGCGGGCTTCGACGCGCCCAACCGCCGGGCCTTCCTCGCCGACTGCCTCGCCTCCCTGGACGCCGCGCTGCGTGAGCGCGGTGGCCGGCTGGTGGTCCGCGGCGGCGACCCCGTCGAACAGGTCTGCCGGGTGGTCCGCGAGAGCGGTGCCCGGTGGGTCCATGTGGCCGCCGGGGTGAGCGGATACGCGACGCGCCGGGAGGAGCGGCTGCGGGCGGAGCTGGAGCGGGCGGGGGCGAGCCTGGTCGCGCACGACGCGGTGGTCACAGCGGTGCCGCCGGGACAGCTCGCCCCGGCGGGCAAGGACCACTTCGCGGTGTTCACGCCGTACTTCCGCCGCTGGGAGGAGACGGGCACCCGCGCGGTGGGCGCCGCGCCCAGGACCATCCGCGTGCCCGACGGGATCACCGGGGAGCCGCTGCCGGAGCGGAGCGCGGTCCAGGGGGTCTCCCCCGGACTCGCCCGCGGCGGGGAGGCCGTGGCCCGCGAACGGTTCGCCGCGTGGTCGGCGGGCGGGATGGAATCGTACGAGGAGCGCCACGACGACCTGGCGGGCGACGCCACCTCCCGGCTCTCCCCGTACCTCCACTTCGGCTGCCTCTCGGCGGCGGAGCTGGTGCGCCGGGCGCGGCGCAGGGGCGGGGCGGGCGCCGAGGCGTTCGTACGGCAGCTGGCCTGGCGGGACTTCCACCACCAGGTGCTCGCGGCCCGGCCGCGGGCCGCGTGGTCGGACTACCGCACGCACGGCGACCGGTGGCGTACGGACGACAAGGAGATCACCGCCTGGCGCGAGGGACGCACCGGATATCCGGTCGTCGACGCGGCCATGCGCCAGCTGCTGCACGAGGGCTGGATGCACAACCGGGGCCGGCTGCTGGTGGCGAGCTTCCTCACGAAGACCCTGTACGTGGACTGGCGGGTGGGGGCGCGTCACTTCCTGGATCTGCTGGTGGACGGCGATCTCGCCAACAACCAGCTCAACTGGCAGTGGTGCGCGGGCACCGGCACGGACACCCGGCCCAACCGGGTCCTCAACCCGCTGATCCAGGCCAAGCGCTTCGATCCGCGCGGTGACTACGTCAGGCGCTGGGTGCCCGAGCTGGCCGGGGTGCCCGGCTCCTCGGTGCACCGGCCCTGGCAGCTGGACGAGCGGGACCGGGCCCGGCTGGACTATCCGGACCCGGTCGTGGACCTCGCGGAGGGCCGGGCACGCTTCGCGCGCGCCCGTGGCCTCGAAGGCGGCTAGCGCCCCTCCCCGCACTCGCTCCGCTTCGGCGGCAGCGGGAAGAAGCCGCTGGTCCGGGCGGTGTACTCGGCGAAGCCCGGCCGGTCGGCCATGTGCCGTTCCAGCAGCCGCTTTCCGCTGCCGTTGATCAGCAGGAAGCTCATCACCAGCGGGCTCACGACGGTCGCCGCCGCTGCCGCCGGGGCGTCGCAGACGATCAGGAACAGCCCCCACCAGACACAGAAGTCACCGAAGTAGTTGGGGTGGCGCGTCCAGCTCCACAGCCCCCGGTCCATGACCCGGCCCCGGTTGGCGGGGTCGGCCTTGAACCGGGCGAGCTGGCGGTCACCGACCGCCTCGAAGAACAGTCCGACCAGCCACAGCGCGCAGCCCGCGTACGCCAGGGGACCGAGCGGTCCCCTGGCGTACTGCGCCGCCTGGACGGGCAGCGAGACCAGCACCACCAGCGCTCCCTGGAGCAGGTAGACCATGCGCAGGGCGTACAGGTTCCGGTGGCCGGGGGCCTTGGCGAGCATCGCCTCGTACCGCGCGTCCTCGCCGTGGCCGCGTCCGCGCGCCGCGATATGACCGGCCAGCCGCACCCCCCACACGGCGGTCAGGACGGTGACCAGCAGCCGCCGCGCTTCGTCGCCCTCGCCCGCCGAGACGGCGTACGAGACGAGCGCGACCGCGGTGAAGGCGATGCCCCAGGCGATGTCGACGATCCGGTGGAGCCCCCGGGCGACGGCGATGGCGAACGTCACGAGCATGACGGCGAGCGCGGCCACAGCGGCGGCGCCGATCCCCTGGCCGAACGCCGCCCACGGGAAGCCGTTCACCGGGAGGTCTCCTTGGTCAGCAGCATCTGCTGCACATCGAGATAGCCGGAGCGGAAACCCGCTTCGGAGTAGGCGAGGTAGAAGGTCCACAGCCGGCGGAAGACGGCGTCAAAGCCGAGCGCGTCCACCTGCTCGGCCCGTTCGGTGAAGGTCTCGCGCCACAGCCGAAGCGTCTCGGCGTAGTGCGGTCCGAAGCCGTCCCGGGCGGCGACGCGCAGCGCCGTGTGCGCGGCGGTGATCCGCTCGATGGCCTCGACGGAGGGCAGGAAACCGCCGGGGAAGACGTACTTCTGGATCCAGGTGAAGGTGTCCTCGGAGGCGAGCATCCGGTCGTGCGGCATGGTGATCGCCTGGAGGGCGATCCGGCCGCCGGGCGCCAGCAGCCGGTCCAGCGTGCCGAAGTACTCCTGCCAGAACTCGGCTCCGACGGCCTCGATCATCTCGACGCTGACGATGGCGTCGAAGGAACCCTCCACCGCGCGGTAGTCGCACAGTTCGACCCGGACCCGGTCGGCGTAACCCGCTGCGGCGATCCGCTCGCGGGCCAGGTCGCGCTGTTCCCGCGAGAGCGTGACGGTGAGGACCCGGGCGCCGCGCGCGGCGGCGCGCAGGGCCAGTTCGCCCCAGCCGGTGCCGATCTCCAGCAGTTCGGTACCGGGACCGGCCCCGGCCTCGTCCAGCAGCCGGTCGATCTTGCGGTGCTGGGCGGCGGCGAGCAGGGAGCGGTCGGCGGGAAAGCCGCGGAAGAGGGCCGAGGAGTAGGTGAGCGTCTCGTCGAGGAAGAGCGTGAACAGGTCGTTCGACAGGTCGTAGTGGCGGCTGATGTTGTCGCGCGACCCCTCGGGGGTGTTGCGCTGGGCGGTGGGCCGCTTCGGCGCCCAGACGCCGCGCAGCTTCTGGAGCGGCCCGGGGATCAGGGTCGCCGCGCGTTCGGCGAGCACGGTCAGCACACCGACCAGGTCGCGGGCCTCCCACTCACCGGCCATGTAGGACTCGCCGAAGCCGATGAGCCCGCCCGCGCCGATCCGGCGGAAGAACGCCTTCGGATCGCGGACCTCCATCAGCGGGCCGCCGAGGCCGACGGTCTCGCCGCCGGCGAGGCGTACGCGCAGCGGCAGCCGGGCCAGGGCGTGCCGGACGACCCGCTCGGCGACGGCTGTACGGAGCCATGAGGCGGGAGGCTGACGCGCCACGTCGGGCCAGCGCCGCTCGTCCACGGCGGTGGGCCGCGCGGTGGCCGCCGCCGGGGCCGGCGACTCGGGAGTCCGGTGGGACTCCGGGGACAGAGGGGACACGGACACGCTCACTTCACACCTTCCTGCGGGCTGTGGTGGGGACGGGGACGTACGGGCAGCCGGCGCAGCAGGAGCCGGATGCCGTGCAGACGGATGCCGAGGGAGACGAGGGCGGTCGGCCAGGGGTGCCGCAGGGCGGTGCGGACCAGGGCTCCGGTGGTGGCGAGGCGGCGCTCGCCCCGTACGGTCGCGGTGAAGGGCCGCCCCCCGTCCCGCTCCAGCCGGACCGTGAGGCTCAGCCGCTCCCCCGGCTCCGGCAGCCGCATCCGGTAGGCGCCGTCGACGGGGAAGAACGGGGAGACGTAGAACTCCTTGTCCACCGTGGCCCGTCCGCTCCCGTCGGGCCGCAGCAGATAGCAGTGCCGCTCGCCGTAGGTGTTGTGGACCTCGGCGACGACGCACAGCTGCCGGCCGTCGGACCCGTGGCACCAGAAGAGGGTGAGCGGGTTGAAGACATGGCCGAAGACCCGGGCGTGGGCGAGCATCGTCACCCGCCCGTCGGCCAGATCGATCCCCCGGGCGGCGAGGAACTCCTCCAGGCCGGCGCGGATGGTCGGCCGCGTGCCGCCGAAGTGGTCCCGGGCGTCGAACCGGGCGAGCGGGCGCAGCGGGCGGGGCAGCCGCGGCGGCCGGTCGGGGTCGATCAGCCACATGTAGGTGCGGTGGCGCAGGGTGTAGCGGGTCGGCGCGGTCCTGACATGGCCGACGAGGCAGGTGTAGAGGGCGGGGACGGTGGTCGCCGGCCGGGCGGTGGTGCTCACCACGTCACCCCCAGGGCCGCCGCCGCTTCGACGCCGGAACGGCAGCCGTCCTCGTGGAAACCCCAGCCGTGGTAGGCGCCCGCGAAGGCGGTCACGGGGCCGCTGAGGGCGGGCAGTTCGTGCTGGGCGGCGACGGACTCGGGGGTGTAGACGGGGTGTTCGTAGACCATGCGAGCGATGACACGCTCCGGGTCCACCAGGTCGGCGCCGTTGAGGGTGACGACGTGGGTCTCGGGTGCGTCGAGCCGCTGGAGCCGGTTCATGTCGTAGCTGACCCGTACGGCGTCGGCGCCCGCGTCGCAGGACGGCATCGAAAAATTCCAGGACGCGCGGGCGTTCCTGGCGCGGGGCAGCACGCTCGTATCGGTGTGCAGCTGGGTGGGGTTGCGGGAGTAGCGGAACGCGCCGAGGACGCGGCGCTCGTCGTCGGTGGCGTCGGCGAGCATCCGCAGCGCCTGGTCGGGGTGGACGGCGACGACCACCGCGTCGTAGCGCCGGGGGGCGGCGTCGTCGGTGACGATCTCGACCCCGTCCGTGAGGCGGCGCACGGCTCGCACCGGGGTGTTGGTGCGCACGGTGTCCAGGTGTTTGCCGACCTGCTCCACATACGCGCGCGAACCGCCGCTGACGGTGCGCCAGACCGGGGAGCCGCCGATGGCGAGCATGCCGTGGTGCGCCATGAAGCGGAAGAGGTAGCGGGCCGGGTAGCGCATCGCGGTCCGCGCGTCGCAGGACCAGACCGCCGAGACGACCGGGGTCATGAAGTGCGAGGTGAAGTACGGGGAGAAGGCGCCCTCGGCGAGGAACTCGCCGAGGGTCCGCTCCGGGCGGCCGCCGTCCTCGGCCGCGGCCGTCGCGAGGAGGGCGCGGGCGCGCCGGTGGAAGACCGGCACCTCGGTGAGCAGCCGCAGATAGCGCGGGCCGAGCGCGTTGCGCGGCCGGGCGAAGAGTCCGGCGGGGCCGCGTGCCCCGGCGTATTCGAGGCCGCAGCCGTCGCACCGTACGGACATGCTCATCTCGGATTCCTGGGTGGCGACCCCCAACTCCTCGAAGAGTCTGAGCAGATGGGGGTAGGTGCGCCTGTTGTGCACGATGAACCCGGAGTCGACGCGGTGCACCCGCCCGTCGGCGGACGGTACGTCGTGGGTGTGGGCGTGGCCGCCGAGCCGGTCGTCGGCCTCGTACAGCGTCACGTCGTGTGCGCGCCGGAGCACATAGGCGGCGGTCAGTCCCGCCACTCCGCTGCCCACCACGGCCGTACGCGGGCGTTCGCCGCTCATCGCCACTCCCTTGTCCGTCCGGATCACCGGGGCCCGGCCCCTCTGCGGTGCGTTCGGTAGTGCATTCGGACCAACGGGTCCGGGGGATTGGTCGGCGGTGCGATCTTTCTGCGCGCGGTACGTTTTTTACTTCGTTCGGGTGGCCGACCAATCCGTTCGGCGGGCGGCGCCGAATGGCCGGTGTGAGCGAAGACCGAGAAGTTCCGGCCCCGCAGGCCCGTCCCCGTGACTGGCCGGCCCGACTGCTGCGCGGCGGCTGCGGCGCGCTGAGCGGGCTGATCACGGGGTTCACGGCGCTGGGCGTCGCGGAGCTGGTCGCGTCGGCCGTACGGCCCGAATCGAGTCCGGTCACGGTGGTCGGCGGTGCGGTCATCGACCTCACCCCGCCCGCTCTGAAGGACTTCGCCGTACGGAACTTCGGGACCGACGACAAGCTGGTGCTCCAGCTCGGCATCCTGGCCCTCCTGGCGCTCTTCGCCATGGCGGTCGGAGTGGCCGCGCCGCGCCACCGGTTGTCGGGCTCGGCGGCGGTCCTGGTCTTCGGCGCGATCGGAGCGGTGGCGGCGGTGAGCCGGCCCGACGGCGGTCTCCTCGACGCACTGCCTTCGGTCGTGGGCGCTCTGGTGGCCTCGGCGGTGCTGTACACGCTGGCCGGCAGGCTCTCGCCCCGTCCTCGATCCGCTGCCGTCGCGGACGGGGACGGAACCTTCGACCGGCGCGGCTTTGTGATCGCCGCGACGGCCGCCGTGGCGGCGTCGGCCGGAGCGGGCGTCCTCGGGCGCCGGCTCAACGCGTCGGGGGCGGCCGACGCCGTCGCGTCGCGGGCCGGTGCCGTACTCCCGAAGCCCGCCTCACCGGCCCGTGCGGTGCCGGCGGGCGCGGACCTCGGAATCCGGGGCCTGTCCTCCTTCACGACGTCCAACAAGGACTTCTACCGGGTGGACACCGCGCTGGTGGTGCCCCGGGTCGATGCCACCGCATGGCGGCTGAGGATCCACGGCAAGGGCGTCGCCCGTCCACTGACGTTCGGTTATGACGATCTGCTCCGGCGGGAGTTGATCGAGCGCGACATCACCCTGACCTGTGTGTCCAACGAGGTCGGCGGTCCCTATGTGGGCAATGCCCGCTGGATCGGCGTCCGGTTGGCCGACCTGCTGCGCGAGGCCGGGGTACGGCCCCCGTCCCGGGGCGGTCCGGCCGACCAGATAGTGGCGCGCTCGGTCGACGGGATGACCATCGGATCACCGGTGGAGACGGTGATGGACGGGCGCGACGCCATGCTGGCGCTGGGGATGAACGGGGAACCGCTCCCCTTCGACCACGGCTTTCCGGTACGGATGCTGGTGCCCGGCCTGTACGGCTACGTCTCGGCCTGCAAGTGGCTCCAGGACCTGGAGATCACCACGTTCGCCGAGTACGACGCGTACTGGGTGAAGCGCGATTGGTCCAAGGAGGCTCCGATCAAGACCGAGTCGCGGATCGACACGCCCCGGCCGTTCGCCTCCCCCAAGCCGGGCAGGGTCCCGGTCGCCGGGGTCGCCTGGGCCCAGCACCGGGGCATCGCCCGGGTGGAGGTCCGGGTCGACGGCGGCGACTGGCACCCGGCGAAGCTCGCGGCCGAGGACACCAGGGACACCTGGCGCCAGTGGGTGTGGGAGTGGCCCGCGACCAGCGGCAACCACACCCTGGAGGTCAGGGCCACCGACCGGGACGGCCACACCCAGACCTCCGAGCGCGTCGGGACCGTACCCGACGGCGCGACCGGCTGGCACTCGGTGGTGGTCGCCGTGACCTGACCGGGCCGGCGCCGTCACCTTCCGCGACACCGTGCTCCCACCACGGCACCCCCATGCCGGAGCACGCCCCACAGACCAGCACACAAGCCATGAACACCCCCCGTGTGCGGAACAGTCCGCGCATGACTTCCAAGGAGATACGACATGATCGCCACCCGTTTCCAGCGTGCCGCCATCGCCCTCGTGGGCGCCGCCGTGCTGCCGCTGGCCCTCACCGCCTGCTCCGGTGACGACGGCAAGGACAGCAAGGACTCGGCGACCGCCGCCGCTCCCAAGGAGTCGGCGACCACCGACGACGCGGCCGGCACCGGCGACCAGCCCTTCGGTACGGCCTGTGCCTCGGTGCCGAAGACCGGCGCGGGCAGCTTCGACGGCATGTCGAAGGACCCGGTCGCGACCGCCGCCTCCAACAACCCCGACCTGTCCACGCTGGTCACCGCGGTGAAGAAGGCCGGCCTGGTGGACACCCTGAACAACGCCAAGGACGTCACGGTCTTCGCGCCGACCAACGAGGCGTTCGCCAAGATCCCGAAGGCCGACCTGGACAAGGTCCTCGCCGACAAGGAGACCCTGACGAAGATCCTCACGTACCACGTCGTGGGCGAGAAGCTGGCCCCCAAGACGCTGGACAGCGGCACTTTCCCGACCCTGGAGAAGAGCACGCTCACCACCGCGGGCTCGGGCGAGTCGTACACCGTGAACGACTCCGCCAAGGTCGTCTGCGGCAACGTGCCCACCGCCAACGCGACCGTCTACATCATCGACACCGTCCTGATGCCGAAGATGTGACCCGGTCCGTCCCCGCCTCGGGGACCGGCCGCTGAGGACGGGAGCGGCCGGCGCGATCTTCTCGCGCCGGCCGCTCCCGTGGGCGACTTCGCCGGGCCGTCAGCCGACCGAGCTGTAGGCCACCACTCCGCGCAGCACCTCGTCGACCGCCTTGCGGGCGTTCTTCGCGACCGTGCTGTTCTCGCGCGGGGCCGCGGCGGCGATCTGGCCGAGCACGTCGATGACCTGCTTGCACCAGCGCACGAAGTCCCCCGCCGGCATCTCCGCCTCGCGCAGCACCTCGTCGAGCCCCTTGCCGGAGGCCCACATGTGGACCGGCCAGGCGAAGCCGACGTCGGGCTCGCGCTGTCCGACGCCCTCCGTCTGGCTGATCTTCAGGTCCTCCTCCAGGGCGTCGAGCCGGCCCCAGATACGGACCATCTCGCCCAGCGCCTTCGCCGCCGCGCCCGAGGGCACCTTGGGCGCCACCGCGTCATCGGCCTGCCGCGCCTCGTACACCAGCGCCGAGACGCAGGCGGCCAGTTCGGCCGGTGAGAGCCCTTCCCAGACTCCCTCGCGCAGGCACTCGCTCGCCAGCAGATCCAGCTCGCCGTAGAGGCGGGCCAGCCGCTTGCCGTGCCGGGTGACCTCGTCGCCGCGCAGGTAGTCCAGCTCGGTGAGGAGGGCGACGATCCGGTCGAAGGTGCGGGCGATCGTGTTCGTCCTGCCCTCGATCCGGCGCTCCAGCTGCCGGGTGTCCCGCTGGAGCCGGTGGTAGCGCTCGGCCCAGCGGGCGTGGTCCTCCCGCTCGTCGCAGCCGTGGCAGGGGTGCGCGCGCAGATCCGCGCGGAGCCGGGCGATCTCCCGGTCGTCGGCCGCCGCGGCCCGCTGCTTGCGGTGCCGATCGGGCACGATGTGGCCGGCCTTGGTGCGCAGCGCGGAGGCCAGATCGCGCCGGGACTGCGGCGAGCGCGCGTTGAACGACTTGGGGATGCGCATCCGCTCCAGGGCCTCCACCGGGACCGGGAAGTCCATCGAGGCCAGCCGCTTGACCTGGCGCTCGGCGGTCAGCACCAGCGGACGCGGGCCTTCCTGGTACTCGAAGCCGCGGTGTCCATTGGCGCGCCCGGCCGGCAGCCCCGGTTCGAGCACCAGCGCGAGGCCGGCGAACTTGCCGGTCGGCACATGGATGACATCGCCCGCCTTGAGCTTCTCCAGCGACGCGGCGGCTGCCGCCCTGCGCTGGGCCGCGCCCTGTTTGGCCAGCTCCGTCTCGCGGTCCTTGAGATCGCGGCGCAGCCGCGCGTACTCCTCGAAGTCTCCGAGATGACAGGTCATGCCCTCGCGGTAGCCGTCGAGGCCCTCCTCGTTGCGCTGGACCTGACGGGAGATCCCGACGACCGACCGGTCGGCCTGGAACTGGGCGAAGGAGGTCTCCAACAGCTCCCGCGAACGATGGCTGCCGAACTGCTGCACGAGATTGACGGCCATGTTGTACGAGGGCCGGAAGCTGGAGCGCAGCGGATACGTCCGGGTCCCGGCCAGTCCCGCCAGCGCGCCGGGGTCCATGCCGCGCTGCCAGAGCACCACGGCGTGGCCCTCGACGTCGATGCCCCGGCGTCCCGCCCGGCCGGTCAGCTGGGTGTACTCGCCGGGGGTGATGTCGGCGTGCGTCTCGCCGTTCCACTTGACGAGCTTCTCCAGGACCACGGACCTGGCGGGCATGTTGATGCCGAGCGCCAGCGTCTCGGTGGCGAAGACCGCCTTGACCAGGCCGCGGACGAACAGCTCCTCCACGACCTCCTTGAAGGTCGGCAGCATCCCGGCGTGGTGCGCGGCGACGCCCCGCTCCAGCCCCTCCAGCCACTCGTAGTAGCCGAGGACATGGAGGTCCTCACCGGGGATGGAGGCGGTGCGCTCCTCCACGATCTCGCGGACGCGGTGGCGCGCGTCCTCGTTGTTGAGCCGCAGTCCCGCGTACATGCACTGCTGCACGGCGGCCTCGCAGCCGGCCCGGCTGAAGATGAAGGTGATGGCGGGGAGCAGCCCCTCGGCGTCGAGGCGCTCGATGACCTCGGGCCTGGCGGGCGTCCAGATCCGGCCGCGCTGGCGCCGCTCGCGCTCCCGGTCCGCCTCGCGGACCATCTTGCCGCGGCGGCGCTCGCGCGGGTTGTACGTGCGCTGGTTCTCCATCCGGGCGAGCCGGACGAGATCGGGGCTGACCTCCCGCTTGCCGACTCCCCGGCCGCCGTGGTCGGTCTCCTCCTCGAACAGGTCGTACATCCGCCGCCCGGCCATCACGTGCTGCCACAGGGGCACGGGCCGGTGCTCGGAGACGATCACTTCGGTGTCTCCCCTGACGGTGTCCAGCCAGTCGCCGAACTCCTCGGCGTTGGAGACGGTCGCCGAGAGCGAGACCAGGGTGACCGACTCGGGGAGATGGATGATCACCTCTTCCCAGACGGCGCCCCGGAAGCGGTCGGAGAGGTAGTGCACCTCGTCCATCACCACATAGCCGAGCCCCAGGAGCGACTGCGAGGAGGCGTAGAGCATGTTCCGCAGGACCTCGGTGGTCATGACGACCACCGGAGCGTCCGCGTTCACGCTGTTGTCACCGGTCAGCAGGCCGACCTTGTCCGCGCCGTAGCGCTTGGCCAGATCGGTGTACTTCTGGTTGGAGAGCGCCTTGATGGGGGTGGTGTAGAAGCATTTGCGGCCTTCGGCGAGGGCCAGGTGCACGGCGAACTCGCCGACGATCGTCTTGCCGGAGCCGGTGGGCGCGGCCACGAGCACGCCCTTGCCCGACTCCAGGGCCCGGCACGCCTCGATCTGGAACGGGTCGAGAGCGAAGTCGTACATCTCGCGGAACGGCGCGAGGGCCGTGGCCTGGTCGGCGGCGCGGATCCGGGCAGCGGCGTAGCGCTCGGCTGGGGAGAGGTCCTCTGTCATCTTGCGTTCGAGCCTACCCGCCACCTCCGACAGTCAGCCCGATCTTTCCGCGCGCTCGGCCGACCGCCCGTGGGCGCGGGGGCCGGTCACCGTCGGCCGGCCGCCCCCGACCGCCCGTCGGCCCGCGCTACGGGAAGCGGCCCGCCGGATCGTCCGGGCGGGCCGCTCGGGGCGCCGGGGGCGCCGTCGGGTCAGGTGACGTCGTCGTAGCCGTTCAGCCGGTCGGTACGGCCGCCGTCCGACTGGCCGGGCAGGGCGGGCCGCGAGGAGCCGGAGGTGATCCCGCCGATGGGCTCGGGTGTCAGGTCGAGGTCGGACGCCTCGTCGTCGCCGAGATCGCGGTCCGGGTTGCCCAGCTGCCTGCGCCGGTCGTTGAGCAGCGAGAAGCCGCACGCCACGAAGTAGAGCACCGCGAGCGGACCGGCCAGGACCAGCATGGAGATGGGGTCGCCGCCGGGGGTGGCGATGGCGGCGAAGATCGTCAGGCCGACGACCATGCCGCGCCACCAGCCGAGCATCCGCTTGCCGCTGAGCACCCGGGTCAGATTGAGCAGGATCAGCAGGAGCGGCAGTTCGAAGGCGAGGCCGAAGACGATGACCATGCGTGTGATGAGGTCGAGGTAGTCGTCGAGCGGCAGCAGGTTCTTGGCGTCCTCGGGGGTGAAGCTCAGCATGATCGACGCCGTTTCCGGCAGGATCGTGTAGGCGAGGGTCGCGCCGCCCAGGAACAGCGGGACGCCGAGCGCGACGAAGCCGAGCGCGTAGCGCTTCTCCTTGTTGTGCAGCCCGGGGGCGACGAACGCCCACAGCTGGTAGAGCCACACGGGGGTGGCGGCCAGCACGCCCGCCATCAGCGACACCTTGAGCGCGATGGTGAAGGGCGACATCAGGCCGCTGGTGACCATGTCGGCGCACGGCTTGCCGTTCACCATGGTCGTGGCGCCGTTCGCGCAGCCGACCGACGTGAGGATCGGATCCATCAGGAATTTGAAGATCCGCGCCTGGAAGAACATCGCGATGACGATCGCGATGAGAATGGCGAGAACCGACTTCAGCAGACGGTTCCGCAGCTCGCGCAGGTGCTCCGTGAGAGGCATGCGCCCCTCGGTGTCTCTCTCCTGCTTCGGGGCAGACTTGCGCAACCCGCGTCCCTCGTCTCGTTCCGGCAAACGTCGCTGTGGTCGGTGGTCGCGTCAGCTCTGCGCGGTGCGGTTCTGCTCGGTGACGGGACGAGCGCTGGACACATCACCCGGCGCGGCCTGGATGGTGCGCGCTGCGGTCTGCGGCGCCGCGGCGTCGGGCTCGGCTGCGGCCGGGGCCGGCTCGTCGTCCTTCTTCATGGCCTTGGCCTCGCTCTTGAGGATGCGGGCCGACTTGCCGAGCGAACGCGCCATGTCGGGCAGCTTCTTGGCACCGAACAAAAGAACGATGATGCCGATGATCAGAAGGAGCTCGAGAGGCTTGAGATTGCCGATCATGGACGACTTCCTTCTCACTGGGCGGCTGGTGGGGGGCTGCCGGTACCGCCGAACGTACGTCTGGCCAGGATGCTCCCAGCGATCGTAACGTGCGGGGGTGAACGAAGGGCAATCCCCGTGCGTACTTCGGTATCCGTCCCCCGGCCCGCACACGCCGGGCCCCGCTCAGCAGCGTACCCGCTGAAAACTCCGCACAGGAGGGGGCGTACCCGTACGGAAAGCACCCGTACGGAAACTAGCGGAGCGCGTCCCCCGTGGCGGCCAGCCGGGTCGCCGCCCGCTCCAGGTCCTCGGCCGCCAGGTTGATGCGCTCGGCGGTGGCGGCGACCTGCCGGCCCAGCCGCCGGGCTTCGAGGAAGACACGGACCGCCAGCACGCCGAGTACGGCGATCCCGCAGAAACCCAGGGCGATGGCGAGCATGGGCCAGAACATGGACGGAACCTCTGCCGTTCTACGGAGGGGAGTACGCACCGGGCGCGGCGCGGGTGCGGGTGCGGGTGCGGGTGCGGGTGCGGGTGGGGTTCTACGGGGTGGAGTGCAGTCGCAGCGTGCGCACTCCGCCGCCGGTGAGGAGTTCCACGATCCGCTCCCCCGCCGGCTTGCGGACGGCCGCTTCGCATTCGGGGCAGGTGAAGGAGTAGAAAGTGGTGCTGCGGCTGGCCCCGATCGCCAGCCGCAGCGCCCCGGCGGACAGCTCGAAGGCGGCGCGGCACTCGGGACAGGCGGCCTTGAAGAGGACCGGGATCACGGTCGAGAGCCCCGGCAGCCCAGAAGTCGCCGACATTGTTCGTGGTTCTCCCTCGTCGTCGTGCTGCACGCTTCGTGTGTCGTACGTGTGCGCTGTGCTCGTGCGTCGCGCGCGGCCCCGGCCGTCCCGCGGCCCGTTCTCCGGCGCCCGCGGGAGGCCGCCCGGCTCAGCCCCGGCCGGCGTAAGCGGCGAGCGCCTCGGCCGCCGCCCGCCGCGCGCTCTCGGCCACCTCCGGCGGGGAGACGATCCGGCCGTCACCGCCGAGCCGCAGCGCGAGCCTCCCCAGTGAGGCGGGCTCGGGGGTGCGCAGCGTGATCCGGAGCCCGCCGTCGGGCAGCTCGGCCGCGCTGTCGTGCGGGTAGTACTCGGCCACCCAGCGACCGCCGGGGCCCACCTCTATCACCACCTCGGGGTCCTCGGCCGAGGGCTGCACCAGCCCCTCCGAGAGATCCCTCAGCTCCAGCTCGGGAGGGGCGGCCGGGGCGTCCAGCAGCTTGATCTCGGCCACCCGGTCGAGCCGGAACGTACGCCGGGCCTCGGAGAGCCGGCACCACGCCTCCATATAGGTGTGCCCCACGGCGAACAGCCGGATCGGGTCCACCTCGCGCTCCGTCAGCTCGTCGCGCGCCGGTGAGTAGTAGCGCAGCCAGAGCCGGCGGCGCTCGGAGATCGCGCGGTCGACCTCGGCGAACACGCCGCCCTCGGATTCGAAGATCACCGACAGCCTGGAGCTGGCACCGGCCGCCTCGCCCGCCGCGGTCTCCAGCTTGGCGGTGGCCCGCAGCAGCGCCTCCCGGTCGCCCTCGCGCAGCCCCGGCAGGGTGGCCACCGCACGGGCGGCGACGAGCAGCGCCGTCGCCTCGTCGGCGGCCAGCCGCAGCGGTTCGGCGACATCGTCCGGGTTGTGCCACCAGATGCGGTCGCCGTCGGTGTCGATGTCCAGCAGATCCCCGCCCCGGAAACTCGTCCCGCACATGGGCAGGACGTCGAGGTCGGAGATCAGCTCGTCCTCGCTGATGCCGAAGGCCCGGGCGACATCGCTGACGTGCGCGCCCGGTCGCTCCCGCAGATAGGTGACCAGCGAGAGCATCCGCCGGGTCTGGTCGATGGCGTTGGCTGCCATGGTTGTACGAGTCCCCCTCAGCCCAGGGCCACGGCGCGCAGCCGTTCCAGGACATCGGCCCGCAGGTCAGCGGGCTCCAGTACGAGCACGTCCGGGCCGAACTCCACCAGCCAGGCGTCGAGTCCGTGGCCGTACGGGATCTCCAGCTCGTCCCAGCCGTCGCCCAGCTCCCGCGACGACACCGCCCGGGCGCGCAGCGGGTAGCCGCATCCGGCGCGCAGCCTGATCACCGCGGAGCGGGTCGCGGTCTCGCCCGCCCAGGTCTCCACGGTCTCCCTGACGGTGACCACATCGGGTACGGGTGCGCTGAAGGCGCCCGCGCGGGAGCGGACCCGCCCGGAGATACGGGAGAGCCGGAAGACCCGCTCGGCGCCCCGGTCCCGGTCCCAGCCCGCCAGATACCAGTGTCCGCGCCAGCACTCCAGGGTCCAGGGCTCCACCTGGCGCGGCTCGGCCGTGGCGGCGTTGGCCTTGCGGTAGTCGAAGGCGACGGGGCGCCGGTCGCGGCAGGCGAGCATCAGCGGCTCGAAGGCGGCCTCGTGGACGGGGATCCGGGGCTCCAGAGCGCCGTGGTGTGCCTCGTACGAGTCCTCCGCCTCCGGCATCCCGGCGGCCCGCAGCTTCTGGAGCGCGCCGCTCGCCGCGCCCGCCAGCCGTGCCTGCTGCCAGACCTTGGCCGCGAGCCCCAGGGCCGCGGCCTCCTCGGCGTCGAGCGTGATCGCGGGGAGGCGGTTGCTGTCGCGGCGGGCCAGATAGCCCGCGTCGCCGTCCAGGCTCTCCACCGTCTCGATGACCAGGCCGAGTTCGCGCAGGTCTTCCTTGTCGCGCTCGAACATCCGGTTGAACGAGTCGTCGGTGCCCGCTTCCAGATACGCCTCGATGGAGCCCCGCAGCTCACGCTTGCTGAGCGGACGCCTGGTCCCGAGGAGACACAGCGCCAGATTCATCAGTCGCTCGGCCTTGGCAATGGCCATCGACGTCTCGCACCCCTTTTTGATCGTGCCGCCTGCGCCCGCTGACCGTACCGCTCCGGGGTGTCACCGCCAAAGTGGAGGGGGCCGGGCACGGCGGAGGGCCCGTGCCGGACGGCACGGGCCCTCATGATCCTGCCGCGCGACTCAGGCGGAGACGAGGTCGCAGACGAAGATCAGCGTCTCGCCCGGCGCGATGGCACTGCCGGCGCCCCGGTCCCCGTACGCGAGGTGCGCGGGGATGATCAGCTCACGACGACCGCCGACCTTCATGCCCTGCACACCCTTGTCCCAGCCCGCGATGACGTGTCCGGCACCGAGAGTGAACGGGAGCGGCGCGCCGCGGTTCCACGAGGCGTCGAACTCCTCACCGGTGGAGAAGGCCACGCCGACGTAGTGGACCTTGACCTGGGCGCCGGCCCGGGCCACCGGGCCGTCGCCCTCCCAGATGTCCCTGATCTGGAGATCGGCCGGCGGCTCGCCACCCGGGAAGTCGACCTCGGGCTTCTCGATGCTCACTGAACTGCTCCTCTAAATGATGAACGGGCAACCGGAACAGTCTTACACCTTCGCCAGGATGTCCACGGCGAACACCAGGGTGGAGTTCTTCGGGATGCCCTGCTGCTCCTGGCTGCCGAACGCCTGGTCGGGCGGGATCACGACCAGGATCCTGCTGCCGACCTTCTTGCCCACGATCCCCGACTTCAGGCCCTTCAGCGTGAGCTGCGGCAGCGGGAAGGTCGTCGTGCGGCCGGTCTTGTACGTCGAGTCGAACTCCTTGGCGCCCTTCCAGACGTACGCCGCGTAGTTCAGCACCACGGTGTCCGACTCCTTGACGACCTCGCCCTTGCTCTCCAGCACGTAGTCGGAGACCAGCTTCTTGGGCGGATCGGTCTTCGGGACGGTGACCTTCGGCTCCTTGCCGTCGTCATTGGTCCCGACGACGGGGAGCGCCTTGTCGTCCTGCGGAACGGCGGTGCCCTCGGCGGACTTCGGCACCTTGGTCGCCTTCAGGATGTCGACGACGAAGACGAGGGTGGAGTTGGCCTTGATGCCCGTCTGGGCCTGCGCGCCGTAACCCAGGTCCGGCGGGATCGACAGCTCGACCCGGCTGCCGACCTTCTGGCCTTCGAGGCCCTGGTCCCAGCCCTTGATGACCATGCCGGCGCCGAGCGTCAGGTCGAACGGCTGCTTGCGGTCGAAGCTGTTGTCGAACGGCTTGGCCGAGTCCCAGGTCTGTCCCAGATAGTTGACCTGGATCGCTTCGCCCTTGGCGACCTTCGCGCCGTCGCCCTGGCTCAGGACATCGACCTTCAGCTCCTTCGGCGGTGTGCCCTCCCCCTTGTCGAGGGTCGGCTTCTCTCCGAACTTGGCGCCCGCTGTGATGGCGGGGAGGCCGTTCTTGGACGGGGTGGAGTCGGAGCCTCCGTCGCTGCCGCACGCCGCACTCAGCAGCAGCACGGGGACAACGATGAGGCCGGCAAGTCGGCGCACGTGTTCCTCAGATCTCAGACGGCACGGTAGGCGCCCACTCTAAGGCGTGCCATGGGCCCCGTACGCGATATGTACGGGGCCCATGGGCGCCTTTTCCCCGATGGATGTCACATTGCGGCTCACATACCGGCGATGAGCTTTTCCACCCGTTCGTCCACGGAGCGGAACGGGTCTTTGCAGAGCACCGTGCGCTGCGCCTGGTCATTGAGCTTGAGATGCACCCAGTCGACGGTGAAGTCCCTGCGCTGTTCCTGGGCCCGGCGGATGAAATCGCCGCGCAGTCGCGCCCTGGTGGTCTGCGGGGGCACCGACTTGCCCTCGAAGATCTTCATGTCATTGCAGATCCGGGCGGCCTGGCCCTTCTTCTCCAGCAGGTAATAGAGACCGCGCCGTCGGTGGATGTCATGGTAGGCGAGGTCTATCTGAGCGACCCTCGGATGCGACATCGTCATGTTGTGCTTGGCCCGGTACCGCTCGATGAGCTGGTATTTCATGACCCAGTCGATCTCGGTGCCGATACGGTCGAGGTCCTCCGCCTCGATCGCGTCCAGTGTGCGGCCCCACAGCTCCAGGACCTGTTCGACGGTGCCGGTACGGATTCCCCGGCGGTCCACGAAGTCCACGGCCTTCTCGTAGTACTCGCGCTGGATCTCCAGGGCGGACGCCTCCCGGCCGCTCGCCAGCCGGACCCTGCGCTGGCCGGTGAGGTCGTGGCTGACCTCGCGGATCGCCCGGATGGGGTTCTCCAGGGTCAGATCGCGCATCACCGTGCCCGCCTCGATCATGCGCAGCACGAGATCGGTGGCGCCGACCTTGAGCAGCATGGTCGTCTCGGACATGTTCGAGTCGCCGACGATGACGTGGAGACGCCGGTAGCGCTCGGCGTCGGCGTGCGGTTCGTCGCGGGTGTTGATGATCGGACGGGAGCGGGTGGTGGCGGAGCTGACGCCTTCCCAGATGTGCTCGGCGCGCTGGCTGGCGCAGTAGACGGCTCCCCGGGGGGTCTGGAGCACCTTGCCGGCGCCGCAGATGAGCTGCCGGGTGACGAGGAAGGGGATGAGGATGTCCGCGAGCCGGGAGAACTCTCCGTGGCGGGCGACGAGATAGTTCTCGTGGCAGCCGTAGGAGTTTCCCGCCGAGTCGGTGTTGTTCTTGAAGAGATAGACGTCGCCCGCGATTCCCTCCTCGTGCAGGCGGCGTTCGGCGTCGACGAGCAGTCCTTCGAGAATGCGCTCGCCCGCTTTGTCGTGCGTGACCAGTTCGGTCACGTTGTCGCATTCGGGAGTCGCGTATTCCGGATGCGAACCCACGTCGAGGTAGAGGCGGGCGCCGTTCCGCAGGAAGACATTGCTGCTGCGGCCCCATGACACAACACGGCGGAAGAGGTAGCGCGCCACTTCGTCAGGTGACAGTCGGCGCTGTCCCCTGAACGTGCACGTGACGCCGTACTCGTTCTCCAGCCCGAAAATGCGGCGGTCCATGTCTGAACATTACGCCTGATGCCCTGAGCTGAAACCGGGTTCGGCCGCACCGCTCGGATCATTTTCCGTCCGGACGGCGGCGCCGGCCGGGCGGACGGGCGCGACGAGCAGCCGCTGAGTGGCCAACAGGACCAGCAGCGCGGCGAACCCGCCCGCCCCCGCGACGCCGAAGCTCGCGGCCGTACCGCCGATCTCGACGGCGGGTCCGGCGGCGGCGGTGCCGAGTGCGGCGCCGACGCCGAAGGTGGTCACGAGCCAGGAGAACGCCTCGGTGACGGTGCCGCGCGGGGCGTGCCGGTCGACGACGATGAAGGCGCAGGCGATGGCGGGCGCCAGGAAGAAGCCGGCGAGGGCGCAGAGCCCGATCATCGGGAGGACGCCGGGGACGAGCGTCAGCGGCAGACAGCACACGGCCAGCAGCGCGACGATGACCCGCAGCCGGCGTTCGGGGGTGGCGCTCCACTGTCTGGCCCCGTACCCCAGCCCGCCCACCAGCGCGCCGAGGCCGAGCGCCGCCATCAGCCAGCCGTAGACGGACTCGCGTCCCTGGTCGTCGGCGTACGCCACGCCGGCGACGGTGATCGAGCCGAGGGCGAGCCCGATGAAGAGGAACGCGCCGAGCAGGGCGAGCAGTCCCGGCGAGCGCAGGGCGCCGAGCCAGTGCGCCTCACGGGGTGCGGAGCGCCAGCGGCGGGAGGGCTCGGAGACGACCACGGAGAGCGCGCCGAGTACGCCGATGGCGTTGATGACGAGCAACGCGGCGGCCGGGGACCAGAGGGAGACCAGCAGGGTGACGAGCAGCGGGCCGACCGTGAACATGACTTCCTGGGCCACCGCGTCCATGGCGTATGCCCGGTGGACCCGTTCCTCGCCGCCGAGGACGCCGGGCCACAGCGCCCGCAGCCCGCCCTCCAGCGGTGGGGTGAACACACCCGCGACCGCGACGGCCGTGTAGGCGAGGAGCGGGGAGTCCGTTCCGACGAGGACGAGCAGCACCACCCCCGCGGCGGAGACCACGGCGGCGGGCAGCTGCACCCGGGGCTGGCCGTGGAGGTCGACGGCCCGGCCGAGCAGCGGCTGGCCGATCGCCGTGCCGATGCCGTAGACGGCCGCGAGCGCTCCGGCGAGGCTGTAGCTGCCGCCGCTCGCCCGGGCGAGCAGGACGATGGCGATGGGCGCCGTGGCGTTCGGCAGCCGTCCCACCAGTGTGCCGGTCAGCAGCCTCGCGGCGTGCGGTGCTTTGAGGATGTCCGCGTACCCGGTGGTTCCGCCGGCCATGTGCCCGTCCCTCGTTCTGTGCTCGGCGCTCTCGCGAGCGTCGGGTTTTACGTATAACGTCGGTGTCATACGTACCATGAGCGCAGTCTGCGGGTCCACCGCGATTCTCACCGCACCACGGAGAGCGACAGCGATGACAGAGCGGTCCGCCAGGCCCACGAGCAGGGATGTGGCACGGGCGGCGGGCGTGTCCCAGGCCACGGTCTCCCTCGTCCTCGGCGGCAAGTGGCCCGGCCGGGTCTCCGAGCGGACCGCCGGGCTGGTGCGGGAGGCGGCGCTGACGCTCGGCTACCGGCCCAATCTGGCGGCGCGCAATCTGCGGCTCGGCACGACCAGGACGGCGCTGCTGGTGGTGCCGGCGCTCACCAACGAGTTCTTCGCGCGGGTCTACACCGGCGCCGCCGAGGTGGCCGCCGAGCACGGCTTCGGCGTGGTCCTCTACCCCTCGCCCGCCGGGGTGGGGCCGGCCAGGGACCCGTTCGCCTCGTCGCGGGCGGCGCTGGACGGGGTGATCGCGTCCTCCATGGCGGCCGACGCGCTCGACGCGATCCGGGGCACGGACGGGGCGGATCTGCCCCTGGTGATGCTGGACAGCGATCCGGCGGCCCCGGGCACCGCCGCCCGGGTGAATCTCGATATCGCGGACGGCATGCGGCAGGTGACCGAACATGTGCTCGGGCTCGGCCACCGCCGGCTGCTCCATCTGGCCTCCGGCGTCGCCTCCTGGACCTTCGACGTCCGGTCCGACGCCCTGGCGCGGGCGGTACGGAAGGTACCGGGCGCGGTCGTCCGGAGCGCGTCCGCCGCGCTGGACGTCGACGCCGCGCGGGTGGCCGTGGAAGGCGCCCTCGCCGCGCCGGGCCCCCGCCCCACCGCGGTGGTCTGCGACGACGACGTCCTGGCCGCCGGCGCCTGCAAGGCGGTACGGCGGCTGGGGCTGCGGGTGCCCGAGGACATCTCGGTCACCGGCTTCGACGACCTGGCACTGGCCTCGGCGGTGGAGCCGGAACTGACCACGGTACGGCTGCCGGCCGAACAGGTGGGCCGGCGCGGCATGTCGGCGCTGCTGAGGGTGCTGGACGGGCAGCGGCCGGAGACGGGGGACCTGCCGGTCTCCCTGATGGTCCGCGGCTCGACGGCGCCGCCCCGGGAACAGCACATCCGGGACGTCTCCTCACGGTAGCGCCGTCCGCCCGGCCGCCGACCCGCCCGTGCCCCCGGCGTCCGCTTCGGCGGGCCGGGGGCACGGGTGGCGCTACGCCTCGCCGTCCTCGGGCTTCTCGGCGGCGGACGTGTCGTCCGTCGTGGCGGCCGGCGTCGTGGCGGCCGGACCACCGTCCGGCTCCTCGGTGTCCGAGGGCGCGTCCGTCGGGGTGGAGGCCGCGCCGTCCGCCTCCAGCAGCCGGGAGAGCTGACGGCCGACGATCCGCTTGAACTTGCGCTGCTGGGGTCGCGTACGGTCCAGGACCGCCACTTCGAGCCGCTCCGCGGGGATCTCCCGCTCGCCGCCGTTGGTGTCCCTGGACAGCGCCTGGACGGCCAGCTTCAACGCCTCGGCGAGCGACATCCCCTCCCGGTGCCGCTGATCGAGATAGGTGCTGATCTGCTCCGAGCTGCCGCCGACCGCGACCGAGCCGTGCTCGTCCACGATCGATCCGTCGTGGGGCAGCCGGTAGATCTGGTCGCCGTCCACGGTGTCGCCCACCTCGGCGACGACCAGCTCGACCTCGTACGGCTTCTCCCCCGAGCTGGAGAAGATCGTGCCCAGCGTCTGGGCGTAGACGTTGGCCAGGCCACGGGCCGTCACATCGTCGCGGTCGTAGGTGTATCCCCGCAGATCGGCGTAGCGGACGCCACCGATGCGCAGATTCTCGTACTCGTTGTACTTACCGGCGGCGGCGAAGCCGATCCGGTCGTAGATCTCGCTGAACTTGTGCAGCGCGCGGGACGGGTTCTCGCCGACGAAGACGATGCCGTCGGCGTACTGGAGCACGACCAGGCTGCGACCGCGGGCGATGCCCTTACGGGCGTATTCCGCCCGGTCGGCCATGGCCTGCTGGGGTGAGACATAGAACGGCGTCGACACCGGCTATCCGTCCCTTTCTGTCAATGGCAGGTTCTGGTTCATCAGAGCAGCGCGGCGCGCGGGCCGTCGGGCTGGGTCAGCCGGCGCTCGAGGATCGCGCGGGCGATCTCGGAGGACTCGTCGTCGGTCAGCCGCCGGAAGCCCTCGTCCGTGATGACCGTGACGATCGGATAGATCCGGCGGGCCACATCGGGGCCGCCCGTCGCGGAGTCGTCGTCCGCCGCGTCGTACAGGGCCTGGATGACCAGGGTGGTGGCCTGCTGCTCCGTCAGGTCCTCGTGGTAGAGCTTCTTCATCGCGCCCCGGGCGAAGATCGAGCCCGAACCGGTGGACGCGTAGCCCTTCTCCTCGGAGCGGCCGCCCGTCACGTCGTACGAGAAGATGCGGCCCCGCTCGCGGTCCACGTCCCAGCCCGCGAAGATCGGCACGACGGCCAGGCCCTGCATGGCCATGGCCAGGTTGGAACGGATCATCGTGGAGAGCCGGTTGGCCTTGCCCTCCAGGGAGAGCTGCACCCCTTCGACCTTCTCGAAGTGCTCCAGCTCCAGCTGGAAGAGCTTGACCATCTCCACGGCGAGCCCGGCGGTGCCCGCGATGCCCACCGCCGAGTACTCGTCGGCGGGGAAGACCTTCTCGATGTCGCGCTGCGCGATCATGTTGCCCATCGTCGCCCGGCGGTCGCCGGCGAGGACCACTCCGCCGGGGAAGGTCACCGCGACGATCGTCGTGCCGTGCGGCGCCTCGATCGCGCCCTGAAGGGGCGGCAGCGAGCGGTTGCCGGGCAGCAGGTCCGGCGAGTTGTGGGACAGGAAGTCCATGAACGAGGACGAGCCGGGCGTCAGGAAGGCTGCTGGTAGACGCCCGGTGCTACGAGTGTTGGCTTCCACGCGTTTCCCTCCGGGTATGCGACGGCCCGACGCGTGGTGAGGGGAATGTCTCCCAACGTGCCGACGGCCGAATTGCAGTTGAAGCACAGTACGCCACGGACCCTACCCGCCCCGTGGCGGTGATCCACCTGAACCGCGGGACCGGTCCCGCGCCGGGGACGCGCCCCCGCGCGGGGGCGCGACGCGCCTCGCCACGGGGACCGTCGCACCGCGTCCGCCGCGGCGAGGGCATCGCCTCACCCGACCTCGCCGTTCACATCCGTGGACTACTGGCCGCCCTTTTGGACGAAGGAGCGCACGAAGTCCTCGGCGTTCTCCTCCAGCACGTCGTCGATCTCGTCGAGAACGGAGTCCACGTCGTCCGACAACTTCTCCTGGCGCTCCTTGAGGTCCTCGGACGCCTGCGCGTCCTGCGCCTGCTCCTCGGTCTGCTCGGTGGAACGCGTCGCCTTCTGCTGTCCGCCGTCGGTGTCCTTGGCCGCCATAACCCTCACCCCGCTCGGTTCGCCCCGCTCGATGTGACCTTCAAGATCCGACCCTACAAGGAGGGTCGGACATCGGCCCCGTGGTTCCTCGACCTCTTCGACGTCCAGGGGCCACCTCGATCATTCCCCGCGGGAACCCGTTTCAGCCTCCGGAGAGCACCCGGACCAGCTCCTCCGCCGTGCGGCAGCGGTCCAGCAGCTCCTTGACGTGGTTCCTGGTGCCGCGCAGCGGCTCCAGCGTGGGTACCCGCTGGAGCGAGTCGCGGCCCGGCAGGTCGAAGATGACCGAATCCCAGGAGGCGGCGGCCACGTCGTCCGCGTACTGCTCCAGGCAGCGGCCCCGGAAGTACGCCCTGGTGTCCTCGGGCGGGTCCGTCCTGGCGCGCTCGACGTCCCGCTCGTCCAGCAGCCGCCGCATCCTGCCGCGGGCCACCAGACGGTTGTAGAGGCCCTTCTCGGGGCGCACGTCGGCGTACTGGAGGTCCACGAGGTGCAGCCGGGGCGCGTCCCAGTCCAGGCCGTCCCGGCGGCGGTACCCCTCCAGTATCTCCCGCTTGGTGATCCAGTCCAGCTCGCCCGACAGGCTCATCGGGTCGTTCTCCAGCCGGTTGAGCGTGTCCTCCCACCGGGCGAGGACATCCTTGGTCTGCTCGTCGGCGTCGGGTCCGTACCGCTCCTCGACGTACTTCCTGGCCAGCTCGTAGTACTCCATCTGAAGCTGGACGGCGGTGAGTGTCCGGCCGCTGCGGAGAGTGACCAACTGGCCGAGGGTGGGGTCGTGCGAGACCTGGTGCAGGGTACGGACCGGCTGGTCGACGGCGAGGTCGACGTTGATGAAGCCGTCCTCGATCATGGAGAGCACCAGCGAGGTGGTGCCGAGCTTGAGATAGGTGGAGATCTCCGACAGGTTGGCGTCACCGATGATCACGTGCAGCCTGCGGTACTTCTCCGCGTCCGAATGGGGCTCGTCGCGGGTGTTGATGATGGGGCGCTTGAGGGTCGTCTCCAGCCCCACCTCGACCTCGAAGTAGTCCGCGCGCTGGCTGATCTGGAAGCCGTGCTCGTGGCCGTCCTGGCCGATGCCGACCCGGCCCGCGCCCGTCACGACCTGCCGGGAGACGAAGAACGGCGTCAGATGGCGCACGATGTCCGAGAAGGGGGTCTCCCGCTTCATCAGGTAGTTCTCGTGCGTGCCGTAGGACGCGCCCTTGTTGTCGGTGTTGTTCTTGTACAGGTGGATCGGCTGGGCGCCGGGGAGCTGCGCGGCCCGCTCGGCGGCCTCGGCCATGACGCGCTCGCCGGCCTTGTCCCAGAGGACCGCGTCGCGCGGGTTGGTGATCTCCGGGGAGCTGTACTCCGGATGGGCGTGGTCGACGTAGAGCCGAGCGCCGTTCGTGAGGATCACATTGGCCAGGCCGATGTCCTCGTCGGTGAGCTGACTGGAGTCGGCGGTCTCGCGGGCGAGGTCGAAGCCGCGGGCGTCCCGCAGCGGATTCTCCTCCTCGAAGTCCCAGCGGGCCCGCCGCGCCCGGTGCATCGCCGCCGCGTAGGCGTTGACGATCTGGGACGAGGTGAGCATGGCATTGGCGTTCGGGTGGCCCGGAACGGAGATGCCGTACTCCGTCTCGATGCCCATTACTCGCCGTACGGTCATGCGGCCCTCCTAGCCCGGCGGCGCTCCCCTCCGGGAAGCGGCGCTCAAGTCCGCTGCGTCCGAGTTGCACGTGCGGTGCCCGTCCCGCACCGCGTGACGCCGCGGTACGAACGAGACTAGAACGCCGCCGCTCCGGAGGGGAGATCATTTCCGTCATTGGCCTGGTGTGGTGGACGGTGCGGGGGTAGCGGGGGGTGAATGGGCGGAAAGCAACCGGCTGCGGATGCCCTTCCGGACATCCGCAGCCGGTCCGCGCTCTACAGGTACTGGCCGGTGTTGGCCACCGTGTCGATGGAGCGTCCGGTGTCCGCGCCCTGCTTTCCGGTCACCAGGGTGCGGATGAAGACGATCCGCTCGCCCTTCTTTCCGGAGATACGGGCCCAGTCGTCGGGGTTGGTGGTGTTCGGCAGGTCCTCGTTCTCCTTGAACTCGTCCACACATGCCTGGAGGAGATGGGAGACCCGCAGACCCTTCTGATTGTGGTCCAGGAATGCCTTGATGGCCATCTTCTTGGCCCGGTCGACAATGTTCTGGATCATCGCGCCGGAGTTGAAGTCCTTGAAATAGAGGACTTCCTTGTCGCCGTTGGCGTACGTGACCTCAAGGAAGCGGTTCTCCTCGGACTCCGCGTACATCTGCTCCACCACGGACTGGATCATTCCGTGGGCGGTGGCCTCCCGGGAGCCCCGGTGCTCGGAAATGTCGTCCACGTGCAGCGGCAGCGTGGAGGTGAGGTACTTCGCGAAGATGTCCTTCGCGGCCTCCGCGTCCGGACGCTCGATCTTGATCTTCACATCGAGCCGGCCGGGCCGCAGGATCGCGGGGTCGATCATGTCCTCGCGGTTGGAGGCGCCGATGACGATGACGTTCTCCAGGCCCTCCACACCGTCGATCTCGGCGAGCAGCTGCGGGACGATGGTGTTCTCCACGTCCGAGCTGACGCCGGATCCCCGGGTACGGAAGAGGGATTCCATCTCGTCGAAGAAGACGATGACGGGGGTGCCCTCGCTCGCCTTCTCCCGGGCACGCTGGAAGACCAGGCGGATATGGCGCTCGGTCTCCCCGACGTACTTGTTGAGCAGCTCCGGACCCTTGATGTTCAGGAAGTAGCTCTTCCCGGCGGGCCGGCCGGTCACCTCGGCGACCTTCTTGGCGAGCGAGTTGGCCACGGCCTTGGCGATCAGTGTCTTGCCGCAGCCGGGCGGACCGTAGAGCAGGATGCCCTTCGGCGGCCGCAGCTCGTGCTCCTTGAAGAGGTCCGGGTGGAGATACGGAAGCTCGACCGCGTCGCGGATCATCTCGATCTGGCCGCCCAGACCGCCGATCTTGTCGTAGTCGACGTCCGGGACCTCTTCGAGGACCAGTTCCTCGACCTCGCTCTTGGGAACCACTTCGTAGACATAGCCGGAGCGGGGTTCGAGCAGGAGGGCGTCGCCGGGGCGGATGGTGATGTCCAGCAGCGGCTCGGCCAGCCGCACCACCCGTTCCTCGTCGGTGTGCCCGATGACCAGGGCGCGCTCGCCGTCCTCGAGGATCTCCTTGAGGGTGACGATGTCCCCGGCCCGCTCGAAGGCCATCGCCTCGACCACATTGAGGGCCTCGTTGAGCATGACTTCCTGGCCGCGCCGAAGCTCGTCGAGCTCGACGCCCGGGCTGACGTTCACCCGGAGCTTGCGGCCGCCGGTGAAGATATCGGCCGTGCCGTCCTCATTCGCCTGCAGAAAGACGCCGAAGCCGGCCGGCGGCTGTGCGAGCCGGTCGACTTCTTCCTTGAGGGCCACGATCTGATCACGGGCCTCACGCAGCGTATTGGCGAGCCGCTCGTTCTGCGCGGACACCCCCGCCAGATTCGTCTGCAACTCGACGATCCGCTCTTCGAGAATTCTCGTGTGCCGCGGAGAGTCGGCGAGCTTGCGTCGCAGGACGGCGATTTCCTGCTCGAGATAGGCAACCTGGCCGGCTGGGTCTTCGGACCCCCGCCCGGGCCGGATGCCGCGGTTGATGTCGTCGTCGTGGGCTGCCACGGTCCTCACCTCCTCCAAGGGGAGCTGGACGCTTCCTGACCCTACCTGGGTGGGTGATGATTGAAACCCCTAGATCACAAAGACTGTCGGGGTGTGTCCCATCTTCACCCTTGCGCCCTCTCCCTCACGCGGAGGGAATACCCACCCAGCGGCGCCGGAAAGCCGCCGGTTGTATCGTCGAGGTGTTCAACACCGTCAGGGCTGGCGCGATTTACTCGAAACGCACCGCCCGGCGCAGCCGATGGCAGGAGAGATGACCGTGCAGCAGCAGGCTCCCACCGAAGGCGTCACCGAGACCGGTGAGCCGCTGGAGGTCTGGATCGACCAGGACCTCTGCACCGGCGACGGGATTTGCGCGCAGTACGCCCCGGACGTCTTCGAGCTGGACATCGACGGGCTGGCGTATGTGAAAAGCGCCGACGACGAGCTTCTCCAGTCCCCCGGAGCGACCACCCGCGTACCGCTGCCGCTCCTGCGCGACGTGGTGGATTCGGCCAAGGAATGTCCGGGCGACTGCATTCACGTGCGCCGGATCACGGACCGTGTCGAGGTGTACGGGCCCGACGCGGAGTGAGCGGTGCGGTGGACGGGACCCGGGGCGGGCCGGAGTCGGTGCGGCCCGGAGTCGGTGCGGCCCGGCGCCCGTTCGGCGGTGTGAGCGACTCGGTGTGAGCGACTCGGTGTGAGCGTTCACACACCCCGCGCGACAGGGCGCTCCCCGCGTACGAACGCGCCGTTCTTCCAGTGCCAGGAGACGTGCTCCTCCTGGTCGGGACAGCAGCTCGGCACCTCGGGGCCCGAGTAGCCCAGCAGCGTCGCCAGCACGGTCCCGTCGCGTATCGCGAAGTCGGGACCGACACTCCGCCGCTCCCCCGGGTCCACGAGCGTCGCCACGACCCGGGGCTCGCCGCCCGCGCCCGTCAGCACGTAGACACCGCTGGGCGGGGTGCCGGAGCCGGCTTCGCAGCGGACCACCGCCACGGTCTCCGGGGTGCCGTCGCCGTCGAGGTCCCCGTACGCCTTCTTCACCACGACCGTGCCCGCTCCCCCGCACTCCAGCGGGAAGTCCACCGCCGCCGGATCGGGGGCGGACGGTGCGGCCGGGCCGGGAGCGGCGGCCACCTGGTGGTCGCCCGGCTGGGAGGCGGTCGCGGCGCCGGGCTGCGACAGACTCGCCAGGCCCACCACACCGGCCAGCGCGGTGGCGGTCGCGAGCCAGTGGACCGGCCGGGGCCGGGCGTGCGCGAGGTCCGGAACGTCGGGGATCTGCACGCGGAGCGTCTCCTGTGAAGGCGGTGCCGACGGGTTTGATCGGGAGCGGGGAGGGACAGCATCGTGCCACAGGTCACAGCAGGCCGGCACACCGGGGTCAGTGCCGCGCGAGGTGTGCGGCGTCAACACGGAGAAGCCGCCGCCGAGTTCTCCCGGAGCGGGGAGAATCCGACGGCGGCTGCGGCGTGTTGACGGCCGGAGGGGGCGGCCCGGTCAGCGGGCCGCGCCTCCACTGGCGCTGCCCGGACCGTCGTAGTCGTCGCCGTACGCGCCCTTGGAGGGGCGGCGGCGGCGCAGCGGGGGCTCGACACCGTCCGCGAGGCGGCGGGCGGTCACCAGGAAGCCGGTGTGGCCGATCATCCGGTGGTCGGGGCGTACGGCGAGACCCTCGACGTGCCAGTTGCGGACCATCGACTCCCAGGCGGCCGGCTCGTTGAACGTGCCGAACTCCCGGATCGTCTCGACGGTGCGGGACAGCTGGGTGGTGGTCGCGACGTAGGCGCAGAGAATGCCGCCGGGCACGAGCGCCTTGGAGACGGCTTCGACGCACTCCCAGGGGGCGAGCATGTCGAGGATCACTCGGTCGACGTCGGTGTCCGACAGGTTGTCCTGAAGGTCACCGACTGTCAGTTCCCAGGCGGGGTGCGGTTCGCCGAAGTAGCGCTCGACGTTCTGCCGCGCGATGTCGGCGAAGTCCTGCCGGCGCTCGTAGGAGTGCAGCATGCCCTGGTCGCCGATGACGCGCAGCAGGAAGCTGCTGAGCGAGCCGGAGCCGACGCCGGCCTCGACGACGCGGGCGCCGGGGAAGATGTCGGCGAAGGCCAGGATCTGGCCGGCGTCCTTCGGATAGACCACCGCGGCTCCGCGGGGCATGGACAGGACATAGTCGGGGAGCAGGGGGCGCAGCGCGAGATAGGCGACGTTTCCCGTGGTGCGGACAACACTGCCCTCGGGAGCACCGATCAGCTCGTCGTGCGGGAAGGACCCTTTGTGGGTGTGGAAGTTCTTCCCGGCTTCGAGCGTGAACGTGTAGTGGCGTCCCTTGGGGTCGGTGAGCTGGACCTGGTCCCCGACCTTGAAGGGGCCGCGACGTCGGGCGGCACCGGTCGGTTCGGACATACGGTCAGCTTAACGCGTCTTTTCGGGGGCTCGGACCCCTCCCGCCGGGGGCCCGGCGGGAGCGCGCGGGTCTACTGCGGGCGGGCCATCGCGGAGACGAAGGCGCGCTCGACGTCCGCCGTCGAGAGGACTCCGTAGATCTCCCCCGTCTCCTCCAGCACCAGGTACTCGGTGGCGGGGCTGGCTCTGAGCCGTTCCAGCAGCGCTTCGCCCGCGAGGTCGGCGGGGACCTTCATGCCGTCCGTGAGGTCCTGGGCGAGGCCGCTGACGGCGACCCAGGGGCGGCGGTGCTGCGGGACCCCGACGATCGCGGACTCCCGGACCAGGGCCGTCGGCTCGCCCTGGCCGTCCACGACCACCAGGGCGCGGGCACCTGCCTCGTTGGCGCGGCGCAGCGCCTCGGAGAGCGGGGTGCCCGCCTCGACCGGGACGGCGCGCCGGGTGAGCGCGCGGGCCTGGAGTTCGGGGAGGTGCTCGCGGAGCCTGGCCATCCGGAGGCTGTTGCCCGCGCCGGTCCAGATGATGGCGGCCAGGATGGCGGCGAGCAGCGCGTCGGTGACGGTCTCCATTCCGCTGACGTCACGAGTCGAGGAGGAGAGCGCGCCCGTACGGGTGAGGAGCGGGAGGCCGACCAGGACGGCGACGGCCAGCGCCCGGCCGACCCAGGCGGCCGCGACGGTGCCGCTCATGGGCTTGCCGGTGATCTTCCAGACGACGGCACGCAGCATCCGGCCGCCGTCGAGCGGAAGGCCGGGCAGCAGGTTGAAGGCGGCGACGATCAGGTTGGAGACCATCAGGCCGGCGAACAGGACTCCGGGGACGGTGCCCGGCTCGACGGTCAGCAGGCAGAGGTAGAAGATGCCGGAGAGCACCAGCGAGAGCAGCGGTCCGACGAACGCGAGGACGAACTCGCGGCCCGGGGTCTCGGTCTCCTTCTCGATCTCGGAGACGCCGCCGAAGAACTGGAGCTGGATACGGCGCACGGGCAGTTTGAAGCGCAGGGCCGCGACCGTGTGCGCGAGTTCGTGCACGAGTACGGAGGCGTAGAAGGCGACGGCGAAGAACAGCGCCACCAGATACCGCAGGTTGCCCAGCTCGGGAAGGACCCGGCCGAGCTGGCCGCCGAAGATCCAGGTGATGAGCGCGGCCACCACGAACCAGCTGGGGGCGACGTAGACGGGCACGCCGAAGGGGCGGCCCATGAGAATGCCACCGCCGGGATCCTCGCGGCGCGGCGGCTTGCCGCCGGGGCCCGAGTCCCCCTTGCCGGGCTGCGGCCGCTCGCTCTTGCCGCCCTCGTCGTCCTCTTTCACGGGTTCCCTTCGTCGGCAGTGTCGCTCGCTCGATCATGCGGTGCGAGAGGCTCCGTGGTCGATGGTATTCGTCTCGCTGTCAGTGTCGGGTCGTAGGGTCTGCGTCATGAGTACGAGCCTGCCGCCTTCCTCGCTGTCTCCGTCGCGCGCGAACGACTTCATGCAGTGTCCGCTGCTGTACCGGTTCCGGGTGATCGACAAGCTGCCGGAGAAGCCGAGCGAGGCCGCGACGCGCGGCACCCTGGTGCACGCGGTGCTGGAGCGCCTCTTCGACGCCCCGGCGGCCGAGCGCACCGCTCCGCGCGCCAAGGCGCTGGTGCCCGGTCAGTGGGACCGGCTGCTGAAGGCCAGGCCGGAGCTGTCGGAGCTGTTCGAGGGCGACGGGGCGGGCGAGCGGCTGTCGCGCTGGCTGACGGAGGCGGAGCAGCTGGTCGAGCGGTGGTTCTCGCTGGAGGACCCGACCCGTCTCGAACCGGCGGAGCGCGAGCTGTTCCTGGAGACGGAGCTGGACTCGGGGCTGCGGCTGCGCGGGGTGATCGACCGTGTCGATGTGGCGCCGACCGGCGAGGTGCGGATCGTCGACTACAAGACGGGCAAGGCCCCCCGTCCGGAGTACGCGGAGGGGGCGCGGTTCCAGATGACGTTCTACGCGCTGGTGGTGCGGCGGTTGAAGGGGGTGCTGCCGCGCCGCCTCCAGCTGGTGTATCTGGGCAGCGGCGAGGTCGTGACGTACGACCCGGTGGACGCGGACCTGGACCGGGTGGAGCGCAAGCTGCTGGCGCTGTGGGAGGCGATCGAGCGGGCCACGGCGACCGGCGACTGGCAGCCCCGGCGCACCAAGCTGTGCGGCTGGTGCGACCACCGGGCGGTGTGTCCTGAGTTCGGTGGTACGCCACCGGTGTATCCGCTGAGTGTGACGCGGCCGGCGGAGGCGGGTGTGCGGGCGGGCGTGCCGCAGAGCGTGTAGACGCCGCCCCGGGGGCCGGCGCGGGCGGTCAGGCAGAATGGGGCCGGTCCAGCGCCCCTCCGAAGGAGTCTCCCGTGACCGTCCGCGTTCTACTGGTCGACGATCAGCCGCTGCTGCGCACCGGATTCCGGATGATCCTGGAGGCGGAGCAGGACATCGCGGTCGTCGGCGAGGCCGGGGACGGTCTTCAGGCGATCGACCAGGTGCGCGCGCTCCAGCCGGACGTGGTGCTGATGGACATCCGGATGCCCCGGATGGACGGCGTCGAGGCGACGCGCCAGATCACGGGTCCTGGCCGGGACGGCCCGGCGAAGGTGCTGGTGCTGACGACCTTCGACCTCGACGAGTACGTGGTGGAGGCGCTGCGCGCGGGGGCCAGCGGCTTCCTGCTCAAGGACGCGCCCGCCCATGAGCTGGTGCAGGCCATCCGGGTGGTCGCCGCGGGCGAGGCGCTGCTCGCGCCGAGCATCACGCGCCGGCTGCTCGACAAGTACGCGGATCATCTGCCGTCCGGCGAGGAGCCGTTGCCGGACACCCTGCACACCCTGACCGACCGTGAGCTCGAGGTGCTGAAGCTGGTGGCCCGCGGGCTGTCCAACGCCGAGATCGCGGCGGATCTGTTCGTCAGCGAGACCACGGTCAAGACCCATGTGGGCCATGTGCTGACGAAGCTGGGTCTGCGCGACCGGGTGCAGGCCGCGGTGTACGCGTACGAGAGCGGGCTGGTGCGCCCCGGCGCCCAGTAGGGCCGTGTCCCGCCCGTTCGGCGCGGGCACGGAGCGGACGAGACCACGAAGGGCTGCCGGGGAGGTTCCCGGCAGCCCTTCGTGGTGTCCGACGGTGGATCAGGTGGCGGAGCCCCTGCGCAGCTCCCACAGGTGGAGTTCGGCGGAGGAGTTGACCGCCCACTCGACCCCGGTGATCTCGGTGCGGGCCGCGACGTACTGCTTGCCCTGCCAGAGCGGCAGGAAGGGGACGTCCTCGGCGACGATGTCCTGGATCTCACCGAAGATCTTCGTGGCGGCGCTGCGGTCGACTTCCTTGCGCGACTGCGGTAGCAGATCCTTGCGCAGCCTGGGGTTGTCGTACGGGCTGGAGAGGAAGTTGCCGTCGTCGAGGAAGGAGGAGCTATAGGTGTCCGGGTCCGGGAAGTCGGGGAACCAGCCCATGCCGTAGGCCGCGTACTCCCGCTTGACCTCCTTGGGTCGGAAGACCGACCACTCGGTGCCCTTGATCGTGATGTCGAAGAGCTTGCTGCCGTTGAGCTGGTCCCGGAGAGTCTCGAACTCCTTGGCCGTCGCCGATCCGTAGTGGTCGGTGGTGTAGTTCAGCGTGAGCTTCACCGGTGTGGTGATGCCCGCCTCCTGGAGCAGGCTCGCCGCCTTGGCCGTGTCGCCGTCGCCGTACTTGTTGAAGAACGGGTTGGTGTGTGTGGCGATGCTCGACGGGATGAGCGAGTAGAGCGGCTCGGCCATGCCGGCGTACACCTTGTTGATCAGCTGGCCGCGGTCGATGGTGTACGCCATCGCCTGGCGTACCGCCTTCTCCTTGACCGTCGGCGCCTCGGTGTCGAATCCGAGGTAGCGGATCTCCAGGCCGGGCATCTCGGTGAGCTGGATGTCGTCCTGGGGCTTCTCGATCAGCGCCCGCACCTGCTCGGGGGACATCGCGCGGGTCATCACGTCGATGTCGCCGCTCTCCAGGGCCTCGCCCATGGAGTCGGCGTCCTTGTAGGGACGGATCTCGATCTTGTCGTTCGAGAGGCTGACGGCGCCCTTGTAGTTCGGGTTCTTGGTGAAGACGGCCTTGACGATGGCTTCGTCCTTGACCTCGGCCTTCATCGTGTACGGGCCCGAGCCGGTCAGGTCGAAGCCATCGCGGAACTTCTTCGCCGGGTAGTCCTTCGCGCTGACGATGCCGGCCACCGGGGTCGTCAGCTTGTACGGGAAGGTCGCGTCCGAGGACTTCAGATGGAAGATGATCCTGGAGTCGCCGTCGGTCTCCATGGTGTCGATGGTGTTCACAAGAGCGGCGATACCGTTGGGGTCATCGATGTCCAGGGCGCGCTGGATGGAGTACTTGACGTCCTTGGCGGTGATGGGGTCGCCGTTGGCGAACTTGAGCCCCTCGCGCAGCGTGCAGCGGTAGCTCTCGTTCGCCCGGTCCGTGAACGTGCACTCCGAGGCCGCGTCGGGCATCGGCTTGCCGCCGCCGCGGGGCACGTACATCAGCGTCTGGACGACCTGGCGCAGCACGTTCCAGGTACCGGTGTCGTACGCGTAGGCCGGGTCCAGAGGGGCGGGGGCTTCCTCCGTGGCGATGTACTGGTCCGTGGTCCCCACGACAATGGCATCACCGCCGGAGCCACCGTCCGAGTCACCGCAACCGGCGAGCACGGGCGCAAGCAGGCCGATCACGACCGGCAGCACCAAAGTCTTGCGGTTCATCCTGGACGTACTCCCTCATCCGGCACTGAGATACAGCGGTGCAAGGAGACTCCGCCGCGTTTACCCGGTCGGGGCAGTGCGATCGGGCCGGGATCCAGGGCGATCGGTCCGGTGTACATGGCGACTTGGGTGGCCGTCGGGACACGTCGTTGATGCGGCGAAGTACTCGGCACGAGATTAGTCGGAGGCACCGGGAATGCCGGAACGGGCCCGATCTGAAACGTAATCACACAGTGATCGACAATAGCGGCCAGTGAATATGCCAGCGCGGGAATGTTTCGTACACGCCTCCATCAATACGGACACAAGGGCACAGGAAAGAGGGCCCGGGGTGGCCGTGGAACGACCCCACCCGCCGCTGTCGATGAGACGACAGGTGATAAAGGTCACTCAGCCAGCATTTCGGCGGCGGCTTCGATTGGCCCCGGCCGGGCAGCCGAGTGGGTCACGGAAAATATCCGCGCCCGTGCGATGAGTTCCCTTCCCGCATTCCGGCGCGACGCTCAGTGTGCGCGCCGGTTCATTTGTGTCATCAGATCGCGCAGGAATACCAGATCGACCTCTTCCAGCGATCCCACGACAGTGCGGCCGGGCGCGGGGGCGATGGCGGCGACGGACGGTACGGCGACCACCGGGCAGCCCGCGGCCTCGGCCGCCGCCACTCCGGTGGCGGTGTCCTCGATGACCACGCAGCGCGCCGGATCGGCGTCGAGTCCGCGCGCGGCGACGAGATACGGGTCCGGATGGGGCTTGGTGCGGGCGACCTCGTCGCCCGCCACGGTCAGCGCGAAGTTCTCCGGGCCCAGCGAGATCAGCACCCGGTCGATGATGCGCCGGTGCGAGGCGGAGACCAGGGCGGCGGGCACCCCGTGGACGGCCAGTTCGGTGAGCAGGCGCCGGGCGCCCGGCATCAGCGGCACCCCGAGCCCGATGCGCCTCTCGAAGGTCTCGTTGAGGAGCACGGTCAGCTCGGCGAGGGTGACGGCGGCGCCGGTGGCCTCGATGAGGAAGCCGGCGCTGCGGGTCATGGGCCCGCCGACCACCACGTCGCGCCAGGACTCGTCGAGGACGTGGCCGAGGGTCTTGAAGACCTCGACCTCGGCGTCCCACCAGAATCCCTCGCTGTCGACGAGTGTGCCGTCCATGTCGAGGAGAACACCCTGAAGGGCGGCCCCTTCGGCCGTACGGGTCAGGGACGCGGGGACCGTACTGGTCATCCGGCACACCTCCATGAGGGACGAGAAGGCCGGTCACCTCTCCCGCGGGCTCTCCCCGCCGGGACAGGCGACCGGCCTGCACTGGACCGGTAAGTGTACGACCCGTCCGCCGTTCGCGCCCCTCCGATTCCGTCGGGGCCGGCGGGCCGGCTCAGCGCGCGTTGAAGTACTTCGCCTCGGGGTGGTGGATGACGATGGCGTCGGTGGACTGCTCGGGGTGGAGCTGGAACTCCTCGGAGAGCTGGACGCCGATGCGCTCGGGCTCCAGCAGCTGGGCGATCTTGGCGCGGTCCTCCAGGTCGGGGCAGGCGCCGTAACCGAGCGAGAAGCGGGCTCCTCGGTACTTGAGGGCGAACATGTCCTCGACCTCGGCCGGGTCCTCGCCGGCGAAGCCCAGCTCGGAGCGGACCCGGGCGTGCCAGTACTCGGCGAGCGCCTCGGCGAGCTGGACGGAGAGACCGTGCAGTTCGAGGTAGTCGCGGTAGGCGTTGGCCTCGAACAGCTCCGCGGTCGCCTCGCCGATCTTCGAGCCGACGGTGACGACCTGGAGACCGACGACATCGGTCTCGCCGGATTCCTCCGGGCGGAAGAAGTCCGCCAGGCAGAGCCGGCGGCCGCGGCGCTGGCGGGGGAAGGTGAAGCGGGTCCGCTCGGAGCCGTCGTCGTTCAGCAGGATCAGGTCGTCGCCCTTGGACACACAGGGGAAGTAGCCGTAGACGACGGCCGCCTCCAGCATGTTCTGGGTGTGCATCCGCTCCAGCCAGCCGCGCAGATGGGGCCGGCCCTCGCTCTCCACCAGCTCCTCGTAGCTGGGGCCGCCCTTGCGGGACTCCTTCAGACCCCACTGGCCCTTGAAGAGGGCGCCCTCGTCGAGCCAGGAGGCGTACTCCTTGAGCTGGATGCCCTTGACGACCCGGGTGCCCCAGAACGGCGGCTCGGGAACGGGGTTGTCCACCGATACGTCGGAGCGGACGGTGCCCTCCTCGGGGCGCTCCTCCACCACGGTGCTGGGCGCCGCCTTGACCCGGCGCTGCTTCAGCTCGGGGAGCACGGCGCCGGGGACGCCGCGCTTGACGGCGATCAGGGCGTCCATCAGCCGCAGACCCTCGAACGCGTCGCGCGCGTAGCGGACTTCGCCCTCGTAGATCTCATGGAGGTCCTGCTCGACATAGGCCCTGGTGAGCGCGGCGCCGCCGAGGATCACCGGGTAGTCGGCGGCCATCCGGCGCTGGTTCAGCTCCTGGAGGTTCTCCTTCATGATCACCGTGGACTTGACCAGCAGACCGGACATGCCGATGACATCGGCGCGGTGTTCCTCGGCCGCGTCGAGGATCGCGGCGACGGGCTGCTTGATGCCGAGATTGACCACGTTGTAGCCGTTGTTGGAGAGGATGATGTCGACGAGGTTCTTGCCGATGTCGTGGACGTCGCCGCGGACGGTGGCGAGCACGATGGTGCCCTTGCCGTCGTCGTCGGTCTTCTCCATGTGCGGTTCCAGGTACGCGACCGCGGTCTTCATGACCTCGGCCGACTGGAGGACGAACGGCAGCTGCATCTGGCCGGAGCCGAACAGCTCGCCGACGACCTTCATGCCCTCCAGCAGTGTGTCGTTGACGATGTCGAGCGCGGGCCGGGAGGTGAGTGCCTCCTCCAGGTCGGTCTCCAGGCCGTTCTTCTCACCGTCGATGATCCGTCGCTGCAGGCGCTCGTCCAGCGGCAGCGCGAGGAGTTCCTCGGCCCTGCCGTCCTTCATCGACTTGGTGTTGACGCCCTCGAACAGCTCCATGAGCTTCTGGAGCGGGTCGTACCCCTCGGCGCGCCGGTCGTAGATCAGGTCGTGGGCGGCCTTGACCTGCTCCTCCTCCAGCCGTGCGATCGGCAGGATCTTGGAGGCGTGCACGATCGCGGAGTCCAGGCCGGCCTTGACGCATTCGTCCAGGAAGACCGAGTTGAGGACGATGCGGGCCGCCGGGTTCAGTCCGAACGAGATGTTCGACAGGCCCAGCGTGGTCTGGACGTCGGGGTGGCGGCGCTTGAGTTCGCGGATCGCCCCGATGGTGGCGATGCCGTCGCCCCGGGACTCCTCCTGGCCGGTACAGATGGTGAAGGTGAGGCAGTCGATGAGGATGTCCGACTCGTGCACTCCCCAGGTGGTGGTGAGGTCGTTGATCAGCCGTTCGGCGATGGCGACCTTGTGTTCGACGGTACGGGCCTGGCCCTCCTCGTCGATGGTGAGCGCGATCAGCGCGGCGCCGTGCTCGACGGCCAGCTCGGTGACCTTGGTGAAGCGTGACTCGGGGCCGTCGCCGTCCTCGTAGTTGACGGAGTTGATGACGGCCCGGCCGCCGAGCTTCTCCAGTCCGGCGCGCAGGACGGGCAGTTCGGTGGAGTCGAGCACGATGGGCAGGGTGGAGGCGGTGGCGAACCTCCCGGCCAGTTCGGCCATGTCGGCGACGCCGTCCCGGCCCACGTAGTCCACGCAGAGGTCCAGCAGATGGGCGCCCTCGCGGATCTGGTCACGGGCCATCTCCACGCAGTCGTCCCAGCGGCCGGCCAGCATGGCTTCCCGGAACTTCTTCGAACCGTTGGCGTTGGTCCGCTCGCCGATCGCGAGGTAGGAGGTGTCCTGCCGGAACGGCACGGTCTGGTAGAGGGAGGCGGCGCCCGGCTCGGGGTGCGGGGTGCGCTCGGTCAGGGCCGTACCCCTGACGCGTTCGACGACCTGGCGCAGGTGCTCCGGGGTCGTGCCGCAGCAGCCGCCCACCAGCGAGAGACCGTATTCGCGGACGAAGGTCTCCTGCGCGTCGGCCAGTTCACCGGCGGACAGCGGGTAGTGCGCCCCGTCCTTGCCGAGCACGGGCAGCCCCGCGTTGGGCATGCAGGAGAGCGGGATACGGGAGTGACGGGCGAGATAGCGCAGGTGCTCGCTCATCTCGGCGGGGCCGGTGGCGCAGTTGAGGCCGATCATGTCGATCCCGAGCGGCTCCAGGGCGGTGAGGGCCGCGCCGATCTCGGAGCCGAGGAGCATGGTGCCGGTCGTCTCCACGGTCACCGAGCAGATGATCGGAAGGTTCAGCCCGGAGGTCTCCAGGGCCCGGCGGGCGCCGAGGACCGCCGCCTTGGTCTGGAGCAGGTCCTGGGTGGTCTCGACCAGCAGGGCGTCGGCGCCGCCGGCGATCAGGCCCTCGGCGTTCTGCTGGTAGGCGTCGCGCAGCGTCACATAGGGGGCGTGGCCCAGGGTCGGCAGCTTGGTGCCGGGGCCCATCGAGCCGAGCACCCAGCGCCGCTGCCCGGTGGAGGCGGTGAACTCGTCGGCGACCTCCCGGGCGATCCGGGCACCCGCCTCGGCCAGCTCGAAGACACGCTCGGGAATGTCGTACTCGGCCAGCGCGGCGTGGTTCGTGCCGAAGGTGTTGGTCTCCACGCAGTCGACACCGACGGCGAAGTACTCCTGATGCACGGAGCGGACGATGTCCGGGCGTGTCACGTTGAGGATCTCGTTGCAGCCTTCCAGATCCTGGAAGTCCTCCATCGTCGGATCCTGGGCCTGGAGCATCGTGCCCATGGCGCCGTCGGCCACCACCACGCGGGTGGCGAGCGCCTCGCGGAGGGCGTCGATGCGGGTCCGGCTGTCGGTAGAGGGGGTAGGCGACGAGGCCATGAAAGTGCTCCCGGGGCTGCGACGGCTGTCGGCTTTGCGCCCGACTGGTGGCAGGCGCACCCGGCCAGCGTAGCCGGGACCGTCCCGGTCCGGTGCGTCGTCCCAGCGTGCGGACGGCATCCTGTGCACGGGAATCTCCCGGGTGCGCGGTCTCGACAGACCTCTCCATGAGGAGAAAAGGTCGGCATCGACCGATAGTGTTCAGCATTGTCGAACGTAGTGGAGGTCCGGGTCCGATGGCGAAGAACATCCAGTCACTGGAACGGGCGGCGGCCATGCTCCGGCTGCTCGCGGGCGGAGAGCGCCGGCTCGGGCTGTCCGAGATCGCTTCCTCGGTGGGTCTGGCGAAGGGCACCGCGCACGGCATCCTGCGCACGCTCCAGGCCGAGGGCTTCGTCGAGCAGGACACCGCCTCCGGGCGCTACCAGCTGGGGGCGGAGCTGCTGCGGCTGGGCAACAGCTATCTGGACGTGCACGAGCTGCGCGCCAGGGCACTGGTCTGGACCGACGATCTGGCCCGCTCCAGCGGCGAGAGCGTCCATCTGGGCGTCGTCCACCAGCAGGGCGTGCTCATCGTCCACCATGTCTTCCGTCCGGACGACAGCCGGCAGGTCCTGGAGGTCGGCGCCATGCAGCCGATGCACTCGACCGCGCTGGGCAAGGTGCTGTCGGCGTACGACCCGGTGGCGCACAGCGAGGCGGTGGAGGGCGAGCGCGCGGCGTTCACCGCGCGCACCATCACCGCCCTGGCCGAGTTCGAGTCGGTGCTCGACCTGACCAGGGCGCGCGGCTGGGCGGCGGACGTCGAGGAGACCTGGGAGGGGGTGGCCGCGGTGGCGGCGCCCATCCACGACCGGCGGCGGATGCCGGTGGGGGCCATCGCCATCACCGGCGCGGTGGAACGGCTCTGCCCCTCGGGGGAGCTGCGGCCGGAGCTGGTGGCCGCCGTGCGCGAGTGCGCGCGTGCCGTGTCCCGGGACATCGGCGCCGGGCGCTTTTGAGCGGTATGCCCGATCATCGGTATTGATCGAGGTTTCGACCCACCGAACTCTTGACGGAGGGTAGCCCCAAGGACAAAACTGCCGTTCAACGGTCGGCATTGTCGAACACTTGCCGGTAATACGAGTTAGTGTGTGACAACGCCATGTACCGGTAACGCCCTCCCCCTGAGGGCGCGGACCATCTGGTGCGAACCGGAGGTTTGTCCTCCCCCTGGACGAAGGAGTCTCGGGTGTCCAACTTCGACATCTTCATAGGCGAGACCACTGGCACGGCCCTGCTGATCCTGCTCGGTGGCGGCGTGGTCGCCGGGGTCACGCTCAAACGTTCCAAGGCCCTGAACGCGGGGTGGCTGGCCATCAGCTTCGGCTGGGGCTTCGCCGTCATGGTGGGCGCCTACCTGGCGACCCCGCTGTCGGGGGCCCATCTGAACCCGGCCGTCACCCTCGGTCTCGCGATCGAGGGCGGCACCAAGTGGAGCGATGTGCCGCTCTACCTCGGCTCCCAGCTGCTGGGAGCGATGATCGGTGCTTTCCTGGTCTGGGTGGCCTACCAAGGACAGTTCAAAGCGCATCTCACCGATCCGGAGACCGTGGCCGCGCAGCCGGCGGCCGAGGGGATGGTCGACCAGAAGTCGGCCCCCCAGGCGGGCCCCGTCCTCGGCATCTTCGCCACGGGCCCCGAGGTCCGGAACGTGGCGCAGAACATGCTCACGGAGATCATCGCGACCTTCGTCCTGGTCATCGCGATCCTCACGCAGGGTCTCAACGACGAGGGCAACGGACTCGGTGTACTGGGGGTGCTGATCACCGCGTTCGTCGTGGTGGCCATCGGCCTTTCGCTGGGCGGCCCGACCGGTTACGCCATCAACCCCGCCCGCGACCTGGGACCGCGCATCGTCCACGCGCTGCTCCCGCTGCCCAACAAGGGCGGCTCCGACTGGGGCTACGCCTGGATACCCGTGGTCGCCCCGTTGATCGGCGGCGCACTGGCCGGCGGTTACTACAACTGGGTCCTGACGTGATCCCCCTTCCCCTTCGCACCGAGCCCCTTCGCACCGAGCAGGAGCAGACACCGTGAGCGACACCACCACCACCGGCACCTCCTCCCACGGGACGGGCCCGTTCATCGCGGCCATCGACCAGGGCACCACTTCCAGCCGCTGCATCGTCTTCGACCGGGACGGGCGCATCGTCGCCGTCGACCAGAAGGAGCACGAGCAGATCTTTCCCAAGCCCGGCTGGGTGGAACACAACGCCACCGAGATCTGGACGAACGTCCAGGAGGTCGTGGCCCGCGCGATCGAGAAGGCGGGCATCACGTCCGCCGACGTCAAGGCGATCGGCATCACCAACCAGCGCGAGACCACCCTGCTGTGGGACAAGAACACCGGTGAGCCCGTCCACAACGCCATCGTCTGGCAGGACACCCGCACCGACGCGCTCTGCCGGGAGCTGGGCCGCAATGTGGGCCAGGACCGCTACCGCCGCGAGACGGGCCTGCCGCTGGCCAGCTACTTCGCCGGGCCGAAGGCCCGCTGGCTGCTGGACAACGTGCCGGGGCTGCGCGAGCGCGCCGAGCGCGGCGACATCCTCTTCGGCACGATGGACTCCTGGGTCATCTGGAATCTGACCGGCGGGACCGACGGCGGGGTGCACGTCACCGACGTCACCAACGCCTCCCGCACGATGCTGATGAACCTGCACACCCTCCAGTGGGACCCGAAGATCCTGGAGTCGATGCAGGTCACGGCCGCCATACTGCCGGAGATCCGGTCGTCGGCCGAGGTGTACGGAAACGCCAAGGGCGGCGTACTGGACGGCGTCCCGGTCGCCTCGGCACTCGGTGACCAGCAGGCGGCCCTCTTCGGCCAGACCTGTTTCGCCGAGGGCGAGGCCAAGTCCACGTACGGCACCGGCACCTTCATGCTGATGAACACCGCGCAGAAGCCCGTCAACTCGTACAACGGCCTGCTGACCACGGTCGGCTACCGGATCGGCGACCAGCCGGCGGTGTACGCGCTGGAGGGGTCCATCGCCGTCACCGGATCGCTGGTGCAGTGGATGCGCGACCAGATGGGCCTGATCAAGTCGGCGGCCGAGATCGAGACGCTGGCGTCCTCGGTCGAGGACAACGGCGGCGCGTACTTCGTACCCGCCTTCTCCGGTCTCTTCGCGCCGCACTGGCGCCCCGACGCGCGGGGTGTCATCGCCGGTCTGACCGGCTACGTCACCAAGGCGCACATCGCCCGCGCGGTGCTGGAGGCCACGGCCTGGCAGACCCGCGAGATCAGCGATGCCATGACCAAGGACTCCGGCGTCGAGCTGACCTCGCTCAAGGTCGACGGCGGAATGACCTCCAACAACCTGCTGATGCAGACGCTCTCCGACGTCCTCGACGCACCCGTGGTGCGGCCGATGGTCGCCGAGACGACCTGCCTCGGCGCCGCCTACGCCGCCGGACTGGCCGTGGGCTTCTGGCCGGACACCGACGCCCTGCGCGCCAACTGGCGACGGGCCGCCGAGTGGACACCCCGGATGGACGCGGCCGTGCGCGACCGCGAGTACAAGAACTGGCTCAAGGCCGTCGAGCGGACCATGGGCTGGCTCGACAACGAAGACAGTTGAAACCGGACAGCTGACGAGCCGATGAGCCGGCGAGAGCTGAAGAGGAGTTAAGTATGAGCACCCTGCAGAGCGTCCCCGCACTGGGGACGCACCCGGCCGGCGGTTCCCTGCCGAGCCGAGCCGAGACACGTGACCAGCTGTCCAACGCGACATACGACCTGCTGGTGATCGGCGGCGGCATCCTGGGCATCTCCACCGCCTGGCATGCCTCCCAGTCGGGACTGCGGGTGGCCCTGGTGGACGGCGGGGACTTCGCCGGCGCCACCTCCTCCGCTTCCTCGAAGCTGCTCCACGGCGGACTGCGCTACCTCCAGACCGGCGCGGTCAAGCTGGTGGCGGAGAACCACTTCGAACGGCGCGCGGTGTCCCGGCAGGTGGCGCCCCACCTGGCCAATCCGCTCACCTTCTACCTGCCGGTCTACAAGGGCGGTCCGCACGGCGCGGCCAAGCTCGGCGCGGGCGTCTTCGCCTACTCCGCGCTCTCCGCTTTCGGTGACGGCGTCGGCCATGTGATCAGCCCGGCCAAGGCACGGCAGGCCGTGCCCGAGCTGCGCACGGACAACCTGAAGGCCGTCGCCGTGTACGGCGACGACCAGATGAACGACGCGCGGATGGCGCTGATGACGGTCCGCGCGGCCGTCGACTCCGGCGCCACCGTCCTCAACCACGCCTCGGTGACCGGCCTGCGCTTCACCGGCGGCCGGGTCACCGGCGCCGAGCTGAAGGACCGGCTCGACGGTACGGAGTTCGGCGTCGACGCCCGCCTGGTGCTCAACGCCACCGGACCCTGGGTCGACCACCTGCGCAAGCTGGAGGACCCGAACGCGGCGCCCTCCATCCGGCTCTCCAAGGGCGCCCACCTGGTCCTCAAGCGCACCGCGCCCTGGAAGGCGGCGCTGGCCACCCCCATCGACAAGTACCGCATCACCTTCGCCCTCCCCTGGGAGGACATGCTGCTGCTCGGTACGACCGACGAGGAGTACGAGGGCGAGCCCGGCGACGTCGCGGTCAACGAGAAGGACATCCACCAGATCCTGGACGAGGCGGCCTTCTCCGTACGGGACCAGCAGCTGCGCCGGGACCTGATCACCTACTCCTTCGCGGGGCTGCGCGTCCTGCCCGGCGGCCCGGGCGACACCTCCAAGGCCAAGCGCGAGACGGTCGTGACGGAGGGCAGCGGCGGCATGCTGTCGGTCGCCGGCGGCAAGTGGACGACCTTCCGCCACATCGGCCGTACGGTCCTGAAGAAGCTGGAGTCCCTGCCGGGGCATCCGCTCGGCCAGGGCATGGAGCCGGTTTCCCAGCTGCCCAAGAAGCTGCCGCTGCCGGGCATCGCGAGCCCGAACGCCGTCGCGCACCGGCTGCTGATCGACGGCGGCGGTACCGGCCCGTCCATGGCGGTCGACACGGCCCGCCATCTCGCCACCCACTACGGGTCGCTGGCCTTCGACATCGTGCGGCTGGCGAACGAGTACCCCGAGCTGGCCGGGCGGATCCACCCGGACGCCCCGGAGATCTGGGCGCAGGTCGTCTACGCCAGGGACCACGAGTGGGCCGAGACGGTGGACGACGTACTGCGCCGCCGTACCACCCTGACCATCCGCGGCCTGGACACCGAGCCGATCCGCGCCAGGGTCGCCGAGCTGCTCGCCGAAGGGTCCTGATCCACGGGTCGTCCCGGGCGGTGCCCGTCCGGGACGACCCCGGGCGCGATATGAGGGACGCTCCCCGCCGGGAGCGTCCCTCACCCGTGTGTACGGCGCGCATAATGGGCCCGATACATCGGATGTCTGGAGGTCGCCCGTGGCTGTCACCGACGAGGCCATCGAGAAGATCAAGGAAATGATCGTCTCCGGCGCGCTGCGGCCGGGCGACCGCCTCCCCAAGGAGAGCGAACTCGCCGCCGAGCTGGGGCTCTCCCGCAATTCGCTGCGCGAGGCGGTACGGGCGCTCTCGCTCATCCGCATCCTCGACGTACGCCAGGGCGACGGCACCTACGTCACCAGCCTCGATCCGCAGCTGCTGCTGGAGGCGATCGGCTTCGTCGTGGACTTCCACCGGGACGACACCGTGCTGGAGTTGCTGGCCGTACGCCGCATCCTGGAGCCCGCCGCCACCGCGATGGCGTGCACCCGGATCTCCGGCACGGAGCTGGACTCGCTCGAAGCCCGGCTCACCGCGCTGGGGCCGGAGCCCTCCGTGGAGGCGCTGGTGACGGCGGACCTGGAGTTCCACCGGGAGATCGTGCGGCACAGCGGCAACGCGGTGCTCTGCTCGCTCCTGGACGGACTCGCCGGGCCGACCACGCGGGCCCGGGTCTGGCGCGGGCTGACCCAAGAGGACGCCGTCAGCCGCACGCTCCACGAGCACCGGGCCATCCTCTCGGCGCTCCGCGACCGGGACGCTGAGGCGGCCAGGTCCTGGGCGACGGTCCATGTCGCGAGCGTCGAGATGTGGCTCAGATCGGCGCTGTGACCCGCACGACGTGCCTCACGGGGTGGTGACGGGGCGCAGCCGCAGCCCCTGCATCCCGCCGTCGACCGCGAGCGCCGTGCCGGTGACGGCGGCGGCGGAAGGACCGGCGAGATAGGCGACGGCCGCGGCCACCTCGTCCGCGCCGACCAGCCGTCCGGTGGGCTGGCGCGCTTCGAGGGCGGCGCGTTCCGCCGCGGGGTCCTCGGCCCGGTCGAGCAGCCGGCCGACCCAGGGGGTGTCCGCTGTGCCGGGGTTCACGCAGTTGACCCGGATGCCCTCGCGGACGTGGTCGGCGGCCATGGCCAGGGTCAGGGAGAGCACCGCGCCCTTGCTGGCGCTGTAGAGGGCGCGCTGCGGCAGCCCCGCGGTGGCGGCGATCGAACAGGTGTGGGTGATCGAGACGGCCCCGGGCCGCTCCCCGGCGGAGCGGCGCAGATGGGGCAGGGCGTGCCGGGCGGTGCGGACCATGCCGAGGACATTGGTGTCGAGGACTCGCCGCCACTCCTCGTCGGGGTTGTCCGCGACGGTGCCGACGGCGCCGGTCCCGGCGTTGGACACGACGGTGTGCAGCGCGCCGAACTCCGCGGCGGCCCGATCCACCGCGGCCCGTACCGCCGCGTCGTCGGTGACGTCGGCGGTGAGCGCCAGGGCCCCGGCGGGCGCGCCCTCGGTCCGCAGGTCGAGCACGGCGACCCGCGCGCCCCGCTCCAGCAGCAGCGCCGCGACGGCCGCGCCGATGCCCGAGGCGCCGCCGGTGACCAGCGCGCCGAGCCCCTCGAAGTCCCGTGCCCCGGTCGCGCGGTCCCGTGCTCCGGTCATGCGGTGGCCTCCTCGGCAGGACGGCGGGCCGCCCAGACGGGCCCGTCCGGGTAGCGGTACGCGGCGATGGACGCGGGGAGCATCCGGGCGGAGAAGCCCGGCGCGGTGGGAGCGGTGTAGCGGCCTTCGACGATCACCACGGGGTCGGCGAAGTGTTCGTGGAGGTGGTCCACGTACTCGATGACCCGGTCGTCCCGGCTGCCGGAGACGGCGATGTAGTCGAACATTGCGAGGTGCTGGACGAGTTCGCAGAGCCCGACGCCGCCCGCGTGCGGGCAGACGGGCACCCCGAACTTGGCCGCGAGCAGCAGGATCGCGAGGTTCTCGTTGACCCCGCCCACCCTGGCCGCGTCGATCTGCACATAGTCGACGGCCCCCGCCTGGAGCAGCTGTTTGAAGACGATCCGGTTGGCGGCGTGCTCGCCGGTGGCCACCTTGACCGGCTGTCCCGCCCGTACGGCGGCGTGGCCGAGGATGTCGTCCGGACTGGTCGGCTCCTCGATCCAGTGCGGGGCGTACGGAGCGAGCGCGGCCATCCAGCGCAGCGCTTCGGGCACGTCCCAGCGCTGGTTGGCGTCCACGGCGATGCGGACACCGGGGCCGACTGCGGCGCGGGCCAGGCCCAACCGCCGTACGTCGTCGTCCAGATCGGCGCCCACCTTGAGCTTGATCTGCCCGAACCCGTCGGCCACCGCCTGTTCGGCCAGGGCGACGAGCCTGGTGTCCGGATAGCCGAGCCAGCCGGGCGAGGTGGTGTACGCGGGGTATCCCTCGGCCCGCAGCCGTGCGGTCCGCTCGGCCCGCCCGGGTGCCGCGGCGCGCAGGAGGGCCAGCGCCTCGTCCGGGGTGAGCGCGTCGGTGAGATGGCGGAAGTCGACGAGGGAGACGAGTTCCTCGGGCGTCATCGCGGCGAGGAACTCCCAGACCGGCAGGCGCGCGTTCTTGGCGGCCAGGTCCCAGGCCGCGTTGAGGACCGCGCCCGCCGCCATGTGCGTCACGCCCTTCTCCGGTCCCAGCCAGCGCAGCTGCGAGTCGTGCGTGAGCGCGCGGGAGAGCGCGGCGAGATCGGCGGCGGTGCGGGGTGCCGGGCGGCCGACGACATGGGGGCGCAGCGACTCGATGGCGGCGGCCATGACCTCGTTGCCGCGCCCGATGGTGAAACAGAACCCGTGCCCCTCGGGGCCGGCGGCTCCGAGGTCCGTGCCGGTGGTGCGCAGGACCACATAGGCGGCCGAGTAGTCGGGGTCGGGGTTCATGGCGTCGGAGCCGTCGAGCTGTTCCGAGGTCGGAAAGCGGATGTCGTGGACCTCGAATCCGGTGACGGTCTGAGTCATGCGCACCCCTTGAGTGACCTTGAGGAGAACATCGGATCGCGTGCGGTCATCCGATGTATAACGCCGGGATGGCGGGAGCGTCCAGGGCCGGGACGAAAATCAGGGGCAGCGCTCGGATGAATCACCGGAGAAGTGGACAGGGAGAGGGGGGAAGTTCCGGTCCGCGCGACCCGGTACGGCGAAGTTCACCCAGCCGTGCAAGGGGCTGCGGGCGGGAAGCGGGAAAGCCGTAAGGTTGGTGCGTACGAGAGGGAACTGAGGAAGGAGGCACTGGGTGATCGAGCTCGACGGGGTTCCCGAGCTGGTCGACCCGGTCATGGTGGCCGCGTTCGAGGGCTGGAACGACGCGGGCGACGCGGCCTCCACAGCGGTGGCTCATCTGCACCGGGAATGGAAGGGCGAGGTGTTCGCGGCGCTGGACGCCGAGGACTACTACGACTTCCAGGTCAACCGGCCCACGGTCTATCTGGAGGGCGGCCAGCGGAAGATCACCTGGCCGACCACCCGGCTCTCCGTGGTCCGCGTGGGCGGGGAGAAACCCCGCGACCTGGTGCTGGTGCGCGGCATCGAGCCGTCCATGCGCTGGCGCTCGTTCTGCAACGAGCTGCTGGGCTTCGCCCACGAGCTGGGCGTGGAGATGGTGGTCATCCTGGGCGCGCTCCTCGGGGACACTCCGCACACCCGGCCGGTGCCGGTCAGCGGGGTCACCTCGGACGCGGATCTGGCCCGGACGATGGACCTGGAGGAGACCCGGTACGAGGGGCCGACCGGCATCGTCGGCATCCTCCAGGAGGCGTGCACGCACGCCGGCGTGCCGGCGGTGAGCCTGTGGGCAGCCGTGCCGCACTACGTCTCACAGCCGCCCAACCCCAAGGCGACGCTGGCGCTGCTCAACCGTCTTGAGGACCTGATCGGTCTGCGGGTCCCGCAGGGCGAGCTGGCCGAGGACGCGCGGGCGTGGCAGCTGGGGGTCGATCAACTGGCCGCCGAGGACACCGAGGTCGCGGAGTACGTCCAGTCGCTGGAGGAGGCGCGGGACACCGCCGAACTCCCCGAGGCGAGCGGCGAGGCCATCGCCAGGGAGTTCGAGAGGTATCTGCGGCGCCGCGACGGCGGGCCGGGGCAGTCTCCCGGCGGTCACGCCACGGAGAGCGGTGACGGGGCGTCATACCTGCGCGACACGCCGGGCACCGGGCGGGCCCGCCCGCAGAAGCCGCCGCGCGGAGGTCCCGACACGGGCGAGAGCCCGGAACAGGGACCCGATTCGGAGACGGAGCCGGGGACCGAGCCGGGCGAGGACGAGGGCGATTCGCCCAAGGGGTGAGTCCGAGTCACGGGACACGGACGGCGCGCAAGCACCCGCGCGGGAAACGGAAGAGGGGCGGCGCCGTCTGGCGCCGCCCCTCCGTGTTGTCCCTATGTCCGTGTCGCCGTACGGTCCGTGTCGCCGTACGGTCCGTGTCGCCGTACGGTCCGTGTCGCCGTACGGTCCGTGTCGCCGTACGGTCCGTGTCGCCGTACGGCCCGTGTCGCCGTACGGCCCGTGTCGCCGTACGGCCCCTCTCGGCCCTGCGGTCCTTCGCGTCCGTACGCCGCTCTACAGCGCGACGCCGAGCAGTGCGTCGACCGTCCGCGAGACCACGCCCGGCGCGCCCTCCTCCGTGCCGCCCGTGGCGTTCTGGAGCGCGGCCCAGCGGTCGACGGCGGCGAGCGCGGCGGGCGCGTCGAGATCGTCGGCGAGCGCCGCGCGCACCTCTTCGACCAGCGCCTCGGCGGACGGCCCGTCGGGCCGCGACACCGCGGCCCGCCAGCGCGCCAGCCGCTCGACGGCGTCCTGAAGGACCTGGTCCGTCCACTCCCAGTCGGAGCGGTAGTGGTGGGCGAGGAGCGCCAGCCGGATGGCCGCCGGATCCACGCCGTCGCGGCGCAGCGCCGAGACGAAGACGAGGTTGCCCTTGGACTTGGACATCTTCTCGCCGTCCAGTCCGACCATCCCCGCGTGCACGTACGCGCGGGCGAACGGGTGCTCCCCCGTCAGCGCCTGCGCGTGCGAGGCGCCCATCTCGTGGTGCGGGAAGGCCAGGTCGCTGCCGCCGCCCTGGACGTCGAAGCCCATGCCCAGATGATCGAGGGCGATGGCGACGCACTCGATGTGCCAGCCGGGCCTGCCGCGCCCCAGCGTGCCGCCGTCCCAGCTCGGCTCGCCCGGCCGGGCGGCGAGCCACAGCATCGGGTCGAGGGGGTTCTTCTTGCCGGGGCGCTCGGGGTCGCCGCCGCGCTCGGCCGAAAGCAGCCGCATCGCCTCGGCGTCGAGCCGCGACACCTCGCCGAAGTGCGGATCGGCCGCCACGGAGAAGTAGATGTCGCCGTCGAGTTCGTACGCGGCGCCCGCCTCGATCAGCCGCTCCACCAGCGGCACGATGCCCGGTATCGCCTCGACGGCACCGATGTAGTGCCGGGGCGGGAGCATACGCAGGGCGGTCATGTCCTCGCGGAAGAGGGCCGTCTCGCGCTCCGCGAGCCCGACCCAGTCCTCCCCGTCGCGGATCGCGCGTTCCAGCAGCGGATCGTCGACGTCGGTCACGTTCTGGACGTAGTGGACCTGCCGCTTTGTGTCGAGCCACACGCGCTGCACAAGGTCGAACGCGTTGTAGGTCGCCGCGTGACCCATGTGGGTCGCGTCGTACGGAGTGATGCCGCAGACGTAGATACGGGCGACAGGACCGGGCGCGAGGGTGACGCGGCCGTCGGTCGACGTGTCGTGAATCGAGAGGTCGCGGCCCTTGCCGGGCAGGGCGGGGACCTCGGAAGCGGGCCAGGCATGCATGTCATGAGCGTAACCGGACGGAACTTCCGGATACGAACCGGATACGCGCTGATGGCCGGTTGGGCCCTCTTGCGCGATCCGCCGGAAGCCGGTTCCGGGGTGGGGCCGCGGCCCCGTCCGGCGTTCGCGCGCCCGCGCTCACACCGGGGGCCAGGGAATCGGCGGCCACTGGCCCGACGGCTCGGGGTGGCGCCCGGTGTGGCGCAGCTCACGGACCCGGGCGCGTACGGCGTCGGTCTCGGCCGCGGTGAGGAGTTCGGCCAGCCGGGTGGCGAGGGGCGCGTCCGGGGCGAGGGCGTCCGCCAGCCGGGCCAGCACCGCCGTCGCCTCGTCGGTCAGCGGCTCGCCCGCCCAGCCCCACAGCAGCGTGCGCAGCTTGTCGTCCGCGTTGAAGGTGACGCCGTGGTCGATCGCGTACAGCCGTCCGTCCGGTGCGGGCAGCAGATGGCCGCCCTTGCGGTCCCCGTTGTTGATCACCGCGTCGAGCACGGCGAGGCGCCGCAGCCGCTCGTCGTCGGCGTGCACCAGCAGGGCGGTCCTCCCCTCGCCGACCTCGGCGAGGCCGACGGCCTTCCAGCCCTCGCCCGGTTCCTCCCCGTCGACGAGGGCCAGCAAGGGGCCGGGGACGTCGTCGTCGGGCTCGTCGCCGGCGGGTTCGGCATCGGCGGGACCGGCGGCGGGACCGTGCTCACCGCCGGCCCCGTGGTCGCCGTCGGGCCGGGTGTCGATCCACAGCTGGCACATGCCCTCGCCGTAGGGTCCGTCGCGCAGCACGGTCGGCGGGACGAGCCCCCAGCCGGTCGCCTCGGAGACCTCGTACGCCGCCACCTCGCGCTGGGCGAGCGTCCCGTCGGGGAAGTCCCACAGGGGCCGCTCCCCCGCGACCGGCTTGTAGACGCAGTGGGCCTCCCGGCCCTCGTACGCGACGGAGCAGTAGAGCACCGCGTTGGACGCCTCGCGGATCCGGCCCCGTACCGTCAGCTCCCCCTTGGTGAGCAGCTCGACCACGCTCACGCTCCGCGGCGGTATCCGTTCTGGCGCGGGCATACGTGTCCTTCCGGGTCGAGCGGCAGGCTGCACAGGGGGCACGGCGGCCGGCCCGCGTTGACCACGTCCAGGGCACGCTTGGCGAAAGCCCTGGCCTGGGCGCCGGAGAGCCGGACGCGGAGCATCGGCGGACCGTTCTCCTCGTCCTGGAGCAGCCGCTCCTCGGCCTCGGCGAGGTCCTCGTCGGTGTCGGCCTCCAGCTCGACGAGGGCCTGCGCCTCGATGATCATGCGTTGCTCGTCGCCGTCCCAGGCCAGCGCCATGGTGCCGACGCGGAACTCCTCCTCGACGGGAGCGTCGAGCGGGGCGGAGTCGGAGATCTCGGAGGGCGCCATGGCCGGTACGGGGGCATTGCCGCCGGTGCGGCGCACGACCTCGTCGAGCAGCTCGTCGATGCGCTCGGCGAGCGCCGCCACCTGGGTCTTCTCCAGGGCGACGCTGGTGACGCGCCCGGCGGCGGAAGCCTGGAGGAAGAACGTACGGCGGCCAGGCAGCCCGACCGTACCGGCCACGAAGCGGTCCGGTGGGTCGTAGAGGAACACCTGACGGGACACGTCCTGTCTCCCTTGGAAAGTCGTCGGAAACGGAAATCAGCTGCGGAACAGGGCGGACCGGGGGTCCGGGAAGGGCCGCCCCGATCGCGCGGACGGCGCGTCCACCCTACTGCGCCGATCGATCACGGTGCTCCCGCGCCGCCGCCCACCACACCGGCTCCGCCACCGCCGCTCCCGCGCGGCGCCAGCCCGCCGAGGTCTCCCGTGTCACCGAGCCGCAGCACAAAGGGGCGCAACCGGGTGTATCGGATGGCGGTCACCGAGCACGGGTCCGCGTGGATGCGCTGGAAGAGGTCGAGATGCATTCCCAGGGCGTCCGCCACGAGGGACTTGATGATGTCGCCGTGCGAGCACATCAGGAAGAGGGCGTCCTCGCCGTGCTCCTCCTCCACCCGCGCGTTCCACTCCCGTACCGCCTCGACCGCGCGCGCCTGCATGGCGCGCATCGACTCCCCGCCGGGGAACACGGCGGCGGACGGGTGCTGCTGCACGACCGCCATCAGCGGCTCGTCGGCCAGCTCCGCGAGCTTGCGGCCCGACCAGTCGCCGTAATGGCACTCCCCGATCCGCTCGTCGGTCCGGACATCGAGCCCGGGACGGGCGTCGAGCAGCGGCTGGAGCGTCTCCAGGCAGCGCTGCAACGGGCTGGAGACGACGGCGGCGAGCGGCACGCCCGCCAGCCGCTCCGGCAACCCGGCGGCCTGCGCGGCGCCGCGCTCGTCGAGTGCGACGCCGGGTGTCCAGCCCGCGAGCAGCCCGGCGGTGTTGGCGGTGGACCGCCCATGACGTACGAGGATCAACGTGGCCATGCCCGCAAGCCTAGGCCGTGACCACGCGGCGCGGGCCGGACGCGTAGGGGCGCCGGGCGGCCGGGGGCGGTCGTCGGGGACGGTCACTGTCGGTCGGGCCCGGTCAAGGGGTGCGGTCGGGACCGGAAAAGGGAAGAATGCCCGCCGTGATCGTGGACTGCGCCATCTACCGCGACGGACGCCGCACCGACGGGCCCGCCGACTTCTCCGACGCCCTCGCCGAGGCACGGGCCGAGGGCGACGCCTTCCTGTGGCTCGGGCTGCACGAGGCGACGCCGGCCGAGTTCGAGAGGGTGAGCAGCGAGTTCGGGCTGCACCCGCTGGCCGTGGAGGACGCGCTCACCGCGCATCAGCGGCCCAAGCTGGAGGTCTACGACGACTCGATCTTCATGGTCCTCAAGCCGGTGCGCTACGACCCGCACAGCGACGTGGTCACCACGGGGGAGCTGATGGTCTTCATAGGCGACTCCTTCGTGGTCACCGTCCGGCACGGCGAGGGGGCCGCGCTGGCGGCCGTACGGCGGCGGCTGGAGGCCGAGCCCGATGTCCTCAAGCACGGCCCCACCTCCGTCATGTACGCCGTCAGCGACGCGGTCGTCGACCACTACATCGAGGTGGCCGGGGAACTCCAGGTGGATCTGGAGGAGTTGGAGGCCGGTGTCTTCGCGCCGGACGGCGGCGACAGCGGACGCGTTACGCGGGCGGCGGGCCAGGGGACGCAGACCGCGGCCCGGATCTACAACTTCAAGCGCCAGGTGCTGGAGTTCCGCCGGGCCACCGGACCGCTGGGCGCGCCGATGGCCAGGCTGGCGGGCGCGGGGGTGCCCTTCGTCCACGAGCACGCGCAGCCGTTCTTCCGCGATGTCAACGACCATCTGATGCACGCCAACGAACAGGTGGAGGGGCTCGACCGGCTGCTCTCCGACATCCTCTCGGCGCATCTGGCGCAGATGGGCGTGCGGCAGAACGACGACATGCGCAAGATCTCCGCCTGGGCCGCCATGGCGGCCGTCCCCACGATGGTCGCCGGCATCTACGGCATGAACTTCAGGCACATGCCGGAGCTGAAGTACGTATGGGCCTATCCCACCGTGATCGCCTTCATGGCGGTCGTGGTCTTCGGCCTGTACCGGCAGTTCAAACGGCGCGGCTGGCTCTGACCCGCTCGCGCGCGCTCCGGTCGCGGGTGCCGGAGGGAGCGGGGTCCGGTCGCGGGTGCCGGTGGACGCGGGGTCCGGTCGCGGGTGCCGGTGGGCGCGGGCGGGCCGCTCAGAAGGCCGGGGCTGCGGTCGCGGGACGGCCGAGGGGGTCGGGCCGCTCCGGCATCCTGAGCGTGACCATCCGGCGCCAGCCGACGAGCCGTTCGTACCGGTACAGCGCGTGGATACCGGCCGCGAGCAGCGCCGCCTTGGGCCGGGGCCAGCCCAGGAGGCGGCCCATCCGGTCCATCACGGCGATACTCACCTCGTGGTAGACCTCGATCTCGGCGAGGGCGCACTCCCGCAGCACCCGTTGGATCATCCGGCCGCGGCCCGCCCGCGCCAGCCGCAGCAGTTCTTCGTGGCAGTAGCCGAGGTGGTTGTCCTCGTCGGCGCTGATCGCCCTGATGGCCCGGCCGACCTCGGGGTGGTCACCGAAGAACCTGACCAGCATCTTCATCTGGTCGGCGGCCCGTTGCTCGGTGATGCGGCTGTGCGCGAGGTAGACGACGACGTCCTCCTCGGTAAGCGGCCGGTCCGCCCGCAGCTTGCTGTGTGTGAGCCCGATGCCGCGCTGTTCCAACAGCATGGTGTAGTCCGTCTCCGGCGGTACCTCGACGGGTTGGAGGCGGCGCTTTCGCAGCAGGGCGTGGAAGATCCGTCCATGTTTGTCCTCGTCCGTGCCGTGCCGGGTGATCTTGGGGGCCAGATCGCGCATGGACGCGGGCACCAGAGCGGCGATCCGGCTGTTCTCCCAGCCGCCCTGGGCCTCGCCGCTGGCCGCGATGGAGCAGAACAGCCGGTAGGTACGGTCGTTGTCCAGGATCTCCTGGAACAGACTTCGGGCCGAGAGCACCACTGCCGCCTCCATTGCCGTCATCCGTGGGAACAGACCCCCGGACATCGAGTCAGCCCCCGGACATCGAGTCAAAGGGGGCGCGGGGCGACAGGCAACAGGTGCGCCGTTCCGCTGAGCCGAACGAAGGACCACGGGGGCCGTCCGGCGCGTGACCGAGGACACCCGGAGGCGTTGCGGGAGAAGACGGCCGTGGCGGGGACGCCCTCCCCCGAGCCCCCGCCACGGCCGCGGAGCTCCCCGGGGTCGGGCCACCCCCGGCGCCGCCGGCCCGTTCACGCCGGTCCGGTCACGACGCCAGCCCGGCCCGCTCCAGGGCGCGCGTGCCCACCCGCAGCGCTTCGATCCGCTCGTCGAGCGTGAACCCGGCCGGGGCGAGCGTCAGCGTGGTGACCCCGGCGGCGCCGTACTCCCGCATCCGGTCGGCGATCCGGTCGACCGTGCCGAGCAGCGTGGTCGAGTCGATCAGCTGGTGCGGTACGGCGGCCGCCGCGCCGTTCTTGTCGCCGGAGAGGTACTTGTCCTGGATCTCCGCGGCCTCCTTCTCGTACCCCATGCGCGCCGCCAGCCGGTTGTAGAAGTTCTGGCTGCGGCTTCCCATCCCGCCCACGTACAGGGCGGTGTACGAGCGGAAGGTGTCGGCCAGGGCGTGGATGTCCTCGCCCACGGCGATCGGAACGGTGGGGCAGACGTCGAAGCCCTCCATGGTCAGCCCGGCCTTCTCCCGGCCCGCCCGGAGATGGCTGATCGCCGTCTCCTCCAGATGCGCGGCCGAGGGGAAGATCAGCAGCGCGCCGTCGGCGATCTCCCCGGTCTGCTCCAGGTTCTTCGGGCCGATCGCGGCGATGTAGAGCGGAATGTGCTCGCGCTGCGGGTGGACGGTGAGCTTCAGCGGCTTGCCGGGGCCGCCGGGCAGCGGCAGCGTCCAGTGCGCGCCGTCGTACGACAGCCGTTCGCGGGTCATGGCCCGGCGGACGATCTCGACGTACTCCCGGGTGCGGGCCAGCGGCTTGTCGAACTTCACGCCGTACCAGCCCTCGGACACCTGCGGCCCCGAGACGCCGAGGCCGAGCCGGAACCGGCCGCCGGACAGGGAGTCGAGGGTGGCGGCGGTCATCGCCGTCATCGCGGGCTGGCGCGCCGGGATCTGGAGGATCGCGGAACCGACGTCGATGGACTCGGTCTGCGCGGCGACCCAGCTCAGTACGGTCGGAGCGTCGGAGCCGTACGCCTCGGCGGCCCAGCAGACGTCGTAGCCGAGCCGGTCGGCCTCCTGCGCGACCGCGAGATTGTCGCTGTCCATCCCCGCGCCCCAGTAGCCGAGGTTGATGCCGAGCCGCATAGCCACTCCCTTGCCGTATACCGGTGAACCGACGACCCGATTTTCGAGCGCCGATTACCGATGAGTAACGTCCCTGTCTGCGGGACTCTAGCGCGCCGTCCCGGCATCCGTCAGGGCCCCGTTGTCCACAGGCTCTCTCGGCGTGCGGCCGTGGCCAGTAATCTCAACCGCCATGGAGCAGAGGCATCTCGGCCGTACCGGCCTGCGTGTGTCCAGGATCGGGCTCGGCACCCTGACCTGGGGACGGGACACCGACGAACACGACGCCGCCGACCAGTTGAAGACATTCTGGGAAGTCGGTGGAACGCTGATCGACACGGCGGACGTGTACGGCGGCGGGGAGGCCGAATATCTGCTCGGCCGCCTCGTCGAGCGGCTCGTGCCGCGCCGGGATCTGATCATCGCGACGAAGGCGGGCAGCGTGCCCGATCCGTACCGCCGCTTCGACGGGTCGCGCGGGTATCTGCTCTCGGCGCTCGACGCGTCGCTGGAGCGGCTGGGGACGGACTACGTGGATCTGTGGCAGATCCACGCCTTCGACGCCGACACACCGCTGGAGGAGACCCTCAGCGCGCTGGACATCGCGGTCACCAGCGGCCGGGCCAGATACGCGGGGGTGTCGAACTTCTGCGGCTGGCAGCTGGCCAAGGCGGCCACCTGGCAGCTCGCCGCGCCCGGGATACGCACCCGGCTGGCCAGCACCCAGATGGAGTACTCACTGCTCCAGCGCGGAGTGGAGCGCGAGGTGCTGCCCGCCGCGAACGACCTGGAGGTCGGCCTGCTGCCCTCGTCCCCGCTCGGCCGCGGGGTCCTCACCGGCAAGTACCGGAACGCCGTACCGCCGGATTCGCGGGGCGCGTCCGAGCAGATGGGGCCGTTCGTCGAGCCGTATCTGGACGAGGCGGCGCGACGGATCGTGGACGCCGTCGTGACCGCCGCCGAGGGGCTGGCGGCGACCCCCCTGGAGGTGGCGCTCGCCTGGGTCAGGGACCGCCCGGGCGTCGTGGCGCCGATCGTGGGCGCGCGCAACGCACAGCAGCTCACGGAGGCGTTGTCAGTGGAGAGCCTTAGTCTTCCTGACGAGATCTGCCAGGCGCTCGACGATGTGTCGGCGCCCGTGCACCGCTATCCCGACCAGGACTGGAGCACGCTGTGAGTACGGACCGCGACCCCGCCGCCGTGGCGGAGGCCGAGCCGGCGCCCGAGCCGGCCGACCGGGCCGCCGACGAGGTCACCGAGGCCGTGCCGGACCCGGCGGTCGAGTCCGGCGCTCCGGCTTCGGCTTCCGACGTGGGCGCTTCGGACGACGACGCTTCGGGCGACGACGGTACGGGCGACGACGCTTCGGGCGACGAGGGTACGGGCGACGAGGGTACGGGCGGCGACGGTACGGAGGCCGAGGCCGCCGAGGCCGCCGGGGAGAAGTCCGGGGACGGTGCCGAGGCGGCGGCTCCGTCGGAGGCCGAGGCCGAGTTGGCCGCGCAGCGGGAGCTGCGGGAGCGGATCGAGCGGCGGAAGGCGGAGAAGGACGGGCCGATCACGGCCGGCGCGAAGCTGAGCGGACAGGCCGCCGATCTGCTCGCCGCCGTACGGGCCATGGAGAGCGGCGCCCCTGTGGACCCGGCCCTGCTGGCCCGTGCGGCGCCCGAGCGGGCTCCGGCGGCCGCCATCCGCCCGCAGCCGGCCGAGGCGTCACCCGGCGCCCCCCAGCCCGGCTCCACGCCCTCCTCGGCCGCCGCCCAGGACCACGCGCAGCTCCGCTCCCCGTCCCCCTCGGCCGGGGCATCGGCCGGGGCACGGGCCACACCGCCCGAGGCCGTGGCCGCCGTCCGGGCCGTGCTCGGGGAGGGCGGCGCGCCGGAGGCGCTCGCCGGGCAGCTGTGCGAGGCGCTCGGGGAGCGGGCCGCCGACGCGCTGCGTGAGAATCCGTGGCTGCTGCTCGCCGCCCCGGTGGTGCGGCCCGAGCAGGCCGACGGGTTCGCGCGGGCGCTGCTGGGGGCGGCGTGCGGCCCCGGCGACGAGCGCAGGGCCGCCGCGCTCGTCGGCCGGCTGCTGGAGCGCGCCGCGCTGCGCGGGCACACCGCGCTGGAGGCGTCCTCGGTGCGCGAGGCGCTCGCCGGGCACGCGGTGCCCGACCCGGACGCCGCGGTCCGGCACGCCGTCGCCGAGGGGGCCGTGCTGGTCTTCCAGGACGGTGGCCAGGACGACGGGAGCGCCGCGGAGCCGGCCCCCGGCGGGGAGGACACCCCGGCGTCCGGGACGGACCGCGCGCCGGTCCCGGTGCTGCTGGGACTCGACCGGTACGCGCTCGCCGAGGAGAGCCTCGCGGACGGACTCGCCCGGCTGGTCAAGACCGGGCAGCAGATCTCCGGCGCCGCCGCCGAATCCTGGGCCGAGGCGGCGGCCGGAGCCCCCTCTCCCTCGGCGGCCGAGCTGATCCGCGCCGTCGCCGGCCACGGGCTCGTACTGCACACCGGCGGCGAGGCGGCGCGGGCCGAGCCCGTCGCCCTGGCCGGGGCGGCGCGCTCGCTCGGGCTGCGCGCGCTCGTCGCGGTCCACAGCGAGAACGGCCGCGCCCGGCTGGGCGCCGAGGTCGGCGCGGTCACCGTGGCCGGGCTGCTCGCCGGTGCCCAGGGTCCGGGGCGGGACGCCGAGGGAGCCTTCGCACTGGACCTCCTCGTGGTGCTGGACGCGCCACAGCTGGATGTGGAGACGGCCGCGATGCTCGTGGAGTCCCTGCCCGACGCTGCCCGGCTGGTGCTCAGCGGCGATCCCGGGGTGCTGTGGTCGGCGGGCGCCGGCCGGGTGTTCGGCGATCTGCTGGCGTCCGGGGTGTGTCCACGGGTGGCCTCCCGTACCCCCGATCCCGGACCGGTGGGCGAACTGGTGTCGGGGATCGGCGTCGGCGAGCTGAACCAGGTCGAGGCGCCCGGCAGGGAAGTGGTGATCGTCCCGGTCCGTGACGCGGGGGAAGCCGTGCACCGCACGGTGCAGCTGGTCACCGAGTCGGTGCCGCGCGCCTTCGACATGGCGCCGGGGCAGACGCAGGTCATCACGGTGGGCCACGGCGGCTCCGCCGGCACCCGCGCCCTGAACGCGGCGCTCAAACAGCGCCTCAACCCGGGCCCCGGCGCGTTCGGCGGCTTCGACCCGGGCGACAGCGTGGCCTACGGACCGGCGCCCGGCCGGACGCTTCAGGGCACGGTGCTCTCGGCGGACGCCGAGGGGCTGCGGCTGGACTGCGCGGGGGTGGCGGTCGTCGTCCCCCGGGACCGCGTCGAGTCGGCCGTCCGCCACGGCTGGGCCCTCACCGCGCACCAGGCGGCGGGGATGCGCTGGCCAGCGGCGGTCGTCGTCCTCCCCGGGGACGCGGCACCGGGCCTCAGCCGCCCCTGGGTCTTCACGGCCTTCGGCCGGGGTGAGCGCCATCTGTCGGTGGTCCACGGCGTCGAGGGGGCGCTGGCCCGCGCGGTGGCGGACATCCCGTCCGAGGAGCGCACCACCCGGCTGCGCCCGCTGCTGGAGACGCTGCTGGCCCCGGCGGCGCGACAGCCGGACCGGTGACCGGCCGGCCGGGCCCCCTGGAGCGTTCCGGGGGCCCGGCGCGGGCGCCGTCAGGCGTCCTGTTCCTCCAGGTCGTCCAGGTCGGCGTCGAGGTCGTCCTCGTCGAAGACGGCACTGACGTCGAACCGGCACACCACCTGCTGGGGGTCCGCCTGATCGAAGGGGGCCGACAGCCACTCCCCCGGTTCCGGGAGTTCTTCCGCCGCCGCGACCCAGAGTGTGGAATCGCCCTCTTCGAGGCCGAACTCCTTGTGCCGGGAGGCGATCTCATCCGGTTCGTACTCGCCGAAGAGCACTCCGAGGGCGGCGTGCACACTGCCGCCCACCACGGCTCCGGTGTCGCTGTCGCGCTCCACATCGGCGATGCGCTGTGCCTGTGCGAGCAGCCGCTGCGGCTCCACCACCGCGTAGTCACGCCGGATCAGCACGCTGAGGGCGTTGGGCTCCTCGGGACCGTTGTAGGGCGGCAGGGAGTCGTCCGGGTCCGGGATCTCGAAGGGGGTGACCTCGTCGTAGCGGTTGTAGAGCCGCTCGTCGTACACCTCGGCGGCGACGGCGAGGGCGTTGAACGCGTCGGAGACGGCCGGGTCGTCCTCGCCCGTACGGTTTTCGACCGCTGCCAGGTGGCGGTCCAGAGCGGCCTTGACCGCCTCGGCGGCAGCGCGTACCTCGGCAGCGGTGGGCTGCGCAGCATCAGACATAGTGCAGACGCTATCCGTACCGGGGCTCTGCCCGCACAATAGATGCGATGCCGGAATACGAATTTGTCGACGTGTACGTGCCGCGCGGGGTCTCCCGCAAGGATGCGGCCCGTCTGCTCACCGACCACGCCGAGTACGGGCACTGGGAACTTGACCGTCTGAGCCTGCACCGGGACGGCAGCCGCAGGGTGCGGCTGCGCCGGCGCATCATCCGCCAGGTGCGCGCCACCTGGTGACTACGGCGGAACGGGCCCCGCTGCTGCGGGGCCCGCCCCTGGTGTCCCGGACCTGTCGCCGGGGTCCCGCCCGCCTCCGGGCGGAGATGACCGCTCCCGAGGACGGGCTCCGGGCGTGCGACTACGCGGAGGCGCGGGCGCGGCGGTAGAGAACGGTGCCCGCCAGCAGCATGCCGGCGCCCACCGGGATCGCGATGCCGAGGCCGCCGGCACCGGTCGAAGCGAGCACTTCCTCCTCGGCCTCCGGCTCGGTCTCCGCGACGGTCTGCGTCTCCGGGGTGTTCGGAGTGTGCGGAGCCGGGGGGACGACGCGCGGGCCGGTCGGCTCTCCGGGCTTGCCCGGTGTGCCGGGCTCACCGGGCTTCTCGGGCTGGACCGGCGGCGGGGTGACGGGAGACTCGATGTTCTCGCAGTCGTTGCCGAAGGTGGGGTTCAGCAGCCCGACCACGTCGATGCTGTTGCCGCACACATTGACCGGGATGTCGATCGGCACCTGGACGTTGTTCCCCGAGCCGACGCCCGGCGAGTTGGCCGTACCGCTCTCGGCGTGCGAGCCACCGGCGTGCGAACCGCCCGCGTGGGGGCCCTCGGCCGGCAGGGTGTGCGTGCCGCCCGGGTGCGATCCGCCCTGGTGGGAGCCTTCGTGGGCCGGGGTGGTGTGCGCGCCGCCGCCGTGCGCCTCACCGTATCCGCCGGACGGCTTGCCCGACGTGTTGGCGCACTTGTTGCCGAAGGCCGGGTTGAGCACCCCGACGACGTCGACGGTGTTGCCGCACACGTTGACCGGCACGTGCACCGGCACCTGGACGTTGTTCCCCGACAGCACGCCCGGGGAATTCGCCGCGGTACTGCCGGCTCCGGCGTCCGCCTGCGCGTGGCCGCCACCGAGGGCGAGCACGCCGCCCGCCGCCGCCACGGTGATCAGGCTCTTGCGCGTGACCTGCCTCATTGCTTCGATCCCTGTCCTTCTGCCTTTGGTGACTGCCCTGGGCATCGGTGCCGGGGCAGGATGCCCAGCGGCCCCGGAGCGCGAGGAGCGCGCTCCGGGGCCGGGGCCGGGCTCAGACCCGCACGGGGTGAGAGCTACGACGTCACTTGTTGATGCAGACGTTGCCGAAGCTGGGGTTCAGCAGCCCGATCACGTTGATGCTGTTGCCACACACGTTCACCGGGATGTGAACGGGGACCTGGACCACGTTGCCGGAGAGCACACCGGGCGAACCGATGGCGGCGGCCTGTGCGCCGGAGTCGGCGACGGCCATGCCCGCGCCCGCGAGCACGAGACCACCGGTGACAGCCGCGGCAGCGACGACCTTCTTGATCATTCTTCCTCCTTGGAGAGCACGTGCGGTCCCAGCCGCGGACCGCACACCTGTAACGAGGAGGAATCAGTGAGGCTACGACCGTTTGGCGGCATTCACTCTTCTCAGGTGCATACGCACAGGCTGACGAATTACGAGGCGTTCCGGGACCCCGCCATTTGGCGGAGGCCCCGGCGGGGCTCAGCTGTGGTCGATGAAGCGGTCGAGGACGCGCACACCGAACGTGAGGCCGTCCACCGGCACCCGCTCGTCGATGCCGTGGAACATCCCGGCGAAATCCAGCTCCGGCGGCAGCTTCAGCGGGGCGAAGCCGAAGCCCCGGATGCCGAGGTCGTCGAAGGACTTGGCGTCCGTACCGCCCGACAGCATGTAGGGGACGGCCCGCGCGATCGGGTCCTCGGCCGAGAGCGCCGTCTGCATGGCGTCCACCAGCTTCCCGTCGAAGCTCGTCTCCAGCGCCTTGTCGCCGTGCACGTCCTCGCGCCTGACCCGGGGGCCGAGGATCCGGTCGAGGTCGGCGAGGAACTCCTCCTCGTACCCGGGCAGGAAGCGGCCGTCGACATGCGCGGTCGCCTGGCCGGGGATCACGTTCACCTTGTAGCCGGCGCCGAGCATGGTCGGCGCCGCCGAGTTGCGCAGGGTGGCGCCGATCATCTTGGCGATGCCGCCGAGCTTGGCGAGCGTGGCGTCCATGTCCTCCGGGTCGAGCGGGGTGTCGAGCGCGTCGGACAGCTCGTCCAGGAAGGACCGCACGGTCTTGGTGACCCGCACCGGCCACTGGTGCCGGCCCAGCCGCCCCACGGCCTCGCACAGTTCGGTGATCGCGTTGTCGTTGTTGGTCATCGAGCCGTGCCCCGCGGTGCCGTCCACCGTGAGCCGCATCCAGTGCATGCCCTTCTGGGCCGTCTCGACCAGATAGAGGCGCAGGTTCTCGTTGACGGTGAAGGAGAACCCGCCGACCTCGCTGATCGCCTCGGTGACGCCCTCGAAGAGTTCCGGATGCTTGTCGACCAGGAAGCGCGCGCCGTACGTACCGCCCGCCTCCTCGTCGGCGAGGAAGGCCAGCACGATGTCGCGCGGGGGCTTGCGTCCGCTGCGCATCCTGTCCCGTACGACCGCGAGGGTCATCGCGTCCATGTCCTTCATGTCGACCGCGCCCCGGCCCCACACGCAGCCGTCCGCGATCTCGCCAGAGAAGGGGTGGTGGCGCCAGTCCTCGGCGTTGGCCGGGACGACATCGGTGTGGCCGTGGATGAGCAGGGCCGGCTTGGAGGGGTCCTCGCCCTCGATCCGGGCGACGGTGGAGGCGCGGCCCTTGTGCGACTCGAAGATCTTCGGTTCGAGCCCCACCTCGGCCAGTTTCTCCGCCACGTACTCGGCGGCGGCCCGCTCCCCCGGCCCCGAGTGGTCGCCGTAGTTGCTGGTGTCGATCCGGATCAGGTCACGGCAGAGGTCGACGACCTCGTCCTCGCCCGATACGGTCCTGCCCGCGTTCGGCTCGCTCACGCTGCTCACTCCCACGGTTGTCACTGGTGGTCCCCCGGCCCGGTTCCGGGCTGCTGGTCCTCCATACTCCCGCGATCCGCTCCCGCGCCCAAGGCGGGCCCCGGCCCGTCACACGCCCGTCACACGGGACCGGCCGTGATCGGGCACCCCTGAATGTTTGCTATGGTTTTCCACGTCGGAACGCCCCAGGGCGAACCGGCAGACACCTGGTCCGGGTGGCGGAATGGCAGACGCGCTAGCTTGAGGTGCTAGTGCCCTTTATCGGGCGTGGGGGTTCAAGTCCCCCCTCGGACACCAGCAGAGACCCCAGTTCACCTGGGGTTTTTCTGTTTCTCCGGCTGTGGCGTGACCAACCACGTGACCAACAGCCGAGCGAATCTCCTGGTCAGACCAGGGATGACAGGCCGAGTCGGCCCGCTCCGGAAGCGGCCAGCCGCGTGGCCGAACTGGCCGAGTACCCGGGCGTCACGCCCGCGTGGGTCTACAACAACCACCGGCCGCTCAACATCCTTGCCCGAAAGATCGGCGGGCACCTGCGCTTCCGCCTTGCGGACGTGGATCGCTGGGTCGATCGGGAGTGCCCGGCCGTTGCATAGCCGGATCCTGCCTACCGCCTCACGATGGGAGACCCGAACGGGGCGGGAGCCATAGTCTTCGCCGTACTCGCTGTCAGCGCGGAAGTCGAGCGAGAGGGCATCCGGGAGAAAACGTTGGAGGGGCTGGACACTGCGGCCCGCAAGGGCAACCACGGCGGACACTCCACCGTCGTGGACGACGACAAGCTAGCCGCAGCCCGTGCTCGGCACGCCAAGGGAGAGAGCGTCACCGCCATCGCCAAGGCCGTGGGCGTCTCCCGGGCCACCTTGTACCGGCACATCGGTGAGAGCGCCTGAGCCAGGCGCACAGGGGGGCAGTCAGGCGCTCAGCTCGGAGTGCACCGGGACGGGCGGGCGCACTCCGGTGAGCGCCCCTGCACGGGCCACGAGGTGAGGTGCAAGGTCGGGGTACCAGCCACGGGCTACGGCTTGCAGCATCTCGGCCAGGGCTGCCAGTTCCCCGATTCGGCCGGCGGGGGTGTCGAGGACCGGCGCGAACTCCTTGCGGATGCGGGCGGCTACGTGAGGAACAAGCAGGCTGTTGGCGTGGAGGAGTCCCGCGTCGTAGCCGAAGGGCACCTGTCCCCATCGCTCCCAGTCCAGCAGGCACAGGGGTGCGGCGGTGAGGTTGCCCCAGTGCAGGTCACCGTGACCGGTCACCCGCTCCACCTTCGCGGGGGCCGGGACGCCGAGGAACTGGGGGAAGGCCCGTTCGATCCAGCCGCCCCGGACGGTGACCTTCACCCCCTCCGCTTCAGCGAGCAAGGCAAGGGCTTGGCGAAGGTCCGACCACCACTCGTCAGGCAAGCCGGGGTCGTGGTCGATGTCGGCTCGGTCCGGGGACACGATGGGTTGCGTGACGTAGTCAAGGACTTCCGCCTCGAAAGCCCACTCGCCGTCAGTCCAGTCGTGCACCTCGTACAGGCGGGGGCGACGGACACCGTCAGGCACCAGCTCTGAGGCGCCGACGATGCCCTCCCCCCGCTTCCTGCCCGCGTTCCTCTTCGCCGTCCGACTCACCCGTAGCCACCGGTCCCCCGCTCGGCGTCCGAGGGTGACACCGAGGAAGCCCCACGCCAGCGGCCCCGTGCACGTGAGCCCGAGTTCCTGAGCCGCCCGGTCGTGGGCGGCCTCCATCAGGGCCTGTACCTCCTCATTTACCGGCGAGTTCATCCGTCACCCTCCTGAGTTCCTGGGCCGTCAGCGGCGCAGCCAGAGCCTTGGCTGCATCGTCCCAGTGCTCGCGGGTGCTCGCGGAGGTGAGGACGACGTCGAGGCCAGGGCACGAGCCAGCGGCCAGCAGGGCAGCGGCTGCGGGCGATAGGCCGGGGCGGATGAGGTTCACCAGTTCGGGTGTCATGGCATCGAGGAGTTCGCCCCCGTGCAGCGGAGCGGAGCCGAACGTGATCAGCCCGGCGTCCTTCGCCTGCACGAGCGGCCCACCGCCGTTCAGGGCCTGTGTGATCGGAGCATCCATGACCAGGCTCACGGGCATCTGCAACCCCGTGAAGTGGTGCTCGGCGGAACCCGCCGCCTGCCGGGCCAGCGTGAGCAACTCGGGCACGCTGAACGCCCCGGAGGTCAGGCCCGACCATGTGGCGACGCCGTACCCGCCGATCCTGCCCGCGTGGGCGAACTCCTCCAGCGCGGTGAAGGCTTCCCTCACACGCCAGTGCAGAGCGGCACGGTCAAGGCCGTGCCCGTGGTGCTCGGGGTTGTGGACGAACACCAGGTCCACGCGCCCAAGCGCGGCCAACGACCGCTCCGTCTGCCAGCGGACGAAGCCCCGCTCAAGGCTGTGCCTACCGGCCATCTCTGCCCTGGTGAGCACGCCCTCAGCCAGGGCGGTGCGGCCTTGCTCCGCCGTGAAGAACCCCGTCTTCGTGGCTACCCGCACGGTCGGGTACTGCCCGAGAACCGGGCGCAGTTCCTCATGCGCCTGACCATGGGCGTAGTTGGGTGCCGTGTCCACCCAGGGGCTACCGGCAGCCAGGGCGGTGCGTGCCGCCTGGCTGACGGCACGCACGCGGTATGTCCCCAGGCAGAGCGCGGCGGTCACAGTGCCGTCCCCACGACTGCAACGGCGTGACCGTCGATGAGGACGGAGACCAGTTCGGCCACGTCCTTGACCTCCAGTCCGGCGGAGTCGGCGAGTTCGCCGAGCGTGGTCGGCTGGTTGGTCAGCAGCGTGCCCAGCGCGGGAGCTGCGGACTCGGAGAAGTCCCACGCCGTACCGGCCGCCGAGAGGGTGACTGTGCCCTGTTCGCGGTTCGCCGTCAGGCGGCCCCTCGGGGTGGTGAGCTTGACCGTGATGTCCGACCGTGCGGGGAGTCCGCCCACGTAGGGCAGGGACGGGATCGCGTGGCCCAGGTCCGTCGTGTCGATCGACTCTGCCCACCGCTCCACGAGGCGGGGGTCCGCCATCATGTCGGCCACCTCACGGCGCAGCGCGTCGGTGAAGTCCGACTGTTCCGTCAGCGAGCCGAAGCGCGGGATCTCTCTCCGCAGCGCGAGGGATGCCCGGAGCTGATCGACGACCCACAGCATCAGGTCAGCGCCCGTGTGCGGGACCATGCCGAACGTCAGGTGAAGGGATTCCGTCCCCTGGTCAGCGGTGACCGCGTGCCACCAACCGCGCGGCAGGTAGAGCACGTCACCCGGGGACAGAACGAGGTCCGCCATCGGGTCGCCCTCCGGCTCCTCCGGCGACTCCACGTCCCGGAAGGTGGGCGCCTCACGTGTCATCCCCCACAGGCGCCACCGCTTCGCACCGTGCAGTTGCACCACCACAACGTCATGGTCGTCCCAGTGCCGTCCGAAGCCCTCCCGCTCGGTCCACGAGGCGTACACGTTGGCCTGCACGGAAGTCCCGAGGAAGCGAGCCAGCCCCTCCGCAGCCACCCCCACAGCGGGGTGGATCTTCTCCACCGCGTCGAGGACCAGCGACGCTCCGTCCCTGAGCTGGGCGTGGAAGTCGGACGGCTGGATGCGGGACCAGGTGACCGCGCGGCGGTTCGCGGTGGGGATCGCATAGCGGTGCAGCGGGACCATCTCGCCGTCGACCGACAGGCGCAGCCGGGGCGGTTCCAGCCGTTGCGTGGCGATGATCCGGTTCAGGTCGTCCCAGGAGAACAGGCCCGCCGTGTCGGCGGCCCCGGGGAGGTGCGCGTAGGAGCGGTGGTACGTCTGGGCGAGGAACGTGTCCCCGCCCAGGCGCCCCGCCCACGAGGCTGCATCAAGCAACGTGGGCGCTCCCGTCAGTCGTTGCCGTCGGAACGGCCACTGCTGACGTCAGACTCCTGCTCAGCGCGGGTGCGCGCGGCCACGATCTTCCGCTTCGCGACGAGCAGGCCACCCCCCTCGGGGGCCACCGAACCGGTGTTCTCCTCCACCATCGGACTACCTTTCTCTTCTCGGGGATTCCCGCCCGGGATCAGGCGGGAAGCAAAGGGGGACAGCGGCGAGTCCGGCGGTTACCGGGTCGCCAGGGCTCCGGCGCAAACCAGGGCACAGCCGCTGAGGATCATGGCCAGGTACAGCGGCCCCGCGTACCGGCCGAAGTGGCGCAGCACCCAGCGGCCCAGGCCACGACTCACGCCGTCTTCGGCTCCGCCGCGACAGGGCGGAGATCACTCACAGACGGCGAGCTGCGGCCCGTGCAGCGAGGGCACCCGCAGGGCGGGTACTTGGTCGGTGAACCCAAGATCACTGCGTTGCGCGGGTCCACCTGCACCTCACACGGGGCCGTACGTCCGGCCGCCGTCGTATGACACCCGCAGGGTCATGCGTCCCGTCGCGGTTTCTCGTCTCGTCTCGCTCGGTCGCCGCCATGGGGGAAATCATTGGCCCAGAAACCGGCGGCTGTGTAGTTCTTTCCCGTCATGGACTAAAGATCATGAACGGCAAGCGGCAGACCACTCCGCCAACAAGGCTCGCGCTTCCTCCCCGAACAACGCATAACCCTCCAGCGTGGAGAAAAGTTCGAGATGCATTTCGATGTCTCTTGGATCTCTCAGGATCACAACACCGGTTGTGTTCTCCACAGTGGCCAGCGTGTTGTCGTAGACGGTGAAGGTGTCCATGGGCGCCATGGGCTTGTATCCCGTGATGGGGATAACGCCGAGCTTCACGTTCGTCAGGTGGGTAAGTGAGGACAGCCGGTCAATCTGCATCGCCATCGCAGCCGGGGGCAGGAGCGGCCACCTCACAGCCTGCTCGGTCAGGATGAAGGTAAAACGCTTCTTCGTATCGTAAAGAACCTCTTGCCGCTCCAGCTTCCTCGCGATCGTCTTAGTGACATCGGCCGGAGAATTGGCAAGGCTGGCCCGGATGTACTCAGGGGTGGACAGCAGTCCCGTAATCATCGAGAGCAGGAAGAAGCGGAATTTCATAGACGAGGATTCGAGGGCTGAAAGTTCAGTCTGCTTCTTCTCAAGGCCCCTACGCCGCAGCGAGCGCAGGTCTTGCCATTCGGTGTTGGCCAGCCGCGCAAGGGCGATGACCTCCTCGATGGCCTCGGGCGGAGCAACGACAGCCCGGAGGATTCTCTCCAGGTCCAGCAGGCTCGGCTGAGCCTTCCCGTTCTCGATCCGGCTGATCTTCGATTGGGACATGTTGCAACGCCGAGCGAGCCGGTCCCCAGTGAGGCCGGCTCGCTTGCGCAGTTCTCTCAGCAGGGCTGCCAGTTCCTGTTTTGGCTGCCCCAACTGTTCAGGGTCGAACGTCACCCGCTCACGTACTCCAGGAATGGAACCGACTCGGCCACGGCGATCCGCTTCAACTGTCGGTACGGCTCCGGGTCACCTTCGCACAGTTCCCGATTGATCTGTGTTCCGTCCGCCCGGTAATTCATCAGAACTACCTTGGACTCATCGAACATCCAAAAGTCCTGATCCGGCAGTCCTGGATTCTCACGGTCGGTGAGATCGAGGATACGGATATCCTCGCCCGCCTTCACGTGGTGCCGGTAGTAATACTCGAACTCGAACCGCAGGTAATCCGAAAGCGGGCGCGTCACGACATGCACCCGGCCAACGCTCTTTCCTTCCGAGGCCCATTGCCGGACCTCGTCCATCCACGCCGAGGTGTAATCATCCGGCGACTTCTCCCCGGCGAGAAAGCGCTTCAGCTTCTCCTCTTCCTGGGGCATGGTGTAGACGGGCAGCGTCTCCAGCCGCCACGCCTCCCGCTCCATGGAATCGAAGCAGTCATTCCACGCGTCACCATCCAAGTGCACGGAACGCCTCCCTGAGAACCGCCTCCGGGATTTCCACGAGCCCTTCCCCAGCAGGCGGGGTGAAGGCGGCGGACACGTCGCCCTGCACCACGAACGATCCGGTAGCCGTGCGGTACACGTTCGGACAGTCCTTCTCTCCGCACTCGCCGTTGCCGTTGCCCGTGAGCCGGGTGAGTGCCGAACGTTCGGCCATGCCAAACCCCCTTGCTCTGGCCCCGTTTGGGCCGCCTGGCCAACGACAGTAGAGGGGGTGGCGCTACGCGTCCATGCGTGAACGTGACTATGCGTGTCCTTGCATAAACAGGTCCCCGACCGCGCCGGCCCACCCCGGTACGCGGTCACGTACGCGACCGTGCAGACTGGGCGTAGCCCCGTGGCGCGGTCCCAGAAGCCTGACCAGGGACGGACGCCTCGGAGGATGATTGGTCACGTGACCAACGCATGACCAACAGGGGCCCGAGAGAGCCTGAAACAGTAGGAAAGAACAGGAGAAACGTCCGCCGAAATCCAGCCTGGCGACGGGCATTTCCCCAGGTCAGAGTGGTTGGAGGCTGGTGCCCGAGTGAAGAGTTCAAGTCCCCCCTCGGACACCGGCTGGAACCCCTGTCGATCAGGGGTTTCTCGCGTTTCCGGGACCAGCCGTTTCCTCCAGGACATCCCCAGGACTTGCCGTGAACGCCCTGATCCCCCGCCCGCCCATGGAGATCGCTCCGGGTGCGGTGCACGTGCCCGGCTGGCTGAGCCTCGACCAGCAGCGCGAGCTTGTCGTCGCCTGCCGGGAGTGGGCCACCGGGCCGGTGCCGATCCGGTACACGAGGCTGCCGCGCGGGGGCGTCATGTCGGTGCGGACCGTGTGCGTGGGCTGGCACTGGCAGCCGTACCGGTACAGCAGGACCGCCGACGACGTGAACGGCCGGCGGGTCGCCGCGTTCCCCGGCTGGCTGGCCGGGCTGGGGCGGCGGGCGCTCGTGGAGGCGTACGGGGATCCGGCGGCGGGCGACGGGTACGCGCCCGACACCGCCCTGATCAATTTCTACGACGGCGAGTCCAGGATGGGCATGCACCAGGACAAGGACGAGCGTTCCGGCGCCCCCGTCGTCTCGCTCACCATCGGGGACAGCTGCCTCTTCCGTTTCGGCAACACCGAGACCCGCGCCAAGCCGTACACCGATGTCGAACTCGCCTCCGGCGACCTGTTCGTCTTCGGGGGCCCGTCGCGCTTCGCGTACCACGGGGTGCCGAAGGTGTATCCGGGGACGGGCGATCCGGCGACCGGGCTGGCCTCCGGGCGGCTGAACATCACCATGCGGGTCACCGGGCTGCCCTCGGAGGGGCCTCCGGGGGAGGGCTGACCCGCGGGCCGGCGTGACCGGGCGCCCCGCCGGGCTCCCGCGGTCCGCTCCGTGCCCGCCGCCTCAGCGCACGCGCCTGGCCGGGGGCGGCCCGCCCGCCGCGAGGGGCGAGCGGGCCAGCTCCAGGCAGCCCACGGCGATCAGGACGACGCCGGCCAACTGGGGCAGCAGCCACCAGCCGGTGCGCACGCTCTCGCCGAACAGCATGACGCCGTACACGACGCTGATCAGCGCGTCCCCGAGGGTGAGCATCGGCTGCGAGGCGGCCAGGGAGCCCGCCTGGAGTGCGTTCTGCAGCAGGAACAGCGCCCCCACGCCCGCGACGGCCGTGGCGTAGAGCTGCCAGGAGGAGAACAGCGCGCCGAGCCCGCCGGTGTCGAGCCGGGCCACGGCGTCCTTCATCAGGGCGGCGGTCAGCGCGTATCCGCCGGCCGCCGCGAGCCCGAGGGCGGCGGCCCGCGCGTTGCCGCGCAGCCGGACGGACCAGAGGATCAGGGCCGCCTCGGCCGCGCAGGTGATGAGCAGCGCCGGGATCCAGGCGGCGGCCGGACGCACGGTGTCGCTGCCGCCGCCGGGGGCGGCGGTGGCCATCGCGAGGGCCAGGCCGCAAGTCACCGCGGCGACTCCGTACCAGGTGGAGCGGGGCAGCCGTCTTCGGAAGAGCAGGCTGGCGAGCAGCAGGGTGGCGGGCAGCTCCATCACGAAGATCGGCTGGACGACGGCGATCGGGCCGGTGGCGAGCGCGATCGCCTGACAGCCCGCGGCCACCAGGACCAGGCCGATCCCGGCCAGCCACACCTTCTGCCGCAGCAGTCCGCCGATCAGCGAGAGGCGCATGGCGGCCCGGTCCGGGACGGTGGACGCGGCGCGGCGCTGGAGCACCGAGGCGGAGCCGTTGCTGATCGCGGTCAGGACGGCGAACAGGACACTGATCACCGGCCCATCATGCGGGCGGCGCGGACCGGAAGCGGTCTCATCCCGCCGGGCCGGGACCGAATGAGGTACCGGCCGGGGCCGCTCGGGGTGGTGGCGCGCCCGCCGGAACGCCGTCCCGCCCGCCTCTTCGTTCGTACGCCCGGCCCGTACCCCGGCCCGGCGTCCGTACACCCGGCCCGTACCCGAACCCGGTGTCCGTGCGCCCGGCCCGTACCCGAGCCCGGTGTCCGTGCGCTCAGCCCGCGCTCACCGCGCGGCGCAGTGTCTCGGCACCCAGCCGAGTCGCGCTGACCCTCGTCTCCGGGGCCAGCAGGGCGGTACGGACCGGGCCGCCCGCGGCGAGGTGCCGGTCGTACGGGACGACGACGACCCGTGCCCCGGTCTCCTCCAGATGGCGGGTGGCGGCCTTCACCCCGAAGCTCGCGTCCGGTGTGGAGACGGTGAGCGCGATCACGGTGGTGGCGAGTACGGGTCCCGGCAGGCCGGCCATCCAGTCGAGCACCGCGCGGGTGCTGCTGACGCCCTCCAGGGTGGCCGGTGCGACCAGTACCCGGGCGTGCGCGGTGTCCACGGCGGTACGGGCCAGCTCGCCGGGCAGCGTCTCGCAGTCGACGACCGTCACTCCGAAGCGGCGGCGCAGCCCGGCCATGACGGTCCGGTACTCGGGGATGCCCAGCGGGGCGCCGATGCGTCCCTGGCTGCCGGGCAGCAGCCAGCCGCCCTCCAGCGGGACGAGATAGCCGGTGATGTCGGTGAGCTGGCCGGCGTGCGGGGACGGTGCGAGGATCCGCGCGAGATCGGCACAGCTCCAGCGGACGGTCTCGGCGCCGAGCCGGGTGGGGAGGGTGCCGAGCGCGGCGTCGGCCTCGACGGTGACGACCGGGTCGCGGCGGTAGTGGTTGAAGGTGCGGCTGAGCAGGGCGGTGACGGTGGTCTTCCCGGCGCCGCCGCGGATGCTGGTCACCACGATCTGGCGTCCGGTGGTGAGCGGATACTGCAACTCCTCGGCGATCCGGGCCTCTTCGGCGATCTCCCGGGGGGCGGAGCCGAGGAGGGCGCGGGCCGCGCGGGTGGAGCGGCGGACCAGGGACTCGCCGTGCCGGGGCCGGCCGGCCGCCTCGGTGAGGGAGGCGGTGGTGACGGCGACGGATTCGGGGGCGGGCAGGGGGCGGGGCGGCGGAGGCGGGGGGACGGTGTACGTCACGGGGGCGGGAGCGGGGGCCCTCGGCGGGGCGGTGTCCGGTACGGGGGCGGGAACGGCGTCCCGCGGCGAGGCGGTGTCCGCCGCGGGCACCCGCTCCCCGTTCATGTCGCGCCGTATCCGCGGGCTGTCCTGACCGGACATCGGGAATCCCCCTCTGGTCTCTGAACCGTGATCAAGAACTGCTGGACGGCAGCCCGTGGACACCGGACGCACCGGCGGCGCGGGCGCGCGGTGCGTGCGGCCGGGCCCGGGAGCGCCGGGCCGGCCCGGCGCCGACGGGGAGGAGGCGCGGGGCGGCGGGCGCGCGGCGCGGGGCGGCGGCCGTGGCCGTGCCGTACGGGTACCGCCCGTGGCCGGCCGGCGGGACCCGGCTCGCTTCAGTGCCGCTCATCGCCCCCACGCTCACCTGTGTGATCCCCGAACTTACCATCGGCCCCTCAGTCGCCGGCCGACCCCAACAGGCGGCGCATACGGGCGTACTTGGCGGCGAGGCGCTCCGCCGTCGCCGGGTCGAGCACGGCGAGCCGGTCCGGATCGGCGTTGTGCGCGAGGTCCGCTTCCTTGATCAGGGAAGCGCCGGGAACAGCGAGGACGCGGGCGGCGTACTCCTCCGGGGGTTCGCCGGGCCGCTTGGTCACGGCGAGCACCATGGCCTTGACCCCGGCGGGAAGCGCCGCTCCGTCGAGCCAGGCGCGGGACAGCGCGCCGTCCTCGATCGCGTCGTGCAGCCAGGCGGCGGCGATCTGTTCGGGACCGCCGCCGCGCCGGGCGACCCCGTCCGCCACCGCCGCCAGATGCTCGGCGTACGGGCGGCCCGCCTTGTCCGTCTGCCGCGCGTGCGCGCGGCGGGCGATCGCTTCCACCTCGGCCAGGTCCAGAAACTCTTCCATGGCCCGATGATCACACCGCTGGCGCCGGGGCCACCCAGCGGCCGTCGTGTTCGGCCGTCCCCCGCGCGCCGGTCGCCGGCAGCTGGGCAGCGACGACCGAGGCGCCCCGGTCGCGGCGACCGGGGCGCAAGGCGGCGGGTGTCCTCAACGGCCGGGGGTCACTTGGACTCCAGTCGCCCCAGCGGGTGGGTGCCGGCGAGGACGGTCCGGGCCGTCTCCCAGTCGGTGTGGTCCACGCCGGTGACGTGGCGCAGGTAGGCGAGGGTGACCTGCTGGACGAGGGCGACACGGTCGGGGTTCTCATCGGTGGTCTCCGCCACCCGGTAGCCGGAGATCCCGCCGAGGGAGTGCTCGCCGCCGTACACGGTGAGCAGGCTCTTGTCGCCCCGGCTGAGGGTGTACGGGTCGCTCGTCCAGGCCGGTCCCCGGGTGGAGAGCGGCAGGTCGTCCTGGTCACCGGCGACGACCAGCCCGGGGGCGGTGATCCGGGAGAAGTCCTGATCGCGCAGCCACGGAAGGTTCTCGTGGGCGAAGGGGGTCAGCTCGTCCCCGCCCTTGCCCGCGGTGGCGAGCTGGACGCTGGCCATGACCCGGGCGTCGGACAGGTCCTCGGCGATGCCGGTCTCCGGGTCGTGGACGCGCAGGCCCACGAGGATGCCGGCGGTCTGGCCGCCGAAGGAGTGCCCCGCCGCGACGACGCGACTGTGGTCGACCCGGCCGGCCAGGCCGGGCACGGCCGCCTCCAGGGTCTCCAGCTCGTCCAGGATGCGCGTCATGTCCTGCACGCGGTAGCGCCACATCCGGGGCCTGCGGGGATCGTCCGCTGCCATGCCGATCCGCTGGGAGTCGAGATGGGTGGCCTGGACGACCACGAAGCCGTGGGAGGCCCAGTGGTCGACCAGCGGTGCGTAGCCGTCGAGGTCCGAGCCGAATCCGTGCGCGAACAGAACGACCGGCAGACCGGTGCCGGTGACCGGGGCGGAGACGCGTACGGGCAGGTCCTCGCCGCGCTCTGGTGCGGGCAGCACGAGCGGCTCGACCGCTACGGTCGGGGTGGACGCCGGGCCGGTGAGACCGGTCGACTGGTACGTGTTCATGCGGGTGTCTCTTCCAGGTGTGGTGCGTGCGGAGTCCGTGCGTGTCGCACGACATCGGTCGTTCGCCGGGCCGGGGTGATGTCCTCATTCGCCGGCCGCTCCGTTCCGTCCTGGCCGTGCGTGCTTGCGTACGTGCCAGGGGACGTATCGGCGGGAACTCCCCGAGGAAGTGCGTAGTGGTTACGCTAGAACTTGACGTTGACGTCAAAGGCAAGCGTGTGTGACGCGGGCCACTCGGTCAGGGAGCTGGGAATGCGCATCGGGGAACTCGCCCGCCGGACGGGCGTCACCACCAGGGCCCTGCGGTACTACGAGGAGCAGAAGCTGCTCACCTCCGAGCGCAGCGACAGCGGCCAGCGGCACTACCCGGAAGCCGCGGTCGACCGGATCCGGGTGATCCGGGAGCTGTATTCCGCCGGCCTGTCCAGCCGGACCATCGCCGAACTCACGCCCTGCGTCGTCGACGGCAAGGCCACGCTTGAGCTTCTCGACCGCCTGGCCGCTGAGCGTGATCACATCGACCAGCACATCACCGACCTCACGCACACCCGGGACAGGCTCGACTCGGTCATCGCCGGCGCCTCCGCCACCCTGCGCACCGGCACTCCCTGCGCGCAGGGCGCCGCCGGCTAGGACCGGCGCCGCCCGCGTGCCCGGCACGGACGGCCGTCGCCGCAGGACACACTCCCGGGCTCGACCCGCCGGATCGGGTCGCCACCGACAACGCCTCGTCGCCCGCCTCCGCCCGCTCACGGGCCGACAGCTCAGCGCCGGTGCTCCGGGAGACGGCGGACGAAGTCCAGCAGCAGGGAGCAGAACGCCGCGGGCTGTTCCAGCGGCGCGAGGTGCCCCGCGTCGGGGATGACCACGGCCGGGCCCGCGTCGAGGTCGCGGGCCAGTTCCTCGCCCCCCGTGAAGAAGTCGGGCATGTCGTGTTCACCGACGCCGACCAGGGCGGGAGCGGTCAGGGTGCGCAGCGCCTGCGTTCCTTCGCCGAGCGGGTCGGCCGCCAGTGGCGGCTCGCCGTGGGCGAGCTGGTCGGTGAGCCGGCTGCGGAGCATACGGGCCGCGTGAGCGCGGACTTCGCCGGTCGCGCCGGGCGCGGTCCACGCCTCGACGCCGGCGGTCACCGCCGCGTCCAGGTCGCCGGCGGCGAGCGCCGTCCTTTCGGCGTCCCAGGCGGCTCGCAGGCGTGGGGAGGCCGGCCGGTCGTGCGGCCGGTACCCGACGAGCACCAGGCCCTCGACCCGCTCGGGGGCCGTGACGGCGACCTGGAGCGCCGTCAGGGCGCCGAGGGAGTTCCCGGCCAGGACGAAGCGGTCGGCCCCGAGGTGGTCGAGCGTGTCGAGCACGTCCGTCCAGGGGGCCGCCTCACGGTCGGCGGGTACGCGTGCGTCGCCGTGGCCGGGCAGGTCCAGGGCGATGGCCCGCACACCCGCCTCGGCCAGCAGGGGGAGGTGGGCGTCCCACATGGTGCGGTCGGTGGGGCGGGCGTGCAGCAGGACGACGGGCCGGCCTCGGCCCGCCTCGTCGGAGGGAAGCAGCATGGTGAGCGTCTTTCTTCGGTGGGAGCAGGAGGGAGCGGGGGGAGACGGAGAGGGGGAGCCGGCGGGCGGCAGGCTCAGGGCGCGGAGGGGCGGGGGCCCGCATTCCGGGGCGAGCGGGGGCCCGCTTCGGCCGGGGCGACCGTCACGCCGCGGCGGTCAGTTCGTCGGTTTCCGCGTCGCTCAGCCGCACGGTCGCCGCGGCCAGGTTCTCCTCCAGGTGCGCGACCTTGGAGGTGCCGGGGATGGGCAGGACGACCCCCGAGCGGGCCAGCAGCCAGGCCAGCGCCACCTGCGACGGGGCCACCCCGTGGGTGGTCGCGATCCGGTCGACCGGGCCGCCGGGGCGGGCCAGTTCGCCCGCGGCCACCGGCGCCCAGGGGATGAAGCCGATGCCGTGCCGGGTGCAGTACTCCAGGACGTCGGCGGAGGCGCGGTCGGTGAGGTTGTAGCGGTTCTGGACGGTGGCGATCTCCGCGATCGAACGGGCCTGCTCGATCTGATCGACGGTGACCTGGGACAGTCCGATCGCGACGATCTTGCCCTCGTCCTGGAGCCGCCTCAACTCGCCGACCTGTTCCGCCAACGGGACCTTCGGGTCGACGCGGTGCAACTGGAACAGGTCAATGTGGTCCAGGCCGAGCCGGCGCAGGCTCATCAGGGCCTGCTGGCGCAGGTACTCCGGGCGTCCGACCGGCGGCCACGCCGCCGGGCCGAGGCGCACCAGTCCCTCGTCGGTCCTGATCACGTCGGGTCCGTTGCGGGTCAGCCCGGCCTTGGTCGCGATCAGCACGTCGTCGCGGTAGGGATGGATCGCCTCCCGGATGATCTCCTCGCTCACGTACGGGCCGTAGGAGTCCGCGGTGTCGATCAGCCGCACGCCGAGTTCGACGGCGCGCCGCACCACTCGGACGCACTCCTGGCGGTCCTCGGGCTCACCCCACACCCCGAGCCCGGTCAGGCGCATGGCGCCGAAACCGAGACGGGCGACCTCCTTGCCCGCCACCTCGAAGGTGCCGGCCGTGTCGGACAGAGACGCGGTCATGATCGGAATTCCCCTTCCTCCGCGGGAGCGTCCCGGTCCGTCAGGACCGCTTCCCGCTCGGACAGCCGGCCGAGCAGGACCAGGGCGTCGGCGTCGGCGCTGCCGGGTTCCGCGCTGTAGACGGACAGGTGCTGTCCGGGGGCGCTGGTGACGGCCAGCGCCTCGAAGTGCAGCCGCAGCTCCCCCACCCGTGGGTGCCGGAAGCGCTTGTCCTCGTGTGTACGGGGACGGACTTCGTAGCGCGCCCACAGGCCCGTGAAGGCGGGACTGCGCACGCTCAGTTCGCCGACGACCCGCTCGATGCGCTCGTCCTGCGGGAACAGCGAGGAGGACGCCCGCAGGTTGCCCACCGCGATGCGCGCCGCGTGGTCCCAGTCGGCGTAGAACTCGCGCGCGAAGGGGTCGAGGAAGATCATCCGCAGCAGGTTGTCGTACCGGACGAAACCGCCGTACAGCTCTCGCGCCATCGCGTTGGCGGCCAGTACGTCCTGCGCCGCCCCGACGACGAACGCCGGTGTGTCACGCATGCCGTCCATCAGCCGCAGCAGTTCCGGGGCGACGGTCGTGGTGGCCGCCGGCGTCCCGAAGACGGAGAGGCCCAGCCGGAAGAGATGGGCGGCCGCCGCGTCGTCCAGCCGCAGTGCCCCGGCGATGGCCCGCAGCACCTGCTCGGACGGATGCCGCTCGCGGCCCTGCTCCAGCCGGATGTAGTAGTCCGTGCTCATCCCGGCCAGCAGCGCCACTTCGTCACGACGCAGCCCCGGAACCCGCCGGGACCCGTCATCGGGCAGGCCGACATCCGCCGGTGCGACCACCGCACGGCGGGCCCGCAGGTAGCCGCCGAGTTCGTTCTCGCTTTCCATGACAGCCACGCTAATCGCGGGCGGCCGTCGGCGCGTGGGTGCGCCGCACCCACCCGGGTGGGGCGGCCGCCGTGCCCCGGGGCTGGAGAGGCAGCGCCGGGAACAGCTCGGTGCGGGGCGGGCACCCGCTGCCGGAGGGCGGCGACCGATGCCTCGGCTGCCGCGGAGCGCTGTTCGTCGGTCACGGCGATGGTCGCGCGGCCCTGCCAGTGGCGGTCCTCGACCCGGACGACGCGCGCCCCGGCCGGAGCGGAGGGACCCCACCAGGAGCCGGAGATGCGTGAGGGACGACGCACAGAGCAGGGCAGTCGCCGAACACTTCCCCGAGCCTCCACGCCGAGGGACGGTGGGGAGCGGGCGCCGCGCGGCGGGGACCGTCAGACTTCGCCCGACCGGGACAGGGCTTCGCTGATCATGCGTGCGGCGAAGTCACGGTCGTCGGTGATGCGGTTGATGTGCTCGGCGAGCAGGAAGGCGGTGGCCTCCAGGGAGGTCATCTCCTCGTCGGTCCAGTAACCGTACTGTTTGCGCCACAGGTTGGGGCTCAGGCCGGTGGCCGCGGCGACGACCAGACCGGCCATGGTGGGGATGACCTCGGGGCGGATGCTCTTGGGCATCATGCGCAGCGTGGCCACCAGGTTCGGCACCACGCATTCGATGACGTCCTTGTCGTGATCCTCGTAGGCCATGCGCAGCCAGTTCATGAACATGAAGATGACCGTGCACGTACCGTCCAGCACGTCATCGATCCCCTTGGGCCCCAAGGACGCGGCGAACTGGTCGGTCAGCGCCTGTTGTTCGGGGTCGATCTCGGCCTTGGAGTCATAGATGGACTTGAGCCGGGAGTCGATCATCATGAGTGCCGCGCCCACATCGCCGGCCGGGGCGTACTGGGGGTCACAGGGCGAGTTCACGGAGTTCCTCCTGGTGCGACCACGGTAGGTAGTGATACATGTCCGCACAGTAGGCCGTCGACGAGGCGGGGGTGGGCGAATCCCGCCACCTGCGGCCCGAATGATGCCGGGCGGGCGCGGGCCTCGCACGGCAACCAGGATCTCCGCCCCGGCCGGTACACTCCGGGCCCGTGCCCCGCAGACACCGACCTCCGCCGCCCGCCCCGCTCCCCCAGCGCGACGGGATCGATCCGGTGCGGCTGCGGCTGCCGGCCGATCCCGGCGCGGCCTGGCCGACGGTACGGGACCATCTCGTCGCGCGGTTCGGGGCGGCGATCGGCGTCGGGCGGATCGACGCGATGCTGCGGGAGGGCCGGTTCGTGGCGGCGGACGGGCCGGTCGCCGGCGCCGAGCCGTACACGCCGGGGCGGTACGTCTGGTTCCACCGCGACTTCACCGCCGAGGAGCGGGTGCCGTTCGAGGTCGGGATCGTGTACCGGGACGAGCGGATCGTCGTCGCGGACAAACCGCACTTCCTCGCCACCACGCCGCGCGGCGGCCACATCACCGAGACCGCGCTGGCCCGGCTGCGGCGCGGCCTCGGCCTGCCGGAACTCCAGCCGGCCCACCGGCTGGACCGGCTGACGGCGGGGCTGGTGCTCTTCGTCGTGCGCGCCGGGGACCGGGGCGCGTACCAGACGCTGTTCCGGGACCGGGCGGTACGCAAGGAGTACGAGGCGGTGGCCGCGTACGACCCGGGTGTGACGCTGCCCGTGACCGTACGCGGCCGGATCGAGAAGGAACGCGGGACGCTCACCGCGCGCGAGGTCCCCGGTGAGCCGAACAGCGAGAGCCGGATCGAGCTGCTGGAGCACCGGGGAGGGCTCGGCCGGTACCGGCTGCTGCCGGCCACCGGCCGCACCCATCAGTTGCGGGTCCATATGAACGGCCTGGGGCTGCCGCTCCTGAACGACCCGCTCTATCCGGTGGTCCGGGAGGACAGCCCCGACGACTACGGGCGGCCCCTGCAACTGCTGGCGAGGGCATTGGAGTTCACCGATCCGGTGACCGGTGTCCCGCTGCGCCTCACCAGCCGGCTGCGGCTGGCTCAGTGGCCGCGCTGAATCCACTCCTCCAGGTGCGGGGCCTCGGCGCCGATGGTCGTCGAGTCGCCGTGCCCGGTCCGTACGACGGTCTCCGGCGGCAGGCTCAGCAGCCGGTCGCGGATCGAGTCGACGATCGTCGGGAAGTGCGAGAACGACCGGCCGGTGGCGCCCGGTCCGCCCTGGAAGAGCGTGTCGCCGGTGAAGACCGTCGACAGCTCCGGGGCGTAGAGGCAGACCGCGCCCGGCGCGTGGCCCGGGGTGTGCAGCACGGTCAGGGTGATGCCAGCGACCGAGAGCGTCCCGCCGTCGGTCAGTTCGCCGTCCGGGATCTGCTCGGGGTACGTCTGCTTCCAGAGCGGCAGATCGTCCGGGTGCAGCAGGACGGAGGCGCCGGTGGCGGCGGCGAGCGCCGGAGCGGCGTCGATGTGATCGTTGTGCGCGTGCGTGCAGACGATGGCGCGCAGCGTACGGCCGCCGAGCGCGGCCTCGATGGCGGCGGCGTCGTGGGCGGCGTCGATGACGATCGCCTCGGAGTCGTCGCCGACGATCCAGACGTTGTTGTCGACGTCCCAGCTGCCGCCGTCCAGGGAGAAGGTGCCGGAGGTGACGAGGTGGTCGATGCGGACGCTCATCAGAACACCACCACGGAACGCAGCACGTCGCCCTCGTGCATCCGGGCGAACGCCTTCTCGACGTCGCCGAGGCCGATGGTCTCGGTGACGAAGGCACCGAGGTCGATCCGGCCCTGCTGGTGCAGGTCGACGAGCATCGGGAAGTCCCGGGACGGCAGACAGTCGCCGTACCAGGAGGACTTGAGGGAGCCGCCGCGGCCGAACACGTCGAGCAGCGGCAGTTCGAGCTTCATCTCCGGGGTGGGCACGCCCACCAGGACGACGGTCCCCGCCAGGTCGCGGGCGTAGAACGCCTGCTGGTACGTCTCGGGGCGGCCGACCGCCTCGATGACGACATCAGCGCCGAAGCCGCCGGTCAGCTCCCGGATCGCCTCGACGGCGTCGGTGGAGCGGGAGTTGACGGTGTGGGTGGCGCCCATCGACCGCGCCGTCTGCAGCTTGCGGTCGTCCACGTCGACCGCGATGATCCGGGCCGCGCCCGCGAGCCGGGCGCCGACGATCGCCGCGTCCCCGACGCCGCCGCAGCCGATGACCGCGACGGAGTCGCCGCGGCCGACCTGTCCGGTGTTGATGGCGGCGCCGATGCCGGCCATCACACCGCAGCCGAGCAGCCCGGCGACGGCCGGGGAGACGCTCGGGTCGACCTTGGTGCACTGACCGGCCGCGACCAGGGTCTTCTCGGCGAAGGCGCCGATACCGAGGGCCGGGGACAGCTCGGTGCCGTCCGTCAGGGTCATCTTCTGCTTCGCGTTGTGCGTGTCGAAGCAGTACTGCGGCCGGCCGCGCAGGCAGGCACGGCAATTGCCGCACACCGCGCGCCAGTTGAGAATGACGAAGTCGCCCGGGGCGACCTCGGTGACACCGTCGCCGACCGACTCCACCACACCCGCGGCCTCGTGGCCGAGGAGGAACGGGAATTCGTCGTTGATGCCGCCCTGCTTGTAGTGCAGATCGGTGTGACAGACGCCGCACGCCTGTACCTTCACCACGGCCTCACCGGGCCCCGGATCGGGTACGACGATCGTCTCGACCCGTACCGGCTCGTTCCTGCCGGGGGCGACGACCCCTTGCACCTGCTGCGCCATGCCAGGCCCTGCCTCTCCTCGTACCCGGGGACACCTCGAACGGTTCGTCCCCTCGCGTGTCCCACTATCCCGTGCCGGGGGCGGTGCGAGGAGCACCGGCGTGCGTCAGGGGGCCAGTACGTCGAGTTCGTGCAGGGCGCCGACGGCGATCTGCCTGGTCAGCTCCTCGGCGCGGGCGGCGTCGCCCTCGCGGACGGCCTCGGCGACCCCCACATGGAGGGTGACCGCCGCGGGGTCGGGGTCCTCGAACATCACCTGGTGCTGGGTGCGTCCGGTGAGCACCTCGGCGACCACGTCCCCGAGCCGGGCGAACATCTCGTTGCCGGACGCGTTGAGCACCACCCGGTGGAAGGCGATGTCGTGCACGAGGTACTCCTCCAGCCGGCCGCCCCGGGAGGTGGCGACCATGCCGAGCGCCCGCTCGGTGAGGGCCGCGCACTGTTCGGGGGTGGCGCGGCGGGCGGCGAGTCCGGCGGCGACGGGTTCGATCGCTGAGCGCAGTGTGGTCAGGGAGCGCAGTTGGCGCGGCCGGTCGGCGCCCGCGAGCCGCCAGCGGATGACGCGGGGGTCGTAGACGTTCCACTCCTCGGTGGGCCGCACGGTGACGCCCACCCGGCGCCGGGACTGGACCAGATGCATGGATTCGAGCACGCGGACGACCTCGCGGACGACCGTGCGCGAGACGTCGAAGCGCTGGGCGACCTCGTCGGTGCGGACGACGCTGCCCTCGGGGTATTCGCCGGCGGTGATGGCGAGACCGAGGGTGTCCAGCACACGGGTATGCAGGCCCCGGCCTTCTGTGGTCATGGAGGCAAGACTACGGGGCACCCCCTGGACGCCGATAAGTACGACGTTTATGTCACAGTCTCTTGAATAAGTCATACCTAATGGGTTTCAGTAGCGCGACGGACTCGTGTCCGTCGTGGACCGATGTCGAGGAAGACAGCGAGGCAGCGATGAGCACCCCCCACGTCGTCGTGGTGATGGGCGTAGCAGGGACCGGCAAGACCACGGTCGGGCCCCTGCTCGCCGACGCGCTGGGCGTCCCGTACGCCGAGGGCGACGATTTCCATCCGCCGGCGAACATCGCCAAGATGTCCGCCGGGACGCCGCTGGAGGACGCCGACCGGTGGCCCTGGCTGGCCGCGATCGGCGCCTGGGCGCACGACCGGGCCGGTCTCGGCGGGGTGGTGAGCAGCTCCGCGCTCAAGCGGGCCTACCGCGACCGGCTGCGGGCCGAGGCGCCCGGCGCGGTCTTCCTGCATCTGACCGGCGACCGGCCGCTCATCGAGCGGCGGATGAGCGGCCGCGAGGGGCACTTCATGCCGACCGCGCTGCTGGACTCCCAGTTCGCCACGTTGGAGAACCTGGGCGCGGACGAGGCGGGCGTCGCCGTCGACGTGTCCGGCACCCCCGAAGAAATCACCGAACGAGCCGTCGCCGCGCTGCGCCGGCTCGAAAGCTGAAGGAAGTTCCCGTGACTCCCGTGACCAGTCTCAGCGTCGAGACGCTGGCAGCGGACGCCGTCGAGCCGATCACCTCGGCGGGCAACGCACAGTTGGGTATGGCGGTTCTCGGCGGTATCGCCGTCATCGTCCTGCTCATCACCGTCTTCAAGCTTCATGCCTTCCTGGCCCTGACCCTCGGCTCGCTGGCGCTCGGCGCCTTCGCCGGGGCTCCGCTGGACAAGGTCATATCCAGCTTCACCACCGGGCTCGGCTCCACGGTCGCGGGGGTGGGGGTACTGATCGCGCTCGGCGCGATCCTGGGCAAGCTGCTCGCCGACTCCGGCGGGGCCGACCAGATCGTCGACACGATCCTGGCGAAGGCGGGCGGCCGGGCGATGCCCTGGGCGATGGTCCTCATCGCCTCGGTGATCGGGCTGCCGCTCTTCTTCGAGGTCGGCATCGTGCTGCTGATCCCGGTGGTGCTGCTGGTCGCCAAGCGCGGCAACTACTCGCTGATGCGGATCGGCATTCCGGCGCTGGCCGGGCTCTCCGTGATGCACGGTCTGATCCCGCCGCACCCGGGCCCGCTCGTCGCGATCGACGCCCTCGACGCCAATCTCGGTGTCACGCTGGCGCTCGGTGTCGTGGTCGCCGTCCCCACCGTGATCGTCGCGGGTCCCCTCTTCTCCCGGTACGCCGCGCGCTGGGTGGACCTGCCGGTGCCCGAGAGGATGGTGCCCGAGCGCACCTCGGACGACCTGGAGCGCCGGCCGAGCTTCGTCGCGACCGTCTGCACGGTGCTGCTGCCCGTCGTGATGATGCTGGGCAAGGCGCTTGTCGACATCGTCGTGGACGACCCGACGCATCTGGTCCAGCGGGTCGCCGACGTCGTCGGTTCGCCGCTGATCGCGCTGCTGGCCGCCGTGATCGTCGGCATCTTCACCCTCGGCCGCGCGGCCGGGTTCACCAAGGACCGGATCTCCTCCACCGTCGAGAAGTCGCTCGCCCCGATCGCGGGCGTGCTGATGATCGTGGGCGCGGGCGGCGGCTTCAAGCAGACGCTGATCGACTCCGGGGTGGGCGAGATGGTGCTGGACATCTCCAAGAGCTGGTCGATCCCGGCGCTGCTGCTGGGCTGGCTGATCGCGGTGGTGATCCGGCTGGCGACCGGTTCGGCGACGGTGGCGACGATCTCGGCCGCGGGTCTGGCCGCACCGCTCGCCGCGGACATGTCCACGACGCACGCGGCACTGCTGGTCCTGGCGATCGGCGCGGGCTCGGTCTTCTTCAGCCATGTGAACGACGCCGGATTCTGGCTGGTGAAGGAGTACTTCGGCATGAGCGTCGGCCAGACGATCAAGACCTGGTCGGTGATGGAGACCCTGATCTCGGTGGTGGGCATCTGCTGCGTGCTGCTGCTGTCGCTGGTGCTGTAGCGAACGTCCCCGTACGCGATCTGCCCGTCGACAGCAGCAGGCGGGGTGTTCCTTTCCGTAGAGGGAGGGTGGTCTCCGGCCGAGGGGGGTCAGACGGAGCCGAGCGCCTCGTTGCGCGCGGCGACGAACGCCCGGTGCGGATCGCGGTCCGGGTAGGACCAGGGAGCCGGGGTGATGTGGCCGCCGATGCGCTGGAACAGCGCGGCGGCCTCGGCCACGCGCCCGTCGTGGAACTGCGCGTGGGCCAGGAAGTTGAGGTCGACGCGGTTGCGCGGATGTACGTCGTTCTCCCACTCCAGCCACCAGTCGAAGGCGGCCTTCAGCACCTGGCGGGCCCGGCGTCCGGCCCAGTGACCGGAGGCGGCGGGGTCGGCGGGCTCGTACCCGGCGCCCGCGAGGACCCGGTAGCGCTCGGCGTGGGCGACGACGGGCAGGATCGCGAGCGGCGAGTCGGCGGGGGCCTGTTCGGCGGCCCAGGCGGCGAAGTCGTAGACCTCGTGGAGCGGGTCCTGCCCGGCGTCGGCGTGCCGCTCGGCGAGACGGGCGGCCATCAGGTGGTGGGCGTGGTGGTGGTCGGGGTGGCGGGCCCTGACCTCGTCGAAGAGGCGTGAGGTCTCCTCCTCCGTGCCGAGGGTGCGGGCCAGCAGCAGCAGTCCGAGCCAGGGCGTGGGGTCGGCGGGGGCCAGCCGGATCGCGTCGCGGCAGGCGCCGCGCGCCCGCGTCTCCTTCTCCTTGCCGCGCAGGACGCCGAAGACGTGGGCGCAGGCGAGCAGGGTGGTCGCGTCGGCGCTGCCGGGCTCGGCCATGAGCCACTCCCGGGCCCGGGGGACGGCGCCGGCCGCCTGGGCGAGGACGAGGACGCGGTGGCCCCTGCGGTCCCAGTCCTGGCCGGTGGCGGCGAGCAGGGTCCGCGCTTCCGACCAGCGACCCTGGGCCAACTGGTCTCTCACGGTGGCGAGTTCGATGTCGTCCAGGGCCGGATCGAAGAAGTGGTCGGGGCGGGAGCCCCGTCTTCGTAAGCGGCCCAGGGGCGGCGGAGGCGGAGACATCCGCGGTTTCCCTCCAGGCACATGAACGAGCGATGATCGCACGCAAGCAAATCGGTAGCCGGTACCTCACGTCAAGTAATTGCCTGATGCGAATTGCCGCCAACCGGCCTTGCCCGCAGGGTGGTTACTCAGTGGTACGGGTCGGCCGGGACCGTCCGGGCAGCTCCGGCGGCACGCGAGCCGGCCGCCGACGCGGTGTTCCGCCCCGGGGCGCCCGCGACATCACGGAACGTAGTGTCGCGCGGCGGCGGCCGTGGGCGCGCGGGCGCGTGAAGGACGGGCCGCCCGGCGCCGTCATCTGACGGCCTGTGCCGCCGCCCGTCCCGCCGTACGGCCCGAGAAGACGCAGCCGCCGAGGAAGGTGCCCTCCAGCGAGCGGTAGCCGTGCACCCCGCCGCCGCCGAAGCCGGCCGCCTCGCCCGCCGCGTAGACCCCCGGCAGCGGGTCGCCGCTCGCGGTCAGGACCCGCGAGGACAGGTCGGTCTCCAGGCCGCCGAGCGACTTGCGGGTCAGGATGTTCAGCCGTACGGCGATCAGCGGACCCGCCTTCGGGTCCAGGATCCGGTGCGGAGCCGCCGTCCGGATCAGCTTGTCGCCGAGATACTTCCGTGCCCCGCGCACGGCTGTGACCTGGAGGTCCTTGGTGAAGGGGTTGGTGATCTCGCGGTCGCGCGCGGTGATCTCCCGGCGCAGCCGCGCCTCGTCGATCAGCGATTCGCCGGTGAGCGCGTTCATCCCGCGCACCAGCGCGCCCAGGTCCCGCTCCACCACGAAGTCGACGCCTCTGTCCATGAACGCCCGCACCGGTCCCGGCACGTCGGCGCGGGCCCGGCCGAGCACGTCGCGGACCGACTTCCCGGTCAGGTCGGGGTTCTGCTCGGAGCCGGAGAGCGCGAACTCCTTGCCGATGATGCGCCGGTCGAGAACGAACCAGGTGTACTCGTGGCCGGACCGCATGATGTGTTCCAGCGTCCCGAGGGTGTCGAAGCCGGGAAAGAGCGGTACGGGCAGCCGCCGGCCGCGCGCGTCCAGCCAGAGCGAGGAGGGCCCCGGCAGGATCCGGATGCCGTGCCGGGCCCAGATCGGGTCCCAGTTCTCGATGCCCTCGGTGTAGTGCCACATCCGGTCGCCGTTGATCAGCCGGGCGCCCGCCGCCTCCGCGACGCCGAGCATCAGCCCGTCGACGTGCGCGGGCACCCCGGAGAGCAGCTTGCGCGGCGGGGTGCCGAGCCGCTCGGGCCACTGCGCGCGCACCAGGTCGTGATTGCCGCCGATACCGCCCGACGTGACGATGACGGCCTGCGCTTTGAGCGAGAACTCGCCGGTGACCGTACGGCTGCTCGCGGTCCCGCGCGCGGCGTCGCTCGGCTCCAGGACCTCCCCGGTCACGGTGTCGACGGCGCCCGCCGTGCTGGCCAGGCCGGTCACCCGGTGCCGGAAGCGCAGGGTCACCAGCCCCTGGGCGACCCCTTCACGCACCCGCCGTTCGAACGGCTCGACCACGCCGGGTCCCGTACCCCAGGTGATGTGGAAGCGCGGTACGGAATTGCCGTGCCCGGTGGCGTCGTACCCGCCGCGCTCCGCCCAGCCGACGACGGGGAAGAACCGTATGCCCTGGCCGTGCAGCCAGGCCCGCTTCTCGCCGGCCGCGAAGTCGACGTACGCCTCGGCCCAGCGGCGCGGCCAGTGGTCCTCGGCGCGGTCGAACCCGGCCGTGCCGAGCCAGTCCTGGAGGGCGAGGTCGCGGCTGTCCTTGATGCGCAGCCGGCGCTGCTCCGGCGAGTCGACGAGGAAGAGACCGCCGAAGGACCAGTGCGCCTGTCCGCCGACCGACCGCTCGGGCTCCTGGTCGAGGACGATCACGGACCGCCCCGCCTCGGCCAGTTCGGCCGCCGCCACCAGCCCCGCGAGGCCCGCCCCGATCACGATCACATCAGCGTCGTACGCCATGGCATCCATCCTTCGCGGGCTTCACGGGCGGGGCGGGTGAGTGGTCCGATCTTCCGTACGGGTGAGTAACGAGTCAACTGGTTGGATGGACGACATGAGTGACACGCGGAACCCCGCCGAGGAGATCCTCGACATCGTCGACGAGAACGACCGGGTGCTCGGGCAGGCGCCACGGGGCGAGATCTACGCGAAGGGCCTGCGCCACCGCTGCACCTTCGTGTTCGTACGGGACGCGGAGGACCGGGTCTTCGTCCACCGCAGGACGCCGGGGAAGATGGCCTTCCCCTCGCTGTACGACATGTTCGTGGGCGGGGTCGTCGGCGCGGGCGAGAGCTATGACGACGCGGCGCTGCGCGAGGCGGAGGAGGAGCTGGGGGTGACGGGCCTGGACCGTCCCGTACCGCTGTTCCCGTTCCGCTACGACGCGCCGGACGGGTCCTTCCTGGAGAACGCGTACGTGTACGAGGTGCGCTGCGCGCTCCCGGTGCGCCCGCAGCCGGAGGAGATCGACTGGCACGCCTTCCTGCCCGAGGAGGAGCTGGAGCGCCGGCTGGACGAGTGGGAGTGGGTGCCGGACGGGCTGGCCGCCTACGGGCGCCTCCGGGCGCTGCGCGCCGGACGGGGCCCCGCGTAGGGTGCGCGGGTGAGTGATTTCGTACGGAACCTGCGGCTGTGGTTCGCGCCGGGGCGCGTGGCCGAGGAGGGCGACACCCCCGACTACCGTTTCTCCCTCGCCAACGAGCGCACCTTCCTCGCCTGGATCCGTACGGCGCTGGCGCTGGTCGGCGGCGGGTTCGCGGTCGACCAGTTCCTGCCGGACCTGCGCTGGGGGGTGCGGGTGGGGCTCGCGGTGGCGCTGCTCGCGGCGGGGGCGCTGTGCGCGCTGCGGGCGGTCGGCCACTGGGTGCGCTGCGAGCGGGCGATGCGGCGCAAGGAGGATCTGCCGGTGTCCGGCTTCCCGACCCTGCTGAGTCTGGCGGTGGCGCTGGTGGCCGTGGCCATGCTGGTGATCGTGGTGCTGGGCCGGGCGGGCTGATGGCGGCCGGGGCGGACGGCGCCACCGGGGCCGCCGGGGAGGTCCGGGGCAGGGATCCCGGGCTCCAGCCGGAGCGGACGCGGCTGGCGTGGCGCCGTACGACGCTCTCCTGCACGGTGGTGGCGGTGCTCGCGGCCCGGCAGGCGATCCACGGCGGCGCCACACCCGCCGGGCTGACCGCAGCCGCGCTGAGCGCCCTGCTGTGGCTGGGGTTCCTGGCCGTCGCGCACCGCCGGGTGGTGGCGCTGACGGCCGCGAGGCCGGGGGTCATGTCGCGGGGCGGCGCGGTGACGGCGGTGGCCTGCACGGTCCTGCTGGCGGTGTGCGCGGTGCCGATCATGCTGTGACGGCGGCCTCGCGGGCACGCGGGCCCTGTCGACGGCTCAGTCCACCGTCAGGACGACCTTGCCTCCGACGCCGCCCGCCTCGTTGAAACGGAACGCCTCCGCCGCCCGCTCCAGCGGGAACGTCCTGGCGACCCCGACCTCCAGCACACCGTGCTCCGCGAGGGCGGCGAGCGCCGCCAGGTCCGCCGCTTCCGCCCGCGCGAACGCGTAGACGCCGCCCAGTTCCATGACCCCGCCGTCGGCGATGGAGGCCAGCCGGCCGCCGGGCGCGAGCAGCGGCGGGGTGGCCCGCAGCAGGTCGCCGCCGATGATGTCGAACGCCGCGTCCACCCCGTTGGGCGCGAGCGCCCGCACCTGTGCGCCGAGTTCGTCGGGGCCCTCGCCGTACCGTACGGCCTCGCCGCCGAGCGCCCTGATGTGCTCCTGCCCCGACTCCCGGGCGGCGCCGATGACCCGGGCGCCGAGGTGGCGGGCGAGCTGGACGGCCATCGACCCGACCGCGCCCGCCGCCGCGTGCACGAGCACCGTCTCGCCGGCGCGCAGCCGCAGGGCCCGGTGCAGGACCTGGTAGGCGGTGAGCCCCACCAGCGGCAGCCCGGCCGCCTCGGCGAAGCTGAGGGCGCTCGGCTTGCGGGCGAGGGTGCGCACCGGGGCCGCGACGTACTGCGCGAAGGTGCCGCGGGACAGGAAGTCCTCCCGTACGTACCCGATGACCTCGTCGCCGACGCCGAACTCGGTGACGGCGGCGCCCGGCCTGACCACGACCCCGGAGACGTCCCAGCCGGGGATCACCGGGAAGACCGGTTCGAGGATCCCGTCGAGATAGCCCTCCCGGCACTTCCAGTCGACGGGGTTCACCGCCGCGGCCCGCACCTCGACCAGCACGGAGTCGGGTCCGACCTTGGGCTCGGGGCGCTCTCCGTACTCCAGGACGTCCGCTCCGCCGTAGCGGCTGTAGCTGATGGCCTTCATACTCCGACACTCCGACGCCCCCGGCCGGTCCGCAAGCCGGGACGGGCCGGGTCCGGCGCGGAGCCGGGCCCGACCGGAGCCCGGTCGGGACCGATCGGGACCCCGTTTTCGGCGACAGACCATCAGGTGACAGGCTCGGGGCGACCGTAGTCCCGACCAGGGGGAGCCGCCGTGGCAGCCACCGATCCGTACACCGTCCGCCTCACGTCCGAGGTGTACGCCTATGTCCAGCCCGACGGCGGCTGGTGTCTGAACAACGCGGGATTCATCAGCGACGGGGAGTCCACCCTGCTGATCGACACGGCGGCCACCGAGCGGCGGGCGCGCGCGCTGCGGGAAACGGTGCTGGCGACCGGGGTGCCGCTGCCGCGTACCGTCGTCAACACGCACCACCACGGCGACCACACCTACGGCAACGGGGTGTTCACCCCGGAGGCCACCGTGATCGGCCATGACGCCTGCCGGAGCGAGCAGTTCGCGGCCGGGCACCAACTCCATCTGATGTGGCCGAAGAACGACTTCGGCCATATAGAGATCACCGCGCCGACCGTCACGTACAACGACCGGCTCACCGTGCACGTGGGCGGGATAGAGGTACGGCTGATCCACCCGGGCCCCGCGCACACCATCGGTGACTCGATCGTGCATCTGCCCGAGCAGTCAGTCGTCTTCACCGGCGATGTGGTCTTCCGGGGCGGGACCCCGTTCGTGCTCATGGGCTCGTTGCGCGGGTCGCTGCGCGCGCTGGACCTGCTGCGCTCGCTCGACGCGACCCATGTCGTACCGGGCCACGGCCCGGTCGGCGACGCGTCCGTGTACGACGAGACGGAGCGCTATCTCCGGTTTGTCACCGAACTGGCCGCGAAAAGTCACACCAAGGGACTGACCCCGCTGGAGGCGGCGCGGTCGGCGGATCTCGGGGAGTTCGCCGCGTGGCGGGAGAGCGAGCGGCTGGTGGCCAATCTCCACCGGGCGTACGCGGAGCTGGACGGCCTGCCGGAGGGCTCGCCGCTGAACGCGGCGACGGTGTTCGCCGACATGACGGCGATGAACGGCGGCGTCCCCGTGGCCTGCCACGCCTGACGGCGGTACGGCGGTACGGCGGCACGGCGGCACGGCGGCACGGCGGCACGGCGGCACGGCGGCACGGCGGCACGGCGGCACGGCGGCACGGCGGCACGGCGGCACGGCGGCACG
>NZ_JBIBBW010000002.1:1233674-1323039 GCF_042900885.1 Streptomyces sp. NPDC012835
GACGGCGGCACGGCGGCACGGCGGCACGGCGGCACGGCGGCACGGCGGCACGGCGGCACGGCGGCACGGCGGCACGGCGGCACGGCGGCACGGCGGTACGGCGGCACGGCGGTACGGCGGTACGGACGGGACCGGACCGGACGGGGGAACGGTCCGGCGGGACCCGGCGCACCGGCAGGCGTGGCCCGGCGGTCGGGGCCGGACGGGCGCCCGCACCGCCCCGCGCGGGCCCGGACGGGCGGGAATCCGGGCACCGTACCGCGCGCGGGAAGAGCACGCGGGGGCATGAGCACTGGACGACATACCGACTGGTCGGCATCATGGGGGCGACCAGCGACCGCGACCACCGCACCGCCGGTCCGCCGCCCGCCCGCAAGCACGCATGCACGCACGCACGCACGGAGGTACGCCGATGAGCCCAGCCCCGCCGCCAGGTCTCGATCCCGAGCGGCTGCGCGGCCATCTCGACCGGGCGCTGCCCGGCCTGGTGAGCGGCGCGCTCGACGCGCGGCTCATCGAGGGCGGCCGGTCGAACCTGACGTACACCGTCACGGACGGCGCCCGGCGCTGGGTGGTCCGCAGGCCGCCGCTCGGCCATGTGCTCGCCACCGCGCACGACATGAGCCGCGAGTACCGGGTGATCGCCGCGCTGCACCCGACGGCGGTGCCGGTGCCGGAACCGCTGCTGCTGTGCGAGGACGAGTCGGTGCTCGGCGCGCCGTTCTACGTGATGGAACACGTGGCGGGCACCCCGTACCGCACGGCCGAGCAGCTGGCCCCGCTCGGCGCGGCGCGCACCCGCGCGGCCGTACTCGAACTGGTCGACACCCTGGTCGAGTTGCACGCCGTCGATCCGGGCGCGGTCGGGCTCGCCGGCTTCGGCCGCCCCGAAGGTTTCCTCGACCGGCAGTTGCGCCGCTGGGGCAAGCAGCTCGACGGCTCGCGTAGCCGCGAGCTGCCCGGCATCGACGAACTGCACGCCGCGCTCGGCCGGTCGATGCCCGTCTCTCCCGCCCCCACCGTGGTCCACGGCGACTTCCGGCTCGACAACGTCCTCATCGGGGAGGACGACCGGATCAAGGCGGTGCTCGACTGGGAGATGTCCACCCTCGGCGACCCGCTGACCGATCTGGGGCTGCTGGTGATGTACAGCGCGCCGCTCGATCTGCCGGGCTCCCCGATCAGCACGACGGCCGGCGCGGCCGGCCACCCCTCCCCCGCCGAGCTGGTCGAGCGGTACGCGGCGGGGTCGGGCCGGGACACCTCCGGCCTCTCCTGGTACACGGCCTTCGCCTGGTTCAAGCTCGCCGTGATCCTGGAGGGCATCCACTACCGCTACACCCTGGGCCGGACCGTGGGCCCCGGTTTCGACCGGATCGGTGATCTCGTCCCCGTCTTCATCCGGCACGGCCTCGCCACCCTCCAGCTCCAGGAAGGCTGAGTACCCCTCATGGACTTCGCATTCGACGCCCGTACCGAAGAACTGCGCGCCCGGCTGCTCGCCTTCATGGACGAGCACGTGTACCCGGCCGAGGCCGTCGCGCAGGAGCAGCGCTCCCGGCTGGCCGATCCCTGGGACACCCCGGCGGTCGTGGCGGAGCTGAAGGCGGAGGCGCGCCGGCAGGGGCTGTGGAACCTCTTCCTGCCCGACCCGGAGTACGGCGCCGGGCTGACCAATCTCCAGTACGCGCCGCTCGCCGAGATCACCGGCCGCTCGCCGCAGTTGGCCCCCACCGCGCTGAACTGCGCGGCGCCCGACACCGGGAACATGGAGGTGCTCGCCCAGTTCGGCTCCGCCGGGCAGCGCAAGCAGTGGCTGGAGCCGCTCCTCGCGGGCGAGATCCGGTCGGCGTTCGCGATGACGGAGCCCGAGGTCGCCTCGTCGGACGCGACGAACATCCGCACGGTGATCAGGCGCGACGGTGACGACTACGTCATCGACGGCCGCAAGTGGTACATCTCCGGCGCCATGAACCCGGAGTGCGCGATCTTCATCGTGATGGGCAAGACCGATCCGGAGGGCGCCGATCCGCGCCGCCAGCAGTCGATGATCCTGGTCCCGCGCGACACCCCCGGGCTCGAAGTGCGCCGCGCCATGCGGGTGTACGGGTACGAGGACCACGCGCACGGCGGCCACGCCGAGGTCGTCTTCGACCAGGTCCGGGTGGACGCCGCCCACCTCATCGGCGAGGAGGGCGGCGGCTTCGCCATCGCCCAGGCCCGGCTGGGTCCCGGCCGCATCCACCACTGCATGCGGCTGATCGGGATGGCCGAGCGGACGATCGAGCTGATGTGCCGGCGGGCCGTGTCCCGTACGGCCTTCGGCAAGACGCTCGCCCAGCAGGGCGTGGTCCAGAACTGGATCGCGGACGCCCGGGTGACCGTGGAGCAGCTGCGGCTGCTGGTCCTCAAGACGGCCTGGCTGATGGACACCGTGGGCAACCGGGGCGCGCACACGGAGATCCAGGCCATCAAGATCGCCACTCCGCGTGCGGTGGTCGACATCATCGACTCGGCGGTCCAGCTGTACGGCGCGGGCGGTGTGAGCCAGGATTCCCCGCTGGCCGAACTCTGGGCCTCCGCCAGGACCCTGCGCCTCGCGGACGGGCCGGACGAGGTGCATCAGCGCTCGCTGGCCCGGCGCGAGCTGAAGAAGCACCTCCACTAGTCCGCCGGCGGGGGTGTCGCGCGGGGCCGACGGCTCAGGGGGTCATGGGCGCAGCGCCCGCAGCAGCAGGTCCGCGAGGTGGTCCGCGACCTGCTGCGGGGCGAGCGGGCCGTCCGGGCGGTACCAGGTGGACAGGTGGTGGACCGAGCCGAAGTGGTAGTCCACCACCAGGTCGGCGGGGGTGGCGGTGGAGAAGACACCGCCGCGCTGGCCCTCCTCGACCAGCGCGCGGAAGCGCTCGTGGTAGCGCCGCCGTTCCTGCCGTACCCGCTTGTACTTCTCGGGGCTCAGGTGGTGCATGGAGCGGAAGAAGATCGCGGCGTCGTCCAGGTTCTCGATCGTCGTGACGACGACATCGGCGGCGGCGGCGCGCAGCCGGCGCTCCACGGGCTCGTCGGCCTCGGCGAAGGCGTCCAGACGCTCCTGCTGGAGCCGGAGCACCCGGGCGTAGACCTCCTGGAGGAGATCCTCCTTGGAGCCGAAGTAGTGGTAGAGCGCCCCCTTGGTGACGCCGGCCGCCTCGACGATCTCCTGGACCGAGGTGCGGTCGTAGCCGCGCTCGGCGAACAGCCGGGTGGCGGCGGCCAGCAGCCGCTGGGGTACGGGGGCGCTGTCCCCGTCCGTCGTTCTCGCCATGCTCGGCCAACCGCCTTTCGTTCCGTGCCGTACCGTGCCGCGTCCGGCGCTCTCCCGATCGGCGCCCACGGCGGGGAACGCGGTTCCCGTCCGAGGATCTTCCCACCCGTGGTCCCGCACGGCCCGGGCAGGACCTCGGACACGCCCCGCCCGGAGCGAACGGGTCGGGCGCCGAGGTCAGGCGCCGCTCTCCTCCCACTTCCGCTGGAGGCGGTTCATGGAGTCCAGCCAGCCTCCTGTGTCCTCGGCGCGGGCCTGGAAGAAACCGGCCACCTCCGGGTGCGGAAGGACGAGGAAACGATCCTCCGCCATGGCATCGAACAGGGCGTCGGCGACGGCCTCGGGGGCGATGGCGGTCGGCATCAGCACGAGTTCCCCGGCGCTCCCGGTGGCGGCGAGCATGTCCGTACGGACACCCTGCGGGCAGATGGCGTGGACCTTGAGGCCCCGGTGCCGGTAGGTCAGCGCGAGCCACTCCGCGTACGCGAGGGCGCCGTGCTTGGTGACGCTGTACGGCGCCTCGCCGATCATGGTGAGCAGCCCGGCGGCGGAGACGGTGGAGACGAACCGGCCGCTGCCGCGCTCCAGCCAGGCCGGGATCAGCGCCCGGGACGCCCGGACGTGCGCCATCACATTGATGTCCCAGGCCGTCGCCCAGACGTCGTCGCCGGGCAGCGTACGGCCGGGTGGCGAGCCCACGCCGGCGTTGGCGCAGTAGATGTCGACGGTGCCGCCGAGCGCCTCGCGGGCGTCCTCGACGATCAGGGAGGCGTCGCCGGGTACCGCGACGGCCCCGATCGACGCGGCGACGGCATCGGCCTTCGCCGCGTCGAGGTCGTTCACCACGACCCGGGCCCCCTCGGCGGCGAATCGGCGGGCGAGCGCGGCGCCGATGCCGCCGCCGGCCCCCGTGACCACAACTCCCGCGCCGCGCACCGTGTCCATCGGGCCTGCCTCTCCGGCGTTCCGGTTCCGTGGCCGGTCCCCGGGAAGTGGCTCCGGGACGACCACGCTGTCGATCGACCCGAGCAGACTAACCAGTCGGTATGTTGCTGGGGAAGAGGCGGCGCCGGACGGCCTGGTTCGGGCCGGCGGCGAGGCGCTCGCCGTCCCGGGGCCGGGGATCGCCGCGCCCGGTAAGGCGCGGAAGCCCCCGCCGGCTCCGAGGAGTCCGGTCGGGGTGCCCGGCTCCGAGGAGTCCGGTCGGCGCGACCGGCCCCGCGCCGCCGGTCGCCTCGTTCCCCCGGCCCGCCGCAGCCGTTAGCGTGCGTGGCCACGATGGCGTCCGATCGCGGAGGTGCGGAATGAATCTGTCCAGACGTGGCCTGCTGAGCGCCGGCGGGGTGGCGGGGGCGCTGGCCGTGACCGCCTCGTCCCCCGCGCTCCCCTCCCCCGCCCTCTCCTCCTCCGCGTCTCCCGCCGCCGCGTCCCCCTCCCCCACTCACCCCGGCGGCGCCGCGCGCGTACGCACCGGCTTCGACCGGCTCGCCGCCGACGGCTACCGGCGGCTGTCGGGGCAGAAGGTCGGCGTCGTCACCAATCCGACCGGGGTCACCCAGGACGTACGCCACATCGTGGACGTCATGCACGCCGACGAACGGGTCGACCTGATCGCGGTCTTCGGCCCGGAACACGGCTTCCGGGGGACGGCCCAGGCGGGCGGCTCCGAGGGGCGGTACGACGATCCGGCGACCGGGCTGCCGGTCTACGACACGTATCTCAAGAGCGGCGGGCCGCTCGCGGACGTCTTCACCGCCTCCGGTGTCGACACCGTCGTCTTCGACATCCAGGACGCGGGGGCGCGCTTCTACACGTACATCTGGACGCTGTACGACTGCATGGAGGCGGCGGCGCGGGCGGGGAAGCGTTTCGTCGTCCTGGACCGGCCCAATCCGGTGACCGGGCGCGCGGCCCTCGGACCGGTCCTGCGGCGCGAGTTCGCCACCTTCGTCGGCCGCGAGCCGATCTCCCAGGCGCACGGCATGACCGTCACGGAGCTGGCGCGGCTGTTCAACGGCGAGTTCCTGGCGAAGCCCGTGCGGCTGGAGACGGTCGCCATGTCCGGCTGGCGGCGCGGTGACTTCTTCGACGCGACGGGGCTGCCCTGGGTGCCGCCGAGCCCCAACATGCCCACCCCCGACACCGCGCTCGCCTACGCGGGAACCTGCCTCTTCGAGGGCACGAACCTCTCGGAGGGCCGCGGCACCACCCGCCCCTTCGAACTGCTCGGCGCGGAGGGCGTCGACGGAAGGTGGGCCGAGGCGGCCAATTCCCTGTCGCTGCCGGGCGTGCGCCTGCGCGAGGCGTACTTCGCGCCGACGTTCTCCAAGTTCGAGGGCCGCACGATCGGCGGCGTACAGCTCCATGTCCACGACCGCGAGACCTTCGACCCGGTGCGCACCGCTATCGCCCTGCTGGTGACGGCGAAGCGGACCTGGAGCGGCTTCGCGTGGCGCACCGACCACTGGATCGACAAGCTGACCGGCTCCACGGGCGTCCGTACGATGATCGACGCCGGCGCGGACACGGACGAGATCGTCGGAGCCTGGCGGGACGAACTGGCCGCGTTCCGCGCCGTACGACGGCAGTACCTGCGCTACCGGTGACCGGACCGGCCGGGGGCCGCCGGGCCGCCGGAGACACGACCGGGGGCGGCGCGCCCGTCGCCGCCCCCGGACACCGCCCGGGGTCAGGCCGCGTGCTGATACGCCGGGTAGGTCAGATAGCCCGCGTCACCGCCCTGGTAGTACGTGGCCACGTCGACGGGGGCGACCGGGAGTCCGGTACGCAGCCGCTCGACCAGGTCGGGGTTGGCGATGAAGGCGCGGCCGAAGCTGATCAGTTCGGCGCCCAGCCCGAGCCAGCGGTCGGCGTCGGCCCGTTCCGTCTGCTTCGGGCCCATCGGGAAGACCGGGTTCATGATCAGGGTGCCGGGCCACGCACGGCGCAGGTCCACCAGCACCTCGTCGCCGACGGTGGCTTCGAGGTGGACATAGGCGAGCCCGAGGCGGGCCAGTTCGGTGAGCAGCGCGGTGTGCAGCTGGAGCGCGTCGTGCTCCTCCACGCCCCAGAACGCGCCGCCCGGGGAGAGGCGGATGCCGGTCCGGTCCGCGCCGACGGCGTCGACGGTCGCGGACACCGCCTCGACGGCGAACCGGATGCGGTTGGCCACGGAGCCGCCGTAGCGGTCCGTGCGCAGGTTGGCGTTGGACGACAGGAACTGGGAGATGAGGTAGCCGTTGGCGCCGTGCAGCTCCACGCCGTCGAAGCCCGCGTCGACGGCTCGGCGGGCCGCCTCGGCGTACGACTCGGCGTGCTCGGGCACCTCCGCCGTGTCCAGGGCGCGCGGCGTCGGCGCGGGCTGCGGGCCGGTGGGGGTGAACACGTCACCCACGGCGGGCACGGCGGAGGGCCCGACCGGCACCGTTCCGATGGTCTCGGGGTGGGAGACCCGCCCGCCGTGCATGAGCTGCGCGAAGATCCGCCCGCCGTTAGCGCGCACGGCGTCGGTCACCGGGCGCCACGCGGCGACCTGCTCATCGGTGTGCAGCCCCGGTGTCCCCGGGTTGGACTGCCCGATCGGGCTCGGCTGCACCCCCTCGCTCACGATGAGCCCGGCCGTCGCGCGCTGCGCGTAGTACGTCGCCATCGACGGCGTCGCGAGCCCGCCGGCGGCGGCCCGGGCCCGTGTCATCGGGGCCATCACCACACGGTTGGGCAGGGTCAGGCCGCCGAGCCGATAGCTGCTGAAAAGGGTCATCGCACAGGTCTCCTCGTTCCGTGGCGCCCAGATCGCGGGCACAACCGCTACGCTAGAACCTCACATTGACGTCAGAGGCAAGTCTTGTGCCACGGATCACAGGGGAGGACGAGGTGCGGATCGGAGAGCTGGCGTCACGGGGCGGGGTCAGTGTCCGCTCCTTGCGCTACTACGAGGAGCAGGGGCTGCTCAGCAGCGTCCGCAGCAGCGGCGGGCAGCGGCACTACCGGGAGGACGACGTCGAACGGGTGACGTTCATCCAGCGCCTGTACGCGGCGGGGCTGTCCAGCAGCACCATCGCCGAACTGCTGCCCTGCGCCTACGCGCCCAGCGAGGCGAATTCCGAAGCCGCGCTGGAGCGCATGGCGCAGGAGCGCGAGCGGCTCTCGCGGCACATCGCGGAACTCGTCCGCACTCGGGACACCCTCGACGAGCTGGTGGCCACGGCCAGGGCGTACCGGGAGAGTCTGCGGCCGATGGTGGCCGGACCGTAGGCGGTACGGTCCGGCCACCGGCGCCGCCCCCGCGCGCGGGGGCGGGCGGTCAGCGGTGCGAGGGGAACTCCACGACCTGCTGATATGTCGGCCTGTTCTGCCAGTTGACCTTCGGGTGGGCGATGCCTCCCAGCGCGCTGTGGATGATCGAGTCGGTGCACCACTGGTCACCGGCCGAGCAGTTCGCGTCGCCGGGGTAGACCTCCTTGACCGGGACGGCCGCCGCCGTCCTCAAGGTGGACAGGAGGCTCTCGCGGCAGGCGGTCGCCGAGCCGTCGCCGCAGTACGTGACCGGGGCCGGCGCCAGGACCGGGTCGCCGAGGACCTGGCGCAGGTCCTTGTCGACGTAGCCCCACCATCCGTACTGGAACGACGAACCGCTGTGCGCGCCGGTCGGGCCGTGGCTCGACGCCGGGGACTCGTCGATCTGGAGCGAGGCGGTGAGCGCCTCGTACAGACCGCTCCCGAGACCCGGCCGGTACTGGGCCTCGACCAGCCGGGGCCACCACGCGTCCATGATCCGTACGGCGGCGGCGTGGGTGTAGGTGTGCGAACCCTGCTTGGTCTCCTTGCGCGGCGATCCGGCGGCCCGCCAGGTCTCCAGTTGCTGGACGACGGTGTTCAGCGCGGGATCGGTGACGGGCGCCGAGCGGATCACCTTGAGCAGCGTGGGCAGCACCTGCTCGCCCCGGAGGTCGGTGACCGCCGCGTCGGCCATCGCCCCGGTCAGGGAGGCGCGGGTGACGCCGCCCTTGGCCACCAGCGCCTTGACCCGGTCGTCCAGCAGATCACCCCGGTGCACGGCGCCGTAGCCGAAGCCCGCCGCGTCGTACTCCTCGGCCTGCCGGTTGTTCCAGGAGATGTAGTAGTCCTGCCCGACGGACCGCGGATGCTGGGCGAAGGGCGTGTAGGCGGCGGTGTTGTGGACCGGGTCGAACCCCTGCCACTCGTACGCCTGCTCCGCCTTCACCGGCAGCGCGGCGTCGACTCCGGCCGCCCGCACCGGATTGAGGCCGCTGTTGAAGTAGGCGGCGGTGCGGGAGTCGGCGTAGAACCAGTTGAAGGCGTAGCCGATGTGGTGCGCGGCCTGCTGGAAGGAGGCGGCGTCCGTGACGTATCCGGGGTCGTTGAGCATCTGGAAGCCGATGATCGAGTCGGCCTCGTGCCGGTAGGTGCTCCGCAGTGAGGTGTACGCGACGGGCTTGCCGCCGACGGTCGCGCGGTGGGTGACCATGCCGTACTTCGTGCGCCAGACCTGGAGCCGGTACGAGCCCTCGGCGGTGGAATCGGCGGTGGTCGGCTTCCAGGCGTTCTTGCGCTCCATCTTCTCCATCGGGGTGCAGACGGAGCGGTGGAGGTACGAGGTGGACGCCTTGGTCGGGGTACCGCCGCCGGGTTCGCACAGTTCGACGGCGTACGTGTCGGTGATGTCCTGCTGGGCGGAGGTGGCGCTCCAGGCGTAGTCCTGGCCCCGGCCCATCTGGACGTACATGCCGACGCCGGCGAAGGCCACCCCGCGGGCGCTGATGCCCGGCCCCTGAAGCTCCTGGAGCATCATCAGCTGTGGCGCGAAATAGCCGGTCTGCGGTCCGAACACCGCGATGGGGTTGCCGCTGGCGGTGTGCTGCCCGGAGACCAGCAGCGCGTTGGACATCCCCTTCCTGGCGGAGAGCGCCCCGGCGGGGAACACCCCGTCGTCGAAGATCCCCTGGAGCGGCTCGATCCCGGCGGGGGCGCTGACGGGCGCCTTGGCGTCGGTGACGGCCGAGCCGGTCCGGTCGTACACCAGCGGTTCGGCCTGGACGGAGCCCGCGTCGGGCAGGGCCGTGCCCTGCGGGTTCGCGGGCTTTCGGGCGTACGGGAAGCGGGTGCCGTCGTGGACGGTGAGGACGGCCTCGGGGTCGTCGCGCTGACGGAACGACTCCCAGACCTCGGTGCCCTTGACCACGCCGTACTTCTGCTGTGCGGCGAGGAGCGAGAGCGCGGCCTGCACCTCGCCGCCGCCTCCCCCGCCGAACTGACCGCCGACGACGGAGGCGATGGAGATCAGGTCGGTGATCTTGAAGGGCTGGATCTCGCCGACGTTGGTGATCGAGTCGATCTTGCCGGTGAGCACGTACTCGCCGGGGAAGTAGCGGCCGTCCTTGGACTTCTGGCGGTAGGCGTTGATGCCGTCGACGTACGCCTGCGCGTCGGCCATGGCCAGCTCGCCGCGCTCGCCCCCGGTGGTCCTGATCCGCTCGACCTGGGCCTCGTAGTCGGCTTCCGTGTACGGGGCCGAGGGCCAGAACTGCTGCTCCAGGCCCTGGTTGGAGAGGGCGCCACCGGCGAAGGAGGTCAGTTCGCCGCGTCCGATGTGACGGAAGAGGTCCATCATCCAGAGCCGGTCCTGCCCGGCGGCGTAGCCCGCGCCGAACTCGGTGCCGTAGCGGGTGGTGCCCTGGATGTGCGGGACGCCGGTCTTCTTGTCCCGGGTGATCGTCACGTCCTCGCGGGGCGAGGTGACGGATTCGACCTGGCCGGAGGGGACGCCGAAGGAGGCGTCGTTGAAGAAGTCGGTGATCTTCGCGTCGGTGAGTCCGCTCTGCCCGGCCACCAGGGAGTCGTAGCGGGCCAGTTGGTCGGAGGCGTGGGCCGGGAAAGTGCCGAAGATCTTGTTGCCGAGGATGTCGGCGAGGGTGGCGTTGCCGTTCGCGCCGGGCGGCAGGATGTCGGCGCACTGGCCCCGGCAGTGGTCGGTGACATCGGCGGCCGGGGCGGCCTCCGGCGCGGGCGCGGCGGTGGCCGGCCCCTGCGGGAGCAGCAGGGCGGCGCCGAGCGCGAACACCGCGACGGCGGTGGCGGCGGCTCTGGTCGCGGTGCGGCCGGCTCCCGTTCTCTTCCGGCCGGTTCCGGTTCCGGCTCTGGCGCGGCCGGTGTCGGCGGCGCGGTCGGCTCGGTGGGTGCGTCGTCGCATACGAGCTCCTCGTGGAGGCGGGTGCGCCGGAGGTTACCGCCGGTACGACCGGTCGGTAAGGTGAACATCGGTCACCTTTCCCCGGAGCGCGTCCCGTCGCTCATTGCGGGGCGCGCTCCGTCGATTCCTGTGAATCCGCATCGAATACCGCTCGATAACGACCCAAATGCCGGAATCCATAGGTGCCATCTGTTTTTTGATGGAGCCGAATGGGGCAGACGTACGTCCATTCCTCAACGCCGAGAAGCGACGGAGGTGGCATGCGATGGCCGGGTTCCGGAGTCTTGCGAGACAGGTGCGCGATCCGCGATGCGATCTGGCCTTGCGACGGTATTCGCTGCGCAAGTGCCTGGAACGATTCGCCCCTTACGGGCACCGGGCGACCTGGGATCACCTGTGCGCGAGGCACAGCATCGATCCCGAGGACAGGGCGCCCGACCCGGCGCGGCTGACGGCCGCGCTGGACGAGCTGGAGGACGCGCGGGCCGTCTGGCTCGCGTACGAGCTGGAGTTCGCCGAGCGCCGCAGGCGCGAGAAGCACGACGGGCTGCGCCGGCCCGGGAGCTTCGACGACTGGCACCGGCGCACCTGGGGCGGCAACGGGGTCGCCCGCTGCGTCGACCCGGCGGTCCATCCCGCCGCGTCGCTCGGCGAGGTGCTGCGCCGGCTGATCTCCGGGCTGGAGACGGGCCCTGGCGCCGGCTGCCCGGTCTGCGGACGGGGCGGGATCGTCTGGCGCCCCGACCTGTCCGGCGCCCCCTGGTCGGGGCCCGTCTGTACGGGGTGCGGCATCGTCGTACCGCAGCCCGTGCTCACGAACGAGGCCCTGGCGCGGGCGAAGCGGGTACGGCTGAGGGATCTGGCGTCGGTGGCGTGAGACCTGCGGGGGCGGGCTCAGGAGCGGCCCCGGCCCCCGCGGTGTCCGTGCCGGACGGGGTGGGGCGGGCGGCTCAGGGCGCCGCGTCCCGGCACGTCGGCGCGCACGGTCCGTCCGGAACGCCCGGCTCGCCCCGCTCCTCCCGGCCACCCGGCGGGACGCGGCGCTCCGCGAGCAGGCGCGAGCCCGTCATCCGATCGCCGAAGGCGTCGTCGGGGTTGGAGAGGACACAGGTCTCCAGGGAGAGACAGCCGCAGCCGATGCAGTCCGTCAGATGGTCGCGCAGCCGGCCGAGCCGGCGGATGCGCTCGTCCATCTCCGCGCGCCAGGCCAGCGAGAGCCGCGCCCAGTCGTCGCGATCGGGGGTGCGCTCCTCGGGGAGTTCGGCCAGCGCGTCCCTGATGGTCGACAGCGGAATACCGACGCGCTGGGCGGCGCGCACGAAGGCGACACGGCGCAGCGTGTCCCGCGCGTAGCGGCGCTGGTTCCCGCTGGTCCTGCGGCTGTGGATGAGCCCCTTGGACTCGTAGAAACGCAGGGCCGACACGGCGGCGCCGCTGCGCGCCGACAGTTGACCGACGGTGAGTTCCTGGATCTTCTCCGGAATATGTGGCACCCGTCCGACCCTAAGGGCTGTCCCGAAGCCCTCGTCGACCGAGTCCGAAGCTCTCGTTGACAGGAGCACTCCCGCCCAACATGCTGAGCAAGCGCTTGGACACATACCGAGGAGCGCGGTCCCGAGAGGCAGGGAGCAGAGAGAAATGGCCGAGCCGAGAACCTTCACCTCCGCCGCGGATTTGCTCGCCGGGGTCGGCGTGCGCCTGGGGCACAGCGGCTGGCTGGAGATCGACCAGAAGCGGATCGACCTCTTCGCCGAAGCCACCGGGGACGAGCAGTGGATCCATGTGGATCCGGAGCGGGCGGCGGCGGGGCCGTTCGGCACGACGATCGCGCACGGCTATCTGACGCTGTCGCTGCTGCCCGTGCTCATGCCGGAGGTCCTGCGGGTCGAGAACGTACGGATGGCCGTCAACTACGGCACGAACAAGGTCCGTTTCCCCTCGCCCGTACCCGTGGGCTCGCGGCTGCGCGCGTCGGCCGTCCTTCAGGACGCCGTGGAGGCGGGCGGCGGTGTGCAGGTCACGGCGCTGGTCACGGTGGAGCGCGAGGGCGGCGAGAAGCCGGCCTGTGTGGCGGAGTCCGTGTCCCGGTACTACTTCTGAGCCGGACGGCCACGCGTACAGGCCGGAACGGGTACACCGGTACGGGACCGCGTACGGGACGGGCGCGTCAGGTGCGGGACCCGCGTCCGGTACGGGCGCTTCACCTGCGGGACCCGCGTACGGTACGGGCGCGTCAGGTGCGGGCCGAGACCATCCGCAGGACGAGGTCGGCGTAGAGCGCGCCGACCTCGTCGGGCGTCCTCGGGCCCGCCGCGTTGAACCAGCGCGCCACGTCGATGCAGAGCGACAGCACCGCGAGCGTGGTGCCCGGCACGTCCGGTACGTCGAACTCCCCGTCCCGTACGCCGTCGAGCAGGATGCGCCGCACCGCCGCACCGCTGCTGCGGCGCAGCTCCACGATCTCCGCGCGGTGCTCGGCGCCGAGCGCGTCGAGTTCGTACTGCACGACGCGCGCGGTGGTGTGCCGCTCCGCGTGCCAGCGGACGAAGGAGCGCACGGCACCGGCGAGCCGTTCGGACGCCGAGCCCTCGGCGTCCGCCGCGGCCGTCAGCAGCACCAGGGCGCTGTCGTGGCCGATCCGGCTGATCCGGTGGAGCAGCTCCTCCTTCGTCTTGAAGTGGATGTAGAGCGCCGCCGGGCTCATCCCGGCGCGGCCGGCGATGTCGCGGGTGGTGGTGGCGTGGTAGCCGCGCTCGGCGAACGCCTCGACGGCGGCGACCAGCAGCTTCCTGGCCGCCTCCGGGGTCACCTCGGCCCACGGCGGGTTCTCGCCGTCCGCCGACTGCTCCGCCGTACGCATCGCTCGCCCCTCTCGTTCGGCCGCCCATTCGATCAGGAGGCACACCCTACCCCGAGGGTGAGCAAGCGCTTAGAGCCTCTCGGGGGCTTCTCGGGGGCTTCTCGGGGCTGCTCAGAGCTTCTGGAAGGGATCGTGGTCGGCGAGCATCTTCTCCAGTCTCGCCTGGTCGACCCGGCTCACGATCTGCCCGGCCTCCTGCCGGTCTCTGATCACCTTGGCCAGCGTGAAGGCGGAAGTCGTCAGATAGAGGACGGCGATACCGAGGAATCCCCGCACCCAGGCGCTGGCGTCGAGCTTGAGGATGCCGACGGACACGGCGACGAGGGCGAGGGCGAAGGAGGCCACGGCCTGCACGTAGAAGGCCGCGGTGCTCTGCTGCTGAACGGGAGTCTCTGTCATGGGCCCAGCATCGGCGGGCCCGGCACGGGCCACATCGGTACGCGTACTCACCCGGCGTCCTGAGTACGGAGCGAGGAGCCCTGCCCGTTCCGCGCGGCGGGACCTACGATGTGCGCCATGGCCCGACCGCGCAGACCCCTGCTCAGCAGAGACCGCATCGTCGCCGCGGCCGGCGCGCTGGTGGACGCGGAGGGACTGGACGCGGTCTCCACCCGGCGGCTGGCCGCCGAGCTGGGGGTGAGCGGGCCTTCCCTGTACAACCACTTCCGCACCAAGGACGAGATCCTCGAAGCCGTCGCCGACGCCGTCAGCGCCCAGGTCGATCTGTCGATGTTCGAGGAGGGCGACGGTCGCGACTGGCGCACCGCGCTGCACGACTGGGCCCGCTCCTACCGCGCGGCGCTCGCCGACCATCCGCACATCGTGCCGGTGCTCGCCCGGGGGCCCGGCCGGCGGCCGGCCGGGCTGCGGGTCGCGGACGCCGTGTTCGGCGCGATGGTACGGGCGGGGTGGCCGCCCGCGCAGGCCACCTCGATCGGGGCGCTGATGCGGTACTTCGTCACCGGTTCGGCGCTCGGCTCGTTCGCCCGGGGCTTCGTGGACGACGCGGCGGCGTACGACCCGGCCGACTATCCGCACCTCGGCCGGGCCCATCTGCTCGCCGAGCGGCAGCGGCAGGTGGACGAGGGGGCCTTCGAGACCGGGCTGCGGGCCCTGCTGGACGGGCTCGCGATCCGGTACGCGCAGTACGAACGGCAGGGCGGGCGTTAGCGGGCGGGGGCTGGGAGGACCAAGGGCGTTGCCCGGCCCGGCCGGACGCCGCCTAGAAGATCACCAGCGCCCGGCCGCCCCGGCCCGCGAGCATGTTCTCGAAGGCCGCGGGGATGGCGTCGAGGCCGATCCGCTCGGTGACCAGCGCGCCCAGATCGAACCGCCCGGCGCCGATGTGGCCGGCGAGCACCGGCAGGTCCTCCGCCGGGTCGCTGTTGCCGTAGACGCAGCCGGAGAGCGTACGGCCCCAGTGGAACAGCTCCAGCGCGTTGAAGGTGACCGCCTGGTCCTTGCCGCCGATGCCGACGACCGTCGTACGGCCGCCGCGCCGGGTGGAGTCCCAGGCGGTGCGGATGGTGGCGGCGCGGCCGACGCACTCGACGGCCACATCGGCGCCCCGGCCGCCGGTGAGCTTCCGGATGGCCCTGGCCGTGGTGTCGGAGGCGACGACGTACTCGGTGGCTCCGGCAGCGCGGGCCAGGGCCTCCTTCTCCGGAGAGACGTCGACGGCGACGACCGTACCCGCTCCGGCGATCCTGGCGGACTGGAGGACGGCCAGGCCGACCCCGCCCACGCCGAACACCGCCACGGACTCGCCCTCGCGGACGCGGGCCGCGTGGTGGACCGCTCCGTATCCCGTCAGGACCGCGCAGCCGAGCAGCGCCGCGTCCGTGAGGGGGATGCCCTCGGGAAGCGGCAGGACGCAGTGGGCCGCGACGACCGTCTCCTCGGCGAAGGCGCCCACGTTGAGCCCGGGGTGCAGCTCCGTGCCGTCGGCCGTGCGGGCGTGCACCCCGGCCGTGCCGGCGAGGGCGTTGTCGCAGAGCCAGACCTCGCCGGCCACGCAGGGGGGACAGCTCCCGCAGGACGGGGCCCAGTTGAGGACGACGCTGTCGCCCGGCGCCACCCCGGTCACCCCCGCGCCGACGGAGACGACCGTACCGGCGCCCTCGTGGCCGAGGACGGCGGGGACCGGTACCCGCATCGTGCCGTTGGAGAGCGACAGGTCGGAGTGGCAGACCCCGGCGGCCGCGAGGCGGACCCGCACCTGCCCGGGGCCGGGTTCGGGAAGTTCGATCTCGGTGATCTCCAGCGGGGCTCCGACGGCGGGCAGGACGGCGGCACGGACCACGGGTTCTCTTCTTCCCTGAAGACGACGGGGACGGCTGGCGCGACGGGCGACGGCCGGCACGACTGGGGGCGGCTGGGACGGACGTGGCGGGCGGGGCGGCCGGATCGGCGGGCCGGCGTTGCCGGAACGGTCAGAACTGGAGGGACTTCGTCTGAAGGTACTCGGTGAGCCCGTGCACTCCCAGCTCGCGCCCCACGCCCGACTGCTTGTAGCCGCCGAACGGCGCGAGCGGGTTGAAGCGGCCCCCGTTGATGTCGACCTGTCCGGTGTCCATCCGGCGGGCGAAGGCCACGGCCTCGGCCTCGTCCCCGGCCCAGACCGCGCCCGCGAGGCCGTACACGGTGCCGTTGGCGATACGGAGGGCGTCCTCCTCGTCCTCGTACCGCAGCAGGGCGAGGACCGGCCCGAAGATCTCCTCCTGGGCGATGGTCATCTCCGGGGTGACCTCGGCGAACACGGTCGGCGCCACGTAGTAGCCGGTGGCCAGCGGGGCTTCGGGGCCGCCTGTGACCACCTTGGCGCCCTGCGCGACGCCCTGCTCCAGATAACCCCGCACCCGGTCCCGCTGCCCGGCGCTGACGACCGGACCGAGGCGGCTCGTCTCCTCGCGCGGATCACCCGCGACGTACTTCCGGGCGGCGGCGGCTGCCAGCTCGACGGCCTCGTCGTACTGGTCGGTGTGGACCAGCATCCGGGTCCAGGCGCTGCAGGTCTGGCCCGAGTTGGACATGACGTTGGCGACGCCGACGCGGACGGCCCTGGCCAGATCGGCGCTGGGCAGGATGACGTTGGCGGACTTGCCGCCCAGCTCCAGGGCGACCCGCTTGACCGCGCCGCCCGCCGTGGCGCCGATGCGCCTGCCGACGGCGGTGGAGCCGGTGAAGGAGACCAGATCGACCCCCTCGTGTTCGGCGAGGGCCTGGCCCGCGACCGGGCCGAGGCCGGTGACCAGGTTGAAGACACCCGCGGGCAGCCCGGCCTCATGGACCAGCTCGGCGAAGAGGCGGGCGGTGAGCGGGGTGTGCTCGGCCGGTTTGACGACGATCGTGCAGCCGGCGGCCAGGGCCGGGGCGACCTTCGCGACGATCTGGTGCAGCGGGTAGTTCCACGGCGTGATCGCGCCCACCACCCCCACCGGCTCCAGCAGCACGGTGGAGTTGCCCGCCTTCTCCTCGAAGGGGTACGACGCCGCCAGGTCGGCGTACGAACCGGCGACCAGGATCGGCGCCGCCGCGTGGACCAGCCGCGAGAAGCCGATCGGCGCGCCCAGCTCGGCGGTGACGGTTTCGGCGATCTCCTCCTTGCGGGCGGCCATGGCGTCGCGCAGCGCCCGCAGGTACCCGGCGCGCTCGGCGGGCGGGGTGGCGGCCCAGCCGGGGAAGGCGGCCCGCGCCGCGCGGACGGCGGCGGCGACGTCCTGCGCCGTACCGGCCGGGACGGTGGCGATGATCTGCTCGTCGGCCGGATTGACGACCGGGATCGTGTCCGCTCCCGCCGCCGGCCGCCACTGCCCGTCGATGTACATCCCGTCGTACGCCTGCATCGCCATCCCCTGTCCTCGCCCCGTACGTGGTCGCTGCGGTGTCCGCGTTCGGCACCGGTGACGGAACTCCAAACTAGCGACGATAGTTTTACGGCGCCAGGGCCCCTGTGCGAACGATTCGCGGCGGGCGCCGACGGCGCGCCTACCCGTCGAGCCCCGGCAGATCCCTCGGCGCGGGACAGATGCGGCGGCCGAGGTGGTCGAAGACGTACAGGTGCGCGAGATCCACCAGCAACGGCACCTGCGCGCCGGTCCGCAGCCGCATGTCGGGGCCGGTACGGACCACCAGGTCGCTCGCCGTGATGGCGGCGCGGTCCGGGCCGAACTCCCCGTCGCTCTGCGGCTCCTGACCGTCCAGCACCACCACGGGGCCCGCCACCCGGCTCGCGTCCCGGCCGTCCCGGCGGCCCTGCGCGCGCCCGGTGAGCCGTTGCAGCAGTCCCGGCCCCCGGCGTCCGCGCGATCCCGGCCGGGGGCGGGCGGATTCGAGGTCCGTCACCGTGGCGGGCCGTGAGCCGATGTCGAGATGGACCAGCGCCTCGTGGCCCTGGTACTCCATGTGCTCGACGATGCCGCTCAGCGCCACCTCACCGGAGCGCGCCTGGCTCGGCGGCGCGATGCGGGCCGCCTCGGAGCGCAGCCCGACGATGATCTGCCGGCCCTGCTGGATGCGGAGCAACTGGTGGTCGGAGCTGAGGGGTTCGGGCAGCGGCAGCCGCTGCCGGCCGAGGTCGATCGACATCCGGCCGTCCAGCGGCGCGTACACCACGGCCTGGAGCAGATTGATGCGCGGGGTGCCGATGAAGGCGGCGACGAAGACGTTCTCCGGCAGGGCGTACACCTGGCGCGGCGCGCTGACCTGCTGGAGCACTCCGCCGCGCATCACAGCGACCCGGTCCCCCAGCGACATCGCCTCGGCCTGATCATGCGTCACATAGACGGTGGTGACGCCGAGTTCGGTGGTCAGCCGGGCTATCTCGGCGCGCAGATGGCTGCGCAGTTTCGCGTCGAGATTGGACAGCGGCTCGTCCATCAGGAAGACCGACGGCCGCCGGGAGATCGCGCGGCCCATCGCGACACGCTGGCGTTCGCCGCCGGAGAGCTGGCTCGGATAGCGGTCCAGCACGCTCTCGATGCCGAGCATGCGGGCGGTGGCGTCGACCCGCGCGGTGCGGTCCTCGCGGGGGTTCTCCAGCCGGAGGGGGAAGCCGATGTTGTCGCGGTTGGTCATGTTCGGGTAGAGCGCGAAGTTCTGGAACACCATGGCCATGCCCCGCTCCCGGGGCGGCATGAGGTTGGAGTACTCGCCGTCGAGCAGCAGTTCGCCCTCGGTGATGTCCTCCAGCCCCGCGATCATGCGGAGCACGGTCGACTTGCCGCACCCCGAGGGCCCGAGCAGCACCAGGAATTCGCCCGGCGCGATATCGAGCGAGAAGCGGTCGACGGCCCGGGTGGCTCGTCCGTACGTCTTGCTGACACTGTGCAGAGAGATGGCGCGAGTCATGAATGGATTTCCGCCCGTATGCCCGTATGCGCGTATGGAAGCCCGTATGGAGGGGGTGGAGTTGCCTGCGCGCCTGAAGTTAGCCGACCACGGGCGGTCAGGGAATGACTCGCGCGAAGGTCGCGGGGCGGATCGGGCGTTGTCCCCGCCGGGCGGGGGCCTGCGGGGGGGGCGTCGGCCCACCGGGCCTCGGCCCGCGAAGTGCGTCGGCCTGCGCGGTGCGTCGGCCTGCCCGGTGCGTCGGCCTGCCCGGTGCGCCCGCCCGGCAGACGGGCGGGCGGGCAGGCAGACGGGCGGGCAGACGGACCAGGCGGGCGGACAGGCAGACGGATCAGACGGATCAGACGGATCAGACGGGCGAGCGGATCAGACGGGGGGACAGGCAGACGGATCAGACGGATCAGACGGGCGACACCTCGACCGGGAAGCCGTTGAGCACGGCCGTACCGGAGAGCGGGTCCAGCCGTGAGCCGTCGAGCAGCTGGTTGACGTTGACGCCGGGCCGGGCGCTCGCCACCGCCGTCCTGGTACCGGGGCGGTCGTGGCCCCAGCCGTGCGGCAGGCTCACCACCCCGGTCCGTACGGTGTCGGTGATCTCCAACGGCGCCTCCAGCGCGCCCCCTTCGGCCGTCACCCGGACGCGGTCGGCGGCCCCCAGCCCGAGCCTGGCCGCGTCGTCCGGGTGGATCTGGAGGGTGCAGCGGTTGGAACCGCCCGCCAGCGCCGGGACGTTGTGCAGCCAGCTGTTGTTGGAGCGCAGATGGCGCCGCCCGACGAGCACGAGTGAGCCGGGCCGGGCGGTAAGGGTGAGGGCCGCGCGCAGCCGGGGCAGATCGGCGGCGATGGGGGCGGGCAGCAGCTCGATCCGGCCGCTGCGGGTTAGCAGCGGCTCCGGGAGGCGGGGGCGCAGCGGTCCGAGGTCGATGCCGTGCGGACGCTCCCGCAGCCGCGCGAGGCTCAGCCCCTGCTCGCCGGAACCGTCCCGCGCGCCGAAGCCGTCCCCGTAGGGGCCGAGGCGGAGCTTCAGGTCGAGCCGGCGTTCGGGGCCGGTGTCGCCGGTCAGCAGGGTGGAGAGTTCCTCCGGATCGCGCCCGTGCACCGGGGAGCGCGGGTCGCGGACCGCTCTGCCGAGCAGGCGGGTGATCGCCGCCCGGTCCACGTCGGCGGGCGCCGCGCCGGGCACGCCGCCGACCGCGAGGATCAGCCGGGCATGGATCTCGCTCTCGTCCATCCGGCCCTCCTCCAGCGGTACGGCGGCGGGCGTGTACCGGACCTGGTTGCGTACGGCGAGGGCGTTGAAGGCGAAGTCGAAGTGCGCGCTCTGCGCGGGCGGCGGCGGGGGCAGCACGACATCGGCGTGGCGCGAGGTCTCGTTCAGGTACGGATCGACGCTGACCATGAAGTCGAGCCCGTCCAGTGCCCGGTCGAGCCGGTCGCCGTCCGGTGCCGACAGCACGGGGTTGACCGCGAGGGCGATCACGGCGCGGACGCGCCCCTCGCCCGGGGTCTCGATCTCCTCGGCGAGCGCCGCGAGCGGCAGTTCGCCCTTCGTCTCCGGATGGCCGCTCACCCGGCTCGCCCAGCGGCCCAGGGCGAAGCCCTTGCCGGGCACCGGGGCGCCGGTGGCCGAAGGGGGCACGGGCGCGCGGCCGGTGGCGGAGAGCGGGAAGAGGGCGCCGCCGGGCCGGTCGAGGTTGCCGGTGATGATGTTGAGCACGTCGACGAGCCAGCTGGCGAGGGTGCCGTGTTCGACGGTGCAGCTGCCGATCCGCCCGTAGACGGCGGCGGTGGGCGCCGCGGCCAGTTCACGGGCGATCGTACGGATCTCATCGGCGTCCAGATCGCACGCGGCGGCGACCGCTTCGGGGGTGAAATCCCGTACCGCGTCGCGGACTTCACCCACCCCCTGCACATGCCCGGCCAGCGCGCCGAGGTCGGTGAGCCCCTCCGCGAAGAGGACGTGCGCGACCGCCGCGAGCAGCAGGGCGTCCGTGCCCGGCCGGATCGGGACATGCCGGTCCGCCATTTTGGCCGTACGGGTGCGGCGCGGGTCCACGACGGTGAGGGTGCCGCCGCGCCGGCGCAGCGCCTTCAGCCGGCCGGGGAAGTCGGGCGCGGTGCAGAGACTGCCGTTGGAGTCCAACGGGTTGGCGCCCAGGAGCAGCAGATGGTCGGTGCGGTCCAGATCGGGTACGGGGATGGCGTTCGGGTCGCCGAACAGCAGCCCGCAGGAGACGTGCTTGGGCATCTGGTCGAGGGTGCTGACCGTGAAGAGGTTGCGGGTGCCGAGCGCGCCGACCAGCAGCGACGGGTACAGGCCACCGGCCATGGTGTGGACGTTGGGGTTGCCGAGGACGACGGCCACGGAGTGCGGGCCGTGCTCCGCGACCAGCGGCCGCAGCCGTGCGGCGATCCGGTCGAACGCCTCCTCCCAGCCCGCCTCGCGCAGCTCCCCGTCCACCCGGACGAGAGGGGCGCGCAACCGGTCCGGGTCGGCGTCCAGCTCCGCGAAGGAGGCGCCCTTGGGGCAGACGAAGCCCCGGCTGAACACATCGTCGCGGTCTCCCCTGGCGCCGGTGACCTTGGTCCCCTCGATGGTGAGGGTCAGTCCGCAGGTGGCTTCGCAGAGCGGACAGATGCGCGGGGCGGTGGTCATGGACGGTCCTCCCGGGCGGCGGGGGCGGCGGTGACACGCGGACGGCGGGGTCGGCCACGGGGGCCGGGCCGGCGGGAGCGAGCATACCGACCGGTTGGGATGGTGGATACGGGTCGGACCGGACGGGCGCGGAGGGCGCCCCACCGCGCCCACGCCCGCGCGCACCCCCATCCGTACGTCCGAGCGCCCTCGTTCGTACGCCCAGCGGCCCCGTCCGTACGTCCGAGCGCCCCCGTTCGTACGGCCGCGTGAACCCGGTGGCGCCGTACCGCGCGGTCCCGTTGACGCGTGGGTTCCGCAATCCTACGGTTGTCCATAGGATTTCGCGGGATTCCTCGACCAGGGAGCGGGCACGACGGATGAGCGGCATGAACGGCATCGAGCAGGCGCGCAGGACGGCCGAGGAGCTGGACCACTCCCCCGGCTTCGGCAACGAACACAGCTCGGAGGCGGTGCCGGGGGCGCTGCCGCACGGCCGCAACTCGCCGCAGCGCGCGCCGCTCGGGCTGTACGCCGAGCAGCTGAGCGGCAGCGCCTTCACCGAGCCGCGGGCCGCCAACCGCCGTTCCTGGCTCTACCGGATCCGCCCTTCGGCCGCGCATCCGCCGTTCGTCCGGGTCGACAACGGCGGCCTGCGGGGGGCGCCGTTCACCGAGAGCGTGCCCGATCCGAACCGGCTGCGCTGGAATCCGCTGCCCGAGCCCGCTCCCGGCACCGATTTCGTGGCGGGGCTGTGGACCCTGGGCGGCAACGGGGACGCGGCCCGGCGGGAGGGCATGGCGATCCATCTCTACAGCGCCAACTTCTCCATGACCGACCGGGTGTTCAGCGACGCGGACGGCGAGCTGCTGATCGTGCCCGAGCGCGGCGGGCTGCTGATCCGTACCGAACTGGGGCTGCTCGCCGCCCGCCCCGGCCAGGTGGCGCTGATCCCGCGCGGGGTGCGCTTCCGTGTCGAGCTGCTGGACGCGACGGCGCGCGGCTACGTCTGCGAGAACTACGGACACCCCTTCGCCCTCCCGGAGCTGGGCCCGATCGGCGCCAACGGGCTCGCCCACGCACGGGACTTCCTCGCGCCCGTCGCCGCCTACGAGGACGTCGAGCGGCCGGTCGAGGTGGTCAGCAAGTTCTGCGGCAACCTCTGGGCGGCCACCTACGACCACTCGCCGCTCGATGTCGTCGCCTGGCACGGCAACCATGTGCCGTACGTCTACGACCTGCGCCGGTTCAATGTCATCGGCTCCATCAGCTACGACCACCCCGACCCGTCGATCTTCACCGTACTGACCTCGCCGTCCGACACCCCGGGCCTCGCGGGCGTCGACTTCGTGGTCTTCGCGCCGCGCTGGCTGGTCGGCGAGGACACCTTCCGGCCGCCGTACTTCCACCGCAATGTGATGAGCGAGTACATGGGCCTGATCGAGGGCGCCTACGACGCGAAGACGGCCGGCGAGGGCGGTTTCGTACCCGGCGGCGGCTCGCTGCACAACATGATGTCGGCGCACGGCCCCGACCGGGACACCTTCGAGCGGGCGAGCGCGGCGGAGCTGCGGCCGCAGCGCGTGGACGACGGCCTGGCCTTCATGTTCGAGACCCGCTGGCCGGTGACCGCGACCGGGCAGGCGGCCGGGGCCGCCCATCTGCAACAGGGGTACGACGCGGTGTGGCAGGGTCTTGAACGCCACTTCAGGCCCTGATCCGTCTACGGAGCTGCCGTGACCGCCTTCGCCCCCGACTCCCTGGTCCTGAACCGCAAGCTGCCGCTCTGGTATCAGGTCTCGCAGTCGCTGCGCGCCTCGATACTGGGCCGCCGCCCGCACGATCCGCTGCGGCTGCCGACCGAGGAGCGGCTCGCGGCGCACTACGGCGTCAGTGTGCTGACGATGCGTCAGGCCCTCAAGGAGCTGGAGGAGGAGGGGCTGATCAGCCGGCACCGGCGGCGGGGCACCTTCATCGAGCCGGGTGCGCGCGCCGCCGCCCCGCGCCGGCTGCTGGGCTCGATCGACGCGATCGTGGCGCAGCAGTCCGGCGAGCCGGCCACGGTCCTCGGCCACGGTCCCGCGCCGGTCCCCGGCGAGCTGGCCGAGCACTTTCCCGGGCTGGACGAGGTGGTCGAGTACCGCAGGCTGCGGCACGACGGGGAGAGCGGGGAGCCGGTCAACTGGGTGGAGAACGCGGTGCATCCGGAGGTCGCGGCGCGGATCGAGGTGTCCGACCTGGAGCGCTGGCCGATGACGAAGGTGCTGCGCGACCTCGTCGGCGTACGGATCAGCCGGATCACCGACACCGTCGAGGCGCGGCTCGCCGACCCGGTGACGGCCGAGCTGCTCCGGGTGCCGCTGCTCAGCCCGATCCTGCACTACACGGGGGTGACGTACGACGCGGACGGCCGGGTGGTGGACGTGGCCAGGATTCGCTATCGGGGCGACCGGTTCGCGTTCTCCGTGACGGTCGAGGCGGACCCCACGGGTGAAGCGCGCCCGCTCTGACCTGCGGTTCGAACACGGGCGTCACGATGCCGCCGACGGCGCACGCGGCGCCGCGGGGGCGGGGGCCGCCGCAGGCCCCGGCGTCCCGCTCGGGTACACAGCCCTCGGCACCGGAATATTCCGGTGGGCCGCCTCGTTCGACCCAGGTCTACGGCTCCGAACCGCGAACCGAGGAGTACCTTGTCCGATACGTCGTCCACCGCCGCCGCGCCCCCTCTCCCGCCGCTCGCCGACCAGGCACATCACCTGATCCGGCTTGGCGTGCACGAGATCGCGGGGATCGCCGCGGATGAGCTTCGCACCTTCGCTGAGAACCCCGGCCGCCGGGACAGCGACGCCCTTCTCGCCATCCACCCGGACCGCGCCCCCGCCTCCGCCCTCGCACCGCTGCTCCACCATGAGGGCAAGTCCGGATTCGTCGTCGGCGACATGCCCGATGTCGACAGTTTCGCCCCGCACACTGTCGAGCTGCCCGACGCCCCCCTCTACCTCGTCACCGGCCTCGACCGGGGCGAGCACATGGCCAACTGGAGCCCGGAAGAGGCACTGCCCGCCCTCACCGAGGACGGCCGTACGCCGCTGCTGCTCACCGAAGGCATCCACTGGATGCTCCAGCGGCCGGCGGTCCTCGAACGCAATCGCTGCTTCATGACCATCGGCTCCAGGCTGCGCAAGGCAGACGGCGCCCTGGACGCCCGCACCCCGGCGATCTGGGTCAGCAACGGCACGGGGCGGGACGGCCGCGAGCGGCGCAACGCCCCGAAGGTCGGCTGGTGCTGGTGGGGCAACCGCCACACCCGGCTGGGCTTCGCCTCCGCCACGGGCCGAAGGCGCTGAGCGGCCCGGACGGCGTCCGCCATTCGCTCAACGCCGTCCCGGCCCCGGCCGCCGCGGCTCGCGGCAAGGTGCTGGGCACCGCCGTCGTCGTCGCCGCCCGTCCGGAGTTCCGAGTTCCGGGTTCCGGGTTCTGACAAGGCGTCAGTGCTCTCCACAGGCTCCAGCCTGCGACTGACCCAGCCAGGTCAGAACGTGTCCCCGCCGACGGATTCACCGGCCGGCAGAGCGGCAGAACCCGGCCAGGAGGCCCTGCTGCCCTCGACGTTGGCGATCATCCTGCGCAGCACCCTGAGCGCGGCCACGTACTCTTCGTCGCCGATGCCCTCGTGGACCACGCCGCGCAGTTCGGTCACCAACTCGCGCAGCCGCACCCTGGCAGCCTCCCCGGCGTCGGTGAGCCGCAGGCGCTGCCCGGCGTCGATCCTGAGCCAGCCGCGGTGGATCAGTTGGTCGATGACACGAGCGATCTCGTGCGGCCCGTCCGTGAGGGGCGTCAGCTGGGTGACGACCTCTTCGCGGCTCGGCGCCGCGGACCCACCGTGCACCCGGTTGAGCACCCAGTACTGCGGCTGCGTGACGTCGATCCGGGCCATGGCGTCACGCAGCTGCCGCGTGACGGCCTCCTGGGCGAGGCCACTCCAGTATCCGATGGGCTGAGTGGCCAGCATGTCGTCGGTGGCGGCCGGATCAGCCGGCGCCTGGTCGGTGGCGGTGTCGTCCGTCAGCGGTCCCATGATCGCGACGCTACAACCCCCGTCGCGACGCCAAGGCGGCGCGTCCGGCGTTCACACCTCCCCACCCGAGCGCCGAACAGCCGTACAGGGCGCGGAAGCGCCTGCCGTAGCAGGCCGTCGAGGGCTTCGCAAGATCCACTCCCCGCCGGACGGCGGCACTCCGACCGCGGCGCCCCCAGATGCGGACTGCCCGGTTCGGGGTCACGGTGGAAGGGACTGTTTTCTACCCGCCGGGAGAGTCATGATCGTCAAAATGTTGCACGAGAAAGGCGTTACGTCCGAGCACGCCTACACGGCCGGATTCATATCCATCGGCCTGTCCGTCGCATCGTGGTGCGGCTCGATGAAAGCCGAGGCCGCCGGGATAGAGCGGGCCGATCGGTGGGGGATCTTCGTCGGGGAGTGGGCGCCGACGTTCTTCACGCTGGGCCTGGCTCTCGCCGGGTACGAGCGTGACCATGCCCCGTTGCACACGGCCGCCCACTGACGGCCACGGGTCGCGGGCCCACGACGAGTAACGCCCTCCTGGAGACCAGGGGGGCGTTACCGCACGGGCGTGAGCGCCGGAGCGCCTTCGGCGGGCGGGAGCGAGCGGCGGGATCGGGCCGCCCCCGGGGGGAGTGACCGGGGAGGCCGGGAGCCGGGGAGACCGGCGCACTGCCGCGAGCCGTGACGAAACGGACGAGCGGGGATGGCACTGCGCCGGGGCCGCGTCGGAGCGCTCGGGAACCGGCGGACCGGTGGATCGGCCGCGCTGACGCGGTGGAGCGTACGGCGCCGTGACGCGGGGACGCCGGCACGCCGTGAGCCGTGTTGCCGCAGGGTCAGCGGCGGCCGCCGAACAGCGAGCGGCGCAGCCGGCGCAGCGGCGCGAAGAGCGAGACCCGCGCGCCCTTGTTCCGATGCGTCCGCGAGCGGTCGCGCGAGGTCAGCTCGCGCATCAGCAGCGTCGCCTCGACGGTCTCCCGCTGCGGGACGGCGGGACCGCCGAGCACCGAGAGATGGCGGTCGAGACGCGAACTGGACGCGCTGCTCCCGCAGGTGATCGCAGGGACCCGCGCCCTGCTGTGTACCGTTATCTGATTCATTTCACTCCCCACCCGTACGAGGGCAACCGGCCCGGGCAGGTTAACCCTATCGCCCCTTCCAGCCACCCGTGTATCCCGCCTCCGGCGGAAACCACACTCGTACGGGGACGGACATCCGGCGCCCTATCCATCTGATTTCAGGGCGAGTTGGACACTTTGCCCAAGATGTCCGAGTGCCCTCACGGAGGGGCACCGGGGCAAGCGGGGCAGATCAGGACAAGAGGCCCGGACGAGAGGCCGGGACGAGGCCGGGACGAGGTCGGGGACAGGGCCGGCGGCGTGCTTCCCGGGCCCGCCGCCGGCCACGCCCGCTAGGCCGCCGAGGTGAAGACCGGCAGATAGCCGCCGGTCTGGCCGGCGGCGGTGGGGTGGTAGGACTCCCCGACGTTGAGCACATTGAGGCTGTGCAGCCACGCGGAGCTGGTGCAGATCTCGTGGCCGGTGAACGCCCCGGCGACATCGGCGAAGGTGAAGCCGTGGTCGGCGGCGCGCTTGGCGGTCGCCGCGTTCAGATAGTCGGAGGCGCCGTTGATCGCGGCGCGCACGGTCTCGCTCAGCCCGGCGAGGCAGCTGCCGTTGAGCTTGTAGAAGCGGGGGTAGCCGAGGACGACGACGCGCGCGGAGGGCGCCTTGGCCTTGATGGCCGTGTACACCGAGTCGAGATTCCCCGGCAGGGTCGAGTCGACGTAGGCGCGGGCCGTGGCGATGCGGTTGAGGCAGGTGGCCTGCGGCTGGAGGACGCAGGTGGTCATGACATCGGAGAAGCCGGCGTCATTGCCTCCGATGGTGATGCTGACGAGATCCGTGGCCGAGCTGAGCGGGCCCAGCTGACTCGCGGTCACATCACCCGTACGAGCGCCCGAGCAGGCGGTGAACGCGAAGGTCGCGGGTGAGTGCGAGGCCGCCCAGAGAGCCGGGTACGCCTTGGGGGTGCGCTTGCAGTCACCGCTCGCGCTGTCGTAACTGCCGGATCCCACGCCGGAGGAGTAGGAATCACCCAGCGCCACGTAGTCGATGGCGGCAACCGATTCCCGGGCCTGGGCCGAGGCGGCTCCGGTGAGAGCGAGGACGGCGCCGAGGAGCAGCGAGGTGGAGAACGCTGTGAGTCTGGACAGTTTCATAGGACCTCTCCCTAGCAGGATCTCTGCCTCAACTTTCGTACCAGCCGGACCGGTTCACTGGAAGTGTCCATGCCAAGAACGTTAGGTGAGGGTTCCGCTCAAGATCCCCCATCCTCCCCCTACGCCCTCACATCACTCGCTCGCTATGACCGGATTGAACGTATTCGATCAGGGAGGTTCCGGAAGTGACCGTTGAAGTACGGCCAAAGAAGTAAAAAGGGCAGCCCCGTTCCAGCTCTTGCCATACCGTCTGCATTCTCAATACCGTCGTACATTCACCCGCATCGGACCGTCATGCAAAGCGGCTCAGGGGAGGGCGCAGGCGTCGCGACGTTCCCGGGGCGGGGCGCATCAGGGGGGTGCCGCGCTCGGCGACCGCACGTCGTGCCGGGTCGGCTGCCGCGCGGCATGCACCACGACTCACCCGTCCAGCAGGGAGTTCCGGTACGGAGCTCCCTTTCGTCATGGGCGGGGTGAGAACCCCCCTTTCGAACCGGAAACACAGCCGGACCGCCCCAGGGGCGGGCGGTCCACCGGACGAGAGGGAACGAGACTCGTGAGCGCTTTTCTGCGCCCGGCGGTACCGGGCGAGGATCCGTTGGCCGTTCCGTCCCCGGAGGACACAGACGCCTCCGGCCGGACGGCGGACAGGACGTACGGTCCCCCGCGCAGCCATCCGCACGGCGGTCCCTACAGCGGTCCGTACAGCGGTCCTTACGACGGTCCGTACGGCGAGGCGGCCGATACGCGCCACGGCCTGCCGGACGGTAGACCGCGCTACCGGCCCGTCTCCCTGCACCTCGCGATCGCCCCGCCCGTCAGCGTCGTGATCCCGGCGATGAACGAGGCGGAGAACCTCCCGTACGTCTTCAGGACGCTGCCCGGGTGGATCCATGAAGTCGTCCTGGTGGACGGCGACTCGACCGACGACACCATCCGGGTCGCGCGCGAGCTGTGGCCGGACGTCAAGGTCGTCGAACAGCGCGGCAAGGGCAAGGGCGACGCCCTGATCAGCGGATTCGCCGCGTGCACCGGCGACATCATCGTGATGGTCGACGCGGACGGATCCGCCGACGGCCAGGAGATCGTCTCCTATGTGTCGGCGCTGGTCTCCGGCGCCGACTTCGCCAAGGGCTCACGCTTCGCCAACGGCGGCGGTACGGACGACATGACGGCGATACGCAGGCTCGGCAACCGGCTCCTGTGCGCCGCCGTCAACGCCAAGTTCGGCGCCAGATACACCGATCTGTGCTACGGCTACAACGCCTTCTGGCGGCACTGCCTGGACGCGATCACGCTGGACTGCACCGGTTTCGAGGTGGAGACCCTGATGAACATCCGGGTCGTCAAGGCGGGGCTGAAGGTGCAGGAGATACCGAGTCACGAGTACGACCGCATCCACGGGGCCAGCAATCTGAGAGCCGTCAGGGACGGTCTCCGGGTCCTCGGAGTGATCCTGCGCGAGCGGGGCGTCCCCCGCTCGACCCGGCGCCGCCCGGCCGCGCCGCGGATCGGTGTGCCGCGGGGTGAGGCGTCGTGAGCGCGCGTCACTCCCCGGACCGCCCGCGCCGGCCGTTCTCCGTGGTGATCTGCGTCTACACGGAAGAACGCCGGGAGGACATCCGGGCCGCCGTCGAATCGGTACGGCGGCAGTCGCCGCCCGCCCTGGAGACCCTGCTGGTCGTCGACCACAACCCGGCGCTGCTGGAGCGGCTCGTCCGGGAGTACGAGGGGGACACGGAACGCGGGGAGGTGCGGGTCCTGGCCAACGCCGGGCCCCGCGGGCTCTCGGCGGGCCGCAACACCGGCATCGCCGTCGCGCGCGGCGCGTACGTGGCCTTCCTGGACGACGACGCCGTGGCCGAACGGGACTGGCTGCGCCGCCTCGACGAGGCGTACGGCGACGACCCCCGCGTCCTGGCCGTCGGCGGCCGGACCCTGCCCGTGTGGGCGTCGGGCGACAGGCCCGTCTGGTTCCCCGAGGAGTTCGACTGGGTCGTCGGCTGCACCTACCGGGGGCTGCCCGAAGGGCGGGTACGGGTCCGCAACGTACTCGGCGGGAACGCCTCCTTCCGGCGTACGGCCTTCGACGCGGCGGGCGGGTTCGCGACCGGTATCGGGCGGGACGGCGACAAGCGCCCGCTGGGGTGCGAGGAGACGGAGCTGTGCATCCGGCTCTCCGACGCCGTACCCGACGCGGTGCTCCTGATCGACGACCGGGCGGTCATCCACCACCGGGTCCCGGCGTCCCGCGAGCGGTTCGGCTACTTCCGTACCCGCGCGTACGCGGAAGGGCTGTCCAAAGCGCTGGTCGCCGGCAGCGTGGGGGCGGGCAAGGGGCTCTCGTCCGAGCGCCGTTACACCACCCGCGTGCTCCCGGTCGGGGTCGTGCGCGCCCTGCGCGACGGGGTACGGGGGCGGCCGGGCGGATTCGCCCGCGCCGGGGCGATCCTGGTGGGAGTGGCCATGACGGCGGCCGGCTATCTGGTGGGCCGTGCCCGCGCGCGGGTACGGCCCACGGCCTTCTCCGCCGGGCCGGTCGAACGGCCCGGCGCCCGGGAGCCCGACGCGCACGAGGGCAGCGCCCGCACGCCCCGGGGAGCCGCCGCGTGACGACACGACCGGCCGGAGCGGCACGATCAACGCGGTCAACACGACCGGCGGGCGCGGCGGACCTCACGGTCCCGGTGGAGCGCGGGCCGGCGGCGGGGGGCGCCGCGCCACCGGACGCCGTGCCGGTCCTCATGTACCACGCCGTCGCGCGACGGCCCGCCCCCTCCGCCTACGCCCTGTCCGTCTCACCCGAGGCGTTCGCCGAGCAGATGGAGCTGCTCCACGAGCGGGGACGCACCCCGGTCACCACGGCGCGGCTGGCCGCCGCCTGGCGCGCGGGCGAGCCGCTGCCGCGCCGGCCCGTACTCATCACGTTCGACGACGGGTACGAGGGTGTCCACCGGCACGCGCTGCCGGTGCTCGCCTCGTACGCCTTCACCGCGACGCTGTTCGTCTCGACGGGGTGGCTGCGCGGCCGGTACGACGAGGGCGGCGCGCCCGACACCATGCTCGACTGGGACCAGGTGCGGGAACTGGCCCTGGCGGGCACCGAGATCGGCGGCCACAGCCACACCCATCCGCAGCTGGACCAACTCGACGGCGAGCGGCTCTCGTTCGAGACCGGGCGCTGCCGGGAGATCCTCGCCGCCGAGCTGGGCGCGGCGCCCGTCTCCTTCGCCTACCCGTACGGCTACTCCAGCCGCCGGGTGCGGCGCGCGGTGCGCGCGGCCGGGTTCGCCCAGGCGATGGCGGTGGGCAACGCGCCGGCCGGGCGCTGCCAGGGCCCGTACGCCCTGGAGCGGATGACGGTACGGCGTACCACCGGGATCGGGGAGTTCGCGCGGCTGGTCGAGGGCCGCCGCCTCGGCGTCGGCTTCGCCCGGGACCGGGCGCTGACCAAGGGGTACGCGGTGGTGCGCCGGGTCCGCCGGGCGGCGTCGGTGGCGACCGGGGCGGCGGCCGAGGTGGCGGCGGCGGTGTCGACGGGACGTGTGTGACGCGGTGGTGTGCCCGTGGCGGTTTCGGCGGTGATGTCACGGCCCCGCCACGGGCAAAACACCATGCGCGGCGGGCCCCTGTGCCGGATCATGTGCGACATGTCTGCCAAGCCACAGGACGCACTGCCGATCCGGCTCACCGTCGATGACAGCGACTCACCGTCGGACGTGGTCGACGCACTGTTCCTCGGCCGCTTCGCGACGGGCGAGCAGCCGTACTCCCACAGCTCCACCATCGACCGGGTCAAGCCCGGCTCGACCCTGCTGCCACCGGACTCCTCGGTGCTGCGCCGGGCCCGCGACGACGACCGCAACGCGACCCTCGCGGAGGGCGACGGCTGGACCCTGCTGGTGTCCCGCTGGAACCGTGGCGCCGATGTGACGGTAACGGCCGTCACCGCCGAACTCGCCGAGGAGATCCACCGGCAGGCGACCGACGGCGCGCGGGACAATCCGGAACCCCAGCCGGAGAACGTGTCCATGGGCTTCTGGTACGTCTCCCCCAGGCGAGGTCCGCACCGCACCGCGCGGCAGATCGCGGCCGGTGCCTGGGACGAGGTCAGGCCCAACTACACCGCGCCGGTCGCCGACGCGCTGGACCGGCTGATGAAGGTGACCCCGGACGACATCTCGGGACGCCTGCTGTTGCTGCACGGGCCGCCGGGCACGGGAAAGACCTCCGCGCTGCGCACCCTGGCCAGGTCCTGGCGGGAGTGGTGCCAGGTCGACTGCGTGCTGGACCCGGAGCGCCTCTTCAACGACGTGGGCTATCTGATGGACATCGCGATCGGCGAGGACGACGGCACGGCCAAGGGCCGCTGGCGGCTGCTGCTGCTGGAGGACTGCGACGAACTGATCCGCGGCGAGGCCAGGCACACGGCGGGGCAGGCGCTGTCGCGGCTGCTGAATCTCACCGACGGGCTGCTCGGCCAGGGCAGAAACGTGCTGGTGGGGGTGACGACCAACGAGGATCTGGAGCGGCTGCACCCCGCGGTGGTGCGGCCGGGCCGCTGCCTGGCCAGGATCGAGGTGGGATCACTGACCCGTGCGGAGGCGGTGTCCTGGCTGAGCGGTCGGGACGGGGGCCGGGACGGGGACGGCGGCCCCGGCCCGAGCGACGACTGGGAGGCCGCTGTCGGCCGCGAGGGCGCGACGCTGGCCGAGCTGTACGCGCTGCGGCGGGGGACGGGCCCGGCGTCGGTCCCGTCCCAGCACCTCGGCACGGACGCCGGGCTGTATCTGTGAGCACGGCCCGCGCCGCCGGCGCGGGCCGGTGCGCGGCGCGCGGGCCGTGGCCGGGCGTTCACGGGCCGCGGCCGGGCGCGCGGGTCACAACGGCCGTACCGCGCGGGTCACTTCGCGTAGACGGCCCGTACGGCTTCCTCCGCCGCCGCCAGCGCGGCGGCCCGGCCGAGGCCCAGCCGCCGGGCCCGCTCGGCGTAGGTCCGCGCGGCGGCGGCGGCCTCACGGTCGGCGGCCTCGCCCGCCGCCGCCACGAACGTACCGTTTCTGCCGCGTGTCTCGACCACCCCGTCGGTCTCCAGCGCGCGATATGCCTTGGCGACCGTATTGGCGGCCAGCCCCAGCTCCTCGGCGAGCCCTCGCACGGTGGGGAGTTTGTAGCCCACGGGCAGCGCGCCGGAGCGGGCCTTCGCGGAGATCTGGGTGCGCAGCTGCTCGTACGGGGCGGTCACGGCGGCCGGGTCGATCACGATCTTCAAGGTCACGGAGCGATTGTCCCCCACGACCCACCGCCACCGGGCGCCGTGCGGCACAGCTGGCCGGAACACGCCGGAACGGGCGCGGGGGTACGGCGCAGGCCCGGCGTCCCCGCCTTCAGGGCCTGCGGTCCGTGGCCGGAAGGGGAACCGACCGGTCGGGCCCGGCCGGCAGATGGGCGATCGGATCGCCGTCCTCGTGCCAGTGGATGACGAACCGTTCGCCCGTGCGATACGCGTCGAAGCCCGCGCGGCAGTAGGCGATCATGTCGTCGGGGAGGGCGGAGAGCGGATGCCAGGACAGCCCGGAGCACTTGTGGGGCTCGCGGTTGACGGGCACGCCGCCCGCGCCGTACTCCGCCTCGAAGAACCAGCCGACCCTGGGCGCGCCGGCCGGCCCCCGGTGCTGCATGACGAGCGCGACGCGCAGATCGCCGGGCGCGAGCGAGATCCCGATCTCCTCGGCCGCCTCCCGGATCATGGCCGCCCGCACGTCCTCCCCCGACTCGACATGCCCGGAAGGCGCGTTGAGCAGGCCGTCCCCGTAGCCCGTGCCCGCGCGGCGGGCGAGCAGCACCTCGTCTCCCCGGCGCACGATCAGATGGACATCGACGACCTCGGTGTGGCGTCGGGCCGGGGCGAGCCGGGCGACCAGCGCGTATCTCTCGTCGTCGACGGCGCGGCCCCAGAGCGCCGGGTCCGCCGAGAGCCTCTCGTGATGGACCCGCTCGGCGAGCGGGCCGAGCGCGGCGACCAGCCGCGCGGCGGGCAGGCCCGCGCCTGACCGGACGCCCTCGATCAGCACCAGCCGTCCCCCGGGACGCGGCAGCGACGCCCAGCCGCGCAACGCCGCCTCGGGATCGGGCAGCGCCCACAGCACGTGCCGGGCCAGCACCACATCGAACGCCTGCCGCGCCACGGGCGGCCCGGTCGCGTCCCCGACGAGCACCCCGGCGTCCGTCCCCGCCAGCTTCGCGCGGGCCAGCGCGGCCATGCGCGGCGACCGGTCGACCGCCGTCACCCGGTGCCCCGCCTCGGCCGCGAGCAGCGCGAGGCTCCCCGTACCGCATCCGAGATCCAGCACCCGCCCCGGCTCCCCCGGCAGCCATCCCGCCATTCGCCGGGCCCAGGCGGCCCTGACCACCGGGTCCAGCAGGCCATGGTCGGGCTCCTGGTCGAAGGTGTCGGCGAGCGAGTCCCAGTCGTCGGTGGTCATGCCCCGATGGTGCCAGTCGCCACTGACAACGCGGCGGGTCCGGCCGGGAGTCGGCGGACGGCAGCCAGCGGGTCAGCGGGACAGCGGCTGTGGTGACGCGGACCGGCGGCTGGTCGTCGTCGGTCACACCACCGGGTCCCGGCCGATCGCGCCGGGGCCGGCCGGGGCGGTCGCGACGACCACCGTCGCGTACAGCTCCTCCGCGTGGGCCACGTGCGGGACGAGCCCGTCGCGGGCGACCGTTTCCACCGCCGCCGGGGTCTGGTGCTCGCTCGTCTCGAAGAGCAGACAGCCGCCGGGCGCCAGCCACCCGCGCGCGCCGGCGCTCACACGGCGCAGGACGTCGAGGCCGTCGGCGCCGCCGTCCAGGGCGACCCTGGCCTCGTGGATACGGGCTTCGGGCGGAAGCAGGCCGATCTCCTCGGTGGGTACGTACGGGACGTTGGCCAGCAGGACATCGACGCGGCCCCGCAGCGCGGCGGGCAGCGGGTCGTACAGGTCGCCCTCGTGGACATGGCCGCCGACCGGGCCGACATTGCGCCGGGCACAGCGCACCGCTGCGGGGTCGATGTCGGCGGCGTGCAGCTCGATCCCGTCCAGGGAGGCGGCCAGCGCGGCGCCGAGCGCGCCGGAGCCGCAGCACAGGTCCACGACGACGGCGCCGGGCCGGGCGAGGAGGACGGCCCGGTCGACGAGGTACTCCGTACGGCGGCGGGGGACGAAGACCCCGGGGTCCACGGCCATCCGCAGTCCGCGGAACTCCGCCCAGCCCAGGACCTGTTCGAGGGGCAGTCCCCCGGCGCGGCGTTCCACCAGGGCGTCGAGTCCGGCCACCGTCGAAGCCGCGGAGAGCAGCAGGGCCGCCTCGTCCTCGGCGAAGACGCACCCGGCGGCGCGGAGCCGGGCGACCACAGCGGCCGTGGCCACCGGGGAGAGGAGGAGAGGCGGAGCCGGCGCGGAGGAAGCGGCGGCGGGGGAAGCGGAGGAAGGGACGGACATGGGTGAGCCTTTCGGGGATGCCGATGGGGCACTCCCGGCGGTCACCTAACTCCGAGGGACAGCGCGGCCGTGAGGAGGGAGCGCCCGGCCTGGTACAGCGGTGATGGGTCTCGCCTCCTTCGGTGGGGACGCGTCCGCCGGGGACGTGTCGTTCGCGCGTGCGACGGTCACCCTACCGGAGCCGTTCGGCGCCGGCCCGGACCTGAGCCGTATCCGCGGCGGCGTCGCCCGGCCCGCGCGCCGTGTCCCTTTCTCAGGGGTCGCTTAGCCTCGCCTTAAGGGGAGCATAAGAATCGCCATCACCCCCTCCGAACAGGCGATTTCGGGGTTCGGAGCGGCTAGCTTGCTGAGCGCTGGAGCGGTCCGGTGGCGGGGAGGCCGCCGGTCGCTCCGGCTGTTTTCCCCCTGCCGCCCAGAAGGAGAATCCGTTCATGACCCCTCGTCGCACGGCCATCGGGATCGTCACCCTCGGCCTCGCCCCGCTCGCGCTGGCCGGGCTCGCCGCCACGCCCGCCGCCGCCCACGGGTCGATGACGGATCCCGTCAGCCGGGTCGCCGCGTGCTTCGCGGAGGGGCCGGAGAGCCCGCGCTCGGAGGCGTGCAAGGCGGCGGTCGCGGCCAGTGGTGCGCAGGCGTTCTACGACTGGAACGAGGTCAACATCGCCGACGCCGCCGGGAACCACCGGCAGATCATCCCCGACGGGGAGCTGTGCAGCGCGGGCCGGGACAAGTACAAGGGGCTCGACCTGGCGCGCGGTGACTGGCCGTCGTCCGCCATGACCGCCGGCAACCGCACCTTCCGCTACAAGGCCACCGCGCCGCACAAGGGCTCCTTCGAGCTGTACGTGACCAAGGACGGCTACGACCCGGCGAAGCCGCTGAAGTGGTCGGACCTGGAGGAGAAGCCCTTCCTCACGGTCACGGACCCGAAGCTGGAGGACGGCGCCTATGTCTTCGACGGCGTCGTCCCGAACCGGACGGGCCGTCATCTGATCTACTCCGTCTGGCAGCGCTCGGACAGCCCGGAAGCCTTCTACACCTGCTCGGACGTGGTCTTCGGAGCGGACAACGGCAGTGCGGGCGGCGCGGCGCCGGAGGCTTCCGCGCCCACCGACCAGAAGATCGAGGACGGTACGGACAAGTCCACCGTCGACCACCACGGCCACGGCGGGGACGGGGCGGGAGCCGGTACGGGGGCCGCGCCCTCCCCCACCGAGGCCGGGGCGGGGACCGGTGTCGCCGACGAGCCGGCGGACGCCTCCGCCGCCCCCGGCACCACCGCCCCCAACGCCCCCGAGGCCAAGGCCGCGGGTGCCCCGGTCGCGCAGGAGGCCGAGCAGCCCGCCGGCGCTCAGGAGAACCTCGCCGAGACCGGTGGCAGCGGCACCACCCCCTACCTCGCCGTCGGCGGCGCGGCGGCCCTCGCGCTGGGCGCCGCCGTGATGTTCGGTACGGCGCGCCGCAGGGCCGTCGCCTCGGGCGGCGGGCGCCACGGGCGCTGATGCCCGGCTCGTCCGCGCGACCGCCGGAGGGACGGCGGTCGCGCGGACGCGGTCAGCCGATCGCCGACGCGCAGGTGGTCGGCGTGGCACGCGCCGGGTCGAGCGCGTTGGCCACCTCGTGGAAGGCGACCCGGTCGGCCAGGCCGATCGTGGCGTGTTCGGACAGATCGAGCGCGCACAGGTCCTGGATCAGCACGTTCCGTACGTCGGAGCCGGTCAGGAACTGGGAGCGGTACGGGGTGACCACCTCGTCGTACCGGGTCGCGATGACCGTGTAGCGCACCCCGGGGACCGTGTCACCCCCCTCGTTGAGCTTGGTCAGCAGGGGGGACCCGGCTATCTGGTCGGCCAGCGCCGGGGTCTTGTCGGTCAGCAGGTCCTCGGCGCCGGGGAAGTACGGCAGCAGCCGGGTCAGCCCGAGCAGGGTGGTGCCGCGGTTGCTGGGCGCGATGGCGACCAGCGCGTTCACCTTCGGCGCCCCGCCGAGGAATTTCAGGTAGTAGCGCGGCATCATGCCGCCCTGGGAGTGGCCGACGAGATCGGCCTTCGCCGCGCCGGTGGCGGCGAGCACCCTGTCCACATACGCGGCGAGCTGGCCGGCCGAGGCGTCGACGGGCCCGAGGCCGTGGACGAACGGGACGCCGGGGAGCTGGCCGTAGTCGAGGGAGAAGACGCAGTAGCCCCGGTTCACCAGGTACGGGGCGAGTCCGAGCCAGTTGTCGACGGAGTTCGCGAACGTGCCGTGGACGAGGACGACGGGGCGGGGATGAGCGGCGGAGGGCTTGCACGCGTAGTCGTTCCAGCCGCTGCTCGGCGCTGCGGCGACGGTGGAGGGGGAGCTGGTCGCGGCGACGGCGGGGGTGACCGTGACCGTGGTGGCCAGCAGTAGCGCGGCCAGCGTACCGAGCGCGCGTTTCCAGGGCAGCATCAGGCGATCTCCTTGCGGCTCAAGGGAATTGCGATGACTGTCAGCCCTGTGGCCCGGACCACATTGGCGGCTGTGCAGGTCAAGTTACGCACGAGTAAGGTGAAGAAGGGAAGTTACGTGCCGGTAAAACTCCCGCGGCCCGCGCCCCCTCTCCCCGCCCCGTGAGCGCCCCTTCGTCCGGCCCCGGCCGGCGCGCCCTCACCTCATGCCGCACCCCGCCCTCACGCGGCCAGCGACCCCGGCACGATCGCCCGTGGACCGAACCTCGCCCGCGCCAGATCCGCCACCGCCTCGATCCGCCGCGCCCGCTCGTCCACCGGGTCGAACGTCAGCTGGCGGGCGGCCCGTTCGGCGGCCACCAGCCCCTCGGCCCGTACCGAGAGGCCCCGCACCCGCGCCCGTTGCAGCCCGAGCGACTCATGGACGCGGTATACGGCGGCGGCGAGCGCGGCCGAGTGGGCGGTGGGCTCGCGCAGCGCGCGGGTACGGGTGGTCGTGGAGCGGTCCGCGTAGCGCACGGTGAGGGTCAGCGAGCGGCACACCGTTCCCGCGCCGCGCATCCCGGTCCCCAGTTCCTCGGTGATCGAAAGCAGTGCCCTGCGGTGCAGCTCGTGGTCCAACTCGTCCCGGGGGAAGGACCGTTCGGCGGCGACGGAGCGCGCTGCGGCGTTCGGGGCGACCACCGTACGGTCGATGCCGCGCGCCTTCTCGTACAGCTCACGCCCCGGGCGCACCCCCACGATCCGCTGGAGCGTCGAGAGCGGCACGTCCGCCGTCCCGCCGACGGTGTCGAGTCCGTACGAGCGCAGCGCGCGGGCCGTCGCGGCGCCGACGCCGGGCAGCGCGGCGACCGGGCACGGCGCCAGGAACTCCCGTACGGCGCGCTCGTCGTCCGCCACCACGAGCGTCGTTCCCGGCGCGGCCCGCCGGGCGGCCATCCGCGCCAGCAGCGGGGTGGCGGCCACGCCGATCGCGCAGCCGACGCCGAGGTGCGCGAGCGCCCGCACCCGCAGCACGGCGGCGATCCCGGCGGCGTCCCGCCCGAAGTACCGCCGCGCGCCGCGCACATCGACGAGCGCGGCGTCCGGCGGCAGCGCCTGGACCACGGGGCTGATGTCCTCGGCGAGGCCGAGCAGCGCCGGCAGCGCGGCGGGCGCGGCTTCGGCGCCGTTCTTCCCTTCGAGCCGTACGCAGAGGATCATCCCGCGCTCCCCGGGCTGGCGTGCCAGAACTTCCGGCCGGTCGCGGCTCCTTCGCCGGGCGGCCGCAGATCCGCCCACGGGTTCAGCTCGTAGCCCGTGGCCAACTGGATACGCCGGCCGGAGCCGCCCGGCGCGGAACCGGAGCCGGAACCGGGAGCGGAACCGGAAGCGGGGACGGGAGCGTCCAGCGCCGCCGCGACCGCCTCCAGGCCGCCCGTCCTGCGCAGCTCCACCAGCTCCGCCAGGTTCCAGGCCGCCACGCCCACCACGCTCAGGCTCCGCGCACCGCGCCGCTGCACCACCCCGCGCACCAGCAGCAGCCAGGAGTGGAAGACGGTGTGCGCGCACGCCTCGTGGCTGTCGTCGAAGAAGGCGAGGTCGACCAGGCCCGTACCGTCGTCCAGCGTGGTGAAGATGACCCGTTTCCCGGAGCGGACCGGCGGGGTCTGCGTGGCCACCTTGGCGCCCGCGACCAGGACGGTCCTGCCGTGCTCCGCCTCCCGCAGCCGCTTGGCCGGCAGCGCCCCCAGCTCGTCCAGGAAGGCGTGGTGGTCCGCCATCAGATGGCGTGAGGCGTCCATGCCGAGGACGCCCAGCTCGGCGCTGAGCCGCTCCGCGTCCCCGAGGTCGGGCAGCCCGGCGGGGGCCGTACGCCGCCCTCCCTCCAGCGGAAGCTGGTCACCGTACGCGCCCGCGCCGCGCCGCGCGCCGGCCAGCTCGGACAGATGCAGCAGCAGATCGCGCCGGTTGGCGCCGAACATGTCCAACGCGCCCACCTGCGCCAGCCGTTCGGCGACGGGGCGGGCGGGTCTGGCCCGCTGCCAGAAGTCGCGCAGCGAGGAGTAGGGCTGCCCGGCCTCGATCCGCGCCGCCTCGGCCTCGCTGATGCCGTGCACGTCGAGGAGGGCCAGCCGCACCCCCCAGATGGAGCCGCCACCCCCCTCACCAGACACCAGTTCGATTTTATGAGCGGCCGTCGACCGGTTCACGTCCAGCGGCAGCACCGGCACCCCCCGCCGCCGCGCGTCCGCCAGCAGCAGCCGCTTCGGGTACATCCCCGGGTCGTGGGTGAGCAGCCCGGCGTAGAAGGCCGCCGGGTGGTGCGCCTTGAGCCACGCCGACTGATAGGTCGGTACGGCGAAGGCCACGGCGTGCGCCTTGCAGAAGCCGTACGAGCCGAACGCCTCGACGATCTCCCAGGCGCGCGCCACGACGTCGGGCGCGTACCCCCTCTGCCGGGTCAGCCGGTCGAACCAGGCGCGGATACGGCCCAGCGACTCCGGGTCGGACAGACCGCGCCGCACCTTGTCCGCCTCCTCCCGGCCGCAGCCGGTCATGATGTCCACCATCCGGATGATCTGCTCGTGGAAGACGACCACGCCGCAGGTCTCGCGCAGCGGCGCCGCCAGGTCGGGATGGGGAAAGCGGACGGGCGCCCTGCCGTGCCGGGCCTCGATGAACGGCCGCACCATGTCGGCCGCCACCGGACCGGGCCGGAAGAGGGAGATGTCGACCACCAGATCGTGGAAGGTGGCCGGCTGGAGCCTGCCGATCAGATCGCGCTGGCCCGGCGACTCGATCTGGAAACAGCCCAGCGTCTCGGCGGACCGGATCAGCCGGTAGGTCTCCGGGTCGCCCTCCGGCACCTGCTCAGGATCGTCGATGTCCACCGGCTCCCCGGTGGCCCGCGCGATCTCGGCGACCGCGTGCGCCATCGCCGACTGCATCCGTACGCCCAGCACATCGAGTTTGAGCAGCCCCAGGTCCTCGACGTCCTCCTTGTCGAACTGGGACATGGGGAAGTGCTCGCCGCTGGTCGGCACCACCGGGGTACGGCGCAGCAGCGAGGCGTCCGAGAGCAGCACGCCGCACGGGTGCATGGCGACGCCGCGCGGCAGCGCGTCCAGCGCCTCCACCAGCTCCCACATCCGGGCGCGGCGGCCCTTGTCCCGCGCCACCTCGCGCAGCTCCGGCAGCTCCTCCATCGCCGCGCGGGCGTCCTTGGCCCGGATGTGCGGGAACGCCTTGGCGATCCGGTCGATCTCGGCGGGGTCCATGGAGAGGGCCGCGCCCACGTCCCGTACGGCGTGCCGCACCCGGTAGGTCTCGGGCATGGCGACGGCCGCGACCCGGCTGGGGCCGAAGCGGTCGAGGATCGCGCGGTAGACCTCCAGCCGGCGGGCGGACTCGACGTCGATGTCGATGTCGGGCAGACCGGGGCGCCGGGTGGAGAGGAAGCGTTCCATCAGCAGCCCGTGCGCGACCGGGTCGGCCTGCGCGATGCCCAGCAGATGGTTGACCAGGGAACCGGCGCCCGAGCCGCGCGCGGCGACCCGGATGCCCATCCCCCGGATGTCGTCGACGACCCCGGCGACGGTGAGGAAGTACGAGGCGAAGCCCATCCGGTCGATCGTGCCCAGCTCGGCGTCGAGCCGCGACCAGTACTCCCGGTGGTCGCGGCGCCGGTCGTAGCCGCGCAGCACCATCCCGGCGGCGGCGCGCGAGCGCAGCACCCGGGAGGCGGTGCGGCGGTCCGCGCCGACCAGCCGGGGCTCGGGGAAGTGGACGGAGCCGAGCCCGAGATCGTCCTCGGGGTCGACCAGACAGGCCGCCGCCGTCTCCTCGGTCAGGGCGAGCAGCCGGTGCGCGGTGTCGCGGCGGAACCCGGCCGCCTCCGCGACCAGCTCGGCGGTGCGGACCATCGCGTCCGGGTCCTTGAGCCAGCGCTCGCCGCTGTCCAGGCCCCGGCGCGGATCGACGGGGACCAGCAGGCGGGCCGCGTCGAGGACATCGGCGACGGGGCCCTGCCCCGGATCGGCGTAGCGCACGTCGTTGCTGAGCACCGCGCGGACGCCCTGCTCGGTGGCGAAGCCGAGGGTACGGGCGGCGTGGCGCAGCGAGCCGGGGCCGGTGCCCGCCCCCGTACCGGTACGTCCGTGGTGCACGATCTCCAGGCGCAGCGCGTCGCCGTAGATCTCCCGCCAGGGCGCCAGCAGCCGGGCGGCCCGGTCGGGGCGGCCCGCCGCGAGGGCGCGGCCGGTCTCGGAGTCCGGGCCGAGGAGGACGGTCAGTCCCGCGCCGTGGTTGTCGGACCAGGGCAGCAGCGGGCCGCCCTCGCCCGCCGCGTGCGCGGTGGAGACGAGCCGGCACAGCTCGGCCCAGCCCGCCGCGCCGTCCCTGGCGAGAAAGAGCGCGCGGGGCGCGGACTCGTCGACGAAGGCGCCGCCGCGCACAGGGGTGCGCCGGCGCGTGGTGGCGCCGGAGTGCCCCTCGCGCGGGTCCCGCTCGCGCGCCGGGCGCTCGCCTATCGCCAGCTGCGCGCCGAAGATCGGCCGCACCCCCTCCTTCGCGCATGCCTTGGCGAAGCGGACGGCGCCCGCGAGGGTGTCGCGGTCGGTCAGGGCGACGGCGTCCATGCCGCGCTCGGCGGCGCGCCGCGCCAGCCGTTCCGGGTGGGAGGCCCCGTAGCGCAGGGAGAATCCGGAGACGGTGCGCAGATGCGTGAAGCCGGGCATCCGCACCTCCTGGATTCCTGGATCAGTCCGTTCTCACCCCCCTTGTCCCGCTCCACCATAGACCAAGTTTCGAACGTGCGTGCGATGTGTTTCTCCGGCCCCGGACACACGGCGGAGCCCGGACCGCCGAGCGGGCGGTCCGGGCTCCTGCGGTGAGCCGGTGGTGCGGGTGGTGCGGGTGGGAGGGGCGGTCAGTCCGACCGGCTGCCACTCCGGTGGGCGGAACCGTGGCCGTTTCCGTCGGCGTTCCCGCCCTCGTTCGCGTCGCCGACAGCGTCACCGGCCTGGTCACCCGCCGGGGCGCCCGCCTGGTCACCGGCGGCCTCGCCCGCGCCGGAGCCGTCACCGGCGGCGTCGCCCGCACCCGTGTCGTCGCCGGTGGCGTCGCCCGCGACCGACCCGTCGCCGATCTCCGCGCCGACCTCGGCGAGCGCCGTCGTCACCGGCTGGAAGAACGTCTCGCCGCCCGAGGTGCAGTCGCCGCTGCCGCCCGAGGTCAGCCCGAGCGCCGTGTCACCGTCGAAGAGCGAGCCGCCGCTGTCGCCGGGCTCGGCGCAGACGGTGGTCTGGATGAGCCCGTTGACGATGTCGCCGTTGCCGTAGTTCACCGTGGCGTCGAGCCCGGTGACCTGGCCGTCGGAGACCTCGGTGGTGGAGCCGCTGCGGACCACCCGCTGCCCGACGACCGCCTCGCCCGCCCGGGCGATCCGCTGGCTGCCGCCGTCGTAGAGGTTCACCTCGCTGGGGGCGTCCGCGGCGGCGTCGTCGTACTTGACCAGCCCGAAGTCGCTCGCCGGGAAGGCGGAGGCGACGGTCGTCCCGATCCGGTCGCCCTGCGCGTCGGACCACGTCTGGATGGACTCCGTGCAGTGCCCGGCGGTCAGGAAGTGCGGCGCGCCGTCCTTGACCACGTTGAAGCCGAGCGAGCAGCGCGCGTTGCCGCCCAGGATCGGGTCCCCGCCGGAGACGAAGGTCTTGAACTCCCCCGCCGACTTCTTGAGTTCGGCCTTGCCGCCGAGTCCTTCCACCACGCCGCTGAGCGTGTCCCACGCGTCACCGGTGACCGTACGGTCCGCCGTGACGACCACCTTGTTGGTGACCGGGTCGACCGCCCAGGACGTACCCGCAATGGTGGCCCGGTCGGCGAGGGTCTGCCGGGCGCTCCTCAGCTCGGCGGTGGAGTACTGGACGACTCTGGCCTTGCCGCCCGCCTGCCGCACGGTCTCGGCCGCCGACTCGTCGACGACATTCATCACGAGGGCCTTGGAACCGGCCTCGTAGTACCAGCCGGCCGCGCTCCCGCCGAGATTCCCGCCGAGGGTGGACGCGAGGGTGCCGGCCGCCGTCGCCGACAGGGTCTTCGGCTCGAACGGGGGCTTCTCCTCACTGGCGTTCGCGTTCTGGAGCGTGACACCCGCGAGGGCCAGCGCCACCACGGCGCCGCCCGCCATGGTCACACGCTTCTTGGATATACGCCGATGACTCAAGATCAACCTCCTGTGGGGCCCGCGCCGGAGTATGTGGGGGATCCGGCGCGGGGATGAGGCGGCCCACTATTGCGAGACCGGTCAGCCGAACACAAGGTCGGCTTCAGGACGATCACGCGAGCAGAGGTGTCGGCTGGCGGCAGCGGCGAAACCCCTGCCGGGAAGGGGATTTCGGGGCCCCGGAACACATGGGGTGACGGCTGTGTCGGCGGCCGGTGAGGACTAGTCCTGTCTTGAATCCGTGCCACGTACGAACGGTGTTTTCCGTTCACGGTCCGCGGTGTGACCTTACAGATCCGGCCCCGCGCCCGGGCAATCGAGGGCGTGGGCCTTGGCGTGTTCGGCCGGCCGGTGCGCTGCCCAGTGGGTCGCCTCGTCCGAGATCACCCGGGGGCGGGTGCGTCGGCTCCGGTCGGCCACCCTCACGGCGCTGGCCCTGCCGGCGCTCTTCCTGGCGCTGGAGCAGTGGGCGAGCGCGGTGTACGAGACCGAGCACGTCGTCCCGCCGCAGCACACGGACTGGCCGGCGCGGCACCGGAGTTGAGGTGACCGGCCGGTCAGGCGGGGGCCGGGACCCGGTGTCGGGCGCGTTCGACGCCGTCGCACCAGATCACGTGACCGGCTTTCCGCGCTCCCGCGCGCAGCGGGCGCGCGCCCCGGCGTCCTCGCGGAGAGACGGAGGCGAGCCCCCGCCGGAGAACCAGGCGGAGACTCGCCCCCGGACCCTTGTCAGGGCCGGGCCCTGTCGGTCGGTCGCAGGCCGGTCAGACGAGGCTGACCCCGTAGGCGCTCAGGGCCGCCGTCACGGGCTGGAAGTACGTGGTGCCGCCCGAGGTGCAGTTACCGCTGCCGCCCGAGGTCAGGCCGATGGCGAGCGAGCCCGAGTAGAGCGGGCCGCCGCTGTCGCCGGGCTCGGCGCAGACGGTGGTGCGGATCAGACCGTTGACGATGTCACCGCTGCCGTAGTTCACGGTGTAGTTGAGACCCGTCACCGATCCGCTGTGGATACCGGTCGTGGAGCCCCGGCGGGTGACCGACATCCCGTTGGTCGCGTTGGCCGCGCCGGTGATGGTGACGCTGCCCACGGTGCCGGGGTGCGCCAGTGCGGTGTTGGAGTACCGCACGAGACCGTAGTCGTTGCCGGGGAAGCTGGAGCCGGCCGACGGACCGATGCTGGTGGTGCCCGCCGAGCTGGTGTACCAGGCCGGGAGACCCTCGGTGCAGTGCCCCGCGGTCAGGAAGTAGTACGTGCTGCCGCTGCGGACGTTGAACCCGGCCGAACAGCGCCAGCTGCTGGTGTAGACGGCGTCGCCGCCCGAGATGAGCTTGGAGAGCTTGCCCGGGGTGCGCTCGACGCGCAGCGCGCCCGCGTTGGAGCCGGCGGCCTGCTTGAGGCTCGCGATGTCGGCCTGGGTGACGGTCGAGTCGACCTGGACGACGAGCGCGTTGGTCGCCGGGTCGACGGCCCAGGCGGTGCCCGCGACATCGGCTTCCAGGACGGCTTCGCTCGCGGCGGAGAGCTGGTTGGCGCTGAACGTGGGGGCCGGGGCCGCGTTCGCGGTGGGCATCGCGAGCGCCGCGGCCGCGGCGAGTCCGGTGGTGACGGCGATCAGACGCGCGCGTCTCGTCATGGCGCTGAGGGGGTTGGTGCGCTTGATCCTCACTGGTCGTTCCTCCCGAGGGGAATCGGGGGCCCGTTGTGGGGTTCCGGGGCCCGTGAGGCGCGGTTCGACGGCGCGGGGCGGACAGGGGTCTCCTGACCGCACCACGCCCCGACCGGCGCTGCACGGGAGTATTGGCCGCCTCAACTCCCGGCGCAAGAGGGCCTTTTGGCCGTACGCGTGACCAGTGGTGCGCATGGTGCCCGGGTGTCACGGGAGACGCCGGCGACCGGCACGGATCAGTCCGTGCGTACGGTGCGCTCACCCGCCGGGACCGCGATCGGGAGGGTGTTGCCGGGCGGCGGGAACGGGCAGATGAAGTGGTCGGCGAAGGCGCAGGGCGGCAGCAGCGCCCGGTTGAAGTCGACCGTCACCGTCCCGTCGGCGGCCGGTGCGCCGGGCCGCAGAAAGCGGAAGCGGTAGCTGCTCCGGCCGCTGGTGGCGTCGGCGAAGACCGCCCAGAGCGAGCCGTCCGGTTCGACCGCGACCTGGAGGGTGTGCTCCGCGCCGCCGGCCGTGAAGACGATCTCGCCGCCGAGCCCGAGGCCGCGTTCCCGGCCGTCGGCGTTCTCGACCCGTACCGTACGGCCCGTGTCGTACGGCCGGAATCGGCCGGGCAGCGTCCAGCGGCCGTCGTACGGGGTGGCCTCCACGGACCGGAAGGCGCGCCGCGCGGCGGAGCCCGGGTCGAAGTCCCGTACGGCCCAGAGCCCTTCACGGCGCAGGACGACCAGCCTGCGCGGCCCGGCCGCGATCCGGGAGTCCTCGAACGGGCCGCTGTCGGCGGTCAGCGCGATCTCCCCGGTCAGCGGCTGCCCGTCGGCGGTCAGCCCGTCGTCGGCCGCCGCCGTCAGCGTCACCTCGTCGCCGGCCTCGCGCCACACCCCCGGCAGCCCCGGAACGCGCCCTTCCGGGTGGTCGGCGAGCCAGTGGGTGGCGACGAGGGAGAGCGGCCCGTACGGCGCCGTGACGGCGGCGGCGCGGCGCTCGTGCCACTCGTGCCACTCCAGCGCTGCGGTGGCGGTGGAATCCGTGCTCATGCTGATCAGCCTTTCCGGACGGCCCCGGGGGCCGGGGAGGTCCTCCGGAGGAGCGCCGCGCGGTGCCCGGATATTCCGGCCCGGCGCCGTACGGGTGTGCGCCGTCGCGCCGGGTCGCGGCCGGCCTGAGCGACCGTCAGGACCGGGACGGTGAGGCCGTCGTAGTGGGTGACGCGCAGGGTCTGACCATTCCGAACACTTTGTCCCCCCGTGAGCCGTTCCACCTGAGCGGAGCGCATCGTAACGAGTGAGCGACCGCCCCCGCCGATTCACCCGTACGTCCCCCGCGTCACCCGTCTGGACGGAACATAATATTTTGGGTCGATTCATGGGCCTTATGCTGGAAGAACCTTGACGAACCGCCACATCTTCTGCACCAGTACCGTCACGGATCGCCTGCGCGCCGACTATCCCCTTGGCGCGCGATCCGCATGATGGACGACCATAGGGATAGGGAACGTCATGTGACCGCGGTGAAAGGAGGCGTCCATGGGATCGGTGCGCAAGGCGAGTGCCTGGCTGGGCCTCGTTGAGGACAACGACGAGCGTTACTACGACGACGAGTACGCCGGGGGTTCGGAGAGTGGCGACGGCTGGAAGAGCGAGCCGCGCATGCGGGTCGCCCCCGAGGCCGCCCCGGAACGGCAGGCTCGCAGAATCGCCACGGTCTCCCCGGAGAGCTTCCGGGACGCCCGCGCCATCGGCGAACTCTTCCGGGCGGGCACCCCGGTCATCATGAACCTCACCCTCATGGAACCGGCCGACGCCAAGCGGGTCGTGGACTTCGCGGCCGGACTGATCTTCGGGCTGCGCGGCTCGATCGAGCGCGTGGCCACCCGGGTCTTCCTGCTGACCCCCGCCGACACCGAGATCGTCTCGGGCGACGAGTCGGCGGGGCGCCAGGACGGCTTCTTCAACCAGAGCTGAGCAGGGCGCTCACCGGTTCCAGGGCCTCACCGGAAGGCGTCGAGGCCGGTGAGCGCCTTGCCCAGGACGAGTTGGTGCATCTCCACGGTTCCCTCGTAGGTGAGCACCGACTCCAGGTTCGTCGCATGGCGCATCACCGGGTATTCGAGCGAGATCCCGTTCGCGCCGAGGATCGTCCGCGAGGTCCGGCAGATCTCGATCGCCTCCCGCACGTTGTTGAGCTTGCCGAAGCTGATCTGCTCGGCCCGCAGCGTCCCCGCGTCCATCCGCCGCCCCAGATGGTGGGCGAGCAGGATTCCCTTGTGCAGTTCGAGGGCCATGTCCGCCAGCTTGGCCTGGGTGAGCTGGAAGCCGCCGATCGGCCGGCCGAACTGCTCGCGCACCCCGGCGTACTGGAGCGCCGCCTCGAAGCAGGCGCGCGCCGCCCCCATCGAGCCCCAGACGATTCCGTAGCGCGCGTAGCTCAGACAGGTGAGCGGACCGCGCAGCCCGACGGCTCCGGGGAGTACGGCGTCGGCGGGCAGCCGCACCTCGTCGAGGACCAGTTCACTGGTGACCGAGGCACGCAGTGACCACTTATGGGTGATTTCGGGCGCGGAGAAGCCAGGGGTTCCGGCCGGTACGAGAAATCCCCTGATGTCCCCCGCGCCACCGTCGCCCCCGTCGCCGTCCGTCCGCGCCCAGACGACGGCGACGCCGGCCACCGAGCCGTTGGTGATCCACATCTTGCGGCCGGTGAGCACCCAGTCGGTGCCGTCGCGGCGCGCGCGGGTGCGCATGCCCGACGGGTCGGAGCCGTGGTCGGGCTCGGTGAGGCCGAAGCAGCCGATGGTCTCGCCCGCGGCCATCGCGGGCAGCCAGCGTTCCTTCTGCTCCTCCGAGCCGAAGCGGTGGATCGCGTACATGGCGAGCGAGCCCTGTACGGAGACCAGGGAGCGGATGCCGGAGTCGGCGGCCTCCAGCTCCATACAGGCGAGCCCGTACTGCACGGCGCTGGCGCCCGCGCAGCCGTACCCGGTCAGGGACATGCCGAGCGCGCCGAGCCCGCCGAGTTCCCTGGCCAGCTCCCGGACGCCGGGCAGCTCACCGCGCTCGTACCAGTCGGCGATGTGCGGCAGCACCCGGTCGGCGGCCCAGGCGCGCACGGTGTCGCGGATCGCCAGGTCCTCGGGGGACAGCAGGTCGTCGAGGCCGAGCGGATCGCCCGGGTCGAAGGAGGGCGTTCTCCTGGCGGACGGCGGCTTCGCCGCGGACGGGGACTCGGCGGCGGAAGGGGGCTTCGCGGCGGACGGTACGGACATGGGGAGACCTCCGGCGGCTCGCACGGCTGGGACGCGCCGCCCATGACCAGCGCCCCTCGGCGGACGGCGCCCCATCGGGCGACCGCCGCAGAGCGTGGAACCTAGCAGTGCTAGTTACGGGTGGCGGTCGCGACGTTACGGCTCAGTGCGCCGCTCGTCCAGACCCGGTCCGCCGGGCGGACCCGGCGCTCGCCCGGACGACGGCCTCCGGGAGCGCCCCGCGCGCGGCACCGGGCGCGGACGCGACGCGCGGCGCGACGCGGCGCTGCCCGGGCGCGGTGCGCTGACGTACAGACGTCGGTTCGGCGAGCGGCCCGTCCGCCCCCGGCGGCGGGCACTCCATGCGCCTCGGCAGCCGCAGCGCGGCCACCGCGCCGAGCAGCAGCAACGCCGCGCTCACCAGCAGCGTCACATGCAGTCCTTGCACGAACGAGTTACGTGCGGCGGTCCGCAGCGCCTCCCCGACCGGCCCACCGAGCCCGTCCGCCACCCGGTACGCCTCACCGAGCGAGCCGGCCGCGGCCGAGCCCGCCCCGCGCGGCACGCCCCGCACCGATTCAAGTCCCGGCGCGTACACCGCGTTCATCACACTGCCGAGCAGCGCTATGCCCAGGCCCGCGCCGAGTTGGTACGAGGTCTCGCCGATGGCCGCCGCGCCGCCCGCCTGGTCGGCGGGCGCCTCGCTGAGCATCGACTCGTACGCGCCGAACAGCGTGGTCTGGAGCCCGAAGCCCAGCAGCACGAACCCCGTGGTCAGCAGCGCGGGCCGGTCGTGCTGCCCCATCAGGACGAGCAGCAGTACGGCGGCGGCGGTGAGCACGAAGCCCCAGGCCACCATCCGGCGCGGTCCGGCCCGGCGCAGCGTGGCGGAGCCCGTGACGCCCGCCGCCATGGCGGCGAAGGTGAGCGGGAGCAGCCGCAGTCCGGTCTCCAGCGGGCTGAGCCCCAGGACCAGCTGGAGGTACTGGACGGCGATCAGCTCCAGGCCGACCAGGGCCAGCATGGCCAGGACGATGCAGCCGACGGAGGTGGCGAAGGTGGGCCGGGCGAACATCGACATGTCGATCAGCGGGTGCTCGCGGCGGCGCTGTCTGCGGACGAAGAGGATCAGGAAGGCCGCGCCCAGGCACAGCGGCGCGAGCGTCGCGGGGGTGAGCGGCCCCTCGCCCGCCCCGAGCCGCTTCACGCCGTAGACCACCCCGAGCACCCCGGCCGCCGCCGTCAGCGCGCCGGTGACGTCCCAGGGTCCGTCGGCCGGGCCCCGTGACTCGGGCAGGACGAAACGGCCGAGCGGCAGCAGGACGGCCAGCAGCGGGAGGTTGATCAGGAAGACCGAGCCCCACCAGAAGTGCTCGACGAGAAAGCCGCCGAGGACGGGACCGACGGCCGCGCCGATCGCGGCGACCGCCGTCCAGACACCGATGGCCATGGCGCGTTCGCGCCGGTCGGGGAAGACCGCGCGCAGTACGGAGAGGGTCGCCGGCATGATCATCGCGCCGCCGACCCCGAGCAGGGCGCGGGCGCCGATCAGCACCTCGGGGGTGGGTGCGAAGGCGGCGACCGCCGAGGCCGCCCCGAAGATCGCGTACCCCGTCAGCAGGATCCGGCGCCGTCCGACGCGGTCGCCGAGCGTGCCGAAGAGGATCAGCAGCGCGGCGCAGACCAGCGGGTAGGCGTCCACGATCCACAGCAGCGCGACCCCGCTGGGCGAGAGGTCGGCGGTGACGGCCGGCACGGCGACGTGCAGCACGGTCGCGTCGAGCGCGACCAGCAGCAGACTGACGCAGAGCACGGCCAGGACGATCCAGCGGTTGGCACCGTCGCCGGCGGCACGCGCGCGTGCTCCGGCCGTGGCGGTCCCGGACATCTGCGTACCTCCCAGTGCGTCCCTCGCGCTCGGCGGGCCCACCGGCCGGGAAGGCCCGCGGGACGGCCCGGCCTCGGGGCGAGTGAGCCGACAGCGTACGCGAGTGATCGCGCGTGCCGCATGGTGCCTGTCTCACGGCTCTGACCTGGGGGTGTGGCGTACGCCACTCCTCCGGGCGGGTGCCGGTGACCGCGAAGCGCGCGTGAGCGTGCGGGAAACTCCACGCGACTCCGCGGTGAACCATTTCCGTGCCGCGCTATGACACTTCCCGAAACCGCGTGGCGGTGAATAGAGACCAAGGTCCCTTGAATTTCGGGAACCACCACGGATAAGCCCCGGATAAAATACGAACCGAGACGCACTCCACATCACATCGTCATCACGAAGAGACCGGATCGACCGGTTCGGTCACTCACTCGCTGTAACGTCCTTTAGGTGCGTACCGACATCTTTGCCCGCCTGGACCGGGAGCCGGAACCGCCGAAGATAGAGACCCCGCGGATGAGCCGGACCCGCTCGGCTCTCTTCGGCGGGACTCTGGCGTTCTATGTCGCCATCGTCGCCGCCGTGCTCGTCTCGTCCCCGCTGGTGATCCTCGACTGGAAGATCATGCTCTTCCGGCCCTACCAGCAGTGGCCGGACCTGCACCCCTTCCTCGACTACTTCGTGGTGCTCGGCCAGCGCGGCCCGACCGCCGTGATGATCGCGGCCTGGCTGGGCTGGCGCTCCTGGCGCCAGCACACGCTGCGCCCGCTGCTGACGCTCGGCGCCGCGCTGCTGGCGCTGAACGTGAGCGTCGGCGCGGTGAAGCTCGGCCTCGGGCGGCTCGGCCCCCACTACGCGACCCAGGTCGGCTCGGCGGAACTCTTCGCCGGCGGCGATATATTTCCGTCGGGTCATACCGCCAACGCCGTCGTGACCTGGGGAATCCTCGCCTATCTGGCGACCACGCCACGAGCCAGGCGCTATCTGTCGATCATGTCGGCGCTGGTCGCGCTGGGGGTCGGCGCCACCACCGTCTACCTCGGGACGCACTGGCTGAGCGATGTGCTGCTCGGCTGGGCCGCCGGTCTGCTGATCCTGCTGGCGCTGCCCTGGGCGGAGCCGGTGATCGGCCGTGCCGAACAGATGATCCTGGAGGTGCGCGAGCACTGGCGGGAGGGCCGCAGACGGATGCTCGCGGCCCCGGTGGCCGTCGGGGTGCCCAGGACCCCGGTGCCGGTGCCCCACGAGGCGGAGCCGGCGGCGCACCCCGAGGAGGGGCCCTGCGAGCACGTGGGCGCCGGTCACGGCGGCCGCCCGGGAGCGGCCAGGGGCGCGGGACAGCTCACCGCCCAGCCCCGGCAGCACGCGGTGCGCTCGGAGCGGACCCCGGTGACCCCGGCGGGCAGCCGCCGCCCGCCGCGTTCCCGGCCGCTGACCGGCGGCTGAGCGCTCACCGTGGGTGAGCCCCGTCCTGGGCTCACCCACGGGTACGGATGGTGCCGCGGCGGCGTCGGTCAGCCGAGCCAGCAGCGGATCACCCGGCCGTCCTCGACCTCGAAGTTGATCCGGCTCGCGACGAACTCCATCGTGATGATCGAGCCGGGCGGCAGCGCGCGGACATGCGTCCAGCCGCGCTCCCCGGCCTGCCGTTCGGCGTTCGCGGCGTCGAGGCCGACATAGGACTCGGGGGCGTCGTGCGGCTGCGGGGGTGGAGTCGGTATCGGTGCCATACCACTCACCGTAGGCGGCCGGGAGCGGTGAAGGAAGCCGAACGGGATAGCCGTTCCGAAGGCTCGGGTACGTCGGCGGTCACGCTTGTGTCACAGGATCCCAACACGTTCCGGATGCGGCGCGTCTCACTCGTACGGCCCCTTCGGGCCTTACTTCCGAAGAATTCCGCGATCCCGACCATCACATAAATCTACCTTCACCGAATTACCCTTCCCGGACATCCCGGTGATCTTCCCGTCGCTTTTCCCGACCGGAGAATTCCCCGCTTTCTCCGCACTTCAAGTACCACGACGGAACCCACCGGGCGGCCGGTCACGGCGGGCGCCGGCCGTCCGGCTGGGCGGCGACGAGTTTCGGCCAGCGGCGTGACCCCTGCCACGGGTCGCCCGTTGTCTCTGTACGAGCCGGGAACAGCCCGGCCCACGCACCGAGTTCGAGGAGCCACCCGTGCCGCGCATGCTCGATGTCAGCGAGGAAGTCCGCGCCGAGATCGGCGACGAAGAAGCCGACCGGCTGCTCGCCGGCGAGAACTCCCCGGGCAGCTACGACTGCACCTCCTGCCGGACCCCCGGCGACTCCGACCAGGAACGGACCAGCACCGTCCTGTTCGTCGGTGAGGAGACCGCGGTTCTCGCCTTCGCCCACGCCACTTGTATCCCCTCCCAGGTCGTCCAGGTCGCCGAGGACCAGCTCAAGGGCGCGGTCCGTTCGATCACCGGCAGCGAGCCGCAGCCGTCCGGTGGCCCCGCCGTCGGCGGTGGCGGGCAGGCCGTCCTCGGTGTCACCAGCGGTCTGGTGCTCATCGAGGACGAGCTGCACCCCGCCCTGGTCGTCGAGCCGACGGCCCCGATCGCCCGCCCCGGCTCGGACAGCGTCACCGACGAGTTCCTCCAGCTCCTGATCGAGCAGGGCTTCCAGCCGGTCGGGGACCTGGACAAGGCGCCGGGCCCGCTGGACGGCTGGTCGGTGCTGCTCGCCATGGGCCAGCTGCACGCCGTGCTCCAGCCCGGTACGGGCGGCGGCAGCCCGGTCGCCTGGTGGCAGGCCCACCAGCCGCTCCAGGTCACCGAGGGCTGGCGGACCGCGGCGAACAAGTCGAAGACGGTCCTGGTCTTCGCCGCCCCGGTCGGCTCGATCGGGCAGCAGCCGCGCGAGGACCTGATGCGCGACGCCCTGGAGAAGGCCGCGGCGAACGGGCAGCTGGTCGCCGCCGCGATGCCGCTGGCCGGTACGTGACCCGGGCCACCAGCCCCACCGGCCGGCTGCGTCCACCACCGGCGCAGGCGAATTCCGCCGGGAGCCCGCATCCCGCGGCCGACGGGGTCGTTGGCAGATACGTGCACTCATACGACCCCTCCCGCGCCCCGTACCAGAGCCAGATCCCTTCCATGCGCCCCGCGCACGACGGGGGGAACGGGTTCTCCACGACCCCGATCTACGACGCGCTGTACTCCGAGTTCCGCCGCTCGTTCCGGGCCCTGCCCGGCGACCGGAGCAATGAGGAGAATCTCGGCTTCACGGCCTTCGGCACCGGTCTGCACGCCTCGCACGGAGGCTACGGCGGGTACGGGGGATACGGCGGCCTCGGCCACACGCCACAGGCGGGTTCCTGGCAGCGGGACCCCCGGCAGCACGGCGGACGCCCCCAGGCGGCGCTGCCCCCGGGGCCGCGCCGCTCGATCTGAACGGCGAGGCCCGGGGGGGGCAGGCAGCGGAAAGCGGTGGGGCCCGGTACGGATGATCCGCACCGGGCCCCACCGCTTTCCGTCACTTCTTGCGGCCGCGCTTCTCACGCACCCGCACGGAGATGTGGATCGGGGTGCCCGTGAAGCCGAACTCCTCGCGCAGCCGGCGCTCCACGAAGCGCCGGTAGCCGTGCTCGATGAAGCCGGAGGCGAAGAGCACGAAGCGCGGCGGCTTGGTGCCCGCCTGGGTGCCGAACAGGATGCGCGGCTGCTTGCCACCGCGTACCGGGTGCGGATGGGCGGCGACCAGCTCACCGAGGAAGGCGTTGAGCCGGCCGGTCGGCACCCGGGTCTCCCACCCCGCGAGAGCCGTCTCGATGGCCGGGACGAGCCGCTCCATATGACGGCCCGTACGCGCCGAGACATTCACCCGGGGCGCCCACGCGACCTGGGCCAGCTCGGTCTCGATCTCGCGCTCCAGGTAGTAACGGCGCTCCTCGTCGAGCGTGTCCCACTTGTTGTACGCGATGACCAGCGCGCGGCCCGCCTCGACGGCCATCGTGATGATCCGCTGGTCCTGGACGGAGATGGACTCGCTCGTGTCGATCAGTACGACCGCGACCTCGGCCTTCTCGACGGCGGCGGCGGTGCGCAGCGACGCGTAGTAGTCCGCGCCCTCCTGGAGGTGGACCTTGCGGCGGATGCCCGCCGTGTCGATGAACTTCCAGGTGGTGCCGCCCAGCTGGATCAGCTCGTCCACCGGGTCGCGCGTGGTGCCCGCGACCTCGTTGACGACGACCCGGTCCTCGCCCGCGACCTTGTTCAGCAGGGAGGACTTGCCGACGTTCGGGCGTCCGATCAGCGCGATGCGGCGGGGGCCGCCGAGCACCGTTCCGAAGGTCTGCTCCGGGGCCTCCGGCAGCGCTTCGAGCACCGCGTCGAGCATGTCGCCCGTACCGCGCCCGTGCAGCGAGGAGACCGGGTGGGGCTCACCGAGCCCGAGCGACCAGAGCGCCGTCGCGTCGGCCTCGCCGCTCTGTCCGTCGACCTTGTTGGCGCAGAGCACCACGGGCTTGCCCGCCTTGCGCAGCAGCCGGACCACGGCCTCGTCGGTGTCGGTGGCGCCCACGGTGGAGTCCACGACGAAGACCACCGCGTCGGCGGCGCCGATCGCGTACTCCGCCTGGGCGGCCACGGAGGCGTCGATGCCCAGCACGTCCTGCTCCCAGCCGCCGGTGTCGACGATCTTGAAGCGGCGGCCGGCCCACTCGGCCTCGTAGGTGACGCGGTCCCGGGTGACGCCCGGCTTGTCCTCGACCACGGCCTCGCGGCGGCCGATGATGCGATTCACGAGCGTCGACTTGCCGACATTCGGGCGCCCGACGACCGCGAGGACGGGCAGCGGACCGTGACCGGCCTCGTCGATCGCGCCCTCCACCTCCTCGGCGTCGAAGCCTTCCTGGGCGGCAAGCTCCATGAAGTCCGTGTACTCGGCGTCGCCGAGCTCTCCGTGTTCGTCGCCGGAGTCGATCTGGTCGTTCATGAAGTCCGTACCTCGTTCATCGTGATCGGTGCGCCGCGTCTCGCGGCGCACTACTGAAGTCGCGAATAAGTCCTACCGCCCGGTGAAGCGCCGGGCGTACTCCAGGTGGGCGGTCAACCGCTCCTGGATGCCTGCGGTGGCCTCGTCCAGGGCCTTGCGCGTGCGCCGCCCGCCGCCGCCCGCCGTGAAGGCGTCGCCGAAGACGACGTCCACCCGGCTGCGCAGCGCGGGCAGGCCCCGTATCAGCCGGCCGGGGCGCTCCGTGGAGCCCAGCACCGCGACCGGCACGACGGGCGCTCCCGACCGTACGGCGAAGTACGCGAGCCCGGCACGGAGCGAGGCGAAATCCCCCTCGCCCCTGCTGCCCTCCGGGAAGATCCCCAGCACCCCGCCGTCCGCGAGGACCCCGAGCGCGTCGGTGATCGCGGTGCGGTCGGCGACCGAGCGGTCCACCTCGATCTGTCCGATGGAGTGCAGGAACGGATCGAGGGGGCCGATGAACGCTTCCTTCTTGATGAGGAAGTGCACCGGCCGGGGCGCCGTGCCCATCACCATCGGGCCGTCGACGTTGTGCGCGTGGTTCACCGCCAGTATGACGGGCCCGTGCGCCGGCACGCGCCAGGCACCCAGCACACGCGGCTTCCACAGCCCGTACATCAGCCCGATGCCGATGCCCCTGCCGACCGCCGCGCCCCGCTCCGAGGGCGGTGCGCCCGTCGCGCTCACCCGGCGGCCCGCTTCTCCTCGACCAGGGTCACCACACACTCGATGACCTGCTGGAGCGTGAGGTCCGTGGTGTCCACCTCGACCGCGTCGCCGGCCTTGGCGAGCGGAGAGGTCTTACGGGTGGAGTCCGCCGCGTCCCGCTTGACCAGGGCCTCCCGGGTGGCGGAGACATCCGCCGCCTCCTTGCCCTTCAGCTCACCGCTGCGCCGGGCGGCGCGGGCCTCCGGGGAGGCGGTGAGGAAGATCTTGAGGTCGGCGTCGGGCAGGACGGTCGTCCCGATGTCCCGGCCCTCGACCACGATGCCCTCGGCGGCCGAGGCGGCGATGGAGCGCTGGAGTTCGGTGAGGACGGTGCGTACCTCGGGCACGGCGCTGACCGCGCTGACCCGGGAGGTGACCTCCTGGGTACGGATCGGGGCCGCCGCGTCCGCGCCGTCCACCGTGACGGTCGGGTTCGCCGGGTCGGTGCCGGAGACCAGGGCGGGCTTGCCGGCGGCCGTGGCGACCGCGCCGGCGTCGTTCACGTCGACACCGTTGGTGATCATCCACCAGGTCATCGCGCGGTACTGCGCGCCGGTGTCCAGGTAGCTCAGCCCGAGCTGCGAGGCGACGGCCTTCGAGGTGCTCGACTTGCCCGTGCCGGAGGGCCCGTCGATGGCGACGATCACCGGCTTCCGCACGGTCCGGACGGGGGATGCTCCTGTTTCCACGGGGGGCGGACACCTTCCTGGTTCACGGGGTGGATGTGCGGGGACGCGCACACGCCCCCGCACAAGGTTACCGAGTACTCAAGGCCGCCCGTGCCGCCGGTGGTACCGGCCGTCCCCCGCCGCCCGCTACTGCCTGATCGACCAGCCGCGCTCGCGCAGGGCCGCCGCGAGAGCGGGGGCCGCCGCCGGCTCCACCATGAGCTGGACGAGGCCCGCCTGCTGGCCGGTGGCGTGCTCGATCCGTACGTCCTCCACGTTGACCCCGGCGCGGCCCGCGTCGGCGAAGATCCGGGCCAGCTCGCCCGGCCGGTCGCTGATCAGGACGGCCACGACCTCGTACGCCGCCGGGGCCGTGCCGTGCTTGCCCGGCACCCGCACCCGGCCCGCGTTGCCGCGCCGCAGCACGTCCTCGATGCCGGCCGCCCCGCTGTGCCGCTTGCTCTCGTCGGCGGACTGGAGGGCGCGCAGCGACTCGACCGTCTCGGTGAGGTCGGCGGCGATCCCGGTCAGCACGTCGGCGACCGGGCCGGGGTTGGCGGAGAGGATCTCGACCCACATCGCGGGGTCGGATGCCGCGATGCGGGTGACGTCGCGGACACCCTGCCCGCACAGACGTACCGCCGTCTCGTCGGCCTCTTCGAGACGGGCCGCGACCATCGAGGAGACCAGCTGCGGGGTGTGCGAGACGAGGGCGACGGCGCGGTCGTGGGCGTCGGCGTCCATGACGACCGGGACGGCGCGGCACAGCGCGACCAGCTCCAGGGCCAGATTGAGCACCTCGGTGTCGGTCTCCGGGGTCGGGGTGAGCACCCAGGGACGTCCCTCGAAGAGGTCCGCGGTCCCGGCGAGCGGCCCCGAGCGCTCCTTGCCGGCCATCGGGTGCGTACCGATGTACGCGCTCAGGTCGGCCCCCAGCGCCACCAGCTCGCGCCGGGGGCCGCCCTTGACGCTCGCCACGTCCAGATAGCCGTGGGCCAGGCCGTCGCGCATCGCGGCGGCGAGGGTGGTGGCGACATGGGCGGGCGGTACGGCGACGATCGCCAGGTCGACCGGGCCGTCGGGCGCCTCGTCGGTGCCGGCGCCGAGCGCTGCGGCGGTACGGGCCCTGGTGGGGTCGTGGTCGCTGAGGTGGACGGTGACTCCGCGCCCGGCGAGCGCCAGTGCGGCGGAGGTGCCCATCAGGCCCGCGCCGATGACGAGCGCGGTCCTCACTGGGCGATGTCCCTGCGGAGGGCCGCCGCGGCGCCGAGGTAGACGTGGGCGATCTCCGACTTGGGCAGGCCGGACTCGATATGGGCCAGTATGCGCACGACGCGCGGCAGGGCCCCGGCGATGTCCAGCTCCTGGGCGCAGATCAGCGGAACGTCGACGATACCGAGGCTCCGGGCCGCCGCTGCGGGGAAATCGCTGTGGAGATCGGGGGTGGCCGTGAACCAGATGCTGATCAGGTCGTCGGACGTGAGCCCGTTGCGCTCCAGGATCGTGGCGAGGAGCTGCTTGACCTGCTCCCCCATGTGCCCGGCCTCGTCCCGCTCCAGCTGGACTGCCCCACGGACCGCTCGTACCGCCACGACGTTCTCCTCGGTGATCGACTGCTCGGCCCAGCGTAGTGCCGGCCGGGTGCGCGCGCGGCCGGGTCCCCCGCCGCCGGGACCCGCCACGCGGGGGCGGGTCCCGCGTGCCGGGCCGGCCCGGTGCCGAGGCCGGGAGTCACCATCGGGCGGGGTCAGGAGTCCCAGAGGGCGCCCAGCGACATCAGGTCGCTCCGGTACTCGATCCGCCCGGCCCACTCCTCGGGCCAGGCGCCCGCCCCCAGATGGGCCCCGGCGAAGGCGCCCGCCAGGCAGGCCAGGGAGTCGGAGTCGCCCCGGGTGCAGGCGGCGCGGCGCAGGGCGGTCAGGGGGTCGGTGGGGAAGAGCAGGAAGCAGAGCAGGGCGGTGGCGAACGCCTCCTCGGCGATCCAGCCGTCGCCGGTGACCAGGCAGGGGTCGGTCTCGGGCGAGGGTGTGCGCAGGGCTTCCTGGAGGCGGTCGAGGACCACGATGCACTCGTCCCAGCCGCGCGCGATGAACGCCTCGGGCGTCGGGTCACCGGACAGGCTCCAGAGGTCGCCGAGCCAGCGCCGCCGGTAGTGCTCCCGGTGTTCGTAGGCGTACGAGCGCAACTGCCCCACCAGCGCCCCCGGTTCACCGCCGTGCACCAGCAGGTAGACCGCGCGTGCCGTGAGGTCGGAGGCGGCGAGGGCGGTCGGGTGTCCGTGCGTCAGCGCCGCCTGGAACTGCGCGGCGCCGGCGCGCTGTTCGTCGCTCAGGCCGGGGACGAGCCCGATCGGCGCGACCCGCATGTTGGCGCCGCAGCCCTTGGACTCCATCCGGCTGGCGCGCTGCCAGGGCTGCTCGCTGTCGAGGAGCCTGCACGCCGTCAGGCAGGTGTTGCCGGGGGCGCGGTTGTTGTCCGGCGAGTGGTACCAGGCGACGAACTCGTCCCGCACCGGCCGCTCCAGCCGCAGCGGACCGAGCACGCCCCGGTCCATCGCCGTCCTGATGCCCCGCGCGAAGGCCAGCGTCATCTGGGTGTCGTCGGTGACGAACGCCGGGTCCGGCAGGGCCATCTCCCGCCAGGGTCCGCACTTCGCGAGAATCGAGGGCACGTCGTTGAACTCGGTCGGGAAGCCGAGGGCGTCGCCGAGCGCGAGCCCGATCAGCGAGCCGGTGGCTGCCTGTTTGGTGAGGGTTCTCGCGATGATCATGCGGTCCGTCCTTCCGGTCGATCCGGTCGCGGCAGAGGTGGATGCAGCGTGGTGGCGGCGCCCGCGCGGTACAGCGCCGCCGGTTTGCCACGCCCGCCGGTCCGGCGCGGCCGTCCTTCCAGCGCCTCGACGAATCCGGGCGTGGTCAGCACCTTGCGCCGGAAGTTGGGGCTGTCGAGCCGCACGCCCCAGACCGTCTCGTACACCTGCCGCAGCTCCCCGAGCGTGAACGCGGGCCGGCAGAACGACGTGGCGACGCAGGTGCGTTCGAGCCGGGCACCGATCCGGTCGTAGGCGTCGGCGAGGATGCGTCCGTGGTCGAAGGCGAGCGGCTCGGCCCCGGTGAACGGCGTCCAGCGGGCCGACGCCGCGTCTCCCCCGCCGCGCGGTTCCGGGAGACCCGGTACGAGCGCCGCGTACGCCACCGACACGACCCGCATCCGGGGGTCGCGGTCCGGGGCGCTGTAGGTGCGCAACTGCTCCAGGTGGAAGGCGCCGGCCGTCTCCTCCGACAGCCCGGTCTCCTCGGCGAGTTCACGCAGGGCGGCCTGCCCTGCGGACTCCCTCGGCCGTACGAAGCCACCGGGCAGCGCCCACGTGCCCCGGTACGGCTCCTCGCCGCGCTCCACGAGCAAGACGTGCAGCCGGCTGTCCCGGACGGTGAAGACGGCGAGGTCGACGGCGACCGCGAACGGCTCGAAGGCGGCGGGGTCGTACCCCTCGGGCAGACTCGGCGGTCCTGGCGCGGCATCGGTGAGACTCACCCCGGCCCTCGCCTCCCCCGGCTTCCTTTATGGTCACCCTGACTATAAAGCGGGGAGGGTTCGCCGGACAAGACGGACGCCGGAAAGGGCAGAGGCCCGCGGCCGGTGGCCACGGGCCTCTGCCCTTCGTTCGACGCGGCGGGTCTACAGGCCGACTTCCTTCATCAGCATGCCGACCTCGGTGTTGGTGAGCCGGCGCAGCCAGCCGGACTTCTGGTCGCCCAGCGGGATCGGGCCGAACGACGTGCGCACCAGCCGGTCGACCGGGAAGCCCGCCTCGGCGAGCATGCGGCGGACGATGTGCTTGCGTCCCTCGTGGAGGGTGACCTCGACGAGATAGTTCTTGCCGGTGTTCTCCACGACGCGGAAGTGGTCGGCCTTGGCGTAGCCGTCCTCCAGCTGGATTCCGTCCTTGAGACGCTTGCCCAGGTCGCGCGGCAGCGGGCCCTGGATGGCGGCGAGGTAGATCTTCTTCACGCCGTACTTGGGGTGGGTGAGGCGGTGGGCCAGCTCTCCGTGGTTGGTGAGCAGGATGATGCCCTCGGTCTCCGTGTCGAGCCGGCCGACGTGGAAGAGACGCGTCTCACGGTTGGTGACGTAGTCGCCGAGGTTCTGCCGGCCGTCCGGGTCGCCCATCGTGGAGACCACACCGGCCGGCTTGTTCAGCGCGAAGAAGAGGTGCGACTGGGTGGCGACGGTCAGCCCGTCGACCTTGATCTCGTCCCGGTCCGGGTCGACGCGCATGCCCTGTTCGAGGACGATCTCGCCGTTGACCTCGACGCGGGACTGCTCGATCAGCTCCTCGCAGGCGCGCCGCGAGCCCATGCCGGCGCGGGCGAGGATCTTCTGGAGCCGCTCGCCCTCCTGCTCGGCGCCCGGGTTGGTCCTCGGGGTCTTGATCGACGGCTTCTCGGAGTACCGGTCGCGGTTGCGCTGCTCGATCTTGGCGTCCAGCTCGCGCGGCCGGGACGAGGCACCGCGCCGGGGGCCACCGCGCCCGGCGCCGCCGCGCGCGGGCTTGGGGCCGCCCTTGGCGCCGCCCCTGGCCTCCGCGCCACGCGCGCCGGCACCCTTGCGGGCGCCGCCGGGCGCACCGGAAGCGGAGGAGCCGCCGGTGGGGCCCTCCGAGCGGCCGACGTCGTAGCGGCGCTCCTCGGGACGGGGACGGGACGGACGCTTCTGCTCGTCGTCGCGCCCGGCGTCCCGCCCGGCTCCCGTGCTCCGCCCGGCTCCTGTGCTCCGCCCGGCGCCCGCGCTCCGACCGCCGCCGACGCCACGGCCTCCGCCGGTGCCGCGGCCGCCGGCGGCGCCCCGGCCGTCCCGGCTGTTCCGGCCGCCGCCGCTCCCGCTTCCGCCGCCACCGCTCCGGTTGCCGCTTCCGCTGTTCCTGTCGTTGCTTCGCATCAAAGTTCCGTCTTGTCGTCTGCGTGGGTGTCCGGGGCGTACGGTGCGTCCGGATCGAACGACGGAACGCCTTCCTGGCTCTCGGCCTCGATCGCGTCCGCCTCGGGGAGGAAGGGCGCGAGTTCGGGTAGCTCGTCCAGGCCCCGCAGGCCCATCCGCTCCAAAAAGTAGTTCGTCGTCCTGTACAGGATCGCACCTGTTTCGGGTTCCGCGCCCGCCTCCTCGACCAGACCCCGCTGGAGGAGGGTGCGCATGACGCCGTCACAGTTCACTCCGCGCACGGCGGAGACCCGCGAGCGGCTCACCGGCTGGCGGTACGCGACGACCGCGAGGGTCTCCAGCGCCGCCTGGGTCAGCCGGGCCTGCTGGCCGTCCAGGACGAAGCCCTCGACCGCCTCCGCGTACTCGGGCCTGCTGTAGAAGCGCCAGCCCCCCGCCACCGGCCGCAGTTCGAAACCGCGCCGCTGGACGGTGTACTCGTCGGCCAGCTCGCGCAGCGCGTCCGCGACGGCCTGGCGCGGCCGGTCGAGGACCCGGGCGAGATGTTCCTCGGTGGCGGGCTCGTCGACGACCATGAGGACGGCTTCCAGGGCGGGCTTGAGGGCCGGCCGCGGGTCCGTCCCCGGCCGGTCCCGGTCCGTGCCCGGCCCCGGACGCGGGCCCGGATCCGCCGCAGTGCCGACGCCCCGGTCCGTCCGCGTACCGTGCCGCTCGTCGCTCATGTCCGCTCCCCGTCCCTCTCGCGCGTCCCGGACGGCCGCTCCGGCCGCTCGGTCCGCTCCCCCGCCGGTACCGCCGGGCGGTCGAACTCGTCGGTCACGGTCGGAGCCTCCCCGTCCCACCCGCCCGTCCAGCGGACCAGGAGCGGGCCGAGCGCCTCTTGCTGGTCCAGGGCGACGGCCCGCTCCCGGTACAGCTCCAGCAGCGCCAGGAAGCGCGCCACCACGGTCAGGGTGTCGGCGGCGTCCTCGGTGAGGGCCGCGAAGTCGGCCTCCCCGCACTCCCTCAGCCGGGCCACGACGAGCGTCGCCTGCTCCTGTACGGAGACGAGGGGGGCGTGGATGTGGTCGACGTACACCTGCGGCTCCGGTCTGGCCCGCGACGCCCGCGCGGCCAGCGCGGCCAGCCCCTCGGGGCCGACCCGGACGACGACCTCGGGAAGCAGCTCGGCGTGGTGCGGTTCGAGTCCCGCGGTGCGGGGGTGGCGCCGGGCCTCGGCGTCGAGGCGGGCGTCGAGGATTCCCGCGACCCGCTTGTACGCGCGGTACTGGAGCAGCCGGGCGAAGAGCAGATCGCGCGCTTCGAGCAGCGCGAGGTCCGCCTCGTCCTCGATCTCGGCGGCGGGCAGCAGCCGGGCCGCCTTGAGGTCCAGCAGGGTGGCCGCGACCACCAGGAACTCGGTGGTCTGGTCGAGGTCCCCGTCGGGTCCCATGGCCCTGATGTACGCCATGAACTCGTCGGTGACGGTCGACAGGGCGACCTCGGTCACATCCATCCGGTGTTTCGAGATGAGCTGCAGCAGCAGATCGAACGGGCCCTCGAAGTTCGCGAGCCGTACGGTGAACCGGCCCTCGCCCCCGGCGCTCTCCAGGACCGGTTCCCCGACCGGCGCCGCGGCCGGCCCGGCGGCTTCCACCGCCGCCCCGCGCCCCAGCGCGCGGCGGGGCGGACGGGCGGCGGTGGGCGGCGGAGGCATCGGGGGTCCTGATGACGGGGCGGGAGGAGCTGCTCGCGCAGGCTACCTTCAGCGTCCGCGCAGACGTCGTACGAGGATGCTCGCGTCGCCGCGCGATTCGAGGTCGGCGAGGACCACGGCGACGGCCTCGCGGACGATGCGCCCGCGGTCCACGGCGAGGCCGTGCTCACCGCGCAGGACGAGCCGCGCGTGTTCGAGGTCCATCAGCTCCTCGGCGGAGACATAGACCGTGATCTTCTCGTCGTGCCGTTCGCGTCCGCTGGGGCGCCGGTTGGCACCGCGCCCCCGGCGGCGCTGCTGACCGGCCCCCGGACCGCCGCCCGCCTGTGTCTGGCCGGGGGCGCCGGCCTCCTGCGTTCTGCGCCCCTTCATCGAGCCGGCCGCCTGCTCCGCCTCGGCGGACCGGCCGCGCGAGGGCTCGGCGGAGTGCGGGTCGGCGGCGGAGTGCTGCTCGGCCGGGGCCGGGGCCGTGGCTCCGGCGCCGCCCGGTCGCCCCTCGCCCGCCGGATCGCTCTCCCCGGCGGGCCCCGGCACCCGGGGCTCGCCGTTGGCGCCCCGCCGCTGCGAGGCGGGCGACGAGGAGGTCAGCGCCATGCCACCGGTCGTACGGAACAGCTCGTCGGCCCCGGGCAGACTCACTCGGCGTGACACCGGGCGAGCACCTCCCTGGCGAGCTGGCGGTACGCGGCGGCGCCGACGGAGTTGGAGGCGTACGTGGTGATGGGCTCACCGGCGACCGTGGTCTCCGGGAAGCGTACGGTCCGTCCGATCACCGTGTGGTACACGTGGTCGTCGAACGCCTCGACCACGCGCGCCAGGACCTCGCGGCTGTGCACCGTGCGGGAGTCGTACATCGTGGCGAGGATGCCGTCGAGTTCCAGCTCGGGGTTGAGCCGTTCCTGCACCTTCTCGATGGTCTCCGTGAGCAGCGCCACACCGCGCAGCGCGAAGAACTCGCACTCCAGCGGCACGATCACCTTGTGCGCCGCGGTCAGCGCGTTCACGGTCAGCAGACCGAGCGAGGGCTGACAGTCGATCACGATGTAGTCGTAGTCCTGGAGCAGCGGCTTCAGGGCGCGTTGGAGCGTGGACTCGCGGGCGACCTCGCTGACCAGCTGCACCTCGGCGGCCGAGAGGTCGATGTTGCTCGGCAGCAGGTCCATGTTGGGCACCGCGGTCTTCAGGAGCACCTCGTCGGCCGCCATGCCCCGCTCCATGAGCAGGTTGTAGACGGTGAGGTCCAGCTCCATCGGGTTCACGCCGAGGCCGACCGAGAGGGCTCCCTGCGGGTCGAAGTCGACGAGCAGCACACGTCTGCCGTACTCCGCGAGCGCGGCACCCAGGTTGATGGTCGACGTGGTCTTGCCGACGCCGCCCTTCTGGTTGCACATCGCGATGATCTTCGCGGGGCCGTGGTCGGTGAGCGGGCCCGGGATCGGGAAGTACGGCAGGGGACGCCCGGTCGGGCCGATCCGCTCGCGGCGCTGACGCGCGGCGTCGGGGGCGAGGGTGGCCGCGTACTCGGGGTCGGGCTCGTACTCGGCGTCGGGGTCGTAGAAGTGCCCCTCGGGCACTTCGCTGTAGTCGGCGAATGGGCTGGACTCTCGCCCGCCCTCGTTGCCGGCCATGGCGTTCACGTGTTGGCCGTCCATCATCTGGTGGGCTGTCGTCATGTGCTGGTGGGTGGCGAAGGTGCGGACAGCTACGGAGCCGACAGCCTCGAACCCGGACGACGGGTTCTGGCCCCTCACCGGCATACCTGGTTGACCACCCCCGGGAGTAAATGTCGACTCATTCACAAGTCGTCTTACCTCCTTGGACGGGACCAGGAAACTTTATCGATAGGTCAGCGTGGCACCATGCCGACGGTTGGCGACTCTATGGCGTGTCACCGCTTCGCAGCAACACAATCCGTCGGACCCGGCCCGATGTGTCGGTAACGGAACATCCCTCTGTCAAGGGCGCACAAGCCTCTCACCAAGGCAGGGTCCGCGTGTTTTCGGTACCCATCAAACGGTTGAAAACGTTATGTTCAAGGCGTGTTGACCGGGGGTTCGGCGGGGTGCGGCACGCGATCGGCCGGACCTCGGGGAGCAAGATCCGGCCGTTGACGCGAGGTTGACGTGGTGCGTTGACCCGTCAGCCGAGAAGTGTGCTCAATTCGGCGTGATCCAGCCCGTGGGCCTCGGCCACCTCGCGGTAGACCACCTGGCCCTCATGGGTGTTGAGCCCCTTGGCGAGGGCCGGGTCGCGGCGCAGCGCGCCCGCCCAGCCGTGGTTGGCCAGCTCCACGATGTACGGCAGCGTGGCATTCGTCAGGGCGTACGTGGATGTGTGCGGTACGGCACCCGGCATGTTGGCCACGCAGTAGAAGACCGAGTCGTGGACGCGGAAGGTCGGTTCGGCGTGGGTCGTGGGACGCGAGTCCTCGAAGCAGCCGCCCTGATCGATCGCAATGTCGACAAGTACACTTCCGGGCTTCATTCCGGCCACCAGTTCGTTGGTGACGAGCTTCGGCGCCTTCGCTCCCGGGATGAGGACGGCCCCGATGACGAGGTCCGCCTCGGCGACCGCCTTCCGCAGTTCGAAGGCGTTGGAGACGATGGTCCTGACCTTGCTGCCGAAGATCCGGTCGGCCTCGCGCAGCTTGCTGATGTCCCGGTCGAGCAGGGTCACCTGGAAGCCCATGCCGACGGCGATCTGGGTGGCGTTCCAGCCGGAGACCCCGCCGCCGATGACCACGGCCCGGCCCGCGGCCGTACCCGGCACGCCGCCCGGCAGCACGCCGCGCCCGCCGGCCGAGCGCATCAGGTGGTAGGCGCCGACCTGGGGCGCGAGCCGCCCGGCGACCTCGGACATCGGGGCGAGCAGCGGCAGGGCGCGGTTCGCGGTCTCGACGGTCTCGTAGGCGATGGCGGTGGTGCCGGAGTCGAGCAGCGCCTCCGTGCATGCCTGGGAGGCGGCGAGGTGCAGGTAGGTGAAGAGTGTCTGGCCCTTGCGCAGCCGGTGGTACTCCTCGGCGACCGGCTCCTTGACCTTGAGCAGCAGGTCGGCGGTGGCCCAGACCTCGTCGGCGGTGGGCAGGATCCGCGCGCCGGCGGCCGTGTACTCGCCGTCCGTGATCGAGGAGCCGGTGCCGGCGCCGTGCTCGACGGCGACCTGATGTCCCTGGCGCACCAGTTCGTGCACGCCGGCGGGTGTGATGGCCACCCGGAACTCGTTGTTCTTGACTTCGCGGGGGATACCGACCAACACGGCAGATCACGGTCCTTGACTCAGGGGACTCCAGGGGCAATCCCATACATACCCGGACACGTATGGCGCACGGGAAGACACCGCGAACGACTGCGGCAGAGCCAGTTTAATGAAGGATTTCTCGCTGTCTAGCCTTGCAAAGCATCATTCTTCAGTCGAAGCACTACGGGTTTCGTAGGTGTTTTCCCTCGGTTTCCAGGAGTCGATCAGAAGTGGCCCGGTGCAGCCGGGCAGCCGTGGGGTCCCCGAGCCGGTCCAGGGTGTCCGCCAGCCGGAGCTGGAGCGCGGCCTGGAGCCGTACGTCCTGTGCCTGCCGCGCCCACTCGACCGCCTCCCGACAGGTGCGCAGCGACTCCTGCGGCCGGCCCGCGTACTCCTGGACCCTGGCCGCCTCGCTCAGCGCCCGTGCCAGAGCGGCCGGGTCCTGGAGCCGGCGGTGGACGGCGGCCGCGGCCCGCCAGTTGCGCAGCGCCTCGCCGTAGCGGCCCGCGTAGGTGTGCACGGTGCCGAGGCGGCCGTACAGCCGCGCCTCATCGGCCCGCTCGCCCCGGCTCAGCCGCTGGGAGAGCGCCCTTCCGTACCAGTCGGCCGCCCGCTGCCAGTCGCTCAGGTCCTGGTGGGCCCCGCCGATGGATTCCATGGCGCGCCCGGTCGCGTAGAGGTCGCCCGCCGCGCGTCCGGCGTCCAGCGCGGCGCGGTAGCGCGCGAGCGCGTCATGGGTACGGCCGGTCCTGGCGTCGAGATCACCGATGTTCAGCAGCGCCGCCGCCCGCTCCCGGTGCAGCTCGCGGCGCTCGGCGATGTCCAGGACCAGCTGGTGCAGCCCGTACAGCTCGGGTGCGGCGGCCTCGGTGCCCCGGTGGACGGCGAGCGCCCGGACCAGTGCGGCCACCAGCCTGCGGGCCAGGGTGTCCAGCTCCCCGTCGGCGACCGCGAGCCGGGCGGACGCCAGCAGGGCGGGCCGCCGCGAGCACAGCCACGCGTCGGCCGCCTCGGCGTGCGGGAAGCGCAGCGCGCGCGGCAGTCCGGCCAGCCGCCGCCGGGCCGGGGAGCCCTCGGCATCCGTGACCGCGCGGCAGGACTGGAGCAGCCGTACGGTCCGCTCCAGCATCCGCGCGCGGGCGAGCTGCACCTCGGCGGGCCGGTCCTCACGCTCCATGACGGCCCGCAGCAGCGGAACGAGACAGGCCGGCACCACGTACTGGGGTTCGGCGGCCCGGGAGTCCGGGTCCGTGAACTCCAGGCGGCCGGGGTCGGGGGTCGGGGCGTCGGCCCGGTGCAGCAGCCCGCGCGCGGTGAAGTCGTCCAGCGTGACCCCGGCCGCCGAGACGGAGCAGCCCGCCAGCGCGGAGGCGGTGTGCGCGTCGGCGAGACCGGCGGGGGCGAGCGCGAGCAGCCGCAGTATCCGGGCGGCGGGCCCCGGCAGGCTCTCGTACACCAGCCGGAAGGCGCGGGCCAGCGGCCGGTCCCCGACCGGGCGGTCGGTGTCGTAGGGCAGGGCGCGCAGCTGTTTGGCCGCGTCGGCGACCGAGGCGGTGGGCCGGGCGGCGAGCCAGCCGCCCGCGAGGACGAGCGCGGCGGGCTGGCCCCCGCACTCCTCGGCGAGGGATTCGGCGGCCTGCGGGTCGACGGTGATCCGCACGGACCCGGCGAAGCGCGCCAGGAGTTCGATGGCCGCCTTGGCGTCCATGCCGCCGAGCGTGCAGGGGCGCACATCGGGAATCCCGGTGAGCGGGCCCTGCGCCACCGCGACCACGAGACAGCCCGGATTGTCGGGCACCAGCGGATCGACCTGTTCGGCGTCGGTCGCGTCGTCGAGGAGCAGCAGGACCCGGCGGACGGCCAGCGCCTCGCGGACCATCTCGGACAGCTCGTCCTCCCCCGCGCCCGGCGGGGTGGCGACCCCGAACACGCCGAGGATCTCGCGCGCGGTCCGCTCGGTGGGCACGGGCGCGCCGCCCGCCTCGGTCAGCCGGGCCCTGACGACGCCGTCGGGATAGCCGGGAGCGAGCTGTCCGGCCAGCTCCCGGGCGAGCGCGGTCCGTCCGGAGCCGGGGCGTCCGGCGATCAGCAGAATCCGGGCGCTGGGCTCCTTGCGTCCGGCGATGGTGTTGAGTCCGGCGCGTTCGATGTCGCCGTGCAGGGACTTCAGTTCGCGCTGGCGCCCGAAGAACCGGCCGTCGGAATCGGGCCGCACCGGATCGGGCGTACGGACCGGGCGGGGCGGCCGGACGTCGGCGGGAGCGGCCGGGTGCGGCGCGGCGGCGCCCGTCACGTCGGGGGCTTCCGTCCCGGAAGCGGGGGCCGTCGCGGCCGGGGACGCTCCGGCGGCGGAGGCGGCCGGACCGGCGGCGGGGACGGGGGCGGGGGCGGGGGCGGGGCCCGCGTCCGGAGCGGGAGCAGGAGCGGGAGCAGGAGCGGGAGCAGGAGCGGGACCCGCGTCCGCAGCCGGAGCGCCATCGGGAGCGGGGACGGGGTTCGCGTCCGGCGCGGGACCGGCGTCCGGAGCGGGGCCCGCGTCCGGAGCGGGACCGGCCGCCCCGGCGGGCGCGCTGTCCGTGCCGGCCTTCGTCACGGCGTCCTGCGCGGGTGCGGGGTCCTCGGTGGCCATGGCCGTCGCGTACCCGTCCGTCTCCGGCCGTACCACCGGGGGCGGGGGCGCGGGTTCAGCACCCTGCGTCACGCCGTCCGGTACCGGCGCCGGCCGCGGGTGCCGGTCGGCTCCGGTGCCACGCACGGGCGCCGTGACGGGTTCGGCGCCCTCCGGGGCCTTGGCCCGACTTCTCCCTTTCGTGCGGGAACTCCTCTTCTGCGGCTTGCGCGCCGCCACCGACCGGCCCTCGGGCCGCGACTCCGACGGTTCGTCAGATGTGGCCGTCGCCGCCGATGTTGACTCTGGTTCAGGAGTTTCGCCGCCCCCGGTCGCCCGCGCGCGGCCCGAGCCGCTCACATCCACCGCCTGATCCGTCACGGGCCACGCTCCGTCCGCCTGCGCACGAGCCGAGCCCGGCGGGTCTCCGCGCGGGCGGTTCGAGCGTAGTTCACTCTCTGCGACGGAACCGGGCGAGCGTGGCCGGTGAATCCCCCGATCGGATCAACATTTCGTCAGATCAGCAGACCCCAGTGGGTCAGGATTCGAACGGGCGCGCGGGCCACGGCGCGTCGGCCGGCCGGAGCGCGTCCGTGCCGTCCCCCGCCAGCGCGGCCGTGAGCGCGAGCACCCCCACGGCGAGGCAGTTGTTGTGCAGTTCACCGGCGAGCACACCGCGCACCAGCTCCGGCAGGGCGACCCGGGCCAGCTCCATGTCGGCCTCCTCCTCGGAGACCTCGAAGCGCTCGCCGTCCGCCGCCGACAGATCGCGGGCGAGGAAGATCCGTACCGCCTCGTCGCAGCCGCCCGCGGTCGTGTAGACGTCCGTCAGCACCCGCCAGTCCTCCGCCTTGACGTACGCCTCCTCGTACAGCTCGCGCTGAGCCGCGTGCAGCGGGTTCTCGCCCGGCACGTCGAGGAGTCCGGCCGGGATCTCCCACAGCTTCTGGCGCACGGGGTGCCGGTACTGCCGCAGGACCAGCACCCGGTCCGTCTCGTCCAGGGCCAGGATCGCGACGGACCCGGGGTGGACCTGGTAGTCACGCTTCACGACCGTGCCGTCGGGCATGACCACGTCGTCGGTGCGGACGCTGGTCTTGTTGCCGCGGAAGGGCGTCGTGGTCGCGGTGACCCGCCACTCCTCGGGGGTGTCCTGGATGGTCATGGCAGCGTCCTCCCACAGTGGCGCACAAGCGGAAACCGGGGCACTGGTCCGCACGACCCGTACCCCGGCTCCCACCGTATCCCCTGCGTCCCGCCCTACGGCTGGTCGGGCGCCGTCGTGACCGCGCTCTCCCGGCGCTCGACCGCGGCCTTCACCAGCCCCGCGAAGAGCGGGTGCGGGCGGGTGGGCCGGGAGCGCAGCTCCGGGTGGGCCTGGGTGGCGACGAGGTACGGGTGCGTGGCGCGGTCGTACTCGACGTACTCCACCAGCTTGTTGTCCGGGGACGTGCCCGAGAAGATCAGGCCCGCCTTCTTCTCCAGCTCCGCGCGGTAGGAGTTGTTGACCTCGTAGCGGTGGCGGTGGCGCTCCTCCACGTACGGCTGGTCGTCGTAGACCTCGCGCACGATCGAGCCCTCAGCGAGCTTCGCCGGGTAGAGCCCGAGCCGCATCGTGCCGCCGAGATCACCGGCGCCCTCGACGTAGGCGAGCTGCTCCTCCATCGTGGAGATCACCGGGTGCGCCGTCCCCGAGTCGAACTCGGTGGAGTTGGCCTCGGGAATCCCGGCGAGGTTGCGCGCGGCCTCCACGACGATGCACTGGAGACCCAGGCAGATGCCGAGCAGCGGGACCTTGTTCTCGCGGGCGTACTGGATCGCGCCGACCTTGCCGGTCACCCCGCGCTCGCCGAAGCCGCCGGGGATCAGGATGCCGTCGACGTCGGCGAGGTGCCTGGCGGCGCCGGCCGGCGTCTTGCAGTCGTCGGAGGTGACCCACTTCACCGAGACGCGCGCCTTGTTGGCGAAGCCACCGGCCCGGATCGCCTCGGTCACCGACAGGTACGCGTCCGGCAGGTCGATGTACTTGCCGACCAGCGCGATGGTGACCTCGTGGTCGGGGTTGTGGACCCGGTCCAGCAGATCGTCCCAGACGGTCCACTCGACATCACGGAACGGCAGGTCGAGCTTGCGCACGACATAGGCGTCCAGGCCCTCGGTGTGCAGCACCTTGGGGATGTCGTAGATCGACTTGGCGTCGACGCAGGCCACCACCGCCGCCTCGTCCACATCGCACATCAGCGAGATCTTGCGCTTGATGGAGAGCGGCACGTCCCGGTCGGCGCGCAGCACGATGGCGTCCGGCTGGATACCGATGTTCCGCAGGGCAGCGACCGAGTGCTGGGTCGGCTTGGTCTTCAGCTCGCCGGACGGGCCGATGTACGGCAGGAGCGAGATGTGCACGACGAAGACGTTGTCGCGGCCCACCTCGTGGCGCACCTGGCGGACGGTCTCCAGGAACGGCAGCGACTCGATGTCGCCGACCGTGCCGCCGACCTCGGTGATGACCACGTCGACGTCGTCGGTGGCCATCCGCCGGATGCGGTGCTTGATCTCGTTGGTGATGTGCGGGATGACCTGGACGGTGTCGCCCAGATACTCACCGCGCCGCTCCTTGGCGATGACCTGCGAGTAGACCTGGCCGGTGGTGACGTTGGCCGAGCCGTCGAGGTCCACGTCGAGGAAACGCTCGTAGTGGCCGATGTCCAGGTCGGTCTCGGCGCCGTCGTTGGTGACGAACACCTCACCGTGCTGGAAGGGGTTCATCGTGCCGGGGTCGACGTTCAGGTACGGGTCGAGCTTCTGCATGGTGACCCGCAGACCGCGCGCCTTGAGCAGCGCGCCCAGGCTGGAGGCGGTCAAGCCCTTGCCGAGGGAGGACGCGACACCCCCGGTGACGAAGATGTGCTTGGTCGTCGAGGAGGTCGAGGATCGGTTCGGCATGGCCAAGGCGGGGCTCCCGTGGTCGCGGTCTGAGGTGCGTAGCGGTATCCGGCCACTGGGGCGGGGCTACCGTTCGCTGCGGTTTCGGGGCCTCTGTTGCTGCGCAGCGAGTCCACCGGTCCACGGGCTACCAGGGTATCAGCGACGAGGAGAGGGTCGTTCCGGTCCTGTCTTCCGCAACCGCTTTCCCCCGGAGTCACGTTTTTCCGCCCCGCCACCAAGGCCCCCCACTCGTTCGGCGGATGGATGTTGCCGAGAGCGTGACGCGGAAGCCCCGCACGCGTCGTATCCTGCTCAAACATTCGCTGCCGAGTCCGGCCGGCAAACGGCACCACCCCCGCCCGATTTCCCGGAAACCCAGCTCGTCAACGACCCTTGACCGAAGTACGCGCCCCACGGGGCGGACATGGCCGTTCGACTGGAGATGCACGTGGCCGGGCGCATCGAGGATTACGCACTCATCGGAGACATGCAGACCGCTGCCCTGGTCTGCCGGGACGGCACAGTCGACTGGCTGTGTCTCCCCCGCTTCGACTCGCACGCCGTGTTCGCGGCTCTGCTCGGAACAGAGGAGCACGGCTTCTGGCGACTGGGGCCCGCGCATCCCGCGGGCTCCGAGGCCCCGCGCGCCACTCGGCGCCGCTACCGGGGCGATTCCCTCATCCTTGAATCGGAGTGGGACACACCGCGTGGCACGGTGAGAGTGACCGATTTCATGCCGCCGCGTGACGGAGCGCCCCAGGTGATCCGGATCGTGGAGGGCATCAGCGGCCGGGTGCCGATGCGGTCCGCGCTGCGGATGCGCTTCAGCTACGGCCGGGTCGTGCCGTGGGTCCACAAGGTGGACAACCGCACGGTCGCCGTGGCAGGCCCCGACTCGGTCTGGCTGGACACCGACGCGGAGACGCACGGTGAGGACCTCACGACGTACTCCGACTTCACCGTCGCGCCGGGCGACCGGGTCGCCTTCACCATCAGCTGGCAGCCCTCGCACCGCAGGCCGCCGGCGCTGCCCGATCCCGAGGGATCGCTGGAGGCGACTTCCGACTTCTGGCGCGAGTGGATCGAGCACTGCACGTACCACGGCCCCTACCGGGAGGCCGTCGTCCGTTCGCTGATCACGCTCAAGGCGCTGACGTACGCGCCGACGGGCGGGATCGTCGCGGCGCCGACGACCTCGCTGCCCGAGGAGATCGGCGGCAGCCGGAACTGGGACTACCGCTACACCTGGCTGCGCGACGCCGCGATCACGCTGTCGTCGCTGCTGCGCACCGGCTACCGCGAGGAGGCCCGCGCCTGGCGCGAGTGGCTGCTGCGCTCGGTCGCGGGCGACCCGGAGAACCTGCAGATCATGTACGGGATCGCCGGTGAGCGTGAGCTGGGCGAGGCCGAGCTGGACTGGCTGCCGGGGTACGAGAACTCCGGCCCGGTCCGGGTCGGCAACGGCGCGGCGCACCAGCTCCAGCTGGATGTCTACGGCGAGGTGACCGAGGCGCTGCACCTGGCGCACATGACCGGGCTGGCCCGCAACGACTACGCGTCGGTGCTCCAGCTCAAGCTGATCCAGTACCTGGAGAAGCACTGGGACCAGCCCGACGAGGGCATCTGGGAGGTGCGCGGGCCGCGCAGGCACTTCGTGCACTCCAAGGTGATGGCGTGGGTCGCGGTCGACCGCACGATCAAGCTGATCGAGTCCGGGGACGCGGACGGCCCGCTGGAGCGCTGGCGCGAGCTGCGCGACGACATCCACCACGATGTCTGCGAGAAGGGGTACGACAAGGAGCGGAACACCTTCACGCAGTCGTACGGCTCCAAGGAGCTGGACGCGTCGCTGCTGCTCATTCCGCAGATGGGCTTCCTGCCGCCGGACGACAAGCGGGTCATCGGCACCATCGAGGCGATCCAGCGCGAGCTGTCCACCGAGGACGGGTTCGTGCTGCGCTACCCGACGTCGGGCGACGACGCGGGGGTCGACGGGCTCGCCGGTGACGAGGGCGCCTTCCTGGCCTGCTCGTTCTGGCTGGCGGACGACCTGGCGATGATCGGACGGGTGGACGAGGCGCGCAAGCTCTTCGAGAAGCTGCTGTCGCTCCGCAACGACCTGGGTCTGCTGGCCGAGGAGTGGGACTCCAAGCTCCAGCGGCAGGTGGGCAACTTCCCGCAGGCGTTCAGCCATGTGCCGCTGATCGACACGGCGCTGCGGCTGACGGCGTCGGGAGCGTACGGAGGCTGAGCGGAGCCTTCGGCAGGGGCTCGGACCACAGGGTGGCGCACACCCGGCGGTCCGGGCCCCTGCCGCGTTTCCAGTAGCCTCCGGCCTCATGGGCACTCAGGGCGGAATCACCGTGCGGCGGGCACTTGAGCTGCCCGGACTCCGCGGCGGGCTGCCGGAGGTCGTCGCCGGCGCGGACCTGCTGGACCGTACGGTGCGCTGGGTGCACGCGGGCGAGGCACCGAACATCGCGTCCCTCCTCAAGGGCGGCGAGCTGCTGCTGACGACCGGGCTCGGGCTCGGCACCCGCCCCGCCGAGCAGCGCGCCTTCGTCCGGGGGCTGGCGGCGCGCGGCATCGTGGCGCTGGTGGTGGAGCTGGGGCCGCGCTTCGAGCGGCTGCCCCCGGCGATCGTGGAGACGGCGCGGGCGGCCGGGCTGCCGCTGGTGCAGCTGCACCGCGAGGTGCCGTTCGTCGCGGTCACCGAGGAGATCCACACGGAGATCGTCAACGGCCACTACGCGCTGGTGCGCCGCGCCGAGGACGTCCACCGGCGGTGCACGGAGGCCCTGCTGAACGGCGGCGGGGTGGAGCGGGTGCTGCGGATCCTGGCCGACTTCGCGGGCAACCCGGTCTTCCTGGAGACGGCGGAGGGCCGGCTGCTGTACGCGGCTGCCCCGGGCGCGGGCGAGGCGGCCGCCGGTCCTTTGCAGGTCTGGGCGGGGCTGCGCGGCAGCCGCGCGGCCCGGGAGGCCGGGCCGCCCACGGGCACGGTGCTGGTGGATGTGGCGGGCGGCGGCCACGGCGCGGGATCGGTACGGGCCAGGCTGGTGCTGCCCGCCGTACCGGTCGCGCCGCTGCCGGTGCACCGGCTGGCGGCGGAGCGCGCGGCGGGGCTGCTGGCCGTCGTGCTGATGCAGGCGCGCCAGGACGAGGAGCTGGCCGCGCGCGGCCGGGGTGATTTCCTGACCGATCTCGCCGAGGGCCGTATCCGCGCCGAGGACGCCCCGGCCCAGGCCAAGGTCCTCGGTTTCACCCCCGGTGCGGGGCCCCTGCTGCCCGTGGTGATGGGGCTGGCCCCGGAACCGCTGCCCTCGGGCGACTGGGCGCTGCTGGCCCGCGCGGTGCTGGAGGAGCTGTCCTCGACGGGGGTGCCGGTGCTGCTCGGCGTACGCCCCTTGGAGGGCCGCGTTCCGCTGCTGCTGGGGCTGCGCTCCGAGTCGGAACGCGCGGCGGTCGCCGGCCGCGTCGCGACCGCGCTGCGCGCGGGGGCGGCGCGCGCGGGCCTGGAGCGCCCCGGTGGCCGGTCCCCGGTGGTCGTCGTCGGGGTCGCGGGCGGCTGGACGGCCGCGAGCGCGGCCCTGCGCCACGCCGCCGAGACCGCGACCGCCGCCCGGGGCCTGTCCGACCGCCCCTGGTACGACGCGCGGCGTCTGGACATCGATCTGCTGCTGTGGCGGCTGCGCGACCACCAGGACCTGGCGGCCTTCGTGGACCGCGCGATCGGGCCCCTGCTCGCACACGACCGTGATCAGCGGCCCGCGCTGCTGCCCACCCTGGAGACGTTCCTCGCCCGCGCGGGCCGCAAGGCGGAGACCGCGCGCGAACTCCATCTGAACCGCCAGACCCTCTACAACCGGCTGGCCCGCATCTCCGAGCTGCTCGGTACGGACCTGGCCGATCCCCAGACGGTGCTGGCCCTGAGCCTGGCGCTGCGGGCGCGCCGCCACACGTCCTGATCCGACGGGCGGCCCGCCCGCGGTCCGGCGCCGCCGCGCGTCCTCAGCGCGGCCGGCGCGTCTGGCACAGCTCGTCGTAGACGCTGAGGATCTGCGCGATGGTCTGGTCCTCCGTCGGCCAGGTCGACGCCTGGGCACGGCCCGCCGCGGCGAGGGCGCGGCGGCGCTCGGGGTCGGCGAGCAGGCGGATCACCGCGTCGGAGAGCGCGGCCACGTCGCCGTACGGTACGAGTTCGGCCGCGCCGCCGACCAGTTCGGGAACGGCGCCGACCGCAGTGGCGACGAGCGGCACACCCAGCCGCAGCGCCTCCTGGGCGAGGACGGAGCGGGCCTCCCAGCGGCCCGCCAGCACGGCGATGTCGGCGGCGGCGAGTAGCGCGGGGAGGTCGTCGCGGCGGCCGAGGAGCTGGACGGGCAGTTCCTCGGCCTCGATACGGCGCTGAAGCCGGGCGCGCTCCCGGCCCTCACCGGCGATGGTGAGCAGCGGCATCGGGTCGAGGCGGCGCCAGACGGCGGCGGCGTCCAGCAGGGTGTCGTACCCCTGGCCGGGCACGAGGCTTCCGACGGCCATGAGCAACGGCCTCTCGACCGCGCCGAGTTCGGCGCGCGCCTTGTTGTCGGAGGCGTCCGGGCCGTCGGCCGCGTCGGACGCCGGGAGCGGCGCGGGCAGCGCGACCGGTGCGAGCCGGGCGTCGCGCGCGCCCCGGCTGCGGGCCCGGTCGACCAGCTCGGAGGAGACGCCCAGGACGACCGCCGCCGCCCGGACGGCGCGCCGCTCCGCCAGCCGCAGCAGCCGGCCGCGCGCGCCCTCGGTGTGCGCGCGGGTGTGCCAGGTGACGACCAGCGGAATCCGCAGCCCGCCGAGCGCGAGCGCGGTGCGTACGGCGGCGTGCAGCCCGTGCGCGTGCACCACGTCGGCGCCGGCGCACGCGGCGCGCAGCGCAGCGAGGGCGGCCGGGTCGGAGCGCCGGGGTACGGGGACGTGGTGCGCCCCCGCGTCGCCGTAGTCGTGGAGGCGGTCGAGTTCGGCGGGGGCGCACACGGTGACGCGCACGCCCCGGGCGACCAGTCCCGCCGCCAGCGATCGGACGTGCGCGCTGCTTCCCGCGCTGCCCCCGCCCAGCACCTGGACCGTACGCAGTGGTGTCACGTGGTCAAGGCTCCCGGTCGGATGTCGGTCCCGGCCCCGGGACCGCGCGTCGGGGTCCGGGGTGAGGGAGGGCAGGGGTACCCGTCAAGGATGCCAGCCCGTCGGCACGTTCAGGCACCAAGGAGACGACGTTCCTGTGTCCGTCGTCCCGCCCCTGCCCCCGGTGTCACTCACACGGGTGAAGGAACGGGGTCGCCGGCCCGATTGCCGAACGGCCGACCCTGACACCGTACGCCGTCCCGACGGCGACTCCCAGTAGGTGAATGGCCATCACGTCCCGGCCGCGTCCCGAGCCGTTTCCCGGTGCTCCGCCCGGCCCTTCGCGACCCGGCACGGGCCCGCCCCTGCCCGGGCCCCGGCTCTACGCGTCCAGCCGTGCCGTGGCGAGCAGTTCCTCCGCGTGTGCCCTCGCCGTCTCCGAGTCCTCCTGACCCGCCAGCATCCGCGACAGCTCCCGTACCCGGTCCTCGCCCTCCAGGACGGTCACCCCGGACCGGGTCACCGATCCGTCCACCGTCTTCTCGACCAGCAGCTGGCGGTCGGCGAACGCCGCGACCTGCGGAAGGTGCGTCACCACCACGACCTGCGCGGACCGGGCGAGCTTGGCGAGCCTGCGGCCGACCTCGACCGCCGCCTTGCCTCCGACCCCCGCGTCCACCTCGTCGAAGAGATAGGTCGGCACCGGATCGGCGCCCGCGAAGACCACTTCCACGGCGAGCATCACCCGGGACAGCTCACCGCCGGACGCGCCCTTGGCGATCGGCCGGGGCTGCGCGCCGGGGTGCGGGGTGAGGAGCAGCTCCACCTCGTCGACGCCGTGCGGCCCGTACGTCACGCAGCGCCCGCCGACCTCGACACCGGCCCGTTCGTCCGCCGCCTCGGTCTGCCGGATGTCGAACGAGACCCGCGCGTGCGGCATCGCCAGCGACGCCAGCTCGGCCGTGACGTCCTGGGCGAAGCGTGCCGCCGCCTCGGTGCGGGCGTCGGTCAGCTCCCGGGCGAGAACGGAGAGTTCGGCGCGCAGCCGCTCGTGTTCGGCCGTCAGCTCGCCGATCCGGTCGTCGTCGCCCTCCAACTCCGTCAGCCGGGCGCTGCTCTCCTCGCCCCAGGCCAGGACGGCGGCGATGTCCTCGCCGTACTTGCGGGTGAGCGTGGTCAGCGCGGCCCTGCGCTCCTCCACGGCGGCGAGCCGCAGCGGATCGGCGTCCAGATCGTCCGCGTACCCGGCGAGTTCGCCCGCCACGTCCGCCAGCAGGATGGCGATCTCCCCCATCCGGTCGGCGAGCCCGGCGAGCGCCGGGTCGTGGGAGCGTACGGCCTCCAGCGAGCGGCCCGCGCCGCCGACGAGGGTGGTCGCGTCCACGGCCTCGGGGTCCTCGGGGTTGCCCGCGAGCGCGGCGTGCGCGAGCGCGGCGGCCGAGGCGAGTGCCTCCGCGTGGCCGAGGCGTTCCGCCTCCGCCGCGAGTTCGGTGTCCTCGCCCGCCACCGGCTCGACGGCCGCGATCTCGTTCAGCCCGAAGCGCAGCAGGTCGGCCTCCTGGGCGCGCTCACGGGCCCGGGTGGTCAGGGTGTCCAGTTCGGTGACGACGGCCCGCAGCCGCCGGTAGGCCGCCGCGTACGCCGTGAGGGGTACGGCGACGGCGTCGCCCGCGTATCTGTCGAGGGCCTTGCGCTGGCGCGCGGGCCGCAGCAGGCCCTGCTGGTCGGTCTGGCCGTGCACGGCGACCAGGTCGTCCGCCAGCTCGGCCAGCACCCCCATGGGCACCGCGCGTCCGCCGAGGTGCGCGCGCGAGCGCCCCTCGGCGGAGACGGTCCTGCTGATGAGCAGCGCCCCGTCGTCCAGCTCCGCCCCGGCCTCCTCGGCACGCCGGGCCGCCGGCGCGTCGGCGGCCATGGTGACGCGCCCCTCCACCACCGCCGACTTCGCTCCGACCCGCACCAGCGCGGGATCGGCGCGTCCGCCGAGCAGCAGTCCGAGGCTGGTCACCACCATGGTCTTGCCCGCGCCGGTCTCGCCCGTCACCGCCGTGAAGCCGGGTGACAGCTCCACGACCGCGTCGTCGATGACCCCGAGCGACCGTATCCGCATCTCCTCCAACACGGTCATGACCATACGAGGTCCCGGAGCCGCCGTGCGACGGACCCCACCCCCGGTTCCTCCGACCGGGCCGGGTCAGGAGGTCTCGCCGGGCGGTACATACACCCGCGATCCCCCCGGAAACGACCCCCCGCATCACCCGTGAAATCGAACACCCGTCGGTACGGCGTCCCCCGACACGCCACCCGTCAGTGCGGCGCTCCGCGCCAGCCGGAGACCGGAAGCGCGAACTTCGCCACCAGCCGGTCGGTGAAGGACGCGTGGTGCAGCCGCGCCAGCCGTACAGGGGTGGCGCCGCGCCGCACCTCCACCCGCGCGCCCGGCGGCAGTTCGATGGTCCTGCGCCCGTCGCACCACAGGACGCCGTTCGGTGAGTCCGGCTGGACCTCGACCGCGAGCGTGTTGGTGGGCGAGGTCACCAGCGGCTTCGCGAACAGGGCGTGCGCGCTGATCGGCACCATCAGCAGCGCCTCGACATCGGGCCAGACGACCGGGCCGCCGGCCGAGAACGCGTACGCCGTCGAACCGGTCGGGGTGGCGCAGACGATCCCGTCGCAGCCGAAGCCGGTGACGGGCCGCCCGTCGATCTCCAGGATGACTTCGAGCATCCGCTCGGGTGAGATCTTCTGTACGGCGGCCTCGTTGAGCGCCCAGTCGGTGTGGACGACATCGCCATTGCTGCGGACGGCGACATCGATGGTCATCCGCTCCTCGACCTCATACGCACGAGTGACGACGCGATCGACGACCTTGTCCAGATCGTCCCGTTCCGCCTCCGCGAGGAAGCCGACCCTGCCCAGGTTGACCCCGAGCATCGGAACGCCCGAGGCGCGGGCGAAGGCGGCGCCGCGCAGCAGTGTCCCGTCGCCGCCGAGCACGATCAGCAGCTCACAGCCGTCGAGCGCGTCGGGAATCGCCTCGGGGACCGTCTCCACGGACGACGGCAGCGGCAGATCGGCGGCCTCCATGGCGAGTACGCGCACCCCGAGGCCGTTGCGGAGCAGCCCCTCCACGACGAGTTCGGCGCTGCGGATCGCCGCGGGCCTCCCGGTGTGGGCCACCAGGAACACGGTGCGGTCGGTCTGAGTGGTCAACGGGGTCCCTCCGCCACTGCGCGGTCGGCGTCCGCCGGGTCCAGGTCGGGCGCTCCGGCGCGGAGCCACAGAAAATACTCGACGTTTCCGGAGGGCCCCGGCAGCGGGCTGGCGGTGACCCCCCGTGTGCCGAGCCCGAGTTCGCTCGCCCGCCGCGCCACGGTACGTACGGCTCCGGCCCGCAGTTCGGGGCTGCGTACGACGCCCCCGCTGCCGAGGCGCTCCTTGCCCACCTCGAACTGCGGCTTCACCATCAGCACCAGATCGGCGTCGGGGGCGGCGCAGCGCACCAGAGCGGGCATCACCACCCCCAGCGGAATGAACGACAGATCCCCCACAACAAGATCCACGGGCTCCCCTTCGATCGCTTCCAGCGTCAACTCGCGTACGTTCGTACGGTCCTTGACGGTGACGCGTTCATCGCTCCGCAGGGACCAGGCGAGTTGCCCGTATCCGACGTCCACCGCGACGACCTGGCGGGCCCCCGCGCGAAGCAGCACATCGGTGAATCCGCCGGTGGAGGCGCCGGCGTCGAGCGCGCGCCGGCCGCGGACCTCCAGCCCCCGGGGCATGAAGGCGGCGAGGGCCCCGGCGAGTTTGTGTCCGCCGCGCGAGACGTAGTCGGGGTCGCTGTCGTCGGCCTTGACGACGACAGCGGCACTGGTCTCCACCTGGGTGGCGGGTTTGGTCGCGGTGGCGCCGCCGACCGTCACCCGGCCCGCGGCGATCAGCTGGCTCGCGTGCTCACGCGAGCGTGCGAGGTTACGGCGTACCAGCTCGGCATCGAGTCGGCGGCGTGCCAGTCCAGCCACGTTCGGTTCAGCTCCTGTGGTCGTGCGCGGGAAATCACCGGGGCGCCGGCTGGTCCTGGGCCCTGTCCTCAAACGTAGCGCCGTCCGTCCGTGGGGCGGGCGGGACTTCGAAGACAGTTCCTAGGGCCCCTGGTGAGGTGCCGGACGTGCGTCGAGCGCGGTCAGCGCGTCGCGCAGCCCCCGGTGTACATCCTCGTACACCTCGGCGTGACCGTCGGCGGGGAGGTGGTCGGCGTCGGCCAGCCGGGCCAGCCGCTCGTCCACCTCGGGGTGGCCGGTCGCCGGGCGGTCCACGCCGAGGGGCCGGGGCGGGGCCGGTTCGTACGCGGGAGCCGGTTCGGTCGCCGACGGGCCCGGCATCGAGTCACTCATGCCGGAACGCTACCGCGAAGCCCTGCGGTAACGTCGGTCGCGATGGTGACGAAGGAGGAGTGCCGCGACGCACTCGACACGCTCTCGGACAATCTGGCGCGGGCGGACGGGAAGGTCCGCGAGGCGGCGGGGTTCGACCGTTCGCTCAGCTGCCACATCACGGACCTGGATGTGACCTTCACCGGCCGTCTGACGGACGGCCGGATCGAGGTGGCCGACACCGTGGCGGGACCACCGCCGCAAAAGGCGCAGATCCGGCTGGCGATGGCGGGCGACGATCTGGTGGCGCTGGTTGACGGCGAGCTGAACTTCGCCCGTGCCTGGGGTTCCGGGCGGGTGAGGCTGGAGGCCGGGTTCCGCGATCTGCTCCGGCTGCGGTCGCTGCTCTAGGTCTTCCGCCCCGGCCTTGGGTCTTCGCCCGAACCCCGGCCTTTCGCCGGCCCCTGGCCCTTCACCCCCGTCGTGCCGAGCAGGGCTCAGGCCCGGTCGGGAACGGCGGCGTCGAGCGGGGCGCGACCGGGAGCCGCGTCCGCGTCCGTCCCGGTGCCGGTCCCGGCTTCCGCCCCGGCCGCCGCTTCGCGGCGGTTCCTGCGGGACGCCGGTACGACCAGGGGCGTACCCGTCTCCGGGTCGTCGATGACCTGACAGCGCAGCCCGAACACCTCCTCCACCCGCTCCGCCGTGACCACCTCGGCCGGCGTGCCCTCGGCCACGATCCGGCCGTCGCGCATCGCGATGAGGTGCGTCGCGTACCGGGCCGCGTGGTTCAGGTCGTGCAGGACGGCGACGAGCGTGCGGCCCTGCGTCTCGTGCAGTTCGGCACAGAGGTCGAGCACATCGATCTGGTGCTGGATGTCCAGGAAGGTGGTGGGCTCGTCCAGCAGCAGCAGCGGAGTCTGCTGCGCGAGGGCCATGGCGATCCAGACGCGCTGACGCTGCCCGCCGGACAATTCGTCGACATGGCGACCGGACAGCTCCCCGACGCCGGTCGCCGCCATCGACTCCTCGACTATCCGCTCGTCGTCGGGCGACCACTGGCGCAGCAGGCCCTGATGCGGGTAACGGCCCCGCGCCACCAGGTCGGCGACGGTGATGCCGTCGGGCGCGATGGACGACTGCGGCAGCAGGCCGAGGGTCCGCGCGACCTTCTTGGCGGGCATCGAGTGAATGGCCCCTCCGTCGAGCAGCACCCGGCCATCGGACGGCTTGAGCATCCGGGAGAGCGCGCGCAGCAGCGTGGACTTGCCGCAGGCGTTCGGCCCGACGATCACGGTGAACGAGTGGTCGGGGATCTCCACCGAGAGATCGCGGGCGATGACCCTCTGGTCGTAGCCGAGGGTCACCGATTCCGCGGTGAGGCGCTGCATGGTCGTACTCCTGGTGTCGTCCGCGGGGTTCATCTGTACGGGGTACTGCCCGGACCGCGCACACGGTACGGGCACGGCCGTCGGATCAGGATGACGCATGGCCTTCAGGACTCACGGCCAGGACTCACGGCCCTCATCCGCCCGCCACCGCGCCTTCGGTGACGAGCGGTCGGAGCGGGCGGCGGCGGCCGGCGCCCCGGTCGTCGCGCTGTTCGAGTGGTCTGTCGACGGAACACCAGGTTAGGTTAGCCTACCCTCGCATCTCTTCTCGATGGGGGAAGTACCAGCGTGAACAGCCCGGAGCGGCCCGTCGCCGCGATCGACAAGTCGGAAAGGCTCTCCTCATGACCGATGCCCCTTTCCAGTTCTTCGATGTCGAAGTGCTCCGCACCGAACGCCTCACCCCGGCCGTGGCCCGTGTCGTCCTCGGCGGAGCGTCGGTCTCCCGGATGGCCTCGGCCGGCCGCGACCAGCGCGTGAAGCTGTTCCTGCCGCACCCCGGCCAGCGCGAGCCGGTGCTGCCGGACACCGAGCGGGCCGACTGGTACGACGCCTACCGCGAACTGGACCCGGCGGTGCGCGGCGTCATGCGCACGTACACGGTGCGTGAACTGCGCGGCGAAGCCGGTGAACTGGTCATCGACTTCGCCCTGCACGGCGACGAGGCGCCCGCGGGCGCGGCCGGGGCCACGGCCCACGACACCGGCGCGGACGTCCACGGCGACGCCGGGACCGCCTCCGGCCCTGCCACCCGCTGGGCGCGGGCTGCGGGCCCCGGCGACCGGATCAGCGTGCTCGCCCCGGTCCAGGAGGAGAACGGCGGCTACGACTTCCGGCCGCCGGAGGGCACGGACTGGGTGCTGCTGACCGGCGACGAGTCGGCGCTGCCCGCCGTCGCCGGCATCCTCGAAAGCCTGCCGCCGGGACTGCCCACCCGCGTCTGGATCGAGGTCCATGACCCGGCGGACCGGCAGGACCTGCCCACCAAGGCGGACGCCGAGATCGTCTGGCTCGTGCACGGCACCTCGCCCACCACCACCGAAGCGATCCGCGCCGCCGAACTGCCGGCCGGCACCCCGTACGCGTGGACGGCCGGAGAGGCGGCGACGGTCAGGGCCCTGCGCCGCCATCTCGTCGGCGAGCGCGGATTCGACCGCAGGGCGGTGAAGTTCAGCGGCTACTGGCGGCGCGGCGCCTCCGAGGACTCCCCGATGAGCGCGGCGGACGCGGAGGAAGAGGCATAGGACCGGGCCGGAGCCCGGGTGGGACGTGCCGGTGCCCTCCCCCGCGTACCGGCACGTCCCGCGCGGCTCAGAGGCCGAGCCTCGCCAGCGCCTTGTCCGTCGCACGCGTGCAGGACCCCTCGCCCGCGTCCGTCCAGGCCGCCGCGCACAGCGCGCGCAGTCCGTCCAGCGCGTCGCCGTCGCCGTCGAGCACCAGCGCGTCGCCACTGACCGAGGCCGTCCATCCGCCGCAGCCGAACCCGCCGTCCCCGTCGGCGCCGACATCCGGCTGCCCGGTCAGCAGTCCGCGCAGGTCCGCGTCGACGTAGGTCGGCCGGTACTTGGGTTCGGCGGCCAGCAGCAGCGCGCCGTCCGTCACCCCGGTCAGTACGAGCAGCGAGTCGACCCCGCCGTTGAACGCGCCCTCGATGTCCGTGTCCAGCCGGTCCCCGACCACGAGTGCGCGCCTGGCGCCCGTCCGCAGGATCGTCTCCCGGTGCATCGGGGGCAGCGGCTTGCCCGCCACCTGCGGCTCGGCGCCCGTCGCGATCCGTACGACCTCGACCGCCGCGCCGTTGCCCGGCATGATCCCGCGCGGGCTCGGGATCGTCAGGTCGGTGTTGGACGCGAACCACGGCACCCCGCGGTTGACCGCGTAGCACGCCTCGGCGAACCGCCGCCACGGCAGATCGGGGCCGCCGTACCCCTGCACCACCGCGACCGGGTCGTCGTCGGCGGACTCGACCGGTTCGAGGCCGCGTTCGCGCAGGGCGACCCGCAGCCCCTCCCCGCCGATGACCAGCACCTTGGCCCCGGCCGGGAACCGTTCGGCGATCAGCCGGGACACCGCCTGCGCTGAGGTGATCACGTCCTCGGCGCCGGCCGGGACACCGAGTTCCGTCAGATGGCTCGCCACGGCCTCCGGCGGGCGGAGGGCGTTGTTGGTGACGTACGCGAGACGCATCCCCGCGTCCCGGGCCGTCACGAGCGAGTCGACCGCGTGCGCGATGGCCTCCCCGCCCGCGTAGACCACCCCGTCGAGATCGAGCAGGGCAGTGTCGTACGACTCGTTCAGCGCGGTGGCGCTCCCGCTCGGCCTGGTCCTGCTCTGCTGGCTCATCCGTCTTTACGCTCCTCGCTGGGGCCTCGCCGGGGACTTCTCCCACCGATCATCCCTCATCACCCCCCGCGCACATACGATGCGTAAATGAACTCAACAGGTCCCGTGGACAAGGGGCTGCGGCTGATTCCGTTCAGTGGGCTCCGCTATGTCCCCGAACGGGTCGGCAGTCTGTCGGCCGTGACCTCGCCGCCGTACGACGTGGTGGTCAGGCCCGACGGGCTGCACCAGTTGGAGTCGGCGGACCCGTACAACATCGTCCGGCTGATCCTCCCGCAGGCCGCCACCGCCGAGGAACGGCACCGCCGGGCGGCGGCGACGCTGCGGCAGTGGCAGGAGGAGGGCGTCCTCGCGCCTGATCCCGAGCCCGCGCTGTACGTGTACGAGCAGCGCAGGGGCGAGGTGTTGCAGCGGGGCGTCATCGGGGCGCTCGCGCTCTCGCCGCCGGCGGACGGCATCGTGCTGCCGCACGAGGACGTGATGCCGGACGTGGTCGAGGACCGCGCGGACCTGATGCGCGCGACGGCGGCGAATCTGGAGCCCCTGCTGCTGACGTACCGGGGCGAGCCGGACACGGCACCCGCCGGGCACGCGCCGGGCGCAGCGGGCGGACCGGGGGCGGCGGGCGGGACCGGCGCCACGGGCACCGGAGGGACCACGGGTCCGGTCGGCACCTCGGCCGTCATCGAGCGCACCCTGGGCCGCGCTCCGCTTCTCACCACCACCACGGAGGACGGTTTCAGCCACCGGCTGTGGTCGGTCACCGAGCCCGCCGAACTCGCGGAGATCTCCGGGGATCTGGCCCATCACCAGGCTCTGATCGCCGACGGACACCACCGCTGGGCCACCTACCTGCGGCTGAGCGCCGAGCACACGGCCGCGCCGGGAGGCGGGGGCGGGGCTGCGGGCAGGACACCGGGCCCCTGGGACTACGGGCTGGTCCTGCTGATCGACACGGTCCGCTACCCCCTCCAGGTCCGTGCCATCCACCGGCTGCTGCACCGGTTGCCGGTGGACCGCGCGCTCGCGGCCCTCGACGGCTCCCCGGGTTCCCCGGCGCCCTTCCGGGTCCGCACGGTCGAAGGACCGTTCCCCCGGGCGCTGGAGGCCCTGGAGCGGACGGCGGCCACCGGAAACGCGTTCCTGCTCGCCGGAGACGGCCGCTTCCATCTGGTCGACCGCCCGGACGAGGGCCTCCTGGCGCGTACGGTACGAGCCGACCGGCCGGCGGCCTGGCGTGAACTGGACGCGACAGTCCTGCACTCCACTCTCCTCGACCATCTCTGGCGCATCCCGGACGACCCGGAGCACATCGCCTACATCCATGACGCCGAGGCGGCCGTCGCACAGGCCGAACGCCGTGGCGGTACGGCGGTCCTGCTGCATCCGGTGCGCGAGGACGTCGTAAGGGACCTGGCCCGCCAGGGCGTCACCATGCCGCGCAAGTCCACGTCCTTCGGGCCCAAGCCGGCGACGGGACTGGTGCTGCGCGACCTCGCGCGGGGCTGAAGCGGCGCCGGCCCACCTCATGGGAGTGGGGCGGTACCCCGGTCCGGGATACCGCCCCACTCCTGTGTGCCGCTCGGATCAGTCAGCCGGTTCAGCCGTTGTCGTCGGCCGTCCCGGACCGGGGCGGCCCGTCGGCCCGGGCGGGAGACTCGGCGCCGGAAGCCGCCTCGGACGCCGCGTCGGGCGCTGCTTCGGACGCTGCTCCGGACGCCGTCTCGGCCTCGGGCTCGTCATCGCCCATGGCGTCGACGAACTCCACCCCGTCCAGCTCGGCGAGCCGGTCGGAAGCGTCGGTCGCGCCGTCCTTGTCGGCCTCGACCGTCTTGCCGAACCACTCCCGCGCCTCGTCCTCACGGCCCGCCGAGAGCAGGGCGTCGGCGTACGCGTAGCGCAGCCGCGCGGTCCAGGGCTGTACGGCGTGCGAGGCCAGCTCGGGCCCCTGAAGCGTGACGATGGCCGCGTCGATCTGCCCCATGTCCCGGCGCGCACCGGCCGCGACGAGCCGCATCTCGACCTGTCCCGCCTTGTCGAGCTTCTGCACCTCGGGCTCGCCCGCCATCGCCATGGCACGCTCCGGGCGGCCGAGGCCGCGCTCGCAGTCCGCCATGACGGGCCACAGGTCGACCCCACCGGTCATCCGCCGCGCCGCCCGGAACTCGGCCAGCGCCTCGGCGTACTTCTGGGTGGCGTACGCGGCGAAGCCGGCCGCCTCGCGAACGGCGGCGACGCGGGAAGCGAGGCGCAGGGCGATACGGGAGTACGCGTACGCCTGCTCCGGCTCCTCGTCGATCAGCTTCGCGACCATGACGAGGTTCTTGGCGACGTCCTCGGCAAGCGTCTTCGGCAGGCTCATCAGCTCCTGGCGCACGCTCTTGTCGATCTCGTCACCGGTGACGTCCTCGGGGATCGGCAGCCGCTTGATCGGCTCCCGGTCGCGGTCGCGGTCCCGGTCGTCACGGCGGTCGTAGCCGCCGCCCCTGTTGTCGTCCCGGCCCCGGTAGCCGCCACCGCCGGGACGCCCGCCTCGGTCGCCTCGGTCGTCACGGCGCCCGTAACCGCCACCGCCACCGCCACCGCCGCTGGGACGTCCGCCTCTGCGGTCGTCGTCGCGCCGGGGGGCGCCGCCGGAGCGGTCGTCACGGCGGAAGCCACCACCGGACGAGGGCCGGTCGTCCCGCCGGTCATCACGGCGATCGTCGCGCCGGTCATCGCGACGCGGACCGCTGGGACGGTCGTCTCGACGGAACGACGGACGCTCATCGCGACGGTCGTCACGGCGATCATCGCGACGGAAACCACCACCGGACGAGGGCCGGTCATCGCGCCGGAAGCCACCACCGGACGAGGGCCGATCATCACGACGCGGGCCACCGCCGGCGACGGGTCGGCCACCACGGTCGTCGCGCCGGGGGGCGCCGCCGGAGCGGTCGTCACGGCGGAAACCGCCACCGGACGAGGGCCGGTCATCACGGCGGAAACCACCACCGGACGAGGGCCGGTCATCGCGACGCGGACCACTGGGACGGTCGTCACGACGGAACGACGGACGCTCATCACGACGGTCGTCACGGCGATCATCGCGACGCGGACCGCTGGGACGGTCATCACGGCGATCGTCGCGCCGGAAGCCACCACCGGTAGGACGATCGTCACGACGGAAACCGCCACCGGACGAGGGCCGGTCATCGCGGCGGTCATCGCGACGCGGACCACCACTACCGGAACGGTCATCACGACGCGGTCCCCCGGTGTGGGGACGGTCATCACGACGCCCGTACCCACCACCGCCGGAGCCGCCGCCCACCGGACGGCCGCCACGGTCGTCACGACGCGGGGCGCCGCCGGAGCGGTCGTCACGACGGAAGCCACCACCGGAGGAGGGCCGGTCGTCGCGCCGGTCATCGCGACGCGGACCACTGGGACGGTCGTCGCGCCCACCGCGGAACCCGCCACCGCGATTGTCATCACGTCGCGGTCCACGATCGCGATCGTCACGGCCTCCGCGGAAGCCGCCCCGGTCGCCGCTGTCACCGCGGCGCGGGTCGCGCTCGGGACGGTCGTCGGAGGAGTTGGGGGACATCGAGTGGAGCTCCTGTCTTCGGGTACCGCAGTCATTCTCGCGCAGTCGGGCTTCCGGTGCGCTTCGAGCAAAAGAGGGGGGTACAAAACACGGGGTACAAAACAAAAAAGACCCATGGTCCAGCGTGAACGCTGGACCATGGGTCCATGAAAGATTGTTCGGCGGCGTCCTACTCTCCCACAGGGTCCCCCCTGCAGTACCATCGGCGCTGTGAGGCTTAGCTTCCGGGTTCGGAATGTAACCGGGC
>NZ_JBIBBW010000003.1:0-664976 GCF_042900885.1 Streptomyces sp. NPDC012835
GGGCGGGGGCGGGAGAGGGCGGGGACGGGAGCGGGCGGGGACGGGCGGGGACGGGAGCGGGCGGGGACGGGAGGGGGCTCGTTCTCCGGGCCGCCCCCCCCCCCCCCCCCCACACCCCCCCCCCCCCCCCCCCCCCCCCCCCCCCCCGCCCCCCCCCCGCCCCCCCCCGCCCCAACCCCCGGGCCGCCCCCGCGCGCTCGGCGGGGGGGGCCCCCCCCCCCCGGGCCGGGGGGGGGGCGGGGGCCCCCCCCCCCCCCGGCCCCACCGCCCCGTGCGCACCGGGTCCCCGCCCGGCGGTCAGCCGAGCCGCTTGACCGCCGCCCCGATCCGCTCGTCCGTGGCCGTCAGCGCCACCCGCACGTGCCGCTCCCCCGCCGGACCGTAGAAGTCACCGGGTGCGACGAGGATTCCCAGCCCGGCGAGGTGGGCCACGGTGTCCCAGCACGGTTCGTCGCGCGTCGACCACAGGTAGAGGCTCGCCTCGCTGTGGTCGATACGGAAGCCGTGCCCCTCCAGTGCGGCGCGCAGGGCGGTGCGGCGGGCCGCGTACCGCTCCCGCTGCTCCCGTACGTGCGCGTCGTCACCGAGCGCCGCGACCGTCGCCGCCTGCACCGGCGCGGGGGTCATCATCCCGCCGTGCTTGCGGATCCGCAGCAGCTCGCCCAGGACCTCCGCGTCGCCCGCGAGGAAGGCCGCGCGGTATCCGGCCAGGTTGGAGCGCTTGGAGAGCGAGTGGACGGCGACCACGCCCTCGTACGTACCGCCGCAGACGTCCGGGTGCAGGACGGAGACGGGCTCGGCCTCCCAGCCCAGCTCCAGGTAGCACTCGTCGCTGAAGACCAGCACATCGTGCTCGCGCGCCCAGGCCACGATCCGCGCCAGCTCCTCGCGCGGCAGCACCGCTCCCGTCGGGTTCGACGGCGAGTTGAGCCACAGGAGCTTCAGCCCGGCCGGGTCCAGCTCGGTGGGGTCGGTGTACGGGACGGGCTCGGCGCCGCAGAGCCGCGCCCCCACCTCGTACGTCGGGTACGCGAGCCGGGGGAAGGCGACCCGGTCGCCCGCGCCGAGTCCCAGCTGCGTCGGCAGCCAGGCCACCAGCTCCTTGGAACCGACCACCGGCAGCACGTTGGTGTGCGCCACCCCTCGCGCGCCGAGCCGTCGCTCCACCCAGCCGGTCAGCGCGTCCCGCAGCCGCGCCGTGCCCCACACCGTCGGATACCCGGGCGAATCGGCGGCGGCCGTCAGCGCCCGCTGGATCAGCGCGGGAACGGGGTCGACGGGCGTACCGATGGACAGGTCCACGATGCCGTCCGGGTGGGCCGCCGCCGTCGCTTTGTACGGCTCCAGCTTGTCCCAGGGAAAGACGGGAAGGCGCGAGGAGACTCGCGGGGAGACTGCGGACACGTGCTCACTCTTTCTCGTACTCGTGCGGCCCCGTACTCGTGCGGGCCCCTATCCGTGCGGCCCAACCGGCCGGCCGGGAGGCCAGGGCCGTCCGGCGGGCCGGGAAACACCTCGGTCCCGCACAGCGGCGAGCCGTACGGGACCGGGGGGCGCGCTGTCAGCCGTTCTGGGGCGGCAGCGCGGCGACGAAGGGGTGGTCGCGCTCGATCAGGCCGAGCTTGGAAGCACCACCGGGCGAGCCCAGCTCGTCGAAGAACTCGACGTTCGCCTTGTAGTAGTCCTTCCACTCCTCCGGGGTGTCGTCCTCGTAGAAGATCGCCTCGACCGGGCAGACCGGCTCACAGGCTCCGCAGTCGACGCATTCGTCCGGGTGGATGTACAAGGACCGCGAGCCCTCGTAGATGCAGTCGACCGGGCACTCCTCGATGCACGCCTTGTCCTTGACGTCGACACAAGGCTGCGCGATGACGTAGGTCACGCTGTCGTTCCTCCTCGATAGGGCGCGGCGGGCCGATCTGCGGCTCCGTCCACAGGCGCGCGGGAGCGCGGCGTCGTCGATGCCCACAACTAGTATCTCCGTTCTTGGGCGCGATCCGAACAGGAGGGGCGGACAGAGCTGTGGAATTCACTACGGGCGGACGGCTTGAGGTCCGGGTGACACCCGCTGACGTGGGCAAACGGGTATCAGTCAGACAGCTGACGAGCGGTGGTCCCGGTACGGAGAAGTTCACCGACACGGTCGGCGTTCTCACATCCTGGGACAGCGGTGTGCTGCTCATCACACGGCGTACCGGTGAACGCGTCCGCGTCCCCGAGGCCGCCCTGGTCGCGGGCAAGGTGGTGCCGGCCGCCCCGGCCAGGCGCCGGGGCCCCGCCGCGACCTTCGAGGAGCTGGCGCAGGCCGGCGCGCGCGCCTGGCAGCCGGTGGAGAGCGAGCGGCTGGGCGGGTGGACGCTGCGGGCCGCTGCGGGCCCGGCGCCCGGCGGCCGGGGGCGGGTGGGCTTCACCCGCCGGGCCAACTCCGTACTGCCGCTCGGGGACCCCGGGATGGAGCTGGACGCGGCGCTGACGCGTGCCCGCCAGTGGTACGGCGTACGCGGGCTGCCCGCGTACGTCCAGGTCGCGACCGGCGCCGCGGGCACCCAGGAGCAGCTGGGCACGGAGCTGGAGCGGCGCGGCTGGCGCTCCGAGGTGACGGCGGAGGTGCGGACCGGCGCGCTCGCGCCGCTCGGGGACCGCGACGCCGACGTGGCGCGGGTCCGCCTGGACCGGGCCTTCGACGAGAGCTGGCTGCGCCGCTACCAGCGGACCGGGACGCCGGGGCCCCAGGTCCGCCAGGTGCTGGGCGCGGGACCGTCCGTCTGGTTCGCCACCATGCCCGGCGAGGGCGACGTTCCGGCGGCGATCGGCCGGTGTGTGACCGACGGCCGCTGGGCGGGGTTCATGGCCGTGGAGGTCGGCCCCGAGTACCGCCGCCGGGGTCTGGCGGGCGCCGTGATGACCGCGCTCGCCCGCCGCGCCCTGGAGGAGGGCGCGTCCGCCGCCTGGCTCCAGGTCGAGACGGACAACGACCCGGCGCGCGCCCTGTACGACGGTATGGGTTTCACGGTCCACCACCACTACCAGCACTTCCGATCGCCCTGAACGGGTACGAGGCCGGTATGCACCCCGAATCCACCGAACCGCGCCGCCGCTTCGCCGAGGAGGCCCGCGCCCGGCGCCCCGACCTGGCGGCGCTCTGCCTGCTCGTGGGCGCTGAGGGCGAGCCGTCCCTCGGCGAGGCGGGGCTCGACGAGGCCGAGGAGGAGCTGGACCGGCTGGCCGGGCTGCTGCCGCACGGGCTGTCCGGGCCGCGCGCCTGGGCGGCGGCGCTCGCCGAACTGCTCGGTGCCCGCTGCGGCTTCCACGGCGGACCCGCCGACTACGGGCGGCTGGAGTCCTCGCTGCTGCCGGAGGTGCTGCGCCACCGCCGGGGGCTGCCCATCCTGCTCTGCGTGGTGTGGATCGAGGTCGCCCGCAGGGCCGGCGGGCGGGTGTACGGGGTGGCGCTGCCGGGCCACTTCGTCGTCGGCTTCGGCGACCCGGAGGGGCCCGGCGAGCGGGTGCTCGCCGACCCGTTCGCGGCGGGCCGGCTGCTGACCGGCCAGGAGGCGGACGCGTTGGTGGCGGGGGCGCCCGGAGCCGGCGGCCCGTCGCCGGACGGACCGGGGTTCACGCCCGCGGGGCCGCTCGACATCGTCCAGCGCGTCCTGAACAACATCCGCGCCTGGGCGGCGGCCCGGCCCGAACGCACCGATGTGGCCCTCTGGGCGGTGGAGCTGGCCCTGTTGCTGCCCGCCCATCCGGCGCGGCTGCGCTACGACCGCGCGCAACTGCTCGTACAGCGCGGGGAGTTCCTGCGCGGGGCGGCGGAAATGGAGGAGTACGCGCGGGTGGTGGCGGCGGTCGAGCCGTCCACGGCGGAGGCGATCCGCCGCCGGGCGCGGGCGGCGCGGGCCCGCCTGAACTGACCGGGCCGCCGTCGAACGGCTCCCCCCCTGGAAACCGGGGGGCCCGGCATCCGGACGAGCGGCCCTACAACCAGCCCTTCTCGCGCGCGATCCCTACCGCCTCCGCCCTGTTGCGGGCCGCCAGTTTCTGGATCGCCGTCGAGAGGTAGTTGCGCACGGTGCCCGGCGAAAGGTGCAGCGCGACGGCCAGTTCCGCGTTGGTGGAGCCGTCGGCCGCCGCCCGCAGGACCTCGCGCTCCCGCTCGGTGAGCGGATTGGCGCCCTCGGCGAGCGCGGCGGCGGCCAGGGTGGGGTCGATGACCCGCTCACCGGAGAGGACCCGCCGCACCGCGTCCGCGAGCTGCGCGGCCGGGGCGTCCTTCACCAGGAAGGCGGCGGCCCCCGACTCCATGGCGCGGCGCAGATAGCCGGGGCGCCCGAAGGTGGTGAGGACGACCACCTTGAGCGCGGGAAGCGCCTCGCGCAGGGCGGCGGCGGCCTCGATGCCCGTCATGCCCGGCATCTCGATGTCGAGCAGCGCGACATCCACGTCCCCCGCCAGCGCGGCGTCCACCACCTCGTCGCCCCGCGCGACCTGGGCGACCACCTCGATATCGGGTTCGAGCCCGAGCAGCGCCGCCAGCGCCTCCCTGACCATGGACTGGTCCTCGGCGAGAAGAACCCTGATCGTGTCCCCGACCGTGCCGCTCATGCACCGGATCCTAGGTCCTGGCCGTCCGGCGCCCCGGTCACCCCGGTCGCCCCGGTCGCCCCGGTCACCCCGGTCGGCGCGCGTGCGACGAGGAGGAAGCCCTTGCGGGAGGTCCGGGTCTCCAGGGTGCCGTCCACCGCCGCGAGGCGTTCGCCCAGGCCGGTGAGGCCGTTGCCGTACGGGGTGGCGGCTCCGCCGCTCCCGTCGTCCTCCACGGTGAGTTCGAGGACCGGCCCCTTCAGGGTCTGGCGCGGGGTGAGGGCGATCACGCAGCGTCGGGCGCCGCTGTGCCGGACGACATTGGTGACGGCCTCCCGCAGCGACCAGGCGAGCGCCGCCTCGCTCTCCTCGGCGAGCCGACCGCCGGACAGCGCGGCGGGCGGGCCGGCCGGGACGTCGGCGGCGACCCCGGCCGCCGCCAGCGCCGTACGGGCACCGGCCAGTTCGCCGGGGAGCGTGGGCCTGCGGTAGCCGGTGACCGCCTCCCGTACGTCCTTCAGCGCCTGGCGGCTGACCCGTTCGATGTCCGCGACCTGTTCGGCGGCCCGGTCCGGCCGACCGGGGAGCATCCGTCCGGCGAGTTCACTCTTGAGGGTGATCAGGGACAGGGAGTGGCCGAGGAGGTCGTGCAGATCGCGTGCGAGCCGCAGCCGCTCCTCGTTGGCGGCGAGTTCGGCCACCGTCGCCCGTGCCTGGCGCAGATCGACCGACGTACGGATCAACTGCCGGATGCCCGACATGGCGAAGCCGCCGAGCAGCGCCGGGATCACCAGGCCGGTGAGGAAGTCGGTCGCGTCGTCCTGGTGCAGACCGAGCAGGGCCATCAGGCCGGTGACGGCGACGATGGTGACCCAGGCGATCGGTCCCGGCAGGGCCGCCCCCGCGGTCACCGAGACATACACGAACAGCACCAGCCACGTGGGCCCCATGGTGAGGCAGAGCAGAACCGCCAGCGCGCACAGCAGGACCAGGGTGGTGCAGACCCTGCGCGGCCGGAACGGCTTGCTGGTGTGCCGGAAGACCATGAGCAGATAGGCCGCCACGAAGACGAGCAGCCCGACCCCGCCGAGCGCGTCGGCCCACGTGGTGTGGTGCGGGCCGAGGAGATCGCTCAGCGGGGCGCCGAGGAAGGTCAGCCAGATGAGGATCCACATCAGCTTGGCGAGGGACTGACGGCGGTTCACCGGTGGCCGCCCCACGGGGACGACGGTCTCGTTGCTCACGCCTTCAGTGTGTCCTTCCGGTACAGCCAGGCCGCGCCGCCCGCGAAGACCAGGAAGTATCCGACCAGGATGGCCACGTCCTCCGGATGCGGAGCGGCGCCCAGCTCGATGGCCTGGCCCAGGCCGGCGTAGGCGTGGGTGGGCAGCCACTCCGAGATGTTCTGGAGCCACCGCGGATACGTGGTGACCGGCAGCCACAGGCCGCCGAGTATGGAGAGCCCGAAGTACGTGATCATGGTGACGGGGCGGACCGCGTCGCCGGAGACCAGATAGCCGAGCGCCACCCCGAGCGCGGCGAAGCACAGGCTGCCCGCCCAGATGACCCCGGTGAGGGCGAGCCACTGCCACAGGTCGAGCCGTACGTCCTTGGAGACGCTCGCGACGACGAACACCACGACGATCGACGGCAGGGTGACCACGGCCGCAGCGGCCATCTTGGCGAGTACGTAGCCGCGTCCGGGCAGCGTGGTGAGCCGCAGCTGGCGCACCCAGCCCTTCTCACGCTCCTTGGCGATCTTCTCGCTGTTGCCCATGAGCACGGCGGTGAGCGCGCCGAACGACGCCATCGCGACCATGTAGAAGGCCCCCATCGGCAGGCCGGTGCCCGGGACCTCGCTGTTGCCCTGCGGGCCCGCGATCATCAGGAAGAGTGCCGAGGGATAGACCACCGAGAAGAACATGAACTTCTTGTTCCGCAGGGTGCGGGCGATTTCGAGCTTGATCAGGGTGTTCACGCGGTCCTGGCCTCCTCGGCCTCGGTGATGGCGACGAAAGCCTGCTCCAGGCCGAGCCCCGCGACTTCGAGGTTGCGCGGGTAGAGCCCCAGCCCGTACAGCGCGTGGACGGTCGCGTCGGCGTCGTGCGACTGGATGCGCACGGTGCTGCCGGAGACCGACAGGGCGCTGAGGAACGGCAGGGCGCGCAGGGCGCTCTCGTCCACCGCGCCGCCGTGCGGGGGTTCGAGGTCGAAGGAGATCCTGCGCGCCCCGGCCCGCGCCTTGATCTCGGCGGCGGTGCCGTCGGCCAGCAGCCGGCCCCGGTGCAGGACCAGCACCCGGTCCGCGATCGCGTCGGCCTCCTCCAGGTAGTGGGTGGCGAACAGGACCGTGCGGCCCTCCCGCGCCCGCTCGCGCATGGTGGCCCAGAAGGCGTGGCGGGAGGTGACGTCCATACCGGTGGTCGGCTCGTCCAGGACGATCAGGTCGCCGGCGCCCGCGGTGGCGAGGGCGAAGCGCACGCGCTGCTCCTGGCCGCCGGAGAGCTTGTTGACCATGCGGTCGGCTATCTGGGTGATCCCGGCCCCGGCCATCACCTCGGAGACGGGGAACGGCCTGGGGTGGAGCGCGCAGGCGAGCGCGACGAGTTCGCGGACCCGCACGTCCTCCATCAGGCCGCCGCTCTGGAGCATCGCGCCGACCCGTCCGGCGGCGATGGCCTCGCGCGGGGTGGTACCGAAGAGGGTGACGGTCCCGGAGTCGGCCTGGCGCAGACCGAGCAGCAGATCCAGGGTGGAGGACTTGCCCGCGCCGTTCGGCCCGAGGAGCGCCACGGTCTCGCCGGGGCGGAGCGTCAGGGTGAGGCCGTCGACGGCGCGTACGTCCCCGTAGCTCTTGCTGACCTTGTCGAAGCGCACCACGTCGGTGGTGCGCACTGCCGTTGTCGTCATACGGCAAGCCTCCACCGGGGACGGCTTCCCCCGGCAGTGCCGCACATCGTGGACCCGGCATGACATCCGTCATCCGGCGGACATGACGGTGCCCCCGCCGGACGGGGCGGGGGCACCGATGCTGCCGAGAACAAGGCCGGTCCGGTCGGCCGGGGCCGGGTCGCCCGGTGCCCGGTCGGCCGCCTCGGATGAGACGGGCGTCGGATCAGCCGGGCGCCCGATCAGCCGGACGCCGGATCAGCCGGACGCCCGATCAGCCGGACGCCGGATCAGCTGGGGTCGAGATCGATCGTCTGCGTGCGCTCGACGGGGGTCTTGCCCCGCAGCGCCTTCTGCATCGCCTGCGCCACGTCGGCGGAGGAGACGGGGTACTGCTTGCCGTCGCCCTTGGTGATGGTGATGCCGTCGAAGACGCCTTCGAGGAGCTGGTCGATGGCGTTCCTGTCGTAGACCTCGACCAGTTTTCCGTCGACCGGCTTCATGGAGAGGATCTTCGGCAGGGACCGGGAAGGACCGAACTGGATCTGTTTGCCACCGGCCTGGATGGTGACCAGACCGGACATCGCGGGCTTGGCGAACTCGTTCATGGCCCGGTCCAGCTCCGCCTGGCCGACCGTCGGCTCACGGGTGGTGACGGGCAGCTCGACCGGGTTCGTCCGGCCCGTCTGGACCTGGGTGCGGTAGGCGTCCCGCGTCGAGATGATCGAGTGGTTGACGTCCAGCGCCTTGCCCGACTTGCCGGGTACGGCGACGGCCTTGTCCGGCTCGAACGTGATCGTCCCCTCGGTGGCGGACCCGGAGGTACCCGCCAGATCGGAGAGCGCGGCGCTGAGCTTCTCCTCGTCCACGAGGATCACCGGCTCGGCGACACGCGCGGCGCCGAAGAGGGAGCCGATCACCGAGACGGGGTTGTAGTCGCTGCCCGCCGCGTCGCGCACGGTGGCCTGGCTGTCGAAGCTGAGTCCGGCCCTGTCCGGGGACAGCTCCTCCGTCTTGCCGCCGATGTCGAGCCGCAGGGGCTTGGCGGCGCGCTCGCCGAGGGTGCTGTCGAGCTTGGCGACGGCCGCCTCGCGGGTACCGCCGCCGATGTCGACGCCGAGGACGGTGGTGCCCTTGGGCACTTCGGAGTGGTTCACCAGCAGGCCCGCGCCGTAGGCGCCGCCGCCGAGGACGACGACGGCCGCGCCGAGGAGGGTCAGCTTCGAGCGGCCCTTCTTCTTGGCGGGCGTGGTCGCCGGGGCCGCCGCGTCCGGGGCGGGGCCGGCGGGCGGGGTGCCCTGAGCGGAGCCGACCGGGCCGGGGAAGTCCGGCGCGGAGAAGCCCTGCTCCTGGCCCGGCCCGTCGGCGCCGGGCCGGGCGCCGGCGCGCGGAGCGCCACCCGGCCCGCCCGTTCCGGGGCCCGAGCCGGGGAAGTCCCCGTGGTGCTCCGGCGGCACCACCGGGATACCGCTGGTGAGGGTGTCACCGGAGACGTGGCCGCCGGGCACACCAGGGCCGCGCTCGGGTACGGGGGCGTGCTGCTGCGGGGTCAGTACGGCGGTGTCGTCGGACATCCGGGGCGCGCCGCCGGCGGGCGGGGTGCCCAGGGAGGCGGGCGGGGTGCCCAGCGAGAGCCCGCCGGTGACCGGCCCGGTGGTCGGACCGCTGGGTCCGCCGTCCGTGCCGGGCGGACGGGTGCCGGGCGGCGGGGTGATCGGGCCCGGTGTGAAGCCGTTGGACGCGGCGCCGGAAGCGCCCGCTTCCGAGCCGGGTCCGTCGAGCGGACCGCCGGTCCCGGACGGGCCGTCCTGGGCGGAGCCCCGGGACGGGTACGGCTCCGAGGGATACGGCGACTCCGCGCGGGCGCCGCTCCCGGAGACGGCGGCGGCTCCCGCGCCCATACCGGCGGCCGAACCGGCTCCCGTGCCGGTGCCCGTACCGGCGGCGGGGGCCGGCTTGCGGGGGGCGAACCAGTCGCTGGTGGGCGTCGCCTTCTCCTCGGCCGGCTCCTGCGGCGCGGGTTCGGGCCGCAGGGGCTCGGCGGCGTCCGCCGGCACCTCGGGCCGGGGGATGCTCGCCGTCCGCTCGGCGGCCGGGACGCCCCGGCCGTTGGTGCTCTCGCCCTCGGCCACGGGCGTACGCATCACGACGGGCGGGATCGGCCGGGATCCCGGGATGTTGATCCGGATACGCGTGGTCAGCGTGGTCTCGGTTCTGGGCTCGTCGGGCTGTGGCGCGGGCCCGGTCTCCGTCTCCTCCGGAGCGTCCTGCTGGGGATGCAGCGACGGATACTGGCGGGTGCCGTACGGCGGCGTCCCCGAGGGGTACGCGGCTCCGCCGCGCCCCTGGGGCCCGGAGGACGAACTGTCAGTTTCACGACTCAAAGCAGGTTCTCCCGGTTGGCTCCGCCGCCCGTTCTTACTGGTACTCAGCTGTTCAGGTCCCCCACCGCCGGTGGCGGAGGGGAAGGCCCGGAGCGCGCACCACCATACTGGCCTCCACCGACAGAGACCCGACGGCCGAGGCAAGCGATGCTCCGCCGACCGTACGGCCGAGGTCAATTCGGCGGCGGCCGGACGCGTCACATCCCAATACGGCCCGACTGAGTGCCCGGTTGCGGCAACCGCGACATCGTGGCACACATCACAGCCACCGCCATCCCGCCGAGCAGGTAGACGAGCGGTCCGACGCCCGCGAGGAAGTAGACCGCGTCCCCCTCGGCCCGGCCGAAGCTCAGCCGGATCACGGCGATCAGCCAGCCGGCCGCCGGGGCGCCCACGCCCATCTGGGTGCCGGTGGCCCGCAGTCCGCCGTAGAAGAGCCCGGCGGTGGCGAGCAGTGCGAGCACCAACCCGCCAGGGAACCAGCCGCCTTGGACGAGCGATCCCGCGATCGCGACGAGCACCCCGAGCACGGCGAGGCCGAAGTACGCGGCGATCCGGGCGGGTTTGACCGGTCCGGCCAGGAACGAGCCCGGCTGCTGCCCGCTCATCCGTTCGCCCCGCGGTTCCCGGCGATTCCGGCGAAGAGGTCGCTCTCACGTTCTCCCGCCGCCGCTCCGGAGGCGCCGTGGACCAACTGGTAGTACTCGGTGGCGAAGATCGGCTGCCCGAGGTCGTTGGAGAGCGCGAAGAACGGGCCGTCCACGGCGATCTGCGTGGCATGGGCGCGCATGGCGGCGGTCTTGCGCTCCCGGTGGGCCGTGCCGTCGATCGCGGCGGTGATCTCCGTGTCGGGGACCACGCCCGGGAGGTCGTCGATCTCCGCGACGCCGGGGAAATCCGCGCCCGACGCGCGCAGCCGGGCGAAGCCCTCCTCGGCGACGGAGCGCGGCACCCGGTTCCAGTAGATCTTGTCGATGGCGTGCGGGGCGCCGGAACCCGGCCGGAAGCCGCCGTCGGCCGCCAGGGCCGCGGCGCGCGTCGCGACGCGGTGGGCCTGGATGTGGTCGGGGTGGCCGTAGCCGCCGTTCGGGTCGTAGGCGACCAGGACCTGGGGGCGCACTTCGCGGATCACCTCCACGAGGTACCCGGCGGCCTCGTCGAGGTCCGCCTGCCAGAAGGCGTTCTCCCGGTCGTTCTGCGCGACGCCCATCATCCCGGAGTCCCGGAAGCGGCCGGGGCCGCCGAGGAAGCGGTGGTCGGTGACGCCCAGCTCTCCCATGGCGGCGGCGAGTTCGCCGACGCGGTGCTCGCCGAGACGGTCGTCGCGGTCGGCCGCCAGATGGGCGAGGTCGGCCACGACGACCTCGCCCTCCTCGCCGAGGGTGCAGGTCACCAGGGTGACAAGGGCGCCCTCGGCCGCGTACTTGGCCATCGTGGCGCCGTTGTTGATCGACTCGTCGTCGGGGTGCGCGTGCACGAGCAGCAGACGGCGGGCGGGTAGATCGGTCATGGGGACAGCCTACGAGGCAGGACGAGCCGGCCCCCCGGCCAGTGGGCGACGGCGTCGGCCGAGGGGCGGTGACCCGGGACGGCGCGTGGCGCTGAACCCGTCCGGGGCGTTCCGGTGCGCGAGGCGCACTAGAACTTGATGCCACCGATCATCCCCGCCACGTTCGTGGTGAGTTCGCTGATGGTGGGGGCGATGGAGGAACTGGCGATGTAGAAACCGAGCAGCATGCAGACCACCGCGTGTCCCGCTTTCAGCCCGGATTTCCGGACCAGCAGGAAGACGACGATCGCCAGCAGCACCACCACGGAGATCGAGAGTGCCACGGCGGTTCACCTCCATAGATATTCGGCCGGGAAAGCACAGCATGCATGTGCCCGGCAGATTCCTACCCACCTATCGCTACGGATCATAACTATCCGTGCGTACGCATCGATCGGTGCACGGCAGCACATGGGGGCGCACGGACCGTCGCGCTCCGGCTAGGTTCGCCCGTATGACTTCGCCGCAGCAGCTCTCGTTCCCACGTCAGCACGCCAGAACCCAGCGGTTCACCCTCGGTGCCCCGCGCTCGTTCACTGTTTCCCCGGACGGCGCGCGCGTGGTCTTCCTGCGCTCCGGATCCGGTACGGATCGCGTAAACCGCCTCTGGGTACAGAATCTCGGCGACCCGGACGGGGAGGCCCGGATCGCCGCCGATCCCGAGGTACTGCTGAGCGGCGCGCGGGAGCACCTGTCGGCCGAGGAGCAGGCGCGGCGGGAACGGTCACGAGAGGGCTCTGGAGGCATCGTCGGGTACGCGGTGGACGCGGAGGCCGAACTCGCCGCGTTCGCCCTCTCAGGGCGCCTCTACGCGGTCGGGCTGCGGGCCGGGGAGCCGCGCCGGCTCACCGTTCCCGGTCCGGTGCTCGACCCCCGGCCCTCGCCGGACGGCCGGCACATCGCGTACGTGGCCCACGGCGCGCTCCGGGTGACGGGCGCGGACGGCGAGGGGGACCGGGAGCTGGCGGGGCGCGCGGAGGGCGAGGGTGCCGATGTCGCCTACGGTCTCGCGGAGTTCATCGCGGCCGAGGAGATGAGCCGCTCGCGCGGCTTCTGGTGGTCCCCCGACTCCGACCGGCTGCTGGTCGCGCGGGTCGACACGGCGGAGGTGCGGCGGTGGTGGATCAGCGACCCCGCGCATCCGGACCGGGAGCCGGTCCGGATCGCCTACCCGGCGGCCGGCACGCCCAACGCCGATGTGCGGCTCCTCCTCGTCGGCCTGGACGGATCGCGGACGGAGGTGGTCTGGGACCGGGCCCGCCACCCGTATCTGGCGCGGGTGCACTGGTCGGCGGCGGGCGCGCCGCTGCTGCTGGTGCAGAGCCGTGACCAGCGCGAGGCCGTGTATCTGGCGGTGGACCCCGCCACCGGCGCCACCACCCCCGTGCACCGGGACGAGGACGCGGCGTGGCTGGAGCTGTTCGCCGGGGTGCCCGCCTGGGCGCCGGACGGGCGGCTGGTCCGGATCGCCGACGAGGGCGGCGCGCGGGTCCTGGTGGTCGGCGACCGGCCGCTGACCGGGGCGCGGTTGCACGTGCGCGCGGTGCTGGACATCGGCGAGCGGGATGTGCTGGTCTCGGCGTCGGCGGGTGAGGAGGCCGAGGCTCCCGAGACCGGTGAGATCCATGTGTACCGGGTGAACGAGCTGGGCGTCGAGCGGCTCTCGGCGGGTGCGGGGGTGCACACGGCCGTCCGTACGGGCGCGGTGACCGTCCTGGTGTCCGCGCGGCCGGACACCTCCGGGGCCCGCGTGCGGGTGCTCAGGGAGGGCCGGCGGCCGGTCGCGATCGACTCGTACGCCGAGACGCCGGTGCTCACGGCGCGTCCGCGACTCACCGAGGCCGGCCCCCGGCGCATCCCGTGCGCCGTCCTGCTGCCCCGCGGCCACCAGGAGTCGGACGGCCCGCTTCCGGTCCTGCTCGACCCCTACGGCGGCCCGCACGGGCAGCGGGTGGTCGCCGCGCAGAACGCCTATCTGACCTCGCAGTGGTTCGCCGACCAGGGGTTCGCGGTCCTCGTCGCGGACGGCCGGGGCACGCCGGGGCGCTCCCCCGGCTGGGAGAAGGCCGTGCACCGCAATCTGCTGCTCACGCTGGACGACCAGGTCGAGGCGGTCCAGGAGCTGGCCGGGCGGTTCCCGTTCGACACCGGCCGGGTGGCGATCCGCGGCTGGTCGTACGGCGGCTATCTCTCCGCGCTCGCGGTGCTGCGCCGCCCGGACGTCTTCCACGCGGGCGTCGCGGGCGCCCCGGTGAGCGATCTGCGGCTCTACGACACCCACTACCAGGAGCGCTATCTCGGCACCCCGCAGGACGAGCCGGAGGTGTACGCGGCCCATTCGCTGGTCACGGACGACGGCCTGTCGGCTCCGGAGAACCCGGCGCGGCCTCTGATGATCATCCATGGGCTGGCCGACGACAACGTGGTGGTGGCGCACTCGCTGAAGCTGTCGGCGGCGCTGCTCGCCGCGGGCAGGCCGCACGAGGTGCTGCCGCTGACCGGCGTGACCCATATGACGCCGCAGGAACAGATCGCGGAGAATCTGCTGCTGCTCCAGGTCGACTTCCTGAAGCGGTCGCTGGAGATGAAGTAGCGGCGACGACGCGGCGCGTACCCGGTCTCCCCGGCTCCCCGGCTCCTCGGCCGGAGGGGGCGCACGGAACGGCGGAGGTACGGGCACACGGGCAACCGGCCGGCGCTCCTGGAAGCCCCGGCCGGTTCACGGCACCCGCACGGCCGTACGTCATTCAGATTGCCGGGTCCGTATATCGGTGACGGGTCGGCGAAGTTGCCTGCGTGTTAAAGAAATTGGTGCGCTTTATCCGTCTTCGCCTCGCTCCGGGGCGGTCGGTGCGACCGGCCGCTCCGCCGCGAAATGACACGCCGAAGGGTGCGCGGCGGGACCGCCCTCACGGCGGAAGACCTCCGGCACCGCCAGCTCCGGCACCTCCACCACGCACCGCTCCCGCGCCTTCCAGCAGCGGGTACGGAACCGGCACCCGGACGGCGGGTTGGCCGGGGACGGAACATCACCCGAAAGAATGATCCGATCGCGGTGCTCGCGCGCCGTGGGATCGGGCAGCGGCACCGCCGAGAGCAGCGCCTGTGTGTAGGGATGCGTCGGATGGTCGTAGATCTCCTCGTCCGAGCCGATCTCCGCGAGCCGGCCCAGGTACATCACGCCGACCCGGTCGGAGATGTGCCGGACGATCGACAGGTCGTGGGCGATGAAGATGTAGGAGAGCCCGAACTCGCCCTGGAGCTTCTCCATCAGATTGATGACCTGCGCCTGGACGGAGACGTCGAGGGCCGAGACCGGCTCGTCCGCGACGATGATCTCGGGCTGGAGCGCGAGGCCCCGGGCGATGCCGATGCGCTGGCGCTGGCCGCCGGAGAACTGGTGCGGATAGCGGTTGATGTACTCCGGGTTGAGCCCGACGACGTCCAGCAGCTCCCGGACCTTGCGCCGCCGGTCGCCCTTGGGCGCCGCCTCGGGGTGGATCTCGTACGGCTCGCCGATGATGTCGCCCACCGTCATCCGGGGGTTGAGCGAGGTGTACGGGTCCTGGAAGACCATCTGGATGTTGCGGCGGACCGCTTTGAGCGCCCGTCCCGACAGCCGGGTGATGTCCTCGCCCTTGTAGCGGATCACCCCGGAGGTGGGCCGCTCCAGGTTCACCAGCATCTTGGCCACGGTCGACTTGCCGCAGCCGGACTCCCCCACGACGCCCAGGGTCTCGCCCGGCGCCAGATCGAAGGAGACCCCGTCGACGGCCCGGACCGCGCCGATCTGCTTGCGGTAGAGGATGCCCCGGGTCAGCGGGAAGTGCTTGACCAGGTCCCGTACCTCCAGGATGGGTTCGGCGGCGGGTGCGGCCGGTGTGGCGGCGGCCGGGGCGGGGTCAGCCATCGCGCGTCTCCTTCCAGAAGAAACAGGCGCTGCGCCGGCCCTCTCCGGCTTCGAACAGCGGCGGCACATCCGTACGGCACACGTCCTGGGCCATCGGGCAGCGGGGGTTGAAGGCGCAGCCGGGCGGGATGTTCAGCAGGCTCGGCGGCAGCCCCTTGATCGCGTACAGCTCGCGGCCCTTCTGGTCCAGCCGCGGGATCGACTCCAGCAGCCCCCGGGTGTACGGGTGGGCGGGTGCCTTGTAGATGTCGTGCACGGGGGCGGTCTCCACGATCCGGCCCGCGTACATCACGGCGATCCGGTCGGCGACATCGGCGACGACGCCCAGGTCGTGGGTGATCAGGATGAGTCCCATGTCCAGCTCGCGCCGGAGTTCGGCGAGCAGTTCCATGACCTGGGCCTGGACCGTCACGTCCAGGGCGGTGGTCGGCTCGTCCGCGATGATCAGGGCGGGTTCCAGGGCGAGCGCCATGGCGATCATGATGCGCTGGCGCATCCCGCCGGAGAACTGGTGCGGGTAGTCGTCCACCCGCTCCTCGGCGGCCGGGATACGGACCCGGTCCATCAGCTCGACGGCCTTGGCCCGCGCCCGCCTGCGGTTCATCCCCCGGTGGACGATGAACATCTCACCGAGCTGGGCGCCCACGGTGAGGACGGGGTTGAGCGAGGACAGCGCGTCCTGGAAGATCATCGCCATCTGGGCGCCGCGGATCCTGCGCCGCTGGTCCTCCTTGAGCGGGAGCAGGTCCCGGCCCTGGAAGAGCACCTCGCCGCCGGTGATCCGGCCGGGCGGCGAGTCCAGAATCCCCATGATGGCCTGGGCGGTGACGGACTTGCCGGAGCCCGACTCCCCCAGCACGGCGAGCGTCTCACCCGCCGCGACCGAGTACGTCACGCCGTTGACGGCCCTGGCGACTCCTTCGCGGGTGTGGAACTCCACCTGGAGATCGCGTACTTCGAGCAGCATGGACGCACTCCTCAGCGCAGCTTGGGGTCGAGGGCGTCGCGTACCGCGTCGCCGAGCATGATGAACGCGAGTACCGTCACGGCCAGCGCGCCGGCCGGCCAGAGCAGCATGTGCGGGGCGTTGCGGATGTACGGGGAGGCGTCCGAGATGTCGATCCCCCAGGAGACGGTCGGCGGTTTGAGGCCGACGCCGAGATACGAGAGGGTCGCCTCCAGCGCGATGAACGTGCCGAGCGCGATGGTCGCCACGACGATCACCGGCGCGATGGCGTTGGGCAGGACGTGCCGCAGCATCATCCGGGGGTTGGAGGCGCCGAGGGCCCGGGCCGCCTGGACGAAGTCGTTCTGCTTGACGGTGATGACGGAACCGCGGGCGATCCGGGAGATCTGCGGCCAGCCGAGCAGCACCATGAAGCCGATCACCGGCCAGACGGTGGAGCTGGTGACGACGGACAGCAGCACCAGCCCGCCGAGGACCACCGGGATGCCGAAGAAGATGTCGGTGATCCGGGAGAGGATCGCGTCCCAGAATCCGCCGAAGAACCCGGCGAGACCGCCGAGGACGGAGCCGACGACGGCGACGCCGAGGCTGGCCAGCACACCGACCACCACCGAGGTCCTGGCGCCGTACACGGTACGGGTGTAGACGTCGCAGCCCTGTCCGTTGAAGCCGAAGGGGTGGCCGGGCTGGGATCCCTGCTGGGCCTTGGCGAGGTCGCAGGAGAGCGGGTTGCCGTCGGCGATCAGCGAGGGCCAGATCGAGATGATCACCAGGAAGGCGATGATCAGTCCCGAGACGATGAAGACGGGGCTGCGCCGCAGGTCCCGCCAGGCGTCCGACCACAGACTGCGCGGCCGGGCCTCGGGCCCGCCGCCGCCGGGGCCTTCGGGGCCCCGCTCCAGGGTGCCCCCTTCGCTGGTGGCGAGGTCCATCGCACCGCCGGCGCCGGTCGGCGCGATGGATTCGTGGCTGCTCTCGGGGCGGGGCCCCTGCGGCTCAGGCATACCGGATCCTCGGGTCGAGCACGGCGTAGAGCAGGTCGACCAGCAGGTTCGCCAGGAGGAAGACGATGACGAGCACGGTCACGAAGCCGACGACGGTCTGGGTGTTCTGGCGCAGGATGCCCTGGTAGAGCTGGAAGCCGACGCCGTGGATGTTGAAGATCCGCTCGGTGACGATCGCCCCGCCCATCAGCGCGCCGATGTCCGTGCCGATGAAGGTGATCACCGGGATCAGCGAGTTGCGCAGCAGGTGCCGGGTGATCACCCGGTGGCGCGGCAGCCCCTTGGCGATGGCCGTACGGACATAGTCGGAGCGGACGTTCTCGGCGATCGAGGACCGGGTCAGCCGGGTGACGTACGCGAGGGAGGTCGAGGCGAGTACCAGTCCCGGCAGGATCAGTTCGTCGAGCGGCGCCGCGGCGGAGACGGACGGCTCGATGACGTGCCAGGTGACGCCGAACAGCAGCTGTGCCAGCAGGCCGGTGACGAAGGTCGGAACGGCGATGACGACCAGGGTCAGCAGCAGCACGGAGGTGTCGATCGGCCGGCCCCGGCGCAGCCCCGTGACCACGCCGAAGATGATCCCGACGATGATCTCGAAGATGATGGCGACGACGGTCAGGCGGATGGTGATCGGGAAGGCGGTGGCCATCAGGTCGATGACCTTCTGGCCGTTGAAGGCGGTGCCGAAGTCCCCGGAGAAGACATGGCCCATGTAGGTGAGGTATTGCTGCCAGACGGGCTTGTCGAGGCCGAAGTCCTTGCGCAGCTGGGCCTCGGTGGCCGGATCGCACTGGCGGTCGCCGCAGAGTCCGGCGATGGGGTCGCCCATCACATTGACCATGAGGAAGATCAGCAGGGTGGCGCCGATGAAGACGGGGATCATCTGCAGCAGGCGCCGGATCACATAACGTCCCATGAACGGCTCCAGGGGTCGTGGTGGCGGGGGCGCCGGACCGTCGGGGCCCTGTCGTCCGCCGGCGTCAGCTGACCTTGATCTCGTTGTAGACGGGAACGCTGAACGGGTTCAGTTCGACATGGGAGACCCGGTCCGAGTACCCGGCGCTGCCGTTCTGGTACCAGAGCGGGATGGCCGCCATCTGGTCCCGGACGACCCCTTCGGCCTGCTGGAACTTCTGGATCGCCGTCTTGGTGTCGGTGTCGGCGTTGGCCTCGTTGACCAGTCTGTCGAACTGGGGGTCGCTCCACTTGCCGTCGTTGGACGAGGCGTTGGTGTAGTAGAACGGCTGGAGGAAGTTCTGGATGAGCGGGTAGTCCATCTGCCAGCCCGCCCGGAACGGTCCGGTGAGCTTCTGCTGGCCGATCTGGTTGCGGAAGTCGGCGAAGGTGCCGACCGGGCTGCCCACGCACGATCTGTCGTTGCCGAGCGTGTTGTTGATGCTGTTGCAGACGGCGTCGACCCATTCCTTGTGGGAGCCGGTGTCGGCGTTGTACGTGATCTTGAGCCGGCCGCCCGGGATACCGCCGCCCTCGCTGACCAGCTTCTTCGCGGCGGCCGGGTCGTAGTCGCACGCCTTGCCGCAGAGCCCCGCCTTGTAGCCGCCGCTCGCGCCGAGGACCGGGGAGGTCCAGTCGGTGGCCGGGGTGCGGGTCTTCTGGAAGATGGTGTCGGTGATCTGCTTGCGGTTGATCGCCATGGAGAGCCCGGTGCGGACCTTGACGGCCCCCGGGGTGTTCCACGCCTTGTCGTAGTAGGGGAAGGCGAGCGTCTGGATGATGCCGGCCGGGGTGTTGATGTAACGGCCGTTCAGGTCGGCCTTCGCGTTCTTCAGCTGGGCGGCCGGAACGTCGTCGACAAGGTCCAGATTGCCCGCGACCAGGTCCGTGTACGCGGTGTTGTTGTCGGTGTAGACCTGGAGGTCCACCCCGCCGTTCCGGGCCTTGTCGGGCCCCGGGTACTCCTTCCAGGTGCGCAGCGACATCTGGGAGCCCTTGGCGTAGCTCCGCACCGTGTACGGGCCGTTGCCGATGGGCTTGGCGAGCCAGGCCGCGTGGTGGTCGTAGAAGGCCCTGGGCAGCGGCGCGAAGGCCGCGTACCCGAGGGTGTCCGGCCAGGTGGAGAAGCGCTGCGACAGCTTGACGGTGAAGGTCCGGGGGCCGGTGACCTTCAGCCCCGAGAGCGTCTGGGCGGTGGGCTGGCCCGTGTCCGGGTGGACCTTGGCGTATCCGTCGATGTACTGGAAGAAGTACGCGTTCTTCTGGTTGTTCTTGAGGTTGGCGCCGTAGTTCCACGCGTCCACGAAGGACTTCGCCGTGACCTTCTCGCCGTTGCTGAAGGTCCAGCCCTCCTTGACGGTGACGGTGAAGTCGGTCGAGTCCTTGGTGTCGATCCTCTCGGCGAGCGCGTTCTCGGCCTTGCCGGTCTTCGGGTTGTACCGCTTCAGTCCCCGGAAGATCATGTCGAGGACCTTGCCGCCCTGGACCTCGTTGGTGTTCGCCGGTTCCAGGGGGTTCTGCGGATCGCCCCACGACGAGCGCACCACACCATCGGCACCTCCACCCCCGCTGTCACCGCTCCCCCCACCACCGCAGCCGGTGGCCGCCAGAGCGACGGCCACCGCGCATGCGGCCCACTTGGCGTGCGTAGCGGCTCCGCGCATCGATGTGCCTCCTCGTCAGACGCGAGTCCTCCTGCCTCCCAAATACACCCCATACGGTGATGAACCGCACCTTTATGGCGACTGTACGAGCGGTCGAACGGCAGCCGTCCCGGTACGGCGGCCGTGCCGTCGGGCAGTACGTCAAGCGGTCCCGCCGCGCCCCGGCCGAGGTCCAGGTGGTCCCGCGCTCGACGGGACCCGCGGCCCCGGCCCGCCCTTCGTCACCCTTTCGCAGTAGACGTCCGCGCCCGTGCCGGGCCGGCCCTGTGCGCGGTCGGTGAGGGCCCCCCGGTGGCGCGCCGGATCCCCGGCCGCCTCGATGTACGGGTTCCTCCCGGCGGCGCTCCCACGAAACGGCGCACGCGAAAGGGCCCGCGCCCCGGGACATCCCCGGGCGCGGGCCCTTCTCGTACCACCGACGGATCACTCCCCGTCGGACAGCCCCTCCATCGACGCCAGCGCCGGGTCCAGGACGACGTCCTCGCGGCGCGCCTCGATCGAGGGCTCCTCCGGGAAGTGGCAGGCCGTCAGGTGCCCGCCGGCGCTGTCCGAGAGCTGGACCAGCGGCGGCTCCTCCGTCGCGCACTTGTCCTGCGCCTTCCAGCAGCGCGTACGGAACCGGCAGCCGGACGGCGGCATGATCGGCGAGGGGACGTCACCGGCGAGCCGGATCCGCTCCCGCTTGTCCCGGTCGATGTCCGTCTCGGGCACGGCCGACAGCAGGGCGTGGGTGTACGGGTGACGCGGCCGGTTGTACAGGGAGTCGCGGTCCGCGACCTCCACCACCTTGCCCAGGTACATCACGGCGACGCGCTCCGAGAAGTGCCGCACGATGGCCAGGTCGTGGGCGATGAAGACGAAGGCGATCCCCAGGTCCCGCTGGAGGCCCTGGAGCAGGTTGATGACCTGGGCCTGGATGGAGACGTCGAGCGCCGAGACCGGCTCGTCCGCCACGATCAGCTTCGGCTCCAGGGCGAGCGCGCGGGCGACCCCGATGCGCTGGCGCTGACCGCCGGAGAACTCGTGCGGGAAGCGGTTGTAGTGCTCCGGGTTGAGACCGACGATCTCCAGCAGCTCCCGCACCCGCGCCTCACGGCCGCCGGCCGGCTTGATGCCGTTGATCTCCATCGGGCTGGAGATGATCGTGCCGACCGTCTGCCTCGGGTTCAGCGAGGCGTAGGGGTCCTGGAAGATCATCTGGATCTCGGACCGGATCGGCGCCAGCTGCTTGCGGCCCGCGTGCGTGATGTCCTGGCCGTTGTACGTGATGGTGCCGCCGGTCGGCTCCATCAGCCGGGTGAGCAGCCGCCCGGTGGTCGACTTCCCGCAGCCCGACTCGCCCACCAGGCCCAGGCTCTCGCCCGGGTAGACGCTCATGGTGACGCCGTCGACGGCCTGGACCGCGCCGACCTTCCGTTTGATCGGAAAGCCGCCGTAGATGGGGAAGTGTTTGGTCAGCCCCTTCACTTCGAGCAGCGGCTCGGCCGAGGTCGAGGCGGATGCGGAGGCGGAACCGCGCTGCGGCGAAATTCCGGCGGCGGCGGTAGTGGTCTTGTTCTTCTCGCTCATGGTCATAGCCCCAGTTGCCGGTACATCAGCCCAGCCGGGGCTGAATCTTCTCGATGAATACCTGCTGCTTGCGGTCCGCGGTCAGATGGCAGGCGGAGCCGCGCCCTGCGGGCAGCAGCGGGCGCTCGTTCAGGCAGCGGCCGCCGTCGACCAGGTCGACGTAGTCGCAGCGCGGGTTGAACGCGCACCCGGTGGGCGGGTTCAGCAGGCTGGGCGGGGTGCCCGGAATGGGCCGCAGCGGCTCGTCCACATCGGAGTTGAGCCGCGGCATCGAGCCGAGCAGACCCCAGGTGTACGGGTGCTGCGGCGCCTTGAGCACCTCGCGTACGGAACCCCGCTCGACGGCCCGGCCCGCGTACATCACCAGCAGGTCGTCGGCGAAGTTGGCCACGACGCCGAGGTCATGGGTGATCAGGATGATCGCGGAGCCGAACTCCTGCTGGAGGTCCTTGAGCAGGTCGAGGATCTGCGCCTGGACGGTCACGTCGAGGGCCGTGGTCGGCTCGTCGGCGATCAGCAGCTCGGGGTTGCACACCAGCGACATGGCGATCATGGCGCGCTGGCGCATACCGCCGGAGAACTGGTGCGGGTAGTCGTCGACGCGGTTCTTGGGGTCGGGGATGCCGACCTTGCCGAGCATCTCGATGGCCCGCGCGCGGGCCTCCTTCTTGCTCGCGCCGGTGTGCTTCATGTACGGCTCGCCGATCTGGCGGCCGACGGTGTAGTACGGCGACAGGGCGGTCAGCGCGTCCTGGAAGATCATCGCCATCTTGTTGCCGCGGAGCTTCTCCAGCTCCCTGCCCGAGACGTCCGTCAGGTCCTGGCCGTCCAGCAGGATCTCGCCCTGGATGTCGGTGTTCTGCGGGTTGTGCAGACCCAGGACGGACAGGTTGGTCACGGACTTGCCCGAACCCGACTCCCCGACGATACCGAGCGTCTTGCCGCGTGCCAGGTCGAAGGAGAGCCCGTCGACGGCCTTGACGATGCCGCCCTCGGTGGAGAAGTGGACCCGCAGGTCGCGCACCGAGAGAAACGCGTCCGATCCGGTGGGGGCGGCGGCGTCCTCGGTCTTGGTGAGTGTGGTCACGGTCGTTCTCCTAGGACAGACGCACGCGCGGGTCGATGACGGCGTACATGGCGTCCACGATGACGTTGAAGAAGAGGATGAAGGCGGCGCTGACGATCATCACGCCCATGGTCAGCGGCAGGTCCTTGAGGATGACCGAGTCACGGGCGAGCCGGCCGATACCCGGCAGCCCGAAGGTGATCTCCGTGACCATGGCACCGCCGAAGAGCGCGCCGAGGTCCATGCCGAGGATGGTGACGATCGGGATCAGCGAACCGCGCCAGGCATAGCGGAAGAAGACGTAGCGGCTGCCCATGCCCTTGGCACGGGCCGCTCTGACGTGCTCCTCCTGAAGCTGTTCGATCATGGTCGACCGGGACATACGCGTGTAGTTGGCGGTGAAGATCACCGACATCACGAGCCAGGGGATCAGCAGACCCATGAACCAGCCGCTCGGGCTCTCGGTGAACGGAACCCACTTGGGCTTGTCCAGCCAGCCGGTGCTGTAGACGAAGAGGCCGAGGACGACCGGGCCGAGGAAGTAGATCTGCATCGAGCTGAGCACCAGCGAGGCGGAGCTGAACACCTTGTCGATGTAGGTGCCCTTCTTCCACGCCGCGATCATGCCCGCGCTCAGGCCGACGATCAGGAAGACGATCAGTCCGCCCACGGAGAGGGAGGCCGTCAGCGGGAAGCGGTCGACGATCGTGTCCCAGACCGGCTGCTGGTTCGCGAAGGAGACACCGAAGCAGGGGGCCGCGCAGTGGCCGACGGCGAAGTCGCGGCCGGCGAAGATGCCGACCATGAAGTTCCAGAACTGCACCGTCACGGGCTTGTCGAGGCCGAGGTTCTGGTGGATGACAGCCAGCGCGTCCGGAGTGCAGTTCTTGCCGCAAGCGAGCAGGGCCGGGTCCTGCGGGATCGCGAAGAACATGAAGAACGTGACGGCACTGATCAGAAACAGTGTCAGAACCGCGCCGAACGTCCGGCGCAGAAGGAATTGAAGCATGGCTGGTCGCTGCTCTCAGGACGGCGGCTGTGAGGGGGTCGAGAGGAGAGGATCGGCGGCCCGGGGGTGCGCACTCCGCCGTGTGCGCACCCCCGGGACCTGCCTACGCGGTGCTTACTTCTTCAGGAACAGACGCGTCACGTCGACGTAGCTGGAGTCCGACGAGTAGCGCGCGCCGCCCACGTTGGAGCCGACGAGCTGGAACACCTTGGTGTAGTAGATCGGCGCGGCCGGGTTGATGCGCTCGACGATGTCGTGGTGCAGGGCGGTCCACGCCTTCTGCGCCTCGGCCGGGTCGGTGAGCTTCAGGACGCGGGCGATCTCCTTGTTGACCTTCTCGTCGTCGATGTGCGAGTAGATCGAGGAGCCGTCCTGGAGCTGCGTGCCGTCGTACAGCGGCGGAATGACGGTGGAGGCGGACGGCCAGTCCTGGCCCCAGCCCGTCATGTAGAGGTCAAGACCGTTGTCGACCTTGCCGACCTGCTCGTACCAGGTGGCCGAGTCGATCTCCTTCTTGACGACCTCCAGGCCGATCGCCTTCAGCCGGTCGGCGATCACGACGGCCTGCTGCTGGCGGACCGGGGTGTTGGCGTACGCGTAGATGACCTTCTTGCCCTCGGCGCCGGCTTCCTTGATCAGCGCCTTGGCCTTCTCGACGTCACCGTTGGGCTTGGCCTTCTTGCCGAACGGGTCGTAGTCGTCCTCGTAGCCCGGAGTGGTCGGGGACATCAGACCGGTCGCGGTCTCGCCACCGTAGGCGCCGCCGTCGAGCTTGTAGATCTGGGCGCTCGGCATCGCGAACGCGATGGCGTCGCGGACCTTCTTGTCCTTCATCCGGTCCAGGTTGAAGTTGAGCTGCCAGACGTAGGGCGCGTAGCCCTCGACCGTGCGCTTCTTCGCCTCGGGGTCGGAGACCACGTTGCGGACCTGGTTGGTGGCGACCTGACCGGTGAACATCGTGGCGTTCTTGGCCTCGCCGCGGTCGGCCAGGATGGTCTTGGTCTGGTCGTCCTTGTCGTGGTTGAACTCGATGTTCCAGCCGTCGACGTACTGGTGGCGGACCGAGTCGGTCTTCGGGTCCCAGTTGGTGTTCTTGACGAGCGTCATCGACTTGCCGGGCTTGAAGTCGGAGATCTTGTACGGGCCGGTGGAGACCGGGGCCGTGTCGTACTTCTCCTTGGTGTCCGTCTTCTCCGGCACGACGGAGTAGCCGGGCATCGCGAGCGCCTGCGGCAGGTCGGGCTGCGGGGTCTTGAACTTGAAGACGATGGTCTTCGCGTCCGGGGTCGCCAGGACCGAGTCCGGCAGGTGCTTGCCCTTGTACGGACCGTCCGGCAGCGCCTTGCGGTACGTGGTGCCGGAGCCGGAGAGCCACTGCTGGATGTAGGTCGGGCCGTCCGTCATGAACGGCGCGTACAGCCGCTCGACGGAGTGGCGGATGTCCTTCGACGTGATCGCGGAACCGTTCTGGTCCTTCAGGCCGTCCTTGAGCGTGAAGGTCCAGGTCTTGCCGCCGTCGGACTCCTTGCCGGAGTCGGTGGCCAGGTCACCGACGACGGTCATCTTGCCGTCGTCGCCTTCCAGGTACTGGGTCAGACCGCGCTGGAGCAGTCGGTCGAGCGTCTTGGCGTCGCTGACGTAGCTCTGTCCCGGGTCCAGGTGCGAGAAGTCCGTCTCCTGGTAGACGGAGATGGTTCCGCCGGACTTCGCGCCGGTGACCTCGGCAGCCGGGCCGGTGGACGCCTTCGCGTCACCGTAGGAGACGGCCGCCGACTGCTTGGCGGCGTCGTCCTTGCTCTTGCCCGTGTCCTTGGTGCCGCTGTCGCTGTTGCCGCCGCAAGCGGTCAGCGCGAGCGAGCCGGCCGCCAGGGCGACGACGACAGCGCGTGTCTTGCGCGTGCCAAAGATGCTCATGGTGATGAGTACCTATCTGTCAGTAGTGATCCAACTGTGCTGCCGGCGCGTCCGGTCCTGTACCGGCGCCCGGGGGCAGCCATCCCGCAACTGGACGTCAGCGTCCGGACTTCGGGTCGAATGCGTCTCGGACGGAATCGCCGAGGAGGTTGAACGCCACCACGAAGATGACCATGGCGACACCCGGGAAGAGCATGTAGAAGGGGTCCTGTTCGTAGATGTCCGCGCCCGTGGCGAACATCCGGCCCCAGTCCGGGGTGGGTTCGACGAAGCCGACACCCACGAAGGAGAGGAAAGCCACCGAGAGGATGGTGGACGGCAGCAGCAGAGTGCCCTGGACCAGGATCGGGGTGACCAGGTTGGGCAGGAGTTCCTTGCGGATGATGCGCCAGGGCGAGGCGCCGGCGATCTTCGCGGCCTCCACGAACTCCCGCTCGCGCAGGGAGAGGGTAGCGGCACGGATCAGGCGCGAGAGGCCCATCCAGCCCAGGATCGACAGCACAAGGATGATCGCGGTGGCCCGGAGGGCCGTGGGGGTCTCCTCGTCGGGCCGCACGAAGGCGGCCACCACAACCGGCATGGAGGCGATGAAGAACAGCTGGCTCGGGAAGCCGAGCAGGAAGTCGGTCAGCCGGCCGAGCCAGTAGTCGACCTTGCCGCCGTAGTATCCGCCGACCAGCCCGACCAGCACCCCGACGATGACCATCAGGAGCGTCGCGGCGAGCGCGGTGTAGATCGAGGTACGCATGCCGTAGACCAGCTGCATGAAGACGTCACGGCCGAGGTTCGGCTCGATGCCGAACCAGTGGTCGCCGGTGATGCCCCCCATGCTGCCGGTCGGCATGTTGAAGTCGTCGAGCAGGTCGAGGTTGTCCTGGCCGTACAGGGTGTAGGGATCCTTGCCGTACACCATCTTGATCACGGGCGCGAGAATCGCGACCACGAAGAAGAAGATGACGACGATGGCCGAAACAACCCCAGTACGGTCCCGCTTGAAGCGGCGCCACATCAACTGGCCGGGAGAGAGTCCGGCAGGCGTCTTGGCCTCGTGGGTCCCGGCGCCCGACGCGTTCTCCGCGTCGGGCAGGGCGGACGCCTCGGCGTCCTCGGTCTGTACTGGACTTGTCACGATCGCTCTTCCCCCAGGGGGATCACAACCGCGTGCCCGACCCATTTGGCGCTTACGGCACCACGCATGGGGTCCTCCTCATGAGTCCACTGGTCACTGCGAGAGGGGCACTGTCTACGCGCGCTGACACCCCTGACAGTGCGCTGTGCCGAGTACCCCTGGTGTGCTTCTGCTCGTGAGTCGGCGCGCCCCCCACAGCGCATGACCCATTGACGCGAGCTCAATGGCCAACTATTAAGTACGACCGGGCCGTAAACCACACTTAAAGTGTCTCGTTTTGGCAACATGCCATGTCGAGCCCGCCCGAAATACGGACAAAGCGAGCGCAGACAGACACCCGCGAAACGGACCGTTAACACATGTTCCGGAGAATCATGTTCGACATCCGGACGTTTGGCCAAGGAAAACCGGTTGCGCGGAGCGCTTCACGTCGGCCGGAAGACGGCGAGCGACGGGGTACGGGACGCCCTCCGGCCGGGCGGGTCCGCCGACGACCCCCGGGCGGCCACCACGAACGGCCCGGCCCGCTCCCCCGGTGGTGCGGGCGGGGAGCGGGCCGGGCCGTGGTCCTGCGGCGTCGTGGCGACGCCGGAGGATCAGCCGTGCTTGGCGCGGGAGGCGGCGCGGCCGCGGAGCTTCTGGTCGAGGACGACCTTGCGGATACGGACGGTCTCCGGAGTCACCTCGATGCACTCGTCGTCGCGGCAGAACTCCAGGGACTGCTCCAGCGACAGCTTCCTGGCCGGCACCACGTTCTCCGTGGTGTCGGCGGAGGCCGCACGCATGTTGGTGAGCTTCTTCTCCTTGGTGATGTTCACGTCCATGTCGTCGGCGCGCGAGTTCTCACCGACGATCATGCCCTCGTAGACCTCGGTGCCGGCCTCGGTGAAGATGACACCGCGCTCCTGGAGGTTGACCATGGCGAACGGCGTCACCGAACCCGAACGGTCCGCGACGAGCGAGCCGTTGTGGCGCGTGCGCAGCTCGCCGAACCACGGCTCGTGGCCCTCGAAGATGGAGTGCGCGATGCCGGTGCCGCGGGTCTGGGTCAGGAACTCCGTACGGAAGCCGATCAGGCCGCGCGACGGAACGATCCACTCCATGCGGATCCAGCCGGAGCCGTGGTTGGTCATCGTCTCCATGCGGCCCTTGCGGGTCGCCATCAGCTGGGTGATGGCGCCGAGGTGCTCCTCGGGGGAGTCGATCGTCATGCGCTCGATCGGCTCGTGCGTCTTGCCGTCGACCTGCTTGGTGACGACCTCCGGCTTGCCGACGGTCAGCTCGAAGCCCTCGCGGCGCATCTGCTCGACGAGGATGGCCAGCGCCAGCTCACCGCGGCCCTGCACCTCCCAGGCGTCCGGGCGCTCGGTGTCCAGGACGCGCAGCGAGACGTTACCGATCAGCTCGCGGTCGAGGCGGTCCTTGACCTGGCGGGCGGTGACCTTGTGGCCCTTGCCGCCCTTGCCGACCAGCGGCGAGGTGTTGGTCCCGATGGTCATCGAGATCGCCGGCTCGTCGACCGTGATCAGCGGCAGCGCGATCGGGTTCTCCGGGTCGGCCAGGGTCTCGCCGATCATGATGTCCGGGATACCGGCGATGGCGCAGATGTCGCCGGGGCCGGCCTTCTCCGCGGGCTTGCGGGTCAGGGCCTCCGTCATCATCAGCTCGGTGATGCGGACGTTGGACATGGTGCCGTCACGCTTGATCCAGGTGACGGTCTGGCCCTTCTTCAGCTCGCCCTGCTCGACGCGGCACAGCGCGATACGGCCGAGGAAGTTGTCGGCGTCCAGGTTGGTGACGTGCGCCTGGAGCGGCGCCTCCTCGTCGTACTCCGGGGCCGGGACGTGGCCCAGGATCGTGTTGAAGAAGGGCTCCAGGTTCTCGCTGTCGGCCGGGACCGTGCCGTCCTCGGGCTTGGTCAGCGAGGCGATGCCGTCCCGCGCGCAGGCGTAGACGATCGGGAACTCGATCTGCTCCTCCGTCGCGTCCAGGTCCAGGAACAGGTCGTACGTCTCGTCGACGACCTCGGCGATCCGGGAGTCGGGGCGGTCGGTCTTGTTGATGCAGAGGATGACCGGCATCTTCGCCGAGAGAGCCTTGCGGAGCACGAAGCGGGTCTGCGGAAGCGGGCCTTCCGAGGCGTCGACCAGCAGCACGACGGCGTCCACCATCGACAGACCGCGCTCGACCTCACCACCGAAGTCGGCGTGGCCGGGGGTGTCGATGATGTTGATCGTGATCGGGTCGCCACCGGTCTTCGGGTGGTACTTCACGGCCGTGTTCTTGGCCAGGATCGTGATGCCCTTCTCACGCTCCAGGTCGTTCGAGTCCATCATCCGGTCGTCGAGCTGCTCAGCGGCGTGCGCGGCGAAGGCGCCGGCCTGCTTCAGCATGGCGTCGACCAGAGTGGTCTTGCCATGGTCGACGTGGGCGACGATGGCGACGTTACGGATGTCGTGGCGCGTGGGCATGCTGGCTGGCGCTTCTCTCGATCGTGGGTGCGGCGTTGTTTTCCTCGTACGCCCGCCGGGCGGAGCGGCCACGGCTCGTCCCATGGTACGGGGCTGAGGCACCGGGGGCTTCCCGGCCCGATCGGAGAGGGGTGCGGTGGGGTGTGCGCGGGAGCGCCGCGCGGGTGGGGTGGTGAGGAGGAGCTGCCCGGGTCGTGGACGGATACGAGCTTGCCCGCCGGACGGGCCGGCGGGCAAGTCAATTGATGGGTTTCTGAGCTTGCGAGGCGCTCTTGACCTGCCTTTTCGTCTCCGGTTACGGCTTCGGCCCCGCGACCTTCGCCTGCTCTTCGCCCGTTCTTCTCACTTCTTCTTCGGGTCCTGGAGATCCGGGCCCGAGGCGCCGGCCTTCCGGTAGCCGATGTCCTGGTAACGCGGTGTCTCGAAGCCGAAGGCGCCCGCGTTCCGCAGCGCCGGTTTCACGGCCACCAGCTGCGGGCGCTGGTAGAGGGGGATGGATCCGGCGGCGGCCCAGATACGGGCGTCGGCCTGCCTGACCAGGTCGCGGGCCTTGCCCTCGTCCAGCTCGGAGGCCGCGTGCTCGAAGAGCTGGTCGATGTGGTTGGTGCCGACGCGGGTGTAGTTCTGCTCCACCAGCAGCGATCCGTCGCTGGCGGGTACGGGCTTGGCGTAGATCGGCCGGCCGTCGGTCGCCGGGTAGGCGGTGGCGGGCCAGGAGTAGAGGGCCAGGTCGTAGTCGCCGGAGGCGATGTGGTCCTTGAAGTAGCTGTCGTCGGAGACCTTGGTGATCTCCGTGGCGATCCCGATGCGGTCCAGCATCCGTGAGATGCGCTCGCCGACGGCGCGCAGCGACTCGCCGCCCTCGCCGGCGGGCAGGACGAAGCGGAGGGTCAGCGGCTTGCCGTCCTTGCCGAGCGGTCCGCCCTGCGGGACGGCTCCCGAGGCTCCGGGGGCGGGGGCGGCCGTGCCGCGCGGGGCGTAGGCGCCCGCCATGCCGCCGGGCTTCTTGTCGTTGCTGTCCTGGGCGGCGTTCACCCTCTGGTCGCGGTCCTCGGAGTCGTCGGCGCGGACCGCCTGGTGGAGCAGCGCGACGCCTTGGACGGCGGCGTTACGGGCGGGGGCGAGGACATGGACGGCGGACTCGGGGCGCGGGCCGGACTGGCGGGGCTTGTCGTCGCCGACGATGTACGTGCCCTCGTCGGACGCGGCGTCGGAGAGGGGGTCGGAGGCGGCGGCCGAGCCGGTACCGGAAGCGGAGGATCCGCCCTTGTCCTGCGACTTCTCGTCCTTCTTCTCGTCCTTGGTCCCGTCCTCCGACTCGTCCGAGGACTCGTCCTTCTTCTTCCCGGCCTTCGTGCCCTCCCCCTCGCTGCCGGCCTTGGTGCCGTCGTCGGCCTTCTTGCCGGCCCCGCCCGGCGTCCAGCCCGCGTCCGCCAGCAGTGCCTGCGCCTCCTGGGTGTCCTGCTTGCCGAGCGCGCGGCTGCTGTCCGCGTACGCCTGCTGTCCGAGCAGCGCCAGGTGGCTGCCCGGTGGCCTGGCCGGCAGCCCGAGCGGCTTGAGCACCGTGTCGGCCAGCTCCTGTCGGTCCAGCGCGCGGGCCACGGCGCGCCGTACCCGCTCGTCGGCGAGCGGGCCGGACTCGCCGTTCAGGGCGAGCTGCGTGTAGGCGGGCTCCAGCGACTTCCGGACGGCGTAGCCGCTCAGCCCCTTCTGCTCCCGGGCGTACTTCCGCACCGCCTCGGCGCTCCGCTCCCTGGCCTCCTGGGCCGCCTCGGCCTTCTCGTCGTCCGAACCGTTGGCCTCCGCCCAGGAGCGGAGGGCGGAGGCCGGGGTGATCTCGGCGCCGGGACCGTGCGTGAGCGGTCGCGCTCCACCCGATCCCTTGTCCTCGTGCGCCAGGGCGATGCGTTTGGCCGATCCGCTGTCGATCTCCGCGATGTCGAGCCTGCCGTCGGCGAGCGCGGCCGCGCGCTTGCCCCTGGGCACGGCGCTCAGCACGACCGAGTCGAGCTTGGCGGGCTCGCCCCACCAGCGGGGATTGCGGACGAGCACGGTCTCCTTGGCCTTCCGGTCCACCTTCTTGACCTGGAAGGGGCCCGCCGTGGCCTTCAGTGCCTTGCGCGCTCCGTCGTTGAAGGCGTTGGGCGTCCCCGTCACGTCCTTGGGGTAGAGGGGGCTGAAGAGGGACTTCCAGTCCGCGTACGGCTTGGCGAAGGTGACCCGGACCTCCAGGTTGTTCGCGCCGCGCTCGATCTTCTCGATCCGCTCGTACCCGGCGTTGCGCGCCGTCCAGTACGCGGAGTCCTTGCCGCGCAGCGCGCGCCACTGGGCGACGAAGTCCGGCGCCCCGATCTCCCGGCCGTCGCTCCACACCGCCTGCTGGTTGAGCTTGTAGAGCACGACCTGCTTGGGCTCGCGCTCGACGGTCTTCGCGGACTCCAGGTAGTCCGGGTTGCTCCGGGGCCGGCCGCTGCGGTCGAGGGTGAAGAGGGACGGCAGTACGGCGTCGGCGATCCGGCCGGTCGTGCTGTCCGCGTCGGCCTGGAAGGTGTTGAGGGTGGCGGGCACGGTGTCGACCGCCCAGCGCACGGTTCCCCCCTGCTCGACCCACTTCCGCGCGGCGGGTGCGACATCGGGCGCCGCGGCGCCCTTGGCACCGTCCCCGTCGCTGTCCGAGGTGCACGCGGACAGGACGGGCAGGGCGAGGACACCGGTGGTGAGGAGCGCGACGGAGCGGAGCGTTCGGGAGCATGTCCTCCCGCGCGGGCCGACGTGGGACATGGCTGTTACCTCTTCGTCCTGTTTGTGGAATTTAGAGATGATCACACCTTTGCCCACCCACTGAAGGCGACCGAACGGGAACCGCCACGCAGACACGGCGGTACGGCCGCGAACGCCACCCGTGCGGCCCAACGCCGGCGCCGGCGCCGTGCGCGCCCGGCGCGGGACCCCCCTGACACCCCCTAAATCCGGACGCGGCCTTCACAAGGGCCGATGTGACGCGCGACACTCTGAGACAGAACAGAGAGCACCCGGGAAGTGACTCTGGGGATCCCCCGTAAGCCAGCGCCGATCGCGGAAATGAGGGCAACTCATGTCCCTGCAGGATGAAATGACAGCGGTCAGGCGTCGCCTGGACGATCTGGTCCGCACGGTGGAGCAGCTGGAGCAGAACCTCCCCCGCACCCCCGGGAGCGAGCCCCGCGTAGCCGGGAGCGAGCCGTACACCGCCGGAAGCGGGCCGCGTCCCCTCGGGGGCGAGCCGCGCGCCCGCGCCACCGCGCGCGTGGAGGACCTGGTCACCATCTCCGACACCCCGTACGACAGCGCGCTGTGGACGGACTCGGACGACGAGGGCCTGGGCGTACGCGACCGGCGCGCGCCCTGACCCCGGTCCGTCCCGGCACGCGAGGCGATCGAAGCACCCGAGGTACCCGAAGCGCCCAGGATCGTAACGGACCGAGGAGACGTCTTTGGCCACCGGAACCGAACCCCCACCGGCCCGTACGAGCGGATCACCCGGCGGTACGGGTGTGCGCGGCGCCTCGCGTGCCGCCATCGCGGCGCGCCATCTGCGGACGGACCGCTGGTGGCTGGCGCCCGCCGGGACCGCCGCCGGACTCCTCGCCTTCGTCGTCTACTCGACCTGGCGCGCCTTCGCCGGCAGCGACTACTACGCGGCGCCCTATGTCTCGCCGTTCTACTCGCCCTGTCTGGCGGAGAGCTGCGCGCCGATGCGGCACGGCCCCAACTGGGAGCTGTTCGGCGGCTGGTGGGGGCTGTCCCCCGCGCTGCTGATCCTGATCTTCCCGCTGGGCTTCCGGCTGACCTGCTACTACTACCGCAAGGCGTACTACCGGGGCTTCTGGGCCTCACCGCCCGCCTGCGCCGTCGCCGAGCCGCACCGGAAGTACACCGGCGAGACCCGCTTCCCGCTGATCCTCCAGAACGTCCACCGGTACTTCTTCTACGCGGCCCTGCTGGTCGCCGGTGTCCTGACGTACGACACCGCGCTGACCTTCCGCGACGAGGAGTACGCCTGGGGCCACCTGGGTCTCGGTTCGCTGATCTTCCTCGTCAATATCCTGCTGATCTGGGCGTACACCCTCTCCTGCCACTCCTGCCGGCACATCGTCGGCGGGCGGCTGCGGCACTTCTCGAAACACCCGGTGCGCTACCGGCTGTGGAGCTGGGCCGGGAAGCTGAACGGCCGCCACATGCAGCTCGCCTGGGCCTCGCTGATCAGCGTCGCCGCGTGCGACTTCTACGTCTATCTGCTCGCCACCGGAGCGTTCGCCGACCCGCGCCTGTTCTGACGGGACGCGTTCCCCGTCCACCCCGTACGCCGTCCGATCCGTACCCCGTCCGATCCGCGCTTCTTCAGACCACCGGGGAGAGCCTTCCGACATGACGCAACTCGAACGCCGGGCCTGGGACGTCGTGGTGGTGGGCGCGGGAGGCGCCGGGCTGCGGGCAGCCGTCGAGGCGCGCGAACGGGGCGCCCGTACGGCCGTCATCTGCAAGTCCCTCTTCGGCAAGGCCCATACGGTGATGGCCGAGGGCGGAATCGCCGCCTCCATGGGCAATGTGAACTCCGGCGACAACTGGCAGACCCACTTCCGCGACACCCTGCGCGGCGGGAAGTTCCTCAACCAGTGGCGGATGGCCGAGCTGCACGCGCGTGAGGCGCCCGACCGGGTCTGGGAGCTGGAGACCTGGGGCGCGCTCTTCGACCGCACCCCCGACGGCCGCATCTCGCAGCGCAACTTCGGCGGACACGAGTACCCGCGCCTCGCTCACGTCGGCGACCGTACCGGCCTGGAGCTGATCCGCACGCTCCAGCAGAAGATCGTCTCGCTCCAGCAGGAGGACTTCCGGGAGTACGGCGACCACGAGGCGCGGCTCAAGGTCTACCAGGAGTGCACGGTCACCCGGCTGCTGAAGGACGGCGACCGGATCGCGGGGACCTTCTGCTACGAGCGGGAGTCCGGCCGCTTCTTCGTGCTGGAGGCCCCCGCCGTGGTCCTCGCCACCGGCGGCATCGGCAAGTCCTTCAAGGTGACGTCGAACTCCTGGGAGTACACCGGCGACGGGCACGCGCTGGCGCTGCTCGCGGGAGCGCCCCTGCTGAACATGGAGTTCGTGCAGTTCCATCCGACCGGGATGGTCTGGCCGCCCTCGGTCAAGGGCATCCTCGTCACCGAATCCGTGCGCGGGGACGGCGGGGTGCTGCGCAACTCCGAGGGCAGACGCTTCATGTTCGACTACATCCCCGACGTCTTCAAGGAGAAGTACGCGGAGTCCGAGGAGGAGGGCGACCGCTGGTACGAGGACCCGGACCGCAATCGCCGCCCGCCCGAGCTGCTCCCGCGCGACGAGGTGGCCCGCGCCATCAACTCCGAGGTGAAGGCGGGCCGGGGCTCCCCGCACGGCGGGGTCTTCCTGGACGTCTCGACCCGGATGCCGGCGGAGGCGATCCGGCGCCGGCTGCCGTCGATGTACCACCAGTTCAAGGAGCTGGCGGACGTCGACATCACGGCGGAGGCGATGGAGGTCGGCCCGACCTGCCACTACGTGATGGGCGGGGTCGCCGTCGACTCGGAGACGGCCGCCACGCCGGACGTCGCGGGGCTGTACGCGGCGGGCGAGGTGGCGGGCGGGATGCACGGCTCCAACAGGCTCGGCGGGAACTCCCTCTCCGACCTGCTGGTCTTCGGACGGCGGGCCGGGCTGTACGCGGCCCGGTACGCGGGCGGACTGGCCGCGCGCCCGGTGCCGGACGAGGGAGGGATCGACGCGGCGGCGGCCGAGGCGCTGCGGCCGTTCGGCGCGGAGGGGTCCGCCCGTCACGACGCCGGGCCGGGCCCGGAGAACCCGTACAGCGTCCATCAGGAACTCCAGCGGACGATGAACGACCTGGTCGGCATCATCAGGACCGAGGACGAGATGGTCCGGGCGCTGGAGAAGCTGGCCGAGCTGCGGCTGCGGGCCGCGCGCGCCGGGGTCGAGGGGCACCGGCAGTTCAACCCCGGCTGGCACCTCGCGCTCGATCTGCGGAACATGCTGCTGGTCAGCGAGTGCGTGGCGCGCGCGGCCCTGGAGCGTACGGAGAGCCGCGGCGGTCACACCAGGGAGGACCATCCCGCGATGGCCGCCGACTGGCGCCGGATCAATCTGCACTGCCGGCTCAAGGACAGCCCGGGCGGCAGGATCGCGCTGACCCGGCGGGCCACCGAGCCCATCCGTCCGGATCTGCTCGCCCTGTTCGACAAGGACGAGCTGGTCAAGTACCTCGCCGAAGAGGAGCTTCACGAGTGAACGCGAGCGCTTCCACCTCCTACGAGGCGACGTTCCGGATCTGGCGGGGCGACACGGACGGCGGGGAGCTGACGGACTTCGCCGTCGAGGTGAACGACGGTGAGGTCGTCCTCGACATCATCCACCGCATCCAGGCGACGCAGGCGGCGGACCTGGCGGTGCGCTGGAACTGCAAGGCGGGCAAGTGCGGTTCGTGCAGCGCGGAGATCAACGGACGGCCCCGGCTGATGTGCATGACCCGGATGTCCGTCTTCTCCCGCGAGGAGCCGGTCACCGTCACCCCGCTGCGCGCCTTCCCGGTGATCCGCGATCTGGTGACGGACGTGTCCTTCAACTACGAGAAGGCCCGGGAGGTACCGGCCTTCGTCCCGCCGCCGGGGGTGGCGGCCGGTGAGTACCGGATGCGGCAGGTCGACGTGGAGCGCTCGCAGGAGTTCCGCAAGTGCATCGAGTGCTTCCTGTGCCAGGACACCTGCCATGTGGTGCGGGACCACGAGGAGAACAAGGCCGCCTTCGCCGGGCCGCGCTTCCTGATGCGGGTGGCCGAGCTGGACATGCATCCGCTGGACGCGGCCGGGGAGTCGGGGATCGACCGCGCGAGGGCCGCGCAGGACGAACACGGGCTGGGCTACTGCAACATCACCAAGTGCTGTACGGAGGTCTGTCCCGAGCACATCAGGATCACGGACAACGCGCTGATCCCGCTCAAGGAGCGGGCGGTGGACCGCAAGTACGACCCGCTGGTGTGGCTGGGCAGCAGGATCGGGCGCCGTCGCGGCTGACGGTACGGCCGGGGGCCCGCTCGTACCGTCCGGGCGACGGCGTACGGGCGGGCCCCCGCCGGGCGGGCGCGGGGCGCGTCAGCCGAGCAGCTTCAGGATCGCCTCGGTGGTGCCGGTCTCGCCGAGCGCCGGGAAGATCTTCTCGACGGAGTTGGTGTGCACGCCCTCGTCCGTGTCGGTGACCGCGTCGGTGGCGATGGTGACGTGGTAGCCGTGCTCGTGGGCGGCGCGGGCCGTGGACTCGACGCCCTTGCTGGTGGCGATGCCCACCACCACGACCTGGGTGACGCCCCTGCGGCGCAGCTGGAGGTCGAGGTCGGTGGCGTGGAAGGCGCCGTACGTGTGCTTGGTGACGACGATGTCGCTGTCCCGCTGCCCCAGTTCGGGCACGAAGTCGGCCCAGTCGGCGGCGGGGAGGCCGCCGCCGCGCGGGGCCGCCTCCGTACGGCCGGGCGCCCTTCCGGTGACCCGTACGAGCACGACGGGCAGGTCCTTCGCCCGGAAGGCGTCGGCGAGTTCGGCCGCGCGCCGCACGACCTCGGCGGCGGGGTGGACGGTGGGCAGTCCGACGATGCCCTTCTGGAGGTCGACGACGACCAGTGCGGTCCTGGGGTCGAGGGTGGTGGCGGTCATGGTGGTGCTCCTTGCGGTGAGGGGGGCGGGGGCCCGGGCGCTCAGTGACGTGCGTCCCGGTCGGGGCGCAGGGCCCGGTCGGTGAGGGTGAGGAGGACGAGGAGCACTCCGAGGAGTGCGCAGGCGCCCGCCATGAGGCGCAGACCGCCGTCGCTCGCCCGCTGGCCGTAGGCGAGGGCGATCAGCCCGGCGGCGGAGATGGCGCCGATGTACTGCGCGGTGCGCTGGAGTCCGGCGGCGGAGCCTATGGACTCGGGCGGTGCGTGGGCCTGTACGGCGGCTTGGTTGCTGGTGCCGATCAGGCCCTGGGGCACGCCGAAGCAGACGCCGGCGAGCAGCAGGACGGGGAGCGGGGTGGCGCCGCTGAAGAAGAACAGCAGGACGGCCCCGCCGGTCAGCGAGAGGCAGCCGAGGGTCAGCGGGCCGCGTATCCCCTGGGTACGGGCGCCGAGCAGTGAACAGGTCAGCGCGGCCAGCGACATCGGCAGCATGAGCAGCCCGGTGTCGCCGGAGGAGAAGCCGCGGGCCTCTTCCAGCCACTGGGTGTATCCGTACATCACGCAGTAGATCAGCAGATAGCTGGTGCCGTGCCGCAGATAGGTGCGGGCCAGCGGGCCGTTGGCGGCGATCATCCGCAGATCGATGAACGGCCGCGGTCGGCGCAGCTGCCACCAGGCGAGCAGGCAGGACAGGGCGGCGAACGGCGCGAGCAGCCACCACGCCGGATGGGCCAGGTCGAGGAGGAAGAAGACGAGGACGGTCAGCGCGGTGGCGAACAGCCCTATGCCGAGCGGATCGAGCGACCTGCCGAGCGATTCGCCACCGGGGACGGCGCCGGGTGCCTGTCCGCGAGGCGGGTCGGCGGGGATCCAGAGGACTCCGACGGCGAAGGCGATCAGCGCGACGGGCAGGTTGACGGCGAAGATGCCCCGCCAGCCGACCAGCATCACCAGCACCCCGCCGAGGGTCGGCCCGACCGCCATGCAGCCGAGCGTGGCGAAGGAGAGCCGGGCCAGCACGGGACGGGGAGCGGGCCGGCCGACCCGGCGGCCCTCGTCGCGCAGGACGGACATGGCGGCGGGATAGGCGGAGGACGTGCCGATGCCCAGGAGCACCCGGGAGACGATCAGCCAGCCGAAGGACGGCGCCGCCATGCCGATCAGCCCGGACGCGAGGACGACGACGAGCCCGGCGAGGAAGATCCGGCGCGCGCCCAGCGTGTCGGCGAGCTTGCCGAGGACGGGCTGGGCGACGGCGCTGGCGAGGTAGAGCACGGAGATCAGCCACGCGGTGTCGGCGGCGCCGACCCCGAAGTGGTGCCCGATCGCCACCAGCGCGGTGGAGATCATGGTGGTGTTGAGCGGGTTGAGTACGGAGCCGATGAGCAGCGGCGCGGTGAGCCGGGCGCTGAACCCGGGGACGGGCGCGGCACCAGGGGCGGGGCCCGGAACGGGCGTGGTGGCCGCCGATTCCGCCGGGGCCTCCGTACCCGTGCCGGGGGTGTCCGTACCCGTGCCGGGGGTGTCCGTACCCGTGCCGGGGGTGTCCGTACCCGTGCCGGCTCGCGCGGGAGCGCCCGTGGTGACGGCATCCGCGGTGGTGGCCGTCTCCGTACGGGCCCCCGCGCCCCGCACCGCGCGGCTCGTCGGACTATCGCCTGCTTCCGTCCGATTCACCCCCTTCGACCAACCGCTCCAGCAGCGCCACGGCCTCGGCCAGCGTGCGGCGTTCGGCGGTGTCCAGCTCGCGGGCCATGACCTCGGTCAGCCATCCCCGCTTGGCCGCCCGCAGTTCGGCGAGCGTGGTCAGGCCGGTCGGGGTGGCCGACACGACGGACTGGCGGCCGTCGTCGGGGTCGGGCGTCCGCTCGACCATGCCCTGCTCCTCCAGGGCGCCGAGGGTCAGCCGCATGGACTGCGGGCGTACGTACTCGGCGCGGGCCAGGGCGGCCGTGGTGGACGGTCCTTCCGCCAGCCGCGCCAGGACCGTGCGCTGGGAGGGCGTCAGCCGGCTGTCGTGGCTCGCGGCCACGCGCATGCGCCGCGCGAGTCTGCCGACCACGGCGGTGACGTCGTCGGCGAGGTCCTCGGCGCTCGGCGCCTTCACCGACTGGTCTGCGGGCGGTTCGGTCATCTGCGCACCGTAGAAGATAGGCAGGCAACCTTGCAAGTTTCCCTGCCTTTCCCCGCCGAGGGGGCTGACCGCTCGCCCCTCGCCCGCCGAACGGTCCGGTCGCGAACCCTTTTACCGGGACATAGCCTCCCGATTGTGACGACTTCCGTGCGCGCCGTCAGGACCCGGATAACCGGCCGGGTCCTGCTCGCCCCGCTGGTCCTGGTGTGGTGGACGGCCGGGCCCGGAGCGGGCGGCGCGCGGGCCGAGGAGCCGGCGGCGCTTCCTCGGCGGTACGCGTACCCGGCGGCCCTCGGCGCGGCCGGTCCGGGCGGGCACGCGGCCGAAGGGGGCGCGACGGACGCGGGCGCGGCCGTCTATCTGGTGCTGCCCGTCGCCGTGCTGCTCGCCGCGGTGGCCGTCGCCTCGTACACCTTCGTCAAGCGCAGGCGGCGGATGGCGAACCGTACGACCCCGGGCGGCGCCCCCGCCGACCGGGGCACGTCCGGCGGCTCGGGGCCGCCACCGCGCAACCCGTCGGCGGAGCCGGCCATCCGGGCGGAGCGGGCGCTGGTCGGGACGGACGACGCCGTGCGCGCCCGCCAGGAGGAGCTGGCCTTCGCGGCGGCGCGGTCCGGGGCGCCCGACGTGGCGCGCCTCACCGAGGCGGTGGCCTTCGCGGAGGGCGAGCTGACCGTGGCGTTCCGGCTGCGCCAGGAGCTGGACGACGCGCCGCCGCCGGACGACCGGGAGCGGCGCGGCGTGCTGGCGGAGATCCTCGCGCGGTGCGCGCGGGCCGACGCGCGGCTGGACGCCGAGGCCGAGGGGTTCGACCGGCTGCGGGCACCGGAGCGGAACGTCCCGGAGGCCCTCGGCTCCGTCGCGCTCATCTGCCGCGCCCTGGCCGGACGGGCCGCCACCGCACGCGAGACCCTCGGCACCCTGCGCGGGCGGTACGCGGACACGGCCGTCGCCCCCGTCGCGGCCGACGCCGACGAGGCCGGGAACCGGCTCATGTGCGCGGGCTCGGCGCTGGACGAGGCCAGGGGCCTGGTCGACGCCGGGGACACCGGCGGGGCCGCCGCGCGCGTGCGCGCCGCCGGGAGCGCGGCCGGGCAGGCGGCCGTCCTGGTCGAGGCGGTCGAGCGGCGGGCCCGGGAGCTGGCGGAGGCCGCCGGGATGCTGCCCGGCGCGCTCACCGGGACGGAGACGGACCTGGCGGAAGCCCGCGGCCTGCCGAAGGACGGCACACAGGGCGCGCCCGTCGCCGATCTCCAGGGCCGCATCGGCCGCGCGGAGGCGATGTTCGCGGACGTACGGCGGGAGGTGGCCGGCGGGCGCTACGACCCGATCGACGCGTTGCGCCGGATCGGGGAGGCGGACACGCTGCTGGACGGGGCGCTGACCGGGGCGCGCCGGCCCGACGCCGACCGTCCCAGGACCGGCGCGCTCCTCGATCAGGCGATGCTCACGGCCCGCTCGGCGACCGGCGCCGCCACCGCCTACATCACCGCGCACCGGGGCGCGGTCGGCGCCCCGGCCCGCACCCGCCTCGCGGAGTCGCGCCGCCTGCTGGAGTGGGCGCGTGGCCGCGCGGCGGCGGGCGACGCGCACACCGCGCGGTCCGAGGCGCGGCGGGCGGACGCCCTGGCCCGGCAGGCGCGGGACCTCGCGGAGCGGGACGTACGGTCGCACCGGGGCCGGTCCGAAGAGGGTACGGGCGCGATCGAAGCGGGCAGCGGGGCGGGCGGCGGCGGGGCGGGCGGCCGATCCTGACCGGGGTTCCGGTCCCGGCCGCCGCCGGTCGCTCCCGTACCGGCACAGACCTACCCGTACCCCCTGGCCGTTCTCCCGACCGCGCGCCGTCAGAACATGCTCAGCAGCTGCTCCACCGTCGGCTCCGCCGCCGCCGTCTCCCCGTCCGGCAGGGCGAGTTCGAACCAGACCGTCTTGCCGCGCGGGGTACGGCGCGAGCCCCACGCCGCGCTCAGCAGCCCGACCAGTTGCAGACCCCGGCCGCCCTCGTCGGTGTCGCGGGCCCTGCGGCGCCTGGGCTGCACCAGCCCCGCGTCCCACACCTCGCAGACCAGGGTGCGGTCGCGCAGCAGCCGCAGCCTGATCTCGCCCTCGCCGTACCGCAGCGCGTTGGTCACCAGCTCGCTGACGAGCAGTTCGACGGTGTCGACCAGCGGTTCGAGGTCCCAGGCGAGCAGTTGCGTGCGGGAGAGTTCCCGGGCCCGGCCGACCGAGCGGGGCTCGCGCGGCAGCTGCCAGTCGCCGACCGCCTCGGTGGGCAGCCCCTGGATGCGGGCCATCAGCAGGGCGATGTCGTCCTCACCGTGCCGGGTGTCCAGGGTGTTCAGCACATGGTCGCAGACGTCCTCCAGGGGCCGGCCCTGGTTGGCGAGGGCCGCCCGCAGGGCGGTGAGCCCCTCGTCCAGCGGCTGGTCCCGGGACTCGACCAGCCCGTCCGTGTAGAGCGCGAGGAGCGCGCCCTCGGCCAGGTCCACCTCGACCTGCTCGAAGGGCTCGCCGCCCACCCCGAGCGGCATGCCGGGCGGCACGTCGAGCATCAGCGCCTCCTCGCCCGGTTCGACCACGGCGGGCGGGAGATGTCCGGCGTTCGCGAACGTGCAGCGCCGGGTGACAGGGTCGTAGACCGCGTACACGCAGGTGGCGAGGTAGACCTCGGAGAGGTCGGCGTCCCGTGACTTGTGCGCGACGCGCGACGCCTGCTGGGCGCCGCTGGGGGTGCCGAGGCCACGGGCGATCTCGTCCAGCGCGGAGAGCACTTCGGCGGGCTCCAGATCGAGCAGCGCCAGGGTGCGTACGGCCGTACGGAGTTCACCCATGGCGACCGCGGCCCGCAGTCCGCGCCCCATGACGTCGCCCACGACCAGCGCGGTCCTGTGGCCCGGCAGCTCGATCACGTCGAACCAGTCGCCGCCGACCTCGGTGGCCGTGGTGCCCGGCAGATAGCGGCAGGCGATGTCCAGACCGGCCGCCTCGGGATCGCCGGGCGGCAGCAGGCTGCGTTGCAGGATCAGTGCCCGCTCGTGCTCCCTGCGGTAGAGGCGGGCGTTGTCGATACAGACGGCGGCGCGGGCGGCGAGTTCCACGGCGAGGAACCGGTCCCGCTCACCGAACGGCTCGCTGCCCTTCGTACGGGAGAACTGGACCAGCCCGATGACGGTGTCGTGCGCGACCATCGGGACGGCGAAGCTCGACTGGACCGGACTGCCCGCCTCGCCGGGGATGGTCTGCACCTGTCCGGTGCGCAGGGCGTTCGCGCTGAGCGAGCTGAAGGGGAAGCGGTGCACCACGCCGACGTCCGGCGGTACGTACCCCGCGTCGTCGGTGCCGACGGGGCCCGTCAGCGGCCCGTCCGAGACGGCGCTCGCGAAGCCGACCCGGCGCAGCCGGGCGCTGCCGCCGCCGGACTCGGCGCCGGAGGACTCCCAACGCCCCGGCGGCGTCTCCTCGCCGGTGAGCAGCGACTGGTAGAGGTCGACGGAGGCGAGGTCGCAGAAGCCGGGCACGGCGACGTCGAGCAGCTCGCGGGCGGTGGTCTCCAGATCCAGCGAGTTGCCGATCCGGGCGCTCGCCTCGTTGAGGAGCGCGAGATTGCGCCGGGCGCTGGCGGCCTCGCGGGCCGCCGCGTGCCGGTGCGTGACATCGGTGCCGACCCCGGCGATACCGAGGACGTTCCCGGAGCCGCTGTGGACGCGGTAGAGGTTCATCGACCAGTTGCGGCGCTCCTGGTCGGCCGGCCTGACGCCGACGATCGGCAGGTCGGTGACGGACTCCCCCGTCTCCAGGACCCGCTGGAGCGCGGCGGTCAGCCGGTCGGCCTCGGAGCGGGAGAGGTAGTCGTACGCCGTACGGCCCCGGTGGTCGGTGACCCCGCCGCCGAAGACCGTGGCGAAACGCTGATTGGCGCGCCGTACTTTGAGGTCCGTACCGAACAGGAGAAACCCGAAGGGAGATTGGCCGAAAATAGCCTGCGAAGAGGCCAGGTCGGTTTCGATCCGGCGCAGCGCGCGGACGTCCACGACGATGCAGAGCGCGGCCCGTTCGCCGCTCTCCGTCTCGCTGGGCATCACATAGACCTCGGCGAGCCCCGTCTCCCCGCGCCCGCCGGGCGCGCGGAAGGGGAGCAGCCCGGTCCACTCCTTGCCGTCGAGGATCTCCCGCACCTTGCGGCGTCCACGCGACCGCAGGTCGGCAGGCATGAGCACCTCGACCGGGTCCTTGCCTCTGACCTCGTGCGCGTCCATGCCGAACAGCTCGCCGGCCCGTTGGCTCCACTGATCCACCAGCCCATCGGGGCCGATCGAGAACGATGCGGCCCTGATGTAGTCATAGATCGAGCCGGGCGGACTGCTCTGCCATACGACGTCGCCCGTCGCCCCAGATATTTCGCTCACGCGACCGTCCCCTCCAGCTCACGCACCGGACCGGCCCTTGCCCGCAGTATTCAGCACTACGGCCCCGGCCGGCACGCCGTTCACGATCACAGCACAGTCTCGCTCTTTTTGAGCCGAGCGGGGCGTGATCGTTGTCCCTTCACACTTCTAACCAGAGAGGGGCAGCTCGAACCACACGGTCTTACCTGTCTTCCCACGTCGCGTCCCCCAGCGTCGTGCGGAACAGGCCACGAGGCGCAGCCCCCGGCCCCGTTCGTCGTCGGGTCCGGGGGCGCGCTCGACGGGAGGATCGGGGAGCGGGTCGGAGACCTCCACCAGCAGATCACCGTCGGGCACGGCGGCTTCCGGGACCTCGGCGGCTCCGGCTTCCGCTCCGGCCTCCGCCCCGGCCTCCGCTCCGGCGAGCGGGCCGGGGGGACGGCGCGGGGCGGGCTCGGTGCTCCCGGACGGTACGGGCGGGGGCGCGCCGCCGATCGCCAGCCGCACCCCGATCGGCCCCGAGGCGTACCGCAGGGAGTTGGTCATCAGCTCGCTGACCAGCAGAACCGCCATCTCCGCCGCAGCGACGGGCAGGCTCCAGCGGTGGAGCGTGTCGCGCACGACATGGCGGGCGGTGCGGACGGCGTCGGGTTCGGCGGGGAAGGTCCACTCGGCACACGCGCCGCTCTCCGTGTCGATCAAGCCGACCACATCCCGGAACGACGGCGGACCCGCACCTTGTGGGCGGTACGTACTTACATACCCGACAATCGGGACAATTACCGCCCCACGGTGGGGAACCGGCGGGCGGCTTCGGTCACCGCCGGGCGGTCCTGGTCGAGCCAGTCCACCGTATGGATCTCGTCGGGGCCCAGCCAGCGCAGTTCGTCGTGGTCCTCAAGCGGCCGGGGCTCACCGGAGAGCAGCCGGACCGTCCACACCCGGAGCACCAGGCCGGGTTTCAGCGGCCACTCGCCGGGAATCCGCTCCACCGGCCGCGCCTCCACGCCCAGTTCCTCCCGCAGCTCCCGCACGAGGCCCTGTTCCGGCAGCTCCCCCGGCTCCAGCTTTCCGCCCGGCAGCTCCCAGCGCCCGGCCAGCTCGGGCGGCGCGCTGCGGCGGGCGGCCAGCAGCCGCCCCCGGTCGAACACCGCGCCCGCCACCACCACACGATCAGCCATGCGCCGGAGCGTAACGCGGCGGCGGCCGGCGCGACCGGGCGGGCAGGCCGGGCGCACAGCCGGGCCGTACGGGACGCCCGGCCGGGGGGCCGCACGGACTGGATCGCGAGGGCCGCACGGCGGGGGAGGGCCGCACAGACTGGACTGCGAGGGCCGCACGGCCGGGGAGGGCCTACCGGGCCGCCGGACTCACCCGCTCCACCGAGTAGAGCTGCTGGTGACCGCGCCCGTGCAGGCTGTCGGCTATCTTCTGCGCCTCGTCCTGCGTGGCGTACCGGCCGACGCGGTAGCGCGCACCGTTGTCGTCCTGCCGTATCACCAGCCAGGGCAGCGCGGCTCCACCGTCGTTCATCGCACCCCTCCCGCCGTCGGCCCGCAACTCTCCGATGATCTCCAGGAAACCGCAATCCGCATATGCCCGAGCGTACGCCTGACCTTTACGGAGCGGATACGTGTTTTTACGAAGAGGTACGCATCCGGCCAACAAAACGCCGGAAACAGGGGGGCGGAAAACCGCTGTTCACGCCCCCCACTATGAAGGCGCTCCCCACTCAGCCGCCCCGTACGCCCCGCCAAGTCCCCACGAGCACCATGAAAACGGACATTCCGAGCCCGTCGAGAGACCGGCTCGGGGTCACCCGGGCGGACCAGAACGGCCGATATGAGTCACTTGACCGCGCGTCACTTCACGGAGAGGTGGTACGCGATGCGATAGCGGTCGGCGGGGATCACCACGTCCGCCGTCTCCACCGCCCGCCCGGAGGCGAAATACGTCCGCTCCAGGACCATCACCACATGGCCCGGCACCCCGCCCAGCGCCATCAGCTCCTCCGCCAGCCCCGGACGCGCGCCGACCTCCTCCAGGACGTTGTCCACCACGATGTCGATGGCCGCCATCCGCTCGACCACCCCGCAGCCGCCGAGCGGCCCCTCCTCCGGGAGCATCACCGGGGTGCGCCCGGTGACCGTGAGCGGCTCCCAGGAGGTGGAGAGCATCATGGGCTCGCCCCCGTCCCGGAAGACGTAGCGCGTCCGCATCACGCGCTCCCCCTCCTCGATCCCGAGCCGGTCGGCGATCTCGGCGCTCGCCTCCTCCTGCTGACTCCTCGACTCCCAGGTGCCCCGCGCGCCGGCCTCCGTCTGCTCCTGGCGGAAGGGGCTGGAGCCGGACGGCGGCCGGTAGCCGGAGCGGGCGATCCGGCGCGGCACGGGGCGCTCGCGGACATATGTGCCGGACCCGGAGCGGCCCTCGACCAGGCCCTCGGCCATCAGCACCTTGCGCGCCTCCAGCGCGACCGTGTCCGAGACGCCGTACTCCTGCCGGATCCGGGCCTGCGAGGGCAGCCGGGCGTGCGGCGGCAAGGCTCCATTGACGATCTTCTCGCGTAGATCGCTCGCAACGCGCAGATAGGCGGGCTGCTCACCGAAGGCCACGGGCCACTCCCATCAGCTTGACAGACAGCAACAGCCTGGCAACCGTCGGTTGATATTCGCAAGCATGGGCCATGGTTTCACTCGAAGTGATGATCATGGGTTTACATCCGGATCTCCCTGTACGGCTGCCATGCTGGCGGCCATGCCCATGACGTATCAATGCCCGGCGGACGGCACCCGCGCACCCGTCGAGACGGCCGACTGGTGCTGCCCCGGCTGCGGCGGCCCCTGGGATCTCGACTTCAACGCCGGTTCTGTAGAGCTGGATTCGCTGCCCCGGCGGGTCAACTCCCTCTGGCGGTACGCGGAGGCGCTGCCGCTCGCCGAGCCGTCGGCCGGCCTCGGCGAGGGCCGTACCCCGCTCGTCGCGCTGACGCCCTCCGTGACCGCCAAGCTGGACTTCCTGATGCCGACGCTGTCCTTCAAGGACCGGGGCGCCGTCATGCTCGTGGAGCTGGCGCGCCGGCTGGGGCCCGAGCGGGTGCGGCGGGTGATCGCCGACAGCAGCGGCAACGCGGGGACGGCTGTCGCGGCGTACTGCGCGCGGGCCGGGCTGCCCTGCACCGTGTACGTGCCGGAGGCCACCTCTCCTAAGAAGACCGAGCAGATCCGGGCGCACGGCGCCCGCCTGGAACGTGTCGCGGGCGACCGTGAGGCCACCGCCCTGGCCGCTCGCGCCGCCGCCGGCGAACCCCGCACCTTCTATGCGAGCCATGTCCACAACCCGTACTTCCTGCACGGCACGAAGACCTATGTATACGAACTGTGGGAGGAGTACGGCGGCCGCCTCCCCGAGACGATCGTCGTACCGGTCGGCAACGGCACGCTGCTGCTCGGCGCCGCCCTCGCCGTCGCCGAGCTGTACGGCAACGGGTCCATCGCCGAACGTCCCGCCCTGGTGGCCGTGCAGGCCGAGGCCGTCTCGCCGCTGGCGGCGGCCTTCCACGCGGGTGCCGACGAGCTTCTCCCGGCGCGGGCGGCCGGGCCCGCGCCCACCCTCGCGGAGGGCATCGCCATCCCGAACCCGCCCCGGGCCCGGCAGATCCTGCGCGCGGTCCGCGCGTCCGGCGGCACCTTCCTCACCGTGACCGAGGACCAACTGCGTTCGGCCCAGCGGGACCTGGCCGCACGCGGCCTCTTCGTGGAGTCGACGGGCGTCGCCTGCTGGGCGGCCGTGCGCGACCGGACGGACGGCGCCGCGGTGGTGCCGCTCTGCGGCGCGGGGGCGAAGACAGGGCTGAGCGCGTGAGCCGGCGCGGCCGGGGCGCGGCCTCCCGGAATCAGCCGTTCACCACGCGCGCCGCGCCCCGGTCGCCCCGGCCGCGTTCGTAGCGTCCTGTCCGTGAGCCTCTCGCGAACGCGCCTTCTCGCCCCACTCGTCGCCGGCACGCTGCTCGCCGTGGTGCCGCCGCTCACGTACGCCGACAGCCGGACGCCGGACCCGGCGCCCGCCCCCGCTCCCGCCTGCGGCACGGAGCCCGGCCCCGGCTGGACCCCCGCGGCGACCCGGATCGACCCTGCCGACAGCTATCACGCGTACACCGGCAACGGCTACCTCGGCACCCGCGTGCCCCCCACGGGCGCCGGCTACGCGGAGAGCGGCGCCGCCACCGGCTGGCCGCTGTACACCCCGCGCTACGACGGCGCCTTCGTGGCGGGCCTCTACGCGCACGAACCGGGCACGACCGCCGACCGCCAGGTCATCGCCGCGCTGCCCAGCTGGACGGCCCTGGACGTGCGGGTGGGTGACGAGACGTTCGGAAGCGGCGCCCGCCTCTCCCACTACCGCCAGAGCCTGCTGCCGCGCTGCGGCGTGGTCGTCACCAGCCTGCGCTGGACCGCGGCAGACGGGCGCGTCACCGATCTGACGTACGAGGTCCTCACCGACCGCTCCGACCCGCACACCGGCGCCGTACGGCTGCGCCTCACCCCGCGCTGGAGCGGCGAGGCCGCCGTGACGGGGGACCTCGACTGGCGCGGCGCGCGCCGGATCACCCGGACCGACCGGGCGCGTACGGGGCAGGGGGGCGGCGTCGCCACCTTCCGTACGAACGGTACGGCGACGGCCGGCGCCATCGCCTCCGTCCTGCGGCCGTCCCCGGGGAACGCGGGCGGCACCGGCGGCAGGGCGGGCAGGGTCGGCACGGTCGCCGTCCGCGCGGACCGTACGTACACGTTCGAGAAGTACGTCGGCGTCGACACCGCGCTCACCTCCCCCGATCCCCGTGCCGCCGCGCTCGACGCGTCCCGGCGCGCCGCCGCGCGCGGCTGGCGGGAGGTGTTCGCGGCCAACGCGCGCGCGTGGGCGCCCCTCTGGAACGCCGACATCGACGTGGCGGGCCGGGAGGAGGAGCAGACCGACCTGCGCGCGTGGCTGCGCGCCGCGCGGTACGGGCTGCTGACCGCCGTCCGCCCCGGCACCGCCGACAGTCTGGCGCCGACCGGGCTGAGCAGCGACAACTACGCGGGGCTGATCTTCTGGGACGCCGAGATCTTCATGTACCCGGCGCTGCTGGCCACCGGGCCGGAACTGGCGCGCGGGGTCGTCGAGTACCGCTACCGCACCCGCGGGGCGGCGGCCGAGAACGCCGCCAAGCTCGGCTTCAAGGGGCTGTTCTATCCGTGGACCAGCGGCGGCGATGGCTACCTCTGGTCGGAGTGCCAGAGCTGGAATCCGCCGCACTGCGTCACGCAGAACCACCTCCAGAGCGATATCGCACTGGCCGCCTGGCAGTACTACCTGGCCACCGGGGACCGGGACTGGCTGCGCGAGCGCGGCTGGCCGCTGATGCGCGGGATCGCGGAGTTCTGGGCCTCGCGGGTGACCGCCAACGCGGACGGCAGCTACTCGGTGAAGGAGGTCGCGGGCCCCGACGAGTACAGCAACGGCGTCACCGACGGCGTCTTCACCAACGCGGGCGCCGCGACCGTCCTGCGCGACGCGGCGCGCGCCGCCGCGCTCGTCGGGGAGGAGGCGCCCGCCGCGTGGACGCGGATCGCCGGCCGTCTGCGCATCCCGTACGACGCGCGGCGCAAGGTCTTTCTCCAGTACGCGGGGTACGACGGCTCACGGATCAAGCAGGCGGACACGGTCCTGCTGACCTATCCGCTGGAGTGGCCGATGCCCGAGGGCGCGGCAGCCGCGACGCTCGACTACTACGCGGAGCGCACCGATCCGGACGGGCCGGCGATGACGGACGCGATCCACGCGATCGACGCGGCGGCGATCGGGGAGCCGGGCTGCTCGACGTACACCTACCTCCAGCGGGCCGTCCGGCCGTTCGCGCGCGGGCCGTTCGCGCTCTTCTCGGAGGCGCGCGGCGACAAGGCGGGCGCGGACGATCCGCTCTCCGGCTCACCCGCGCAGGATTTCCTGACCGGAAAGGGCGGTTTCCTCCAGGTCTTCACGCACGGGCTGACGGGCCTGCGGCTGCGCGAGGACGGCGTACGGCTCGATCCCGCGCTGCCGCCGCAGCTGGCGCGGGGAGTGACCCTGCGGGGGCTGCGCTGGCAGGGGCGTACGTACGACGTGGCCATCGGCGCGACGGAGACGACGGTACGGCTCACCTCGGGCGCCCCCTTCACGGTGCACACGCCGCGGGGCGACCGCCTCCTGACCTCCACCCTCACGCTGCCCACCCGCCGCCCCGATCTCACCCCGACCGACAACGCGGCCCGCTGCCGCCCGGCGAGCGCCACCTCGCAGGAGCCGGGCCTGTACGCGTCCGCCGCCGTGGACGGCAGCCCGGCGACCGCCTGGGTGCCCTCGGACGCCACGGCCACGCTCACCGTCGACCTGGGCCGCCCGGTCCGGGTCGCCTCGGTCACCCCCCGCTGGACGGACCCCCGCCCGGCGTCGTACACGATCGAGACCTCCACGGACGCGACGCACTGGCAGCCCCTGAAGCCGGGTGCGGAGGCCGGCGGGGTGCGGGTGACGGTCCACGCGCCGGCGGGGCGACAGCGGGCGGGGATCAGCGAACTGACGGTACGGGAGGACGGTTGACCGGAGGGCGCGGGAACCCGGTCACAGCGGCCCTTCCCGCTGGTTGACGGCCGGGGCGGTCCGCGACTCCAGCCACTGCGTACCGCCCCACGCGCCGAGGGCCAGTGCCCCCACCACCGCCAGCGCCGCGACGCCCTCACGCCATCGGAGCGCTCCGGCGACGAGCGCCCAGACGGCCAGGCCGAGCGCGGGCATCCCGAACACCATCAGGGGCAACTCGACGCAGAGCAGACTGAAGTCCTGCCCCTCCCCCTCGAACCCGCCGGTCAGCCCCGGCGCGGCCCCCACCCCCCACACCACGAACCCCACGGCGGCCCCGCCCAACACGGCGACGGCGGCGGCCCATCCACGTGTCTCCATACCCGGGGGACGCGGTGGGTGGTGGGGGCGGTTCCGGCAGGAGAGCGCGGGCGGCGGCCCCGGCGGGGTTCGCGGACGGCGACGGAGACGGCCCGCGTGTCCGGCCGCGTGTCCGACCGTGCTGACCGCGCGTTCAGCCGGTCAGCCGGTCAGCCGTTCAGGCGTTCAGGTGGGCGAGTGCGGTGATGATGCGGTCGGCGATGTCCTCCGGCCAGGGGAACGCGGGGCTGACGGCACGCTGGTGCGCGAGTCCGTGCAGGCCCAGCCAGAGCGCGACCGCGTCGCTGGGCGGGTCGGTGCTGGCGGACTGCCCGTCGGCGGCGCAGGCGGCGAGGGCGTCGACGAGAATCCGCATGGTCTCGTCGCCGAGCGCGGCCAGATCCGCCTCGGTCAGGGAACTGCCGTCCAGGTCCGGCATCCAGAGGCCGCCGAACATCGTGCGGTAGCGCTCGGGATGAGCCCCGGCGTAATCGAGATAGGTGCCGCACACGGCGTACAGCCGCTTCCGGGGGTCGGCCCCGGCCTTCTCCACAGCGGCGCGCAGGCTGTCGCGCAACTCGGCGAACTCCCGCTGCACGACGGCGAGCATGATGGCCGGCTGGTCGGGGAAGTGCGGGTAGATCGACGGGGCGGCGATTCCGACCCGGCGCGCGACCGACCGCAGGGTGATGGCGCGTTCGTCGCCCGCTTCGTCGAGGAGTGCCACCGCCGCCGCGACGATGTCCTCGCGCAGGCGTCCGCCCTCGCCTCGGCGGTTGCGCGCGCGGGCCCGTTTCGGTGTGGCCGAGGCCGCTGTTCCGACGTTCTCCATGCCGTCACCTTACGCCGCGAAGGTTATCGCCGTATCCCTGTTGCGCACGCTCGACTTACACCTGTAGCGTTACGACTGTAAGCAAACGAGCGAAGCCCATGAGGGAGTACGCCATGACCACCAGCACCGCCACCGTCCGCGCCACCGAGATCGTCCTGCCCGGCGCGGTCGAGCCGGACGGTCTCGAAGTCCGGGTCCGTGATCTTCCGGCGCCGGCCGCGGGGCAGGTGGCGCTGCGGATGGAGGCGACCGGTGTCGCGTTCGCCGAGCAGCAGATGCGCCGGGGCAAGTACTACGACCAGCCGCCGTTCCCCTTCGTCCCCGGCTACGACGTGGTGGGTACCGTCACCGCCACGGGGCCCGGCGTGGACACCGGGCTCATCGGCAACCGGTTCGCCGCCGTCACCAAGACCGGCGCCTGGGCCAGCCATCTGCTCGTCGACGCGGCGGAGTTGCTGCCCGTGCTCGACGGTGTGGAAGCCGCCGCCGCCGAGACCGTACTCGTCAACGGGATCACCGCCTGGCAGATGCTGCACCGGACGGCCAAGGTCCGACCGGGCGGGACCGTCGTCGTGCTCGGCGCCAACGGCGGTGTCGGCTCCACCCTCGTACAGCTGGCCCGGCACGCGGGCATCACCGTGATCGGTACGGCGTCGCCGCGCCACCACACCACCGTGCGCGAACTCGGCGCGACTCCGGTCGACTACCGCGACCCCGACATGTACGCCCGGATCCGGGAGATCGCGCCGGACGGCGTGGACGCGGTCTTCGACCATGTCGGCGGCGCCGGGCTGGAGGAGTCGTGGCGGCTGCTGCGCCACGGCGGCACGCTGGTCTCGTACGGCACCGCCGCCACGAAGGACGAGGAGGGCAACTCGCAGCTGCCGGTGCTGAAGCTGTTCGCGCGGCTGACGGCGTGGAACTCCCTGCCCAACGGCAAGAGCGCGCACTTCTACAACTACTGGGCCGGCCGGCGCCGCCGGGCAGTGTGGCAGCGGCGGCTGAGCGAGGACCTCACCCAGGTGCTGCGGCTGGTGGCCGACGGCTCCCTGGTCCCGCAGATCGCCGCGGAGATCCCGCTGGCGGACGCCGCTTCCGCGCTCGCGCTCGCCGAGTCCCGCACCGTACTCGGCAAGGTCGTCCTCGTCCCCGGAACGTGACGGGATGACCCGCGCCGCCGACGCGTCCGCGCCCCATGGCGCCTTCCGGTCGCGGAACCGCTGGGGCGAGGGCGGCCACCTGCGGGCCGACATCCTGGCCGCCGCGACCGACCTGCTCGATCACGGCGACGAACGAGCCGTCACCCTCCGCGCCGTGGCCCGCCGGGCCGGGATCGCCGCTCCCTCGATCTACGCGCACTTCCCCGGCCGGCCGGCCATCATGCGCGCCGTCGCGCGCGAAGCCTTCGCCGACCTGTCGGCCCGGCTCGGGGCGGCCGTGGACGGTGCGGGCCCGGCGAGTGCCGCGGGCACGGCGGGTGTCGCAGGCACGGCGGGTGTCGCGGGCACCACGGGCACCACGGGCACCACGGGCGACAGCGCCCCGCGGCGGCTGTACGCCGCCTGCCACACCTATCTCGACTTCGCCGCCGCCCACCCCGAGCGCTACCGCGTCATGTTCGGTGCGTTCGTCCATCCCGCCGTCACCGCCGGCGAGGCGGCGGGCACCGATCCGACCTCCCTCGGCGGGGACGCCCTGCGCGTCCTCTCCGGCGCCCTCACCGACTGCGTCACCGCCGGGTACTCGACCAGCACCGACCCCTGTGCCGACGCGATCGCGCTCTGGCTCGGTCTGCACGGACTCGCGCACCAGCGGGCCTCGGCCCACGCCTTCCCCTGGCCCGGCGACCTCGCCGACCTCGTCCGCCCCTTCGTGGCCACGCTGTCGCGCCTCGGCCGGTCCCTTCCCGAACCCGCGCACCGGGCCGTGTGACGCACTCGTGAGCGCACGTCCACGAACGCATGGCCGTGAACGCACGGTCATGAACACCCGGTCATGAACCCACGGTCATGAACCCACGGTCGCGAACGCCCGGCTGTGAATTCACCCACGGAACGAAACCCCGGAGGTTTCCGCCAATGTCCGCCACCGCCACCGCTCCCGCTCCCGCGCCCGCCGCACCGTTCACCCCCGATCCCGTGGCCGCCACGCGTCCCACGGCTGAGGTCGACAACCGCGCGACCTACACGAGCTTCGGACTCGCCTACGTACTCGGTCACGGCAGCGCGGCCGTCTCGCAAGGCGCCGCCCCTCTGCTCGATCTGCCCGGCTGGCTGCCGATGACGCTCCTCGGCACCGGGCTCGCGGTCGGCACCGTCAACGCGACCATCGCCGCAGGCCGAGCCCAGCGGACCGCTACCGACCCCGCCGACATCCTCTCCGGCAAACTGCTCGGCGCCGCCTGGGTCGTCGCCTTCGCCGCCCTGTTCCTCGCCATCACCGGCCTGACGAACAGCGTCGGCGCGCCCGACCTCCAGTCCATGCTCTGGCCCACCGGTTCCGGCCTCGTCGTCGGCCTGCTGTACCTCGCCGAAGGCGCCGCACGCCGGAACCTCCTGCACTACGGCCTGGGCGGCTGGCTCGCTCTCACCTCAACGGCGGCGCTCCTCCTGGGCACCCCCGGCCTCTACTGGATGCTCACCGTCGCCGGCGGCGGTGCCTACGCCCTCGCCGCGGTCCTCGAACGCCGCCGTCTCGCCGCCCGCTGACCCAGCACCACGAAGGCGGGGGCGGAGCGCTCCGAAGCGCTCCGCCCCCGTCAACGGATCAACCGGCAACGAGCAAGGGCCACACGGACACACGAGCAGACGGGCAGACGGGCAGACGGGCAGACGGGCAGACGGGCGCACAGGCACACAGGCACACAGGCACACAGGCACACAGGCACACAGCTACCGTCGGCCGTCGACCACGCCGGATTCCCAGGCCCAGGCGGCGATCTCCACGCGGTTGCGGGCGGGCAGTTTGATCTGCACGTTGGCGAGATGCGTCTTCACCGTGCCCACCGAGATGGTCAGTTCGGTGGCGATCTCCGCGTTGGTCAGTCCTCTGGCCACCAGCCGTACGAGGTCCAGCTCCCGTGCGGAGAGCGCGGTGTGCGGCTCCCGGGGGGCGGGCACCGCGTCGTGGAGGCGCCGCAGCAACCGTACGGTGATCGCCGGACTCACCAGCGCCTCACCGGAAGCCGCCGCCCTGATGGCCTCGACCAGCAGGGCGGGGCCGGAGTCCTTGAGCAGAAAACCGGACGCACCCTCGCCCAGGGCGCGCTGGACGTACTCGTCGTCGTCGAACGTCGTGACCACGACGACCTTCGGCGGATTCACGGTGCCGGGGCGAGTCAGTATGCGCAGTGCCTCCAGCCCGTCCATGCGCGGCATACGGATGTCCATCAGCACCACGTCGGGCCGGTGGCGCCCGGCGAGTTCCACGGCGTGCACCCCGTCCGTGGCCTCCCCGACGACGTCGATGTCGTCCTCCGCCGCGAGGATCATCGCGAACCCGGCACGGACCATGGCCTGGTCATCGGCGATCAGGACGCGGATCGTCATGAGGCCATCACTCCGGCCGTGGACAGCGGGAGCGTCGCCTCGACCGCCCAGCCGCCACCCGTCACCGGGCCCGCCCGAACGCTTCCGCCGATCAGGCCCACCCGCTCGGCCAGCCCCGTCAGCCCGAAGCCACCGTGGGCGACGTGGCGCGGTTGTCCGTCGTCGCCGACCCGTACGGTGACCCGGTTTCCCGAGCGCTCCAGGCGCACCCGTACCTCGGTGCAACCGTGGGCGTGTTTACGTACGTTGGTGAGGGCCTCCATCACCACCCGGTGTGCGGTGGTGGTCACCTCCACCGGCAGGTCGTCGAAGCTCCCTTCCAGATCGAGCCGGGCCCGGGCACCGCCGACGGCCGAGAACTCCTCGACCAGCGACCGCACTTCAGCGATGCCCGCCAGCGGCGTCAGCGCCACCTCTCCGTCGGCGTCGCGCAGCATCCCCACCATGTGCCGCATGGAGGTCAGCGCCTCCGAACCCGCCTGTTCGATCCGCTGGAGCGCGGGCGGCACCAGTTCGGGCCGCCGGCCCGCCATCACCTGGGCGCCCTGGGCCTGCACGACGATGCCGGTCACGTGGTGGGCGACGAAATCGTGCAGGTCCCTGGCGAACGCCGTGCGCTGCTCCAGCCTGAGCGCCGCCGCCTGCCGCCGCCGGTCCGCCATGAGCAGGCGCATCCCGAGACCGACACTCAGCGCCGTGACCGCTCCCAGCGCGAACAGCAGCGCCATGATGATGGTGGACTGCCGCGCGTGGACCGACACCGGCCGCAGCACGATCGCCGCGCACAGCAGGGGGACGGCAAGCGCCGCCCACGACGGCTTCCCCCGCCAGGCGACGAGCAGCAGGAGCGACGCCAGTGCGGCCGGTTCGGCGAATCCCATCGCCTGCGAGCCGGCCGACATCTCCACGTGCAGGAAGACGGAGAGGCACAGCGACACGAACGCGGCGCCACCGCCGACCACCGGCAGCGCCCGGCTGCCGAACCGGGGCCACACCGCGACGAGAACGACGACCAGCACGGCACCGAGGAGCTTGGCGGGGCCGTGGTCCACGAGCCAGTAGAAACCCGCCGCCCAGTCCAGCGCGACGAGGCCGACCAGGCACGCGACCAGCAGCAGCCACCCCGCGACGGGCAGGGGCAGCGGACGCCCCTCGCCCCCGGCGGCCGGGGCTGTGGCCGCTCCGTACGCCGCCCGCGCCAGCTTCCCCACCGGCGTCCACCGCCGTCTCTCCCGCCGACCGGCCGAAAGTCGGAGCCGTCCGCGCATGATCTGCCTTTCGCCCGATCCGCCGCGGGACGCGGCCGAGGAGAGTGGTTCCACCGGGCGGCGTTCGCCGTTCATCACCTGCCGAGCATGTCATGACCACTCCCGGCGCCACCCGGGCGGTGACCCCGGAGCCACCGGAGCCCGCGCCGGCCGCCCCCGGCGGCTCTCATCCTCCTTCCCCTCTCGTTCCCCCTCTCCCTCCCCCCCTCCCCCACGCACAGGAGCCCCACATGGACCACGCGGCGACGCACCACGGAAGCGGAACGGAGTCCGCACGCCCCGCCGGCGAGTCGGCGATCGAGGCCCAAGGGCTCGGCAAGAGGTACCGGCGCGGCTGGGCCCTGCGGAACGTCTCCTTCCGGCTGCCGGCCGGGCGGGTGTGCGGCCTGGTCGGCCCCAACGGCGCCGGCAAGAGCACCCTGATGGGCCTGGCCACCCACATGATCCGGCCGACGACCGGCGCCCTGCGGGTGTTCGGCGCGGCACCGGGGTCGACGGAGGCGGTCCAGCGCACCGCGTTCCTGACCCAGGAGAAGCCGCTGTTCCGGCGCTTCACCGTGGCCGAGACCCTGCGGCTGGGCCGCGAGCTCAACCCCCGCTGGGACCAGGAGGTCGCCGAGGGCATCGTCCGCGCGGGCCAGGTGCCGCTGGAGGCGAGGATCGGGACGCTGTCGGGCGGACAGCGCACCCGCGTCGCCTTCGCCCTGGCTTTCGGAAAGCGCCCTGATCTGCTCATCCTCGACGAGCCGATGTCCGATCTGGACCCGCTGGTCCGCCGCGAGCTGATGGCCACGCTGAGGACGGAGGCCGCCCAGCACGGCACGACGGTGCTGGTGTCGTCGCACATGCTCGCCGAGCTGGAGTACATCTGCGACTACCTCCTCGTCATCGCGAACGGCGGTCTGCGCCTCGCGGGCGAGGTGAACGAACTGCGCGCCGCGCACGCCCTGTTCGCCGTCCCGGCGGACGGCTCGTCCCCCGCTGTCGCCCCGCACCGGGTCATCGAGTCCCGCGGCGGCGAGGGCCGGCCGGGCCTCCTGGTGCGTCTCGGCGTACCGATCGAGTACGGCGGGCCGGCCGAGCCGCCCACCCTGGAGGAGCTGCTGCTCGCCTATCTGCGGTCACCCGACGCGCCCGCGCTGATCGCCCCCGGCGCCCGGGTCGGCGACATCCACGACATCATCACCCACGACCGTACGAAGGCTGTGACCGCATGACCACGCTCACCCGTGAACCGGCCCACGCGACGCCCGCCGGGCACCGGAACGGACAGGGCCCCCGGCAGGCCACGCCCCGGCTCCGCGGTACGGCCTGGCTCGTCTGGCGCCAGCACCGCGCCGCGTTCTGGACCGTCATCGGCCTCACCCTCATCGGCGTGGCGGTCATGGTCTTCCTGCGCGGGCAGATGATGGACTACCTGAACGCGTACGACGGCTCCTCGCCGAAGTCCTTCAGTCTGCCGTCCGACTTCGAGACGTATTCCAGCGACCTGACCCGCGTCGGGGGCTACCTGGGCTTCGTCCCGATCCTGGCGGGCGTCTTCCTCGGCGCCCCGCTCATCGCGGGCGACCTGGAGTCCGGCACCGCCAAGCTGGTGACCTCGCAGTCCGTCAGCCGGCTGCGGTGGCTCACCACGAAGCTCGCCCTGACCGCCGCGCTGATCGCCCTGTCCACCGCCGTGCTCGCCGTCGTCTACGAGTGGTGGTGGAGCCCGATGAAGGGGCGGGTCGGCACCCAGGAGTGGACCAGCGGTGCGTTCTTCGACGTCACGAACGTCATGCCGGTGGCCTACGCCCTGCTCACCTTCACCGTGGGCGCGGCGGCCGGCCTGCTCCTGCGCCGCACGCTGGTCTCGATGGTGGTCACCCTCGGCATCGTCGTGGCGATCGAAGTCGTCTGGGACCGGTTCCGGCTGAACCTGGGGCACGTCCTGTCGGTCAGCAGCGACCAGGGCGTGGGCCCCGACGCCAGGCGCCCGGAGCTGCCCGCCCAGGGCGTGCAGCAGGGCCAGGGCACCTACTTCCTCACCAGCTCCGGAGACCGCCTGGACTGGACCACCTGCCTCGACCAGGGGGACACCGACCAGACGCGAACCGCCTGCCTGGAGTCGAAGCACGTCATCGGCTGGTCCCTGGACTACCTCCCCGTCTCCCAGATGCACCCGATGCAGTGGCTCGGAGCAGGCATCATGCTCACCATCACCGCCGCCGTCGCCGCCTTCATCATCACCTGGGGCCGCAAGCGGCTCCTGTGACCCCCGACCCACGGCCCCCGACGGCCGCACCAGGGCAAGGCCGAACCGGCAACCGCCGTACCGCTCCGCGCTCCCGCTCGCTCCGAGCGGGAGCGCGTTCCCGTGCGGACACGCACGGGCGCCGGGCGCCCAGCAGGCACGGCGCCATCCGGGCACGGCAAATGACCGGCGGCGGCCTCCCGGAAAGAGCCGATTCCATCCGGCCTGATAGTTCGCCACGTCGGGCAGCGCGGGCGTCGATTCAACCGCTCACACTTGAAGCGGGCTCCCTGTTGCAGAACTCGCACCTGCGGAAAAGCTGATTCCGCAGGGGCCATCCCAGCACCATCGGACAGGCGTCCTGTCCAGCACTATGCGGGCCAGACGGCCTTCGCACACACATGGAGATCGGGTGCCAGCGCTCCATCTCACTTCCTTCGGCGGCAGGGACGTCCCTCCCGGATGCGACCTCATGACGCGCTGTGGGGCTTCCCGGCAGCATTCCCACGCGCTGGGCAACAGATGGCTGCAGATATCGACCGTGGTTTCACCGAGTGGCGGCCCAGCCAGCGCGAGCATCGATTGCCACACACGGTTGGCCAGAGAGGTGGTGGCGAAGTAGTGCCACAGACTACGAGACTCGTGCTTGGCATTGTCGTCCAGATCGACCAGGCCGACCGACCGCATGCCTACTTCTACGGCCCGATTTCAAGGGCCAACCGGGAGGGCATTAGACCGGACCTGAACTCGCTCACCGGCGGCCGCGACGACCGGCTGTGCGCCTGGGCTACGGCGGTCAGCGCTCTCCGGTACTGAACTTCGCGAATTACCCTCGTGGCACTTTTGATCAACAGGAGGCGCCGTGCATGGACCTCACAAGGATAGAAAACGTCGAACCGTTTCGTCATCGAGAGTTTCTCGTGGCGTCCGTCGCGTTGGTCCGCTGCACCACCCTCATGCCGCAGCGCCTCCCAGAATCCCCACCACGCTGGCTTCAGCAAGACGAGCGGAGCTTCACATGCCCGCACAAAGAGTGGCGAAATCCCCGAGGATGGTGTCTGACTATCTTCACCGACCGGGACGCCGATTTCGGCAAGCGCACTGCCATCGGCGTCGGTGGCGCTTTCCCAGGGAGACGATCAGGAACCTACGACCGCTCCTTGCTCTCCAAGGGTTTCACCCCACTCACTGGGCCGCTCCCACTCGCAGAGCTTGAAATACCGATGGGAGCAAGCCGGCGCTTTCTTTAAGACGACGGCCGCATGTCGGAAGTAGCCGGCCCACGATTGCTCCATTGCGTACGTCAGCTACGGTCCGAGCTGGCCTTGACGCTTTCCACTCTGGAGCAGTCATCTGGGATGCACCTACCAGCAGGCGCCGTCGGCGAGAAACTGAACCTGGAGAAGGACTCCGTGGGCATGCTGCTCGAGGCTGCGGCGTGGAGCGTTACGTGGTCGAGTCCTGGCAGTCTCCCGTTGCGTCCGAAGTCCTGGAAACACACTCTGTTCCATTTTTCGCGGGGCTACCCGACCTCCGGCAGATCGAGGACCAACAGATCGTGCACGACTACCGCCGTTTCCCAGGGATAACAGGCATGGACGCGATCGAGGTGGGGTGCGCATCTACCGTCACAGCGGCGGACCGTCCAGCCATCGCCTCTTCGCACATAACGCCAACTGCCATAAAGTGGAGACTGTTACCCAGGGTCAACATGGTCTGCGTGAACGAGTTCACCGGGAGTGTCACCACAGTCCAGTAGAAGCGAATGCGCAGGGAGGCGGACCTCTGGACATACCGGTACGACGCGAGCGCAGAGCGCAAGCTGGAACGCGTGGCGATGGTGGACAAGGAGTGCGAACAAGTCGACGACGGCTTGGATCCTCGGCTCGTCACCGCTCCAAGCAGGCCAAGCTGTGCCGGAACTTACCCTTCCTCACGAGCTCCACCGCGCTCGTCGCCGGCATGTACCTCACCCGTCCTCACTACAAGGTGCTAATCGGCAGCCCGCTCGCTCGGGGTCCTCATGATGGCAGGCACCTTAGGGACGAAGACCTGCCCAGGTATCTGAACAACACCACGTTCGCCACGCTCCTCAAGGACGGGTGGCTTGGTATGCGAGGCGCCAGCAGCGACTAAGTCATCGACTTGATCCTCCGCGTACCTGATGGCCCGGGGTCCGTCGCGGTCGGTCCATGGGAGCTCCGTAGCTCCTGGAACCGACGCTCCCCTTCGTGACTGCGGGTCGCTCTGTAGGTAGATGGCAGCATCTGCTTCCTGGTCCTGCATGCCGCCATGGAGGTGAACCCTCGGCACACCCTCCTCCGCGCCTACGGGGTGCGCCTGTTCGGGCCGCGAAACAGGAACATCGCTTCCCGGATCGACTCCAGGCCGAGCATCACCATCAGTTCCTGCTCCCATCATGCTTCCGGGGCAATGATGCAGCTTCGATGAGCATGAGCAAGTGGGTGACAAGTTCGCAGGCCTCGACACGATCACTCAGTCGATGTGCATCTGATCTCCGCCTATTACTTCCGAAGCTCTGGCAGGAGTCGGATGCCCTGAGGCCTTGGACGCATCCCCATCCAGCGCATACGCGAGCGCGAGCGCAATCCGCTCGATCCAGTTGAGGGCGTCCGTGACATCAGCCTCGCCGATCTGGCGGCGCTGCTTGAGGTCGCCGTCGATCAGATCCGCGTCGTGTGCGATCTGGTTGCGGCGGCGCAGCAACAGGATGTACTGGCCGCGCAGCCGTTTCTCGTCGTAGGAAGTCCGTCGCTGGTTCCACCGGTTCACCCACTTTGCCGCCTCCCGCCACACCTTGACATCAGTGACGAGCGCCATCACCTTTGCGATGGCGTCGGGGTTCTGCAGGGTCTGGCGGGAGATGTCCTGGCGCACCCGCTCCGCGACCACCTCGGCGGTGGTCGTTTCGCCCCGCTGCACCTTCTCCACGCAGTGCAGCGGCAAGAGATAGTCACGGAGCTTCCGCGGCATGTCTGGGTCGTCCTTGGCAGCTTCCTCAGCGACTCGGCGCAATACCTCCTCCTGCACCCAGTGTTCGAGGGCGGCGATGGACTGCACCCAGGCAGCCCGGTAGAAATCGCCGGTGTCGATGCCCTTGGGGCTGAGTACCTCCAGCGCCTGCCCAGCTCGCACCATCTGGCGTGCGTAGGACAGGTTCGTGACGAACGACTCGAACTGACGGGTCTGAGGGTGTTCGATGGCCATGCATACCTCTGTACGGCGCGTGGGAGGACGGGGAACCTAGAGACGTGAACTCTTGCATGTTCCTTGAACCGGGCAGACTCCGGTCAAGCGGCCGCGGATCAGGGTCAGTTTGTGGCTCGATCTGATCGGTTGTCTGCGGATCAGGCCCTTCACTCGCGCGGCAGGATTCTGAGGCCCTCCGCGATACGTACGAAGTCGGCCAGGCTGACGACTAGTGCCGCGAACGTGCCCGCTGGGCGATGCGAAGGGGGCAATGCTTGCCGGGAGGGGCACTAGGCACCCACCCATGTAGCGAAGCCCGTTCGCTACCTGCCGTGTGGCCCGTGAGCGTCGCCTCAGGGCTCCGCAACAGGCGGGCGAGCTACCATGACCAGTTGCGGGGCCGCGTGTTGCCCTGTCAGCCATGAAGCCATTTCACCGCCGGAGCCAAAGATGAGGTAGCAGGATTTGCCGTCCCCAGCGAGTTCGCGGGGCTGACCGAAGGGGATCCGCCGTTGTGACTGTCCCGGCTGCTCCATAACCGGCAGGACGCGTTGTACAGACAGTTCGAAGGGAACCTTCTGCATTGCCGTCCCGGAAGAGTAGTCGGCAGCGGCCGCGCGGGAGAGCAGGAGGGCTATAACGTACTTGGCATTTGTGGCCCTCCGACGCAGTGACGACGCCCCTTCCGGCCGTCCTCATACCTCTTCCGCTTCCGGCACGTCCACATCCGCGCCCAGCGACTTCGCGATGGCCGTGAACTCGGCCAGGGCGGACTGGAGGTCGCGCACGATCTCCTCGGCGATTACCTCTGGGTCCAGGTCCCTGTCCGCGTCCTCCAGCGCGGGGTCTTTCATCCAGGTGATGTCGAGGTTGACCTTGTCGCGTCCGATCAAGTCCTCGTAGGTGTACGCCTTCCAGCGGCCGTTGTCGTCCTCGTCGGCAACGCGGGCAGTCAGCGCCTCGCCCGTCTTGTACTTGGCGACGAAGTCGTCCAGGTGGGGGCGGGTCAGCGGGCGCTGTTTCATGGTGAAGTGCTGGCCGGTGCGGAAGTCGTAGACCCAGGTGATTGTGGTGTGCGGTTTGCCATCGGCGCGCGGGGGCTTCTTGTCGAAGAAGAGGACGTTGGCCTTGACGCCACCCGCATAGAAGATGCCGGTGGGCAGGCGCAGGATCGTGTGCAGGTCGAACTCGTCGAGCAGCTTGCGGCGGACCTTCTCGCCCGCGCCGCCTTCGAAGAGGACGTTGTCCGGGAGGACGACGGCCGCCCGGCCTTTCACCGCGGTCAATGACATGATGTGCTGGAGGAAGTTGAGCTGCTTGTTAGTCGTGGTGGCGGTGAAGTCGTCACGGTCGTACTGGACGTCCTCCTTCTCCAGGTTGCCGTCCTGGCCGATCACCGTGATCGCGGACTTGCGCCCGAAGGGCGGGTTGGCGAGGACGAGTGAAGCGTGCCGCCCACTCGGCTTCTCGGCGAGCGCGTCGCGGACGTCGATCAGGCTGGGGCCGTCGCTCTTGCCGATGCCGTGGAGGAGCATGTTCATGGCTGCGAGGCGGGCAGTACCAGTGACCAGCTCGTTGCCCCAGATCTTACGGCCGCTGTCGTACGCCTTGCGGGCCTCAAGGTCCATGTCCTTGATGTGGTGCCGGGTGATGTACGCGTGCGCAGCGATCAGGAACCCGCCGGTGCCGCAAGCGGGATCAGTGATGGTGTCGTCCGGACCGGGCCGGGTCACGTCCACCATCGCGTCGATGAGCGCGCGCGGTGTGAAGTACTGGCCGGCGCCGGTCTTGGTGTCGGACGCCCCCTTGGCGAGCAGCCCCTCGTAAGCGTCACCCTTGAGGTCGGTGCCGGTGACTGTCCATTCCTCGCGACCGATCAGCTCGACGACCAGCTTTTCGAGCAGCGCGGGCTTGGTGATCCGGTTTTGCGCGTCGGCGAAGATCGTGCCAATGGTGGTATGGGGCTTACGGCCCAAGTGCTCCAGAATAGCGCGGTAGTGCGCTTCGAGTTCCGCTCCGCGCTTGCTGACGAGGGACTTCCAATTGTAGTCCTCCGGCACGATGCCGCTGAGGTCGCGCCCCTCCCACGGGTCGTTCTCGATCTCGTCGACCATCTTCAGGAAGAGCAGGTACGAGAGCTGCTCTACGTACTCGATGGTGGACATGCCGTTGTCGCGGAGGACGTTGCAGTAGTTCCAGAGCTTGGCGACCAGAGTGTTGGTCTGGGCGGCAGCTTTCTTGGACTTGGGAGTCTCGGTGAGGGGGACACCTTCGACGGGGGGGGTGGCTGCGTCGTCTGTAGCGGGGGCGGTCACTGGAAGAGCTCCTGCTGAACGGTATTGACGGGATGAGGAGTTGGGACGGGGGCGGCGGCCTCGGTCGCCTTGGCCGTGGGGGCCGTCTTGCGGGAGCGCGCGGCACGCTTGGATTTTCGGGCGGGCTTGGCGGTGTCGCGCTCGACGGCGATGCGGGCGAGGAGGGCGGCGGCGGGTTCGTCGGTGGGGTCTTGGCCCGTCAGTCGCCCCTCGAGGGCAGTACGCAGAAGGCTGACGCGAAGCTGGTGCGCCTGGCGATCGGAACGCCGGAGAACGCTCCTCACTCGCTGAACTTCCTCCGACTGCGACTCCGCCTGCTCGACGATCGACCTCTGCTCGTCGAGCGAAGGAAGCGGAATCGGAAGCTCCGCCAAACGTGAGGCGTTCAGATTGAACTGACCAGCGGAAGACGCCGCAACTCGCTCGATATGCCTCCGCCAAATCCCGCTCTGCGTCACCAGTCGGACCCATCGAGGATCCACGACTTCGAGGTTGAGTCGAAACCTAATGAGATACGAAGCGAACGCAACGTCAGTATCTTCCTCAGCTACACCGACTCGCCCGATGAGACTCGGGCTTCCATTAGTGCGAACGAAAAGAACATCTCCGGAGCGTACAAAATAATCCGAGAGATCCACGGCAGGATCCTCGGCGAATTTCATATCCTCAGGATCAATTCCCCCATTCTGCACATTTGGAATTCGCAGAACAGGAGACCCAGAACCTTCATAGGAAGACTTAACGGATGTCCCATACCCTCGATCAACGGCAAGGTCACCGAGACTGACCGTCGGCCATCGCGAAGACTCGACGAAGCCAGGAATGCTGATCGGATCCGTGGCTTTCCATTTTCTGCCAGCTGAATCTTTAGTGCTTCTGCGCACTTCGTCCAAAGCCAACGGACGAGCAAACTCACTCCTGGAATCGGCATCGGCCACCGCACGGCTGTCAAGCAACTTTCCGAGCGCCTCGGCTCGCCGTGTTGCGGCTTCGACAGACCTAGCAGCCGCATCGAGCCGAGAGAGCTGCTCTTCAAGGGCCTCGACGATGCGGTGTTGTTCGGCGAGCGGCGGCACCGCGACGCCGACATCCTCGAACTCGCCACGTGTGACATGTACCATCCCAGACCCTTGAGTCCGGGACTGAATCACCTGCATCTTGTGCTGCAAAAGGTACCGAAAGAACTTCTGGTCCACGTAGGGCTTCACTTTGAAGATGTGCTGGTTCAAAGCGCCTTCTGGGCCTGTCCACTCGTACACACCCAGCGTGGCGGCCCACGAGAGCAGCAAGTCGCCAGTCTTCACAGTGTGGCGATCTTCCAACTCACCGTCGAAGTAGTTGAATGCGCTATTTGAACCGGTCAGATTCTGGATCCGAATGATTGGCCACCCGCTCTTGGACCACTCGGCCTTCCGGAAACCCCGACCATTCACGTACTCAGCCAGATCTCCCAGCGTTGAGGGGGCCCACCCCTCCGGCAACTCGCCCATACCCATGCTCAAGCCAGTTCCTGATTCAGTTCATCCAGCAGTTCCAGCGCCCGGCCCTTGTCACCGAAGGCGGTCGCGAAGCCGCGGCCGCCGCCCTTCGCCGAGAAGGGCAGGTGGCTGAAATCCTCGCGTTCCATGCCCACGTCCACCGCGATGGCATCCTTGATGCGGTGCAGCCACCACTGTTGGTCCTCGGTGAATCCGACGCCCGCCTGGTCCTGCCGCAACAACCAGCCCTCGAAGCGCTCCTCGACCACCGTACGGTACGGACGGAGTTGGTCGTCTACGCCGAGCGTGTAACGGACCAGGTTCATGAGGTCGCCGAGACCGGCCGACTTCGACAAGGATTCCGATGCCTTGCCGAGCAGCTCGTAGTGGTCCCAGATGATCTTCGGGGTCCAGGTCCGGTTGGTGGCCTTGATGGTGGCGAGCAGCTCGCGGAGATGAGCCCGTGCCTCTTGTGGACGGACCCGGGATTCGCTGCCGAGAATAACCTGGAGGGCGATCGCCTCCGCCGCCTGCTCGTCACGCCGACGGCTGTCCAGCAGTCGTCGCCACTCGGCGAGTTCCTTCTCCGCGCGTTCTTCTCGCGGAACCTCCGTCAGCCGTATCCCGACCTCGGTCGTCGCGTCGTACGTCAAGTCGTGTTGCTGCTTTATGCCGACAATCAGCTTGCGGAGGTCCGGGTGCGTGGTCAGGACTTCGACCGCGTCCTGAACGAGGCGCCGGGCTTGGTCCGCGCCGCCCTCCCGGTACGCCCGGTCTTGGGTGTCGACATCCACCGCGTCCGAGATTCGGCGGACCAGCTCGCCGAATGGGACGCCGCCCGATGCATGCTTGATCTGCTCACGCTCCTCCTCGGTGAGCTTGCGGTCCAGGCGGGCTAGGCGACGACCGAGCGTCTCGGCCTGTTCGGCGGTGATGGAGCGGCTGCCCGCCTTGTCCATGAGCTTGTCCGTGCTGAGGGTACCGGTGTCCGGCGGCAACATCGGCCGGGTGTCGACCAGCGGCGACGCGGTGACGCCCACCGCGTCGACTAGGACGAAACGGTCCTTGGCGAGGTCGGTCGCCGCCTCCGGCGTCACTGCCTTCAGCTCGTCGGCGTCGATTGTGCGGGAGCCGCGCCCCTTCATCTGTTCGAAGAGGACTGGGCTGCGTACGGCCCGCAGGAATATCACGCACTCCAGGGCGCGGACATCCGTCCCCGTGGCGATCATGTCGACTGTGACGGCGACCCGGAGCAGCGGCGAGTTCCGCAGGTCGTTGACGAGCTGCTCAGGGTCGTCGCCCTTGTCCCGGGACCGGTAGGTGATCTTATTGGCGAAGGCGTCACCGCGTCCGAAGACCTCCTTGACCTGCTTCAGAACCTCGTCGGCGTGGTCGTCGCTCGCCGCAAAGACAAGCGTCTTGGGTAGTTCGGCACGACCTGGGAACCAGCGCTGCCAGTTGTTCTTATAGGCGGTGAGGACGGCCCTGATCTCGTCCTCAGTGATCACCGTGCGACCGATCTGGCCGACCGTGTACGCGAAGTCCTCGTCCAGCTCCTCGTACCGCTGGGTGCGGGTCTTGCGGTCGCGGATACGGACCGTGGTGCCCTTGTCGATCTTCGCACCGCCAGCCTCCCGTACCGAGGTGTCCATGGTGACCACGTCGAAGTCGACGTTGACGCCGTCGGCGACAGCCTGCTCGTACGTGTATTCGGAGACCAGGTTATTACCGAAGAAGCCCTTGGTCTGGCGGGTGGGGGTGGCGGTGAGGCCGACCAGGTGGGCGTCGAAGTAGTCGAGGACGCCGCGCCACAGGCCATAGATGGAGCGGTGGCATTCGTCAATGACGATCACGTCGAAGGACTCAATGGGAACGTCCGCGTTGTACTCGACACTGATCGGGCGGTCGGTCATGTAATTCTCGTCGAGGGTGGAGGCGTCCTCGCGATCCTCGATCTCGCCCGTGTCCTCCAGCGGCTCGCCCTTGAGGAGGGAGTACATGCGCTGGATGGTGGAGACGACGACAGCGGAGGTCTCCTGGAGTCCGGTCCCTCCGAGCGTGTCGACATTGTAGAGGTCTGTGAACTTACGGTTCTCGTCCGGGGCACGGTACTTGTCGAACTCGGCCTTGGCTTGGCGGCCAAGGTTGTTCCGGTCCACGAGGAAGAGAATGCGACCCGCGCCCGCGTGTTTGAGCAGCCGGTACGCCTCGGTAACGGCGGTGTATGTTTTGCCCGCGCCGGTGGCCATCTGGATCAAGGCGCGCGGCTTGTCCTGGCTGAGGGAGTGTTCCAGATTGGTGATCGCTTCTTCCTGGGCCGCGCGAAGGTCGTGGGTTTCCAGGACCGGGAGCCCTGTGCGCAGGGCGGCGCGGAAGGTGGGAGCCTCCGGGCGCTCAGTGGCCCGCTTCATCCAGGCGGCGAAGGTCTCGGGCCGGTGGAAGGCGAACACCAGGCGGGAACGGGCATGCGGATCGAGGAGGTTGACGAAGAACGTCTCCGAGCCGGTGGTGGCGTAGCGGAAGACGAACGGTTCCTGCTTGCGCCAGACCGCCAGCGAGTGCTCCTTGAGGACGCCGGCCGCGTACCGCTCGTTCTGGGCAAGAGCCCCGGCCAGAGCGGTGCCCTCGCGCTTGGCCTCGATGACGCCGACGATCATGCCGTCGACGTAGAGGACGTAGTCGGCGCGGCCGGTGGCCAGGGTGAACTCGCGGACCGCAACGCCCTGGGAGGCGAGCGGGTTGAGATCAGCCCTGTCTTGGACAGTCCAGCCGGCCGTGGCAAGCATTTCGTCGATACGGACGCGGCCCTGTACCTCGTTGAGCGGTTCGGGCCGCTGCGCACGGGCGACGATCGCCTCGCGGGCGGCGGCGGCGACCGGGCGGGGCTTGAGGCGCTCCTGGTCGTAGCGGCTCCGCTGCTCACTCCGGAGCCGCTCGATCTCCTCCCGGTAGCTCGCCGCCTGGGCTTCCGACTCGGCGCGGGCCTGCTCGGCGGCCGCCGTCAGTTTCTCGGCTTCCTCCCGGCCGCGCCGCGCGGCCTCCAGGCGGTCGCCCGCCTCGCCGAGGCGGGTGCGGGACTCAGCGAGAGTGCGCTGGTGGTGGCCGAGCGCCTCGCGGAGCTCTTCGAGCTCGGCGGGCCCGGCCGCCACGTCACTCGGCAGCCGCGGTGGTACGAACGCGGAGATCTCGCGGACGCCGTCGATTGCACGGGAGAAGAATTGCCCGAGCCGGAAGCAGAGTTCGACGGCCTTGAGGGCCTTGCTGGTGTCGAAGAGGTGGTTGTGCGCGGCGTCGTTCCGCCCCCGGCGGAGAGTGTCGAAGGCGTCCCGGGTACGGCCCGGCAGCAGACCGGCACGTTGGAGCCCGACGAGCCGGTCGACCTGGCGGGCGCCCTCGACCCGCACCCCTGCCCGCTGGACCAGCTCCTCGGCGAGCACCTCTCCGAACTGGCCGGACGCGACATACGAGACGTTGGGGTTGGTGAAGACCGACTGTTCGGCCTGGGAACCGTAGATCGCGAGCAGGGGCTGCATCGCATAGAGACGCCCGAAGTTGGGAGACCTTCGGGCCGCTAGCCTCAGCTGCTCCGGGACCTGCTCACGACGCCGTGCCTGCCCGCTCATACGCTGCCGCTCCTCCATACGTTGCCACTCCTCGACCAGGCCACGTATGGCCCCCACCTGTGACAAGACCTTTCACCCTACGTCTGGCCGGGCGCTCCTCTTGGACGATTGAATCGATCACGTTGTCCAGCACTCGATAGAGCCGCAAGAGGGGTCCGTCCCAGATTGACGGCCCCCTCTTGGCCTCTGAACATCTTTACAGGGGTATTTGATTGAAGGATCAATTAAACATTGAAGCGGAACTCCACCACGTCCCCGTCCTGCATCACGTACTCCTTGCCCTCCATGCGCGCCTTGCCGGCCGCGCGGGCGTCGGCAACCGAGCCGGTTTCCACCAGGTCGGCGAAGGAGATGACCTCGGCCTTGATGAAGCCCTTCTGGAAGTCGGTGTGGATCACACCGGCCGCCTCGGGGGCCGTGGCGTTCTGCTTGATCGTCCAGGCGCGGGATTCCTTGGGGCCGGCCGTGAGGTACGTCTGGAGGCCGAGGGTGCGGAAGCCGACGTGGGCGAGGGTGGCGAGGCCGGGTTCTTCCTGGCCCACCGACTGGAGGAGTTCCAGGGCCTCCTCGTCGTCCAGTTCCGCGAGGTCGGACTCCAGCTTGGCGTTGAGGAAGATCGCCTCGGCGGGGGCGACCAGGGCGCGCTGTTCGTCCTTGAAGGAGTCGTCCGTCAGCTCGTCCTCGTCCACGTTGAAGACGTAGAGGAACGGCTTGGTCGTGAGCAGGTGCAGTTCGCGCAGCGGCTCGGACTTCTCCGTGCCCTGGACGATGCCGGCCGAGAAGAGCGTCTCGCCGGTCTCCAGGATGGCCTGGGCCTCCTCGATGGCCTTGACCTGCGCCACCACGTCCTTCTTGATGCGCGACTCGCGCTGGAGGCGCGGCAGGACCTTCTCGATGGTCTGGAGGTCGGCGAGGATCAGTTCGGTGTTGATCGTCTCGATGTCGTCCTTGGGCGAGACCTTGCCGTCGACGTGCACGACGTTCTCGTCCTTGAAGGCCCGGATGACCTGGCAGATCGCGTCCGACTCGCGGATGTTCGCCAGGAACTTGTTGCCCAGGCCCTCCCCCTCCGAGGCGCCGCGCACGATGCCCGCGATGTCGACGAAGTCGACCGTGGCCGGGAGGATCTTCTGGGAGCCGAAGATCTCCGCGAGCTTGTTCAGCCGGGGGTCGGGGACGCCGACGACGCCGACGTTGGGCTCGATGGTGGCGAACGGGTAGTTGGCCGCCAGCACGTCGTTCTTGGTCAGGGCGTTGAACAGGGTCGACTTGCCGACATTCGGCAGGCCGACGATTCCGATCGTGAGCGACACGTTGGCGACTTCCTGGAGTAAGGGCTGCTGGAGTACAGGGCGGAAAGGGGCCGGCCGGTAGGTCGCGGGCCCCGGCCCTGGGCGGGGACCGATCCCCCAGTTTACGGGCGCGCCGCCACGCTCCACGACGGGCTCCGCGCGGTCGCCCCCGGCGCCCGCCGGCCGCCCGTACGCGTCGAACCGCACGCGAAGGTCCGCCAAAGGGCGTGTCCCGCACCTGTTTCGTCCCCCTCGGCCGCCTACGTTGGTCGGGTGGAGCAGCAAAGGACGTATCAGCCCCCGCGCCGTCACCGGCAGCAGCGCCCCCTCGCGGCGCAGCGCGCCGTCGCCGGGGCCGCCGGCGTGCCCCAGGTGCCCGCGGCGCGGCGACGGCGGGTCGCCCCCGTGGTGGTGCGTCTGCGCAGACTGCCCAATCCCCGGTTCACAGGGCTCGGCGCCGGTCTGTTCGCGACCGCCACCATGCTCTTCTTCGCCTTCCTCGACCAGCTCCTCTTCGACGGTGCGCCGCTCGTCTACGGGCTGCTGTTCCTGCCGGTCAGCGCGGTGACGGCGCTCTGGGTCCGTACGGCCGATCTGGTGACGGCGCCGATCGCCGTGCCCATCGCCTTCGCGATCGGGGTGCTGCCGATCGCCGGGGGCGGCGAAGGATTCGGCGGGCAGGTCATGGGGCTGGTCACCACGCTGGCGGTGCACGCCGGGTGGCTGTACGGCGGGACGCTCGTCGCCGGGGTCATCGCCTCCGTGCGCAAGGTGCGGCAGATGGGCCGGCGGCAGATCGCGCGGGACGCCGCGGCCCGGGGCGGCGCGGGCAGGGGCCCCGCCGCCAGGACCAGCGCCGCGCCGAACGGTGGCGCCGCCACCGGTGGCGCCCCGCGCACGCCCCACGTCCCCCGGACCGGAACCGCCGGCTCGCGGAGCGCGCGACGGGCCTGAACCCGGTCGGCCCGGGCCCGAGCCCGGTCGAGGCAGGGGAGGGGCGACCCCGGCCCCCTCGGGAGGCGCGGTCCCGGCCCTCCCCCCTCGGGAGGCGCGATCCCGGCCCTCCCTACTCGGGAGGGGCGGTTCCGGCCCGCCCGAAGCTTCGGCGGCCCCGCCCCGGTGTCAGTGGCCCGCCGCCGCCATGGCCGCTCCCACGATGCCCGCGTTGTTCTGCAGCTCGGCCGGGACGATCTCGGCCCTGATCCCCTCGATCAGCGGCAGGAACTTGTCGGCCTTGCGGCTCACCCCGCCGCCGATGATGAACAGCTCGGGCGAGAACAGCATCTCCACATGGGCCAAATATTTCTGCACCCGGTGCGCCCAGTGGTGCCAGCTCAGGTCCGCGTCATCCTTGGCCTTCGTGGAGGCGTGCTTCTCCGCCTCGTGGCCGTGCAGCTCCAGATGGCCCAGCTCGGTGTTGGGCACCAGCTTGCCGTCCACGAAGAGCGCGCTTCCGATGCCCGTGCCGAAGGTGAGCAGGAATACGGTGCCCTTGCGGCCCTGGCCGGCGCCGAACGCCATCTCGGCGACGCCCGCCGCGTCCGCGTCGTTGAGGACCGTCGCCCGGAGGTTCAGCCGGTCGCCCAGGACCTGTCCCGCGTCGGTGCCGATCCACGCCTTGTCGACATTGGCGGCGGTACGGATCACGGAGCCGGTGACCACACCGGGGAAGGTGATGCCGACCGGGCCCGACCAGCCGAAGTGCCGGACGACCTCGACCACGCCGTCGGCCACGGCCTCGGGCGTCGCGGGGTGGGGCGTGAGTACTTTGTAGCGCGGCTCGACCAGATCGCCGCGGTCCAGGTCCACGGGTGCGCCCTTGATCCCCGAACCGCCGATGTCCACTCCGAAGACGTTCATGGACACAACGTTACGGCCAGCCGCTGACAGCGACTCCCGGTACGGGCGGACGGGGCATCGGGCGCGGTCGGTACGGGCCCGGGGCGGGAGGTACGGGTCCGGGTACGGGTACGGGGCCGATCGGCGGCCCGGATCGTACCCGTACCCGTACCCGCCTCACTTCTCCGAGAGCGCCGCCGCCTCGGCCCGCAGGTCGCGGCGCAGCTCCTTGGGGAGCGAGAAGGTGATCGACTCCTCGGCGGCCTTGACGATCTCGACGTCCTCGAAGCCGCGCTGCGAGAGCCACTCCAGGACGCCCTCGACCAGGACCTCGGGGACGGACGCGCCCGAGGTGACGCCGACCGTGGAGACCCCGTCGAGCCACGCCTCGTCGATCTCGTCCGCGGCGTCGACCAGATGGGACGCGCCGGCTCCGGCGCCGAGGGCGACCTCGACCAGCCGTACCGAGTTGGAGGAGTTCTTGGAGCCCACCACGATCACGAGATCGGCGTCGGCGCCCATCTGCTTGACCGCGATCTGGCGGTTCTGGGTGGCGTAGCAGATGTCGTCGCTCGGCGGCGCGATCAGCTGCGGGAACTTCTCCTTGAGGGCGTCGACCGTCTCCATCGTCTCGTCGACGGAGAGCGTGGTCTGGGAGAGCCAGACGACCTTCGACTCGTCGCGGACCTCGACGTTGGCGACATCCTCCGGGCCGTCGACCAGCGTGATGTGGTCGGGGGCCTCGCCCGAGGTGCCGATGACCTCTTCGTGGCCGTCGTGGCCGATCAGCAGGATGTCGTAGTCCTCGGAGGCGAAGCGCACGGCCTCCTTGTGGACCTTGGTGACCAGCGGGCAGGTCGCGTCGATGGTGGCGAGCCTGCGCTCGGCCGCCTCCTCGTGGACGACGGGCGCGACACCGTGGGCGGAGAACATGACGATCGACCCCTCGGGGACCTCCGCCGTCCGGTCCACGAAGATGGCGCCCTTGTTCTCCAGGGTTCTGACGACGTATTTGTTGTGGACGATCTCGTGACGGACGTAGATCGGCGCCCCGTACTGCTCCAGGGCCTTCTCCACGGCGATCACGGCGCGGTCCACACCCGCGCAGTAACCGCGGGGGGCGGCGAGGAGGACGCGTTTGCCGGCGCGGCGCGCGGCGTCTCCACTGGGGGTGGCGGCGGGCGACGGGCGGGACGTAGCAGTCATGCCTCCCATCGTAAGGCCGCGCGCGGAGCCGACCGTAAGGCCGTCCACAACAGGCGGAAGTCCCCCCGGCTGCCGAGACTGGCTCTACGCGATCAACGGAGGAGCGCGATGGCCCACACCGACACCGATATCGGCTCCGGAGCGAACAGCGGCGGGGGCGGGAGTGGAAGCGGGGCCGGGGGCGGGGGCGGACTGCGGCGGACGCTGGGCTTCCGCGACCTGGTCGTCTACGGCCTGCTGTTCATCGCGCCCATGGCCCCCGTCGGGGTGTACGGCACACTCGACGCCAGGTCGCACGGGGCGGTGGCCCTGGTCTACGCGGTGGCGACCGTCGCGATGGCCTTCACCGCCTTCAGTTACGCCCAGATGGTACGGGTCGCCCCGCAGGCGGGTTCGGTCTTCGCGTACGCCCGGAAGGGGCTCGGCGAGGGGCCCGGGTTCATCGCCGGGTGGATGGCGATGCTCGACTATCTGCTGATCCCCGCGGTCGCCTATCTCTTCTCCGGGATCGCGATGGAGGCGCTGGTGCCGTCCGTCAACCGGTGGGTGTGGACGGCCATCGCCGTCGTGGTCACCACGCTGCTCAACCTCTGGGGCGTACGGGCGGCCGCGCGGGTCGGGTTCGCGGTGCTCGCGATGGAGATCGTGGTGCTGCTGGTGTTCGTGGTGTCGGCGCTCGTCGTTCTGACGCGCGACGGGGCGACACGCGGCTGGGCGTCGCCGTTCACCGGTGACACGGGGTTCTCGGTGGCGGCGGTGCTGGGGGCGGTGTCGGTCGCGGTGCTGTCGTATCTGGGCTTCGACGCCATCGCCTCGTTCGCGGAGGAGGTGACCGGGGGGTCGCGGCAGGTGGCGCGGGCGGTGCTGTTCTGCCTGGTGCTGGCGGGCGCGCTGTTCATCGCGCAGACCTATCTGGTGGCGCTGCTGGAGCCGTCGACCTCGGCGGAGCTGGCCGCCGACCCCGCGAAGCAGGGGTCGGCCTTCTACGACGCGGTGAACACCTCGGTCGGTACGTGGCTGCACGACCTGGTGGCGGTCAGCAAGGCGATCGGCGCGGCGTTCGCGGCGCTGGCGGGGCAGGCGGCGGCGGGGCGGCTGCTCTTCGCGATGGGGCGGGAGCGGCGGCTGCCGCGCGTGCTGTCGCGCACGGACTCGGGCGTGCCGCGCGTGGCGCTGCTGCTGGCGGCGGTGGTGACGCTGGTGGCGGCGGTGTGGGCGGCGCGGCGCGACGACGGGCTCGACCGGCTGGTCTCGGTGGTGGACATCGGGGCGCTGACGGCGTTCGTGCTGCTGCACGCGTCGGTGGTGGGGTGGTTCGCGGTACGGCGTATGGAGGGGCCGCCGCGCTGGTTCGTTCATGTGGTGCTGCCGGTGATCGGGGCGGGGATTCTGGTCGCGGTGATCGTGGAGGCGGCGGGCTCGGCGCAGTTGGTGGGCGGGATCTGGCTGGTGGTGGGGCTGGTGGTGTTCCTGATCCAGTGGAGACGTGGCGGGCTCGGCGGACCGGGCGGACCGGGCGGACCTGGCGAGTCGGGTGGACCTGGCGAGTCGGGTGAGCCGGGTGCGCTGGGTGCGCCGGGTGCGCCGGGTGATGACTTCCCGGCCGTCGGCAGACCGTCCCCGTAGCGCGGGCCGCGTGACCCCGGCGCCCGTCCCCCGCCCCTGACCCCGGCGCCCGACCCGGTGCGTGCACCCTGTGCGTGATGCTGTGCCGTGATCCCGGTGGCTGTCCGGTGGCGCCGTCCGCGTAGCCGCTCCGGCCGCTTTCCGGGGCGATGTCACAGGCGGCCGATACGCTCCTTCCCATGGCTCTCCAAACGTCCGCAGAAGCCCCGCTGCCCGTGGGCGAGGTGTCGCGGCTCATCGGTGGGTGGATCGACCGGCTCGGCGGCATCTGGGTCGAGGGGCAGATCACCCAGCTCTCGCGCAGACCGGGCGCGGGGGTCGTCTTCCTGACCCTGCGCGACCCGTCGCACGACATCTCGGTGAGCGTCACCTGCTATCGGCAGGTCTTCGACGCGATCGCCGATGTGGTCTCCGAGGGCGCCCGGGTCGTGGTGCGGGCCAAGCCCGAGTGGTACGCGCCGCGCGGGCAGCTGTCGCTGCGGGCCACGGAGATACGGCCGGTCGGTATCGGCGAGCTGCTGGTGCGGCTGGAGCGGCTGAAGAAGTCGCTCGGCGCCGAGGGGCTGTTCGCCGCCGACCGCAAGAAGCCGCTGCCGTTCCTGCCCCAGCTGATCGGGCTGGTCTGCGGGCGGGCTTCGGCGGCCGAGCGCGATGTGCTGGAGAACGCGCGCCGGCGCTGGCCGGCCGTGCGCTTCGAAGTGCGCAACACGGCGGTGCAGGGGGTCAACGCCGTGGCGCAGGTGATCCAGGCGGTGGAGGAGCTGGACGCGCTGCCGGAGGTGGACGTCATCATCGTGGCGCGCGGCGGCGGCAGCGTGGAGGATCTGCTGCCGTTCTCGGACGAGGAGTTGGTACGGACGGTGGCCGCGTGCCGTACGCCGGTGGTCTCGGCCATCGGGCACGAGCCGGACGCGCCGCTGCTGGATCTGGTCGCCGATGTCCGGGCCTCGACCCCGACCGACGCGGCGAAGCGGACCGTGCCGGATGTCGGGGAGGAGCTGGACCGCGTCCAGGCGCTGCGCGACCGCGCGCTGCGGACGGTCCGGGGGCTGCTCGACCGGGAGGAGCGCGGCCTGGCGCACGCGCTGGCCAGACCCGTGATGGAGCGGCCGCACCGGATGGTGGAGGAGCGGGAGGCCGAGGTGACCGCGCTGACCGACCGGAGCCGGCGGGTGCTGCGGCATCAGCTGGACCGGGCGGATTCGGAGCTGTCGCACACCCTGGCACGGGTGGTCGCGCTGTCCCCCGCGGCGACGCTGGAGCGGGGGTACGCGGTGCTCCAGCGGCCGGACGGCACGGTCGTGCGGTCCCCGGAGGAGGTCGGCGCGGCCGAGGAGCTGCGTGCCAGGGTGGCGGAGGGCGAGTTCACGGTGCGGGTCACCGAGTGAGCGGGGCTCCCGCCCCGGCCGCCGGGTGAGCGGCGGTCCGGTGGCGGTCCGGGCCCCCGGCGGGAGGCCGATGTTCCGTCGTCCGCGCGTGGGCGCGGACTCGGCGGATTCACACCTACCAGCGCCCAAACACTGACATGGCCGACGCGGTCGGCACGGTCGGCGCGGCAGAGGCAACCGAGGTAGCAGAGGAAAGGGTCGGACAGTGGCCGATACGGACGAAGGAGCCGCGACGCTCGGTTACGAGCAGGCGCGGGACGAGTTGATCGAGGTCGTACGCAGGCTGGAGGCGGGCGGCACCTCGTTGGAGGACTCGCTGGCGCTGTGGGAGCGTGGCGAGGAGCTGGCGAAGGTGTGCCGGCGCTGGCTGGAGGGCGCGCGCGCCCGGCTGGACGCCTCGCTGACCGGCGAGGCGCCGGAGGCGGACGCGGCGCGGGAGTCGTAGAGGCGCGGCGCGGGAAGCCCGGGGGCGTGGGGAGCCCGTGCGTGCGGGACGGGGCTCGGGCGGCGCGGGGGGCTGTGAAGAGGATCACCAGACCCCATTTTTGTTGAATCTTCACATAACCGCTTGTAGGGTGAAGCCGATCAATTGATCCCCATGCCTCCGGAAGGTGCTTCACACGATGTCCCTCGTACTCGACCCCGCAGCTCAGGACCTCCTCTTCCGCGAGGCCCACACCGCCAACAAGTTCTCGGACGAGCCGGTGACCGAGGAGCAGGTCCAGGCGATCTACGACCTGGTCAAGTTCGGCCCCACGGCCTTCAACCAGTCGCCGCTGCGCGTCGTCCTGGTGCGCTCCCCCGAGGCCCGCGAGCGCCTCGTCGCGCACATGGCCGAGGGCAACCGGGCCAAGACCGCCGCCGCGCCGCTCGTCGCGATCCTCGCCGCGGACAACGAGTTCCACGAGGAGCTGCCCCGCCTCTTCCCGGCCTTCCCGCAGGCGAAGGACGCCTTCTTCAGCGAGCGCACCTCCCGCGAGCAGGCCGCGACCCTGAACGCGTCCCTCCAGGCCGGCTACTTCATCGTCGGCATCCGTGCCGCCGGTCTCGCCGCGGGCCCGATGACCGGCTTCGACCCGGCCGGCCTCCAGAAGGAGTTCCTGGACGGCGACCACACCCCGCTGGCCGTGGTGAACATCGGCAAGCCGGGCGACGACGCGTTCTACCCCCGCTCCCCGCGCCTCGCCTACGACGAGGTCATCACCACCGTCTGAGCCGCGGACCCACCGGACCACCGCCCTGCCGGACCTACGGACCCCCGCGCCACCACTCCGCCGGACCCCCGCGCCACCGGCCGGAAGTCACGGCCCGACAGGCGCGGCCGACCGTCACGGCCCGACAGGCGCGGGACCCACGGCACGACGAGGCCGCCGCACCCTCCGCTCAAGCTCAGGAGGGGCGGCGACCTCGTCCGCGTCCCGGTGGCATCTCACCGGCACGGCGGGCTCAGGACTTGCCGGACTCCAGCGCGGCGGCCATCTCCGCCAGCCGCTCGTACGAGGCGGTGCCGGTCACCACCGTCGTCGCGTCCCCGTCCACGCGGACCAGGGCGTCGTACTTCGGCCCCTTCCAGCGCTGCCAGGTCTCGCCCGCCACCTGCTGCGTCCCGCCGGTGTCCTCGGCCTGCTGGGTGACCTCGGTCACGTACTTCGCCGCGGGTGCCGTGGACTGCTCGACCGCGACGTACTGCCCGTCCGGGGCCAGATAACCGATGTGCCACGCGTCGGCGCTCTGCCTCTTGTACGAGACGGACGTCGGCTTCCAGGTCTCGGCCAGACCCGCCGGCGCCACCACCGGATACGGGGCGGCGCGCCGGGCGGTCGCCAGCTCGACCCGGTAGTCGACGGCCTTCACCGGGTCGGCCTTGTCGTCGTGCGGAATGAACATGTAGATGCCGGCGACGACGAGTCCGATGACCGCCATCGACAGGAACATGTCCCGCACCGTCTGCGTACCTCGCTTGCCTGCCACGCCCCCATCGTCCCATCACGCCGTCGCGCTCATCCGTGGGGCCCTCTGCTCAATCTGACGCGGTGCGGATACAGTCGTATCACCCTCTTTTCCGGCCGTCGCCGTACAGAAAGGTGCGCTCGATGACCGAGCATCAACTGCCCTCACCTCTTGAGGTGTCTCCCGAGGCCCCCGACCGCAACCTCGCCCTGGAGCTGGTCCGGGTCACCGAAGCCGCCGCGATGGCGGCGGGCCGGTGGGTGGGGCGCGGCGACAAGAACGGCGCGGACGGCGCCGCCGTGAACGCGATGCGCACGCTCGTCTCCACGGTGTCGATGAACGGTGTCGTCGTCATCGGCGAGGGCGAGAAGGACGAAGCGCCGATGCTGTTCAACGGCGAGCACGTCGGCGACGGCACCGGCGCCGAGGTCGACATCGCCGTGGACCCCGTGGACGGCACCACGCTGAACGCGAAGGGCATGCCCAACGCGATCGCCGTCCTGGCCGCCGCCGACCGGCACGCCATGTTCGACCCGTCCGCGGTCTTCTACATGGACAAGCTGGTCACGGGCCCCGAGGCCGCCGACTACGTGGACATCAACGCGCCCGTCGCGGTCAATATCCGCCGGGTCGCCAAGGCCAAGCGCTGCGCCCCCGACGATGTGACCGTGGTCGTGCTCGACCGTCCCCGCCACGAGAGCATGGTCAAGGAGATCCGGGAGACGGGCGCCCGGATCAAGTTCATCTCCGACGGCGACGTCGCCGGTTCGATCATGGCCGCGCGCGAGGGCACCGGCGTCGACCTGCTGATGGGCATCGGGGGCACCCCCGAGGGCATCATCTCGGCGTGCGCGATCAAATGCCTGGGCGGCGTCATCCAGGGCAGGCTCTGGCCCAAGGACGCTACGGAGCGGCAGCGCGCGATCGACGCCGGGCATGACCTGGACCGCGTCCTGTCGACCGAGGACCTGGTCGGCGGCGACAACGTGTTCTTCGTGGCGACCGGCATCACCGACGGCGAGTTGCTGCGCGGGGTGCGCTACCGCTCGGAGACCGCCACCACCCAGTCCCTGGTGATGCGCTCCAAGTCGGGAACGATCCGGCAGATCGACTCGACCCACCGGCTGTCGAAGCTGCGCGCCTACAGCGCGATCGACTTCGACCGCGCCAAGTAGCCACCGTACGGACGAAGAGGCACGGGTACGGGTTTCACCGGTACACGCGCCACGAGCACACAGGCGCAGCCAGCGGCACCGGCACAGGAACAGCTACAGCTACAGCTACAGCTACAGCTACAGAAACAGGCACAGGGAAGGGGCACCCCCGTTGTGCGGCGGGGCGCCCCTCCCTGTGCCGCCGGTCCACCGATGGCTCAGCCCGCGGCGGCGATTCTCTCGCCCGCCGAGGCCGCCTTCCTCAGCTCCACCTCGCGCCTCCTGCGGCGCGCCAGCGCCACCCGGCGCTCGGCGGCCGTCAGCCCGCCCCACACCCCGTACGGCTCGGGCTGGAGCAGCGCGTGCTCGCGGCATTCGACCATTACCGGACACCGGGCGCAGACCCGCTTGGCGGCCTCCTCGCGCGCCAGCCTCGCGGCTGTCGGCTCCTTGGAGGGGGCGAAGAACAGCCCGGCTTCGTCCCGGCGGCACACCGCCTCCGAGTGCCAGGGGCCGGCCTGATCCTCCCGAGCGGGACTCCGCTGCGGCGGAACGGCGGCGACCTGCAAGGGCTGATGCGGCAGTTGCAGCACGGTCTACTCCTGACGACGGCTTCGCGAGCGAGAGACGATGAGGCTTTCCCTACCCGCTGTACGCACTCCTATGCAGTGAGTGGTACCCACATCCGGCGTCCTGAACGCGGCACGGAATTGAGGCGCGCGGCTCACGCTGTGGAAATTGGCCTGAAACAACCGAAAACAGCGGGGCCCGTCATGGCGGTAAAAGTTGAAAGCGAAAATTCAACGGCCTAAGGCTCTCCGCGTACCGGTAGCCCCCTCGTACCGGTAGCTCTCCTCGCACCGGAGGCTCTCCTCGCACCGGCGGCTCTCCCCGTAACCGGAGAGACCCGTCAGGAACCGAGATGCTTACGGAGCCGCTCGTTGATCAGATTCGCGATCCGCTTGCCGCGCTTCGGCTTCGCCTCCACATTGCCGAACACCGAGCAGCCGTTCACGATCACGGTCGGCGCGTCCGGATCGGCGGCCTCCAGTGTGACCACCTCGAAATTGCCGAAGACCCCCGTCCCGTTGCCGCGCAGGGAGATGTTCTCGGGGACCCGGATCTCGACATTGCCGAAAATGGACGTCGCGTCGATCACGGTGGTCCGCTGACTGAACAGCGCCTCGGTCAGATCGATCTCGATATTGCCGAAGATCGCGAAGGCGCGGGTCCTGCGGCCGATGCGCCAGCGGCCCTTGCGGGTCGAGCTGCTGAAGACCGCGACCAGGTTCTCCGGGGTCGTGGAATCCTCCGGGCCGTATCCGTACCCGCCCGGCGCGCCCGACGGCACGGCCTGGTGGGGGTGGCCGCCGACCGCCGGCAAGTCACGTACCAGCGGCTCCAGTTCACCGATGGTCTTCGCGCGGTAGACGGAGTCGATCCGCTCGGCGTGCTCGTCGGCGTCGAGGCGCCCCTCCGCCAGGGCCTCCCGGAGGATGTCCGCGATCCTGTCCCGGTCGGCGTCGGAGGCACGGATATCCGCGGGCTCCATCGGCGCGACCGGCTTCTGGGGCTGCTTTTCGAAGTCCACGGCACCAGAGTAGCGAAACGCGATAGATCGCGACCAGGCCCTGTCCCGACGACAGTGCCACGAAGCGTCGAAGCCCGCCCGCAGGGGCACCGGCCGCCCGGCCGAGCCCCCGCCCCCGGCGACTGAGTCCTACCTCACCGGGGCCTCCCCGGGGCATGGCCGGCGCGGCGGCCTAGGCTGGTGGGCGCCGCCGCCAATGGAGGCCGCGTCGCCGTCTGTCGAGTGAGGAATGGCCGTAATGCCAGAGTTTGCGTACTCCGATCTGCTCCCGCTGGGAGAGGACACCACGCCGTACCGGCTGGTGACCGCCGAGGGTGTCTCGACGTTCGAGGCCGACGGTCGTACGTTCCTCAAGGTCGACCCGGCGGCGCTGCGCGAGCTGGCCGCCGAGGCGATGCACGACATCTCGCACTATCTGCGCCCGGCCCATCTGGCCCAGCTGCGCAGGATCGTGGACGACCCCGAGGCTTCCTCGAACGACAAGTTCGTGGCGCTCGACCTCCTGAAGAACGCGAATATCGCCGCGGCGGGGGTTCTCCCCATGTGCCAGGACACCGGTACGGCGATCGTGATGGGCAAGCGCGGGCAGAACGTGCTGACCGAGGGCGGCGACGAGGAAGCTCTCTCACGCGGAATCTACGACGCGTACACGAAGCTCAATCTGCGCTATTCGCAGATGGCCCCGCTCACCATGTGGGAAGAGAAGAACACCGGTTCGAACCTGCCCGCGCAGATCGAGCTGTACGCGACCGATGGCGGCGCCTACAAGTTCCTCTTCATGGCGAAGGGCGGTGGCTCGGCGAACAAGTCGTTCCTGTACCAGGAGACGAAGGCGGTCCTGAACGAGACCTCCATGATGAAATTCCTGGAGGAGAAGATCCGTTCGCTGGGAACCGCGGCGTGCCCGCCGTACCACCTGGCGATCGTCGTCGGCGGCACCTCGGCCGAGTTCGCGCTCAAGACCGCGAAGTACGCCTCGGCGCACTACCTGGACGAGCTGCCCACCGAGGGCTCCCCCACCGGCCACGGATTCCGCGACCAGGAGCTGGAGCAGAAGGTCTTCGAGCTGACGCAGAAGATCGGGATCGGCGCCCAGTTCGGCGGCAAGTACTTCTGCCACGACGTGCGGGTGGTGCGGCTGCCGCGCCACGGGGCGTCGCTGCCGGTCGCCATCGCCGTCTCCTGCTCGGCCGACCGCCAGGCCGTCGCGAAGATCACTGCGGAGGGCGTGTTCCTGGAGCAGCTGGAGAAGGACCCGGCGCGCTTCCTGCCCGACACCACCGACGAGCACCTCGGCGCGGACGACAGTGTGGTGCGGATCGACCTCAACCGGCCCATGGACGATGTCCTGGCCGAGCTGACGAAGTACCCCGTCAAGACCCGGCTCTCGCTCACCGGACCGCTGGTGGTGGCCCGTGACATCGCGCACGCCAAGATCAAGGAGCGGCTGGACGCGGGCGAGGAGATGCCCCAGTACCTGAAGGACCACCCGGTCTACTACGCGGGCCCGGCGAAGACTCCCGAGGGGTACGCCTCGGGGTCCTTCGGGCCGACGACGGCCGGCCGGATGGACTCGTACGTGGAGCAGTTCCAGGCGGCGGGCGGCTCGAAGGTGATGCTCGCCAAGGGCAACCGCTCGAAACAGGTGACCGACGCGTGTGGCGCGCACGGCGGCTTCTACCTCGGCTCGATCGGCGGCCCGGCGGCGCGGCTGGCGCAGGACTGCATCAAGAAGGTCGAGGTCGTCGAGTACGAGGAGCTGGGCATGGAGGCGGTCTGGCGGATCGAGGTGGAGGACTTCCCCGCGTTCATCGTCGTGGACGACAAGGGGAACGACTTCTTCACCGAGCCCGCCCCGGCCCCGACCTTCACCAGCATCCCGGTACGCGGCCCCGGCCTCGCCTGACCGCACGGCTTCCCGCACAGCTCCGACGCACCGGCGCCCGCACCCGAAAGGTGCGGGCGCCGTCGCGTCGGGTGGGCGCCGTCGCTCCGGGCGGGCGTCGCCCGCCCGGCACCATGGCACGGGAACACAATCGATCTCCCGGACGCTCCCCCCAGCAGGAGGTACGAGCACGATGACGACCGACGAGAACCAGTACCGGACCGAGCACGACTCCATGGGCGAGGTACGGGTGCCCTCGTACGCCAAGTGGCGCGCCCAGACCCAGCGCGCGGTGGAGAACTTCCCCGTGTCGGGACAGCGTCTGGAACGCGCCCACATCGAGGCGCTGGCCCGGATCAAGGCCGCCGCCGCCAAGGTCAACGCCGACCTCGGCGTGATCGACCGGGACATCGCGGACGCCATCGGGGCCGCCGCGGCCGAGGTCGCGGAGGGCCGCTGGGACGAGCACTTCCCGGTGGACGTCTTCCAGACCGGCTCGGGCACCTCGTCCAACATGAACACCAACGAGGTGCTCGCCACCCTCGCCACCGAGCGCCTCGGCCGCGACGTCCATCCGAACGACCACGTCAACGCCTCGCAGAGCTCCAACGACGTCTTCCCGTCCAGCATCCACATCGCCGCGACCGCCGCCGTCACCGGCGAGCTGATCCCCGCGCTCGACCATCTCGCCGCGGCGCTGGAGCGCAAGTCCGTCGAGTTCGCCGAGGTCGTCAAGTCGGGCCGTACGCACCTGATGGACGCCACACCCGTCACGCTCGGCCAGGAGTTCGGTGGGTACGCCGCGCAGGTGAGGTACGCCGTGGAGCGGCTGACCGCGTCGCTGCCCCGGCTGGCGGAGCTGCCCCTCGGCGGTACGGCGGTGGGCACCGGCATCAACACCCCGCCCGGCTTCTCCGCCGCGGTCATCGCCGAGGTCGCCCGCGCGACCGGGCTGCCGCTGACCGAGGCCCGCAACCACTTCGAGGCCCAGGGCGCGCGGGACGGGCTGGTGGAGACCTCGGGTCAGCTCCGTACCCTCGGCGTCTCGCTCACCAAGATCGCCAACGATCTGCGCTGGATGGCCTCGGGACCGCGCACCGGGCTGGCCGAGATCAGCCTCCCCGATCTCCAGCCCGGCTCCTCGATCATGCCCGGCAAGGTCAACCCGGTGATCCCGGAGGCGGTCCTGATGGTCGCCGCGCAGGTCACCGGCGCCGACGCGACGGTCGCCGCGGCCGGCGCCGCCGGGAACTTCGAGCTGAACGTGATGCTCCCGGTGATCGCCAAGAACCTCCTGGAGTCCGTGCGGCTGCTCGCCAACGTCTCCCGGCTGTTCGCCGACCGCACGGTGGACGGCATCGTCGCCCATGCCGAGCGGGCCCGTCAGTACGCGGAGTCGTCGCCGTCCGTCGTCACCCCGCTCAACAAGTACATCGGGTACGAGGCCGCCGCCAAGGTGGCCAAGAAGTCGCTCGCCGACGGGACGACGATCCGCGAGACGGTACTGGCCCTCGGCCATGTGGAGCGCGGCGACCTCACCCTGGAGCAGCTCGACGCGGCGCTGGATGTGCTGCGGATGACACGCCCGTAAAATCCCGGTCGCGCGCGCCGGGCGCCGTCGGCCCGTCCTCCGGGCGGACGGCGCCACGGCGCTGACACGCCCTAGGATCTGCGCATGACAGCGACGGTGACCACGGCGGGCGGGCAGGCGGAGGGCGGGCGCTGGGCGCCCGGCGAGCGGATTCTGTGGCGGTACCGCGAGAACGCCGGGGACCGGGTCCACATCTGCCGTCCGGTCACCGTCGTGCAGGACACGGACGAGTTGCTCGCCGCCTGGCTGGCGCCGGATACGCCATGCGTGCGACCGGTGCTGGCGGACGGCACGCCCGTCCACCACGAACCGCTCGCCACCCGCTACACCAAGCCGCGCACCGTGGTGCGCGACCGGTGGTACGGCATGGGCGTGCTGAAGCTGGCGCGGCCCGGCGAGCCGTGGTCCGTGTGGCTGTGGTGGGAGCGCGGCTGGCGCTTCCAGCACTGGTACGTGAATCTGGAGGAGCCGCTGACCCGCTGGTCGGGCGGTGTCGACTCCGAGGACCACTTCCTGGACATCGACGTCTATCCGGACCGCAGTTGGCGCTGGCGCGACGAGGACGAGTTCGCGCAGGCGCAGCGGGACGGGCTGATGGGGCCGGACCAGGCGCGGCGGGTGGAGGCGGCGGGCCGGGCGGCGATCGAGACGATCACCGCGTGGGGCGCGCCGTTCGACGCCGGCTGGGAGCACTGGCGGCCGGACCCGGCGTGGCCGGTGCCCGAGCTGCCCAAGGGCTGGGCGCGGGCCCCGGCACGGCCCGGGTCCGGCGCGCCGGGGAGCCCGTCCGCACCGCCCGGCGCTGAAGCCGGTTCCTCCCCGACGGGGGCTGCCCGACGGCGTGATCGCACGGCACGGCCGCAGCTGCCATGAGACCCTTGATAAGCCCCCAGGGTGCAACCGTAGGATCGTCCTCCGGAACACCGCAGTGGGCAACTGGTGTGCGCCGTAACCCAACTGACCGGTGGTCACAGCGCTTTCACACCACACGTCACACTGTTGACCGGTACGACCGCAGAGCACAACGACCGCACAACACAACGACCGTGAAGTCACTACGAGGGGGTGGAGCCGTGCGTTTCGGCCACCACCCTGTCGATGCCGCCTGCCGAGGGGTAGTTTCACCTGGTGAACGGGGAGGGAGCGGCACCGGCCGCTGCCGGTACGGTCCCCGGTCCACCGTGTCGCCAGTCGAAGCGACCGCCTCGCAGCCCCGGCCCGGACGGACGGAACCCCACGCGTGACGGAGCACCCCCCCTCCCACGAAGGCCGGCAGCCCCTGGTTGCCCGGCCCCAGGAACGTACCCGGCCGCGGCAGGAGGCGGTGCCCGCCTCCGCTCCCGCGCCGCAGCCCGCGGTGCCGGCCCAGGCACCCGACCCCGCCGGGACGGCGCGGCGCGAGGGCGACCGGCTGCGCTTCGTGGGAGCCGCCACCCGCCGGATCGCCCGGGGGATAGACCTGGACGAGATCGTGCTGGGGCTGTGCCGGGCGACCGTACCGACGTTCTCGGACGCCATACTCGTCTATCTGCGCGATCCCCTGCCGGTGGGCGACGACCGTCCCGTCTCGCCGTTCGTGCTGCGGCTGCGCCGCACCGACCGGCTGCGGCTGACCGACGACGACCCCGAGAACGCGCTGGGCGCGGGCGGGCTGCCGCTCCAGATCGCCGAGGGGGTCAGGCTGCCGCTGCTGGACCCGCAGTCGGATGTGATGCCGGCCGCCGAGCTGTGCGAGGTGCGCTCGGGCGGCGCGCTCTCCGAGGTGCTGCGGGGGGTGCGGCCGGTCTTCGGCGACTCGGCGGCGGCGCGGGCCGCGCTGCCCGAGCTGCTGGGCGCGGATCGCACCGTACCGGGCGGACACCGCGCGATCCTCGCGCCGCTGCGCGGCCGGCGCCGGGTCATCGGCGCGGCCGTCTTCCTGCGCAGGCCGGACCGCTCCGCCTTCGAGGCGAACGATCTGCTGGTCGCGGCGCAGCTGGCGACGCACACGGCCCTGGGCATCGACAAGGCGGTGCTGTACGGCCGCGAGGCGTACATCGCCGACGAGCTCCAGCGCACGATGCTGCCGGAGAACCTTCCGCAGCCGACGGGGGTGCGGCTGGCCTCGCGCTATCTCCCGGCCGCCGAGACGGCCCGGGTCGGCGGCGACTGGTACGACGCGATCCCGCTGCCCGGCAGCCGGGTCGCCCTGGTCGTGGGTGATGTCATGGGCCACTCCATGACATCGGCGGCGATCATGGGCCAGCTGCGGACCACCGCGCAGACCCTGGCCGGACTCGATCTGCCGCCGCAGGAGGTCCTGCACCATCTGGACGAGCAGGCGCAGCGGCTCGGTACGGACCGGATGGCGACCTGTCTCTACGCGGTGTACGACCCGGTCGCGCACCGCATCACCATCGCCAACGCCGGCCATCCGCCGCCCATACTGCTGCATCTGGGCGGCCGGGCCGAGGTGCTCCGGGTGCCGCCGGGGGCGCCGATCGGGGTCGGCGGGGTGGACTTCGAGGCGGTCGAGCTGGACGCGCCCGCCGGGGCGACGCTGCTGCTCTACACGGACGGGCTGGTCGAGTCGCGGCTGCGGGACGTCTGGACGGGGATCGAGCAGCTGCGGGAGCGGCTCGCCGCCACCGCCCAGCTGACCGGGCCGGACCACGCGCCGCCGCTGGAGGCGCTCTGCGACGATGTGCTCGATGTGCTGGGCCCCGGTGACCGGGACGACGACATCGCGCTGCTCGCCGCCCGTTTCGACGGGATCGCGCCGAGCGACGTGGCGTACTGGTCGCTGGATCCGGAGGACGCGGCGCCGGGCCGGGCCAGGCGGCTGGCCAGACGGGCGCTGGCGCGCTGGGACCTGGAGGAGCTGAGCGACTCGGTCGAGCTGCTGATCAGCGAGGTGGTGACGAACGCCGTGCGGTACGCGGAGCGTCCGGTGACGCTGCGGCTGCTGCGTACGGACGTACTGCGCTGCGAGGTCGGGGACGATTCGCCGCAGCTGCCCAGGCAGCGGCGGGCCCGTGACACCGACGAGGGCGGGCGCGGTCTGTTCCTGGTCAACCGGCTGGCGCGGCGCTGGGGCGCGACCCGGCTGTCCAGCGGCAAGGTGGTCTGGTTCGAGCTCACGACCAGGCCGCCGTCGCCGACGTAGCCGGCCGGACTCCGCACCCCGTATCGGACACCTGGCGACAAGCGGCACAGAGCCGTACATATGTTGCCGACAAGGTGTCGGGGAGGTTAGCTGGGGCAGGCGGCCGTAGTGACCGCTGCCTCAGCCCGGGCCCGGCCCGGGCTCCTCACGACGGGAGGACACTCGTGACCGCGTCATCCCCCCAGCCCCCCAAGGCGCCTTACACGACCAACAACGTCGGTATCCCGGTGGAGAGCGACGAACACTCGCTCACCGTCAGTCCCGACGGCCCCATCCTGCTCCAGGACCACTACCTCATCGAGAAGATGGCCCAGTTCAACCGGGAGCGGGTACCGGAACGGGTGGTCCACGCGAAGGGAGCCGGTGCGTACGGCGTCTTCGAAGTGACCAATGACGTCAGCCAGTTCACCAAGGCGGACCTCTTCCAGCCGGGCAAGCGCACCGAGATGCTGGCCCGCTTCTCCACGGTCGCCGGTGAGCTCGGCTCGCCCGACACCTGGCGCGACCCCCGCGGCTTCGCGCTGAAGTTCTACACGGAACACGGCAACTACGACATGGTCGGCAACAACACGCCGGTCTTCTTCGTGCGCGACCCGATCAAGTTCCAGGACTTCATCCGCTCGCAGAAGCGCCACCCGGCCACCGGGCTGCGCAACAACGACATGCAGTGGGACTTCTGGACGCTGTCGCCCGAGTCCGCGCACCAGGTGACCTGGCTGATGGGCGACCGGGGCATCCCGAAGTCCTTCCGCCACATGAACGGCTACAGCTCGCACACCTACATGTGGGTGAACGGCGCGGGCGAGCGGTTCTGGGTGAAGTACCACTTCAAGACCGATCAGGGCATCGACTGTCTCACCCAGGCGGACGCCGACGAGATGGCGGGTTCCGACGCCGACCATCACCGCCGCGATCTGTACGAGTCGATCGAGTCGGGGAACGCGCCGACCTGGAGCCTGAAGGTCCAGATCATGCCGTTCGAGGCGGCGGCCGACTACCGGTTCAACCCGTTCGACCTCACCAAGGTGTGGCCGCACGGCGACTACCCGCTGATCGATGTCGGCCGGATGACCCTCAACCGGAATCCGGACAACTTCTTCGTCCATATCGAGCAGGCCGCCTTCGAGCCCTCGAACCTGGTGCCGGGCATCGGCCCGTCGCCGGACAAGATGCTGCTGGGCCGCCTCTTCTCGTACCCGGACACGCACCGCTACCGGATCGGTCCGAACTACACCCAGCTGCCGCCCAACAGGCCCCATTCGCCGGTGAATTCGTACGCGAAGGACGGGCCGATGCGGTACGAGGCGTCGAACGCGGCGATGCCGTACGCGCCGAACTCGTACGGCGGCCCGGCGGCGGACACCGAGCGGTTCGGTGAGCCGGCCGGATGGGAGTCGGCGGGCGAGATGGTGCGCGAGGCGTACAAGCTGCACCGCGAGGACGACGACTGGGGCCAGGCCGGCACCCAGGTCAGGCAGGTGCTGGACGACGTGCAGCGCGAGCGGCTGGTGTCGAACGTCAGCGGGCACCTGAAGCAGGGCGTGTCGCGGCCGGTGCTGGAGCGCGCGTTCCAGTACTGGCGCAACATCGACAAGAACATCGGTGACCGGATCGCCGCGCAGGTGAACGGCGGCTGAGCCGCGCCGGGAGAGGTACCCGAGCGGTGGGTACGACGGTGGTACGCAGACGGGCCCCGCGCATCTCGTGCGCGGGGCCCGTCGTCACCACAGGTTCGGCCCCCGGTCCTGGCCGGCCCCCTCCGTGCCGCCGTCGCCGCCGCCGGTCTCCTCGCCGCCGCCCGGTTCGGTGGGCTCGCCCGTCTCCCCCGGATCGGGGTCGGGTGCCGTGGGCGACGTGGTGGTCACCGGCGGGGAGGTGGTCGGGGTGCTCGTCGTCGGGGTGGGGTCCGGCTCCGGCTCGTCGCTCTCGCTCGGCGAGAGGGTGGGCGTGGGGGTGGTCTCGGGTGTCGAGGTGCTCGGGGTCACCGACGGGAGGATCTTCTCGGGCTCGGCGATGTCGAGGTCGAACGCGGCGTCCGAGCCGCCGTTCAGCGCGCCGAGGGTGTAGTCCGCCCAGATCCTGGCGGGGAAGCCGCCGCCGTTCGCCCGGCCGGAGTTGGCGGTGCCGGTCAGGGTGACCTGTCCGCCGCCCTCCTTGGTGGCCTCGCCGAACAGCGCCACGACCGTGGTGAGCTTGGGGGTGTAGGCGGCGAACCACGCGGACTTGTTGTTCTCCGAGGTGCCGGTCTTGCCCGCGGCCTGGTAGTCGGTGGTGTTCGCCTCCTGGCCCGAGCCGTTCTTCACGACGCCCTGGAGCACATGGGTGACGGTGTCGGCGGTCTGGCGGCTGACGACCTGCTTGCCGACCGCTTCGGGCGTGGTGAGCGTCTCGCGGTCCTTGTGCTCCGCGGACTTCACGATGACCGGGGTGACCTTCTTGCCGTGGTTGTTCAGGGTCGCGTACGCCCCGGCCATGTCCCAGGTGGAGGCGTTCATCGTGCCCAGGGTGATCGCGGGCCGTTCGGGGAAGCCCTTGTCCGGCATGCCCAGGTCCAGGGCGGTCCGCTTGACCTTCGCGGGGCCGACGTCCACGACCATCTGCGCGAAGACGGAGTTGATGGAGAGGTTCATCGCCTTCTGGACGTCGACGGTGCCGTAGTCGCGGTCGTCCTCGTTCTGCGGGGCGAAGGGGGTGTCGCTGCCGACGACGGGCCGCTTGCTGGTGCCGTCGTACGTCGTGGCCGTTCCGATCCTGCGGCCGTCCTGGGTCTCGGAGCCGTTCTCCAGGGCGGAGGCGAACACCAGCGGCTTGAAGGTGGAGGCGGGCTGGTAGTCGGAGCGGGTGGCGTTGGATATCCAGTGCTCGGTGGCGCTGACCCCGCCGTACAGCGCGACGACGTGGCCCGTCCCCGGGTCGACGGAGGTGGCGCCCGCCTGGACGGTCGCGTCCGTCTTGTTCTTCTTGCGGTCGATCTTGCTTTCGAGCTGCTCGTCGACGGCCTTGACCAGTGCTTTCTGCTTCTTCTTGTCGACGTTGAGCGTGATGGTCCAGCCGCCCTTGGCGATCTGCGCCTTGTCGACGCCCCGCGCGGCCAGTTCGTCGTCCGCGGCCTCGACCAGATAGCCGGTCTGGCCCTCCATCCCGGGGGCCGCCTTGGGCTCGTCCGGTACGGCGAACTTCAGGCCCGGGCGCTCCGAGGCGCTCAGCCAGCCCTTCTCGACCATGTTGTCGAGGACGTAGTTCCAGCGCTGCCCGACGAGCTTCCTGGAGTGGGGGGTGGCCGTGGTCCAGTCGTACTGGTTGGGCGCCTGGAGGAGCGCGGCGAGGTACGCGCCCTGCGAGACGCTGAGGTCGACGGCGTCGACACCGTAGTACGCCTGCGCGGCGGCCTGGACGCCGTACGCGCCGCGGCCGTAGTAGCTGGTGTTGATGTAGCCGGCGAGGATCTCGCTCTTGGTCATCTTCCGGTCGACCTTGAGGGAGATCACCAGCTCCTTGAGCTTGCGGGTGACCGTCTGGTCCTGGGTCAGGAAGTAGTTCTTGACGTACTGCTGGGTGATGGTCGAGCCGCCCTGCTTGCCCTTGCCGGAGAGGGTGTTGAGGACGCCGCGCGCCGTGCCCTTGAGGTCGACGCCGTTGTCGCTGTAGAAGCTCTTGTTCTCGGCGGCGACAAAGGCGTGCTGGACCTTGGCGGGTATTTTGTCCAGCCCGACTATCTCGCGGTTGACCTGGCCGGTGCGGGCCAGGATCGTGCCGTCGCTGTACTTGTAGACGTTGCTCTGCATCTCGGCCTGGGCGTTGGCGTCCGGCACCGGGACCATCAGATAGACCACGAACAGACCGCCCATGGCGAGCAGGGACAGACCGAAGAACGTCCCGAGCATCTTCTTCCACGTGAAGAGGCGGCGTATGCCGCCCTTCCTGGCCGTGCGGGGCGCAGCGTGCTGCCCCGCCCGTCTGGCTTCCGCTCGGCCCATCGCCGTGTCGCTCCGCTCTCGGTTCTCGCCGTCAGGTCTCGTGCGCCGCTCACCCACCGGAATCAGCTCAGAAAGCTAACACCGCTCCCTATGACAAAGGGCGACCGATCCGATCTTTTAGGACGTGACAATCAGCACCCATCACACCGGAACCGACTCACGGCAGGCCGGGAGGGTTGCGGAGTGCGTTAATGTGTAATCACAATGCTAGCTACCGCCGAAGGGCGGTACAGGCGAGGAAACGGGGTACGCAGATGACTTCCACCAGCACGTCCACAGCCGTGAGGGCCGACGAGGCACCCGAGATGCCCGCGCCGCGTGTGCGCGAGGTCTCCGCCCACAGCGTCGGCGGCGGACTGGCCCTGCTGCTCGGGCTGGCGGGGCTCGCCGGGGCGGCGGGGCTGATCGCGGCGGGCTCCACGATGAGCTCCGCAGCGCCGAAGGGGATTCTGATCACGCTCGGCGTGCTGATCGGGATCGTCGCCTTCTTCGCGATGTGCGGGCTGAACACGGTGGCACCGGGCGAGGCGCGGGTCGTCCAGCTGTTCGGCCGCTACCGCGGCACGATCCGCACCGACGGGCTGCGCTGGGTCAACCCGCTCACCTCCCGCGCCAAGATCTCGACCCGGGTGCGCAACCACGAGACGCCGGTCCTCAAGGTCAACGACGCCTACGGGAACCCGATCGAGCTGGCGGCGGTCGTGGTCTGGAGGGTCGAGGACACCGCGCAGGCCCTGTTCGAGGTGGACGACTTCCTGGAGTTCGTCTCCACCCAGACCGAGGCCGCCGTGCGCCACATCGCCATCGAGTACCCGTACGACGCCCATGACGAGGGCGGCCTCTCGCTGCGCGGCAACGCCGAGGAGATCACCGAGAAGCTGGCGGTCGAACTGCGCGCCCGGGTCGAGGCGGCCGGGGTCCACATCATCGAGTCCCGCTTCACGCACCTCGCGTACGCCCCGGAGATCGCCTCGGCGATGCTCCAGCGCCAGCAGGCGGGCGCCGTCGTCGCGGCCCGCCGGCAGATCGTGGACGGCGCCGTCGGGATGGTCGAGGCCGCGCTGACCCGGCTGACCGAGGAGGACATCGTCGAGCTGGACTCCGAGCGCAAGGCGGCGATGGTCAGCAATCTGCTGGTCGTGCTCTGCGGGGACCGGGCGGCCCAGCCGGTCGTGAACACTGGCACGCTTTACCAGTGAGCGAACGCAAGCAGGTCCTCCTGCGCCTGGATCCGACGGTGTACGACGCGCTGGCCCGCTGGGCCTCGGACGAACTGCGCAGCGCCAACGCGCAGATCGAGTTCGTGCTCCGCCGGGCCCTGGCGGAGGCGGGCCGGCTGCCGTCGAACGCAGCGCCGATCCCGCGCCGGGGCCGGCCGCCGAAGAACGCCCCCGGCGGCGGGGAGCGGGACCGCGAGCAGCCCTGAGCGGCCGGCGCGGAGGGTCCGGGACGGCCGCCGGGCCGGCGGCCATGGGCCCCACCCTCTTCTATACATCGAGTGTATAGACGGCGTGTAGGGTGCCCGGTATGTCAATCGGTCACACCCTCCTCGGGCTCCTGGAGTCGGGACCGCGCCACGGCTACGACCTGAAGCGCGCCTTCGACGTCCAGTTCGGCCACGACCGCCCCCTCCACTACGGGCAGGTCTACTCGACCATGTCCCGGCTGCTGAAGAACGGCCTCGTCGTCGTCGACGGCGTCGAGTCCGACGGCGGTCCCGAGCGCAAGCGGTACGCGATCACCGACGCCGGGATCACCGACGTCGAGCAGTGGCTCGCGCAGCCGGAGAACCCGGACCCGTACCTCCAGTCGACCCTCTACACCAAGGTCGTCATCGCCCTGCTCACCGGCCGCGGCGCCGCCGAACTGCTGGACATCCAGCGGGCCGAGCATCTGCGGGCCATGCGCGACCTGACCGCGCGCAAGCGCGTCGGCGACCTCGCCGACCGGCTGATCTGCGACCACGCGCTGTTCCACCTGGAGGCGGATCTGCGCTGGCTGGAGCTGACCGCCGCCCGGCTGGAGCGGCTCGCGGCGGAGGTACGCCGATGACGCCCGACGGCTCCCTGCTCGTGGCGGACGGCCTGCGCAAGGCGTACGGGCCCACCCCCGCGCTCGACGGCGCGACGTTCTCCATCCATCCCGGCGAGGTCGTCGCCGTCATGGGCCCCTCGGGCTCCGGCAAGTCGACCCTGCTGCACTGCCTGGCCGGGATCGTCCGCCCCGACTCCGGCACCGTCACCTACCGGGGCCGCGAACTGACCGCCCTGTCCGACGCCGATCGCTCCGCCCTGCGCCGTACGGAGTTCGGCTTCGTCTTCCAGTTCGGCCGCCTCGTACCGGAGTTGACGTGCGTGGAGAACGTGGCGCTGCCGCTGCGCCTGGCCGGTGTGAGGCGCCGGGCGGCCGAGCGCACCGCGCTGGAGTGGCTGGAGCGCCTGGAGGTCGACACCCTGGCCGCCAAGCGGCCCGGCGACGTCTCCGGCGGCCAGGGCCAGCGCGTCGCGGTCGCCCGCGCCCTCGCCACCTCCCCCCGCGTGATCTTCGCGGACGAACCCACCGGCGCGCTCGACTCCCTCAACGGCGAGCGGGTGATGGAGCTGCTGGCCGAGGCGGCGAGATCCACCCACGCCGCGGTCGTCCTGGTCACCCACGAGGTGCGGGTCGCCGCCTACTCCGACCGCGAAGTCGTCGTACGCGACGGGAAGCTCCGCGACCGGGAGTACGCGATATGAAACCGCCCGTCGACCCCGCCGCCCCCCTCGCGCCCCCGGCGGGCCCGCCCGTCGGCGGCGGGCCGCGCGCCTGGTGGCGCGAGCTGGGGCTCGGGGTACGGTTCGCCGTCACCGGCGGCCGGGAGGGATGGACCCGCACCGCGCTGGTCGCCCTGGGCGTCGGACTGGGCGTCGCCCTCCTCTTCATCGCCTCGTCCGTACCGCATCTGATCGAGGAGCGCGCCCGGCGCGCGGACGCGCGGGTCTCCGCCGTGGACGCCCCCGGCACGAAGGCGGAGCGCTCGGACACCACACTCCTCGTGGCCGACGCGTCGACCGAGTACCGGGGCGACACCGTCAACGGCCGGCTGCTGCGCCCGGACGGCTCGCGTCCCTCGCTGCCGCCCGGAGTCGCGCGGCTGCCGGGACCGGGCGAGATCGTGGTCTCCCCCGCCCTGCGCGACCTGCTGGACTCCCCCGAGGGCGCCCTCCTCCAGGAGCGGCTGGACCGGCGGGTCACCGGCACCATCGGCGCCGAAGGACTGCTGGACCCCGGCGAGCTGTACTACTACGCGGGCAGCGACACCCTCACCGAGGGCGGCGGAGCACAGCGCACCGACGGCTTCGGATTCCTCTCCGTGCAGGAGCCGACGGACCCGCTGCTGGTGCCGCTGATCGTCATGGTCTGTGTGGTGCTGCTGGTCCCGGTGGCGATCTTCATCGCCACCGCCGTCCGCTTCGGCGGCGAGAGCAGGGACCGCGGGCTGGCCGCGCTGCGGCTGGTGGGCGCGGACATCCGGATGACGCGGCGGATCGCCGCGGGGGAGGCGCTGTTCGGCGCGGGGCTCGGGCTGCTGGTCGGGCTCGGGCTGTTCCTGGCCGCCCGTCCGCTGGCGGGCGGGGTGCGGCTGTGGGGCGTCAGCGCCTTCGCCGCCGATCTGGTGCCGGGCGCCGCGCTGGCCGGGCTGGTCGTGGTCGCCGTACCGGTGGCCGCCGTGGCGGTGACGCTGATCGCGCTGCGCTCGGTGACGATCGAACCGCTCGGGGTGGCACGGGGCTCCGCCGCCCGGGGGCGCAGGCTGTGGTGGCGGCTGCTGATGCCGGCCGCCGGAGTGGGACTGCTGTACCTGATCGGGTCGACCCACGACCGGCGTTACGGGATCGACCCGTACCCCCTCGCGCTCGGCGCGACCCTGGTGCTGGTGGGGCTGGCCACCCTGCTGCCCTGGCTGGTCGAGTCCGTCGTCCGCGGACTGCGCGGTGGTCCGGTGCCCTGGCAGCTCGCCGTGCGCCGGCTCCAGCTGGGCAGCGGCTCGGCGGCGCGGGCGGTCAGCGGGATCACCGTGGCCGTCGCCGGGGCCATCGCCCTCCAGATGGTGTTCGGCGGGATGCACGAGGAGTTCGTCCGGCCCACCGGCCAGGACCCGGCACGGGCCGACATCTCCGTCATCGCGGACGTCGGCAGCGCGGAACTGACCCGGCGGATGGCCGATGGCCTCCGCGCCACCGAGGGGGTCGCCAGGGTCATCGTCACGGCCGAGGGCTATGTCGTCCGGCCGGGCCCGGTGCGCGGGGACATCCAGCCCACCACCGGCGTGACCGTCGGCGACTGCGCCACCCTGCGCGAACTCGCCCGGCTGCCGTCCTGCGCGGACGGCGACACCTTCGTCTCGCACCTCCCGCACGACAAGGAGCAGAACGACTGGATGGACCGGACGGCCCGGCCGGGCAAGCCCGTCGACCTCAACGCCTCCTCCGGGGACGACGGCTCGAAGCCGGAGCTGTGGACGCTGCCAGCGGCGACCCCGACGGTGGTGGCCAGGAAGGACGGGCTCGGCCGCGAGACCCACGGCATCCTCGCCACGCCCGGCGCCCTCGACCCGAGCCGGCTGGCCCTGGGCAGCACGACCGCGGCGCTGCGGGTCGACCCCGGGGTCCCGGACGCCGAGGAGTACGTACGCAACACCGTGGCCCGTATCGATCCGGCCATACGGGTGGCCACGGTCAAGGCCGTGGACCGCGACAAGCAGTACGCCAGCATCCAGACCGGCCTGCTGGCCGGCGGCACCGCCACGATGGCGCTGATCGCCGCGAGCCTGCTCGTCTCCCAGATCGAGCAACTGCGCGAGCGCAGAAGGCTGCTGTCGGTGCTGGTCGCCTTCGGCACACGCCGGTCGACGCTCGCCTGGTCGGTGCTGTGGCAGACCGCGGTGCCGGTGGCGCTCGGTACGGCGCTGGCGATCGCCGGCGGGCTGACGCTCGGGAGCGTCGTCCTCGGCATGCTCGGCAAACCGCTCGCCGACGGATGGGTCTTCCTGCCTTTCGCGGGCGCCGGCGTGGCGGTGATCACGCTGGTGACGCTGGTCTCCCTGCCGCCGCTGTGGCGGATGATGCGGCCCGACGGGCTGCGCTCGGAGTGACACCCGGTGGCGTCGCCACCCGGACCGGAAGCTCCCGCAGCGCCTCGCGCAGGGCGGCGGCGAACTCCTCGAACTCGGCGGCCCGCGCCGCGCCCGTCCGCATCGCCAGCGCGATCCGGCGTGCGGGCGCGGGGTCGGCGAAGTACCCCGTCGCGAGCCGGTCGGCGCGGCCGGTCTCGACCCGTACCGCCGTACGCGGCAGCAGCGTGACGCCGAGGCCGCCCGCGACCAGCTGGACGAGGGTGGACAGGCCCGCGGCCGTGGTGGTCACGGGCGCCCCGTCGGCGCGGCCCGCCTCCCGGCAGATGTCGAGTGCCTGGTCGCGCAGGCAGTGTCCTTCGTCGAGCAGCAGCAGCGGCAGCTCGCGCAACGCGGCGCGCGGCAGGTCGCGGCGCCCGCCGAACTCATGGCCGTCAGGGGCGACCAGGACGAAGTCCTCTTCGAACAGGGGCAGTTCGGTGACGGCGGGCTGTCCGAGCGGCACGGCGAGCAGCAGCAGGTCCAGCCGCCCGGCCGTCAACCCCTCCAGCAGGGACGACGTCTGTTCCTCGTGCACCTGGAGATCGAGCGCCGGATAGCGCTCCTGCACCAGCCGCAGCACCGAGGGCAGCAGATACGGCGCCACGGTCGGGATCACGCCGAGCCTGAGCACCCCGGTGAAGGGCGCCCGTACCGCCTCGGCCTCGTCCAGCAGCGCCCCCACCGCGTGGAGCACCGCCTGCGCCCGCGCCGCGAGCCGCTCACCGGCCGGGGAGAGCAGCACCCTGCGTGTCGTACGCTCCACGAGCTGCACGCCGAGCACCTCCTCCAGCGCGGAGAGCGCCCCGGAGAGCGCGGGCTGGCTCATCCCGATCGCGGCGGCCGCGTCCCGGAAGTGCAGGTGTTCGGCGACGGCGGCGAAGGCGCGCAGCTGGGAGAGGCTCGGCTGCTTGGCGCGCGGGAGGGCCTGCGCCGGGGGGCGGCCGGTGTGCCCCTGCTTTACGACCATCGTCCTGCCACCACTGCGTCACCCTCACTGATAGGTACCTCCGATCACGGCACCCGAGTCTAGCTATTTCTATGATCAATGCTCTCTGTGCCACCATCAGTAACCTGTCCAACCCCCCGGAAGACCTTAAAAGGGACTTCCCTCCCCTCACAAGGAGCGCGCGTGCTCACCGTTGGTGACAAGTTCCCCTCGTTCGATCTGACCGCCTGTGTCTCCCTGGAGAGCGGCAAGGAGTTCTCGCAGATCGACCACAAGACCTACGAGGGCAAGTGGAAGGTCATCTTCGCCTGGCCCAAGGACTTCACCTTCGTGTGCCCGACGGAGATCGCGGCCTTCGGCCGGCTCAACGACGACTTCGCCGACCGCGACGCCCAGATCCTCGGCTTCTCCGGTGACTCCGAGTTCGTGCACCACGCCTGGCGCAAGGACCACCCGGACCTGACCGACCTGCCGTTCCCGATGCTCGCCGACTCGAAGCACGAGCTGATGCGCGACCTCGGCATCGAGGGCGACGACGGCTTCGCCCAGCGCGCCGTCTTCATCGTCGACCCCAACAACGAGATCCAGTTCACGATGGTGACCGCCGGTTCCGTGGGCCGTAACCCCAAGGAGGTCCTGCGGGTGCTGGACGCTCTCCAGACGGACGAGCTGTGCCCGTGCAACTGGACCAAGGGCGAGACCACCCTCGACCCCGTCAAGCTCCTGTCGGGCGAGTGATATCCCATGTCACTCGATGAGCTGAAGTCCGCGCTGCCGGACTACGCCAAGGACCTGCGGCTGAACCTCGGCTCGGTCATCGGCAACAGCGAGCTGCCCAAGCAGCAGCTCTGGGGCACGGTGCTGGCCTGCGCGATCGCCTCCCGCTCGCCGCGGGTGCTGCGCGAGCTGGAGCCGGAGGCCAGGGAGAACCTGGAGCCCGAGGCGTACACGGCCGCCAAGTCGGCCGCCGCGATCATGGCCATGAACAACGTCTTCTACCGGACCCGGCATCTGCTGTCGGACCCCGAGTACGGGACGCTCCGCGCCGGTCTGCGGATGAACGTCATCGGCAAGCCGGGCGTGGAGAAGGTCGACTTCGAGCTGTGGTCGCTCGCCGTCTCCGCCGTCAACGGCTGCGGCCAGTGCCTGGACTCGCACGAGCAGGTGCTGCGCGGGGCCGGAGTGGACCGCGAGACGATCCAGGAAGCCTTCAAGATCGCCGCGGTGATCACGGCGGTCGGCACGACGCTGGACGCCGAAGCGGTCCTGTCCGAGGGCGTCTCCGCCTAGCACGGCCGGTACGAGAGGCAGGCCCCGGGGCCACGGTGTGCGAACACCGCGGCCCCGGGGCCTCTGCCGTACCCGCCGTCACTCCCGCCCGGCGGCTGTCGGCTTCCTCATGTCCTGTCCGCTCCTGCCCGCTCCCGTTCGCTCCTGTCCGTTCCTGTCCGCGATCGGATCCGGCGCGGTGATCACACCGCGCCGTCCCCGCCCTCGGCCGTGGCGGGCCGCACGGACGGCGCGGGAGGCGCCTCGGGAGCGGGCGCGGGCACCGGCGCCGGGTCGGGCTCAGGTGCCGGAGAGGCACCGGCAGCGGCGGGAGCGGCGACCGGCGCGGCGGCGGGCTCCGGGTCGGGCGGCGGCGTCGGCGCCGTACCGTGCGCCGTCGCGCCGTGCGGCGGGGGCGAGTCCCGCAGGTTCTGTTCCTGGCTGTACGCGCGCAGATAGCCGACGACGGTGTTGGTGACCGCCACCAGCGGCACCGCCACCACGGCGCCCGCGATCCCCGCCACCAGGCTCCCGGTCGCGACGGCGAGGACCACGGCCAGCGGGTGCACCCGTACGGCACGGCCCAGGATGAAGGGCTGGAGCACGTGTCCCTCGATCTGCTGCACCCCGAGCACGACCAGCAGCACCATCAGCGCGGTGAACACGTCCTGGGTGACCAGCGCCACGACGACGGCCAGCGCGCCGGAGACCAGCGCGCCGACCAGCGGGACGAAGGCACCGAGGAAGATGAAGACGGCGAGCGGCACGGCCAGCGGGACATCGAGCAGATAGAGCCCCAGACCGATGAACACCGCGTCGATCAGCGCCACCAGCACGGTCCCGCGCACATAGGCGGTGAGCGTGTGCCAGGCACGCGGCCCGGCCCCGGCGACGCCCTCGCGGGCCTGGGCCGGGACGAGCTTGAGCGACCAGCGCCAGATCTTGCTGCCGTCGTACAGCAGGAAGAGCGTCGAGAACATCGCCAGGAACATGCCGGTCAGCACCTCGATCATCACCGTCAGACCCTGGAGCCCGGCGGAAGTGATCTTCTCGGTGTTGGAGCCGACGGCGTCGCTGAGTGTCTTGGCGATGTCGTTGATCTGCGCCTCGGTGACATGGAACGGGCTGTTGAGCAGCCACGCCTTCAGCTCGTTGATGCCCTGGGTGACCCGGCTGGAGACATCGTCGATGTTCTCCATGACCTGCCACACCACGAACCAGCCGACCAGCCCCATGACGACGAAGCCGGCGATGGCGGTGAGGGCGGTGGCGAGCCCGCGCGGCACGCCGTACCGCTTGAGCCACGCGACGGTCGGCTGGAGCAGCGCCGTGATGAGCAGCCCGAGGACGAACGCCAGCACGACCAGCTGTACGGCGCCGATGACGCGCATCAGCACCCAGAGCATGCCCGCGAGGACGAGCAGCCGCCAGGCCGCCTCCCCCGCGACCCGCATGCCCCAGGGGATGGCGGCGGCCGGGTCCGGTTTGGGTGCCACGGCGGGGGCGTAGGCGGGGGGCGGCGGAACACTGTCCCGCGCGGCGCCCCCGGTGGGGCCGTCCTCGGCTTCGGCTTCGGCGCGGCGCTGTTCCAGGCGCTCCCCCATACGGGTGAGTTCCGCGCCCACTTGACCGAGCCACGATGGCACTCTCGACATGAATCTTCCTCTTCCCCCCGCCGGTCTCCCCACTCACCCTCCCCCCGGAGTGGTTCGCATCGAACCGTACACGGGCGGCTCGCGGGAGGGACCGGCGCCGGACACGGCAGCGGGCCGTGCCTCCGGGTGGGAGGCACGGCCCGCGGCCGGATCTCGGGTCGGACGGATACGTCCTAGTACCAGTGGTTGGCCTGCCAGAACGACCAGGCACCGCAGGGGCTCTGGTATCGGTCGTTCATGTAGCCGAGGCCCCACTTGATCTGGGTGGCCGGGTTGGTCTGCCAGTCGGCGCCCGCCGAGGCCATCTTCGACCCGGGCAGCGCCTGGACGAGGCCGTACGCGCCGGAGGACGCGTTCTGCGCCCGGTAGTTCCACGTCGACTCGTGGTTGACGATGTTGCTGAAGCACTGGAACTGGTCGGCCGGCACGATCTGCCGGGCCATGGCCTGGACCTCGGCCACCGTGTACGAGCCCTGGACGGGGAAGGAACCGGCGCTCGCGGTGGTCCGCACCTCGCTGCGGCTCGCGCGCTCCTCCGCTTCCTTCTTCTTCTTCTCCTCGTCGGCCTTGCGCTGGACCTCGTCCTCGGCGGCCTGCTTCTTCGCCGTGGCGTCCTTGGCGGCCTGGATACGAGCCGATTCCTCGGCCGACTTCCGCGCGGAGGAGTCGGCAGCGGCGGCCTGGGCGTCCGCCTGCTGCGTCAGCGACGCGGTCTGCACCTGGGCCTGCTGGCCCGCGGGGATGTCTGCGAGGAGCGTCATGTCGGCTGCGGTCGCCTCGAAATTGTCGCTCGAGGTCGTCTGGGGGTCGCCCGAGGCAACTCCCACGACAGCGCCGACGGTGGTGACCGCAGTGGCAGATGCCACAGCAAATCCCCGGACCGAGATCCGGCTCACACGGTGTCCTTCCAGCATCGCCCGCCCTCGTGACCTCACGGGCGCGATCGTGCCCCTGGCACTGGCCTCCGCACTACTTGGTCACGGGGAGACACGGGCCCGGTGGGCAATCCCCTGACGGGGAGAGCCGCGTGGTGCACGGGCGGCATACGGCGGCGGCTGTTGAGTTGTGTGGTGCCGCACCTCTGGAGGTGCGCGTGTGCCGCATGCGGGGCCTGACGGAAGCAAGACTCTGCCGGAAGGTCACGCCGGTAGGCAATTCTTCCTTGCGTGGGAAAGCTCACACCCCGTTTGCCGCAACGGTTCGCTGGAAATACCCGCGCAGCACGGCGCCGTCCGGCTAAGCTACTGCGCTCGCGCCGGACGGCGCCATCTGGGGTGATACGCGGTCAGATCTGGCCGTCCTCCAGCATTTCGGTCACGAGCGCGGCGATCTGCGAGCGCTCCGAACGGGTCAGCGTGACATGCGCGAACAGCGGATGGCCCTTGAGCTTCTCGACGACGGCGACGATCCCGTCGTACCGGCCCACCCGCAAGTTGTCCCGCTGCGCCACGTCATGGGTGAGCACCACACGGGAGTTGGCGCCGATCCGGGAGAGAACGGTCAGCAGAACGTTCCGCTCCAGGGACTGGGCCTCGTCCACGATCACGAACGCGTCGTGCAGCGAGCGGCCGCGGATGTGCGTGAGCGGCAGCACTTCGAGCATGCCGCGCCCCAGCACCTCCTCGATCACGTCACGGCCCGCGACCGCGGAGAGCGTGTCGAAGACGGCCTGCGCCCAGGGGCTCATCTTCTCAGCCTCGGTACCGGGGAGATAGCCCAGCTCCTGCCCGCCGACCGCGTACAACGGCCGGAAGACCATGACCTTCTGATGCTGTCTGCGCTCCAGGACGGCTTCCAGACCCGCGCAGAGCGCCAGCGCCGACTTCCCGGTGCCCGCCCGGCCGCCCATGGAGACGATGCCGATGTCCGGGTCGAGGAGGAGATCGAGGGCGATGCGCTGCTCGGCGCTGCGTCCGTGGATCCCGAACGCCTCACGGTCGCCGCGGACGATCCGCACATTGCCCTCCGGGGTGACCCGGCCGAGCGCCTTGCCGCGCTCGGACTGGAGCACCAGACCGGTGTGCACGGGCAGCTCGGCCGCCTCGGGCACATGGATCGACTCCTCGGTGAAGAGAAGGTCGACCTGATCGGCGGCGAGCGTCAGCTCGCTCATGCCCGTCCAGCCGGAGGAGCTGGTGGCATCGGTGATGGCGAGTTCGGCGCGGTACTCCTCGGCGAGGAGGCCGACCGACGACGCCTTGATACGCAGCGGCAGGTCCTTGGAGACGACCGTGACGTCGTACCCCTCGGCCTGGAGATTGCGCGCGACGGCGAGAATCCGTGAGTCGTTGTCCCCCAATCGGAAGCCGGCGGGCAGGATGCCGGGATCAGAGTGGTTGAGCTCGACGCGCAGCGTGCCTCCCAGGTCGCCCAGGGGGATGGGGGCGTCGAGACGGCCGAACCGGACACGGAAGTCGTCGAGCAGGCGCAGGGCCTGCCGGGCGAAGTAGCCGAGCTCCGGATGGTGCCTCTTGGCCTCCAACTCCGTGATCACCACGATCGGGAGCACCACTTCGTGCTCGTCGAAGCGGGACATGGCGTTCGGATCGGCCAGCAGGACGCTGGTGTCGAGAACATAGGTGCGCCTGTCGGGCATGCGGCGCTTTGTGCTGGTCACCACGGAAGGACGTACCCCCTCGGATGAGGTCGGGGTGCGACGGCGTCGCGGGCGGATGGCCGGGCTCCGGCCCCATGCGCGGGCCGGCGCTCCGGCCCTCCACGTCGCCCGTACGACTTGACGCACGGTCGTCCTGGTGCAAAGGGCCTCCCGGGCGGACGGCCCCATGCCGCCCGCTGAGATGCGATGTCCTCCGACTGTTCTTTTCGGACATCGACCTGGAGGAGGTATTCCCTCGAACACGCGCCGCCATGCCAGGTCGTACGGCGGACGGTGGGTGAACCGAGGGTGAAGGGGCCGCGCCGCGGGGCCGTCCCGACCGGTACGCCAGGTGGCCCCGGTGAGGCGGGGCGGAGCCGGTCCGAGGGGAGAACGCCGAGGTCAGCTTCCGTAGCGGCGGTGGCGCGCGGCGTAGTCGCGCAGGGCGCGCAGGAAGTCGACCTTGCGGAAAGCCGGCCAGAAGACTTCGCAGAAGTAGTACTCCGAATGGGCGCTCTGCCAGAGCATGAATCCGGAGAGCCGCTGCTCTCCGCTGGTCCTGATGACCAGATCCGGGTCGGGCTGGCCGCGGGTGTAGAGATGGGAGGAGATCAGGTCGACGTCGACGATGCCGGCGAGGTCCTCGAAGGAGGTCCCCTTGCTCGCGTGCTCCATCAGCAGGGAGCTGACGGCGTCGGCGATCTCCTGACGGCCGCCGTATCCCACGGCGACGTTGACGAGTATCCCCTTGTTGTCGGCGGTGGCCTGTTCGGCCTCCTTCAGCACGGTCTGGGTCCGGGCGGGCAGCAGGTCGAGCGTGCCGACGTGGTGCACCCGCCAGCGGCCGTCGGCGGCCAGATCGCGGACCGCGTTCTCGATGATGGAGACGAGGGGCGCCAGCTCGTTCTCGGGACGGTCCAGATTGTCCGTGGAGAGCATCCAGAGGGTGACGACCTCGACATTGGTCTCGGAGCACCAGCCCAGCAGTTCCTGGATCTTGCTGGCGCCCGCCTTGTGTCCCTGCTCGGCCGTACCGCCCGAGGCCCGCGCCCAGCGGCGGTTGCCGTCGAGGATGACCCCGATGTGCTTGGGCGCCTGAGCGAGGTCGAGACGCCGTTCCACCCGGCGTGCGTAGAGCCCATACACCAGGTCGCGCAAGTTCACTGAGTCCACCTCTCGATTCCATGGGGACCGGCGCGTCCGCTGACGGGATCCTGGGGCCGGCCCGGGGACCCCGAAGCCGTCACATTACTGCGCGCCCGCCGCTGCCACCCAACCCGGTCCGTCACAAGTCCGTGATAAGGAGGGAAGCATGAGCAATTCCCCCTCCTACCTCGCGGCCGATGACCGGTACGACTCCATGGAGTACCGCCGCACCGGCCGCAGTGGCCTGAAACTGCCCGCGATCTCCCTGGGCCTCTGGCACAACTTCGGTGACGACCGGAGTCTGGCTTCGCAGCGCGCGATCCTGCGCCGCGCCTTCGATCTCGGGGTGACGCACTTCGACCTGGCGAACAACTACGGGCCGCCGCCCGGATCGGCCGAGCTGAATTTCGGCAAGGTCTTCGCGCAGGACTTCCCGGCCTACCGTGATGAACTCATCATTTCGACCAAGGCCGGTTATTTGATGCATTCCGGCCCTTACGGCGAATGGGGCTCCCGCAAGTATCTGCTGTCGTCCCTGGACGCGTCCCTGAAGCGGATGGGGCTCGATTACGTCGACATCTTCTACTCGCACCGCTTCGACCCCCACACTCCGCTGGAGGAGACGATGGGGGCGCTGGCCTCCGCCGTGCGGAGCGGCAAGGCGCTGTACGCCGGGGTGTCCTCGTACAACGCGGAGCAGACCGCCGAGGCGGCGAGGCTGCTGCGGCAGATGGGGGTCCCGGCGCTCATCCATCAGCCGTCGTACTCGATGCTCAACCGCTGGACCGAGGACGACGGGCTGCTGGACACCCTGGAGACGGCCGGCATGGGCTGTATCTCCTTCGCGCCGCTCGCCCAGGGGCTGCTGACGGACAAGTACCTGTCGGGCATCCCCGAGGGGTCCCGGGCCGCGCAGGGCAAGTCCCTCGACCCGGGCCTGCTCTCGGACGAGGTGGTGCGGCGGCTGCGCGGGCTGAACGACATCGCGGGGCGGCGCGGGCAGTCGCTGGCGCAGCTGGCGCTGTCGTGGGTGCTGCGCGATCCCCGGATGACCTCGGCGCTGATCGGCGCGTCCAGCGTGACGCAGCTGGAGCAGAACATCGCGGCCCTGGCCGGGCCGGCCCTCTCGGCGGAGGAGCTGGCGGAGATCGACACTTTCGCGGTGGACACGAAGGGCACGAACATCTGGGCCGACCGGAACTGACGGCGGCCGGCGCCGGTGGACGGTTCGGTGACCAGGGCGCGCGGGCCGGGAGCCGAGAGCCGGTAGCGGGGTGCCGGGTGCCGGACAAAAAACGGGCCGGTCCGTGGGGGGGGATACGGACCGGCCCGAGGGGGGGTTTCCACCATAACCCTTTGTGAGCGCCGATGGGGGCCGCAACGCGCCAGGACGGTGTTTCGCGGCTCGGCGCGCACCTCGGCGAATCGGATAAGCCCAGCAAGAGCGGGCTTTTCACGGCTCAGGACCCCGATATGGCGAGTAGTTGCCATTCTGTGTCGTAACACTCAGGAGTGAAGTGGCTCCGGTTTGACCGCCTCGATCAGAAAGCGTGTGGTGGTGGCCACGAAGGGCCCGTCCGTCTCGATAAGGCGGTGCAGTTCGGCCAACCGGTCGCGGTATCGCTCGACCGTGAAGCCGGGCACCATCCAGATGACCTTGCGCAGGAAGTAGACGACGGCCCCGATGTCGTGGAACTCGGTGCGCAGTGCCGCCGTCCGCAGATCGACGACCCGGAGCCCGGCCCGGGCGGCGGCCCGCGCGGCTTCCTCGGGGTCGCGCGCGCGGCGGGTCCGGGCGGGCTGCGGGCCGAGGAAGAACTCGACCAGTTCGAAGACGCTGGCCGGCCCGACCTCCTGGGAGAAATAGGTGCCGCCCGGGCGCAGGACCCGGGCGATCTCCTCCCACCACGCCGTCACCGGATGGCGGCTGACCACCAGGTTGAAGGCGGCGTCACCGAAAGGCAGCGCGGGCTCGTCCGGCGCCGCGACGACCGCCACCCCCAGCGGGTGGAGCAGTGCGGTGGCGCGGGCGACGTTGGGCGGCCACGACTCGGTGGCCACGGTGAGCGGGGGCCGCTCCGGGACGGCGGCGAGCATCTCGCCGCCGCCGGTCTGGAGGTCCAGGGCCGCGGTGGCCCGGGCCATCCGCTCCCCCATCGACCGGGCGTACCCCCACGGGGGACGCTCCTCGGTGGCCCGGCCGTCCAGCCAGGAGAAGTCCCAGCCGTCGACCGGGACCGCCTCGGCCTCGGCGATCAGCTCGTCGAAGGTACGGGCCGGACGCGGGGGTAGGGGCTCCGAGGGCCCTGCGCTGGAATCCATGGGGCGATGGTGACAGGGGGTACGCGGGGCCGCGAAGGATTTTCGGGGGGTGTCAGACGGCGGCGAGCGCGCCCAGGAGGACGGCGAGCAGCGCGCCGACGATCATGAAGGGCCCGAAGGGAATGGCGGACTTGCGGTTCGCCCGGCGCAGCAGGATCAGCCCGAAGCCGTACACCGCGCCGAGCACGAACCCGGCGAAGGCGCCGGCGAACAGGACCAGCCAGCCGTACCAGCCGAGTACGACTCCGAGCGAGAGCGCGAGTTTCACATCGCCGAAGCCCATGCCGTTCGGGTTGATCAGGAACAGGACGGCATAGGTGAAGCCGAGTACGAGCCCGCCGAGCAGCGCCGTCGGCCAGGACCCGGCGCTGCCGGGGATCAGCTCGGTCGCGCCGAGCAGTACGGCGGCAGCGGCGGCGAGCGGCAGCGTCAGCTGGTCGGGGAGGCGGTGCACCCGGCTGTCGACCAGGGCGAGGAGCACGGCGAACGGTGCGACCAGCAGCCAGACGGCGAGTTCGGGGCGCGGCCCGGTGGCGGTGGCGAGGGCCGCGCAGACGAGGGCGGTGAGCAGGGGGACGGCGACGAGTCCGCCGAAGCGCGCGGCGGCGGAGCGGGGTGTGTCGGGGGTGCCGGAGGCGGGGGACGGAGTGGGGGCCGAGGGGTCCGGGGTGCCGGCGGCGTCCGGGGTACGGGTGCCCGGGGTGACGTCGGCGGGGCTGCCGTCGGGGGTGGGGGGTGCGGCGTGGCCGGTGCCGGGAGTGCCGCCGGGGGCGGGCGCCGTACCGGCGGGGACGGGCACCGAGGTGGCGCAGCGCGCGCACACCGGGAGCCCCAGCCATCCGCGGGCGGGCCCGGTGAACCGGTGGCCCGCCGGGCAGCCGTCGCGCCAGGGGTCCTCGGGCTCGACCGAGAGCCGGTACGCGGCGCGCGGCAGCAGAAGTCCGGTGGCCGCACCCCAGAGGGCGGCGACGACGATCAGCGTGACGTACACACCACCGACCCTAGAGCCGCCCGCCGGGCCCGGTCGTGGGTCCAGGGGCCCAACTCCCGGCGTCCAGGGCCCAGAAGATCCCGGCGGCGGACACGGGGAGCCCGGCGGGCGCTACCGTCTACGGCCATGGGCACATGGCGCAACGGCAGCGGACGGCTGACAGTCGAGGGACCGGACGGCTCCGGCGCGGAATCGGTGGCTGTGGAGATCGCCGCCTCGTACGGAACGCGGCGGCGCGGGCTGCTCGGGCGGGACGGCGTCGAGGGCGCGCTGCTGATCACGCCGTGCAACAGCGTCCACACCTTCCGGATGCGCTTCGCGATCGATGTGGCCTATCTGGACAAGGAGTTGAGGGTCATCGACCTGCACACCCTCAAGCCGGGCCGGCTTCCGCTGCCGAGGTGGAAGGCTCGCCATGTGCTGGAGGCCGAGGCGGGCGCGATGGAGCGCTGGGGGCTGTGCCGCGGCGCCCGGATCACGGTGAGAGCCCCGGACGCCACCTGAGTTCGCCGGTGAGGGCGGACGGTGGCCCGAAGGACGCGCCGGTGGTGCGGGACGCGGATGGCGCCGCCCGGGCCCCTTCGCCCTCCGCCGCTCCCCCGGTCCCGCCGCAGGCGCCGGCGAGCCCCAGTGCGAGCGCGGTGGCGACGGCGGCCAGCAGGACGCGGCGCGCGAGTCCCGGCGCCGCCGGGCCGTGCATCCTGGTCAGGTTCCTGTCCAACGGTCCTCCCTCTCTCGTGTCGGCCCGCTCTCTCGTGCCGGCCGACGGCCGGTGACCGGCCACGGCAGCCGTACGGGCACTCGCCGCCGGCGCGGCCCCTCGCCGCGTACCCCCACGGCGCGCGGCGCGGCCCCGGTGTCCTCCACCGTGTACGTACGGAACAGCTCGTCCGGTTCAGTGACGGCGCCGAGCAGTGCCCCGCGCTCGGACGTGGCGCGGTGGGCCAGTTGCCGGTCGGCCCGGTCGCGGTCGCGGTCGGTGTCGGTCGGTGTCGGTGTCGGTGTCGGTGAGTGTCGGTCTCGGTGGGGCGGACGTCGAGGTGACCGGGGACCGGCCGTACCGCGTCCGCGAGCCCGGCGGCGGGTTCGGCCGGCTCCGGGGGCCGAGTCCTACGTCGTGGGGGCGGCGGCCCCGGCCGGTCAGGTCGTGGGTCGTGCGCTGCCGCACGGAGTGGCGGGTGCCGAGGGTTGCGGGCGGCGCGCCCCGCCCGGCCGGCCGGAGGGCACCCGGCGCGATGTCCCCGGCGTCGCGCAGACGCCGAAGGGGGCCCGGTTTCCGGCCGAACTCGCCGTGCGCCGGGCCCCCTTCGTCGGGTCAGCTCTGGGAGCCACCGCTCTCGCCGCGCGGGAAGGAGACCTCCACGCGACGGTTCTTCTTGCGGCCCTCTTCGGTGCTGTTGTCCGCGATCGGGTAGTCCTCGCTGTAGCCGCGGACCTCGTAGGTGATGCCGGCGTCGTCGAGCTGCTGGTTGAGCACCCTCTGCACCGCGTCCGCGCGCTGCTTGGAAAGCACCTTGCCGTGCGCGTAGGTGCCCAGGTTGTCGGTGAAGCCGAAGACCCGGACCTTGCTCGCGCCCTGCTTCTTGATCTCGTTGGCGATGGCGGCGATACGGCCGTTGGCCCGGCTGCTGAGCTTCGCGCTGTCCTTGCCGAAGAGGACTTCGGCCTGGAGCGCGAACTTCACGTTCTCGTTGGTGTCCTCGCGACGCTCCTCGCCGCCCTCGGACTCGATGACCGAGATGATGTCGAGCACCTTCGCCGGGGCGAGGGTGGCGCCTTCGCGGAGCTTGAGCCCGGGTGCGTCGCCGTTGACCTGGGGCGGTGGCGAGGTGGAACCGGTGCCGGGCGGCGTGCTGGGCGACTCGTCGGCCCGGGCGCCGGGAGCCAGGGTGAGCTGCACGCCGGCGAGAAGCACGGCCGCCGCGAGGACCGTTGCCGCCGGGCGCCTGGCCGCGCGGGGGGCGCGGGGCGTCGTGGCAGCCATCAGGAGATCTCAATCGTGGCGGTGGGCATCATGGGGACCTGGAAGTCGACCTCGGTCGTGGAGGCGGGCGGGGCGGGGAACTGGGCGAAGAACGAGACGCTTCCGCCCGCCGGCACCAATGACACGCCCGTGGTCGTCAGTGGATAGCCGTCGGTGTCGCGCAACACGTAATAGCGCTTCTTACCGGCCTTGTCCACGAGGGTCGTACCGGCGAGCGACGGTCCTGTCCGCTTGACTTGAGACTCCTGACCGCTCCAGTTGGTGGGGGCGGCAAGCTGCTTGTTCGTAGTGTTCTTGATACTCCCCGACACGGTGAGGAACCCGCCCTCGTCGCGGTCCGCGGTGTTGATGACGAACTGGAACCCGTTGGCGCCGTTGATAGTCGCCAGGGTCTTGCTGGCGTCAGGGACCGTCGTGCCCCCACCATCACTTTCTTCCTTCGGCTTGTCGTCGCCAGGTGCGGAAGACGACGCACTGGTACCCGGGTCCCTGTCCTGCCCGCCATCGCCCCCGCAGGCGGTCAGAGAGGCGCTCAGCGCCACCGTGGCAAGGATGGCTCCCGCCGCCCTGCGCACCTTAACTCCATGCCACACACTCATGAATTCTGTTCCTTTGCGTTCGCTCGCGGTCCGGTCAGTCCTTGGCCAGTCGGACGGAGAAGAGGTCTGCAATGTCGGGAAGCAGATCAAGATGCTCCGGATCGATCGGCACGTACGTGCCGCCGCACACGAGCGTCCCCGGAGACGGCTGTCCACCGCTATCGGAGTCGTCCTCGTTCTCCGGATCGTCCCCGTTCCCCGGCGGCTCCTCTTCCCCTTCTTCCTCTTCAGCGGCCTTGAACGTGCACCGAGGCTGAACTACCGCCGTGGCCTGTGCCTTGGCGTACTTCGTCTCCGTACCCGGCAGGATGCTGGAACCCATGGGCTTCTGGGTGATGACGTTTACGCTGAAGCCCCAGTGATAGGCGTTGGACCGGCCGCATCCCCGGCCGTCGGCCGTGTTGTCCAGGTCGGCCTTGTTCTCATCCGCGAAGCGGGCCGCTGCGGCGCACCCGTCGGCGGTGCCGATCGGGTTGCCGTTGAAGACGTCGTCAAGGAATCCGGGCTTCAGCAGGTTCGTCAGCAAGTCCTCCCGGAACAGGTCACGGGATTCCTGGGCCGCCGCCAGGGCTGCGGCGTCCGCCGCCGACTGGGCGCTGCCGCGGGTCGCGCCGGCCTGACCGACCGCGAAGAACGCGAGCGCGAGAAAGAGCAGGCCCGCCACCATCGTGATGTAGATGGGGGCGGCCTGCCCTGACTCGCTGGTCCTACGAGCGATCACTCGCCGCCACCACCGCCGAGGATCTCGCCGACCTTGGTGGTGAGACCGGTCGCGATGGTGTCCGCCACACCCGAGCCCACGATGGCCGCGATGATCAGGGCAACCAGGACGATCACACCGACGTACTCCACAGCGCCCTGACCGCGGTCCCGGCGGCTCTTCATCGCAGTGATGGCGGTGTTCGCCCAGGTGCCGACGTAGACCTTGGTGGCGGTCGTGGCCTTCAGCGTGATGTTCGACATGGCGTTCTCCTCCGGTGTCGGCCGGCCGCGTTCCGGCCGACTCGTGCGAGTCTGTGGCGTCGCTCGCGATTCCGGCTTCCTCCTGGCCGGTCTCGCTGGCGACATGAGAAACGTACGCCGGGGAGAAGGCGGTCGCCATGGGTCTGTGGGCCCAACTGCGGGCCCAAGACGACGATTGGGCCCGTGCGGGGACCTGGGTGCCGTGAGGGGTGGGCCGGGTGCCGCGGGGAGCGGGGGTGCTGCGCTCAGGCATGGTCGGCGGCCCTCCCCCGCGCGTTTCCGTTCCAGAGCGCGATGGCCTCGCCGCGGCTCGCCGCGTTCAGCTTGGCGAAGATGCGGTTGATGTGGTTCTTGACCGTCTTCTGGCTGATGAAGCAGGCGGCGGCGATCTGCTGATTGGTCATACCGGACGCGATCAGGTCCATGATCTCCACCTCCCGCTGGCTCAGGTCCGCGTACGGATTCGCGCGGGACACGGCGAGCCCGGAGGGCGCCGCCTGCTGCCGCCCCTGCAATGAATGTGCCATATTCGCTTGCGAAAGCGAAGCACCTTGAGCAAATTGTTGCCCGTTCAACCCTTGGTCAACTGGCCCGTCCTGCGCGTTCGTTGCTGGCATCGGCGGCGAGTAGGGCGGGTGCCCCGGAGGTGAGGAGTGTGCGGATGCAGACGCGTGTTCGGATATGACGGGGGTGTAGCCGGGGCCGGTGAAAGCCGTACCCAGCCCTTCCGGCAGGGGCGCGTGGCCGTCCTCCGGGCCGCCGTCCCGCACCGTCGCCAGGAGCGCGCTGGAGGCGGAGTAGGTGAAGTGGGCCCGGCCCCGCTTGATGTCCCTGACCGCGTCGACCAGTTGGTCGGCGGTGAACTCCCCGTGTACGAGATAGCCGCCCGCGCCCAGTCTCAGCGCCTCGTGGACGATCCGGCTCTCGCGGCTGTACGTCATCATCAGCACCGGTGCCAGCCGCACCAGGTGCGGCAGGGCGGATATCCCGTCGACACCCGGCATGCGTACGTCCAGCAGGATGACGTCCGGGCGGGCGTGCGTGGCGAGTTCGTACGCCTGCCGGCCGTCCGACGCCTCCGCGACGACCTCGATGTCGTCGCGGCCGGAGAGCAGCACGGTGAGCCCGGCGCGTACCACCGGGTTGTCGTCGGCGACCACGACCCGCATCGGCGGCTGGGCGGGCATCGCGTGCGGGAGGGTGGGGAACTCCCCCGCCGCCGTGGGGGGCATCGCGGGTGCGGGTGGCGTGCGGGGCACGGGGCCAGTGGGTGCCACAGAGTGCGCCGAAGATACGAACGGTGAAGTACTGGGGCTGTAGTCCGGCATGGCTGCGGCCTCCTCTCGGGGTGGGTGGGAACGGGTTCCGGTTCAGGCCCGTTTCAGGTCCGGTTCGGTCAGTTCAGCAGCGGCGCGGAGGGCCGCGCCGGTGGTGGCGGGGCGGTCGGCGGCCGGTCGCCCGGCCGGCCGGGGTGGTGCGGCGCGCGCAGCGCCATGGCCGGCAGTTCCAGTCGTACCTCGGTGCCCCTCGCCGCCCTGCCCCGGCCGATCCGGATGCGGGCCCCGAGGGAGGCCGCCCGTTCGACCATCCCGACGAGGCCGAAGTGCCCGGCGCGGCGCAGGTCGTCGAGGGTCGTACCGGGCGGCAGGCCGGAACCGTCGTCGTACACGCTGATCCGCAGCACGTCGCCCACGATTCCGGCCGCGACGATCACATAGGTGGGATGGGCATGGCGCTGCGCGTTCTCCATCGCCTCGGTGGCGATCGTCAGCGCCTGGCGTGCCACCGCGTGCGGTACCGGCGGCACCGGGGTTTCACCGAGTTGCCGGAAGGACGCCCGCACGTGGTGGCGGCGCGCGAAGTCCTCTGTCCGGCTGGCCAGTTCGGCCAGTACGTCGACCCCGCCGTCCAGCCCGGACTCCCGGCGGAGGTCGGAGAGCAGCTCACGGGACTCGGCGGCGGCCCGGCGCGCGGAGCGCGCGACCAACTCCGCCTGGCGCTTGACGGTCCGCGGATCCAGCCGGTCGGCGGAGCCGGCCAGCCCGTCCGCCGCCATCGCGAGGCCGTGCAGGGTCTTGGCCACCGAGTCGTGCATCTCCCGGGCGAGGCGCGCGCGTTCCTCCTCGACGGCGCCGCTGACCGCGAGCCGGGCCCGTGCCTCGGTGAGCGCCTGGCTGGCGGCGCCGAAGCCCAGCATGAGGTTGCGCAGCGTACTGCCTATGGCGCCCGCGATGACGCAGAGTCCGGGCAGGAGCAGGGCGGTGAATCCGGCCTCCGCCTCGGTGTTGACGAGATAGGCCCCGCCGATGATCAGGGATTGGAGTACGGCGAAGAAGGCGGCGCCGCGCCAGCCGTACACCAGCCCGGCGAGGAGCGGGGTGCAGATGGTGACGTAGGCGAGCGTCGAGTCGGGAGAGGCCGTGATCAGGAGCAGCGCGCCGAAGATCATGTCGGCGGCGAGCAGCGCGGGGTGGCGCAGCAGGATGGGGCCGAACCGTTCCCAGTCGCGCAGCAGCACGTACGAGACCATGAAGGTGACGAGCACCGCCGAACTGACCAGCCATGTGCCCAGGCCGGGGGACGTGCCCGCGAGAGCGAAGGGGGCGGCGAGCGCGATCATCGCCAGGCGGAAGCCGAAGGTCTGCCGGCACAGCGCCTGGAGGGCGTTGACCTGGATGGGCAGTGAGGGCTCCTGACGGGGGACGGCGGCGGCCGAGCGCGGCACTTCACTGCTGTTGCCGCCCGTGAGAGTGAGCGTCTTCCGGGCCATGGGGGTCACCTCCCGTTCGAGCGGACGTGCGCGGACGTGTCTGTGGGGGACGCGGGTGCGGGGCGCCGGTGTCGCCCGGCCGTACGGGTGATCCGGGTGACGGCACGTGCGCCGGTCGCTGCGGCCGTCTCCTCGGAGCCCGCTGTCGTCGCGGCCCTCGCCGTCTCCTTCATCTCGGCTTTCCCGGTCATCCGGAGAGGATGCTTCCGAAATCGACACCCGACCCGTAGTAGAAACTGAGCACGATCAGAATCATGGTGGCCGGCAGCATCACCATGGTCACCACAAGCGTGCTCTTCGGAACCGCCTGGGCCGCGCTGCGCCGCGCGCTCTGGGCGTCCGCCCGGCGCATGTCGTTGGCGATCTGGATCAGCGTGTCGACGATCGGGGCGCCCAGCTCCTCGCCCTGCTGGAGCGCCGTGACGAACATCGACACCTGCTCGGAGGCGTTGCGGCGGCGCAGTTGCTCGAAGGCTTCGCGTCGGCTGACGCCCATGTCCATCTGACGCAGGGTGACACTCAGCTCGTCGGCCCAGGGGCCGCTGTACTTGTCCGCGACGCGCTCCAGGGCCTGCCGGAATCCCAGGCCGGCGGAGACGACGACGGCGAGGACGTCGAGGAAGTCCGGCAGGGTGCGTTCGATGTCCGACTTGCGGCGGCGGACGGCCGCCCGGATGATCACGTCGGGCCAGACCAGTCCGTACGCCAGCGCGACGAGCCCGATCACCGGCTGCCCCCTGGAGAGCATCGCCAGGGCGGCGAGCGCGCCCAGGGCGCCGTACACGGCCCGGCGGGCGGCGAAGCGGTCGACGGTCATGCCGCCCGGGTTGCCCGCCATGTCGAGCCGGCGGCGCAGAGCGTCGACGCGCTTGGGGCCCATCATCCGGAGCACGCTGGGTGCCCACCGCATGCCGAGCCGGTCGATTCCGGAACCCACGGCGGTCGTACGGGTGGAGCCGACCTCCAGGGCGATCGCGAGGTCGCCCGGAAGCCGGGCGTCGGCACGGTACATGCGGACGCCGTGGAAAGCTCCGTACACGCCGAGCCCCACGAGGACCGCGTAGAGAAGTCCCGTCATGTGTCTGTCTCCTGTCTTCTCAGACCTGGACCCGGGACATACGCCGGATCAGCAGGTAGCCGACGGAGTACAGGGCGAACGCGACGATGGTGCCCACCTGTCCCACCACCGAACCGGTCATCTTGTCGAGCGCCCCGGGGGTCATGCTGTTGATCAGCAGCAGGAAGCCGAGGCCGAGCAGGGGGACCGCCAGTGCGGTGACCTTCACCTGGGAGAGCATCGTCTTGACCTCGCGGCGGGTCTCCTTGCGCTCCTCCAGCGTCTCCGTGAGGTTGCGCAGCGAGCTGACCACCTGGCCGCCGGCCCTGCTGGAGAGCACCAGGGTGGTGACGAGGACGACCAGTTCGCGGGAGGGCAGCCGGTCGGCGAGTTCACCGAGGGCGTCGTCCAGGGAGTGTCCGATGGCGAGCTGGTCGGCGACCCGGCGCAGCTCCTCGCCCGCCGGGTCCTCCAGCTCGTCCGCCGCCATCGCCAGCGCCGTCCGCATCGCGAGCCCGGCGTGGGTGGCGTTGGCGAGCACCCGGGTGAGTTCGGGCAGTTGGCCGATGAAGGCTTCGGTGCGCTTGACGCGCTGCCAGTTGAGGAAGGCGTTGGCGCCCCACACACCGATCAGGGCGGCGAGGACACCGAAGAAGGTCGCGAAGATCGCCCCGACGACGAAGTAGAGACCGAACAGCCCGAGCACCACGTACACGACGTACTCGCCCGCCGTCAGATCGAGACCCGTCACCGCGATCTTGTGCTCGACGCGCTTGCCGAACGTCGTCCTGCGCAGCCGCCGGTCGAGGGCCGCGAAGCGGCGGCGCCTGCCGTTCACCATCGGCGTCTGTGCCGTCTGGGACATGCGGTCGATGAGCAGTTGCCGCTGTGCCTTGCCCGACGCGTACACATGCACGCCGATGACCGCGAGGGCGCAGGTCAGCAGGGTGACGCCGATCGTCAGGAGCGGGAGATTATCCATGTCGTGCGGGACCTTCTCGGTCGACGGGGACGGTGGGGGGCGGGGAGGTCTGCGGAGCGGGTACGGGAGGGGGCTTCGTCGGCCGCGCCCTCACGCCGCCGTCCTGCGTACGGCCAGGTCCTCCTCCGCGCTCGCGACGCCGAACGCCGCCGGGACGGGTTCGCCCTTCAGGTAGAGCCTGTCCGCGATCCGGCGCGGCAGCGGGTAGTACTCGAACCTGCCGTGGACACGTCCGTCCGCGCCCATCGGCTCGGCGAGGTAGCGGCAGACGGAGACGATCCGGTACTCCTCACGGCCGTGGGAGTCGACGATCGCGATCTCGGTGATCCGGCGGGAGCCGTCGGCGTGCCGGGTCAGCTGGACGATGACGTCGACGGCGCTGTTGATCTGGTCCTTGATCGCCACGAACGGGATCTCGACCTCCGACATCGAGGCCAGGGTCTGGAGCCGCATCAGCGCGTCCTCGGCGCTGTTGGCGTGCACGGTGGCCAGCGACCCGTCGTGACCGGTCGACATCGCCTGGAGCATGTCGAGTGTCTCGCCGCCTCGGACCTCACCGACGATGATCCGGTCGGGGCGCATGCGCAGCGAGTTGCGTACGAGGTCACGGATGGTGACCCGGCCCTTGCCCTCGACGTTCGAGGGGCGGCTCTCCAGGGTGATCACATGGGACTGCTGGAGCTGGAGCTCCGCCGAGTCCTCGATGGTGACGATGCGTTCGCCGTTGGGGATCAGCCCGGAGAGGGAGTTGAGCAGGGTCGTCTTCCCGGTGCCGGTGGCGCCGGAGACGATCACGTTGAACTTCGCGCGCACCAGTCCGGCCAGCAGCACCATCATCTGCTCGTCCAGCGAGCCCAGGCCGATCATCTCCTGGAGCGTGAAGGCGCGCGGGAAGCGGCGGATGGTGAGGATGGGGCCGGTGAGGGAGAGCGGCGGGATGATCACGTTGACGCGCTCGCCGGAGGGAAGCCGGGCGTCGACCATCGGATTCGCCTCGTCCACACGGCGGTTGACGGTGGAGACGATGCGCTCGATGGTCTGCATCAGCTGCTCGTTGGAGGTGAAGCGCATGGGCAGCATCTCCAGCCGGCCGTTGCGCTCGACGAAGACCTGGTCCGCCCCGTTCACCATGATCTCGCTGATGGAGGCGTCTTCGAGGAGGGGTTCCAGGATGCCGAGTCCGAGGGCCTCGTCGACCACCCGGCGGATCAGCTGGGTGCGCTCGACCGTGGAGAGGACCGGCCCCTCGCGGCTGATAATGTGGCTCAGGACCCGTTCGAGACGGGCCCGGCGTTCTGCCGCGGCCAGCGCGGACATCTCCGCGAGGTCGATCTCCTCCAGGAGCTTGGCGCGGTAGACCCCGACGAGAAGACTCTCCTCGCTCTGGCCGCTCGTCGGCTCGGGGCTGGTGATGCGCGCGCGGAGGCTCATCGTCCTCAACTCCCTCGTTGTGCTGTGCGTGGTGCGGTGCTGTTTGGCTGATGGTGTCCCGTACCGGCCGTGTGGGGCCGTACGGTCGGTCGCGGGGCCCCGCGGGTCAGTCGCGGGGCATCGTGACGCTCCTGCGGGCGTCGGGGAACGAGAAGACGCGCAGGATCGAGGGGATCTCGACGCGCGCCTCGACCTCGACGGCGGAACCGCCCTGGCTCTGCGAACGGGCGGTCACCGTCAGCCAGTCACTCGTCGCGGCCTCCGCGGCCTGCTGCGCGCTCAGCCGGGACTCCCGGTAGGTCTCCGCCCGGGCCGCCGCGCGTGCGGCCGTACCCGCCTGCTGCATGGCGTAGGCCGCGATCCCGAGCTGGATCGCCGCCAGGGCCACCAGGAGCAGCAGGGTGATCACGCCGGCGAACTCGACGGCGGCCTGGCCCCGGTCGCGGTCGCCGCCGCGTGGACGTTTCCACATGGGTCAGCTCTCCCTTACGGCGGAGGCGTGCGCGGGGACACCGATCGGGATGTTCACGCCGGGGAACAGCAGCGGGAGTTCGAGCTTGAGTTCCGCCCTGACCTCGTCCCCGGACGAGGTGCAGCTGACGTCGCGCAGCCGCCAGGCGCCGGGGAGGTACTCCTGCGCCGCCTGGAGGCAGGCGGCGGTACGCGACCCGTCGGTCACCGCCCCGGCCCGTACGGCCTGGTCCGCCGCGTTTCCCGCGAGGGAGAACGTGTAGCCGAGCAGCGCGGCCTCCCAGAGCAGGACGACGGTCGCCAGAATGACCGGCAGCACGCCGACGAACTCGACGGCCGCCTGCCCCCGGTCGTCGCGCGGGCCGCGCACCGGCCACCGGCCGCTCGCGGGCCCGCCCGGCGCCCGGCCGCCCGGTACCGGCCCGGTCACCGCCGAACCGCTCACCGCCGGCCCGCGGACAGCCCGGCGCCCGGCCGCCCGCGGGCGGCCGGGTATGCGTCCATCACGCTGCCGCGCGGCCGGGCCCGGCCCGTACCGCGCCTCGGCTCGCGCACTGCTGTGACCACTCATGGCGCAACGTGTCCCCTCAGCCTCGTCGATCCCGGTCTACGGCTTGGCGCGTCCTCGGCGGATGCCGATCGAGCCGCGGTCTCCCTTGAACGTCCCCTGTCCCGCCTTGGACTTGCCCGACTTCTCCACGGGCTCCGGGACCTTCACCAGGCCCAGCTCCCCCGCCAGCGCCCACATCGCCTGCTTCACGGTGGACTTGGACTCCAGGTCCTGCATCCGGCCCGCGTCCACCGACGCCTGAAGCTCCTTGAAGTTGGCGGGGACGGTCACCCGGGAGACCCGCGTGCCGGTGATCCGCTCGACGAGCGGCGGCTGGATCTCGGTGTTGCGCGTATGGCGGTTGACCACCGTGACGGTCTCCTCCGCCTTGCGGATCTGGAGCCGGTCCCAGAGCCGCACCATGCGCTTGGCGGCCCGGACCGACACCACATCGGGTGTGGTCAGCAGCACCGTGGTGTCGGCCATCTCGATGGCGGCGGCGTTCGCGCTGTTCATCTGGGTGCCGCAGTCGATGACCACGATGTCGTAACGGTGGCGCAGGGCGCTGACGATCTGCCGTACGGACCGTTCGTTGATCTCCTCGCCCCGCTCCCCCTCGCCCGGCGCCAGCAGCAGTCCGAGGCCGGTCGGGTGGATGAAGACCGCGTCCTGGAGCACCCGGGGCGACACGTCCTGGATGGAGGCGAGGTCCACGATCGACCGGCGGAACTGCACGTCCAGATAGGAGGCGACGTCCCCGGCCTGGAGGTCCAGATCGGCGAGCGCCGTGTTCATGCCCGACGCCTTAGCCGCCAGCGCCAGCTGGACGGCGGTCAGGGTCGTACCGACGCCGCCCTTCGCGCCGCTGACCGTGACGACGGTGCCGCCGGGGCCGGTGAAGACATCGTTGCCCTGGCCGAGATGGCGCCGTACGCCCACGGACCAGCCGGCGGCGGCCTGGACGCGCTGCGCCAGCTCCTCGTACGAGAGCGGCAGCCCGACCAGCCCCCGGGCGCCCGAGTCCATCGCGGCCGAGAAGAGACCGGGGCTCGGGTCCGTGGTGACCAGGACGACGCCCACCGCGGGGAAACGGAGGGATATTTCCCGGATCAGCTCCAGGGCCGGCACCGGGCCGATCCGCTCGTGGACCAGCACGACCTCCGGCAGTTCGTCGAGCGACTCGGCGGCGAGCCGCCCCAGCGTGTCGATCAGGGTGGTCGAGTCACCGACCGGCGCGGCCGGCTCCGCTTCCGGCAGCTGGCTGAGCAGGGTGGTGATGGAGCGGGCGGCGTCGACTTCGCCGACGGCCGGAAGGATGCGGGTGGTCATTCGTCCCTCACTTGTCCCCTTCGAGGGTGTAGATGTTCTCGCCGGGCCGCAGCGTCGTCGGGCTGCCGTCGGCGAGAAGCGCGAGCCGTACGTGCTGCGCGAAGGATTCCGCGTACGCGACGCGCTGGGCGTCCTTCGTCTTCAGCGCGAAGGTGATCGGCACGGCCTGCTTGATGGCGCCGCGGCCCCTGTCGTCCTCGTCGGGCTCCAGGGCCGTCAGCTTGCCGACGTCGATGACCTTCGCGTTGGGGACGATGATCCGGGACTCGGACTTGGCGCCCGTCTGGCTGTCTCCGGCGAAGGTGGCGAAGATGTTGACCAGGTCGCCGGGGGAGATCTTGCCCGCGACGCCGGTCGCGGCGTCGATCATGATGGCGATCTCCTGCTCGTCGTTGGCGAGCGCGGGCCGCTTGACGATCATGTCGTCCTGGAGCAGCGAGCCCTGCTTCAGCTGGGTGACGGCGATCTTCCCGCCCACGACGGACAGATCCGTGACGGCGTTCTTGGAGAGCCAGCGCCTGGGCATCGTGACTTTCTCGAACTGGTCAGGGGCGAGCTGCGTGTACGGCGCCACGTCCTCCTTCAGCCGGTAAGCGGCCACTTCGGGGCCGACTTTCGAGTTCACGTCGCTGATCACCGAGAGAACACCGGCGAAGGCCCCGAAGGCGCAGAGGACCGAGAGGAGAAGCAGTATGACGCCGCGGCGTTGCCGTGAATTCATGAGCGGGACAACCTCGTTCGGTGACGGGGGACGTAGAGCCTGGGTGGAGAAGCCGCGGCTTGGGGGCGAGCGGGGAGCGGAGGGACGGGGCAGGCGGAGGGACGGGGCAGGCGGGGGCGGGCGTGGCCGCGGGCGGGTCAGGACCCGCGCCGCGTGGACGCTCCGTGTTTCAGGACAGCGGTGGTGTGCCGTTGGTTCTCCCCCGCCGCGGGGAGTGCGGCGGGCTGCGCGGCCGCCGGTGCGCAGGAGGCGACCGGCGCCGCCGCCACCGGGGAGGCGGCGGGCAGGAGCGAGGCCGAGCAGAATCCGCAGCGATCACCTATGAGTTCGATACCGCACCAGGAACACATCTCGCGGCGAACCGAGGAAACGAGTTGGTAAAGGACCGAGATATCGGGCAGGAAAGCGGCGAATTCGACCATCTTGGGGGTTCCCCACCAGCGTCGTGAATCAGCCGGAAGCGCGCTCTCCTCGATTCCCTGGACCTTCCAGGCCGGGGCGAGGGTCGCGGTGACCCAGTCCGAAGAGGACTGTCCCTTTCCGACGATCATTTGGGTGCCGAACTCCGGACCGGTGAGTTTCCCGGACCCGATCCTGATCAGCTGGGGGGACGGCGCGGCGACCACCCCGAACTGGGAGCCGGGCACCCATGATCTGGCGTGCGCCTTGAGGCTCACCGGCACCCGGTCGAGCTTGGCGACGGTGTGCAGCAGCGCCCCGGAGTGGATGTAGTGCGACAGCAGCCGGGCCGACGAGGCGACCACCCCCGCGCTGAAGTCGCAGATCGACAGCTGCCTCAGCTGACGGACCAGCACGGCGACGCCGAGGGGCGGCAGATCGAGCTTCAGCAGCGCGATGCGGTCGCTCTCCAGCATCGATCTGACGGTGTACAGCCGCCGTTCGTGGGCCGGCGGAAGGGAGGAGGGGTAGACGGCGACGACGTAGCCGTGCTGCTCCACCAGGACCTGCATGTCGGCGAGCGCGGCGTCCAGCGGCTGGGTTTCGGGCGACTGGAGCAGCGCCGCGGTGGGCGTCTGATGGTCCGTTGGTGGCAGCACCAGATCAGGGCTGGTGACTGCGATCGCGGTGGGCACGCTGGTTCCCCGTTCGGCTCCGGACACCGGAGTCCCGGTCCCCGCAGTTCTCTACCTGCTCCGTGCTTCTGGCTGAGCACTTTATCCACGTCCTGGGGTACGGAGAACACCCTCCGGATGTCCGTCATCGGTCATCCGGGCAGCAACCTCCGGCAAAGTCGGGCGAAGCAGTCAGCAGTCACTTGCGTTACCAGGAGAATTCACTCCCCCGAATTCCGCGACCCCTCGCTCCGGCTTTGGGCCCAGGTTGGGCCCTGGGGCCCACGCAACCCTCCTGCCCCCATCCGTACGCTCCGATTCCGATCCGCGTGCGAAAAGTGCGCGGCCAGGACGGGGGCGTCGGATGGGACTGCGGGCGGGACGGGGACGGTGGCGCGACCGAGGCGCCACGGCCACCGAGTACGTGGGCGTCCTGGTGGTCGTGGCGGCCGTCGGGGGCGCGATCGTGGGCACGGGGGTGGACGCGACCATAGCCTCCCAACTGCGGTGTCTGGTCTCGTTCGGCGGTCCGTGCGATCCGGGGCGCCCCGCCGGGAGGGACCCGGAGCCCAGGACCGACGCCGACTACGAGCCGCCCCTCTGCCAGACCGCGTCCTTCACCGACAAGGCCGGCGCCCGGGCGAAGGTTCTCTTCTTCGAGTGGGGCCAGGAGTACGGCTTCCAGCAGACGACCTATCAATCGAACAAGGACATCAACGGGGACGGCACGATCGACGGCAACGACCAGCAGGTCATGCTGACGTTCACCGACGCCGCCTCCGTCGCCGCCAAAAAGGACTGGAAACCGGGCGCGAAAATAGGCAAGTTCGGGGCCGACAAGGTGGAACTCGGCGCCGGAATCAAGGTCACCAACGGAGATACGTGGGTCTTCGACAGCGAGGCGGACGCCGCCGCCTTCCGTGACGACCTCGACATGCTCAAGACGTACGAGCTGGCCAACCGGAACTCCAACTCGCGCGGCGGCGGCCTCGGCAACAGCATCCTGTACCTCTTCGGCAAGGGCCCGATGGCCGAGGAGGAGAAGCTGCGCGACCGCATCGACGCGCGGCTCGGCGACCGTCACATCACCTACGGGAAGATCGGCCTGGAGGCCGCGGCGTCGGCCGGGCTGAAGCTGTCGGCGGGCGACGAGAAGAAGCTGAGCGCCTCGCTCGGCGGCACCTTCAGGTTCGCCCCCGAGGTGACCTGGACCAACAACGACTTCAAGGGCACCAAGGCGTACACGTACAGCGCCGCCGTGCAGTACGGCGTCAAGGGCGGGTACGAGGCGGGCCCGGTCGGCGGCACCTCCGCGGCCTCCACCACCCGGACCGGCACCATCACCGTCACGTACGACAAGCACTCCGGTGAGCTGCTGCGCGTCGACATGACCCGCACCGTCGAGAAGGGCTCAGGCAAGGACGGCGTCAAGGCCGGTGGCGACAACGGGAAGAGCGGCGCCGCCAAGCGCGGCGGCGGCGGGAGCGTCTCGGGCGGCGGCGGATCGAACGGCATCGAGATCGTCACCAACTCCGTGGTCATCCCGCCCGGCTCCGACGGGGACCGGCAGCGCGCGGTCGCGCAGGCGTGGCTGGACGGCCACGGCGACACCGCCGCGCCCTTCACCTACATGTTCGACGACCACGCCCCGACCGAACGGCCGGGCGCGGACGACCCGTTCGGGCGGCTCCTCTTCGACGAGGGCCTCTCCAGCCGGACGCACTACACCGGCGAATCGGAGGCGGCCGAGTACGGCTTCGAGCTGAATCTCGGACTGAGCCTGGGCTTCTCCGTCTCCACCGAGCAGAAGGACGAGACACTCGACAAGGCACAGTTCCTGGGTGCCCCGCACGGAGACAGCCGCACCTATGTGCCGTACAGCTACTGTGCGAACTGACCCCGCCGGCGACAGGAGCGCATACCCGATGAACAGGGAAAACATCGCCCGGTGGCTGGCCGCGGCAGCCGCCTCCGCCGCCCTCGTCACCCTGACGGCGGGCTGCGGAACGGATACCGGCGGCGGTACGGGAGCGGGCGGCACGCCCGAGGGCTGGGGCACGCTGCGCACCACCGCCCTCACCGTCGCCCACCCGCCCGGCTTCACCCCGCGCGGCGCCGCCGAGCGCGGCGAGCACAACGCGGCGGCCGCGACGCTCACCGAGGGCGGCGAGGACGTCGGGATGATCACCGTGCAACTCGACTTCACCCGCGCGGACTCCGCCGAGGAAGCAGCGATCGGCGCCGAGGCGGGCGTCGCGCTCGGGTCGACGCTGGGGAAGCAGTCCGGGATCGAGGTCACCGGGCCCGGCGGCACGAAGGAGGAGGCCCGGCGCGTCGACTTCGAGTTCACCCGGAAGGGGTCCCGGGTCAAGGGCGTGATCGTCGCGGGTATCGATACGGCGAAAAAGGCGTACGCGGTACGGATCGACGCGGTCGAGGGGAAGCTCGGCGACGGCGATCTGCGCCGGATTCTCGGCTCGCTCACCCTCACGTAGGGCCCGGCCGGGCGCGTTCCGGCCGGCCGGGGCGCGGTCCGGCCACGGGGTGAGCGGATGACCACCGCCGCGCCCCGGCCGACGCGTCGGCGAACGAACCAGCGAAGGAACCACGGGGGGACCGATGGACGGCGAACCGTCCGGAAGCGAGGACCGATGACGCGGTACGACCACCCGGGCGCTCCCGCGCGGCACGGCGACGGACGCGGCGCGCCGGTGTTCGCCCTGGTACGCGCCTGGGCGGCCGGCATCGTCGTCCTGCTGTTCACCGAGTACCTCCAGGCCACCCTGGTCTACGACTATCTCGCCGCCGAGGACAGCCTGGAGACCTTCGGGGGCCGGCTGACGCTGGTCCATCTGCCGAACGCGGTGTGCCTCGCGCTGGCGACCTGGGCGGCGGGCCGCGTGCACGCCGATCCGTACCGCGACCGCGCCGCGCAGCATCTGCCGGCGGCCTTCACCGTGCCGGTGGTGGCACAGGCGATCAATATGGCGCTCCAGTGGGACCGCCTGGCGGCGGAGGGCGTGCTGATGTCCAACGCGGTGCTGGTGGTGGGCTGTGTGACCGGCTACGCGGTGGAGCGGCTCCAGGAGGAGTGACGGGCGCGGCGTACCCGGCTTTCGTATACGAACCGCTGCCAGAGGTCTTGACAACTCAATTGGTCTGGACCAGTTTTACGCCCAACGGTGGCCACCGTTCCCCTCTCGGCACAACCTCCATCCCCCGACCCCAGCGGAGGCAGCAAGTGGAACGCGCACCAGGTTCGACGGGCAGCGGCACAAGACGTACCAGGAGCTGGATCGGCGGCGCCGTGGCCCTGCTGGCCGCCGGAGCGCTGAGCGTGACCGGGCTCGCCGGGACCGCGCAGGCCGCCGACATCAATGTCGCCAAGAACGCCGGTTTCGAGTCCGGGCTCGCCAACTGGACCTGTTCGGCGGGCAGCGGCACCACCGTCGGGTCACCCGCGCACGGGGGCGCCGCCGCCCTCAAGGCCACGCCCGCCGGGCAGGACAACGCCAAGTGCGCGCAGACCGTCGCCGTACAGCCCAACGCGACCTACACGCTGAGCGCCTGGGTCCAGGGCGGCTACGCCTACCTCGGCGCCGAGGGCACCGGAACGACCGACGTGTCGACCTGGACCCCCGACAGCTCCGGCTGGAAGCAGCTCACCACCACGTTCAGGACCGGCGCCGCGACCACGTCCGTGACGGTCTACACCCACGGCTGGTACGGGCAGAGCCCCTACTACGCCGACGACGTCTCCGTCTTCGGCCCCGACGGCGGCGGGGGCGGCGACCCCGCGCCCCAGATCCCCGCCGCACCGGCCGGGGTCGCGGCGGGCTCCGTCACCTCCTCGTCCGTGACGCTCAACTGGAACGCCGTCTCCGGGGCGAGCGGCTACAACGTCTACCGCGCGGGCACCAAGGTCCAGTCGTCGAGCGGTACGTCCTCGACGGTGACCGGGCTCGCCGCCGACACCTCGTACGACTTCCAGGTCACCGCGACCAACGCGGCCGGCGAATCGGCCAGGTCCGCCACCGTCACCGCCAGGACCGCGAAGGGCGGCGGCACCGACCCGGGGCCGGGCAGCCCGGCCGTGCCCAAGCACGCCCTGACCGGCTACTGGCAGAACTTCAACAACGGCGCGACCGTCCAGAAGCTGCGGGACGTCCAGTCGCAGTACGACATCATCGCGGTCTCCTTCGCCGACGCGACGGCCACGCCCGGACAGATCACCTTCAATCTCGACCCGGCCGTGGGCTACGGCTCGGTCGCCGACTTCAAGGCGGACATCGCCGCGAAGAAGGCGGCGGGCAAGTCGGTGATCATCTCGATCGGCGGCGAGCTGGGCAACGTCACCGTCAACAGCGACGCCTCGGCCACCGCCTTCGCCGACTCCGCCTACGCGCTGATGCGGGAGTACGGCTTCAGCGGCGTCGACATCGACCTCGAACACGGCATCAACTCCACCTATCTCACCAAGGCGCTGCGCCAGCTGTCCGCGAAGGCGGGCAGCGGACTGGTGATCACGATGGCGCCGCAGACGATCGACATGCAGTCGACGTCCGGTGAGTACTTCAAGACGGCGCTCAACGTGAAGGACATCCTCACGGTCGTCAACATGCAGTACTACAACAGCGGTTCGATGCTCGGCTGTGACGGCAAGGTCTACTCGCAGGGTACGGTCGACTTCCTCACCGCCCTCGCCTGCATCCAGCTGGAAGGCGGTCTCGACCCGTCCCAGGTCGGCCTGGGCGTCCCGGCCTCCGCGCGGGGGGCGGGCAGCGGCTATGTCGCTCCGTCCGTGGTGACCAACGCGCTGGACTGCCTGGCCCGGGGCACCAATTGCGGCTCCTTCAAGCCCGCCAGGACCTACCCCGGCATCCGTGGCGCCATGACCTGGTCCACCAACTGGGACGCCACGGCGGGCAACGCCTGGTCCAACACGGTCGGCCCGCACGTCCACGGCCTGCCGTAACACCCCTCCAGCCCCCACAGGGCCGGCAGCGCCGTCGACACCCCACCCGACGGCGCTGCCGCGCGTGCGGAGCGCGCCGGGGCGGCGGCGACGGCCCCGACGCCGGCCCTACCAGGGGATCTCCCGCACCTGCTGCACACACAGCACCACGAACAGCAGCCCCGCCGCCGCCAGCATCACATTGCTCAGCACGCCGTTGCGCCACTCGGCGGGCGTGCGCTCCGAGTTGAGCAGCCAGATCAGGGTCAGCGCCAGGAACGGCATGAAGAACGCGCCCAGCACGCCGTAGGCGACGACCAGGCCGAAGGGCTCGTCCAGGAAGAGCAGGGCGATGGGCGGGAAGGTCAGCCAGAGCAGATAGGCGCGGAACGGGACCGAGCGCTCCCGGGCGCCCGCCGCCACCTCCTCGACCGTGCCGGCCGGCTCCGTGCCCGCCGGCTCCGTGCCGCCCGCCCGGCCTTTCCTCATCCGTTCCACGAAGTCCGCGAACATCAGGCTCACCCCGTGCCAGACGCCGATCAGCGACGAGAACGATGTCGCGAAGAAGCCGACCAGGAACAGCTTGGCCGTCGTCGCGCCGAAGCGGTCCTCCAGCACGGTCCCGAGGTCGATCAGCCCCCGGTCGCCGGAGGTCAGGGCGGTCCGGGTGGAGTGGAGCAGCTCCGCGCCGACGACGAGCATGGCGACGACGAAGAGTCCCGTGGTGAGGTACGCGACCCGGTTGTCCAGCCGCATCACCTTCATCCAGGTGGAGTTGGTCCAGCCCTTGGCGTTGATCCAGTAGCCGTACGCGGCCATGGTGATCGTGCCGCCGACCCCGCCGATCAGTCCGAGCGTGTAGAGCAGCGAGCCGTCCGGGAGGACCGGGGCCAGGCCGGCGAGGCTCGCGCCGAGGTCGGGGGCGACGCGGACCGCGACGTACATCACGACCACGAACATGATCCCGATCAGGGCCGTCATGACCTTCTCGAACACGGCGTACCGGTTGAACCAGACGAAGACGAGGCCGGTCAGTCCGGTGACCACCGCCCAGACCCTGAGCCCCGGACCGTCCGGGAAGAGGGCGACGATCGGGAGCGCGCTGGACGACATGGCCGCGGCGCCGTACACGAAGCCCCACACCACGACGTAGACCGCGAAGTACCCGGTGGTCCAGCCGCCCAGGCTGCGCCAGCCGTCGAAGAGGGTCCGGCCGGTGGCCAGGTGCCAGCGGCCGGCCGCCTCGGCCAGCGAGATCTTCACCACGCAGCCGATGACCGCGGCCCACATGAGGGTGTAGCCGAACCTGCTGCCCGCGATGAGTGTGGCGACGAGATCACCGGCGCCGACGCCCGTGGCCGCGACCACGATGCCCGGACCGATATAGGTCCAACTCGCCTTTCTCGGCCGGGCGATGGTGTTCTCCGCGCCGGTTTCCACGGTGTCGGCCATAGGTATCGACGCCTCCCGCTCGCCCCCCGATAAGTGACTCACGTCACTCAACGGGGGGCGGGGGTGGTCGCGCAAGAGGGCGTCGCCACCTCCGGGTGAACGCGTGCGGGCCGGGTCCGCCGGTCCCCGCCCGCCACCGTGGACTCCCCCGCCCCGCGCGGGCCGGGTCCCGTCACATCACCAGGCTCAGCAGCGCCGCCACCGCGAAACCGGCCACCGACAGCACGGACTCCAGGACGGTCCAGGACTTCAGGGTGTCCCGCTCGGAGATGCCGAAGTACTTCGCCACCATCCAGAAGCCGCCGTCGTTGACGTGCGAGGCGAAGATCGAGCCCGCCGAGATCGCCATGATGATCAGCGCGAGATGTGCCTGCGAGAGCCCCTGGCCCTCGACCAGCGGGACGACGATGCCCGCGGTGGTGACGATCGCGACCGTCGCCGACCCCTGCGCCACCCGCAGCACCACCGAGATCAGCCAGGCCAGCAGGATCACCGGCAGCCCGACGTCGTTGAAGGTGTCGGCGAGCGCGTCGGCGATGCCGCTCCCCTTGAGGACGGCGCCGAAGACGCCGCCCGCGCCCACCACGAGCAGGATGTTGCCGACCGGCTTGAGGGACGAGGTGGAGACCGTCTCCAGCGACTGGCGCGACCAGCCGCGCCGGATGCCGAGCAGGTAGTACGCGAGCAGCAGCGCGATCGTCAGCGCCACGAAGGGGTGGCCGAAGAACTCGATGACCGACCGGGCGGTCGACGGATCGAGCGCGATGGACGAGAAGGTGGCCAGCAGGATCAGGAGCAGCGGGGTGCCGATGATCGCGAGGACCGTGCCCAGCGCGACGGGTGTCTCGCGCGGGGTCACCCCGGAGGCGCGCTGTTCGGCGGCGACCGCGGCCTTCGACTCCTCGGCTGCCTCCACCATGTCCTGCGGGACGTCCACGAAGAGACGCTTTCCGATCCAGGCGGCGTAGGCCCACGCGGCGAGCACGGCCGGGACACCGACCAGCACGCCCATGAGGATGACCCAGCCCAGATCCACCTTGAAGAGTCCCGCCGCGGCCACCGGGCCCGGGTGCGGGGGCAGGAAGGCGTGGGTCATCGAGAGGCCGGCGAGCAGCGGCATCGCGTACAGCAGGATCGATTTGCCGGACCGCTTGGCCGCCGCGTAGACGATCGGGGCGAGGACGAAGATACCGACGTCGAAGAAGACCGGGATACCGAAGATCAGACCGGTCAGCCCCATCGCGAGGGGCGCGCGCTTCTCGCCGAAGAGATTCAGCAGGCGACTGCTCAACACCTCGGCCCCGCCGGACACTTCGAGGATCGCCCCGAGCATCGTGCCGAGTCCGATGATGATCGCGACATGGCCGAGGATGCCGCCCATGCCCGATTCGATCATCGAGACGGCGGCGGACTTCTGGACCGTGCCGAAGAGTTCGGTGACCGAGAGGCCGGCGGCCAGGCCGACGGCTATGGAGACGCCGAGCAGGGCGACGAAGGGCTGGAGCCTGACCTTGATGATCAGGAACAGCAGCAGCGCGATACCGAGGGCGGCGACCGTGAGCAGGCCGGCGGTCCCGTCGATGAGGAGCAGCAGGCCGCCCGTACGGGGTGGGGCCTCGGTTGGCGCGTCGGCGGCGAGCAGCATGAAGGCACCTCTGTCAGTGAGCAGGGGGGATCGCGGCACGGCCCCGACCGGAGGAGGGGAAGCGGGGGTGCCGGCGCGGAAGGAGTACGGATGCGGGGAGAGTCTCCGTGGGGGCCCGGGACGAGGGGCCGGGCCTACGGGCTTACGGGGACGACCGGTTACGGGCCTACGGGCGTACGGCGACGGCCGTCACGGGTACGGCGGGAGGTGCGGGCGCGGCGGCGATCACCAGGACGGCCGCGCCCTCGCCCCGCGTCCTAGCCGAGGACGGCCAGCGCGTCGATCTCGATCAACAGCCCCTTGGGCAGGCCCACATAGACCGTGGTCCGGGCGGCGGGCGCCTCCTTGAGCCCCTGCTCGCCGAAGTAGGTGTTGTAGATGTCGTTCATCTCGGCGAAGTGGTCGACGTCGGTGAGGTAGACGCGCATCATCATGACGTCGTCCCAGCTCGCGCCGCCCTCCTCCAGGATCGCCTTGACGTTGGCGAAGGTCTGGAGGGTCTGCTCGCGCAGGGTCGGCCCCGCCACGGTGGGCGCCTGTCCCTCGACCGCGGGGAGGAAGCCGACCTGGCCCGCGACCTGGAGGATGTTCCCCTTGCGGACGCCGTGCGAGAACTTCGCGGGCGGGGTGGTGTGGGTCGCGGGGGTGAGCGCGGTCTTGTCGGTCATGACTCGTCCTTCGTGTCCGGTGCTTGCTGTGCTTGCTGTGTTCACTGTGCTTGCTGTGTTCACTGTGCTGGATCTGCTCGCTGTGACCGCCGCCCGGCTCATGGAGACCTGCTCATGGAGACCTGCTCACGGGGTACGGCTCACGCGGGAACGGCTCATGGGGATCGGCGGGGCGGGGTGGCGGTCCCCGAGTACTCCCCGCTGATCGCGTCGGCCGTGCGGCGCACCAGCGGGAGCAGGGCGAGGAGTTCCTCGGCGGTGACGACGACGTTCGGCGCCGACACCGACATGGCGGCGACCAGCCGGCCGTCCGCTCCCTTGACGGGCGCGGCGACGCAGTTGATGGACTCCTCGTGGCCGCCGAGGTCGGTGGCCCAGCCCTGTTCCCGCACGGTCGCCAGTTCCTTGAGGAAGGCCGCGGCGTTGGGCGTGGAACGGGCGGTGTAGAGGGGGAAGTCGAGGCGCTCGGCCACCGCGCGCCGCTCGACCTCGGGCAGGTCGGCCAGCAGCAGCTTGGCCACGGCGGCGACGGTGATCGCGACGGGCTTGCCGACGCGGGAGTACATCCGTACCGGATAGCGGCTCTCGACCTTGTCGATGTAGAGGACTTCGTTGTCCTCGTGCACCGCGAGGTGGACGGTGTGGCCGCACTCCTCGTTGAGCGCGAGGAGATGGGGGTGCGCGATCTCGCGTACGTCGAGGTTCTCCACCGCCTCCGCCGCCAGCGCGAACAGGCGGGCGCCCAGCCGGTGGCGGCCGTCCTGCTGGCGGTAGACGAGGCCGTGTTCGTGGAGCGTACGGAGCAGCCGCAGCGCGGTCGACTTGTGGACGCCGAGCGCGTCGGCGACCTGTCCCAGGTCGGCGGGGCCCCGCGCGAGCAGCGGGAGGATGCTCAGCGCCCGGTCGACGGTCTGGCTCATGGGGTAGATGCCTCCTTCTCCGTGGCCGCGGTCCAGCCGGGGCCCAGCCGAAGTGTGCCCCAGGCGGTGTCGTCGAGAGCGGCCAGCCGGTCGGCCTCGGCGCGGGACGCGGGGGCGCCCAGGTCGCCGGGGACCGTGAGGGCGGCGGCGGCCATGAGGTGGCCGTGGCGCAGCCGAGCGGCGGCGGGCAGCCCGCGCAGGGTGGCGGAGAGGAAGCCGGCGGCGAACGCGTCACCGGCGCCCACGGGCGCGACGACCTCGACCCGCGGCGCGGGGACGGAGGTCACGGTGTCGCCGCCCGCCGCGCCCCGCCCGGCCGCAGCGGGTTCCCGGGTGTACAGGGTCGCGCCGGCGGCGCCGCGCTTGACGACGACGGTCTCCGGCTCGGGGAGCGCGGCCCTGATGGCGTCCGCCCCGTGCAGGTCCCACGCCTGGGCCGCCTCGTCCTCGCCGACGAGGACCAGGTCGGCGCCCCGGGCCAGTTCCAGCAGGACCCGGGCGTCGGAGGGCTTGCGCCACAGGCCGGGGCGGTGGTTGACGTCGAAGGAGACCAGCGGGCGGCCCGGCGCCCTGGCGGTCAGCTCGCGCATCAGGGCGAGGCAGCCGTCCGAGAGCGCGGCGGTGATGCCGGACAGGTGCAGTACGCGTCCGGCCCACAGGTCGTCGCGGGGCGGGTTGCCCGGTGCCATGGCGCTGGCCGCCGAGCCGGCCCGGTAGTAGGCGACCTCGTGGGCGTCGGTGGCGCGGTCCGTGGCGGTGCGGAAGTAGATGCCGGTGGGGCGGTCCGGGTCGCGGCGTACGCCCGAGGTGTCGACGCCGTACGCGGCGATCGCCCCGGTCAGATGGTCGCCGAAGCCGTCGGCGCCGACCCGGCTGACCCAGCTGACGCGGTGTCCCGCGGCGGCCAGCGCGCAGGCGACGTTGGACTCGGCGCCGCCGATCGTGCGGTCGAAGGAGGGGACGTCCGCGAGGCGGCCGGGGCGGGAGGGCAGAAAGGTGACCATGGATTCACCGAGGCAGACGGCATCCACGCCGGGGTGGCTGTCCGTGTCTGCGGTTGCGGTCACTCTGGGGCTCCTCGCCGTTCGCCGGATCGCGGGGTCACCATTGACCCGCTGTCGGCTCGGATGTTAGACAGCGTTGAGCGATATACGCAATGGGCGTTGCATGGAATGCAATGAAGTCGCGCATCGTGACCGCACGGGACCGAACACGAAGATGGACTCGACGAAGGGGAGGGGCCCATGGCAGCCGCCGAGGATCTGAGCGCGGAGCGGGTCGACCACCGTTTCAAGGGGCTGCCGCCGGACGCCGACGGGCTGACCGTCGCCGCACTCGCCGCCGAGCGCCGCTCCCTGTTCACCGGGGGCTTCACCACCCCCGTCCTCGCCCTCTCCGCCGAGTCGGTCGAGCACAACCTCGCCCTGCTGAAGACGTACTCCGAGCGGCACGGGCTCGCCTTCGCGCCGCACGGCAAGACCTCCATGTCGCCGCAGCTGTTCGCGCGCCAACTGGAGTACGGCGCCTGGGGCATCACCGCCGCCGTCCCCCACCAGGCGCGCGTCTACCGGGCGTTCGGCATCGACCGGATCTTCCTCGCCAACGAGCTGGTCGACGCGGCGGCGCTGCGCTGGCTCGCCGCCGAGCTGGACCGGGACCCCGGCTTCCGCTTCGTCTGCTACGTGGACTCGGTGCGCGGCGTCGAGCTGATGGACGAGGCGCTCACGGCGGCGGGCGCGACCCGCCCCGTGGAGGTCGTGGTCGAACTGGGCGCGGGTGAGGGCGCCCGTACCGGCGCGCGTACGGAGGCGGAGTGCGCCGCCGTCGCGGACGCGGTGGCCGCCGTACCCACGCTGCGGCTGACCGGGGTGGCCGGTTACGAGGGCGAGGTGCCGCGGGCGGACGGCGAGCGGGTCCGTGCCTGGCTGCGCCGGCTGACCGCGCTGGCCGGGGAGTTCGACGCGGCGGGACGGTTCGCGGGGGCCGGGGAGATCATCGTCAGCGCGGGCGGCAGCGCCTGGTTCGACGCGGTCGCGGACGTCTTCGCCGACATCCCGGCGCTCTCCCGGCCCGTGCTCAAGCTGCTGCGCTCCGGCGCGTACGTCTCGCACGACGACGGGCACTACCGGCACCTCACCCCCTTCAACCGGGTCCCGCAGGAGGGCTCCCTCCAGCCCGCCTTCCGCCTCTGGGCCCAGGTCGTCTCGCGCCCCTCCCCCGGCCAGGCGTTCGTCAACGCGGGCAAGCGGGACGCGGCCCACGACCTGGACCTGCCGGAGGCGCAGGTCGTACGGGACGGACGCACCGGCGAGATCCGCCCGGCCGACGGCATCGCGGTGACCGGCCTGTCCGACCAGCACGGCTGGCTGACCACCGCGCCCGGGGCGCGGCTGGAGGTGGGCGACTGGGTCGGCATGGGGCTGTCCCACCCCTGCACCTCGTTCGACAAGTGGCAGCTGATTCCGCTGGTGGAGGCGGACGGCACGGTCACCGACCTCATCCGTACGTTCTTCTGACTCCTGAGAGGCTCCGCTGTGGATCTCGTCCTGCGCGACGCGCGCGTCATCGACGGCACCGGCGGCCCGTCGTACCGCGCCGATGTCGGTGTCACCGACGGCCGTATCGCGGAGATACGGCGGGAGGGCGAGGGCCCGCGCCCGGCCGGCGCGCGCGTCGTCGACGCCGCCGGGCTCGCCCTCTCCCCCGGCTTCATCGACATGCACGCGCACAGCGATCTGGCGCTGCTGCGCGACCCCGAGCACACCGCGAAGGCCGCGCAGGGCGTGACCCTGGAGGTGATCGGCCAGGACGGTCTGTCGTACGCGCCGGTCGACGACCGGACCCTGACGCACGTCCGGCAGGCGATCAACGGCTGGAACGGCGGCGGGGAGGGCGACACCTCCGTCGACTTCGACTGGCGCACCGTCGGCGAGTACCTGGACCGGCTCGACCACGCCTTCGAGGGCCAGGGCTTCGACGGGCCGGGCATCGCCGTCAACGCGGCCTATCTGGTCCCGCAGGGCACCGTCCGTATGTTCGCCGTCGGATGGGACGACCGGCCCGCGACCGGCGCCGAACTGGCCCGGATGAAGCAGCTGGTGGCCGACTCCATGGAGCAGGGCGCGGTCGGCATGTCCTCGGGGCTGACCTACACCCCCGGCATGTACGCGGACGACGCCGAACTCACCGAACTGTGCCGGGTCGTGGCGCGGTACGGCGGCTACTACTGCCCGCACCACCGCTCGTACGGCGCCGGGGCGCTCGAAGCGTACGAGGAGATGGTGACGCTCACCGGCACGGCGGGCTGCGCGCTCCATCTCGCCCACGCCACCATGAACTTCGCGGTCAACGAGGGCCGGGCGCCGGATCTGCTGGCGCTGCTGGACCGGGCGCTGGACTCGGGCGCCGACATCTCGCTCGACACCTACCCGTACACCCCCGGCTGCACCACCCTCGTGGCGATGCTGCCCAGTTGGGCGAGCGAGGGCGGCCCCGACGCGATCACCGAGCGGCTGCGGGACCCGGCGACCGCCGAGAGGATCCGGCACCATCTGGAGGTCGTCGGCGCGGACGGCTGCCACGGTGTGCCCATCGAGTGGGACACCATCGAGATCTCCGGCGTCGCCGACCCGGCGCTCACGCGGTACGTGGGCCGTACGGTCGCGGAGTCGGCCGCCTCGGCGGGCGAGCCGCCGTGGACCACGGCGCGGCGGCTGCTGATCGAGGACGGGCTCGGCACCACCATCCTGCAACACGTCGGCCACGAGGAGAACGTCCGGCGGATCATACGCCACCGCGTCCACACGGGCGGCAGCGACGGCATCCTCCAGGGCGCCAAGCCGCATCCGCGCGCCTACGGCACCTTCCCGCACTACCTGGGCCGGTACGCCCGTGAGCTGGGCATTCTGACGCTGGAGGAGTGCGTCGCCCATCTCACCTCCCGCCCGGCGGCCCGGCTGCGGCTGCCCGACCGGGGGCTCGTACGCGAGGGATACCGCGCCGACCTGGTCCTCTTCGACCCGGACACGGTCGCGGCTGGCTCCACCTTCGAAGCGCCGCGCACCCTGCCGGTGGGCATCCCGCACGTACTGATCGACGGGCGGTTCGTGATCGAGGACGGGCGCCGCACGGACGTGCTGGCGGGCCGGTCGGTACGGCGGTCCGCCTGACGACCGCCGGCTGCCGGAGCGGACCGGATCAGGCGGACGCCAGCCGCAGCACCAGCGCCACGGCCCCGATCAGCATGAAGCCGACGACGGGGGCGACGGCGTGGTCCTTCACCCGCAGGTGCGTGATGAGCGCGCCGATGAAGTACAGCACCACGCCGATCGCCGCCGCCACGCCCAGGAACGGCACCCAGAGCCCGATCACCAGCCCCAGCGCGCCCGCGATCTTGACGAGGCCGAGGGGGACGAACCAGGAGTCCGGCACCCCGAGTTCGGACAGCGAGGTGACGATCCGCTCCGCGCGGGTGATGTCGGCGAAGGCGGAGCCCGTCAGAGCGAGGGCGAGCATGATGCCGACGACGGCGTAGGCGATGAACACGGGTGACCTCTCGGAGAATGCCCGGAGTGACGGGCGGGAAGCACGGGGTGCGCGGGACCGGTTGTCAGTCTGCCGGTAAAGATGATGTGAAGGAAGGCCGGACGAGGACCGGTGGTGACGGGGCGACAGGTCCACGACGCGGTGCCGCGGGGCGCCGTACGCCGGGGCCGCGCCGGTCCCCACCCGCCGCGGTCGACGCGACAGGCTCTGAGCTGCGCGGACCACGCCGTGGCGGCTCCACGAATTTATGAGCGATCCCCGGAAAAACGGATCCTCGGCGCCACTTCGCTCGTCTCTCTCCCCGAACACGGCATGAGCGGAGTCAGGAGCGGTGGGGGCCATGGGGCAGCGGAAGGTACGGGGGGCGGCGCGCGCCGCGAGGCGCGGGGCCGTGCGAGCGGGCACGCTGACGGCGGTGGTCGCGCTCGCCGGGGCCGCGCTGCTCGCCGGGTGCGGGCACCAGCAGGCGGCCGGGAAGCCGGACGCTCCCCGGCCGGGGAGCACCACCCGCGCGCCCGGCACGGACGACAAGCCCCTCGCGGCGCCGCACCCGCCCGAGCTGCCGGACCAGACCTCGCAGCCGAACCCGAAGCTGCCGCCGCCCCTGGTCAACATGGACATCGCGCACGCGGCGGAGAGCGGCGGCAAGGCCGTCAACATCACCGTCGACGACGGCCCGGATCCGGTCTGGACCCCGGAGATCCTCAAGATCCTCCGGGACAACGACGTCAAGGCGATCTTCTGCATGGTCGGCCCGCAGGCCGAGGCCCACCCGGACATCGTCAAGCGCGTCGTGGCCGAGGGGCACCGGCTGTGCGACCACTCCGTCGCGCACGACACCGGAATGGACCACAGGTCGAAGGCGTACCAGAAGGAGCAGATCCTCACGGCGGCCCGCCAGATCGAGAAGGCGTCGGGCGGCGTCAAGCCGCTGTACTACCGGGCGCCGGGCGGCGCGTTCACCCCGTACAGCCGGCAGATCGCGGCGGCGGCCGGGATGCGGCCGGTGGGCTGGAACGTGGACTCCAAGGACTTCGAACAGCCGGGGGCCGGGGCCATCCTGAGCACGGTCAGGAACGAGCTGTCGAACGGGCCCACCCTCCTCTTCCACGACGGCGGGGGCGACAGGTCGCAGACGGCGGCGGCGCTGCGGGAACTGCTGCCGTGGCTCGGCGAGCAGGGGTACGCGTTCAGCTTCCCGGTCCGCTGAGCGGGAACCGTCGAGTCGAATCCGTCGCACCCGGTCGCTCCGGCCGCCCCGGTCGTACGGCCGCCCCGGTCGTACGATCGGACGGTCGTCCGACCGGAGCAACGTGGGGAAAAACACCAGGCGGCCTCCGTTACACGGCCGTAAGGTGGCCGACATGCAGGTCATCCAGTCAACGAAGCTCGCCAACGTCTGCTACGAGATCCGGGGCCCGGTGCTCGACGAGGCGATGCGGCTGGAAGCAGCGGGCCAGCGCATCCTCAAGCTGAACACCGGCAATCCGGCGGCCTTCGGCTTCGAGTGCCCGCCGGAGATCCTTGAGGACATGCTCCGCAACCTCGGGGACGCGCACGGCTACGGCGACGCGAAGGGGCTGCTCTCCGCCCGCCGCGCGGTCATGCAGCACTACCAGACCAAGGGCATCGAGCTGGACGTCGAGGACATCTACCTCGGCAACGGCGTCTCCGAGCTGATCCAGATGTCGATGCAGGCGCTGCTGGACGACGGGGACGAGGTCCTCGTACCCGCCCCCGACTACCCGCTGTGGACGGCCTCGGTGTCGCTCGCGGGCGGCACCGCCGTGCACTACCGCTGCGACGAGCAGGCCGACTGGATGCCCGACCTCGCCGACATCGAGCGGAAGATCACCGATCGGACGAAAGCGATCGTGATCATCAACCCGAACAACCCGACGGGCGCCGTGTACGACGACGCGATGCTCGCCTCGCTCACCGAGATCGCCCGCCGGCACAACCTGGTCGTCTGCTCGGACGAGATCTACGACCGCATCCTGTACGACGGCGCGACCCACACCCCGACCGCCGCCGTCGCGCCCGATCTGCTGACGCTGACGTTCAACGGGCTCTCCAAGAACTACCGGGTGGCCGGGTTCCGCTCGGGCTGGCTCGCGGTCTGCGGCCCCAAGGCGCACGCGACCTCGTACATCGAGGGGCTGACGATCCTGGCCAACATGCGGCTGTGCGCCAACATGCCCTCGCAGCACGCGGTGGCCACCGCGCTCAACGGGCGCCAGTCCATCGAGGACCTGGTGCTGCCCGGCGGCCGGATCCTGGAGCAGCGCGATGTGGCGTACGACCTGCTCACCAGGATTCCGGGCGTGACCTGCGTGAAGCCGAAGGGCGCGCTCTATCTCTTCCCCCGGCTGGACCCCTCGGTCTACAAGGTGAAGGACGACCGGCAGCTGGTCCTCGACCTGCTGCGGGCCGAGAAGATCATGGTGGTGCACGGCACGGGGTTCAACTGGCCGGAGCCGGACCACTTCCGGATCGTGACGCTGCCCTCGGTGCAGGATCTGACCGACGCGGTGACCCGGATCGGTACGTTCCTGGACGGGTACGCGCAGCGCTGAGCCGCACCGGTGCGGGGCGACGACCGCCCACCGGGGTTTCGGTCAGTGACCGGCGGGGTGCACCAGGCGGCCGTGGGAGACCAGGGAGGCGGCCTGCTTGAGGCGGCGTACCCGGATGCTGACCCCGTAGGCGTCGATGCCGGGGGTGGCGGCGAGGCGGGTGGTCAGGTAGCGGTAGAGGTCCTCGGCGTCGCGGCAGACCACGATGGCCATCACGTTGTGGTCGCCGCTGGTGGCGCCGGCGAAGGCGACCTCGTCGTGCCGGGCGATCTCGTGTCCCACGCGCTCCAGCCGGGCGGGGGCGACGCGCAGCCAGAGGGTGGCGTTGAGGGGGTGGCCGAGGCGTTCGGACAGCAGCTCGATGTCGTAGGTGAGGGTGCCGGACGCCTCCAGGGTCTCCAGCCGGCGGGTGACCCGGCCCTTGGACCAGCCGGTGACCCCGGCGAGCTGCGTGTGGGTGGCCCGGCCGTCCTCGGCGAGGGCGTCGAGGAGCGGGGCGTCCGCGGCGGTGGGCGGCTGGAGCGGACCGGTGGGCGCGGGGGCCGGGTCGCCGGTCAGCGCCAGCTTCTGCTCGGGCGTGAGGTGTCCGCCGTAGCCGGTCCAGCCCGCCATGTCGGGGCCCTCGAAGGGGTGGATGAGCAGGTCGATGCTCATGTCGAGCACGGAGGCCGACTTGGGGAGCCGCTGGAGCAGCATGTCCTCGCGCTGGGCGTGGAGCGGTGAGCGGATGACGCAGATGATCTCCGAGCCGCCGGACGCGATGCCGACGTAGGAGATGTCGGGGCGCCGGGTGAGGGCGTCGGCGAGCGGGCCGACCCGGTCGGGACGGCAGCGGATACGGGCGACCCACTGCGCCTCTCCGTGCACGGCGGGGTCGACCAGCCCCACGACGCGCATGACTCCGCTGCGGCGCAGGGCGTGATAGCGGCGGGCCACGGTCTGCTCCGACACCCCGGTCACGTCGCCGATGAGCCGGAACGGAGCACGAGGCGCGCATTGCAGAGCCTGGAGGATCCGCGCGTCTGTTTCGTCGATCACGGAGGAATTGTTCCACGACTCCGGCTGTCGATGGATCTTTCTCACCGATATGAGCTGCCGCTTCGTCGCTTTGGTTTGAGTTCGCCGAAGCTGGTTCGCGTGTGTCCCACGAGAAATCGGAGTGTCTGAGTGAACGTCGCACCTTCGGCGAGCGGGGTGGCCGACCGGCGGGCGGCCACGCTCGCCATGGCCTGTCTGGGCGTGTTCGTCGCCTATTTGCCGGTGACCACCGTCGCCGTGAGTCTTCCCGCCATCCAGGCGGCGCTGGGTGCGTCGACGGCCCAACTGTCCTGGGTGCAGGACGCGTTCGTCCTCCCCATGGCCGCTTTCATCCTGACCGCCGGGGTGTTCGGCGATGTCCACGGGCGCAAGAAGGTGTTCCAGGCGGGCCTGCTGTTCACCGCCGCCGGGAGCGCCGTCGCGCTGGCCGCCCAGTCGATCCAGGTGCTGTGGATCGGCCAGGCTCTCGCCGGACTGGGCGCGGCGGCGCTGCTGCCCACGACGCTCGCCCTGATCAGCCACGCGGTGCCCGACCACCGGGAGCGCGGCAAGTTCATCGGGCTGTGGGCCACCTCGCTCCTGCTGGCACTGGCCGTCGGTCCGCTGATCGCCGGAGTCATCCTGCGGCACGCGGACTGGCGGTGGATCTATCTGCTCGCCATACCCGTGTCGCTGATCGCGATGGCCGTCGCCGCGCGGCTGCTGACCGACTCGCGTGCCCCGCACGGGCGACGGCTGGACTGGCCCGGCCAGATCACCGCGGCCCTCGCGATCACCGCGCTGGTGTACGGCGTGATCGAGGGCGGGGCCGGTTCCTTCACCGAGGTCCGGGTCCTGGTGGCGCTGGTCGTCGCCGTGGCCGGGGCGGTCGGTTTCGTCCTGGCCGAGCGGCGCGGTGACAGCCCGATGCTGGATCTGACGCTGTTCCGCAGCCGGGCGTTCACGGCCACCACCCTCGTCGCGATGATCACCTTCATGGCGCTGATCGGCTTCTTCTTCCTGCTGAGCCTCTACTTCGGCCTGGTGCAGCGGCTCGACACCCTGGAGGCGGGCTGGCGTCTCCTGATGGTCACCGGAGCGGCGATCGTCGCGGGCGCGCCCGTCGGGCGGCTCATGCACCGGGTCCCCGCCCGCGCCCTGATCACCGCCGGGCTGCTCGTCGTCTCCGGTTCGCTGGCGTCGCTGACCACGCTCGACGCGGACACGTCGTTCGTCTCCATCGCGTGGCGGCTGGCCCTGCTGGGCCTGGGGATGGGCTGCGTCCTGACTCCGATGACGGCCACCGCGGTCGGCTCCGTACCCCATCACCTGGCCGGGATGGCCGCCGCGGGCAACAACGCCTTCCGGCAGGTGGGCGGGGCGCTCGGCCCGGCCGTCCTCGGCACCCTCCTCACCACGCGGGCTCTCGGCACCTTCCCCTCGCATCTCACCGATGCCGGGATCACGGGTGCGACCCGGCAGGGCATCGTGGACACCGCCGAGTCGGGCGGGCTGGGCGCGGTCGCCCAGATGAACCTGGGCCCCGTCACGGGCCAGGCCCTGGGAGCGGTGGGTGACGCCTTCCTCGACGGTCTGCGTCTGTGCCTGACCGTGGCCGCGCTGCTCGCGCTGCTCGCCGCCCTGGTCTCCGTGGTGCTGCTGCGCGGCCCGCGCACGCCGTCCCCGTCCACGGTCGCGGCTTCCGGGGCGGCCACCACGACCGCCGCCGTACCGGCCGGGGCGCCCGCCGATGCCGCCGCCTCCGGCGTCCCCGCCGATGCCGCCGCCTCCGACGATTCCGGCGTCTCCGGCGAGCAGGCGCGGGCGACGGGGGCCCGCCCGTGACAGCGCCCGGCCCCCGGGTGCACCCTGTTCCCCATGACGAGCCCGCGCGGGCGCGGTACCGGCGAGACGTCTGAGGGGACCGCGCGACCGCGGTTTCCCGTGCGCGGGCACGGATTGCCCGCGCACGGCCGGTCCGTCCGTCCGCCCCGTCCCATGCCGGGCGGGCGGGCGGACGGGCGGACCGGCCGCGTCCGGGAGGGACCACGTGAACAAGGAGCACCAAGGACACCATGGACCGCCTCTCCACGGCCCCCGCCTCGGCCGTCACCTCTCTGCTGGAGGACTTCTCCCTGGAGATGACGGGCAAGGACGTCCCCCGGCTCGAAGAGGCCCGGGACCACATACCGGCCGGCACCCGGATCAACGTCACCTTCCTCGGCAACGAGGCCCCGGAGACGCGGCTGACCGCCGCCCGCGCGGTCCGGCGGTTCGGGTACACCCCCGTCCCGCATCTGTCGGCCCGCCGGCTGCGCTCCCGGTCGGAGCTGTCGGAGATCCTCGCCGGGCTGCGCTCCGACGGCACGGCGGACCAGGTGCTCGTCGTCGGCGGCGACCCCGCCACGCCCCACGGCCCCTACGGCGACTCCCTCGCCGTCATCCGGTCCGGACTCCTCCAGGAGTACGGCGTACGGCGCGTCGGCGTCAGCGGCTATCCGGAGGGCCACCCCGCCATCGCCGGTCCGGTGCTGTGGTCGGCGATCGAGGACAAGACCGCCGCTCTGGCGCGGCACGGACTGTCCGGCGATGTGATCACCCAGTTCGGCTTCGACGCGGAGCCGGTCCTCCGCTGGGTCGAGGAGCTGCGGAAGCGCGGCATCGGCGCCCCGGTACGCGTCGGGGTGCCCGGCCCCGCCGGAATCAAGCGGCTGATGACGTACGCCACGCGTTTCGGCGTCGGCACGAGCGCGTCCATCGCGAAGAAATATGGCTTCTCGATCACCAACCTGATGGGCACAGCGGGACCCGACCGCTTCATACGCGCCCTGGCCAGGGGGTACGACGCGGACCGCCACGGCGCGCTCAAGCTGCACTTCTACACCTTCGGCGGGATCGGGGAGACGTCGCGGTGGATCGCCGACTTCCGCGCCGATATCCGGGCAGAGGAAGTGGCGTAGCGTTCCGGCGTTCCGGGCTCGGCCGCCCGGGGTGCGGTCACTCTCGGCGACTTCAGGAATACGCTCAACTTTAGACTGATTCCAAGGTAGGATGGTCTCCTGACCCAGCACAGGAGGCCATCCCATGTATGAGCCGATCCGTACCAAGTCGGTCCACGCGATGGCCGACGCCGATGCCGACTTCCCGCACCGCAGCCGCGAGGAGGAGCTGGACATCCAGCTCGCGGGCCATCTCGCCGCGCTGCTCGCCGTCACCGACGAGCTGGGGATGGACCCGGCGGCCGAGTCCATCGCCACCCAGGTCGCCAGGCTCCGCGGCGCCCCGCCCACCCGCCACGCCGGACTCACCGGCGCCGACCCCGCCGCCCTGCACCGCCGCGCCCTCGCACTCGCGGGCCGCGCCCTGGTCGTCGCCGCCTCCCGCGCCGACACGGCCGCCGCGATCCTCGCGGCGGAACGCATGGACGCGCACACCACCGCGCTGGCCGGCCAGCCCCTCGTCGGCGCCCACTGACGGCCCCGGTCCGCACACCGCGGAGGCGTGCGGACCGGCCGGCCACCGCTCCCCTCGTACGGCGACGCGGCACGTCGGCTCACCGCGGGCGCGGTCACGGATTCCGGAGGGCCGCCGTCCAGCGGGGGCCGGTGTCCCTGTCGCCGCTCCAGATGTCCTGCCGGTCGGGCGTGCGGGTCATGCCGAAGTCGTAGAGCCCCGGTTCGTCCAGGCGCTCCCAAGTCCGCCCAGCCCGACCGATCTCGTCGGCCGGACGGCGGGGCCCTCCCTGGTACGTCACGGATGCCAGAAGGTCGCCATGCCCACGCACCTCATCTCTGTCATCGGGACCAGCCCCGGTGTCGGCACGTCCACCCTGTGCCGTGCTCTGGCCGAGTGGCCGGCCGGCACGGGCACTTCGGTCGAGACTCTGGTCGAGTCCACTCGCGCCTACGTAGCGGAGTCGGTCGCGAGCGGCATCGACTAGCTCGTGACGGACGCTCTCGTGCCCTTCATCCCGTCTCTCGTGGCCTGGGGCCTCGACGAGGGGGCCTCGTACACGTCGTGGGTGAGCAGGCACGGGCCGTGGAGCCGGCCCGGGTCACCGTGGTGTACGTCCAGGGCGCCCCGGAGGCGGCACTGCGACGCGCCGTCGAGCGGGAAGGGGACGCCTGGGAAGACTGGTACGTGCGGAAGCTTGCCGGGTCCCCCGGCACCCGGGCTGTCCATGACCTCCCGTCAACCGCCGTCCACTTCCGCTTCGAGACGAGCCTGACGCGTCGCCTCCTCGCGCGGACCCCGTGGCACGTCCTGACTGTGGATACGGGAACCCTCAACCCCCAGGAGGCACTCGCTTGCACCCGATGCCACCTGACGGACGTGCTGGGATTGGCAGGCTGACCACCGACGCGGCCGGTGGCCGCAGTCAACGCGCCGCTGTGACCGAGGCTCCGGGAACCCGAACCCGGTCACCTCGGCCGTGGTGAACGCGAGCGGGACGGTTCCCGCGCCGGTGTCCTGCGTCAGCACGTAGTTGTCGGGGAGCGGACGATCGAGTGCGGCGCCTCCCCCATGGGCCACCAAGCCCGCCGGGGTCGTCCGGGCCGTTTGCCGCTCCCCGGCGGACTCCTGCGACAGCGCTTCCCCAAGGGCACGGACCTCTTCCGGCACAGCCGTGATGTTCTCGACATCGTCGCCCCTCAACTCAACAGCCGGCCAGGCAAATCACTCGACTGGGAGACCTCGGTCGAGTGCCGAAGGATCTGATGCGTTCAGGAGCCCGACAGCACCAGAGGAGTTCCGCGCGGCACCTTGGCCCCGAGCCAAGCCCTGATACCGACCGCCTACTGGTGGTGCCAGACCAGCGTATAGCGCCAAAACAGGCGTCGGCGCAGCCGTGCGCCGGGTAGCGCCTGGTGGGCGTCGCGAACCACTTCCGCGAAGGTCATGGCCGCCGGCCGGGTCGGGGCTGCCATTGAGGCTGGTCGCGATCGCCGGCGCCCCCTGTTCTTGATCCAGGCCATGGCCACATTCGACGGAATGGCGACGGCCTCGATCAGGTGATCGCTCCGGGACTGCGGGCGGGAGAGGCCGACGACGATCAGAGTTCCGCCCGGCGCCAGGTGCTGTCGGAAGCGGGTAAGGGCGTCACTGAACGGCATGTGGTGGATGGTGGCGACGCATGTGATGACTTCGTAGGGGCCGGACGGTACCTCCTTCATCGCGTCTCCGACAGAAAAGGCGACCGGAGCTGCCGGGGCCGTGAGCTCCCGCGCGCGAGCGACGATGGTGGGGTCCGCGTCAATACCGTGCACCCTTCCGGCCCGTGAGGCCAGGAGCCTGGCGAGGTCACCGCTGCCTGATCCGACATCCAGGGCGCTGTCGAAACGTCTGGGGAGCTGACGCAGGATCCATCGGTGGTAGTGGGCGTTGTGGTCCCAGGGGCGGGTGGCGTGGAATTCCTCAAGCGTTCGCATGATGCGTGGCACCAGTGTCGTCATGAGGCGAGTCCATCAAAGCCTCAGTCGCCCGCGAAACCACATTCGAGACGGACGGGAATGCTGGCGCCCGGCGCGGTACGACCGTCAGCCGCTCGGCCGGGATGCCCGACCGAGCGGCTGTTCGGATTGCTCGCCACCACACACTCGCCACCACACATCGGTGTCACGTGTTGCGGCGTTTCCTGGCGTCCACCGAGGCCACCGAGGCTCCGGGGGCACGCCGTTTCACCGGGGCGGATCAGCCCAGGCGTTGGACCAGCGCGTGGTACTCGTCCCACAGTTCCTTCGGGGTGTGGTCGCCGAAGGTGTTCAGGTGCTCCGGCACGAGCGCCGCCTCCTCGCGCCAGACCTCCTTGTCGACGGAGAGCAGGAGGTCGAGGGCGGAGTCGGAGAGGGCGAGGCCGTCCGTGTCCAGGGACTCCTTCGTCGGGAGGATGCCGATCGGGGTCTCGACGCCGTCCGCCGTACCGTCCAGCCGCTCCACGATCCACTTCAGGACGCGGCCGTTCTCGCCGAAGCCGGGCCAGACGAAGCGGCCCGCCTCGTCCTTGCGGAACCAGTTGACGTAGTAGATCTTCGGGAGGCCGGCCGCGTCCTTGTCCTGGCCGACCTTGACCCAGTGCCCCATGTAGTCGCCCATGTTGTAGCCGCAGAAGGGCAGCATGGCGAACGGGTCGCGGCGCAGTTCGCCGACCTTGCCCTCGGCCGCCGCCGTCTTCTCGGAAGCGACGTTGGCGCCGAGGAAGACGCCGTGCTGCCAGTCGAAGGACTCGGTGACCAGCGGTACGGCGGAGGCGCGGCGGCCGCCGAAGAGGATGGCCGAGATCGGGACGCCCTTGGGGTCCTCCCACTCCGGCGCGATGATCGGGCACTGACCGGCCGGGACGGTGAAGCGGGCGTTGGGGTGGGCGGCGGGCGTGGCGGACTCCGGGGCCCAGTCGTTGCCCTTCCAGTCGGTGAGGTGCGCGGGCGCCTCCTCGGTCATGCCCTCCCACCAGACGTCGCCGTCATCGGTGAGCGCCACGTTGGTGAAGACCGAGTTGCCCCACATGGTCTTCATCGCGTTGGCGTTGGTGTGCTCGCCGGTGCCGGGCGCGACGCCGAAGAAGCCGGCCTCCGGGTTGATCGCGTACAGCCGGCCGTCCTCACCGAACCGCATCCAGGCGATGTCGTCGCCGATGGTCTCCACGGTCCAGCCGGAGATCGTCGGCTCCAGCATGGCGAGATTGGTCTTGCCGCAGGCGGACGGGAAGGCCGCCGCGACGTACTTGGCCTCCCCGCGGGGCGGGGTGAGCTTGAGGATCAGCATGTGCTCGGCGAGCCAGCCCTCGTCGCGCGCCATGACGGAGGCGATGCGCAGCGCGTAGCACTTCTTGCCGAGCAACGCGTTGCCGCCGTAACCGGAGCCGTACGACCAGATCTCGCGCGTCTCGGGGAAGTGCGAGATGTACTTGGTGGAGTTGCAGGGCCACGGCACGTCGGCCTCACCGGGGGCCAGCGGCGCGCCCAGGGTGTGCACGGCCTTCACGAAGAAGCCGTCGGTGCCCAGTTCGTCGAGGACCGGCTGCCCCATACGGGTCATGGTGCGCATGGAGGCCGCGACATACGCGGAGTCGGTGATCTCGACGCCGATCGCGGAGAGCGGTGAACCCAGCGGGCCCATGCAGAACGGGACCACGTACATGGTCCGGCCGCGCATCGCGCCACGGAAGATGCCCTGGTCACCGGCGAAGATGTCGCGCATCTCGGCCGGGGCCTTCCAGTGGTTGGTGGGGCCCGCGTCCTCCTCCTTCTCGGAGCAGATGAAGGTCCGGTCCTCGACGCGCGCCACATCGGAGGGGTCGGAGGCGGCGTAGTACGAGTTCGGGCGCTTGACCGGGTCGAGTTTCCGGAACGTGCCCTTGGCGACGAGCTCCCCGCACAGGCGCTCGTACTCGCTCTCGGACCCGTCGCACCAGACCACCCTGTCCGGTTGCGTGAGGGCGGCGATCTCGTCCACCCAGGAGAGCAGTTCCTGATGGCCGGTGGGAAGGGGGCTGGACATGCTGGTGGGAGCCGCGTTTTCGCGCGCCACGATTGCTCCTTGGTGAGGGTTTTGAGGTTGTCTGCCCCTTGGGGGCTGCGACCCGGACGCTTCGTAGCCGCTCATCCGGTGCCGACCGCACTCATTTGATCATCCGACTATGGCGCCCATATGTCCAGAGGGCCTCACACGTGAGCATCGCCACTCGCAGGCCGGGCGTGGCGCGGGTGGGACGCCGGGCGTGGCGCGAGTGTGGCGCCGGGCGTGGCGCCCTGCGCGGCACGCCGGCACGGAACCGGGGCGGCGAGAAGGCGGCGAGCGGACGGCGCGAGGACGGCGCGAGGACGGCAGAGGTCGGCGCGAGGTCGGCAGAGGTCGGCGCGAGGTCGGCAGAGGTCGGCGCGAGGTCGGCAGAGGTCGGCGCGAGTGGGGCCCCGCCCGGCCTGGCGCCCGACCTTGCGCCCGGCGTGGCCACAACCCGCCGTACCGATACGTAACCTACGGACCCGTAGGTAGCATGAGCGTATGAACCCTGCCGCGTCCGAATCGCCCGCGAACGCCCCGCAGTCCGAAGGGGGGCCGGTCGAGATCCAGCTGCCGAGCCCGGTCAAGCCGAAGCTGCGCGGCTGGCTCCACGCGGGCATGTTCCCCGCCGTACTGGTCGCCGGGCTGGCCCTGATCATCCTGACGGACTCCACCCGCGCGAGGATCGCCTGCGGGATCTATGTGCTGACGGCCTGTCTGCTCTTCGGCGTCAGCGCCATCTACCACCGGGGCAACTGGGGCCCGCGCGGCGAGGCCGTGCTGCGCCGGCTCGACCACGCCAATATCTTCCTGATCATCGCGGGCACCTACACCCCGCTGACCATGCTGCTGCTCCCCGCCTCGACCGGCCGCACGCTGCTGTGGGCCGTGTGGGCGGCGGCGGTGGCCGGGATCGCCTTCCGGGTCTTCTGGGTGGGCGCCCCCCGCTGGCTCTACACGCCCTGCTACATAGCGATGGGCTGGGCGGCCGTCTTCTTCCTCCCCGACTTCATGCGCACCGGCGGGATCGCCGTGCTCGTGCTGGTGGTCGTCGGCGGACTGCTCTACAGCGCGGGGGGCGTGATCTACGGCCTCAAGCGCCCCAACCCGTCACCTCGGTGGTTCGGTTTCCACGAGGTCTTCCACTCCTTCACCCTGGCCGCTTTCGTCGTGCACTTCGTCGGGATCTCGCTGGTGGCCTATCAGCACTCCTGAGGCACCCGAGGCACCCGAGACACCCGGAGCCGGGTCCGGGTCCGTACGGTCGGCACGAGCCGCCTCCCGCCCGTGGCCCGCTTCGGCCCCGCTGTCCCCATGGCTTCCACAGCTCTCACGGCTCCCGCCGCTCCCCCGGCCGCGGTTGCCTCGCCAGTCAGGCGAGCGCAGCCGCGGCCTCGTCCGTGGCCGTGACGCCAGGGCCACCCGCCAGGTCCCGGCCGCGACCACCAGGACGACCACGGCCCCGACCGCCGGCTCACCACCCACCATGAATCCCGCGACGCACAGCGCCGCCACGACCACGACCAGCGCGTGGATGACATTCCCCATCCCGGCCTCCCTCCGCACGGGCACGCCTTCACGGATTGTCCGCCTCTTGACCACACATCGTCACATGTCGTGCGGGCAAATCAAGAGGGCGTCCCCTGCGCGGGAGTGCACGCCGGGGCGTACAGGGCTCATCGCCCGCGCACGCCCGTCACGCTGACGCCCGCCACGCGCACGCCCGTCACGCGTTGGCGGGGAGGGCGGGGGCGGGAGAGGGCGGGGACGGGAGCGGGCGGGGACGGGCGGGGACGGGAGCGGGCGGGGACGGGAGGGGGCTCGTTCTCCGCCCCACCCGCCCCACCCGTACCTGCCGCCCCACCCGCACCTGCCACGCCCCCTTGGCTCGCCGGCTCGCCGGCGTGCGGGAGGGGCTACTCGGCCCACGGGGAGTCCAGGATGGTGCGTACGAAGTCCCCGCGCTCGAAGCCGGGCACATAGTGCGCCAGCACATCGGCCTTGACGTTGCCGAACGTGGTCTGCGGCTTGGAACGGATCCCTTCGGTGAAGGCGTCCAGGATGCGCTGCTTGAAGCCGGGCCGCGGGTGAGCGGCGACGACCGCGGCGCGGTCCGCCTCGTCGAGGTCGTGGTAGCCGATGCCGAGAACGTCGTACTCCACCCCCGCGGTCACCAACGCCACCTCCGGCTCCATGAATTCGGGGATGCCCGGGGTGGTGTGCAGGGCGATGGCGGTCCACACCCGTCGCACACTGTCCTCCGGCACCTGACGTGCCTGCAAAAAGCGCCGGGCTTCGTCGGCACTGTCCACCTCGAAGCGTCGCCCACTGCCGTGAAAGGGTTCGTTCAGGCCCAGGTCGTGGAACATCGCCGCGACATAGAGCAGCTCGGGGTCGACGCTGAGGCCCCGGTTGGCTCCCTGGAGGCTGCCGAAGAAGTAGACACGGCGTGAGTGGTGGTAGATCAGTTCACTGGTGCTGTCCCGAACGAGCTCGGTCGTCTCCCGCGCGAGCCTCGTGTCCGGTACACGCACCCCGGCCGGTACGGAGGAGTCGTCCGCCATCGAAATCACCTGGTCCCTCGGTCCCTCGTTCCGCCGGTCGCTCCGGCGGCACCGCCAGTCTCCGCAGCACCGGATCACACCGCCACGGCTGTACGGCCGTATAACCGACAGCGGGTCTGTTCAGCGTTCGGGTGCCGGGGCGGGGACGAGGCGGGTCCAGCCGGCGGGTGGGGCCAGGAGAGTGCGGACGTGGGGCTTGCGGGTGCGCAGCCGTACGTGTCCCCGGTGGGTGCGGAGGATGAGGTGGCCGAGGTGTTCGAGAGCCTTGACGGCGAAACCGTTCGCCGGGCACATGCCGTCGCCCTTGCCGAAGGGGAGGTAGGAGCGCCGCTGGTCGTCGGTCGGCTGCTCCCAGCGCGAGGGGCGGAAGTCCAGCGGCCTGTCCCACACGGCCGCCGACCGGTGGATCGCGTGCGTGCCGATCAGGACGTGCTCGCCCTCGTGGACCTGGACGCCGGCGATGTCGTGGTCGGCGGCGGCCACCCTGATCAGGCGCCACGCGGTCGGATACAGCCGCAGCACCTCCCTGACCAGCCGATGGACCTGCTCCTGCCGCACGTCCGGGGTGTCGTAGCCGTGCTGGACGCCGAGCATCACCACCCATTCGAGAGCCACACCGGTGAAACCGACCGTGGACAGGACGAGGCGTTGCAGCAACTGAGCGCGGTCGCCCGGGGACAGCTCTCCGGGCAGGCCGAGCACCAGGTCGACCAGGTCCCGCGTGCCGCCCTCCCGCGCCGGCAATCGGCCGAGTTGGTCGGCGAGCCCGGCCCGTATGGCGGGCACCGTACGGTGCGACCGTCTCAGCACATGGCCGACGATGTCGTCGGCGACGACGCTCGACGTCACATAGGCGTCGACGAGGGCGTTGATCCCGGTATGACTCCGGTGGGCGATGACGGGGGCGAAGTACCGCCGGACCAGCTCGACGCCCCAGCGCTGGTGCCGCAGGCGGCCGCGGCCGTCCCTCACCTCACCGAGCGCGGAGTCGAGGTCGAACGACGCCGGGAGGTCGTGCCGGGCCAGCGCCCTGAGCAGCTCGCGGGAGGCTTCGCCGCGGACCGCCGGGGGCAGGGATTCCGGCCCGAGGCGGAAGAACCCGGACTGGGACAGGTAGTCGCCGGCCGAGTCGACGAGTATGTCCCGGGCCGCGTCGGCGTCGGCCACGAAGAGGGTGCCGAAGCGGAGCCTGAACGGACCGTCGCGGTCCGCGGCCCGCTCCTCCCAGCGCCGCAGGTGCGGCCACAGACTCTTCCTGTCCAGGAACACGGTCGTCCGCCCGTCTGACGGAGGGAGAAGCGGGAGCCCCGGCGGTCCGGGCCGTTCGTCCCGTTCCCTTACGGAGAGGACGTCAGGAGCTGCGCCCGTATCTGTCGCCGTACTGGTTGCGGCGCGTACGCGCCTCACCGCTGAGCGCCCGAAGGCGCCTGATGATCCATGCCATGACGGCTGTCCTCCTGATCGGTCGGATGCCGGCTGCCGAGCGTCAGTCCTGCCGCCCGTAGCCGACGAAGTACCCGTGCCACCGCGCACGCATCTCACCGCTGAGCGCCCGAAGGCCACTGGTCACCCACGACATCGTCGTCCTCCTTGCCGGCCGGTGCGCCGGGGTCGTGCCGCCCGATACGGCATCCCGCCTCCTGCCGCCGCACCCGCCGTGCGTGGCCGGCACCCCGGTGACCCGGGGCCGGCGGCAAGGGCGCCCACTGGCTGTACTGACCCGTGACGCTACTCCCGCCGCGGAACCGGGTGCACTGCCGGAACCGGCCAAAAACGGGTGGTGCGCCCGGGGCAGGACGGCCACGTGCTACGACCGGGCTCCGCCGGCGCCCACGGGCGCGCCCGCCCCCGCGGTACGCGGATACGCCGCCGTCTCAGCGCCGCCCCGCGCCGCCCGTCCCGCACGCCACCCCGTCCCCGTCCGGGTCGAGGCGCAGGGGGTCGTCCTTGCCGTTGACCTTCAGGCGGCCGTAGTCGTGGGCGGCGAGCCAGGCGCAGCGGGCCTTGGTGGTGGCTGCCGGGGTGTCGCCCCGTACCGTGTCGGGGAACGCCGTCGGTACGCAGACGCCGGCCGTGCCGTAGTGGCGGTCGCATCCCGCGACCTGCGGGGTGACCGGGGCCGAAGTCCGTTTCCCTGCGGGCTTCTTGGCGGGCTTCTCCAGGTCGCCGGCGAAGTCGTGGACGTGCGCCGAGGCCATCGCCCTGTCCGCGAGGGCGGGCGGGCCGCCCAGGTGGACCCATTCCGCCACCGAGGGAACGCCGTTGGCGTCGACCGCGAAGAGCATGTACCAGCCGGGCGGCGCCAGGTTGGGGTTGCCGGTGACGTTGAGGTCGATGGTGAGGCCGTCGTCGCCGTCGACCGAGAGGGGCAGGTCCACGTACCGCTGGTTGGGGTCGGAGGAGTGGGTGACGGCCGCCGGGCGGATCAGCTCGGCCTTGGCGATGGGCCGGTCGACGGTGACGCGTTGGGTGTCGCCGTACAGCCAGTGGTCCTCCGCGAGCGAGGTGATCTCCGGCCGCGCGCCCTTGAGGAGGTACGGCGGGGTGTAGAGCGAGACGTTGTGGTTCCAGGAGCCGTTGCCCGGGTTGTCGCCGGTCGTCATCACGCGGCCGTCCGGCAGCAGGAACGCCGACGAGTGGTAGCCGCGCGCCTCGGGGTCCGCGGCCACCGGGTCGAATGTCTCCGTCACCGGGTCGAAGATCGACGTCTCGTACACCGGGTTGGCCCGGTTGTGCAGCGCGCCGCCCGTCTCCAGCACCTTGCCGTCCGGCAGCAGCACCGCCGAGCCGTACATCTTGCCCTGGTCCCCGGTCTGCGGCCGCGGGCCGGCGCCCAGGTCCACGGTGCCCTGCGGCAGCGGCGGACCCGCCACGTACCGGGGGTCGGGCTCCTTGAGGTCGATGAGGTCCGTGAGGCGGTTCGCCTCCGGGTTCGCGTCGATGTTGCCGCCGCCGATGGTCAGGACGCGCTGCTCCTGGGCGGGCGGCAGCAGCACGCTCGCCGACTGGTCGCGTTCGTCCTTGTCGCGGAGCCCCGGTACGTCGGTCACGGTGTTGGCGTCGTAGTCGTAGATCGAGGAGCCCGTGCCCGGAGTGCCGTTGCCGAAGACATGGCTGCCGGAGTAGAACAGCCGGCCGTCCTGCATGAGGATCATCGACGGGTAGAGCCCCCAGTACGACCAGGTCTGGTTGACCTGTGTCGCCGGCAGCCACTTGTCCTGCTCCGCCGACCAGCGCTCGGCGGTCACCGATCCGCTGGAGTCCTCGCGCAGCCCGCCGAAGGACATGACATCGCCGTTGCCCATGATGGTGGCCGACGGGTACCAGTGGCCGTCGTTCATGTCGTTGGTCCTGCTGTACGTCTCGGTGGCCGGGTCGAAGAGGTACGAGTCCTTGTACCCCTGGTAGCCGACCGTGCCGTCCGCCGACGGGTAGCCCTTGTTGCCGCTCATCACCAGCACCCGGCCGTCGGAGAGCTGGACATGGCCGGAGCAGAACATGTCGTCGGGGGTGGGGATCGTACGGTACGAGCCGTCGCGCGGGTCGTAGACGGCGGAGGTGAACGTACCGGCCTCGAACATGTCGGTGTCGTTGCCGGACCCGGCGATGAGCAGCACCTTGCCGTTGTTGAGCACCACCGAGTGCATCGAACGCACGGGGTTGCGGGTCGGCAGCACCTCCCACTTCCCGTCGGCGCACTCCTGGGTGGTGCCGGTGCACTCCGGCGCGACGGGCGGCGGTGCGACCTTCTCCATCGCGTAGTCGTCGGTGGTCACACCGCCCGTCCCGTACACCGAGACACCCCAGCTGATCCGGTCGGTGCCCGGCGGTACGGCGGGGGTACGGACCGATGCCTGCCGGTAACCGGCGCTCAGGTCGAGGGACTTGAGGTCCGTCCAGTACTGCCAGCCGGCCGTGGTGTCGTGACGGAACAGGGTGATCGCCGCGTCCGGAGTGGTGGACTTGTACCAGAGGGACAGGTCGTACTGGTATCCCTCCGCCACCGTCGGCGCACACGCGGCGGACTCCGTGATCAACGCCTTGCGGTCGCCCTCGGCGCGGCGGGTCAGCTCGACCCGGAGTGCCTTCGTACCGGTGCGCGCGTCGCTGACGGTGGCGAAGGTGAAGTCGTTGTCGCCCCAGCCCGACCGCTCCCAGCAGTACGGCATCCCGTCGCCGTCCGGGGCGGCGGTCTCGAACCCGGGATTCTTGATCAGGTTCACTCCGGCCGCGGCCGGGTGCTGCGCGCCGAGCAGCAGCCCGCAGGTGAGCGCGGCGACGGAGAGCAGGGCGGTACGGCGCGAGGCGCGCCGGGAGCCACGGCGCGCGGCACGCGGCGGGACGGCACCCGGCGGTACGGCACCCGGCAGCGCGGCACGCGGCGCGGCGGCGCGCGCGGTGGCGGCGCGGCCCGCGCGCGTCAGGAACCTCGTCGGGCGGCTCACCGGGCGGCCCCGCTCTCCGCCTCGGCCCCCGAGAGGTCGCCCGTCACCCGTCGCCCCGCGCGCACCCCACCGCCCCGGCCGCCCGGCGCCCTCCGCTGCCGCTTCGGCAGATACACCAGCGCCTCCGTCCCCGCGAACCGCAGCACGAACGTCGCCAGCAGCCCGCACACCGTCGCGGGCAGCACCCCCATCCCGAGCCACGCCACGAACAGCCCGATCAGCGGAATCCGCAGCAGCAGATCGGCGTTGGCCAGCAGCGCGAACCGGCCCACCCGGTCGGCCCAGTGCCGGTGCGTCCGGCGGCTGCGGAAGAGGAGCGTCTCGATCAGCAGGAAGTTCCAGACCACCCCGGCCTGGTTGGCGAGCACCTCGGCCGGCAGGTAGTGCATCCCGGCCGCCGTCAGCCCGTACAGCGCGAGCAGGTTCGGTACGAAGCCGGTCAGCCCGATCAGTCCGAAGACGGCCATCCGGGCGGCGGGCGCGGCGGTGCGCAGCTCCACCAGGTGGCGCAGGAAGCGCAGGCCCTCCTTCGCCGTGGACTTCGACTCGCCAGCGAACCGGTCGCGGAAGACGAACGGCACCTCGGCCGGGCGTTCGGGCCGGCAGCGTACCGCCAGCTCCAGCAGGATCTTGTAGCCGAGGGGACGCAGCGCCCCGGCCCCCGACCCGGCCCCGGCCCCGGCCGCCGCACCGGCCGCCGCACCGACTCCGACTCCGGCTCCCGTACCCGGTCCGGTGGTGACGGCCGAGCGCCGGATCGCGAAGAAGCCGCTCATCGGGTCGCTTATCCCGCGCAGCCTGCGCGGGAAGAGGGCTTTGGTCAGCCAGGTCGCGCCGCGCGAGACGGCGATCCGGTAGCCGCCCGCCAGCCCCGCCCGGCTGCCGCCGTCGATGTACCGGCTGGCGACGACGAGGTCGGCGCCCGCGCGCTCGCCGGCCGCGACAAGGTCGGGCACGAGCGCGGGCGGGTGCTGGAGGTCGGCGTCCATGACGACGATCCAGTCGGACCCGGCGGCCTTGAGCCCGGCGACGACGGCGCCGCCGAGGCCGCCCTCGGGCTCGTCACGGTGGAGCACATCGACGGGGAACGGGCAGTCCTGCGCTGCGGAGGCGATGACGGCCGGGGTGTCGTCCGTCGAGTCGTCGACGAAGAGGACCTCGCAGGGCAGCCTGGCCGGTACGGCGTCGGTCAGCTGCCGGAGCAACTCCCTTATGTTTTCCGCCTCGTTGTACGTCGGGATGATGACGGTGACGGCTCCGGGCTCGGCCAGGACCGCCGCCTCCAGATCCCGTCCGGTGCCCGGTCCCGGCTCGCCGCGCTCACCGTGCGTCCCGTGTCCGCCGGTTCCGATGGGGGGAAGAATGCTCATCGTCCGTCGCCTCCCGCGATCCGGTCGCCGCCCGCGATCCGCCGGATCTCGATCCGGTCCTCACCGTCCCCGAAGACGGCGACAGCGGTCGAGTGGTCCAGCGCGGCCCGCACATTGGGCAGGTCGCGCGCGTCGCGCCGTACGGTCGGAGAGGCGACGACGTAGTCCAGGTCGCGCCAGCCTCCCGGCATGGTCTTCGTGACGGCCGTGTCGAGGTCCGCCTTGTAGAACCAGATGGCGCCGAGCCCCGGCTCGTACCCCGCGTGCACGAGGTCCAGCCAGAGCGCGTCGTCCACCAGCACCCGGGCCTTCGACGGGTCCGTGACCTCCCGCGCCATCCAGGAGGCCGCCGCCCGGTACGACGCGTTGTCGTCGGCGGTCAGGGCGGTGCGGTTGCCCTCGTACCAGCGCGGTACGACGAGCACCGCAGCCGTCGCGGCCAGCGCCACCAGGGCCGTCCACCGTAAGACGCCGGTCGTCCTCCCGCCCTTCCCCGGCAGCCAGCGCCTGCGCAGGACCGCGTGGGTGACGGAGGCCGCGCCGCCCGCGAGCACCAGGGCCAGGAAGGGCAGCGCCTGGATGACGTACATCGCGGGCAGATAGCCGGTCGGGCGCATCGCCACGGCGGTGAGGATCACCACCGCGAGCGCGGGCCCGGCCAGCGCCCGCGCGGTGACCGACCAGCGCAGGGTCACCACCAGCAGGACGGCCCCGGCGATCCCGCCGAGCGGCAGGACGCGGTCGTAGTACAGCCAGGACCGGAGCACCCCGGCCGAGCCGCTGCCCGGGTCGAGGACGAAGCCGGAGCCGGGGCGGCTCATCTGGAACATCACGCCGTCCCAGAGGGAGACATGGCCGCTGCCGGGCAGCAACTCGCCCTTGAGCACGGCGAACAGCGGATACGAGAGGCCGATCAGCACGCACGCGGTGGCCGCGCCGGTCAGCGCGAACTTGCGGGTGTCGCGGTGGCCGTGGCGCCACATCGTGACCAGCAGCGCGGGCAGTACGACGAGCATCGTCTCCTTGGTGAGCACCCCGACGGCGGCGGCGACGCCGGCCGCGAAGTGGTGCCAGAGATGCCGGCTCGGCGAGGCCGCGAGGCAGAACGCGAGCAGCGTCCACATGACGGCGATGTTGTCGAGGAAGATCTCCCGCTGGAGGACGACGGAGAGCGGAGAGAGCCCGAAGAGGGCCATCGCGAGCCCGGCGGCCCAGCGCGGCAGCCACAGCCGCCGGGCCAGGACGTAAACAAGGACCGCGCTGACCGCGCCGACCAGCAGCATCGCGACCCGCATGGTGGCGACGGTCATCGAGTCGGGTGCGAAGAGGGAGGGCACCCAGGTGAGCAGGGCGATCTGGAGCCAGCCGAGCGGCGGATGGTCGTACCAGTACGTGTAGTGGGCGAGTCCCCGGCCCTGCTGGACGGCCCACGCCTGGGCGAGGTAGGTGCCCTCGTCGTCGCTGAGGGTCGGGTAGTTCTGGATGTTCCAGCCCTGGACGGCGAGGATCGCGACGAGCAGGACGCCGCAGAGGATCAGGTCGGCGGGTGAACGGCGGAAGCGTATGAGGGGCCGGGCCGCGGCCGGCCGCCTGCCCGGTCCGTCGCCCGGATCGGCGCCGCCCGGTGCCGCGCCCGGCTCCCGGCCGGGGCCGTCGCTCCGCTGCGCGGGAACAGCCGTTCTGGGCCGGCCCGGTGTCGCGGCGGGGAGGGTGGAGGTCACGCGGGGACATCCTCTCGGAGATGCGCGCCGACATGGCTGGTCAGCTCCCAGTCGCCGCGTCCCCGGTGCTCGCGCCAGACGGCGCGGATCGCCGCTCCGGCGAGGAGCACCTGGTAGAAGGGGCCGCCGACGATGAGCTTGAGGTAGTGCGAGAGGCGGACACGCAGTCCGTACTGGCGGCCGAAGTCGTGCAGCCCGACGATCTCGAAGACGAAGGTGACCAGCGCGGTGAGCAGGGGCAGAAAGGTCACGAACGCGATGGCCACCGGTACGTCGAGGAACAGCGCGACGCACACGTTCAGCGGAATGATCACGCCGGTGAACGCCTGGAGGAAGGGCGTCATCAGCGTGTAGCGCGCGAGCATCCGCTGTCCCGGCGTGCTCAGCTGGCGCCAGTCGTGCTTGCGGTAGACCTGGAGGAAGCCCTGGTTCCACCGGGTCCGCTGCTTGAGCAGGGACATCAGTGTGCCGGGGGTCTCCTCGCGGGTCACCATGTCGGAGTCGTAGGCGACGACGACCTTCTTGCCGACGCTGGACAGCCGTACGCCCAGGTCGCAGTCCTCGGCCAGGCAGTTCTGGTCCCAGCCGCCGGCCTCGCGCAGCACATCGGTCCGTACGAAGACGGTGTTGCCGCCGAGCGGGATGAAGCCTTTCTGCGCGTGCAGATGGAGCCTGCTGCGGAACCAGAAGAAGTACTCCAGGCAGTTGCGCAGGCTGTACCAGCTGGAGTGGAAGTTGATCAGCTGGACGCCGCCCTGGACCACATCGGCGCCGGTGGAGCGGAAGGCGTGGTCGACATGGGTCAGCAGCTCGGGGTGGACCTGGTCCTCCGCGTCGAAGACACCGACGACGTCTCCCCCGCAGTGCGGCAGCGCGGTGTTGAGCGCCTTGGGCTTGTTCTTCGTCTCGTGGGTGTCGACCACGACCCTGACCCGGCCGGGGTCACGGGCCGCCGCCCGCTCGGCGACCTCGGCGGTCTCCGGGTCGTCGTGCCCGACGATGACGATGATCTCGAATCGGCCGTGACTGGATTCCAGCAGCCGCTCGATGGTGTGCTCCAGTACGGCCTGCTCGTGCCGGGCGGGCAGAAGCAGCGAGAACGAGCCCTCCACACCGCCGTCGGGCGGATCGAACCTGGTGGCGGCCAGCGTCTCCGGTGTGCGCCAGGCGTGCATCTGCCACCAGAGCGTGAACGCGGCCATCCAGAAAAGCGCCAGTGAAATGGCAGCGATGAACACGGACGTGAACACTTGGCCCCCCTCGGCCGTCCGGGGGCCGGGTGGGCCTCGGCAAGGCCCCCCTGGCCGCCGGCTCACCCGCTGAGTCCCCCTGGTACTGATCACCCACCGGTGCGCGAGGCCCCCGCCCTGACGCACCGCTGTGTATCCCGTGAAGACAATAAGGGGGACCTGTGACGAGCGGGGGGCCGATTGGGTGAATACCGCGTTTCAGGCCGATTCCCGACCGGTCGGAAACGGGCCACCTTCCGCTCGAACTACTCGAACACGTTCAACTCGTCCTTTAGTTCGCTTACTTGGGTGGTCGGAGCGGCGCAGACAAAACGCCGGCAGACATAGGCCGCGGGCGATCCGTCCACGAGCGGACGGTCCGTCAGCAAGGGGAACTCCTCGCCGCCCGGCGACCCGCCCGGCGCGCCGGTGGCGACCACGGCGCCGGGCGCGGTGGCGAGCAGCGCCGTACGGTGCAGCTCCGCCGTACGCGCGTCACCCGCCGGGCCCACGACGGCGATCTCGCGCGGCCCGTCGAGCAGCGCCTCAGCCACCGCGAGCCCCCAGCCGATGAAGCGCGGGGCGCGCGGACCGAGCGCCTTGACCACCCCGAGGGCGCCTTCGGCGGCGGTCCGGTGCGCCTCGGATCCGGTGTGCGCGGCGTACGAGAGCAGCGCTCCGGCGGCGGCGGTCCAGCCGGACGGGGCGGCGTTGTCCATCGGGTCCTGCGGGCGCCGGATCAACTGTTCGGCGTCATGCGCCGTATCGAACAGCGCACCACCGCTCTCCGCCACGAACTGGTCGAGCACAATGTCCAACAGGAAACCGGCGAATTCCAGCCAAGCGCCCTCCCCGGTGACCGCCGCGAGCGCGAGGAACCCCTCCGCTACATCGCCGTAGTCCTCCAGCACCCCGGCGTTCGCCCCGGCCCGGCCGTCCTTCGAGGTACGGGCGAGACGCGCGGCGTCGTCCAGGTGCACCCGTACGAGCAGATCGGCGGCCTCGGTGGCCCGCTCCACCAGATCGGGCCGGTCGAAGTACGCCCCGGTCTCGGCCAGCGCGGCGATGGCCAGCCCGTTCCAGGCGGCCACGACCTTGTCGTCCCGGCCGGGCCGCGGGCGCAGCTCGCGGGCGGCGAACAGCCGCTGCCGGACGGACTCGACCCGCTCGGCGTCCACCAGCCCTTCCCCGACGGGGAGTTGCAGCACGGAGGCGCCCTCCTCGAACGTCCCGTCCGCCGTCACCCCGTAGTACCGCTCGGCGAACAGCCCGTCCGACTCGCCCAGCACGTCCCGCAGTTGGGCCGGCGTCCACACATAGAACGCGCCCTCGGCGTGCTTCCCGCTCCCGTCGTCGCTGTCGGCGTCCAGCGCGGAGGCGAACCCGCCCTCGGGCGTGCGCAGTTCACGCACCAGGAAGTCGGCGGTCTCCAGCGCCACCCGGCGGGCCAGATCGGAACCGGTGGAGCGCCACAGATGCGCGTACACCCGGCACAAAAGGGCGTTGTCGGACAACATTTTTTCGAAATGGGGCACGGTCCACTCACGGTCGACCGCATAGCGGGCGAAGCCGCCCCCCAGCTGGTCGTACATCCCACCGCGCGCCATCGCCTCGCACGTGTGCGCCGCCATCTGGAGCGCGCCCTCGGAGCCGGTGCGCGCGTGATGGCGCAGCAGGAACTCCACGACCATGGACGGCGGGAACTTCGGCGCCCCGCCGAACCCGCCGTGCCCCGCGTCGTACTCCCGCGTGAGCGCCAGCAGCGCCTGCGCCGTCTCCCCCTCCCCCGGCACCCCGTCCCCGCCGTGCGCGAGCGACCTCCCGGCCAGCTCCCCCACAATCCGCGCCCCCACCTCGGCGACCTCCTCGCGCCGGTCGGTCCAGGCGGCGCTGACACCCTCCAGGACCTGCGCGAAGGACGCCAGACCGTGCCGGGGCGCGGGCGGGAAGTACGTACCGAAGTAGAACGGCTCCGCGTCGGGCGTCAGAAACACCGTCATGGGCCACCCGCCCTGCCCGGTGGCGGCCTGCACGGCCTCCATGTACACGGCATCGACGTCGGGCCGCTCCTCGCGGTCCACCTTGACGCTGACGAAGTGGGCGTTCATGTACTTGGCGGTGGTGAGGTCCTCGAAGCTCTCGCTCGCCATCACGTGACACCAATGACAGCTGCTGTACCCCACGCTCAGCAACACCGGCACATCCCGCCGCCGGGCCTCCGCGAACGCCTCGGGCGACCAGGGCCACCAGTCGACGGGGTTGTCGGCATGCTGGAGCAGGTACGGAGAGGTCTCATGGGCCAGTCGGTTCGCCATGCACCCCATCCTGCCCCAGCAACCCCGCCACCCCCCGAACCGCCTACTCGCGCCTTACGGCGCGGGGGCGGTGGATGGTTTCCGCTCGCGGAGATCGGCCTTCGCCGGGAGCCCGGCGTCGTCCGCGCACTCCATCTTCTTGGCCACGGCGAGGGAGGCGGCGTGCAGGACGGTCAGATTGTTCTCGCGGCGGTCGCGGGAGTCGGTGTCGGGCTTTTTGAAGTAGACCATGCTGCCGAGAACACGGAGAGGGTCTTTGTCCGAACCGGAGACACGATGACTCACACACTCGAAGAAAAGAGAAGCCCCATCCGAGCTGGCGAATGATCGCTCGCCAATTCCATACAGATGGTCGCGTTCTGACCACCTGTCGGAATCCGCTTCCCCAGAGGGATACGTAGCAAACTTCACCTTGATCTGATTATACGGTCCATCAAGCGAAGAGAGGGTACAGAGGTAAGCTGCACCGTATTTCCCTCTCGGCTCCCCGTAGGAACGCTCAAGATTCTTGGCGACCTTATCCAGTGCACCAGGTCCGCGACCAGAGAAATTATTCGAACCCACGAGGGAAACGGCGGCCTCTGCACTACCACCGGAGAGCACTCCGTCACAGACCTCAGTCGCAGAAAACGGGCCGGCCTCATCTTCCTCATCACCTGCGCACCCGGAAATACTCAGGCCCATGATCAGCAGAGAAATTCCGACCGCGGCCTTCTTCCCAAATCGCACGACGCCACACCTTCCGAATCATCCGACTTCTGGGCCGTTACCCTGCTGACTGGCCCGGGAATTACCATTCAGATAACCCACCAACAGAGAATCATCCAGATCTTGCCCGAATTCACTCTCGCGCCCGATACCGTGATGGGCCAGGAATTTATCCACCGGCACTTCGATGCTCTCTCTGCCCGCAGAATAGATCCGCTTCTGCTGCTCCCCGGTCAGCTCCTCAATTTTATTGGCCTCTTCTTTGATGACACCGGTTGACCAGTCATCAATGGAATTCGACGCTACCTGCTGGAGGAGGCTAGAGGCCACGTCGGTAGCGAGCGGAACCAAGACCGCAGCCGCACCGGCGGCGACCGCAGCCGGTGGAATGAAAGCGGCGGCTACCGCCACTCCTCCCCCGATCGCCGTGCTCGTTCCGTAGGAGATCCATGACGCCTTTTCCTCCTGGGCAGAGACGTAATCCTCGTGCCTCTTCAACCCCTCGGCCTTCACCTGATCCGCACGCGACTGATCCAGGATTCCCTGGAACTCGGCACCAGTCTTCACCACAGCACGTGCGGGTCCCTCGTGAACAACACCGGTATCATCCACCTGAGCTTCCAACATGCTCGTGCTGTATATCTGCTGAGCCGTGCTGAGTATTGCGTACGCATCCGGATGCTGTCCCAGCGCGGTAAGGAAATCAGTGACTTGAGAACGCTCCAGAGCCACATGCTTGTCGGGATTCACATTCGGAGCAAAGAGACTGTCGTTCCCGGTCTTCCCTAGCGCCCAATCCAAGTCGTCAACATATCCCGCCCCCATGCGCCCCAAGCTGTCCGACAGGGATTCTTGACGCTTGAGCAACGACGCATCACCCCCGTACCTTTCAACAACAGACTTCATGATTGCCGAGGTTTCCGCGTCACGAGATGGCGTCGGATTCGGGTCATCCCACGCATATCCAAGTGTCGCGGATTCCAGCGCATGCCCCAATGCGTCGGGCAGGAAGTTGGAACTCTTCTCAACTTGCCCGGGATAAGTGGTCTCCATATCCGGGAAGAACTTGTAGTCACTCTTCGTGAAAAAGTCGAGGTAGTTCTGAACGGGGTAGCCGTCCCCGTCCTTACCAAGATCGGCACCCCCCTCCCCCAAGCTCCCGTCCTCGTTGTACGCCGTAGGATCGGCCGAGAAGAACTTCTTCGAAGCCTCCGGGCTGTGCCCCAGAGCCTCCAGCATCGACACCATCGGGTCATACCCGGCGCCGTTGATCCCCGACGGGTTGAACCGGTTGGCGAACGGGCCGTTCACCATCTTCGATTCGGCGAACCGGTACGGGTCCTTCTGATGCAGCTGGGCCACGTGCTCGGCGATCGGGTTGAGGAACCTCTCGTTGTAGTTCCCGTACCGCATGATGCCGCCCAACAGCTGGTAGCCGTACGGCACCCCGCTCGTCTCGTACGGCCCGAGCGGTATCTGCTGGGTGCCGAGCTTGCGCAGCTCGGGAGCCCATGTGCCGGTGAAGTTCGGATCCTGCGACGCTCCGGCGAGAGTGAGCCCGAGGTTCTGCTGGAGAGCCTGGACGTCCTTGAGGCGCTGCTTGTCGAGCTCCGTGCCCTCGTACACGTCGGTCGCGAGCAGGCCGAAGAATTCGAGTGACTTCTTGGGGCCGAGCCCCTCGTAGAAGGCGGTGGCGAACTCCCGCGAGTCGGCCTTGTAGCCCAGCAGCTCGTTCAGCTCCCGCAACTCGGCGTGCGTGAGGTCGCGTCCCTTGCGTGCCATCGTGACGGCGCGGTCCGCCGCCACCTGGTCCAGGCTCCGGAACTTCGGTGCCGTGAAGTTGTGGTCGTCGGAGACGTTGACGGTGAGAGCGCGCTCCAGCGAGTCGTCGGCGACGCCGCAGACCCCGACGATCCGGTCGATCCGCTGCTGCCAGCTCCTGACGGACGCCGTCTCCTGGCGCAGCAGATCGGGGTAGCTGGAATCGGTGCGCGCGCTGACGTCCTGGGCGACCGGGTTCCGCGGTGTCGCCTTTCCCCTGAGGTCGACGTGGATTCCCGCCTTGGGGGCTTCCTCGTCCCTGATGGCCGTCAGTTCGTCCTGAGCGCTCTTGAACGCCTTGTAGGCGTCGTCGAGGAGCAGGCCGACGCCCTTCGCCTCCTGGGCCGCGTCGCCGAACTCCTTCGCGGTCTTCCCGATGAACGGCTTGGTGACCGCGGCGTTGACGCCCTCCCAGTCGGCTTTCGCCGTCCGCGCCTTCATGCCGTCGCGTGCCTCGTCGGTGAGCCTCTCCAGCTTGGTGGTCATCTCCGACCAGTCGTCGGCCGCCGACTTGAGCTTTCCCAGCGGTGTGTTGACGATGTCCTCGTACGTCAGCACGCGCTGCCCCACATTCTGTGCTCCCGGTCGTCCGTCACTTGATGTACTCGTTGAGTACGGAGACGCGCGTCAGATCTCCCGCGATCCGGTCGTCGTCCTTCTTGTGCGACGCCTTGCTGTAGTCGAGGTGGTTGGAGATCTGCGCGCAGGCGTCCAGCAGCGTGCGGTGCTGGGTGCTCCACCGGTCGTGGAGCTTGAGCAGGGCCGGCCCGCTCGTGAAACCGTCGTTGGTGAGCGAGATCGCGACGTTGAAGGTGGACGGCCGGGCGTGGTCGCCGTCGCGCGACAGCTTGCTGTGCAGTACGTACGCGTCATGACCGATCGCGCCCAAGTCGTCGCGGCTGACCACGAGATCGGCATCACCGCCCCGCGCGGGCGAGGGCTCCGCGCTGTTCAGCCGGGTACGGGACCGCTCGGCCGCTCCCGCCACCAGGGCCGACCATTCAGCTTCAAATGACATGCGTCCCCCTCGTGTTCGTGCGCCGGCCGCCTCGGCGGCGGATGGTCACTCATGTGGTGACGCGCGGCGGCACCGGCGACCCACCGTATGCGATCGCATCGCGTCCGTAGCCGACCGGGGGTTCGCTCCCGGGGCGCCCGGAGCGAAAACGCCTGTGCGGGGGCCACTTGTCCTACCGGTCGCCCTCGCGCTCACGCGCCCGAGCCGGGACAATGACCTCTCACTCATGCTCTCGGAGGGGGACGCATATGCGGGAAAGCCACCGGGCCGAGGCCGAGAGGCTGTTGGTGCGCGCCGTGGAGGAAGAAGTCCGGCGCTCCGGCGGGCGGACCGAAGGGAACGCGCTGCTGTCTCGCGGGCGCAACGCGCTGGACGCGATGGCCGCCGGCGTCGACGAGGAGTACACCTCCTATGTGCGGGCGCTCGACGCGGACGAGGCCGAGCGGCGACCGCTGTCGCGGCGGTTCAGCAAACAGTCCATCGGCACGCCCGCGCTGGTCACCTCGGTCGCCGCCCTCGCCGCCGTCGGCGCCGATGTCGCGCTGGGTACGGCCGCGGGCGTCGCGCTGGGCGCCGGGGCCGCCGTCGCCGTGGCCGGGGCGGCGACGACCGTCGCCAAGGTGACCGCGTCGCACTGGCCGGCCGCGCACCGCAGGGCCGGGGCCGCCGGGCAGCCCGGCGGGACGGAGCAGTTGAGGCTCCAGTGGCTGACGGCGCTGGAGGTACAGGGCATCCGGCCGTTCCTGGAGCAGCAGCGGGTGCTGGCCTCCGCGACGCAGCGCACCGCCAAGAAGACCGCGACCGTGCCCCGGCTGCGTGGCGGCGACCGCAGCGCGGCGGCCAGGCGGCGCACCGTACTGGAGCAGTCCTTCGGTCATCTCCCCGAGCCCGACGGGCCGTTCGCCGGGCGGCGCGCGGAGATGGCGCAGATCGCGCAGTGGGTGCACGCGGCCCGCGCTTCGACGGAGACGAAGCCGACGGTGGTGGTGCTGCACGGCGCGCCGGGGTCCGGCCGCACCGAGCTGGCCGTACGGGCGGCGCACCAGCTCAAGGACCAGTTCCGCGGGGCGTGCGTGGTCGATCTGCGCGGCGGCGGCAGCCTGGAGGCGCCGCTGTCGACCCGGGACGCGCTGCTGCATCTGCTGAACCGGCTGGGCGCGCCCCGCGAGCAGCTGCTGTTCCGCGAGGGCTCCTCCCCCGCGCAGCAGGTGCGGCGGCTGAGCGAGCTGTACCACCAGCATCTGACGGGCCTGCCCGTGACGGTGGTGCTGGACGACGCCTCCGACCCGGAGCAGGTACGGACGCTGGTGCCGGAGCGCTCGGACAGCCTGGTCCTGGTGACGGCGCGCACCCCGCTGGAGCTGCCGGCGGATGTGCCGGCCTGGGTGCACCGGCTGCCGGTGGAGGCGCTGGACGGCGCGGGCTCGGAGGAGCTGCTGCGGATCGCGGCGGGCGAGTCCGCCGAGGCGGCGGCCGGCCCCTACGACTTCCAGTCCGCCGACAGCGTGCGCGAACTGTGCGGCGGGCTGCCGCTCGCGCTGCGCATCGCGGGCTCCTCCCTCGGCGAGCGCACCGAGCTCCAGCTGGCGGCGGACCTGGCGGCGTACGGTCCGGTGGAGCCGGTCGAGCGCGCCCTGTGGCTGCGCTACACCGACCAGAACGACCAGGCCCGCAGGTTGCTGCGGCGACTGGCGCTGGCGGGCCGCGCCTCGCTGGGCGCCGCCGCGGCTGCGGCGCTGCTGGCGACGGACGAGCAGGAGGCCGGGCGGCTGCTCAGCGAGCTGTCGCGGGCCGGGCTGATCGACCATGTGCGCGGCAGCCGCTACCGGCTGCACGACGTCGTCCGTACGTTCGTGCACGCGCGGCTGCGCGAGGAGGAGCCGCCGGAGGAGCGTACGGCCGCGCAGGAACGGCTGATCCGTAACTACGGCGAGCTGGCCGACTCGGTGATCCGGCTGGTCGACGGCAAGACCTCCACCCGCGCGGATCTCTTCCGGAGCGCGGCGGGCGGCCACGGTTTCTCCTCGCTGGACGCGGCGCTGCGCTGGCTGGACGACGAGTCGAGCTTCATCACGGCGACCCTGCGGCACGCGGAGGGTGTCGACCAGGAGGCCGTGCTGAATCTGCTGGGGGCGCTCTGCGACTACTGCCTGCTGCGCGGCGACCTCTACCGGCTCGGTGAGATCAGCGAGCTGACCCAGGCGGTGGACCAGGGGCTGCTGGTGCGGTCGGTCCAGTGGCGTACGGGCATCGCGGCGCGGCAGCTCGGCGAGCTGGACAAGGCGCGGACGACCCTGACGTCGGTCGTGAGCCTCTACCGGGAGGCGCAGCACGACGCGGGGGCGGCCCGCGCGCTGTGTTCGCTGGGGATCACGCTGCACCACCAGGGCAATCTCACCGAGGCGTCGGCGAAGCTGCGCGAGGCGCTGGCGCTCCAGGAGGAGCCGTCACTGGCCGGGGACCGGGGCTGGACCCTGCACGCCCTGGCGGCGGTCGAGCGGGACCGGGGGCAGGTCGCGGAGGCGCTCACGCTGCTGACGACGGCGCTGGCGCTGCACCGGGAGAGCGAGTCCGTGCACGGTGAGGCGTGGTCGCACTACCAGCTGGGGCAGTTGTTCCTGCGCCTGGGCGACACGGCCCGCGCCGAGGGCGAGCTGCGCGCGGCGCTCGATCTGTACGGCCGGACGCACGACGGACGCGGCGAGGCGTGGGCGACGACCCAGCTGGCCCGCGCGCTGCTGATGGAGGGCGAGCCGGGGCAGGCGGTGGACCAGCTGCGCGAGGCGCTGGCCAGCCATCGTGAGAACGAGGACGCGCGCGGCGAGGCGTGGACGCTGTACTACCTGGGGCAGGCGCTGGAGGAGGGCGGCGACCGCGATCAGGCGGTACGGGAGCTGGAGCGGGCGCGCACGATGTTCTCGCGGATGCGCGATGTGTACGGCCTGGCGTGCGCCCGCCACCACTCGGGCCGGGTCACCCGTGACCAGCGGGCCGCGCAGACCGGCAATCTGCGCAACTCGGGCTTCGCCCGTCAGCTGCTGGTCGACGCGCGCGCGGACTTCCACCGCGTCGGTGTGGCCCACGGCGAGGCGTGGACCTGCCTTGAGCTGGCGGTTGTCGACGCGGGGAACAACCGGCCCGGCCAGGCGTTGCACCTGTGCGACGAGGCGGCCGCCCTCTTCGACTCGTACGACGACCGTCGCGGCGCCGACTGGGCGCGCTTCCTGCGCTGCACGCTGCTGCCGTACGCCTCGGCGGGCGGTACGGAAGTCGGCTCGGTGGTCGCCGAGCAGGAGCTGACGGAGCTGACCGGCGCCGGTCACCCGGCGCGCGACGGCAAGCTCGCCGAGTCCGCCGCGACCTTCGCGGTGATGCTGGGCCGCGGGGTCCGGCTGGAGGACGGCTGGCAGGCGTGGAATCTGGGCATGGTCCCGAACCGCAACGCCCGCGAGGTGATGGGCGTTCCGGTGGAGGTCGCCCCGGCCTGAGCGGCAGGGGCCACCCCGGCTTGAGCGCGTCCCCGGCCCGCCCTGCGAGGGCGGGCCGGGACGGCGCACCGGGCGGTCCGGGGCCGGCCGCGCCTACTGGCCGCGCGGCTCGGCGGCCGTGGCGGCCTTGACGGACTCCGCCCGCTCCGCGGGCTCGGCCGTCTCCGCCGGGGCCTCGTCGAAGTTGACCATGTTCATGTGGCGGCTCATGGACTTCATCAGCATCCACACGCCCCCCGCCATCACCGCGAACACGATGAACCCGAGCACACCGGGCGTCACCTTGTTCTGGTCGAGGTCCTGGGCTAGGGGAACCACGTGCGTCATCGCCTGGATCGCATACATATCAGGCATTGTCGCGGATGCCCGCGAAGAGGTCGCTCTCGGGGAGGGATGTTCCGACGAGCGCCTTCGCCAGCTCGTACTCCTCCGTCGGCCAGATCTCCCGCTGGAGGTCGAGCGGGATACGGAACCAGCCGCCCTCGGGGTCGATCTGGGTGGCGTGCGCGATCAGCGCCTTGTCCCGGATCTCGAAGAAGTCGCCGCAGGGGACGTACGTGGTGAGCGTCCGCTCGTCGCGCCCGAACTCCTCCCACCGCTTCAGCCACTCGCCGTACGGGGACTCCAGCCCGCGCGCCAGCAGCGCCTCGTGCAGCGCGACCGTACGCGGCCGGTTGAAGCCCTGGTTGTAGTAGAGCTTCAGCGGCTGCCAGACGGGGCCGAACTCGTCCTCGGGGTACTTCGCGGCGTCCGCCGCGCCCTCGAAGGCCACCATGGAGATCTTGTGGGTCATGATGTGGTCGGGGTGCGGGTAGCCGCCGTTCTCGTCGTAGGTGGTGACCACCTGCGGCCGGAACGAGCGGATCGAGCGGACGAGCCGGCCGGCCGCCTCGTCGACGTCCTCCAGGGCGAAGCAGCCCTCCGGCAGCGGCGGCAGCGGGTCGCCCTCCGGGAGCCCGGAGTCGACGTACCCCAGCCATTCCTGGCCGACGCCGAGGATCTCCCGGGCCTCGTCCATCTCTTTCCTGCGCACCTCGTGGATGTTCGCCTCGATATAGGCGTCACCCTGGAGCTTGGGGTTGAGGATGGAGCCGCGCTCGCCTCCCGTACAGGTCACGACCAGCACGTCCACCCCCTCGGACACGTACTTGGCCATGGTGGCCGCGCCCTTGCTCGACTCGTCGTCGGGGTGGGCATGGACGGCCATCAGTCGCAGCTGGTCAGTCAAGACTCGGTCCTCAGTGATGTGTCGCATCGGTCGGCTTCTATAGTGACGGATATCGGAGGGCGGAAATTCCGGCTGTTTGAATCCGAAAGGAACCGATCATGGCCTCGGTGCGCGAGGATCTCCCCCAGGGCCGCTACGGCCGCTCGGCGGACGTGCGCGCGGACCGGCGGCTGCGGCGGCTGGGCGCTGTGCTCGCCGCGCTCCTGGTCGCTCTCATCGGCTGGTTCGGCTACCACTACGTGGTCGACCGGAGTGTCTCCGGCGAGCTGATCAAGTTCAAACGGATTTCCGACACGGCGGTCGAGGCGCACCTGGAGGTCCGCAAGGACGCGGGCGCCTCCGGCAGCTGTACGTTGCGTTCGCTCGCGGAGAGCGGCGCGGAGGTCGGCCGCAAGGACGTCCGCTTCGGCGGGGGCGAGACCAGGATCGACACGGTCGTCACGATCCGTACGACGGAGAGCGCCACGAGCACCGAACTGGTGGGCTGTACGTCGGACTGAGCTCCGCCGACCGGCGCCCCACGGCGCACGGCCCGGCGCACGGACCCTGCCACGAGCCGGTCCGCAGCCTGTGCGCACGCTGTGTCCCCGGTCGGCGCCCCGCCGTACACATCGGCGCTGACCTGCACCGACGCTTCCCTGACGGCAATTGTCCTCCCCCTTGCGCCACGAAATTGTTAGGCTCGTGGTTTCGCCCACCCGAGAAGGCACATCCTTCTGGGTAGGGCGTTGCTTTGTATTCCCGGTACCTACGAGGAGCACCTGTGACCCAGACCAGCGAGAACGTCACCTGGCTCACCCAGGAGGCGTACAACCAGCTCAAGGCCGAGCTGGACTACCTGTCTGGTCCCGCCCGCACGGAGATCTCCACGAAGATCGCGGCGGCCCGTGAGGAGGGCGACCTGCGGGAGAACGGCGGATACCACGCGGCCAAGGAAGAGCAGGGCAAGCAGGAGCTGCGGGTACGCCAGCTCACCCAGCTGCTCCAGAACGCCAAGGTGGGCGAGGCGCCGGCGGACGACGGCATCGTCGAGCCCGGCATGGTCGTGACCATCGCCTTCGACGGTGACGAGGACGACACCCTGAACTTCCTGCTGGCGTCGCGCGAGTACGCCAGCTCGGACATCGAGACCTACTCGCCGCAGTCCCCGCTGGGCAGCGGCGTGAACGGCAAGAAGGTCGGCGACAACGCGGAGTACGAGCTGCCGAACGGCAAGAGCGCCTCCGTCAAGATCCTCGCCGCCAAGCCCTACCAGGGCTGATGGGCGCGCGCACCTACGCGCGTCCACGAGCACACGAACACACGAAGGGCCGGTACCACCCGGCCGGCGGACGCCTGTCCGTCGGCCGGTGGTCCCGGCCCTTCGTGTGTCCCGGCCTTCCGTCCCACCGTCTTCGTTCCGGCTTTCCGTCCTGCCGTCTTCGTTCCGGCTTTCCGTCCTGCCGCCTTCCGGCCCCACGACCGCCTCAGCCCAGAATCGTGTAGCCCGCCGCCCGCAGCGCCGCCGCGACCTCCGTGCAGTGGACCGGCCCCTTCGTCTCCAGGTGCACCTCGACGTCCGCCTCCGTCAGGCCGAGCCGGGGATCGGTCCGTACATGGCTCACGTCCAGCACATTCGCGTCGGCCACCGACAGCACCCCGAGCATCGTCGCGAGCGCGCCCGGCCGGTCGGTGACCCTGAGCCGCAGGCTCAGGTAGCGGCCCGCCGCGGCCATGCCGTGCCGGAGGATGCGCTGCATCAGTACGGGGTCGACGTTGCCGCCCGACAGCACCGCGACGACCGGGCCGCGAAACGCCTCCGGGTCGCTCAGCAGCGCCGCCACCGGGCTCGCCCCGGCCGGCTCCACCACCATCTTCGCCCGTTCGAGACAGAGCAGCAGGGCGCTGGACAGCTCGTCCTCGGAGACCGTGACCACCTCGTCCACCAGCTCCTGGACCAGCTGGAACGGAATGTCGCCGGGGCGCCCCACCTTGATGCCGTCGGCCATCGTCTGCCCCGCCTCCACCGTCATCGGGCGCCCGGCCCGCAGCGAGGGCGGATACGCGGCGGCGCCCGCCGCCTGCACCCCGACCACCTTCACGTCCGGGCGCAGCGACTTCACCGCGAGGGCGATCCCGGCGGCGAGACCGCCGCCGCCGATCCCGACGACGACGGTGCGCACCTCCGGGCACTGCTCCAGGATCTCCAGGCCGACCGTGCCCTGACCGGCGATGACGTCGGGGTGGTCGAAGGGGTGTATGAAGACGGCGCCGGTGTCGTGCGCGTACTCCTGTGCCGCTGCCAGGGTCTCGTCGACGACCTGCCCGTGCAGCCGGACCTCCGCGCCGTAGTCCCGGGTCGCCGCGACCTTCGGCAGCGGTGCTCCGACGGGCATGAAGACGGTGGAGCGCACCCCGAGCAGGGTGGAGGCCAGGGCGACGCCCTGCGCGTGATTGCCCGCGCTGGCGGCGACGACACCGGCCGCGCGCTCCTCCGGGGACAGCCCGGCGATCCGTACGTACGCTCCGCGCAGCTTGAACGATCCGGTCCGCTGGAGGTTCTCGCATTTGAGGAGCACCGGGGCGCCGACGAGCTGCGACAGATATCTGCTGCCTTCCATCGCGGTCGCCCGTGCCACACCGGAGAGCATTTTCCGGGCCCCGCGGATGTCATCGAGGATGAGGGGGCTGGAGACGCGGGTGGTGCGGGACGTACCGAAGCTCATGTCTGTCAGTCTCGCAGTTCACCGGCGGGAAGGCGCCCGGCGTCCACCGGGCGGGCGGCCCTCCGGCCGGTGGCAGGTGACCGCGGGTTGTGCAGGACAGGTACGGTCCGGGCCCCGGCCGCGTACGCTTTGCCCCAGCCAACCGACCCCCGCACCAGAGAGCCCCCAGCCATGCCCCCCATTCAGGACATGACTTCCGCTGCGTCGGCCTCCCGGGAGAGGCCGGCCGAACCCTCGGACGACGCCGTTCTCCTCGATGCCCTCCAGCACCAGGTGGCCGTCTTCGCCCGGCGGGCCGAACAGACCCGGCTCGGCGGTGTCGGCCAGGTCCGCAACTCGATGGACCGTGCCGCGTATCTGCTGCTCAACCGGCTCGACCGGGAAGGCCCCATGGGCGTCAAGGCGCTGGCCGCCGGTATGGGCATCGACTCCTCGACGGTGACCAGGCAGGTCGCGCCGCTCGTCGACGCCGGGCTGGTCAAGCGCACCTCGCACCCGGAGGACGGGCGCGCGGTGGTCCTTCAGCTGTCGGCGCGCGGGCTGGCCAGGCTCGAAGAGGTGCGCTCGTCGCGGCGCGAGCTGATGGCGCAGGTCACGGGCGACTGGTCAGAGGAGGAGCGGGACTCCTTCACGGCTCTGCTCACCCGGTTCAACGGAGCGCTGGCGGCCCGTGCGGCGAGAATCCCGGCCACGGACCAGGACACCGGCGGCGCGGAGGAGCACGGCCGCGCGGCGGGGACGGGCTGACCGGGGGACGACGACGGCCCGGGGACCCGACCCGCCCCGCCCCCGCTCCGGCCTGCGCCGGGGCTGCCCTGAACCGGCCCCGGGCGGCTCGGACGCTTCGGAGGCCCTCTTGACCACGGCCCCGCACGGGCCTCAGATGAGACCGTGCGAGAGCGGCGGGCTGCCCTGGATCGCCGTCGCGCCCGGGAGTTCGAGACCTTCGCCGCGGGCGCGGCCGGCCGGCTGCTGCACGCCGCCGCGCTGCTGACGGCCGAACCGCCCGCCGCCGCGCCACGCGCCCAGCGGCTGCTGACGGCCGCGCTGGCACGTACGTACGCGGAGTGGGACCCGCGCCACGGCGAGGACCCGTACGACCGTGCCCGCCAGGCGCTGGCCCAGCGCTTCATCCGTGAGGCGTGGCGCGTCCACTGGCGGCGGCTGAGCGGGCGGCCCGCCCACGGCGTGCTCGGAGCGCTCGGCCCGCAGGAGCGTCTGGTGCTCGTACTGCGGCTGTACGAGGGGCTCCCCGCCGAACAGACCGCGGCGCTGATCGGCCTTCCGGAGGAGCGGGTGCGCGTCCTGTGCGCGCGGGCGGTGACGACGATGCGCCGGAGCGGACCGGGCCGGGGGCGGCGGACGCGGCGGGCCCGGGCGGGGCGCTCGGCGCCGACCGGTCCGCCGGCCACCACGAGCGGCCCGTGACCGGCGCGGGCGGCTCCGGCCCCGGTGGCACAGGCCCCGGCTCCCGCGATCCCGGTCCCAGCGGCTCCGGTCCCAGCGGCTCCGGCCTCAGCCGCAAGGAGGACGAGGTGTGGCACATGCTGCGCCGGGAGCGGCCCGAGGTGCCCGCAGGGCTGGTGTGCCGGGCCGCTGTGCGCGGCGCGCGGCGCCTGCGGCTTCGCCGGGCGGCGCGACGCCTGCTGTGGGCCGTACTCGTCGCCGCCGTGGTGGTGTTCGCCGTCTGGGCCTGGACGGCGAACCCCTGGTACGTCCCCCCGCCCGCCGAGACGACGCCGCCGCTGGAGGGGTGGTAGCGGAGGGGCGGGTGGCTCAGGGTACGGCGCGGGCCGGTGCCCGGAGCAGGCACCGGCCCGCCCCCGTACCCCGTACCCGCCCGCCCCTCCCCTCCGCCGTCCGTCAGCCCAGCGCCTGCTTCAGGTCCGCCAGCAGGTCGTCGCCCGACTCGATGCCGACCGACAGCCGCACCAGATCGGCGGGCACCTCCAGCGGCGAGCCCGCCGCCGAGGCGTGGGTCATGCGGCCCGGGTGCTCGATGAGGGACTCGACGCCGCCCAGGGACTCGCCCAGCGTGAACAGCTTCGCGCGGTCGCAGACCGCGACCGCCGCCTCCTCGCCGTCCTCGACCCGGAAGGAGATCATCCCGCCGAACGCCTTCATCTGCTTGGCCGCGACCTCGTGGCCCGGGTGCTCGGGCAGGCCCGGGTAGAGGACCTGGGAGACCCGGGGGTGCTGGGTGAGCATCTCGGCGAGGCGCGTCGCGTTCTCGCTGTGCCGGTCCATCCGTACGGCCAGCGTCTTGATGCCGCGCAGCACCAGCCACGCGTCGAACGGCCCGGCCACCGCGCCCATCGCGTTCTGGTGGTAGGCGAGTTCCTCCGCCAGCGCGTCGTCACCGGTGATCAGCGCACCGCCGACGACGTCCGAGTGGCCGCCCATGTACTTCGTGGTGGAGTGCACGACGACATCCGCGCCCAGCGCCAGCGGCTGCTGGAGGTAGGGGCTCGCGAAGGTGTTGTCGACCACGAGCCGCGCCCCGGCGGAGCGCGCGATCCCGGAGAGGGCCGCGATGTCGGTGATACCGAGGAGCGGGTTGGAGGGCGTCTCGACCCAGATGACCTTCGTACGCGGCGTGAGCGCGGCCCGCACCGCCTCCGGGTCGGAGGTGTCGGCGACGGAGAAGTCCACGCCCCACCGGGTGACGACCTTCGCGAAGAGGCGGAACGTGCCGCCGTACGCGTCGTTCGGGATCACGACGTGGTCGCCGGGTGCCAGCACCGTACGCAGCAGGCAGTCCTCGGCGGCGAGCCCGGAGGCGAAGGCCAGCCCGCGCCGGCCGCCCTCCAGGGCCGCGAGGTTCTCCTCCAGCGCGGTACGGGTGGGGTTGGCGCTGCGGCTGTACTCGTATCCGCCGCGCAGGCCGCCGACGCCGTCCTGCTTGTAGGTGGACACCTGGTAGATCGGGGGGACGACCGCGCCGGTGAGCGGGTCAGCGGTGTTGCCCGCGTGGATGGCGAGAGTCTCGAAGTGGTGCTGCTCGCTGCTGTGCTGGTGGCTCATGGATGACGAGCGTAGTGCCGGAGGGACCTGGTCCGTGTCGCCCTCACTCCCGATCCGAAAGGGCGAGCGATCCGGCAGGGCGGGCGGCGGGGCGTGCGGCGGGGCCGCTGGCCGGGACGCTGGAGTTCTCCGGCGTCCGGGACAATGGGACGCATGGAGATTCTCTGGTTCCTGATCGCGATGTGCATGCTGAGCGCGGTCATCGTCACGTACGTGAGGCGGCGCGGTGGCGGCATCCGCCAGGTCGCGCCCGGATCGCCCGACGCCGCCGACCCGGCCGCCTACGGATTCGTGCGGCAGGAGGAGCTGGACATCCGGCTCCCGGGGCCGGACCAGGACCTCCTCGACGTGCTCGATGTCGTCCAGCGCACCCAGGACTGGCGGGCCGCTGCGCAGCTGCTCGCCGGTACCCCGAAAGAGGGCGAGGTGCGCTGGCAGCGCGTCCAGGCGTTCGCCGGGGCGGCCTCGCTGGAGCTTCAGCGGAAGCCGGGGGCCGGGGGCGCGTGGCTGCGGGCGTGGCGTTCCGAGGCGCCGAAGGACCCGGGCGGCGCGGCGGTGCACGCGGAGTTCCTGGTGCAGCAGGCGTGGCGGTCGTCGGCCGCCGGGAGCGACGACTTCCGGATCATCCTGGAGGAGGCCCGTACGGTCTGCGCGCAGGCCGGGCTGTTCGCGCCGGGCGACCCGGTGCCGTACATCACGGAGCTGGCGGTGGCGCGCGGGCTCGGTTATTCGCCCGAGCAGTTCGACCGGCTCTGGGCGAAGATCATCGACCGTGCGCCGGCGCACATGGGCGCGCATCTGGCGGCGCTGCACTACTGGTGCGAGAAGTGGCACGGCTCGCGCAAGGAGGCGGACGAGTTCGCCACCACGGCCGCCGCACGCGCCCCGCAGGGGTCGCTGCTGGCCGCGCTGCCGCTGTTCGCGGTGTACGAGCATCTGCCCGAGGTCAATCTCGTGCGCGGCTTCTACCAGAGCGCGGTGGTCACGAAGGCGGTGGACGGCGCTCTCTACGCGGTCCACTCGGCCCGCCCGGACGACCCGATGCTCTCGCACGTACGGCACCTGCTGGTCTTCTTCCTCGTACGGTGCGAGCGCTGGTCGGACGCGATGCACCAGCTCGTACGGATCGACGGCCACGTCGGGGCGCTGCCCTGGACGCTGAACGGCGACCCGGCGGCGGAGTACGCGGTGTACCGGGCGCTGGCGGTGGCGGGATACGAGTCGAACGGCGGCAGCCCGGCGACGCTGCCGCACTGACGCCGCCGTACCCGCGCTCCCGGCGGCCCCGCCGGTGGGTGCCCGCGCGGTGACGGCCGCCGGAATGCCCGGTGCCCCGAGAGCGTTGTTCCCACACGGGCCCCGAGCCGCGCCCCGCCCGCCGGCTCCGGGACCCGAGCCACAGGACCCCCTCCCGAGGAGAGCCGCCCGATGTTCCTGACGCGTCGCACCCCCGAACTCCCCACCGCCGAAGAGGCCCTGCGCGGCCGCCCGGAACCCGAGTTCACGGTGGACTCGCGCCACACGGTCCTGGGCAACCCGCTGACGGGCCCGTATCCGGAGGGGCTGGAGGTCGCCGACTTCGGGCTGGGCTGCTTCTGGGGCGCTGAGCGCAAGTTCTGGCAGACGGAGGGCGTCTGGACGACCCTGGTCGGCTACCAGGGCGGCTACACGCCGAACCCGACCTACGAAGAGGTCTGCTCGGGCCTGACCGGCCACACGGAAGCGGTCCGCGTGGTCTACGACCCCCGGATCGTCTCCTACGCCGACCTCCTGAAGGTCTTCTGGGAGTCCCACAACCCCACCCAGGGCTTCCGGCAGGGCAATGACGTCGGCACGCAGTACCGCTCCGCCGTCTATCCGCACACCCCCGCCCACGCCGAGGCGGCCACGGCCTCCCGCGACGCCTACCAGCGGATCCTGACCGCCGCCGGGTACCGGCAGATCACCACGGAGATCCTCCCGGCCGAGGGCCGCACCTTCTACCCGGCGGAGCCGTACCACCAGCAGTACCTGGACAAGAACCCGGACGGCTACTGCGGCATCGGCGGCACCGGTGTCGACCTGGACGCCCCCTCGGAGACGAACTGGGGCCGCTCCTGCCCGACGGGCATCGCCCCGGCGCCGGAGCCGTCGGCGCGGACCGAGGACTGAGCGGGAAACACGGAACGGGGGCACCGGGGGTCCCGGCGCCCGGCGGGCCTCCCCTCGCGCACATCGTGCGCGAGGGGAGGCCCGTTTCGCGTGTCCGGGGAGAGAGCGTCCGTCGTGCCGTCGATCCGGTCCGCACGCGCGATGACACCACCCCGGTCCGCGCGCGCGATGACACCACCCCGGCCTGACGCCCCGTCAGCGAGCCGGAGCGTGCGCCCGACCGCCGGTCGTTCACCCCACCGCCACTCACCGGACAGTCGACGGCCACGGCCCGGGGCGGGTACGGATGAATGGATGTACGCGACCTTCAGCGCGCCCCCGCCTCCGGGCCCGACCCCCCACGCAGCGCTGCCGCCCTCCCGCCACCCGTGGAGACCGTATGCCCGCCTCAGCCCCTACCCAGCAGCCCCCGCGCCCCCACCGGGCCGGCCGCCCCGGCCCGCACCGTCTCGGGGCGGGCCTCGCCGCCGGGGCACTGGCCCTGAGCGGTGTACTCGCGGGCGGCGGTACGGCGACAGCGGACGCGCGCGGCGGGGCGAGCGCCCGCGCGGCAGGAGCGGCCGGCACCGGCCCGGCCGCCGCCGCTTCCCCGGCCGCCGCCACTTCCCCGTCCCCCGCCGCTTCCCGCGCCAAGGCCGGCGACCTGCTCGACGTCACCCTCGACCAGCTGCACCCCACCCAGCCCGCCATCGGCTTCGACCAGATCTACTACAAGCTCGGCCGCTACACCTCCACCAAGGACGAGGCCAACGGCGACCTCAACAAGCGCTTCGACGACTGGTGCGAGACCAACGGCCAGGAGAAGGCCGCGACCGTGACGTCCGGCGCCGTGCTCACCGACCCGTCGAGCTTCACCTGTTCCGTCCCCGTCGGCGAGGAGACGGACGAGACCCGCGCCGCGATGAAGACGGTCGTGGTCGGCCCCGGCGGCGTCCTGTACCTCACCGACGGGCACCACACCCTGACCTCCTTCCTGGAGACGCCGGGCGGCGGCCCGAGGACCCACATCAGGCTGCGCGTCGTGGACAACCTGAGCGGGCTGTCCAGCGCCGCGTTCTGGCAGACGATGCGGGAGAAGAAGTGGGTCTGGCTGCGTGACGAGAACAACCGCCCCATCACCACCGACCAGCTTCCCCAGCACCTCGGACTGGCCTACTTCCACGACGACCGCTACCGCAGCCTCGTCTACTTCACCCGCGACATCGGCTACCAGGCGCCCTCCGACGCGGCCGAGTTCCTGGAGTTCCAGTGGGGCACCTGGCTCCGTGAGCGCGTCGATCTGAACGCGTACGACCTGACCGCCCCCGCCTCGTACCTCACCGCGATCCGCACCGCCTCCGAGACGATGTCGGCCACGCCCGGCGACACCGTCATCGCCGACGGCCGCACCGCCGACGAACTCGGCCGGATGAAGGAGTGGAACAACGGCAAGAAGGCGACCGGCGGCGAGTTCGGCAAGCTCAGCGCCCCGATCTCCGAGGCGAAGCCCGGCAAGCCGGCCTACGCCCTCGACTTCCGCTCCCGCGTCCCCGCCGCCCCCGCCTGCACGAAGACGCTGACCGGCACGCACGTGGGTCCGCTGGTCGTCTCCTCCGGCGTCACCTGCCTGAACGGTACGAAGCTGACCGGCCCCGTCGTGGTCGGCGCGGGCGCGAGCCTGGTCGCGAAGGGCGCCGGGATCACCGGGCCGGTCCAGGCGGTGGGCGCCCGTACGGTCCAGATCTGCGGCACCACGCTCACGGGACCGCTCTCCGTGGTCGGTACGAAGGAACGGCTGACGCTGTCGGGACCCGGCTGCACCCCGAACTCCCTGAACGGCCCGGTCCAGTCGGTCGGCAACCCGTAGCACCGCGCTTCCCCCTTCCCGTCCCGGCCCGCGCCGCCGACGCGCCCCCGTGGCGCGCCACCGTAGGCTGGCCCGCGTGTGGATCAGCGAGGGCGCGGCCGGGCGGACGCGGGCCGATGTGGCGGACCGGGAGCACCGGGAGACCGGGGACGGCGGCGGGAGCGGCGCACCGGCCGGGGACCGGGGGCTCCGGCGGCCGGCGTGGCGGGTGCCGCTGCTGGCGACCTGTGCCGTCGTTCCGCTCTATGCCCTGTGGGCCGTGCTGCTCGCGACCGGCGGCGGCGATCTCGCGGCGCAGTTCGCTTGGGCCGGGTTCATGGCACGGCATCCGGGCTCCGCTTACAACCTGTCCTGGTACGGCGGTACGCACACCGCCAACTACAGCGTGCTGGCGCCGCCGCTGATGGCCCTCCTGGGCGTCAGAACGGTGTCCGTGGCGGCGGGGCTCGCCGGGACCTGGGCCATGGGCGCGCTGTTCGTACGCTCGGGGGTCCGGCGGCCCGGATGGCCGGCGCTGCTCGGCGCGGTGGCCCTCTGGTGCAACGTGGCCTCGGGGCGGACGACGTTCGCCCTGGGGGCGGCGATCGGCCTGTTCGCGCTGCTCCATGTGGGACGCGCGGTCCCGGCCGTGGTCCTCGCCGCGCTCGCCGCCCTGGCCAGCCCGGTCGCCGGGCTGTTCCTCGTCGTGGCGGGCGCGGCGTACGCGCTCGACCGGCGCTGGGCACGGGGGGCGTCGCTGCTCGTGCCGCCGGTGGTGGTGGTCGCGGCGGTGACGCTCCTCTTCCCGTTCCAGGGCGAGCAGCCGATGAGTCCGGGCAAGCTGACGATGCCGCTGGTGACCTGCGCGGTGCTGTGGTGCGCGGCGCCTCGGCGTTGGCGGGTGGTGCGCTACGGGGCGGCGGTGTACGCGCTCGGGGTGGTGCTGACCTTTCTCGTCCCCTCGCCCATCGGGACGAACGTGGAGCGGCTGGTGGGGCTGGCGGGGCCGCCGGTGCTGCTCGCCGCGCTGCTGGCCGCCGGTCCGCGTGCGGCGTTCCGCGCACCGGTGCGCGCGCGGGCGCTGCCCGCGCTCTTCCTCGCGGTCGCCGTCTCCGTCAACACGTACTGGCTGCTCAGCAAGACGGAGGACGATCTCGTGGTCTCCACCACCGTGCCCGGCTGGGCGGCGCACACCGACGGGGTGGTCGCCGCGCTGGACCGGCTGGGCGCCGGCCGCACCCGGGTCGAGGTGGTGCCCGCCCGCGACCACCGGGAGGCGGACGTCCTCGCCCCGCACGTCACCATGGCGCGCGGCTGGAACCGGCAGCTCGATGTCGTGCGCGGGCGTCTCTTCTACGACGGCCACGGCGGTACCGCCGCCCTCGACCCGGTCGCCTACCGCGCCTGGCTGGACCGCTGGGCGGTCGGTTTCGTCGTGCTGCCGCACGGTCGGCCGGACAGCCCGGCCGCCGCCGAAGCGGCGCTGGTCCGGGACCGGCCGGAGTGGCTGGAGCGGGTGTGGGGGGACCGCTGGTGGACCGTCTACCGGGTACGGGACGCGGCCCCGCTGGTGTCGCCGCCCGCCACCGTGGTGCGCTCCGACAGCGCGGAGCTGACCGTACGTATGAAGGCGGCCGGTTCCGTGACCGTGCGGATCGCGTACTCGCCGTGGCTCAGGGCGCCCGGCGGCTGTGTGGAGCGCGCGGGCGACTGGACCCGGCTGACGGTCCCCGCGCCGGGCGAGTACCGGCTCGGCTCCGCCTACCGGCTGCCGCGCGGGGGCGGCTGCGGCTGACCGGAGCGGCCGGCGTGGCCGCTGACGGGCACCGTGCGGAGAATCCTTACAGCTTCGTCCGGAAGATGCCGGCCGACCGCTCCCGCCGGTAGCCGAGCGATGCGTTCACCGCCAGCATCCCGGTGTTCTCGTCGGCGACGGTGGTGGTGATCTCCCGTACGCCCGGGCGCAGTTCGCCCAGCGTGTCCAGCAGATGGCGCTTGACCGCCCGCCCCAGCCCACGGCCCCTGCCGTCCGGGACGACCACGGTGTCGTACTGGAGCGCGCGGGTGTCGGCCGGGTCGGCGAGGACCACCTCGGTGTACGCCACCACCGCGTCGCCGCGCTCGGTGTCGAGCACCGCCGAGGTGTGGACGGCGCCGCCGCGCTCCTCGATCACGCGCGCGGCGGCCCGTACCCGCTCGGCGTCCCAGCGGCGGACCTGTTCGTCCGTCCCTCCGGCGGGCGCGTCGCGCATCGCGTCGTGGGCGACGGCGAACGAGGCGGCGTACGCGTCGGGGACGACGCCCGTCCAGTCCGCGAAGCGCAGTCCGGCGGGCAGCACCGGCGGTGGTATCTCCTCCCGCGTGCGCTGTACGCGCTGTACGTACCAGCCGAGCGGCAGCACGTTCGTGAAGCCGAGGCTGTCCACGAACGCCTCGCCCGCGCCGCCGACTTCGAGCACGGTCGAGACCGACCCCCGTCCGGCGGCGGCGAGTTCGGCGCGTACCGCCGCCCAGAGCGCGGCGCCGACGCCGTGCCGCCGGGCGTCGGGCCGTACCACCAGGGTGTTGAGGAAGGCCGTGTGGCGGTTCTCCGGCTCGGTGAACAGCAGCAGCGAGGCGACCCCCTCGTACGCGCCGTCGGGCGCCGTCATCGCCAGGTGCGTGCTCCGGCCGCCGACCGGCGGCACCCGCAGTTTGCCGGCCGTCTCCGTCGTGCTGGGCTCGGGGACGGAAGCGGGCAGGTCCCGGTCGTGCGCGGCGACGACCACCGTGTGCCAGGCGGCCGTTTCGGCGGCCGAGGGCGGGCTTCCCAGAGTGATCAGCATGGCTTTGAACCTACGCGTACGAGAGGGGTGACGCCCCCGGGTTACGGGGACGTCCAGACGTGGGGTGCGGGGCCGGTCGGGGACCGGCCCCGGACAGGGCCTAGGCGGCGGCGTTCTCGGTGATCGTGACCCGGCCCTTGCGGATGGTCGCGAGCCGGGGGGCGCGGCGGGCTATCGAGCTGTCGTGCGTGACCATGATGAAGGTCAGACCGTGCTCTTTCCAGAGTCCTTCCAGCAGTTCCATGATGTCGTCGCGCGTCGACTCGTCAAGGTTTCCGGTGGGTTCGTCGGCGAGCAGTACCTTCGGCTGCTTGACGAGCGCGCGGGCGATGGCCACGCGCTGCTGCTGACCGCCGGACAGTTCGCTCGGCAGATGCCCGGCCCGTTCGCCGAGGCCGACCGACTCCAGCGCCCGGGCGGCCTGTTCGCGCCGGGCGGCTCCCTTGAGGCCGAGCGGGACGAGCGCGGTCTCGACGTTCTCCTGCGCGGTCAGCGTGGGGATGAGGTTGAAGCTCTGGAAGACGAAGCCGATGGACTCGGCCCGCACCTTGGTGAGTTTCGCCTCGGACAGGTCGGCCAGGCTCACCCCGTCGAACTCGATGGTGCCGCCGGTCGGCCGGTCGAGCCCGCCGAGCATCTGGAGCAGGGTGGACTTGCCGCCGCCGGTGGGTCCCTGGATGACGAGCCGGCCGCCGTCCTCGATGGTCAGGTCGACCCCGGCGAGGGCGTCGACGGTCTTCTTGCCGCGCGTGTAGCGCTTGGTGACGCCTCTGAGCTGGTACACGGTTCAACTCCTACGGTGCGAAAGGCTGTACGGGACGACGTGGGCGCGCGCGGTCACTCGACGCGGCGCAGCGCGTCGGCCGGGCGCAGCCGCGAGGCCCGCCAGCCGCCGAACCCGCCCGCGATCAGGCCACCGGCCACGGCGAGCGCGACGGCGACGCCGATCGTGGTGAGCGAGACGGGCGCGGTGAGGGCGATGTCGAGGGCCTTGGCGGCGCTCTGCCGGCCGGCCCCGCCGCCGCCCATGGGACCACCACCGCCGCCACCGAAGCCGCCGCCACCGCCGCCGCCGGAGGAGCCGATCTGCGCGGTGAGGGTCGGGCTGATGGCGGTGACGAGATAGGCGCCGGCGAGGCCCAGCGCGATCCCGAGCACCCCGCCGAGCAGTCCGTTGACGAGCGCCTCGCCGACGACCTGCCGGGTGACCCGGCCGCTCGTCCAGCCGAGCGCCTTGAGCGTGCCGAACTCCCGTACCCGGCGGCTGACCGCCGAGGAGGTGAGCAGCCCCGCCACCAGGAAGGCCGCGACGAGGACGGCGACGGAGAGCCACTTGCCCACGTTGGCGGCGAGGTCGGAGGCGGTGGACAGGGAGCCGGAGACGGTGTCCGCGAGGTCGGCGGAGGTGGTGACGGTGGTGCCCGAGATGTTCTTCTGGATGGTGGCCTTGACGCTGTCGATCTGCTGCGAGTCGGCGGCCTTGACGTAGACCGTGGTGACCTTGTTCTTGGAGTCGGCCAGGGTCTGGGCCTTCTTGAGCGGGATGTAGAGGTTGGCCGCCGCGTCGCCGCTGTCGGCGGTGGCGATCCCGACGATGGTGAACTTCGTCTTGGAGACGGTCACGGTCTTGCCGACCGCGAGACTCTTCTCCTTGGCGTACGCGCTGTCGACGACGGCGACCGCCGCGTCGGTCTCGGTGGTCTTGAACGTGCGGCCCTTGGTGAGTTTGGAGGAGGTCAGCGGGCCGAGGGCGGGCGCGGTGACATCCGTGCCGTAGACGGTGTACGAGTCGACGTCGAACGACGCACCGCCGCCCCGGACTTCACCGCCGGAGCCGCCCGTACCGCCGGAGCCGCCGCCCGGCCCGCCGCCTCCGCCGCCCTGCTGCCGGCCTTCCTGGCTGAACTCGCCGCGCTTGAACTCACCGTTGACCTTGAGCACGGTCAGGCTCAGTCCGCCGACCGCGTCGGAGACGCCGCTCTGGTCCGCGACCTTGGTGACGGTCGAGGAGGCCAGGGTCTGGAAGCCCTGCACCATGACGCGGTCGCTGCTCTGCTCGGCGTCCGAGTCGTCGTCGTCCTTGGCGTCGAACTCGAAGCGGGGCCGGCCCGTCGTACCGCTCTCGCCGGGCGGGGTCGCGGCCTTGGTGACGGTCATGTCGGTGCCGAGGCCGTACAGCGACTGGAGGACCTGGTCCTGGGCCCGGCTCATGCCGGAGGAGACGGAACTGACGACGATGACGAGGGCGATTCCCAGGGCGAGCCCCGAGGCGACGACGAGCGCCGCCTTTCTGCGACGGCGCAGCTCGCGCCTGAGATAGGTGAAGAACATGGGCGTGAAATTAGGCGCCCGTCGTGATGAGGAGTTAAGGCCGGCGTGAGAGCTGGATGAGAACGCGCACGGCGGCGGCACCGCGAGGGGTGCCGCCGCCGGTCAGGACGTTCCGAGGGGTCAGGCTTCCGAGCCGGCCTTCCAGTCGGCCCAGCTCAGGTTCCAGCCGTTGAGGCCGTTGTCCGGCTGGATGGTCTTGTCGTCGGAGTTCTTGACGATGACGACGTCACCGATCATCGAGTTGTCGTAGAACCACGCGGCGGGGGTGTTGGGGTCGTTGGCGCCCTTGGTGTCCGAGAGGCCCACACAGCCGTGGCTGGTGTTGGCGGAGCCGAAGATCGACTTGGCGCCCCAGTAGTTGCCGTGCAGGAAGGTGCCGGAGTTGGACAGCCGCATGGCGTGCGGGACGTCCTTGATGTCGTACTCGCCCTTGCCGTCGTCGTCGGTGAAGCCGACCGTCGCGCCGTTCATCCGGGTCTCCTTGAACTTCTCGGAGATCACCATCTGGCCGTTGTAGGTCGTGTTGTCGGGGGAACCGGCGGAGATCGGGATGGTCTTGATCGTCTGGCCGTCGCGGGTGACGGTCATGGTGTGGGCCTTGGCGTCCACCGTGCTGACCTGCGCGCGGCCGATCTTGAAGGTGACCGTCTTCTCCTGGACGCCGTAGACGCCGTCGGCGCCCTCGACGCCGTCCAGGGCGAGCTTGAGGGTGACCGTGGAGCCGGCCTGCCAGTACTGGTCGGGGCGCAGGTCGAGGCGCTGGGAGTTGAACCAGTGGCCGACGACTTCCTGGCCGCTGCTCGACGTGACGGTGACGCCGTCCTGGACCGCCTTCTTGTCGGTGATCGCCTTGTTGAAGTTGATCGAGACGGGCATGCCGACGCCGACCGTGGAGCCGTCCTCGGGGGTGAAGTTCCCGATGAAGCTGTTGGCGGGCGAGACGGTGGTGAAGGACGAGTTCGCGACCGACTTGAGGTTCTTGGCGTCCTTGGCGGTCGCGGCGATCTTGTAGACGGTGGAGCGTTCGAGCTGGGCGTCCGGCTGCCAGCTCTTGGCGTCGTCGGAGAGGGTGCCCTTGACGTCGGTGCCGTCGGCGGTGGTCATCGTGACCTCGGTGAGGGTGCCCTTGGCGACGGTGACCTTGGCGTCGTTGTTGATCCCGACGTTCTTCGCGCCGTTCTTCGGCGCGATGGCTATCTGGGCCTCGGAGGTCTGCTTGGCGGCGGCCGCGTCCGCCTCCGCCTGCGACGAGGAGCTCGACGAGCCGTCGGCGCCCGACTTGTCTCCGCCGCCACCGCACGCCGAGAGCACCAGAACGCCGCCGAGCACCGCGGACGCGGCCATCAGGCTCTTGCGCCGCTTGCTGTCCGTCATCACACGCTTCTCCATCATCGCCGCTTACCCTGCCGATAACCTTTAAGAACACCCGTGGTGGTTCGTCCGGTTCCACCTGGACCGATTGTGTGGCGAACACCACTCGTCCCGGGGAATGCGGTACGGAATAACGCGCGGGCGCGGGCGAGCCCCGGCCCGTCGGCTGTCGCGGTCCCGGGGCTCGAACCGACCCGCGTTCGAGGGGGCGGCCCTCGCACCGGTCGGTATCACCAGAGTGTCATGCCCGGGCGCTACCCCCGACCAGCCCCCACCCCGCCGGCCTCGCCCACGGCCGTGACCTGCGCGGACCCATCGATTCCCGGCCCGTCACCGGCGTCCTGGTCCTCCCCGCCGGCCTCCTCGTCGTCGTCCTCGTCGTCGAGGTCCCACTCCAGCGCGTCCGGGTCGTAGTCGATCAGCTCGCTGGTCCAGGACGCCTGCGCGAGTTCGATCCCCGGAACGTCCTTGACCAGGTCGAACGGCTCCACCAGATACGCCAGGGCCTCCGCCCCGTCGTCCCGTACCGCCGCGCGGGCATGCGTCCGCTCGTCGTCGGGCAGGGTCTCGTCGGCGGCCACGCGATCGAGGGCGGCGGCGCTCAGCCGCTCGGCGTCGGCCACCTCCAGCACCAATTCCACCCGCAGCCGTACATATCGTGATGTCTCAGAAGTGCTCATACGACGGAGCGTATGGCTCCCGGCCCCCGCGATTTCCCGCGACCCGCTGCTTTCACTAGCATCAGCGCACTCAGCCAATTCGGCGTTGTCCAAAGGGGATCGATCACGTGTCCGTCGCACGCCGGCCACTGCTGACGGCGACCGCCGCCGGAACCCTGCTCTGCGCGCTGTGGTTCGTGCCTTCCGCGAAAGCCACGAGCGACACGAGCGGGCGGACCGGCGGGCAGGAGCAGTCCGCGTCATCAGTACAGAACCTCCGGCACACGGGGGTCCGGAACAGCATCGCTCTGGAGAGTGACGAGGAGTCCGGGACGCCCGGCGGCGCGAGCCCCGCGCGACCGGTCCTCGCCGACACGGGCAGCGTGGAGACCACGCCGTACGTCGTCGGCGGGACCGTCTGCCTGGGGATCGGCGCGGGCTTCGTCGCGTACTCGGTGCGCAGAGGCGCCCGCACGGTCTGACCCGGACCGTACGGGCGGGACGGGCCCCACCGCTCCCGCGCCCGACGCGCTTTACGCGAGCGGACCGGTGACCGGCTCCACGGCGGCGACCAGCGCCCCCGACCGTACGAAGGCGTCCGCCCCCGCGAGGTCGGGCGCCAGGAACCGGTCGGGCCCCGGCCCCGCCACGCCCGTGGCGCGCAGCGCGTCGATGACGGCCCGGGAGGCGGGCGCGGGCGTCAGCTCCTCGCGCAGCTCGATCGCGCGCGTCGCCGCGTACAGCTCGACGGCGACGATCCGGGTCAGATTGTCGACGGCGGTACGGAGCTTGCGCGCGGCCGACCAGCCCATCGAGACATGGTCCTCCTGCATCGCGGAGGACGGGATCGAGTCGACCGAGGCCGGGGCGGCGAGCCGCTTCATCTCGCTGACCAGCGCGGCCTGGGTGTACTGGGCGATCATCAGGCCGGAGTCCACGCCGGCGTCGTCGGCGAGGAACGGCGGCAGCCCGTGCGAACGGTCCTTGTCCAGCAGCCGGTCGGTACGGCGCTCAGCGATGGACCCGAGGTCGGCGGCGACGATGGCGAGGAAGTCCAGGACGTACGCCACCGGGGCGCCGTGGAAGTTGCCGTTGGACTCCACCCGGCCGTCGGGCAGCACCACCGGGTTGTCCACCGCCGAGGCCAGCTCCCGGTCGGCCACGAGCCGGGCGTACGCCAGCGTGTCCCGGCCCGCGCCCGCGACCTGCGGGGCGCAGCGCACGGAGTAGGCGTCCTGCACCCGGAGGTCGGCACCGGCCTTGAAGTGGCCGGTCAGCCCGGACCCGGCGAGCACCCGCAGCATGTTGTCGGCGCTGGCGCCCTGGCCGGGGTGCGGCCTGATGGCGTGCAGCTCGGGGGCGAGGACCTTGTCCGTGCCGAGCAGGGCCTCCAGGGTGAGCGCGGCGGTGATGTCGGCCGAGGTGTAGAGCCGGTGCAGGTCCGCCAGGGCCATGATCAGCATGCCGAGCATGCCGTCCGTGCCGTTGAGCAGCGCCAGCCCCTCCTTCTCGCGCAGCTCGACGGGCTCGATGCCGTGCGCGGCGAGCAGCTCACCGGCGGGCGCGATCTCGCCGCCGGGCCCCTCGGCCTCGCCCTCCCCCATCAGGGTCAGCGCGCAGTGCGCGAGCGGCGCGAGGTCGCCGGAGCAGCCGAGGGAGCCGAACTCGTGGACGACCGGGGTGATTCCGGCGTTCAGGACGTCCGCCATGGTCCGCGCGACATCCGGCCGTACCCCGGTGTGCCCCGACGCCAGGGTCTTCAGGCGCAGGAACATCAGCGCCCGCACCACCTCGCGCTCGACGCGGGGGCCCATCCCAGCGGCGTGCGACCGCACGATATTGCGCTGGAGCCGCCCCCGCAGCTCGGGCCCGATGTGCCGGGAGGCGAGGGCCCCGAACCCGGTGGAGACGCCGTACACCGGCTCCGGCTTGGCCACCAGCGCCTCGACGACCTCGCGCGCGGCGGCGAGCGCGGCGAGGGCCTCGGCGGAGAGTTCCACCCGGGCGTGCCCCCGGGCCACGGCGATGACGTCCTCGGCCGTCGTCCCCGACGCCCCCACCACGACAGTATGCATATCCATATTCAGGAGCGTACGGACTGTATCGCTAGGTGTCACTAGCGAGAGGCGCCCCCACGGGAACGAGCCACCTCTACGCGGAGGACGGCGACGCGGGCGGGTCGGGGGGCGGCGGCGCGTCGCGGAAGCGGCGGCGGTCGCCGGACGGCGGCGCGGGCGCGTCCGCCAGGCGGATCACCGCGCCGTCGCGCCCCGCCACCACCGGCTCCCGCGACCGCGCCGCCTTCGCGCGGTACTGCGCCGCGTCGGCCAGCCGGAACAGGCGGCGGGCCGAACGGACCTCCCCGATCGGGTCGCCGGTGGACGCGATACCGCAGGCCACGCCCTCGCCCAGCTCCAACTCGGCCGACCGCGAACAGACTTCACCGGCCACCGCGATCACGTCGTCCGCCTCGGGCCCCACGGTCAGCAGGCAGAACTCGTCGCCGCCGAGACGGGCCGCCAGCGCGCCGGGCAGCCGGGCGCCACAGACCGACAGCAGCGAGCCGAATCGTTCCAGCAGCCGGTCGCCGACGGCGTGCCCATGGGTGTCGTTGACCTTCTTGAGGCCGTTGAGGTCGCAGACGACCAGGCTGACGACGGCCCCCTCGTCCCGATGGCTGCCGATCGCCTCGTCCAGCCGCGCGTCGACCGCCCGCCGGTTGGCCAGCCCGGTCAGCGGATCGGTGAAGGCCAGCCTGCGGACCTCTTCCAGCCGCTCCGTCTGGGCGATCCCGGCCGCCACCACGGACGCGATGACGGTGGCGAAGTCCGCGTCCTCCGCGTCGAACAGCGGGGCGTCGCGCGGCCGGGCCACATACAGCTCGCCCCAGGCCCGCCCGTGCAGCACGATCGGGGCCACCACGCAGCAGCCCCGGCCCCGCCGCCGCAGCGCCGCGACGCGCCGGTGGCAGCGGCCGGCGTCCGCCGCCGTACCCGTGACGCCGCCGGCCGGGCCGCCGTCCGCCGTCGCCACCCACGCCTTCGCCCCGCCGCCCGTCCACCGCTCGTGCGGGAACTCCGCGATCTCGGGGAAGTGGTGGACGGGGTACGCCTCGTCCTCGGGGAACTCCTCCTCCCCGGCCACCCGCTCCCCCGCGTTCACCAGCACCTTGAGCCGCCCGAGGTCCCGCTCCCACAGCGACAGCGCCGCGAAACTCCCCCCGAGCGCCTCGCACGCCCCCCGGGCCGCCGCCAGCCAGGCGTCGCGGGCCACCGGGGCCGCGGCCATCGCCTGGGACAGTGCCACTATGGCGCGCAGTCGCCCATCCACTCCCATCACTCCACCTTAAGGTGATTTGAGGTGATTTGATCCACTGGAGCGAACGGCAGTCAGCGTGAGTTGACCCGGAAGACGGTCCAGCGGGCCGCTCACGCGGCGGCCGGGCCGGGCCCGGCCGCCGCGTCCCTCACTCCCCGGGCCAGTCCGGCGCGCGCTTCTCGTTGAACGCCGCGACGCCCTCGGCCCGGTCCCCCGAGAAGGCCACGGACCACCACGCCGCGTCCTCCACCTCCAGGCCGGCCCGCAGGTCCAGGCCGTGCCCGAGCCGCAGCGCGCGCTTGGCGGCGCGCAGGCCCACGGGCGAGTTCGCGGCGATACGGGCGGCCAGCGCGAGCGCCTCGTCCCGGTCGTCCCCCTCGGCCACCAGCAGGTCGACCAGACCGAGTCCGGCGGCCTCGGCCGCCGCCACCCGCCGCGCGGTGAACACCAGCTCGGCGGCGCGCGCGGCCCCGACCCGGCGCGGCAGCAGCTGGGTACCGCCACCACCGGGGATCACCCCGACCGACACCTCGGGCAGCCCGACCACCGCCGTCGGGTCGGCCACGATCAGGTCGCAGGCGAGCGCCAGCTCGTAGCCGCCGCCCAGCGCGTAGCCGTGGACGGCCGCGACCGTGGGCATCGGCAGCTCCAGCACGCCGGCGTACGCGCCCCGCGCGACCGGGCGCTGACGCACCAGCTCGGCGTCGCTGAGGGAGTTCCGCTCCTTGAGGTCGGCGCCGACACAGAAGGCGCGGGGGTGGGTGGAGGTCAGCACCGTCACCCGTACCTCCCGGTCCGCGCCCAGCGCCGCGCACGCGGCGCCGATGGAACGGGCCATCGCCGAGGACACCGCGTTCATCGCCGCGGGCCGGTCGAGGACCAGCTCCGCGACCCGGCCGCCCGGCCCGTGCCGCCGTACGACGACGTGTTCCCCGAATCGCTGATCGGCCTCGCTCATGACCGCACCCTCCCGGTTGACGCTGCTGACGTTAACGACGGTTCACCGGGGGTGATCCTAGGGCCTGCCGCCGAACTCCTAGGTGGTGCGCCGTCCCAGGAGCCATGGCTCGACGACGCCGAGCCCGCGCACCGGACGCTGCCACATCGGCTGGAGCCCGAAGCGGTACCCGGGCGGCGGCGTGCCCTCCTTCTCGGCCCGCGCGGCGGCCTCGGCGGCCCCCGACTCCGAGGCCGGGACGTCGCCGGTACGGATCAGCTCCTCGGCGAACGCGCCGTCGACCAGGACCGTGTCCTTGGGCGCTATCGACGTCAGCCGGCTCGCGAGGTTCACCGTCGTGCCGAAGACGTCGCCCATCCGCGTGGTGACCGTGCCGAACGCGATGCCGACGCGCAGCGCCGGCATCGTCTCGTCGTGCGTCATGGTCTCTATCAGCCGCAGCGCGATCTCGGCCGCCGTACCGGCGTCGTCCGCCGCGTACAGCACCTCGTCGCCGAGGGTCTTGATGAGCCGGCCGCCGTGCGCGGCGACGAGGTCGGCGCAGGTCGTCTCGAACGCCTCGACCAGCTCGCCCAGCTCCTCCTCCTCCAGCCGGCGGGTCAGCCGGGTGAAGCCGACGAGGTCGGCGAAGCCCACGGCGAGCCTGCGGTCCACCATCTCGTCGTCGTCCGCCGCCTGGACGACGCGCCCGGTGGCGGCGGCGAGCTGGCGCCGCCACACATAGACGAGGAACTCCTCCAGCTCCGGGAGGAGCAGCTCCACCAGCGGATAGGTGACCTCGGTGCGCGTCATCCCCGGCTCGGGCGGCTCGATGAGCCCGGAGAGGAAGGAGTCGATCTGCCACTCCGCCAGCCGGGCGGTGGTCTGCCCCGTCGACCTGGCCACCTGGATCGCCATCGGCTCGCTCAGCAGCCCCGCCTCCACCAGACCGGACAGCCTCCGCAGCGCCAGTACGTCCGCCTCGGTGAAGGCCCTGGCCTGGCCCACGTCGGCGAAGCCCATCGCCCGCCAGAAGCGGGACGCCAGGTCCATCGAGACACCGGCCGTACGGGCGGCCTGGAAGGGCGTGTAGCGGCGCTCGGCACCGAGGATCAGCTGTTCGAGCCGGATGGCCAGCGGATCGTCGGTCGGCTCGGCCGTGTGGTCGACGACGTGGTGCGGGCTCGGGTGAACCGAGGGGTCCGGCGGCGGCGACGCGTCCTCGCCGGAAGCCGAATCATCGACGGTCACCAGCCGCCTCCTGCCCGTTCCCTGCGCACTGCCCTACCGATCTGTCGTGGACCGCCTCAACGATACGGCAGATGTGCCCTGGCTCACGTATCGCCCGTCCGTCCCGGTCAGCGCCCCGGGCGTACGACCGGCCGCGCCGCCCGGTCACCGGAGCGCCCCGTTCCGGTTTGCGCCCGGCCACCGCCCTCAGCCCGCGCCCCGCACGTGCACCACGTCGCCCGCGCCCACCGGGTGGCGCGTGCCGTCCGCCGTCCGCAGGACCAGCCGGCCGTCGCCGTCGACCGCGACCGCCTCGCCGGTCAGCGCGCGGTCCCCGGGCAGCTCCGCCCGTACCGTCCGGCCGAGCGTCGCGCACCCCGCCGCGTACGCCTCCTGGAGCCCGGAGAACGCCGGGTCGCCGCCGGCCGCTCGCCACTCGCCGTACCAGCGCTCCAGCGAGCGGAGCACCGCCCGCAGCAGGGTGTCGCGGTCGAGGGAGACCGCGTCGGCGAGGGCGAGCGAACCGGCGGTGGGTACGGGCAGTTCGGCGGCGCGCAGCGAGACATTGACGCCGACGCCCACGATCACCGCGTCGTCCCCGGCCCGTTCCGCGAGAATCCCGCCGGCCTTGCGTTCCTCGCCGTCCACGGTGACGAGCAGGTCGTTGGGCCACTTCAGGGCGGTGTCCACCCCGGCGGCGCGGGCCAGCCCGGTCGCCACGGCCACGCCGGTGAGCAGCGGCAGCCAGCCGAGGCGCTCGACGGGCACGTCCGGGCCGGGCCTGAGCAGGACGGAGAAGAAGATCCCGGAGCGCGCCGGGGCCGACCACCGCCGGTCGAGCCGGCCGCGCCCCTCGGTCTGCTCCTCCGCGACGAGCACCGCGCCCTCGGCGGCGCCCCCCGCGGCGAGCGCCGCGAGATCGGAGTTGGTGGACCCGGTCGCGGCGACCACGTCGAGCGAGGTCCACAGCCCGCCCGGCACGACGAGTCCGCGGCGCAGCGCGCGGGCGTTGAGCGGGGGGCGTTCGAGGTCGGACCAGCGGCCGGCCGGGGCATCGGGCTCCATCATGCAAGCCACCCTAAGTGTGGGAAACACCGCACCGCGGATCGGTATCCGCGCGGATACCCTACGGATCAGTAGCATCCGCGCCCACACCCGATCCACCGCCAGACCCCGATCCGCCCGCACCCGCATCCGTGACCCCGCAGGGAGCCGCATCCCGATGTCCGAGCCGGAAAGCACCCAGGGAACCGCAACCCCAACCGGAACAGCCGCACCGCACACCACGGCCGGAAAGATCGCGGATTTCCGGCGCCGCGTCGAGGAGGCCACGCACGCCGGTTCCGCGCGCGCCGTGGAGAAGCAGCACGCCAAGGGCAGACTGACCGCGCGCGAGCGGGTCGATCTCCTGCTCGACGAGGGCTCCTTCGTGGAGCTGGACGAGTTCGCGAGGCACCGCTCCACCAACTTCGGCATCGAGCGGAACCGCCCGTACGGGGACGGTGTCGTGACCGGTTACGGCACGGTCGACGGCCGTCCGGTCTGCGTGTACTCACAGGACTTCACGATCTTCGGCGGCTCGCTCGGCGAGGTCTACGGCGAGAAGATCGTGAAGGTCATGGACTTCGCGCTGAAGACCGGCTGCCCGATCATCGGGATCAACGACGGCGGCGGCGCCCGGATCCAGGAGGGCGTGGCCGCGCTCGGGCTGTTCGCGGAGATCTTCCGCCGCAACGTGCACGCCTCGGGCGTCGTCCCGCAGATCAGCCTGATCGTGGGCCCGTGCGCGGGCGGGGCGGTGTACTCGCCCGCGATCACCGACTTCACGGTGATGGTCGATCAGACCTCGCACATGTTCATCACGGGTCCCGATGTCATCAAGACGGTGACGGGTGAGGACGTGGGTTTCGAGGAGCTGGGCGGAGCGCGCACGCACAACACGACGTCCGGTGTGGCGCACCACCTGGCGGGGGACGAGAAGGACGCCGTCGAGTACGTCAAGTCGCTGCTCTCCTACCTGCCCTCGAACAACCTCTCCGAGCCGCCCGCCTTCCCCGAGGAGGCCGACCTCGCGCCGGGCGCCGAGGACCTGGAGCTGGACACGCTGATCCCGGACTCGGCGAACCAGCCGTACGACATGCACACGGCGATCGAGCACGTCCTGGACGACGGCGAATTCCTGGAGACGCAGGCGCTGTTCGCGCCGAACATCATCACGGGCTTCGGCCGGGTCGAGGGCTTCCCGGTGGGGATCGTCGCCAACCAGCCGATGCAGTTCGCGGGTTGTCTGGACATCAACGCCTCGGAGAAGGCCGCGCGGTTCGTCCGCACCTGCGACGCCTTCAACATCCCGGTGCTCACCTTCGTGGACGTGCCGGGCTTCCTGCCGGGGGTGGACCAGGAGTACGGCGGGATCATCCGGCGCGGCGCCAAGCTGATCTACGCGTACGCCGAGGCCACGGTCCCGCTGATCACGGTGATCACCCGGAAGGCGTTCGGCGGCGCGTACGACGTGATGGGCTCCAAGCACCTGGGCGCCGACCTCAACGTGGCCTGGCCGACGGCGCAGATCGCCGTGATGGGGGCGCAGGGCGCGGTGAACATCCTGCACCGGCGCACGATCGCCGCCGCCGGGGACGGGGCCGCGCAGGAGACCAGGCGCGCTGAGCTGATCCAGGAGTACGAGGACACCCTGCTCAACCCGTACGTGGCGGCCGAGCGGGGCTACGTCGACGCGGTGATCATGCCGTCGGAGACCCGGGCCCAGGTGGTGCGGGGGCTGCGTCAACTGCGGACGAAGCGGGAAAGCCTGCCTCCGAAGAAGCACGGCAACATCCCGCTGTAGGCCCTGTCCGCGCGGGCCCGGAAGGAGCAGCTCATGATCAAGGTCGTACGGGGCAACCCGACCCCCGAGGAGTTGGCCGCGGCCCTCGCCGTGGTCAGGGCGGCGCACGCGGCGGCGCGGGAGGCGGCTCCGGCCGGGCCGCCACCCGCGCCGGCGGCCCGGTGGTCCGCCCCGGCCCGTATCGCCCGGCGCGGTCTGCCGAGCCCGGGACCGGGCGCGTGGTCCCGCACCTACTGGCCGGGGTAGCCCGGCCCGGCCGTCGCGGCGGGGGTACGGGATGAGTACACGTACTCAGGCGCCGCCGCCCCGCCGGCCGGAGGATCGATGACATGTTGTGGTCGGACCCGGAGGATCAGCCCCCCAAGGACATGCGCGACGCGCAGTTCATGATGCGGCGCGTGGGCGTGCTGATCGCCCTCGCCGTGATCCTGGCGATGATCGTGCTCGGCCTCCCCTGATCCACGCTCCCCGCGGGCACGGGGTGGCCGCGGGCACGGGCTCAGGCGCGGCCGACTTACCATGGCCCGCATGACCGATCAGCGCCGCCGCCTCGTCCTCGCCTCCGCCTCCCCCGCCCGCCTGGGGCTGCTCCGGCAGGCCGGGCTCGCCCCCGAGGTGATCGTCAGCGGGGTCGACGAGGACGCGCTGAGCGCCGCGACCCCCTCCGCGCTCGCGCTCGTGCTGGCCGAGGCCAAGGCCACCGCCGTGGCCGCGCGCCCCGAGACCGCGGGCGCCCTCGTCATCGGCTGCGACTCCGTGCTCGAACTCGACGGCGAGGCGCTCGGCAAGCCCGCCGACGCCGAGGAGGCCACCGCCCGCTGGAAGTCGATGCGCGGGCGTACGGGCGTCCTGCGCACCGGCCACTGCGTGATCGACACCGCCACCGGCCGCCGGGCCGGCGAGACCGCCTCCACCACCGTCCGCTTCGGGGAGCCGACGGACGCCGAGATCGCCGCGTACGTCGCCTCCGGCGAACCGCTCCATGTCGCGGGCGCCTTCACCCTCGACGGCCGTTCGGCACCGTTCGTGGACTCCATCGAGGGCGACCACGGCAACGTCATCGGGCTGTCGCTGCCGCTGCTGCGCCGCCTCCTCGGCGAGCACGGGGTGGCCATCACCGACCTGTGGGTCTGAACCCCGGCCACCGCGTGGCGGGTTGGGCTCAGGCCGGGGCGGCGGGCCGCCGGCCGGGCTCGTACTCGATCAGTATCAGCACCAGCAGCCCGGCCACGACCATCATGAACGCGAAGGCGTCCCACCCGACCAGCCCCACCGCCAACGCGGCCAGCACCCCGTGGGCGACCGCGCAGGTGATGAGCAGAATCCGGCCCACGCGCCCCGGCGCCCGGTCCCGCAGCGCCGTACGCGCCAGCAGCACGGCGCACAGGGCGAGGTAGAGGCCGAGGACCCCGCCCGTCACCCAGGTCCCGACGGACACGGCACCGGGGTCGAGGCCGCCCAGCGACATCCGCTGGTTGCCGACGACGGTGGCCAGCACGCCGTTGACGAGGACCGTGCCAACGCCCTCCAGCAGCAGCACGATCGCGGCCACCCACGCCAGTGGTCTGCGCCCCACGGTGCCCACCCGCTCCCCCTGTTACCGCCAGTACGATCGTCACCAGGAACGCTACTCATCGGTAAACGGCGCGGCAAGAGCCGGGGGCGGGGCAAAGAACCGTTCCGCCATTCGTAGGGACTCCACAAAGATTCGTGATCCGGCGAGGGGCACTCGGACAGAGAGCTGGAGCACATTCGAGCGCTACTGTGCGACGGGGGATCCCGGCGTACCGTGGTGTCACAAGGGATTTCACGATGTGGGCGCGGCTCTCATCGCGCTCCATGTGGGCGACGTCACCATGAGGGACAAGCCGAAAGGGCGTGTCGGCAGTCCCTAAACTCAGCTTTTTTCAAGGAGGGAGCCATCGTGCGCAAGGTGCTCATCGCCAACCGAGGCGAAATCGCAGTCCGCGTTGCCCGTGCCTGCCGGGACGCCGGGATCGTGAGCGTAGCCGTCTACGCCGAGCCCGACCGGGATGCCCTGCATGTCCGCGCGGCGGACGAGGCGTTCGCCCTGGGCGGTGACACCCCGGCGGCCAGCTACCTGGACATGGCCAAGGTGCTCCAGGCGGCCAAGGACTCGGGGGCGGACGCGATCCACCCCGGTTACGGCTTCCTGTCCGAGAACGCCGAATTCGCCCAGGCCGTCCTGGACGCGGGCCTGACCTGGATCGGCCCGCCGCCGCAGGCCATCCGCGACCTGGGCGACAAGGTCGCCGCCCGCCACATCGCCCAGCGCGCCGGCGCCCCGCTGGTGGCCGGTACGCCCGACCCGGTCTCGGGCGCCGACGAGGTCGTCGCCTTCGCCGAGCAGCACGGCCTGCCGATCGCCATCAAGGCCGCCTTCGGCGGCGGCGGACGCGGCCTGAAGGTCGCCCGTACCCTCGAAGAGGTCCCGGAGCTGTACGACTCGGCCGTCCGCGAGGCCGTCGTCTCCTTCGGACGCGGCGAGTGCTTCGTGGAGCGCTACCTCGACAAGCCCCGGCACGTCGAGACGCAGTGCCTGGCCGACTCCCACGGCAATGTCGTGGTCGTCTCCACCCGCGACTGCTCCCTCCAGCGCCGCCACCAGAAGCTGGTCGAAGAGGCCCCCGCGCCGTTCCTCTCCGAGGAGCAGAACGCCGAGCTGTACGCCGCCTCGAAGGCCATCCTGCGCGAAGCCGGCTACGTCGGCGCCGGCACCGTCGAGTTCCTCGTCGGCACCGACGGCACCATCTCCTTCCTTGAGGTCAACACCCGCCTCCAGGTGGAACATCCCGTCACCGAAGAGGTCACCGGCCTCGACCTGGTGCGCGAGATGTTCCGCATCGCCGACGGCGAGGAGCTGGGGTACGGGGACCCCGTCGTGCGCGGTCACTCCTTCGAGTTCCGCATCAACGGCGAGGACCCGGGCCGCGGCTTCCTGCCCGCCCCCGGCACGGTCACCTCCTTCGCCCCGCCCTCCGGCCCCGGTGTCCGCCTCGACGCGGGCGTCGAGTCCGGCTCCGTGATCGGCCCGGCCTGGGACTCCCTGCTGGCCAAGCTGATCGTCACCGGCGCCACCCGCGAACAGGCCCTCCAGCGGGCGTCCCGCGCCCTCGACGAGTTCACGGTCGAAGGCATGGCCACGGCCCTCCCCTTCCACCGCAAGGTCGTCACCGACCCGGCCTTCACCTCCGACCCGTTCACGATCCACACCCGCTGGATCGAGACCGAGTTCGTCAACGACGTCCCGCCCTTCACGGTCCCCGGCGACGCGGACGAGGACGAGTCCGGCCGCGAGACCATCGTGGTCGAGGTCGGCGGCAAGCGCCTCGAAGTCTCCCTCCCCGTCAGCCTCGGCATGTCCCTGGCCCGCACCGGCCTCGCCGCCGGCGCCAAGCCCAAGCGCCGCGCCGCCCGGAAGTCCGCCTCCGGCGCCTCCGGCGACACCCTCGCCTCGCCCATGCAGGGCACGATCGTCAAGGTCGCGGTCGAGGAGGGCCAGGAGGTCAAGGAGGGCGACCTCATCGTCGTCCTCGAAGCCATGAAGATGGAACAGCCCCTCAACGCCCACCGCTCCGGCACCGTCAAGGGCCTCGCCGCCGAGGTCGGCGCCTCGCTCACCTCCGGCGCCACCATCTGCGAGATCAAGGACTGACGTCCCGCCCGCCCGCGCCTTCGAAGGCCCCGCCCGGTGGACCGGGCGGGGCCTTCGCGCGACGCCGGTGGCATCCTTGACGCCACCCAGCGCGGCGACAGAGAGGACCGAGCCATGACGAGCAGTACCGCACCGGCCACCCCCCGGCCCAAGCGCGCCGACGCCCGCCGCAACTACGACCGGCTGCTCGCCCAGGCCCGCCTGAGCTTCTCCGAGCACGGCACGGACGCCTCCCTCGAAGACATCGCCCGCCGGGCCGGAGTCGGCATCGGCACGCTGTACCGCCACTTCCCGAACCGGCAGGCCCTCATGAACGCCGTCTTCCAGGAAGCGCTTGCTGCCCTGCTGGAGCGCTCCCGGGAGCTGGCGGAGGCGGCCGAACCGTGCGGTGCGCTGGTCGACTGGCTGGGCGCCATCATCATCCATGCGGGTGAGTACCGAGGCGTCTCACGCGCCCTCATGTCCGCTACCCACGACACCAGTTCGGCACTCACTCAGTGCAGCGTCCCCCTCCGCGCGGCGGGCGCCCGTCTGCTCGCCCGCGCGCAGGAATCCGGCCACGTGCGCGCCGATGTGTCCATCACCGACCTGATGCAGCTCACCAACGCGATCGCCCTGGCGGCGGAACAGTCCCCGACGGACCCGGACTTGGCGCCGCGCCTGCTGAAGCTGACACTGACGGGCCTACGGGCCTGACGCGGGGCCGCCTGGCGGCGGCGGGGTGCGGCGAGTTGTCGGCGGGGGCCGGTGCTCAGGTGCGGGTGGGGTCCGGAGCCCCCGGCCCCCGCACCACCACGGCGGACCCGCACCACCACCCACCGCCGCCCCCACCTCGCACCCCCACACCACCCTCAGCGTCGCCGCAAGTCCGCCACCCGCGCCCGCTCCCCCGGCTCCTGCTGCGTCAACGGCGGCGCGCTGCGCAGGCCCGGCCCGCCGCCGGGCGCGCCGCCCGGTCCGGATCCCGGCCCCGGCGCGTGCGTACGGCGCTGCCCCGGCAGCGGCACGTCGCGGCGGCTCCGGCTGCCCGGCGGGACCGCCTCGGAGCCGAGGGTTCCGGCGCCGCCCGCCCCGCCGGCTCCGCCGGCCGCCCCGGCCGCGACCGAGACCCGTACGCCCTGGTCGGCCAGGGCCTGAAGTTCCGTCGCCGCGCGTTCGTCGTGGGCCGGCGGCTCGTCGGTCACGAGCCGGCTGATCAGGTCCGTCGGCACGGTCTGGAACATCGTGTCGGTGCCGAGCTTCGTGTGGTCGGCGAGCACGACGACCTCCGCGGCCGCCTGTACCAGCGCCCGGTCGACGCTCGCCGAGAGCATGTTGGAGGTGGACAGGCCCCGTTCGGCGGTCAGCCCGCTCCCGGAGAGGAACGCGCGGGTGACGCGCAGGCCCTGTAGGGACTGTTCCGCCCCGCTGCCGACCAGCGCGTAGTTGGAGCCGCGCAGCGTGCCGCCGGTCATGACGACCTCGACGCGGTTGGCGTGCGCCAGCGCCTGGGCGACCAGCAGGGAGTTGGTGACGACGGTCAGCCCGGGGATCCTGGCGAGCCGGCGGGCCAGCTCCTGCGTGGTCGTACCGGCGCCGACGACCACGGCCTCGCCCTCCTCCACGAAGCTCGCGGCGAGGTCGGCGATGGCGGTCTTCTCCGCCGTTGCGAGATGGGACTTTTGCGGAAAGCCGGACTCTCGCGTGAATCCACCCGGCAGTACCGCACCGCCGTGCCGGCGGTCGAGGAGTCCTTCTGCCTCCAGCGCCCGCACGTCCCGCCGTACGGTCACTTCGGAGGTCTGGACGACACGGGCAAGCTCACGGAGCGAAACGGCTCCGTTGGCTCGCACCATTTCGAGGATCAATTGGCGACGTTCTGCAGCGAACACGAAACTGACAGTAACGCCAATGACCGTCTGCTATCAGCAGTTTGCGGCGAATAACAGAAGTTGCGCACGGACGGGCGCGCAGGATGGTATGAAGCCGCCCGATCCGCTCGAACCGGCCCACGGAGAAAGGGCTTTCCACGCGGGAACGGGCACAGAGCGGGCCCGAAACGGGCAGGGCGCGGCGGCGGGGCCGGGGTGCGAACGCGCCGCCGCGGCCGGGCCGTCAGATCTCGTCCGCCGACTTCCGCGTGTGCAACTGCCGTGCCACCTCGGCGATCGATCCCGACAGCGACGGGTACACGGTGAACGCCTTGGCGATCTGCTCGACCGTCAGGCTGTTGTCGACGGCGAGCGCGATGGGGTGGATCAGCTCGCTCGCGCGGGGCGCGACGACCACGCCGCCGACCACGATGCCGGTGCCCGGGCGGGCGAAGATCTTGACGAAGCCGTCCCGGATGCCCTGCATCTTCGCGCGCGGGTTGCGCAGCAGCGGGAGCTTGACGACGCGGGCGTCGATCTTGCCGTTGTCGATGTCCGCCTGGCTGTAGCCGACGGTGGCGATCTCCGGGTCGGTGAAGACGTTCGCCGAGACGGTCTTGAGGTTGAGCGGCGCCACCGCGTCGCCGAGGAAGTGGTACATCGCGATCCGGCCCTGCATGGCGGCGACCGAGGCGAGCGCGAAGACGCCCGTGACGTCGCCCGCGGCATAGACGCCGGGGGCGGAGGTGCGGGAGACCCGGTCGGTCTTGATGTGGCCCGAGTCCTTGACGAGGACCCCGGCCTCCTCCAGGCCCATGCCGGCCGTGTTGGGGATGGCGCCGACGGCCATCAGGCAGTGGGTGCCGGAGATGGTCCGGCCGTCGGAGAGGGTGACCTCGACGCGGTCGCCCACGCGCTTGGCGGATTCGGCCCGGGAGCGGGACATCACGTTCATGCCGCGCCGCCGGAAGACGTCCTCCAGCACGGCAGCGGCGTCCGGGTCCTCGCCGGGCAGCACCCGGTCGCGGGAGGAGACGAGCGTGACCCGGGAGCCCAGCGCCTGGTACGCGCCGGCGAACTCGGCGCCGGTGACGCCGGAGCCGACCACGATCAGCTCCTCCGGCAGCTCGTCCAGGTCGTACACCTGCGTCCAGTTCAGGATGCGTTCGCCGTCCGGCTGGGCGTCCGGGATCTCGCGCGGGTGGCCGCCGGTGGCGATCAGCACGGCGTCGGCGGTGAGCGCTTCCTCGCTGCCGTCGGCGGCGGTCACGATCACCTGGCGCGAGCCGTCCACGGCCTGGCGCCCGTCGAGCCGGCCGCGGCCGCGCAGCACCCGGGCACCGGCCCGGGTGACGGAGGCGGTGATGTCGTGGGACTGGGCGAGCGCGAGGCGCTTGACCCGTCGGTTGACCTTGCCGAGGTCGACGCCGACGACGCGGGCACTCTTCTCCGAGGGCGTGTCGTCGGCGACGATGATGCCCAGTTCCTCGTAGGAGGAGTCGAAGGTGGTCATCACCTCGGCCGTCGCGATGAGGGTCTTCGACGGTACGCAGTCGGTGAGCACCGAGGCGCCGCCGAGCCCGTCGCAGTCGACGACGGTCACCTCCGCGCCGAGCTGGGCGCCCACCAGGGCCGCCTCGTAGCCGCCGGGTCCGCCGCCGATGATCACGATCCGGGTCACGAAAAAGTCCGCCTCGCGTTGTCAACCCGGCCCGTCTGCCACCCCGGCCGGGGTTCCGGGGGTGTCCCCGGGGGATGCAGTACGTACTCCATTGTCCCGCACGCGCCAAGCGGCTTCGCTCCGGGGCCCTCCATCCGGGCACCGGCCGCCTGACCTGCCCGCCCCCGGCCGGCGCCGCTCGCCGGGTCGGGCCCCGCCGCCCCGTCCGGGTGGTCGCCGGGGCGGACTCATCGGCGGTCTCGCCCGTACCTCCCGTACCCTCGACCCCATGTCGCTCTACGCCGCGTACGCCGGCAACCTCGACGCGCGGCTGATGTCCCGCCGCGCCCCGCACTCTCCGCTGCGCGGCACCGGCTGGCTCAACGGCTGGCGGCTCACCTTCGGCGGCGAGCAGATGGGCTGGGAGGGAGCGCTGGTCACGATCGTCGAGGCGCCGCGTTCCCAGGTGTTCGTCGCGCTGTACGACATCGCCCCCATGGACGAGGACTCCATGGACCGCTGGGAGGGCGTCGGGCTCGACATATACCGCCGTATGCGGGTGCGGGTGCACACCCTGGACGGCGAGGAGCCGACCTGGCTGTACGTCCTGAACGGGTACGAGGGCGGCCTTCCCTCCGCGCGTTATCTCGGCGAGCTGGCCGACGCGGCGGAATCGGCCGGGGCTCCGCACGACTACGTGATGGAACTGCGCAAGCGCCCCTGCTGAGAGCGGCGCGCCCGGCCCCCGGTCGCCCCTTTCACCCGTTTCGTCCCCCGCGGCGGAACCCTCCGCCGGAAACGACAAGGCAACGATGTCCAGACCATTCGTCACATCATCTACGCGCGTAGGGCCGGACCGGCTACCCTCATCCGCGTGAACGCATCTGTTATCCCGGCCAACGCCGAAGGACCTGCCGACCCCCTCGCCGCCGCCGACGCCGCCGCCACGCGGCTGCGCGAGCTGACCGGTGCCGAGACGCATGACATCGCCCTGGTGATGGGCTCCGGCTGGGCGCCCGCCGCGGAGGCCCTCGGCGAGCCCGAGGCGGACTTCCCGGTGACCGAGCTGCCGGGCTTCCCGCCGCCGGCCGTGGCCGGCCACGGCGGCCGGATCCGCTCGTACCGGATCGCCGAGAAGCGCGCGCTGGTCTTCCTGGGCCGTACGCACTACTACGAGGGCCGCGGCGTCTCCGCCGTCGCGCACGGCGTCCGCACCGCGGTCGCCGCCGGCTGCAAGACCATCGTGCTGACCAACGGCTGCGGCGGGCTGCGCGAGGGCATGCGCCCCGGCCAGCCCGTGCTGATCAGCGACCACATCAACCTGACGGCCGTCTCGCCGATCGTCGGCGCGAACTTCGTGGACCTCACGGACCTCTACTCGCGCCGGCTGCGCGCGCTGTGCAAGGAGATCGACCCGGCCCTCGAAGAGGGGGTGTACGTCCAGTTCCCCGGCCCGCACTACGAGACCCCCGCCGAGATCAACATGGTCCGCGCGATGGGCGGTGACCTGGTCGGCATGTCCACCGTCCTGGAGGCCATCGCGGCCCGCGAGGCGGGCGCCGAGGTCCTCGGCATCTCGCTGGTGACGAACCTGGCGGCGGGCATCTCCGGCGAGCCCCTCAACCACGAGGAGGTCCTCCAGGCCGGCCGCGACTCGGCGACCCAGATGGGCTCCCTGCTGGCCCGGGTGCTGGAACGCGTCTGACCCCGGGCGCGCCCGGCCACCCGGCCGGGCGCCCCGGCGGCCACCACCCACCGAGCAACCCAGTCGACGAGCGGCCACCGCCGCCGCAGAAGCGCCGGCCGGCAGGCGGCGCAAGGAGGTACCCATCGTGGAGCAGGACGTGACGACGGCACAGCGGGATCTCCTCGCGCGGGCCAGGGCCTGGCACGGCGAGGACCCGGACGCGGAGACCCGCGCCGAACTCGGCGCGCTCATCGACGCCGGGGACCTGGCCGCCCTGGCCGACCGGTTCTCGGGCACGCTCCAGTTCGGTACGGCGGGCCTGCGCGGCGAACTGGGCGCGGGTCCGATGCGGATGAACCGCGCCGTCGTCATCCGGGCGGCGGCGGGGCTCGCCGCGTATCTCCGGGCGCGGGGGGACGGCGACGGGCTGGTCGTGATCGGCTACGACGCCCGCTACAAGTCCGCGGACTTCGCCCGGGACACCGCCGCCGTGATGACCGGCGCCGGCCTGCGCGCCGCCGTGCTCCCGGTGCCGCTGCCGACCCCCGTCCTGGCCTTCGCCGTACGCCACCTCGGCGCGGTGGCGGGGGTGGAGGTCACCGCGAGCCACAACCCGCCCCGGGACAACGGCTACAAGGTCTATCTCGGCGACGGTTCCCAGATCGTGCCGCCCGCCGACGCCGGGATCGCGGCCGAGATCGCGGCGGTGGGCGCGCTGGACACGGTGGCGCGCCCCGACGGCGGCTGGGAGATCCTCGGCGACGACGTTCTGGCCGCGTATCTGGCCCGTACGGACGCGGCGCTGACGCCGGGCTCCGCGCGTACCGCCCGGATCGTCCACACCGCGCTGCACGGCGTCGGTACCCGGACCCTCCTGGCGGCCTTCGCGCGCGCCGGGTTCCCCGAGCCCGTGTCCGTACCGGAGCAGGCCGAGCCGGACCCCGCGTTCCCGACGGTCGCCTTCCCCAACCCGGAGGAGCCGGGTGCGATGGATCTGGCCTTCGCCACCGCCCGCCGGGTGGGCCCGGATCTGATCATCGCCAACGACCCGGACGCCGACCGCTGCGCGGTGGCCGTGCCCGACGCGGACTCCGGGGCCGGCTGGCGGATGCTCACCGGCGACGAGGTGGGCGCGCTCCTGGCCGCGCATCTGGTCTCCCGGAAGGCGACGGGCGTCTTCGCCGAGTCGATCGTCTCGTCCTCGCTGCTGGGCCGGATCGCCGAAGCCGCTGGGCTCGGGTACGAGGAGACCCTGACCGGATTCAAGTGGATCGCCCGGGTCGAGGGACTGCGCTACGGGTACGAGGAGGCGCTCGGCTACTGCGTCGACCCCGAGGGCGTGCGCGACAAGGACGGCATCACGGCGGCGCTGGCGGTGGCCGAGCTGGCCTCGGAGCTGAAGGAGCGGGGCCGGACGCTGACCGATCTCCTGGACGACCTCGCCGTCGCCCACGGTCTGTACGCCACCGGCCAGCTGTCGGTGCGGGTCGAGGACCTGTCGCTGATCGCGGACGCGATGCGCCGCCTGCGCGAGCAGCCGCCGACCACGCTGGCGGGCCTGCGCGTCGTCTCGGCCGAGGATCTGAACCGGGGTACGGAGACGCTCCCCCCGACGGACGGCCTGCGCTACCACCTGGAGGGCGACTACCGCGCCCGGGTGATCGTGCGGCCCAGCGGCACCGAGCCGAAGCTCAAGTGCTATCTGGAGGTCGTGATCCCGGTCGAGGGCGCGGCGGCCCTCGCGGCGGCCAGGGCCACGGGCGCGGAGCTGCTCGCTTCGCTGAAGGGGGACCTGGCGGAGGCGGCGGGCATCTGAGGCCGCAGTCGACGCGGCGGGCGGTCGCGTCGGGGCGCGCGTCCGGCCCGCGTCCGGCCCCCGCTCCCTGCGTCAGCCCGTGGTCAGGAGCAGCACGATCAGGACGATGAGGCCCGCCGCCGAAGGCGCCAGGACCTCGTACGCCCAGCGCACCACCGGCTCGCCCTGGGCGCCGGGGCGGGCGGCCGAGCGCTGGGCCAGGTCGCGCAGCTCGGCGACGGTGCGGTCGGCCTGGGCGAGGTGCGGCTGGTCCACCGTCCCGGCGCCCGCTCCGGGGCGGACGCCGGGGCGGCCCGCGTCGCTCCGGCGGTTGGCCCGCTTGCGCTGGCGCAGGGAGACCGGGACCGCCCACAGCTGGAACTTCCGGCCGTCCTCGGTGAGCGCCTCGCAGGAGAACTCGGCGCGCACGGTCGAGACGGCGGCCCAGGGCAGCGTGATCAGCCGGAACGGATTGCGGACGCGCAGCCGGTCGGCGTCGGCGAAGACGGCCGGGCGCAGCGTGAAGGCGACGAGCAGCGGCACGGCGCACAGCATCCCGGCCAGCGCCAGCCACGGGGTGCGGCCGGTGCCCCGGAAAAGCGCGTCGCACCCGAGCCAGAGGACGATCACGAGCAGCAGGCCGCCGCCCACGATTCCGCCGGCCGACCGGTAGACGCGATCGGCGTGGCTCGGCGCGGTGGGCGGCTCAGGACTCGTCATGGGGTCGATTCTGCCGTACGGCTCCGACAGGGCCGCACAGCGCCCGTCCGTCCCACCCGTCACACCCGTGGCAGGTCATGCGGGAGCCGGGCGGGGAGCGGGCGCGGGCCGGGTCCGTCCCGCGCCGCTTCGAGCCGTATCCGTGACCGGCCACCCCCTGTACACGCCGCTACGCGCGTAGATATGCTCATCTGGTGACCATGCCCACCATCACCCCCGCATTCGCTGACGTGACCGCGTCCGACAGCACACTGCGCCGTTTCCTCCACGGGCTGCCCGGCGTCGACGCCGTCGGCCTGGAGGCGCGCGCGGCGTCGCTCGGCACGCGCTCGATCAAGACCACGGCCAAGGCGTACGCCATCGATCTGGCCATCTCCATGATCGACCTGACGACGCTGGAAGGCGCGGACACCCCGGGCAAGGTCCGGGCGCTCTCCGCGAAGGCCGTGCGCCCCGATCCGACCGACCGCACCACCCCGGCCACGGCCGCCGTCTGCGTCTATCCGGACATGGCCGGGACGGCCGTCGCGGCGCTGGCGGGCTCCGGCGTGAAGGTCGCCTCCGTGGCGACCGCGTTCCCGGCCGGCCGCGCCGCGCTGGGAGTGAAGCTCGCGGACACCCGGGACGCCGTGGCGGCGGGGGCCGACGAGATCGACATGGTCATCGATCGCGGCGCCTTCCTCGCGGGCCACTACCTCAAGGTGTACGAGGAGATCCGCGCCGTGAAGGAGGCCGCCGGGTCCGCCCGCCTCAAGGTCATCTTCGAGACCGGTGAGCTGTCCACGTACGACAACATCCGCCGCGCCTCCTGGCTGGGCATGATCGCCGGAGCCGACTTCATCAAGACGTCGACCGGCAAGGTCGGGGTGAACGCGACCCCGGCCAACACCCTGCTCATGCTGGAGGCCGTGCGCGACTTCCGGGAGCTGACCGGGGTGCAGATCGGCGTGAAGCCGGCCGGCGGCATCCGCTCGACCAAGGACGCGATCAAGTTCCTGGTGCTGGTCAACGAGACCGTCGGCGCGGACTGGCTGGACAACCACTGGTTCCGCTTCGGCGCTTCCAGCCTGCTGAACGACCTGCTGATGCAGCGTCAGAAGCTCAGCACCGGCCGGTACTCCGGCCCCGATTACGTCACGGTGGACTGAGGCAGAGATGGCATCCAAGAACGCACCCGAGACCGCGTCCGCGAACCCGTTCGCCTACGCGCCAGCGCCCGAGTCCCGCTCGGTCGTCGACATCGCCCCCAGCTACGGCCTGTTCATCGACGGCGAGTTCGCCGAGGCGGCCGACGGCAAGGTCTTCAAGAGCGTCAGCCCGTCCACCGAAGAGGTGCTGTCCGAGGTCGCCCAGGGCGGCGAGGACGACGTCGACCGGGCCGTCAAGGCCGCCCGCGCGGCGTTCGAGAAGTGGTCGGTGCTGCCCGGCGCCGAGCGGGCGAAGTACCTGTTCCGTATCGCCCGGATCATCCAGGAGCGCTCGCGCGAGCTGGCCGTCCTGGAGACGCTCGACAACGGCAAGCCGATCAAGGAGACCCGCGACGCGGACCTCCCGCTGGTCGCCGCGCACTTCTTCTACTACGCGGGCTGGGCCGACAAGCTCGACCACGCGGGCTATGGCGCGAGCCCCCGCCCGCTCGGCGTCGCCGGCCAGGTCATCCCCTGGAACTTCCCGCTCCTCATGCTGGCCTGGAAGATCGCCCCGGCGCTCGCCACCGGCAACACGGTCGTCCTGAAGCCCGCCGAGACGACCCCGCTCTCCGCGCTGTTCTTCGCGGACATCTGCCGCCAGGCGGGGCTGCCCAGGGGCGTCGTCAACATCGTCACGGGTGACGGTTCGACGGGCGCCGCGCTCGTCGGCCACCCGGGCGTCGACAAGGTCGCCTTCACCGGCTCCACCGCCGTGGGCAAGGCCATCGCGCGGCAGATCGCGGGGACGGGGAAGCGGGCCACCCTGGAGCTGGGCGGCAAGGGCGCGAACATCGTCTTCGACGACGCGCCCGTCGACCAGGCCGTCGAGGGCATCGTCACCGGCATCTTCTTCAACCAGGGCCAGGTCTGCTGCGCCGGCTCCCGGCTGCTCGTGCAGGAGTCGGTCCACGACGAGGTGCTGGACGCGCTGAAGCGCCGGCTGGCGACGCTGCGGGTCGGGGACCCGCTGGACAAGAACACGGACCTGGGCGCGATCAACTCGGCCGAGCAGCTGGCCCGTATCAAGACGCTGGCCGACGCGGGCGAGGCGGAGGGCGCGGAGCGCTGGTCGCCCGCGTGCGAACTGCCGTCGTCCGGCTACTGGTTCGCCCCGACGGTCTTCACCAACGTCACCCAGGCGCACACCATCGCGCGGGACGAGATCTTCGGCCCGGTGCTGTCCGTGCTGACGTTCCGCACGCCGGACGAGGCGGTCGCGAAGGCCAACAACACGCAGTACGGGCTGTCGGCGGGCATCTGGACGGAGAAGGGCTCGCGCATCCTCGCGGTCGCGAACAAGCTCCGGGCGGGCGTCGTCTGGGCCAATACGTTCAACAAGTTCGACCCGACCTCGCCCTTCGGCGGCTACAAGGAATCGGGCTACGGCCGTGAAGGCGGCCGTCACGGCCTGGAGGCATACCTCGATGTCTGACCGTCTGAACGTCCTCAAGACCTACAAGCTGTACGTCGGGGGCAAGTTCCCCCGCAGCGAGAGCGGCCGGGTGTACGAAGTGACGGATGCGAAGGGCGCCTGGCTGGCCAACGCCCCCCTGTCCTCCCGCAAGGACGCCCGTGACGCGGTCGTCGCGGCCCGCAAGGCGTTCGGCGGCTGGTCCGGGGCCACCGCCTACAACCGGGGCCAGGTCCTCTACCGCGTCGCCGAGATGCTGGAGGGCCGCCGGAGCCAGTTCGTACGGGAGGTCGCCGACGCCGAGGGCCTGTCCAAGCCGAAGGCGGCGGCCGTGGTCGACGCGGCCGTCGACCGCTGGGTCTGGTATGCGGGCTGGACGGACAAGATCGCCCAGATCGCGGGCGGGGCGAACCCGGTCGCGGGTCCGTTCCTCAACCTGTCCACCCCGGAGCCGGCCGGTGTCGTCGCGGTGCTCGCGCCGCAGGACTCGTCCTTCCTGGGGCTGGTCTCGGTGATCGCCCCGGTGATCGCCACGGGCAACACGGCGGTCGTCGTCGCGAGCGAGCGGCATCCGCTGCCGGCGCTCTCCCTGGGCGAGGTGCTGGCCACCTCCGACCTGCCGGGCGGCGTCGTCAACGTACTGTCCGGCAGGACCGCCGAGATCGCGGCGCCCCTCGCCGCGCACCAGGACGTCAACGGGATCGACCTCACCGGCGCGGACGAGCCCCTCGCCAAGGAGCTGGAGATCGCGGCGGCCGACAACCTGAAGCGGGTACGGCGCCCGAAGCCGGAGGACTGGACCGCCGACCAGGGCACCCACCGGCTGACGGCCTTCCTGGAGACCAAGACGGTCTGGCACCCGACGGGCAGCCTGGGCGCGTCGGGCTCGTCCTACTGACAGTCCGGCACACCGGCGCTGCGGACCCGAAGTCCCGCATTCCCCTGCTCGGGGGAGTGCGGGACTTCTTCAGCGCACAGCACTGTGCAGAAAAGTGCGCTTCTGTACATGACCGAGACCTACGCGATGACGGAAGCCGGACGGTCTCCTACAGGTCTTCGCCTCTGTTGACCTGTCGGCCCACGAGCCACGTCCCGACGGATCCTTCGCATACGGCTCTCCGGACCTCCGTCATCCAGATCGGGCTGTATCGACTTGTCTACGAGATCGATGACGCAGCGATCACCGTCACCGTCATGCGCCTGGGGCGCGGCACCTGAGCGAAGCCCCCTCACCCCGGCAGCAGCCCCACCACGTCCCCCACCAGCGGCAGGTCCTTGAGCGCGCCGCCGTCCGTGATCGGGCCGGTGACCGCCGCCGTGGAGATCGGCTTGAAGTCGGCGATCTGGGTGCCCAGGGCGTTGTCGAGCGGATCGGTGCCCGTACCCGCCAGCGGGTCCAGCTGGAGGCTCTTGACCGGGCCCAGCGCGCCCGCGGCGGAGTGGCCGAGGGCCGTGCTGACGGCCTGGCCGGCGATCGGCAGCTCCGCCGCGTCGAGGAGCGGCTTGTCCGTACCCGACAGGGGCGGTGGCGCGGCCGGAGCCGCCGCCTGGGCCGCCGCCGTGCCGAGGCCCAGCGCCGCGCCCGCCGCGGTGATGGTCAGACCCGCGCGCAGCAGAGTGCGGCGTGGAGGGGTGGGAGCTGCGTGACGCGCCATGGGATGTCCTGCCTGGCCGGTGGATCGGGCCGTGGATCGGGTAAGCGGAATGACACGCAGCGTAGTTGACATGAGGCGTGCGATTCCACCAAACCCGCCAAACCGGATGAAGCCGGCCGCCGATGCCGCTCAAAGGTTCCCCGGGGGTTCACTTACCGCTCGCATGCCGCACACTGGTGTCCCGTGACCGCTCCCACCATGCCGACCCGCGTCGTGCTGCTCGCCGGCCCCTCCGGTTCCGGAAAGTCGTCCCTCGCCGCCCGTACCGGCCTGCCCGTGCTGCGTCTTGACGACTTCTACAAAGAGGGTGACGACCCGACGCTGCCGCTCGTCCCGGACAGCACGGACATCGACTGGGACTCCGCCAGGTCCTGGGACGCGGACGCCGCCGTGGCGGCGGTCGTGGAGCTGTGCCGTACGGGGCGTACGACCGTTCCCGTCTACTCCATCGCGACCAGTTCACGGGTGGACACCGAGGTGCTCGACATCGACCGCACCCCGCTGTTCCTCGCCGAGGGCATATTCGCCGCCGACATCGTGACGCGCTGCCAGGAGCTGGGGGTGCTGGCCGACGCGATCTGTCTGCGCGGCCGCCCTTCCACGACGTTCCGGCGACGGCTGACGCGCGATCTGCGCGAGGGCCGGAAGTCGGTGCCGTTCCTGCTGCGGCGCGGGTGGCGGCTGATGCGGGCGGAGCGGGCGATCGTCGGCCGGCAGACGGCGCTCGGCGCGTATCCGTGCGACAAGGCGGAGGCGCTGGGCCGCATCACGGCCGCGGCGGCGGGCCGGTGCGTGAAACCGCGCAAGGACCAGGCCCCGAGCGGCGCCGCCCCCGGCGGCGGAGCCGCCCGTACCGTACGCGGCTGACGGGACGCGCGGGACGCGGCGAGACGCACGGAAAGCGGGACCCCACAAGCCCCCCGGCCTGTCGGGTCCCGCCTTCTTCCCGTGTTCCCCCGTGCCCCCGTGTTCTTCCCCCTCGGGCCCCCGTTTCCCCCCGGGTTCCCGTGTTTCCCCTCCCCCGTGCTCCCGACGCCTCCCCCCGGGGACATCGGGCCCCGCACGTCCTTCAGGCGACCAACTCGCCGAAGGACTCCTCCTCGTCACGGCCGAAGCTGAGGACCTCGTCCTCGCGCAGCCGGCGGAGCGACCGCCAGATGCTCGATTTCACCGTGCCGACGCTGATGTCGAGGATCTCCGCGATCTCCGGATCGGTGCGGCCCTCGTAGTAGCGCAGTACCAGCATGGTGCGCTGGAGTTCCGGGACGCGGGCGAGCGCCTGCCAGAGCACCGCGCGCAGTTCCGTACCGCGCATCGCGTCCGTGTCGGCCGCCGTCTCCGGCAGCTCCTCGGTCGGATACTCGTTGAGCTTGCGCCTGCGCCAGGCGCTGATGTGCAGATTGGTCATGGTGCGGCGGAGGTAGCCCCCGAGCGCCGCCTTGTCGCTGATCCTGTCCCACGCCCGGTAGGTGGAGAACAGGGCGCTCTGGAGCAGGTCCTCGGCCTCGAAACGGTCACCGGTCAGGTGGTATGCCGTCGCGTACAGGGAGGCGCGGCGCTCCTGGACGTAGGCGGTGAACGCCGCTTCGGCGTCCCCCGTTTCCCCCGTGCCCGCCGTGTCCGTCCGGAGCGTCCGCTCCCCCGAGACCTCCCCGTACGCGACTCCCCCGCCGGCCACCCGAGGTGACGGGGGGAGCCTGGGGGCGTCGAAGGCCGCCATGTACGGCGGCCTGTGCTGACGCCCGGTGCCGCGAACGCACCCCCGTCCGTTCCCGGCACCGGACTTCTCGCCGCTCCTCGCGACGTCGTGCAGACGCGTGACCACTGCCGTGCTCGTCGCCGTGCCGTGCGGTGCGTTCATCCCGCGCCCCCCGTCGGTTGGAGTTGCTTTCGTTCCTTGTGCCAATGAGCTTGCCGGGGCAGTTTCATCACCCTGTCCTCCGACTGTCACAGCCGTGTCACAGGGGTCCCTCTTCCGTGTGGAAGAAGTGCGGGAACAGGTGGGAACCGTCCGGCAGTCGAACTCCGGTCCCCCATGAGACAGAATGCTCCCTGTGCCTTTTCTGTTGCTGATCGAGGACGACGACGCCATCCGCACGGCCCTCGAACTCTCGTTGTCACGCCAGGGTCACCGTGTGGCCACCGCGGCGACGGGCGAGGACGGCCTGAAACTGCTGCGGGAGCAGCGCCCGGACCTGATCGTGCTGGACGTCATGCTGCCCGGGATCGACGGCTTCGAGGTGTGCCGGCGCATCCGGCGCACCGATCAGCTGCCGATCATCCTGTTGACGGCGCGCAACGACGACATCGATGTGGTGGTCGGCCTGGAGTCGGGCGCCGACGACTATGTGGTGAAGCCCGTACAGGGCCGGGTCCTGGACGCCAGGATTCGCGCGGTGCTGCGGCGGGGCGAGCGGGAGTCCACGGACTCCGCGACCTTCGGCGGTCTGGTGATCGACCGGGCCGCCATGACGGTCACCAAGAACGGTGAGGACATGCAGCTCACCCCGACCGAGCTGCGGCTGCTGCTGGAGCTGAGCCGGCGTCCGGGCCAGGCCCTGTCGCGGCAGCAGCTGCTGCGGCTGGTGTGGGAGCACGACTATCTCGGCGACTCACGGCTGGTGGACGCGTGTGTCCAGCGGCTGCGCGCGAAGGTGGAGGACGTGCCGTCCTCGCCGACGCTGATCCGTACCGTACGGGGTGTGGGCTACCGGCTGGACGCGCCTTCGTGACGGATACGACCTCGGGGGGCGGGCCGGACCAGCGGCCGCCGGGCAGGGACGAGGATGTGGCGGACGGGTCCGCGGCGGGCGGTGGGGCCGGTGCCACGCGGAGGGCGTTGCTCACCGGGCTGCGCTGGTCGAGTCTGCGGCTGCGGCTGGTGGTGGTCTTCGGCGCCGTCGCGCTGACCGCGGCCGTCTCGGCTTCGGGGATCGCGTACTGGCTCAACCGCGAGGCCGTACTGACCCGTACGCAGGAGGCGACCCTCAAGGACTTCAAGCAGGAGATGCAGAACCGCGCCGCCGAGCTGCCGCTGCGGCCGGCCCAGACCGATCTGCGGACCACCGCCGATCAGATGGCGGGCGACAACTCCGGCTACAGCGTGCTGCTGATCGGGGAGCGGGATGAGGGAAAGCCGATCGTGGCGGCCTCCGATCCGGACACGTTCACCCTGGACGACGTGCCGAAGTCGCTTCAGGACGCGGTGAACGACCGGCAGCGGGTCACCTCGGCCAACCAGCACGAGTTCCATGTCTTCTGGCAGCGGACCGAGCGCGGTGACACCCCGTATCTGGTGGCCGGTACCCGGATCATCGGGGGCGGGCCGACCGGTTATCTGTTCAAGTCCCTCGACCAGGAACGCGCCGATCTGAACTCCCTGTCCTGGTCGTTGGGGATCGCCACGGCCGTCGCGCTGATCGGCTCGGCCCTGCTCGCGCAGGCGGCGGCGACGACCGTGCTGCGGCCCGTGCAGCGGCTGGGCGAGGCGGCGCGGCAGCTCGGCGAGGGGCAGTTCGACACGCGGCTGCGGGTCTCGGGCACGGACGAACTGGCCGATCTCTCCCGTACGTTCAACAGCGCGGCCGAGTCGCTCCAGAAGAAGGTCGCGGACATGAGCGCGCGGGAGGAGTCCAGCCGTCGCTTCGTCGCGGACATGTCGCACGAGCTGCGTACCCCGCTGACCGCGCTGACCGCCGTCACCGAGGTGCTGGAGGAGGAGGCGGACAGCCTGGATCCGATGATCGCGCCCGCGGTGACGCTGGTGGTGAGCGAGACCCGTCGGCTGAACGTCCTGGTGGAGAATCTGATGGAGGTCACCCGCTTCGACGCGGGTACGGCGCGGCTGGTGCTGGACGATGTGGACGTGGCCGACCAGTTGACGGCGTGCATCGACGCGCGGGCCTGGCTGGACGCGGTGGATCTGGACGCCGAGCGCGGCATCATGGCGCGGCTCGATCCGCGCCGGCTCGACGTGATCATGGCGAATCTGATCGGCAACGCGCTCAAGCACGGCGGATCGCCGGTGCGGGTGGCGGTGCGCACGGAGGGCGACACGCTGGTCGTGGAGGTACGGGACCACGGCCCCGGCATCCCCGAGGAGGTGCTGCCGCATGTCTTCGACCGCTTCTACAAGGCGAGCGCCTCGCGTCCCCGGTCCGAGGGCAGCGGGCTCGGCCTGTCGATCGCGGTGGAGAACGCGCACATCCACGGCGGGGACATCACGGCGTCGAACGTGCCGGACGGCGGGGCGATGTTCGTCCTGCGGCTGCCGCGCGACAGTGGCGAGGACGCGCTGCGGGACCCGGACGGGCAGGCGGACGACGGACGGACGGGCGGCGGGCCCGAGCGGCGGTCGCAGCGGCGAGAGGGAGGCGACGCGTCGTGACGCGCGCGGACACGAGCGGGCGCGGGAACATGAGCGGGTACGGGGGCCGGGCAGCGGGCGGGCCCGCCGCCGCGCGTCCCGCGAGCCCGGCCCGCCCGGTGCGTCTCGGTCGCCTCGCACGCCTCGTACGCCTCACCGGTGTGCTCGCGCTCGCCGTACTCGCCCCGGCGTGCGGGATCAGGACCACCTCGATACCGGTGGACGCCGGAGCGGCGCCCTCGCGGATGCCCTGCGAGATCTCCGACGAGAACGTCGTCACGCAGGCCCGGCCCGGCGTCCCGGCCCGGGTCTATCTGGTGTGCTCCTCCGGTCTGACGCCCGTGGAGCGCTCGGCAAAGGTTCCCGAGGCCGGCGCGTCGGACGACTCGCGGAGGAAGATCGCGCAGGGACTGCTGGACGAGCTTCAGACGCAGCCCTCGGCCGCCGAGCGCGAGGCGGGCTTCACCACCTCGGTACGGGGGCCGCTGCTGGTCTCCGCTCCCCGTAAGGGGGACCCTTCCGGGACGCTGCGGATCAATCGCCAGCCGGAGGACCTGCCGGCGGTGGCGCTCGCCCAGATCGTGTGCACGCTGGCGGAGAGCGGGGCCACGGACGGCGCGGTCGTGCTGGGCGGTCCCGGCGACTACCGGGCGCGCGGTTACACGTGCGACCAGGAGACGAAGACCCATCCGGACAGCGACGTGCCGACCACCGGACCGATCGCCGCCCCGGCAGACGGACGGCCGGGGCAGAGGGACGACGGCGAGTGGCTCGTCGCCCGCTCGCCCGACGCGTCTCCGGAGTGAGTCAGGACAGTCAAGACCGCCACGCGGGTGACGCCCGTCTCATGAGGGTTTTCTTCCGTGCCCGGCGGAACCGTTTCCGCCGGGCGGCGCGTCTTGGGCATCGTGCGTCAAGGTCCGGGCGGCAGTGCCGTCATCCGCTCCCGTAGGGCGGGATTCGTCCTCCTCCTCATGCATCTGCTGCTGGTGGGGTGGCTGACGCTCCGCCCACTGGACGTCATGTGGGTGGACGCGGCCAATCTGACGCCGTTCGCCGGTATCGAGGCGAGTCTGGCCCTCGGTCCGCTGGAGGCCGTGCGCCGGATCGGCGGCGGGCTGATGCTGCTGGCGCCGCTCGGTGTACTGCTGCCGGTGGTCGACGGCCGGCTCTCGGTCTCCTTCTGGGCCTCGCTGACCCGCACGGTGACGGCCGGTGCGCTGGTCTCGCTCGGGATCGAGCTGGTGCAGACCGCGGTGCCCGGCCGCGTGGCCGACGTGGACTCGCTTCTGCTGAACACGGTGGGGGTGGCGCTGGCCCATCTGGTGGTGGTGCCGGCGGGCCGGGCCAGGCTGCGTCGCGGCGTCCGGCTCCGTACGGTACGGGGCGCGGGCCGGCTGAGGGGCGGCTCCGGGGGCGAAGGGCCGCGGGGGTGGCTGTCGCGGGGGCCGGCGTCGGGCGGGGTTCCGCGGGGCGGGGTGCGGGAAGCGTCACGCGGTGGGTCACGGGACGTTGCCCCGCAGGGGGCGACCCCGACGATTTCCAGGGTCGGTATCGCCCCTTAGAGCGACGCTTCGTCCGCTTTCCCGTTCCACCATGGGAGAGGACGGGAGCACGAAGGAGAGGCTCCCGCGACGCGCTCGCGAAGGAGCCCACCATGCCAGGACTGGTCCGCCCCCGTGAAGGACGCATGCTCGGCGGGGTGTGCGCGGCGCTGGCACGGCGCTTCGGTATCTCGGCCGGCACGATGCGGGTGATCTTCGTGGTCTCGTGTCTGCTGCCGGGACCGCAGTTCCTGCTCTATCTGGCGCTGTGGATGCTGCTGCCGGGAGAGAAGACCGCCTCGACCGCCTGGTAGACCCGGGCGGCCCCGGCCACCCGGCCCTGATCACGGCCCGGTGGCCCCGGCGCACACACATATGCGCGGTGGGGCGACGGAGACCCGAGGGGGTTCCGCCGCCCCACCGCGCAGGTGCGGCGTCGGCCGGGATCAGCCGAGCGGCAGTCCGTTGAGGCCGTTGCCGCCGGCCGAGGTCAGGCCGTTGATGGGCAGACCGCCGAGCAGGCCCTTGAGCGGGTCGGCCTTGGCGGCGCCCTTCGCCTTCGAGCCGGGCTTGGTGGTCTTCTGCACGCCGTTGAGCACGGAGCGGCCCGTGGCGACCACCTCGGAGGCGGGCGCGGGGAGCTTCTCCGCGACCGTCTCCAGCGGCAGGGTCTGCGCGACGACACCGACGGTGTCCAGAGCCGCGCCGGTCTCGGGAAGGGACGGCGCGGCGGAGGCGCTGCCCGCGGCGGTGGCGGCGAAGGCGGCGCCGAGGGCGGCGGCACCGATGGTCTTGACGGCGGACTGCTTCATCTGGGGTTTCGTCCTTGGGGAAGGCGGGATATGGGCAGCTCCGCAAGTTAGCCAGAGGGGCCCGCTGCCCGCAATCACCCGGAAGGGTCCGGGACATGCGTGTCCCGGACCCTTCCCCGATTTATGCGATGAACGTATTCAGCCGGTGGATCCGCTGGTCACAGCCGCCTGCTGGAACAGCCATTCGGACTTCAGTCCGGCATATCCGGGCTTGATCACATCGTTGATCATGGCCAGTCTTTCATCGAAAGGAATGAAAGCTGATTTCATCGCATTGACTGTGAACCACTGCAAGTCATCGAGCGTGTAAGCGAACGCGTCGACCAGCAGCTCGAATTCCCGGCTCATGCTCGTACCGGACATCAGCCGGTTGTCGGTGTTGACCGTGGCCCGGAAGTGGAGCTTGCGGAGCAGCCCGATGGGGTGCTCGGCGTACGAGTCGGCGGCCCCGGTCTGGAGGTTGGAGCTGGGGCACAGCTCCAGCGGGACACGCTTGTCCCGTACGTAAGCGGCGAGCCGGCCCAGCCGGACCGAGCCGTCCTCGGCGACCTCGATGTCGTCGATGATCCGCACCCCGTGCCCGAGCCGGTCCGCGCCGCACCACTGGAGCGCCTGCCAGATCGACGGCAGCCCGAACGCCTCGCCGGCGTGGATGGTGAAGTGGTTGTTCTCCCGCTTCATGTACTCGAACGCGTCGAGGTGCCGGGTGGGCGGGAAGCCCGCCTCGGCGCCCGCGATGTCGAAGCCGACGACACCCGTGTCGCGGTAGCGGTTGGCGAGTTCGGCGATCTCCAGCGCGCGGGCCGCGTGCCGCATGGCGGTGAGCAGGGCGCCGACCCTGATCCGGTGGCCGTTCTCGCGGGCGCGCCGCTCGCCCTCGCGGAAGCCCTCGCTGACGGCCTCGACGACCTCTTCGAGGGTGAGGCCGGTCTCCAGGTGCTGCTCCGGGGCGAACCGCACCTCCGCGTAGACCACCCCGTCCTCGGCGAGGTCCTCGGCGCACTCGGCGGCGACCCGGAAGAGGCCGTCGCGGGTCTGCATCACGGCGCAGGTGTGGGCGAAGGTCTCCAGATAGCGCTCCAGCGAGCCGGAGTCGGCCGCCGCGCGGAACCAGAGGCCGAGCTTGTCGGGCTCCTGCTCGGGCAGGGCCTCGTAGCCGACCTCACGGGCGAGATCGATGATCGTGCCGGGACGCAGGCCGCCGTCCAGATGGTCGTGGAGCAGGACCTTGGGGGCGCGGCGGATCTGGTCGACGGTGGGCGGACGGTACGTCTGGCTCGTCATCCGAGCACTCTAACGCCTCAGCGCCTACGCGCGTAGAGTGCAGCGGGACGATATCCAACGGTGACCGTGCGGACGGGTGGCGTACACCCGTCCTTCTGAGACTGTTCTGCCATGGGACAGCAGGCGGTTCCCGCGCCGGGGGGACACACGGACGGCCGGGACGGGGCAGCACACACGCTCCGTGACGAGCGCGGGACCAGGCTCGGGCGGGCCGTACTGCCGCTCGTGGAGGGGGCCGCCGTCGCGGGGGTGGTGCTGGTGCTGCCCCCCGGTGAGCCCGTCTCCACCAGGGGCCCCTCGCGCCTCGCCGCGCTGCGGATGCTGCCGCTCGCCCGCTCGCTGGCCAGGGTCGGGACGGCCGAGGGAGTGCTGGTGCACCCGGTGCGCTACGGCACGCGCGGCTGGAACGGCGCGGACGCCTCGCTCGCGGCGGACGCCGCGTGGGCGGTACGGGAGGTCGTACGGCGGTACGGGGACGTGCCGGTGTGTCTGGCGGGCCACGGCATGGGCGGCCGGGCGGCGCTGCGCGCGGCGGGGCACCCGGCCGTCAACTCCGTACTGGCGATGGCTCCCTGGCTGCCGGAGTCGGAGCGGGAGCGGGAGCAGGCCCGCGAGCCGGACGGGGAGCGGAGCCGGGGCGGGGGCCGGGACACCGTACGACAGGGGGAGCCCGTACGGCAGTTGGTGGGCCGTCAGGTCCTGATCATGCACGGCACCGACGACGCCCGCACCGATCCCGAACTCTCCTACCGGCTGGCCGAGCGCGCCAAGAAGGCGAACCGGGACACCTGCCGCTTCGAGGTCCACTCCGACGGCCACGCGCTGCGCCAGCACCACGCCGAAGTCCTGGCGCTGGCATCGGACTTCGTGCTGGGCGCGCTGCTGTCGCGCGCCTACTCCCGGCCGGTCACGGACGCGCTGGCGGCGCCGCCGCCGCTGGGGCTGCGGATGCCGCTGGCGGCGGGGTTCGGGCGGTCGCTGCGGCGCTAAGGCGTGTTGGCCCACCGGGCCGGGTCCCCCTCAGTCCGGCAGGAGTTGGCCCTTGCGGGAGAGCAGGAAGCGCTTGAAGGCCGCGACCGGCGGGGTGTCCGGGTGGCCGTCGAGCCAGGCGACCCCGATCTCGCGCACCGCGCGCGGCGCCGTGACCGTCAGCTCGACCACTCCGGGGCGGGCCACGGCCGGTGGCGGCAGCAGCGCGACGCCCAGCCCGGCCGCGACCAGGCCGCGCAGCGTCTCGGCCTCCTCGCCCTCGAAGGCGACGCGCGGCCGGAACCCCGCCTCGGCGCAGAGGTCGTCGGTGATCCGGCGCAGCCCGTACCCCGGTTCGAGGGTGACGAACGTTTCGTCGGCCGCCTCCGCCAGGCGGACCCGGCGGCGGCCGGCGAGCCGGTGGTCGTCGGGGACGACGAGCCGCAGCCGCTGCTCGTCCAGTCTGCGGGCGACCAGGTCGGGGGCGTCCGGCACGGGTGAGGTCAGGCAGAGGTCGAGGTCGCCAGCGCGCAGCCGCTCGATCATCGCCTCGCCGTAGTTCTGCACGAGCTGGAACCGCACCCGGGGGTGGTCGGCGCGGAAGGCCCTGATCAGGCCGGGTACGGTCTCCGAGCCCATGGTGTGCAGAAACCCGAAGGCGACCTTGCCGGACGCCGGGTCGGCGTCGGCCCGTACGGACTCGGCGGCGCGCTCGACCTCGGCCAGGGCCCGTTCCACCGAGCCGAGGAACGTCCGGCCCGCCGGGGTCAGCGAGACCGTACGGCCCTTGCGGGCGAACAGGGCCACGCCCAGGTCCTGTTCGAGCCGGACCATGGCGCGGGAGAGCGTGGACTGCGGGACGCCCGTGTCCCGGGCGGCGCGGGTGACGTGCTCGTGGCGGGCCACCCCGGCGAAGTACGCGAGCCGGGGCGCGAGGAGGGCGGGCCAGGACTCGGCGTCCAGCCCGGCGGCGGGGGTCGCGCGGTCTCCGCTCGCGGTGTGGTCCATGTCGTGTTCGTCACCGCTCCATGACAGCCGCCGCTGTGACCTCTGCTCATGCGTCATGGGAACGATTATCGCCATTCTGTGCATTGGACGCATGAACGGCGGGTGCTTACGTTCGGACCATGCCTTCAGCCAGTACCGAGGCACCCGTCACCCCGGGTGCCTCCGCCGCGCCGTCCGCTCCGACCGAGTCCGTACCCGAGCGGCTCTCCCCCGGCGGCCCCGGCTACCGCCGGATGAGTTTCGCCCTCTTCGCCGCCGGGGTCGCGACCTTCGCACTGCTGTACTCCACCCAGGCGCTGCTACCCGCGATCTCCGCGGGTTTCGATGTGACGGCGGGCCGGGCCAGCTGGACGGTGTCGGCGGCGACGGGCGCGCTGGCGCTGTTCGTCCTGCCGCTGAGCGCGCTGTCCGAGCGCTTCGGCCGGCGCACGCTGATGACGGTCTCGCTCGCGGTGGCGGTGGCGGTCGGGCTGCTGGTGCCCTTCGCGCCGAACATCGAGGTGCTGGTGGCGCTGCGCGCGCTCCAGGGCGCGGCGCTGGCCGGGCTCCCGGCGTCGGCGATGGCGTATCTCGCGGAGGAGGTACGGCCGAAGGCGCTGGTCGCCGCGATCGGGCTGTTCGTCGCGGGCAACAGCGTCGGCGGGATGAGCGGCCGGGTCCTCACCGGCTGGGTCGCCCAGCTGTGGGGCTGGCGCGCGGCGCTGGGCGCGGTCGGGCTGCTGGCGGTGGCGTGCGCGGTGGTCTTCCGCCTCATGCTCCCCAAGGCCCGTAACTTCACCCCTCGTTCGCTGAGCCCGCGCGCGCTGGCGGGGACGGTCGGCGGGCACCTGGCCGACCCGTTGCTGCGCCGGCTGTACGCGATCGGCGGGCTGTTCATGGTGGTGTTCGGCGCGGTGTACACCGCGATCGGCTACCGGCTGGTGGCGGCCCCCTTCCAGCTGCCGCAGGGGATCGTCGGCTCGATCTTCCTGGTCTATCTGGTCGGTACGGTCTCCTCCGCCGCGGCCGGCCGGCTGGTCGAGCGGCTGGGCCGGCGCGGCGCGCTGTATCTGGCGGTGAGCACGACGGCCGCCGGGCTGCTGCTGTCGCTGTCCGACGCGCTGGCGGCGGTGCTGCTCGGGCTGGTGCTGATCACGGCGGGCTTCTTCGCGGGCCACTCGGTCGCCTCGTCCTCGGTGAGCCGTACCGCCAAGTCGGGCCGCGCGCAGGCGTCGGCGCTCTACCAGTCCGCGTACTACCTGGGCAGCGGTGCGGGCGGCACGCTCGGCGCTGTCGCCTTCCACGCGGCCGGCTGGAGCGGGACGGTGCTGCTCGGGCTGGTGGCGGTCCTCGGGGTCGTCTCGATCACGCTGTACGGCTCGCACCGCGCCCGGACGGCGCGCGGGGGAACCGCCCCGGCAGCCGCTTGAGCGGTGGGGCCGGCGTTCCAGCGACGGAGACGCGGGTCCCGTACCGAGGAGCCGCAGGCCCCGGCCCCGGGCGGAAATAAACCGCCGTGTCCGGGCAACTGCGCACCCCTCCCGGCCGTCTATCCCCCCGGAACGCCCCGTACAGGCACGGGGCCCGCACACATGCGGAGGGGGACGGGACGGATGGGACACATATCCCGCGGAGGGGCCGTGGCGGCCGGCATCACGGCGCTGCTGCTGCCCTTGGCCGTGACGGTCGCGGGGGCCGCGCCGGCGCAGGCGGCCTCCTGCACGGCGAGCAAGGGCCCGTACCAGAAGCAGGTCGAGAAGTTCCTCGGCCGGCCGGTGGACGGCAAGCAGTCCACGGCCGACTGCAACGCCATCCGGGCCTTCCAGTCGAAGCACGGCATCACCCCGACCATCGGCTACGCGGGTCCGGTCACCTGGGGCGTGATGGACCTGATGAACCAGCAGAAGGCGGCGGGCAAGAACCCCAACAAGGCCGGCAAGTGCCCCACGAACAAGGGGCGGGTCGCCTGCGTCGACCTCACGCGTCAGCTGAGCTGGATCCAGGACGGCAAGAAGCTGGCGTACGGTCCGGTGCCGGTGCGCACCGGGCGCAAGGGCTACGCGACCAGGACAGGGCTGAAGAAGGTCTACTGGCGGCACAAGAACCATGTCTCGTCGATCTACGACGTGCCCATGCCGTACAGCCAGTTCTTCGACGGGGGCCAGGCGTTCCACTCGGTGAACCTGAGCATGTGGAACCCGCCGGGCTCGCACGGCTGCGTGAACATGACCAAAACCGTCGCCGCGAAGTACTGGGCGATGCTGAAGAACGGCGACGCGGTCTACGTCTACGGGCGCAAGCCGGGAACCTGACCGGACCCGGCCGATCCTCTGCGCCGGGCGCCCGCTTCCGGGAGACTGGCCCCGTACTGGTTTCACAGGGGGCTACTGGGGTGACGCGATGAGTGAAGTGGCATCGACGCAGGGATCGGCACCGGACTCGGCCTCGGCTCCGGATCCGGACGCACGGCTGGAGAAGTACCGCACGGAGCTGACCGGTTACTGCTACCGGATGCTGGGGTCGCCGTTCGAGGCCGAGGACGCCGTGCAGGACACGATGGTGCGGGCGTGGAAGAGTCTCGACAGGTTCGAGGGCCGGTCCTCGCTGCGCTCGTGGCTCTACCGCATCGCCACCAACGTCTGCCTGGACATGCTCAACGCGGGCAACCGCAGGGCCCGCCCGATGGATCTGTCGGGGCCGACGCCCGTCGCGCAGGCGCAGCTCACCGCGCTCCCGGAGAACACCTGGCTGGAACCGGTGCCGGACGGCCGGGTGCTGCCGTCGATGACGGACCCGGCGGAGGCGGCGGTCTCGCGCGAGACGATCCGGCTGGCCTTCGTCGCGGCGCTCCAGCATCTGCCGCCGAAGCAGCGGGCGGTGCTGATCCTGCGCGAGGTGCTGTCCTGGAAGGCGAGCGAGGTCGCCGAGCTGCTGGAGACGACGGTCGCCTCGGTCAACAGCGCGCTCCAGCGGGCGCGCGCGACGATCGCCGAGTCCGAGCCGGCCGCGACGCGGACGGCGGACCCGCTGGACGAGGAGCACCAGCGGCTGCTGGAGCGCTATGTCGCGGCCTTCGAGGGGTACGACATGAAGGCGCTGACGGCGCTGCTCCACGACGACGCGAAGTTCACCATGCCGCCGTTCGCTCTGTGGCTCCAGGGTCACGACGACATCACCGGCTTCATGCTCACCATCGGCGCGGGCTGCCGGGGTTCGCGTCTGGTGCCGACGGTCGCCAACGGGACGCCGGCCTTCGCGCACTACAAGCCGTCGGAGTCGGGCGACGGGTTCACGCCGTGGGCGCTCCAGATCATCGAGATCGAGGACGGCAGGATCTCGGCGATGAACTGCTTCCTGGACACGGACCGTTGGTTCCCGCTGTTCGATCTGCCGCCGACGCTGGAGAACGCGTAGGGCTGAGCGGGGCCGGGGCTGAGCGGGGTGGGGCTCAGTCCCGGGCCAGGTCGCTCAGCCCCACCAGGTCGAGCAGCGTCCGCAGCTCCCGCCCGGCCCCGCGCAGCCGGAGCCGGCAGCCGCGCCGGCGAGCTGTGAGCCGAAGCCGGGCGAGCACCTCGACGGCCGCCAGCGTCGGCCGGACGAGACCGGCCACGTCACAGATCACATCGGCGGCGGTCGCGGGCAGTGCGGCGTTCAACTCCTCGTGGAGCCGGGGCACATCGGCCGGGGTGAGGTGCCCGGCGACGACGAGAACGATCGGTTTCGTGACATCCACACGGAGAAGACCGGTCAAGCCGCCGGAACTCATCGCACCCGCGCGGGCACGGCCCGTACGCTGCGGAGCATGACCCACGAACCTGTCGAACTGGTGATCTTCGACTGCGACGGTGTGCTGGTGGACAGCGAGCGCCTGTGCGTCCGGGTGGACGCGCAGGTCTTCGCGGCGCTGGGCTGCGACTTCACCGAGGAGGAGATCATCGAGACCTTCGTCGGATCGTCCGCCGAGGTCTACAACAAGGCCCTGGAGGAGCGGCTCGGGCGTCCGCTGGAGCCCGGCTGGAACAAACCGTACGACCATCTCTACCAGCGGGCGTTCGAGACCGAGCTGGTCGCCATCGACGGCGCGGCGGACGCGCTGGAAGCCCTGGACCTGCCGTTCTGCATCGCCTCGAACTGCGGCCACCGGACGCTCCGGCGGAACCTGCGGACCACCGGTCTGCTCCACCACTTCGACGACGGCCACATCTTCAGCGCCGAGGACGTCGCACAGGGCAAGCCCGCGCCCGATGTCTTCCTGCACGCCGCCCGGTCGATGGGCGTGCCACCGGCGCGCTGCGCGGTCGTGGAGGACAGCCCGTACGGGGTGACGGCGGCCCGCGCGGCGGGCATGCGGGTCTTCGGCTACGCGGGCGGCCTGACCGCCGCGCACCGGCTGGCGGGGCCGGACACGCGGGTCTTCGAGGACATGCGGGAGCTGCCGGAGCTACTGGCGGGACGGGCGGTCAGCTGACGGTGAACTCGCCGGTGTCGACGGCCAGGTCGAAGGGGGGCGGGGAGGGTGAGCTTGCCGTACTCGACCGTTTCCAGCATGCGGTACGTTCCGGCCCGGGGCTCGCCGTGGAGCGTGGCGGTCGGGGAATCCGACACCCCATGGAAGCGGTGGAATCGTGGTCCCAGGACGGCGACGGTGACACGGTGATGATCCCCTCGATGATCTCCACCTTGCGGCCCTCGGGTGCGTCCGTCCCCTTCCAGGTCGGGTGCGCCCGTCCCCTTCCAGGTATGGACAAGGTCGTCCCAGCCCTGCTCGGGCTCGTGTGCGACGGTGAGTGCGCTCATGGCCGTCCCCTTCGCTGTGTCACCGCTCCCAGCAAGCCGAACGGGACCGGTGGCCGTCCACCGATCCCGTTCACCCGAATGGGTATCCGCGCAGGTCAGGCGATACGTTCCCGCACCACCGGTGTGGCCTCGTACGCCGAGCCGGTCGCGCCGATGTCGTACGTGCCCTCCAGCGCCTCGGCCGCGTAGGCGAACTTCTCCGGGGTGTCCGTGTGCAGGGTCAGCAGGGGCTGGCCCGCCGTGACGGAGTCGCCCGGCTTGGCGTGGAGTTCGACGCCGGCGCCGGCCTGGACGGGGTCCTCCTTGCGGGCGCGGCCCGCGCCGAGGCGCCAGGCGGCGACGCCGACTCCGTAGGCGTCGAGGCGGGTGAGGACGCCCGAGGAGGGCGCGGTGACGACCTGGTGTTCGCGGGCGACCGGCAGCGCGGCGTCCGGGTCGCCTCCCTGGGCGGCGATCATGCGGCGCCAGACGTCCATCGCGGAGCCGTCGGCCAGCGCCTTCGCCGGGTCGGCGTCGCGCAGGCCCGCCGCGTCGAGCATCTCGCGGGCGAGGGCGAGGGTCAGCTCGACGACGTCGGCCGGGCCGCCGCCCGCGAGGACCTCGACCGACTCGCGGACCTCAAGGGCGTTGCCCGCGGTCAGACCGAGCGGTGTGGACATGTCGGTGAGCAGGGCGACGGTCCGCACGCCGTGGTCGGTGCCCAGGCCCACCATGGTGGAGGCCAGTTCGCGGGCGTCCTCGATGGTCTTCATGAAGGCGCCGGAGCCGACCTTGACGTCGAGGACCAGTGAGCCCGTGCCCTCGGCGATCTTCTTGGACATGATCGAGGAGGCGATCAGCGGGATGGCCTCGACCGTGCCGGTGACGTCGCGCAGCGCGTACAGCTTCTTGTCCGCCGGGGCGAGCCCGTCGCCCGCCGCGCAGATGACGGCGCCGGTGGTGTCCAGGACGTTCAGCATCTCCTCGTTGGAGAGCAGTGCCCGCCAGCCGGGGATGGACTCCAGCTTGTCGAGCGTTCCGCCGGTGTGGCCGAGTCCCCGGCCGCTGAGCTGCGGCACGGCCGCGCCGCACGCGGCGACCAGCGGGGCGAGCGGCAGGGTGATCTTGTCGCCGACGCCTCCGGTGGAGTGCTTGTCGGCCGTGGGGCGCGAGAGCGCGGAGAAGTCCATGCGCTCGCCGGAGGCGATCATGGCGGCGGTCCAGCGGGCGATCTCCGTACGGTTCATGCCGTTGAGGAGGATCGCCATGGCGAGCGCCGACATCTGCTCGTCGGCGACCTCGCCGCGCGTGTAGGCGTCGATCACCCAGTCGATCTGCTCCGGGCTCAGCTCGCCCCGGTCGCGCTTGGTGCGGATGACGGAGATGACGTCCATGGCGTTCCTTTCGACAACGAACGTACGTGTGCGGGTGGTACAGCGGTCCCGGTGGAGCCGGATCGCGGCGCCACCGGGACCTGGTGCGGGGGCCGCGGCCTCGGTGGGGAGGCCCGGACCCGGCCGGGGGCCGGCGTCAGCCGAGATGCTCCGGGCCGAACGCCTGCGGGAGCATTTCGTTCAGCGTGCGGAGCCCGTCCGGGGTCTCCAGGACCAGCTCGGGGCCGCCGAACTCGTACAGCAGCTGCCGGCAGCGCCCGCACGGCACCAGCACCTCGCCCGCGCCGTCGACGCAGGTGAAGTGGGTGAGCCGGCCGCCGCCGCTCAGTTGCAGGGCGGAGACCAGGCCGCATTCGGCGCACAGCCCGATCCCGTACGACGCGTTCTCGACGTTGCAGCCGGTGACGGTACGGCCGTCGTCCACCAGGGCGGCGACGCCGACCGGGTACTTCGAGTACGGGGCGTACGCGTGGGACATGGCGTCCCGGGCGGCCGTGCGCAGTGCGGCCCAGTCGACCTCGGGCGCGGGTGCGACCGCGGGTCCTGTCATTTGCCTTGCCCCTTCCGGTAGGGCATTCCGTCCGCCTTCGGCATGCGCAGCCGTTGCGCGGAGAGCGCCAGGACCAGCAGCGTAGTGACGTAGGGGGCCGCGTCCACGAACTGGCTGGGCACCTGGTCGGTCAGCGCGTACCAGACGAACAGCAGCGCGGCCACGGCGGCCGAGATCGCGGCGGTCACGTACTTCTTCTTGTAGAGCTGCCAGGCCACGGCCAGGACGAGCAGGATCGCCAGCAGGAGCAGCATCGCGTGGACGTTCTCCGCGCCGCCGCGCAGCTTGAGGCTGTCGGTGAAGCCGAAGAGTCCGGCGCCGAGGGCCAGGCCGCCGGGCATCCAGTTGCCGAAGATCATCGCGGCGAGGCCGATGTAGCCGCGTCCGCCGGTCTGGCCCTCCTGGTAGATGCCGGTGGCGACGATCGCGAGGAACGCGCCGGCGAGTCCGGCCAGGCCGCCGGAGACGGTGACGGCGATGTACTTGTACTTGTAGACGTTGACGCCGAGGGACTCGGCGGCGATCGGGTTCTCGCCGCAGGAGCGCAGCCGCAGCCCGAAGGCCGTGCGCCACAGGATCCACCAGGTGGCCGGGATGAGCAGCAGTGCGACGACGGTCAGCAGCGACAGGCCGGTCACCAGGCCGCCGATGACCCCGGCGAGGTCGGAGATCAGGAACCAGTGCCGTTGCTGGAGGTCCTGCATCCAGTCGGAGAGTCCGGGGACGGTGATGTCGGTGATCGCGTCGATGCGCGGCGACTGCTTGGAGGAGCCGCCCTCCACGCCGTCGAAGGCGAAGTTGGACAGGTAGCGGGTGACGCCGACGGCGAGGATGTTGATGGCCACACCGGAGACGATGTGGTTGACGCCGAAGGTGACGGTGATGACGGCGTGCAGCAGTCCGCCGAGGCAGCCGCCGAGTATCCCGAAGACGACTCCGGCCCAGGGGCCCCACTGGAAGCCGGCCCAGGCGCCGAACCAGGTGCCGAGGATCATCATGCCTTCGAGGCCGATGTTGACGACGCCCGCGCGTTCGGCCCACAGGCCGCCGAGTCCGGCGAGGCCGATCGGTACGGCGAGTTCCAGCGCGCCGGCGACCTGGCCGACGGAGGTGATGTCGTCGGCACCGCTGATCAGCCGGACCAGCGACACGAGGGCCAGCGCCCCGGCGACGATCAGCAGGACGACGGGCAGGGAGAGTGTGCGGCGGCCGCCGCCCTTCTTGGGGGCGGCGCTCGTGGCAGAGACGGTGCTCGTGCTCGTACTCACAGCGCTGCCTCCTCCTTCTCGGTCTTGAGGGCGCCTCCGGCGGCGAGTTCCTCGCCGACCTTCTGCTGCTGGCGGCGGAGCCCGTAACGGCGGACGAGTTCGTAGCTGACGACGACCGAGATCACGATCAGGCCCTGCATGATCGTGGCGATCTCCTTCTCGTACCCGAACTGGTCGAGGGAGGAGGAGGTCTTGTCGAGGAAGGCGATCAGCAGGGCGCTGATGAGCATGCCCACCGGGTTGTTCCGGCCGAGCAGGGCGATGGTGATGCCGGTGAAGCCGATACCGACCGGGAATTGCAGGCTGTACGTGTGGGACTCGCCGAGCAGGGTCGGCATCCCGACGAGCCCCGCGACCGCGCCGGAGATCAGCATCGCGGTGAGGGTCATCTTCTTGGCGTCGACGCCGGACGCCTGGGCGGCGCTCTCGCTGGCGCCGGTGGCGCGCAGGTCGAAGCCGAAGCGGGTACGGCCGAGCACGAACCAGTAGACGACACCGCAGGCGATGGCGACGAAGGTGAAGCCGTAGATGTCACCCGCCTCCGGGCCCAGGGACAGGCTGGGGAACCAGCCGGACTCCGGGATGTCGCCGGTGGTCAGGTTGTTGGACCCGGCCGGCTGGACGCCGAGGTTCGCCGGCTGGATCAGCCAGGCGATCAGGCTCGTGGCGATGGCGTTGAGCATGATCGTCGCGACGACCTCGCTCACTCCGCGCGTCGTCTTCAGGATGCCGGCGATGCCCGCCCAGAACGCGCCGACCAGCATCGCGACCAGCACGATCAGCAGGAGGTGGAGCGGTCCCGGCAGATCGACACTGGCGCCGACGAGCGCGGCCAGCATGGCGGCGAGCCGGTACTGACCGTCGACCCCGATGTTGAAGAGGTTCATCCGGAAGCCGACGGCGACCGCGAGGGCGGCCAGGTAGTACGTGCCGGTCTGATTGATGATCAGGACCTGGACGTCCTCGTACTGCGTGGAGTCGAACATCAGCTGGTAGAGCCGGAACGGGTCCTTGCCCGAGGCGATCAGCACCACGGTGGTGAGGGCGAAGGCGGCGACCACGGCGAGCGCCGGGCCGGCGACTCCCATGATCAGCCTGTCCTTGTCGAATTTCTTCATCGGGCGTCGTCCTCCGGGCGTGCCTGAGCGGCGTCTGCTGCGTTCGCCGCGTCCAGATGACCGGCGGCGGCGCCGGTCATCGCCGAGCCCAGTTCCTCCGGAGTGATGGTGGCGGGGTCCGCGTCGGCGACGAGCCGGCCGCGGTACATGACCCGCAGGGTGTCGGAGAGCCCGATCAGCTCGTCCAGGTCGGCGGAGATCAGCAGGACGGCGAGTCCCTCACGGCGGGCCTCGCGGATCTGGTCCCAGATCTGGGCCTGCGCGCCGACGTCGACGCCGCGGGTCGGGTGCGCGGCGATGAGCAGCTTGGGGCTGTGGCTCATCTCGCGGCCGACGATCAGCTTCTGCTGGTTGCCGCCGGACAGGGAGGCCGCGGTGACCTCGATGCCGGGCGTACGGACGTCGTACTCGCGCACGATACGTACGGTGTCGGCGCGGGCGGCGCGCGGGTCGAGCAGCACGCCGCGGCTGTTGGGCTTCTCGGTGACGTGGCCGAGGATGCGGTTCTCCCAGAGGGACGCCTCCAGCAGCAGGCCGTGCCGGTGCCGGTCCTCGGGGATGTAGCCGACGCCGGCCTCGCGGCGCTTGCGGGTGGGCGCGTGCGAGATGTCGGCGCCGTCGAGGGTGATCGCCCCGCCGTCGGGGTCGCGCATCCCCATCAGCGCCTCGATCAGCTCGGTCTGGCCGTTGCCCTCGACACCGGCGATGCCCAGGACCTCGCCCTGGTGGATGGTGAACGTGATGCCGTCCAGCACCTCGCGGGTGACGCCGTCGGGGTCGGTGGCGGTGAGCCGCAGCCCTTCGACACCGAGCATGGGCAGGTCGGTGACGGTCGACTCGCGGGTCTCGGGCGACGGGAGTTCGCTGCCCACCATCAGCTCGGCGAGCTGCTTGGGGGTGGTCAGCGCGGGGTCGGCGGTGCCCACGGTCGTGCCGCGGCGTATGACGGTGATGTCGTCGGCGACCGAGAGGACCTCGCCCAGCTTGTGCGAGATGAAGATGACGGTCAGGCCCTCGGCCTTGAGTCCGCGGAGGTTGTCGAAGAGCGCTTCGACCTCCTGCGGGACGAGGACGGCGGTGGGCTCGTCGAGGATCAGGATGCGGGCGCCGCGGTAGAGGACCTTGAGGATCTCCACGCGCTGACGGTCGGCGACTCCGAGGTCCTCGACGAGGACGTCGGGGCGGACGCCGAGGCCGTAGGCGTCGGAGATCTCCTTGATCTTCCTGCGGGCCTTCCCGCCTATGCCGTGGAGGTGTTCGCCGCCGAGGACGATGTTCTCCATGACGGTGAAGTTGTCGGCGAGCATGAAGTGCTGGTGCACCATGCCGATGCCGCGGCTGATCGCGTCGGCGGGGCCGGCGAAGTGGGCCTCGGCGCCGTCGATGGCGATGGTCCCCTCGTCCGGCTTCTGCATGCCGTAGAGGATCTTCATCAGGGTCGACTTGCCGGCACCGTTCTCACCGACCAGGGCGTGGACCGTGCCCTGGTGGATGGTGATGTCGATGTCGTGGTTGGCGACGACTCCGGGGAAACGCTTGGTGATACCGCGCAGTTCCACCGCGGGGGGAGCGGGAGGGCTGCTGGTCGGACTGCTGGACGCGTTGATGACGCACTCTCCTTGGCCGGAAAGGAGTGGAGACGGGTGGGTGGCAGGGCGGGGTGAAGCTATCGCGCCGGAGGGCCGTCTACACGCGTAGCGCTGCCGAATCGTAAAGCGGGACCGTGGAGCGGGGTCGTGAAGCGGGACCGTGCGGTGGGGGGCGGGGTTCCGGTGGACCGGACCACGGCCGGGGGGGTACGCGGTCCCGTGGGCGCCGGACCGGCCTGTTCCCGGCCGGTCCGGCGCTCATGGCTGCGGGGCGCTGCCCCGTCCGCCGACTGCTACGGGGTGGTCTTGACGGTGATCTTGCCGTCGACGATGTCCTTCTTCGCCTTGTCGACCGCAGCGGTCACATCGGTCATCTTGGTGAAGGCCGGGTTGGAGTCGGCCAGGGCGACGCCGTCCTTGTCCAGGCCGTAGCGGATCTCACCGGACTGCGGCTTGCCGTCCTGGACCGACTTGATCAGGTTGAACACGGAGTCGGCGACGTCCTTGGTGACCGACGTCAGGATCTGGGCCTTGTAGGCGTCCAGGCCCTTCTGCAGGTACTGGTCGGAGTCGACGCCGATGGACCACTTGCCGTTCTTGGCGACGGCCTCGATGGAGCCGGAGCCCGCGAGACCGGCTGCCGAGTAGATGACGTCGGCCTTCTTGTCGAGCTGCCCCTGCGCGGCGGCCTTGCCCAGGTCGGGCTTGGAGAAGCCGTCGAAGTTCGGCGGCTGGGTCAGGTACTGGGACAGCACCTTGATCTTCGGATCGGTGTCCGCGACACCCTGCACGAAGCCCGCCTCGAACTTCTGGATCAGCGGGGTCTCGACCCCGCCGATGAAGCCGACCGTCTTGCTCTTGGAGACCGTGGCGGCGGCGACACCCGCGAGGTAGGAGCCCTGCTCCTCGTTGAAGACCAGGTTGGCGATGTTCTTGCCGGTCACCGAGGCGTCGTCGATGATGCCGAAGGTGGTCTTCGGGAACTTCGGCGCGACCTTCTTCAGGGCGGGCGCGTAGGCGAAGCCGACGCCGATCACCGGGTTGTTGCCGGCGCGGGCCAGGTCGGTCAGACGCTGGATCTTGTCGGCGTCCGACTCGCCGTCCGAGGGCTCGGTGGCACTGCCCTTGATCTTCAGTTCCTTCTGGGCCTTCTCCAGGCCCGCGTACGCGGCGTCGTTGAACGACTGGTCGCCGCGGCCACCGATGTCGTGCGCGATGGCCGCCTTGGCTCCGTCGGAGTCCCCGGCCGCCCTGTCCGACGACGATTTGTTGCCACACGCGGTGGCAGCCAGCGCGAGCGCGGCCGTAGTGGCGCCCACGGTGACTATCCTGGTGATCCGGCGCAAGAGAGGCTCCTTCAACCTGACCGAAGCGCCTCTTCCGGCGCTGGTTTCGCGGCGATCGTAACGCGCGTAGATGTCAGTTAAAGACCTGTACGGAAGCCGTTATCGGATCGTCGCGAACGCGAGGTGTCCTGGCTGATTACAAACGGTTGCCATCGATCAACGCGGCGGCGGTGAAAAGCTCCACGCCGACCTCGATCGCCCGCTCGTCGACATCGAAATCGCCGCGATGCAGGTCATAACGGTCCTGGCTGCCGGGGCTGCGGACGCCGAGGCGCGCCATGGCTCCCGGCACCTGTTCCAGATACCAGGAGAAGTCCTCGCCACCGAGGCTCTGCTCGGTGTCCTCGATTGCATACGACCCGCGCCGCGCTGTCTGGGCGGCGTGCAGCAGCTCGGTGACGACCGGGTCGTTGACGACCGGCGGGACGCCCCGGACGTACTCGATCTGCGTCTTGGCCTGATGGAGCGCGGCGATCTCGTCGATGGCCGCGTGCACCAGGTCCGGCGCGTCGCGCCAGGCGGGCAGGTCGAGGCAGCGGACGGTGCCGGAGAGTTCGGCGTGCTGCGGGATGACGTTGCAGGCGTGGCCCGCCGCGATACGGCCCCAGGTGACCGCCATCCCCGAGCGGGCGTCGACCCGGCGGGCGAGCAGCGCGGGGACCTCGGTGGCCACCTTGGCGGCGGCGGTGACCAGGTCGGTGGTCAGATGCGGGCGCGCGGTGTGGCCGCCGGGCCCGTCCAGGCTGATTTCCAGCCGGTCGCAGGCGGAGGTGATCGGCCCCTGGCGCAGCCCGATGGTGCCGGCGTCGACCCGGGGGTCGCAGTGCACGGCGATGATGGAGCCGACCCCCTCCAGCACCCCGGATTCGATGGCGTCGAGGGCGCCGCCCGGCAGCACTTCCTCGGCGGGCTGGAAGATCAGCCGTACGGGGTTGGGCAGCAGCCCGCGCCGGTCCAGATCGGCCAGCACGAGCCCGGCGCCGAGCACGGCGGTGGTGTGGACGTCGTGTCCGCAGGCGTGCGCCCGGTCGGGCACGGTGGAGCGGTACGGGACGCCGGTCTTGGTGTCCGGGATCGGCAACGCGTCGATGTCGGCGCGCAGCGCCAGCATGGGGCGGACGGCGCCGCCCGGCCCGCGCTCCCCCGTGTCGGCGTCGGCTCTGCGGTGGCTGCCGATGTCGCAGACGAGCCCGGTCCCGGTGTTCAGGATCCGGGGCTCAAGACCGGCCCGCTCCAGCCGGCTCTTGATCGCGGCGGTGGCGCGGAACTCCTGATTGCCCAGCTCGGGATGCATGTGCATGTCCCGGCGGAAGGCGATCAGCTCGGCCCGCAACTCGGGCGGCAGCGCGCCGGGCAGTGCGGCCGAGGGCGTCGCGGGAAACGCCTCGTCGCTGGAGCGGTCGGTTTCGGACTCACGGGACATCAGCTGGCTCACCTGTTGAAGACTAGGCCCCTTCACTGATCAACGAACCATGGATCAACAAAATTTCAGCCAGTCAGGGGAAGAAATCCGCAGTCGGTGCGCATGACTCCAGGACGGAGCGGGTATACCCGCGCGTCCCCGCCGGAGCCGCCCCGCTCCGCCCGGCCCCCGCGGGGTGTTTCCGCCCTCGCCGGGTCCGTACCGCGCTGTGTCGCCCGACGTGCCGCGCCCTTGACCGCCTCCTCATCCCGCCCGGACAATCCATGAGCACCTTTCAGCAGGTTTCGAGAAAGGATCAGCATGCGTGCGCGTTTTCTCGGCAAGGACCCCGAGTCCCAGGTGGGACAGTCACCTACGCTGTTCGCGACGGACCGGACGGATCGCAAGACCTGCATCGCCCAGGGCTGGGTGGTGACCGACCGGCAGGCTCTCATCGACGTCGGTCCCGTCCCGGAGGGTGAGGCGATCATCGAGATCCCCGAAGAGGTGCTCAAGTTCTACGCGCGCCGGTACCACGAGGAGGGCGAGCACTGAGCCTGATCACGGGCGACGCGTTCAGCCGCCTCTTCGAGACGTTCGAGCACACCGCGTTTCGTCTGGAGGTCCGCGACCGCTACGACGCACCGTACGAGAACGAATCGCTGGCCAAGTTCCTCTCGGCCGAAGAGGACGACCTGCTGTGGATGCGGGACTGGCTGTCCATGATCCGTGAGGCAACGGAGAACGGCCGGCGCTTCTCCCGGGTACGTGTGGTGAGCACTCCCCTCACCGACTACAGCCGTTTCGGTGTGTGGTGCGCGCAGTTCACCAACGGAGCCGGCGAGGACATCCGCTACCTCGAACGCCCACGGGCCAGGGCGGAGAACCTACCGGACCACGACTACTGGTTGTTCGACTCAAGCAGGCTGATCAGGATGCACTTCGATGAAGCGGACCGTTTCCTCGGCGGTGAGCTGATCGACGATCCCGCCACCGTCGTGCAGCACGGCTACTGGCGGGACGCGGCCTGGCATCACGCCCTGGGACGGGACGAATTTGCGACCGAGTAGGGCATCGGGCGTCACTACCGTTCACGAGGCGCGCGGCGCTCTCGGGCAACGGCTCCGTGAGCTGCGCCAACGGGCCGGAATGACCGGCAGGCAACTCGCGGAGTCGCTGTCGTGGCCGCCTTCCAAGGTCTCCAAGCTGGAGAACGGCAGGCAGACACCGACGGCGGAGGACATCCGCGACTGGACCGGGGCGACCGCGGCCGAGGACCAGTCCGAAGCTCTGCTCACATCGCTGCACACCTTGGATCTCCAATATGCGGAGTGGCAGCGTCAGCTGAGGACCGGCTTCACGTCCCATCAGAGCTCGATCGCCCGGCTGGACGCGCGGACCAGGTTCTTCCGGGCGTTCGAGCCGACCGTTGTTCCCGGCCTGCTTCAAACAGCCGGATACGCGCGGGAACGTTTCACGCAGGGCGCCACCACCCTCAAGGTGCCCCACGACGTGGACGAGGCAGTGCGGGTACGAACGCAACGCCAGGAGATTCTCTACCGCCCCGATAAACGCTTCCACTTCGTTCTCACCGAGGCGGCGTTGCGTTTTCGGCTCTGTGCGCCCGAGGTCATGCTGGGGCAGCTCGATCGCCTGATCTCTCTGTCGACGCTGCCGAACGTCAAGCTCGGCATCATCGGGTTCGGCACCCGGTATGACGTGGCCCCCTGGCACGGTTTCTGGATCCTTGATCATGACCGCGTGATGGTGGAGACCTACTCCGCCGAGCTGAACCTCGCCCAGCCGTCGGAAGTGAAGCTGTACGGCACGGCCTTCGAGCGGCTGGCGGCCGTGGCCGCATACGGGCGTGCGGCACGCGCTCTCATCACCCAGGTGACCGAAGACCTTTCCGCGGAGACCCCCGAAGCCCCGGCGGATGGCGAGTGATTTCACGGTTTCCCGTTACTTCCAGGCATCTCTGGAAATACCGAGAAATTCTCTGTCCTGATGGAGAGGGCCTCCTCTACGCTCCCCGGAACGTCCGGAGAAGAGAGGAACCGTCATGAGTGCTCCGCTTCGTACCGACACCGGCAGTGAGGACGAGCTGTTGCCGGTCGCGGTCGGTGACATCGCCGAGCTGACCGAAGGCCAGGGCGGCGGCCAGAGCGAAGACAAGCGTCGCGCCTACAACTGCTGACCCGCATGAGCGGCGGTACGGACACGGGCAGTGGCTTTTTCGGCGCCGTACCGCCTCACTTCCCCGTGCGACCGGGACGGCAAGTGGAGGGCCAGTGACTTTCGGCGGTTTCAGCACCACCAGAAATATTCTTCTCCTCCCCGAAGGAGCCGGTCGCCTCGGCACCGGATCTTCCGCCTGGCGACTCGGCGGCGCCCCCGCCCGCCTCATCTCGGCCCGGGACGGGCGCCGGCGCATCCTGGTCCTGGGCTGGTGCGGTGCCACCGGTCCGGAGCTCAGCCGACTGGCCGATTCTCCGCTGCCCACCGATATCGCCTGGCGGTGGCCCGGCACCTACACCGTTGTCGAGGAGACTCCCGGCGGCGTGGTCTGCCACACCGACCCGGCCTCGGCCCTGCCCGTCTACGCGACGGCCTGGTCGAACGGCTGGGCATGGTCCACCTCGGCCAGGATGCTCGCCCGCCTCACCTCGGCCCCTGTCGACTCCCGGCGACTCGCCTGCGCCGTCCTCGCGCCGTCGGTGCCCGCACTCGTCGGCTCGCACACCTACTACGCCGGCGTCGAACAACTGACCCCCGGCTGCCGGACCGAGCTGCCCTCGGACGGAGGCAGCCCGCGGTCCACCGCCCTCTGGCGTCCCGATCCGGTTCCGGGCCCGCCGCACCCCCGCCTGCGCGTGGCTCTCTCGGCGGCCGTGGCCCTCCGGACGAAAGCCGCCCCGGACCTGTCCTGCGACCTCTCCGGCGGACTGGACTCGACCTCGGTCGCCGTCCTCGCGGCGACGTCCCTGCCCGCCCGGTACAAGCTCAACGCCGTCACGATCCACCCCGAGGGGAACGTGGACGGTGCGGATCTGCGGTACGCGAGGCTGGCGTCCGACGCTCACGCGGACCGCATCACCCATCACCTGCTTCCGCTGGCCGCTGAGCACCTGCCGTACACGGGGATCACCTCCGTGCCGGCCACAGACGAACCCGCCCCCTCCACCCTTACCCTGGCCCGGCTGACCGCTCAGTTGCGCTGGATGCGCCAGCACCTGGGCAGCAGGACGCACCTGACCGGGGACGGCGGTGACAGTGTGCTGTTCCAACCGCCCGCCCACCTCGCCGACCTCATCCGTCATCACACATGGCCCCGGGCACTGAGCGAGGCTCTCGGCTGGGCCCGTCTACGACACCGCTCGATCGCACCGGTCCTGGTGGATGCCGCGCTCACAGCCCGGACCACCCGACGCGACGCCCTCGTCGCCCTGGCCCGTTCCCTGGCATCTCCGGGCCTCCCCCGGGACACCCGTCAAGACCGGGTCGCGTGGTTCCACCCGCTGCCCGCGCCTCCCTGGGCCCGGCCCGAGGCCCTGCGGCTTCTGGCCGACGCGGGCACCGAGGCCGTGGACGGCGAAGACCCTCTGCCGGGGGTGGACATCTCGGTGCGCACTCTCGTGGACGAGATCCGGGAGGTCGCCCGAACCGCGGCCGCCGACGCCCAAGTCGGCACCGCCTGCGGCATTGACCTGCACAACCCGTTCCTCGACGCGCAGGTCATGGACGCGGTGCTGCGAACCTCCCTCGACCGGCGTCCGCGCGTCCACCTCTACAAACCGGTCCTCGCCGGTGCGATGCGGCACCTGCTGCCGACCGAGGTCGCCGCCCGCACGACGAAAGGCAGCTTCAACACCGATCACTACGCCGGGCTGCGAGCCAACCTGCCCGACCTCACAGCTCTGGTCGACGGCCACCTCGCGGGTCTGGGGCTCATCGACCCCGACCGGCTGCGCGTCCACCTCCGCCGGGCCGCTGCGGGCATCCCGATGCCGCTGGCCCCGATCGAGCAGGCGCTGTCAGCCGAAGCGTGGCTGCACGCACACCACCACACCCCCGTCCCCGCCTGGACCGACCGAGCGGCAAGGAGCTCAGGTGCCTGAAGTGCCCCGCTACGCGACGTCCCCCGGCCATGTCCACGCCGTGGACTTCGGACATGTCCTGGTCCTCATCGACTACCGCAGCGGCCTCGTCCACTGCCTTCTGCCCGCAGCCGCGCTCCAGTGGCGGGATTCCGCCGGCGTCGGCTGCCTGGCGGCCATGGCCCCCGCGCTGGCGACAAGCCTCCTCACCACCGGACTGCTGAATCCCACCCGCTCACCCGAGCCGTGGCCCGCGCCGGTCATCGTCGACCCCGCCCAGGCGAGTTGGGGCAGCGCGGAGCATCCTGCGGGAACGGTCCGTCCCCCGGCCGTGCCCTACCGGTCGGCCATCGCGGCGGCGGCAGCCCTGACATTCGTCGTCGCGGTCAAGCGGACGGGAGACACAGGGTCCGCCATGCGACGCGTCACGACAGCTCTGAGCACCGCCGCGTCAACCTGTCGTCACGCGGCCACCCCCGCCGAGGCCCGCGCCGCCGTCCGCGCCGTCCGTTACGCCGGGTGGCACTTTCCGGGCCGCACGGCCTGCCTGGAGGAGTCCGCCGCCGCGCTGCTCCTCCTGGCCGCACGGCGGCTCGCGGTCCGGTGGTGTCACGGCGTCGCCCCGGACCCGGTACGTCTGCACGCCTGGATACAGATCGCGGACGGCGCGCCCGTCGCGGAACCGTCCTCAACGCTCGCCTGTACGCCCGTACTCACCATCGGAGCACCTCATCGACACCGGCCCTGACCCGATCCTGTGGATCGGCACCGACATCTGCGCCCTCGGCCCCTACCGCGCCGACCTGGTCGAAACCTACTGGCGTTGGGAACAGGACCCGGCCCTGCTCGTCGGCTACGGCCGCCAGGCACCCGAGTCCCTCGAAGCCCGCGCCGAAGGCATGGCCCAGCAACTCCGCGGGGAGAACATCCGGTTCACCGTCTACGACCTGTCCTCGGGCACCCCGGTCCCGGCAGGAGTCACCACGCTCCTGCCGGACCACTCCGTGCGGACTGCCGAGTTCGTCATCATGCTGGCCCCGGAGGCCCGGGGGCGCGGCCTCGGCACCGAGGCGACCCGGCTCACTCTCGACTACGCCTTCCACATCACCAACCTGCGGATGGTCTGGCTCAAGGTCCTCGCCCCGAACACCGCGGGCGTACGCGCCTACGGGAGGGCCGGTTTCCGTACGGCGGGAACGCTCCGCGAGTCCGGTTACTGGCTGGGACGGATCTGCGACGAGGTCATCATGGACGCCCTCGTGGAGGATCTCACCGGTCCCTCCGTCATCACTCCGCTGCCGGCGGGAGTCACGCCGGCGACGGCAGCCTCGGGAGGCGGTGGACGTCGCGGGCCGTGCCCGTGACGCCGGAGAGGAAGCCCTGCGCGCGCGGGGACGCCGTCTCCTTCAGCCATTCCGGGGCTATGTCGCAGACCGCGACCCGTACGCCCGTGCCCGCCAGGGCCAGGGGCAGGGTGTGCACCACGGTGGAGGGGAAGCTGAGGATCGTGGAGCCGATCGGGCCGCGCCGGGCGATCAGCTCCAGCGGCAGGTCGGGGCGGACGATCTCCAGGCCGGTCGCGGCGTGGAGGCGGTGCAGTTTGTCGGCGTTCTCCCGGCGGTGCGCGAAGTAGCGGGTGGCGCCGTGGCTGCGGGCGAGGGCGATGACCGCCGCCGTGTACTGGTCGGCGTCCACGACGCCGGTCTCGACCAGCGACGTACCGACCATGTCGGCGCCCGCCGAGATCCGGGGCGGGCCGAAGGTGGCGCGGGTCCACGCGAAGCGGTTGGCGCGCACGGTGACGCCGTCCGGCACCTGCTCGACGGGCATCGAGGTGAAGACCTCGACGGTACGGGCCGCCGACGGCGTCAGCCGGCGCCGGGCGATCGCGGTGACGGGCGCGAGGACCAGCTCACGGGGCGAGCGGCCGGTGCCGCGCCGGTGCCAGCGCACCAGCCGCTCGCCCCGGGCGAGCTGGCCGACGAACTCCATGGTCGCCGTGCCGTCGTCGACGACGGTCAGCTCCTTGCCGCCGACCAGGGTCAGCAGCAGCTGTACGTAGCGCGAGAACGGATCGCCGATGACGATCCGGTCCGCCCCGCGCAGCAGCGGGGCGAGCTGGCGCACCGTCTTCAGCGGCGCGCCGGCGCCGCCGCGCGCCTCCTGCCAGCGCACGGCGAATCCCGCGTCGCGGGCCAGCTCGGCCATCCGGCGGAGCTGGCCGCGCGACATGGGGTCGGTGGGCGACAGGACGACCAGGGTCAGTTCGGTGTGACCCGTCTCGCTCGCGTTCGCCCACTCCAGCACATTGAGCAGCTGGACCGGGCTCTCCACGAAGGCGATCGCAGGAGTGATCACACGAGGGTGCGGGGTGGCGTCCCCGACGGCACCGGTCAGCATCATGGCGTCAGACCGCCACCGGCTCGGCGGACTCGGCGACGACGCCCGCGACGCGGCGGAGCTTCTTCATCGGGCCCAGCTCCGACTCGTAGACCTTCTTCACGCCGTCACCGAGGGACGCCTCGATGGTGCGGATGTCACGGACGAGGCGCGTCAGGCCCTGCGGCTCGACGGAGGCGGCCTGGTCGGAGCCCCACATGGCGCGGTCGAGGGTGATGTGACGCTCGACGAACGCCGCGCCGAGCGCGACGGCGGCGAGGGTGGTCTGGAGGCCGGTCTCGTGGCCGCTGTAACCGATCGGGACGTTCGGGTACTCGGCCTGGAGGGTGTTGATCACCCGGAGGTTCAACTCCTCGGCCTTGGCCGGGTACGTCGAAGTGGCGTGGCAGAGCAGGATGTTGTCGCTGCCCAGGACCTCGACGGCGTGCCGGATCTGCTTCGGCGTGGACATGCCGGTGGAGAGGATGACGGTGCGGCCGGTGGCGCGCAGGGAGCGCAGCAGCTCGTCGTCGGTGAGCGACGCGGAGGCGACTTTGTGGGCGGGGACGTCGAACTTCTCCAGGAAGGCGACGGCCTCGGTGTCCCACGGGGAGGCGAACCAGTCGATGCCGCGCTTGCGGCAGTGCTCGTCGATCGAGCGGTACTCGTCCTCGCCGAACTCGACGCGGTGGCGGTAGTCGATGTACGTCATCCGGCCCCAGGGGGTGTCGCGCTCGATGTCCCACTGGTCGCGCGGGGTGCAGATCTCCGGGGTGCGCTTCTGGAACTTGACCGCGTCGCAGCCGGCCTCGGCGGCGGCGGCGATGAGAGCGAGGGCGTTGTCCAGCTCGCCGTTGTGGTTGATGCCGATCTCACCCGTGACATAGACAGGACGGCCGGGGCCTGCGGTCCGCGTGCCGAGCGTGCGCAGGCGGGAGGTGGCGTTGGTGCTCATGTGGGGTCGGTCCTTACGTGTCGGATGTGGGGTGACATGCGTGTCGGGGAGTGTCAGGGGGTGCTGTCGGGAGGGCTCAGGTGTCGAGGGCGTGGTAAGGCGTGTGGTGAGGGGGCTGGAGGGCCGGGCCCAGGAGCCAGCCGGCGATCTCGCGGATCGCCCCTTCCCCACCGGGTGTCGCGGTGACGGCACGCGCCTCGGCGCGTACGGCGTCATGGGCGCTCGCGACGGCCACCGGCCAGCCGACGAGGCCGAAGCACGGGAGATCGTTGACGTCGTTGCCGACGTAGAGCACCCGTTCGGGCGCGATCCCGTGCTCGTCGCACCACTGCTTCAGTGCGAGGTCCTTGCGGTCGATGCCGTGGAGTACCGGCACGTCGAGTTTGCGGGCGCGGGCGGCGACGACCGGGTTGCGCTCGGTGGAGAGGATGAGCACCTTGAGCCCGGAGCGCCGCAGCGCGGCGATGCCGAGGCCGTCGCCCCGGTGGACGGCGACGGTTTCGCGGCCGTCCGCGTCGATGAGGACCTTGTCGTCGGTCTGGGTCCCGTCGAAGTCGAGGACGACGGCGTCGATGTCGCCGTGGGCCGGGAGCACCGGGGGTTCGACGAGCGGCGCCAGGGCCCGGGCGCGGGCCAGGTCGTGCGGGTCGTCGATCTCCAGGACGCGGGAGGCGTCGGTCTCGACGAGCGCCGTGCGGCCGAAGAAGCGGTGCCGGGCGGTACGGAATCCGTCGGCGCGCATCGCGTAGGCGGCGCCGGTCTCCAGGAACTCGCGGGGCCGGTCCTGGCGGCGCGGGCGGTTGGCCCTGTCGTGGTTGACGCCGTAGCCGCCGAGCCGGAGCGAGGCGTCGCGGACGTGCTCGGGGCTGCCCTCGCCGTCGAGGCGCCACAGGAAGCCGTGGGTGGGGGCGACGGTCAGCGCGGTGTCGGCGCCCTCGTCGGTGACGGCGCGCACCACGCCGTCGAGGTCGCCCGCGGTCAGGAACGGGCTGGTGGCCTGGACGAGCAGGACGACCTCGGCCGCTGCGCCGCTCATCGCCTCGTACGCGTCCATCGCGTGCAGGACGGCGGCCTCGCTGGTCGCGGTGTCGCCGGCGATGGCGGCGGGGCGCAGCACGATCTCGGCGCCGGCGGTGCGGGCCGCTTCGGCGATGGCGGCGTCGTCGGTGGAGACGACGACGTCGGTCACGCGGCGGGCGGCCAGCGCGGCGCGGACGGCGCGGACGACCAGCGGGATGCCGCCGACGGGGGCGAGGTTCTTGGCGGGGACGCCCTTGGATCCGCCGCGTGCGGGGATCACCGCGAGGACGGTCATCAGGTCTCCTTGGGTGGCTGCCGGGCGGTCGGTGTCGGGGCGGTCCGTGTCGGGGCGGTCCGTGTCGGGGCGGTCCGTGTCGGGGCCGGACAGGCGAGGACGGTCGGTGTCCGGGCCGGTCACAGCTCGCCCATCCGGCGGATGACGGGGGCGACCCGCTGCACGCCGTGCCGGTAGGCGCCGCGCGCGGCGCCGCGTACGGCCTCGCGCACCACGCGCCGCAGTCCGCCGGTCTCGGTCCGCGCCGTACGGGACGACGGCAGCGGGGTACCGTCCGCCGCCAGGTGGTAGCGGGCCAGCAGGCCCGGCAGGTATCCGGGCGCGGTGGTGGTCGTGTAGTACGGGCTGATCGCGGGGAGTTCGCCGGTGTCGACCAGCTTCGTGAGCCGCGCGCGGGCCTCGTCGAAGGCCGAGGCGTACGAGCCGTCGGCGGCGACGCCGTGCCGGTCGGCCCAGACGGCGTCGGCGCGCGGGCGTCCGCCGCCGTCGAGCTGGTCCCAGGAGGCCAGGCAGCCGGAGCCGATGAAGTGGTGGTTGCCGAGCGGTTCGCGGATTCCGAAGTCGGTGAGGATCGCGGTCGGGACGGACCGGTGCAGGGCCTCCAGCGCCGCCGTCGAGGAGACGGTGACCAGCAGGTCCGTGCGGTCCAGGACCTCGCCCATGTTCCCGTACACCAGGCGGAAGTTGGGCGGCGTGCCGCCGGGGAGCCGCTCGGCGAGGCGCTGGTAGGGGAACTCCTCGATGTGCGTGGTGTGTTCGCCCGGCTTGGAGCGCAGCTTGAGCAGGACCTCGCGGCGCGGGTGCAGCCGGGCGTGCTCGACCAGCCGGCGCAGCAGGTACGCGCGGTCGGCGCGGGTGGCCGGTACGGACGGCTGGGCGGCGAAGACGAGCGTGTCGCGGCCGGTCTCGGGGACGTAGCGTTCGCCGCCGAGGAAGGGCAGCGCGGCTTCGGTGACCGCGCCGGCGTCGGCGCCCACGCCCTCGTACACGGCGCGGAACCGCTGCGCGTCGTAGCGGGAGTTGGCGAGGACGATGTCCGCGCCGTGCCTCAGCAGCAGCCCGTCGGAGAGCTTCTCGTAGACGACCCCGACATAGCCGGTGACGACGACGGGGCGGCGGGCGAGGTCCAGCGCGGCGATCCCGTGCAGCATGGCCTGGACGGCGCCGCCGACCAGGGCCAGGACGACGATGTCGTACGGCTCCTCGCGCATCTCCCGGAGGAACGCGACGCCGGTCACCTCCCGCGGCGCCCCGTCGGCCGAAGCGCCGACCTCGTCGAGCTGCCGGGCGGTGGGCGTGGCCCGGCCGCGCAGCAGGAAGCCGCTCAGTTCGGTGGGGCGGCCGTCGGGGGCGATACGGCGCGCGGTGAGCGCGCCCCATTTCCACCGGGTGTCGGAGTCGGCGAGCACCGCGACCCGGACCGCTTGGCTGGTAGGTGAGGACACGACACGGACGTTAGGAAGCGATTCCGTTCGTCGGCCCAACTCGACCGCAATAAAGGGTTAACAGCACCTCTACGAATGGCGTCGCGGGCCGGAAAGCGGAGGAAAGCGACGCGCCGGGGTCCGGTGGGGAAAGCGCGGAGAAATGCGGGGCGGCCGGATTCACCGTTCCGCCACTCTTCGTTCACCCGGCGGGTGCCCGGATGTCAGGCCGCGGGACGGGCCCGCGCCTAACGTCACCTGGGTGGTCAAGCTCTCTGTTGTCGTGCCGTTCTACAACGTGCAGACATATGCCCTCGAAACCCTGAGAAGTCTGCGTGCGAACAGCCGTGGAGACTTCGAATTCCTGTTGGTCGACGATTGTTCGACCGACTCCACCCCGGACATCCTCGACCGGGCCGTGCGCGATCTGCCGGGGGCGGTCCTGCTGAGACACGAGCGCAACGGCGGGCTGGCCACCGCGCGCAACACGGGCCTGGACGCGGCGCGCGGCGAGTACGTCACCTTCCTCGACGGCGACGACTGGGCGGCCCCCGGGTACTACGCGCGGCTGGTCGCCGCCGCCGAGGGGCTCGGCTGCGACTTCGTCCGTACCGACCATGTCCAGTTCACGGCACGGGCCCGTACGGTCCACCGTGTCCCGGTCGGCCGGCGCGACGAGGTGCTGAACCCCCGCGAAGCGATCCTGCCCGCCGACCGTTCCACCTCCGTGGACTACGCGTACGCCTGGGCGGGCGTCTACCACCGGCGGCTGGTCGACCGGGGGCTGGTGCGCTTCACGGACGGTCTGCGGACCGCCGAGGACCGGCCGTGGATCTGGCGGCTGCACCGCGAGGCGGAGTCGTTCGGCGTCGTCGGTCTGCTCGGGGTGTTCTACCGGCGGGGCGTCGCCTCCTCCCTCACCCAGATCGGTGATGTGCGCCAGCTGGACTTCATCCGGGCCTTCGACCAGATCATCGAGGACACCTCGAAGGACGCGGACGCGGACCTCCTGCTGCCGAAGGCGGTCCGTACGTACTGCGCGATCATCGCCCACCACCTGGCCGCGAGGGACCGGTTCGAACCGGCCGTCGCCCGGCAGTTGCGCGCCATGAGCGCCGCCGCGCTGACGCGGCTGCCCCGGGACCTCCTGAAGGAAGCGCTGGACTCGATGGACCTGGACCGCTCGGACCAACTGCGACGACTGCGCCGGCGGATGCCGTCCGCCGGAAGGGCGGCGGCCTGATGGCGCCGACCGGCCCGGCGACCCCGGCGGCCCGGCCCGCGCGCTCCGCCACTCAGGTCCTCTGCGTCTCCACCCTGTACGGGGCGGCCACCCTCGCCGCCGCGCTCGACGCCGGGCTCCTGCGCCCGGCCGACCGGCGGCTGCTGGTCGTCTGCAACAACACCGGGACGCCCGAACTGACCCCGTCCGTCGACGAGATGCCCGGCTTCGAGCGGCTGCGCGGCCGGTTCGACGACCTGGTGTCGTGGAACGGCACGATCGAGCCGTTCCACCCGGGCTCCTGGTCGCCGAGGCCCGACGACATCCCGCTCTGGGAGCGCCATCTGCGGCTGGCCTGGCACCTCGGCGACGACGAGGTCGAGCTGGTCCTCGAATCGATCCAGGTCAACCCGGCGCTGGCCATCGCGCAGATCTTCACGGGCGCGCCCGTCACGGTGTACGCGGACGGGCTGATGAGTTACGGACCGACCCGCTCCAAGATCGAACCGCTGGTCGGCGAGCGGGTGCGCCGGGTGCTGCACCTCGATCTGGTGCCGGGACTCGACCCGATGCTGCTCACCGAGTTCGGGGTACGGCCCGAGGTGATCCCCACGGAGGCGTTCACCCGGGTCCTGGACCAGCTCTCCGACGCCGCGAGCGGGATCGCCGTCCCGGTTCCGCCCGTACCTCCGGCGCTGCTGCTCGGCCAGTACCTCTCCGCGCTGTCCATCCTGACGGAGGACGAGGAGGAGGAGCTGCACCTGCGGATGGTGCGGGGCGCGGTGGCGCTCGGCCACACCCGGCTGGTGTTCAAGCCGCATCCGGCGGCGCCCGCCGTCCTGTGGGCGCGGCTGGAGCGGGAGGCGGAGCTGCTCGGCGCCGAGCTGACCGTCCTGGACACACCGGTGCTCGCCGAGGTGCTGTACCGGCGGCTGAGTCCGGCGCTGGTGATCGGCTGCTTCTCCACGGCCCTGTTCACGGCGTCGGCGTTCTACGGCGTCCCGGTGCGCCGCACCGGGACCGAACTGCTGCTGGAGCGGCTGGCCCCGTACCAGAACAGCAACCGGGTGCCGGTGACGATCGTGGACGCGCTGCTGCCGCCGCTGGAGGACGGGGAGCCCCACGAGCCGGACGCCCGGATCGGGGAGCTGGTCACGGCGGTGGGCTTCGCGATGCAGCCGGGGCTGCATCCGGGTCTGCGGCCGGCCGCCGAGCGGTTCCTCGCGGCGCTCCCGGACGAGCGGGTGCGGCGCTACTTCAAGCGGCGCCGGCTGACCACCCTGGGGCTGCCGGGCGGGATGCCGGGGCAGCTGGCCGGCCTCCCGCGCAACGCGACGGCGCGGCGGATGGTCCGGCGGGCCCGGAAGCTGCGCCGGGTGGTGCTGCGGACCGGCACGGGCTGAGCGGGCCGAAGGCGAGGAGGGGCGGACCGCGGTGCGGTCCGCCCCTCCTGTCTGTGCGGTGTCATGAGCGTCGTGAGGCGTCGTGCGCGACCGTACGGTTCCGACCGTACGGTTCCCTCAGCGGACCGGCGAGCCCAGGATGACCCGCAGGTCCGCCGCGTTCGCCTCGGTGATCTTCCACAGCTCCCGCTGCCGGCCGTGCACGTCGGCGACGGACTTGGCGTGGTCGGCCAGCAGCCCCGCCGCCCGCTCGGTGAGCACCGCGCCGAGGTCCTTCTCGTGGACGGAGACGCCCCACTCCGGGCGTTCGATGTCGGAGAGGAAGTACGCCATCTTCGGGTGCGAGATCAGGCTGATGATCGGCGTCCCGCAGCCGAACGGGATCATGCCCGCGTGTCCGCGCATCCCGATGACCAGCTTCGTACGGGCGTAGGTGTCCCTGATCGCGTCGTTGCCGAAGTCGTACATCGGGATCACCGGGAGCGAGATGCCGTGCTCGCGCCGCAGGTCGAAGGCGATCTTCTCGTCGTCCAGGGAGTGCGCCACGCACTGGACCTCGGCGTAGTCGCCGAGCGCCCGCACCGCCTTCGCCATCTCGGCCAGGAAGTGCGCGTAGTCGTGGCCGAAGCGCAGCCCGGCCCGGTCGTACGCGGCGTTGACCAGGATCGTGTCCTCGCGCTCCGCGGGGTCGGTCCAGCCCTCGACCAGCTGCCGGGTGACGGTGGTGGGGCAGGGCTGGAAGCGGACCTTGTCGTGCAAATCGGCGGGCAGCAGCGCCCGGACCTTCTCGATCGAGCCGTGGTTGCGCAGCCCGAAGAAGGAAGCGCGCTCGACGAGTTGGCGCAGGCTGGAGTCGAAGCGCTCGCGCCGGTAGGACTGGCCGTCGAAGGCGTTGAAGCCGACGGCGTAGACCATGATCGGCACGTCGATCCGGTTGAGGTTCTCGTCCGGGACGTTCCACTGCCAGGCGCTGTTGCCGTTGGGCGCGGTGTCCGGGATGAACAGCCCGCCGCCGCCGATGACCAGCCCGCGCCGGGCGTTGACGCGCTCCAGCGCCGCGTCGTCGAACAGCCGGTGCGCGTGGACGGAGTGCCAGCGGCGCGGGCCGGTGTCGGGGCCGAAGGTCAGCCGTACGGACTCGGGCAGGAGCTTGTCGCCCGCGTTGCCCTGCTGGGGCATGTAGAAGGCGACGTGGGCGAGTTGCTCGTCCGGTGAGCCCTCGCGCCGCTCCGGGGCCCCGTCGCCGGCGGCGCCGCCCGTGCGCAGTCGCATCAGCCGGTTGGCGCGGTGGGTGGGGTCGACGGAGAGGCCGTCCACCGCGTACGCGTGCGCGGCCGTGTCGTCGCCGTGGATCCAGGCGATCTGCGCGAGCCGGGCGAAGGCGGTGGCGGCGCGGTTGGGGGCGGCGGCGGCCAGCAGCAGCTGGGCCTGGGCCTCCGCGTAACGCGACACGCTCATCAGCGCGTGCCCGTACACCTCGTGCGGCCACGCCGAGTCGACCGGGATGCGGACCGACCCGAGGATGTCGACGGCCTCCTGGAACTCCCCCGCGCCGATGTGCGCGAGCGCCACCCTGCGGGCGGTGTCCACGTCGCCGGTGCGCCTCACGTGCGGGGTGCCGTAGTGCACGAGCAGATCGTGGTGGGCGCTCCCGGACCGGGCCAGGTAGGCGGCGTGGAACTCGGCGTCGGACATCTCGAACGCGTGCCAGCGCTCCTCGGCCTGCCCGTAGCCCGCCTCCCCGCCGAGCCAGGGCTTGTGCCGTCCGGTGAAGTGCAGGATCGCGGTCTCCTCCGGGACGGGCAGATCGCCGGAGAGCCGCCGCTTGACGAAGTTGAAGCGGCTGTCGAGCTGAAGGAAGTCCCCGTCGAGCACGGCGTTGAGGATGCCCTGGTCGTGCTTGTCCAGCTCGTAGTCGCCCGAGCGCCCCGTGGCGTCGAGCCGCGCGCAGAACGCGTCGGTCAGGTAGGGGCGCTGGATGACCAGGAGACCGCTGTTCAGCTTGTGCCGGCCGTAGAAGAACTGCGGTACGGCGGCGAGCCCCTCGCGCAGCTTCAGCAGCTCGCCCAGATCACCGAGCACCACCATGTCGGTGTCCAGGGTGATCACGGTGTCGTAGTCCCGGACCCGGAACACGTCGAGGATGAAGTACGCCTTGCGCACCAGGTAGTTGTCCTGGTCGCCCTTGGCGTACGAGTCGTAGCGCGCCGCGTCCACGCGGCGCAGCTCGACGCGCGGGTGCAGGGCGCGTATCCGGGCGACGGAGGAGGGTCTGAGGCCGTCGTGGAAGACGAGGAAGTCCTCGCAGAGCTTCGGGTTGGACAGCGCGAGGCTGCGCAGCAGCGCCAGGAAGCCGGGCAGGTAGTTCTCGTCGACGAAGCTGGCGAAGGCGATGCGCCGTTTGCCGGTGAGCGCGTGGGCGGAGGCTCCGGCGGGCGGCCGTGCGGCGCTGGTGGTGCCGGTGGTGCCGGCGTCGGTGGGAAGGGTGTCAACGGTCATCGAAGTGAGATCCTCGTGTCGGTCACGCTCTGGGCGCGTTCCATGACCCACGCCTTCTCGCTGGTGTATTCGTGCACGGACGTGATGGGCATCTTCATCGCCTCCTGGAGGCGGTAGGCGCCGCTCTCGTAGAAGTCGAAGCCGATCAGGTCGAGGGTCGGGCTGACGTCCAGGAAGTCCAGCAGCCAGAGCATGTTGAACCCGCTGGTGGGGATGGACGGCCAGACGGACGCGCCGATCTGCCCGATGTTCCGCAGCGGCCAGCGCAGCGACTCGTCGCCGAGATACCGCTGCGCCCCGGGCACCAGCCGGTTGCGCAGCGAGTACTTCCAGTCGCCGGAGATCCCGCCGAAGACCAGCCGGGTGGTGACGGGCTGGTCCCAGTTGAAGCCGTGCTTGTGGATGGAGGCGTGGATGTCGGTGCGGCGGCCGGTGGCCGGCGCGTCGATACGGTACGAGTTGAAGCGGACCACCAGGTCGTACGCGTCGATCTCGGGGCCCAGCGAACCGCGCCCCACGCTCTGGGAGTTGGCGATCAGGCAGATGGACTTCCCGGCGATCTGGTTGCGGAACTCGCCGAGGGTGAGCCAGGTGACCCCGCCGAACGTCGGGTCGTCGACGGGCCCGCGCATCCGGTTGCGGCGCATCTCGGCGTAGAGGCCGACCAGTTCGCGCAGGGTGGAGGCGTCGCCCGAGTGGGCGGCGATCCGCAGGTCCAGGTAGTGGCCGATGGCCTCCTGGAGGTCCGGCAGCGGGGTGGCGGTGTCCCGGTCCATGGCCAGCAGCGCGCCGACCAGCCGGGGTTCGGCGCCGGCCGGGTCGCCGAGGTCGTGCAGCGCCAGGCCCTCGGCCCAGACGTCGGTGGCGGGGCCGCCCGCGTACAGCGCGGCGAGCGGGGTCTCGCGCTCCAGCAGCGCCAGCAGCTGCCGGCCGCGCTCGCGGCCGACGCGCAGTCCGGCGTTCTTCGCCGCGACGCCGAACCCGTCGTCGTCGGTGAGCGCGAGGTAGCGGTCGTACGCGTCGATCGTGCCGGCCTCGTCGCCGAGCGCCTCCAGCGTCCTGGCGCGCAGCCGCCAGCCGGCGCGGGAGCCCTTGCGGTGGGTCAGCACGGTGTCGCTGATGAGCAGGGCGAGCTTCGACTCGTCGTCGTAACCGCAGTCCAGCGCCTTGTTGCCGACGGCGAGCAGCGCGTCGAGCAGCTCGCCGTCGACGGCGGACCGGGGCCCGGAGGCGCGCCGCAGCAGGGTGGCGGTGCGCGCGGGCGCGGCGGGCTGCTCGGTGACGGCGTGCACGGCGAGCAGCTGCCGCAGCTTCTCGGCCAGCTCGATCCGCCTGCGGCCGAGGCTGCCGACCAGCTTGCCGCTGTGTGCCGCGCAGGCGCGGACGCACGCGTCGAGCCCGGTGGGGCTGATCCGGACCTCCGGCACCGCGGCCAGGGGCGGTGCGGCCGGGCTGTCCCCGTTAAGCGGCATCGGCCATCGATTGCGGCCCATTGTCATGCTTCTCCAAGCGTCTGCCCCGCGGACGGTGGGCGGGGGGCAAAACGCTAGTAAAGGCAGACGACTTGGAAGTGAACCCGGTTCGTCGGGAGGGGAAACGCGCCCCTTCGGACGGCGGGGCCGGGGGCCGCGCGTGCGGCTCCCGGCCCCGGTGGTGCGGACGGTGTCACGGGGTGCGAAGGCCCCTGAGGGTGTCCGTGGCGGTGTTATCGCTTGACGAAGGTGATCCGGCCCGGCGCCGGCACGGGGGCGGGGCTCAGTGCCGACGTGGTGTCCCCCAGGTACGCGACGAGGGCGTCGAGGTCGACGGTGTCGCCGCCCTCGCGGGTGGTGATCTCACCGAAGACGTCGAAGTCGTTCCCGCCGTTGGCGAGGAACTCGTTGAGCGTGACCTTGTAGGTGGCCGCCGGATCGAGCGGCTGCCCCTTCAGCCGGACCGTGTCGACGAGCAGCCGGTCCGCTCCTGTCCTGCTCATGTCGACGGAGTAGCTCAGCTCCTTCGACAGTTGCAGGAAGCGCGGGCTCGCCTCGTTGGCGCCGCTGAGCTGCTGCTTGAGCGCGGTCACGAGCTGCTCCCCGGTGATGGGCAGCACCCACAGGGCGTTGGCGAACGGCTGGACGCGGTAGGCGTCCGCGAAGGTGACCGCGCCGCCGTCCTTGTGGATGAGGTCCGCGCGCATGCTGCCCGGATTGGTCAGCGCGAAGTCGGCGCCGTACTGACGGCCCGCCGCGGTCTGGGCGTCGGTGATGAAGCTGCCGAGCGGCGTCTCGGGGTCGGTGGAGCCGCGGCCCGGCAGGTCCCCGGCGATATGGCCGACGACCCGGTTGGCCTGCTCCTGCGACCGGCCGCGCCACGTGTCGACGAGCTTCGACATGGCCGGCTGCCGGGCGGTGACGACGGGGACGGCGCGGTGCTGGGCCCGTACCGTGCTGCGGACGATGTCGCCCTGGCTGTTCAGCTCGAAGCGCAGGTCGGTGAAGGACCGGCCGAAGGAGTCCGCCTGGGTGACCGTCCGGCGCTTCTTCGCCGGGTCGAGGACGGTGCACTCGTAGGAGTCGTGCGAGTGGCCGCTGACCACCAGATCGACGGCGGTCGGGGCCTTCTCGGAGATCTCCTTGATCCGGCCGTTGAGTCGGGCGGCGGGGCCTCCCGCGTCACAGTCAGCGCCCGCGACACCGTTGACGGTCTCGCCCTCGTGGATCAGCAGGACCTGGGCCCGCACCCCTTGCCCGGTCAGCTCCTTCGACGCCTTCTCGATGGCCGGGATCTCGTCGTGGAACTCCAGCTCGCGGACCATGGAGGCGTTGATGACGGTGGGGGCGTTCTTGGTCACCACGCCGATGAAGCCGATCTTCTGCCCGGTGGGCAGGGTCTCGACCTTGTACGGGCGGAGCAGCGGGGTGTCGCTGCCGCGCGCGGTCACATTGCCGCCGAGATAGGCGAACCCGGTCCCGGTGTACGGGGCGTCCGGGGCGCACCCGTCCTGCGCGTGGCAGCCGCCCTCGATGATGCGGCGCAGCTCCTGCGGGCCCTCGTCGAACTCGTGGTTGCCCACCGATGAGGCGACGACGCCGAGTTCGTCGAGTGCCGCGACGGTCGGCTCGTCGTGGAAGATCGCCGACAGGAGAGGGCTGCCGCCGATCATGTCACCGCCGGCCACGGTCAGGGTGTTCGTCCGGCCGGCACGGGCCTCGTCCAGCAGCGTGGCCATCTGTGCCACCCCGCCCGCCTGAAGAGATGTGCCGCGGTGGGTGATGCGGCCCGCCGCGCCTTCCACGGGTTCGAGGTTGCCGTGCAGGTCGTTGATGGCGAGGAGTTGGACGGGGACGCGCTCGGCGGCGCGTGCGGGGGTGGGCGCCGCCTGGAGCGCGAGCAGGGCGGTGGTGGCGGCGAGGACGCCTGCGGCCAGCGCGCCGCGGGTACGAAGTCGGGGTAAACGGGTATGTGTCACGCCCAGATCCTAGGGAGGACGCGTATCCGGGTGGCCCACGACACACCACGGCCCGGCGCCGCCGCGACGGCCCGGCGGCGGGGCGGTCGGCGCGGGCGCCGGGGCCCGCGCCCGTACCGCGCTACGCCGGACCGGGCTCCGGTCTCACGGCCGGGCCTGCTTCGGCAGGGTGAGGATCTCGGCTCCGTCGTCGGTGATGGCGATCGTGTGCTCGGTGTGCGCCGTCCGGCAGCCCGTCGCGCTGCGGAGCGTCCACCCGTCGGCGTCGGTGACGAGTTTCGCGGTGTCCGCCATGACCCACGGCTCCAGTGCCAGCAGCAGGCCGGGGCGCAGCTTGTATCCACGGCCGGGCCGTCCGGTGTTCGAGACGTGCGGGTCCTGGTGCATCGTCGATCCGATGCCGTGCCCACCGAACTCGGTGTTGATCGGGTACCCCGCCTTGCCGAGGACCGTGCCGATGGCGTGCGAGATGTCGCCGATGCGAGCGCCGGGCCCGGCGGCGGCGATCCCCGCGGCCAGCGCGCGTTCGGTCGTACTGATCATCGCGACGCTCTCCGGGGGCCGCGCCTCGCCCACGAGGAAGCTGATGGCGGCGTCCGCCGCGACTCCGCCCTTGGAGACGGCGAGGTCGAGTGTGAGCAGATCGCCGTCGGCGAGCATGTAGTCGCTCGGCCGCCCGTGGAGCACGGCGTCGTTGACGGCCGTGCAGATGTAGTGGCCGAACGGACCTCGGCCGAAGGACGGCGCGTAGTCGACGTAGCAGGACTGCGCTCCGGCCTCGAAGATCATGGCCTTGGCCCACCGGTCGATGTCCATGAGGTTCGTGCCGACCGTGCTACGGCCCTTCAGCGTCTGGAGGATCTCGCCGACCAGGGCGCCGGTGTCCCTGGCTCGGGCCAGCAGGGCGGGGTTCAGGATCTCGATCATGCGGTGTCCTTCTCATGCAACCAATAATTATACCGTCCATACTGTACCGGTACGAGAATTGGCGCCCTGGTCGGGCCGCCGCCCGCGCCGCCACCAGATCAGCCGGCGGCTGCGACTGCGGACACGGCGCGTCCAGCCCTGCGGTCCTAGACGCCGCTCAGCGACAGCTTGACGGCGAAGCCCAGGAACAGCGCGCCCGCCGCCGTCGTCATGCCCGCCGAGAGACGCTTGCGGCGGCGGAAGGCGGCGGCCAGCCGGGTGCCGCCGAAGATCAGCGCGGAGAGGTAGAGGGCGCTGGCGAGGTTGGCCAGCAGGCCCAGCAGCACGAAGGACAGGGCCGGGTGCGCGTAGCCGGGGTCCACGAACTGCACGAAGAACGAGATGAAGAAGAGGATCGCCTTCGGGTTGAAGAGGCTGATCACCAGGGCGCGGCGGTACGGCCGCTCGACCGCTTCCGGGGCGGCCGTGGCGTCGGCGCCGGGCCCGGCCGCCTGCTCGTGCTCGTTCCGCTGCCGCCACAGCGACCACGCCGCGCGCATCATCCCGATCGCCAGCCAGGTCAGATAGCCGGCCCCCGCGTACTTGACGATGCCGAAGAGCAGCGCGTTGCCCTGGAGCAGGGAGGCGACGCCCGCGGCCGAGAGCACCATCAGGACCGTGTCGCCGCACCAGACGCCAGCGGCGGCGCGATAGCCGGCGCGTATCCCGCGCCGGGCGGCGACCGAGAGCACATAGAGCGAATTCGGTCCCGGCAGCAGAACGATCAGCGCGAGGCCGACCAGATAGGTCGGCAGATCAGTGACACCCAACATGAGCCGGAGTGTGGCACAGGCATCGGTGTGATCACACAAAGGGTCCGAGGGCCGGACCCGGGCCCGGAAACACCCGGAACGAGCACACGCACCACGGGTTGACGCCCGCCTCCGCCGGGCTTCACAACTATGGCTGTTTCTCACAGGAGTCGCTTCTTTTTCCCTGGACGGCGCGTAAGAATTCACCTCTTGCCCGGGAAGTCGAATGGGGGAATGGACATGCTCGGCTCAGCAGCCCTGTGCAGGGGCCTCGCCACCGCGGCCGTGCTCGTGGCGGGTGTCGGTTGCACGGTCCAGCCGGACACCGGCGCCCCGGCGGGCGACGCCAAACCGGGCGGCGGCGCGCTGGGCGTGAGCGTCGCTCCCGTGCCCGACCCGGTCACCGCCACCCCGGAGCCGACGGCCACGCCGTCCAGGACCACCACCGGCCGGACGTACTCGCCGACGCCCGTACCGTCACCGTCCTGGACCCCGGCCCCGCCGCCGGCCCCGAGCCCGAGCGTCCCGAAGCCCGCGACGCTGATGGCGGTGGGCGTCCAGAGCGACCAGGTGCGGGAACTCCAGGCCAGACTGCGGCAGATCGGCCACTTCGACCAGTCGCCCACCGGCTACTACGGCAGCGTCACCGCCTCCGCCGTGTCGTCCTTCCAGGACAAGCGCGGACTTCCCCGTACCGGTACGACCGACACCGTCACCTGGCAGCGCCTGCTCGGTATGACGAAACAGCCGACCCGCGACGAACTGCGGCCGCCGACCGCCAAGCCGGTGGCCGCGCCCGATCCCCGGTGCATGAAGGGGCGGGTGATGTGCATCAGCAAGAAAAGCAGCACGCTCGCGTGGATGATCGACGGCAAGGTGGAGTCCGCGATGGACGTGCGCTTCGGCTCGGAGTACACCCCGACCCGGGAGGGGGTCTTCTCGGTGGGGTGGAAGTCCCGCGACCATGTCTCGACGCTGTACGACTCCCCCATGCCGTACGCCATGTTCTTCAGCGGCGGCCAGGCGGTGCACTACTCGGCGGACTTCGCGGCGCGGGGGTACGAGGGCGCTTCTCACGGGTGCGTCAATGTGCGGGACAAGAAGCGGGTCGCCGCGCTCTTCGACGAGGTCGAGACGGGCGACAAGGTGGTCATCTACTGGTGACCGGAGCATCCGCCGATCGAGCGCTGCGTCGGGTGAGCGCGCGTCGACCGAGCAGACCGCCGATCGCGGTGCGGGTCGGCGTGGAATGGGCGCGGGCGGGACCGGGGGAACGTGTCCCGCCCGCGCCGGGTGCGCCGAGCCGTAGGTACGGGGGGAACCCCGGCTCACTGCGCGGCCGATGACCAGTCGGCTCACTCTGTACTGCGCCATGACCGGAAAAAATGTCACACCTGACGGCGGATGGCGGCGGATCGGGAGGGAACCAGCAGGTCAGGAGCGTACGGCGGACAGCTCGGCGTCGGCGCCCGGCGCGGGCGAGGCCCCCGGCTCGGGCGTGGTCTCGGGCGCGGTCCCGGTGGCCGAGGCGATCGTGGTGACCGAGGGGACGGCGGGGGTGTCCGAGGGGGCCGGGCTCCCGGGCGGCGGCCCGCTCAGCGACGCCGTGGGCATCGGCGTCGGCTTCGGATGCGGCTTCGGATGCGGGGAGTCCGACGGGTCCGGGCTCAGGGACCACTGGATGCCCGGGGTTTCGGCCCCGCCGCCGCCCCGGCCACCGCCTCCGTCCCCGTCGCCTTCGTGGCCCCCCTCGTGCTCATGCGGGCCGTTCCGGTCCCCGCCACCCCGGAAGGGGCCGGTTCCGGCCTCCTTGAGCAGTTCGGCGCAGTACCGCTCGGCGCCCTCCGGGCCCTGGGTCGCCGACTCCAGCGCCCTTCTGCGCTGCGGGTCGATGTCGCCGTTCGTGTAGTCGCGGCAAGCGGCGCTGGTCCTGGCGTACCAGTGCACCGTCTCCGCGTCCGCGCCGGGGCCCGGCCGGCCCCGGTGCTCACCGTCCGGTCCGATCGCCGGGCCGTCGCCGGCCCCGGCCTCCCGCCCCGCCCCGACGCCGCCGGCCGTACCGCCGTGTCCCGCGGCGCCGAGCGCGACGCCGTCCGGGCCCGTACGGCCGGCGCTGCCGGTGACGCCCGCCGCCGACGACACCGCCGAGGAGGGCTCTCCGGTGCCGCGCCGAGGCGGGCCGTCCGGTGGTACGCCCCCGCCCGGCTCCCCGGTCGGCGCGGGGTCTTGGGAGGCCGCGGCGGAGACGGAGTTCGCGGGGGCGTGCAGGGCCTCCCCGTCGAACAGCGGGGGCAGCATGCCGGCCGCCGCCGCGACCGCCATCGCGCCGAGCGCGCATCCGGTCATCGCCACCACCAGCCGCCCGCGTACGGGACGGGCGGGGCGGGCGGCGCGCGCGGGGAGCACCGAGCGGGTGACGCGGGTGATCCGTACCGTGACGGGCAGTTCGTCGCCGCTCGGAAGCTGCTGGTGACCGCCCGTCGTACGCGCCTGCCGGAAGGCGGCCAAGGCGGCCTCTTCGCCGGGCAGTTCCGTATCGTTTGCGTACGTAACGGCGGTCATGTCCCGCAGGGCTCTGCCGAGCCTTTCCGAACGGACCACGACCTCGTCGTCGGAAGCCGCGACAGGCTCCCCGCGCAGCAGTCTTTCCGCCGCGTGTTTGTCGAGCCACGCGTCACGCTCGTCGGCCATCACATGTCCTTCTGCGTCCGCAGCCGCGAATGCGTCACACCCGCCGACGCCGTGGAGGCCGGCCGGACGGTGCGCTGCGGCGGGACCGCGCCGAGCCCCTGGCCCACGCGTCCGGGGCCCGCCGGAGCGGCGCCGGGGCGGTCCGCCGCCGGGTTCACCGGGCCGCCCGCGCCACCGCCCGTGCCGGGGTCCGGCACGTCGCGTGCCGCGTCGGGGCCCTCGTCGGCGGCGGCCAGCAGCTCCGCCAGCCGCTTGAGCCCCCGGTGGGCGGCGGTCCGCACCGCGCCCGGCCGCTTGCCCAGCGTCTCGGCCGCGCTCTTCGCGTCGAGGCCGACCACGACCCGCAGCACCACCGCCTCGGCCTGGTCCTGCGGCAGCCGGGCGATGAGCGCCATCGTCCGGCCGGTGTCGAGCGCCTCCATGGCCTCGACGGCGGTGTCGGACTCGGCGGGCTTCGCGGCGAGTTCGGTCTCGTCGGCCCCGACGGCCGGGCGTCTGCCGCGCATCCGGAGGTGGTCGAGGGCGCGATTGCGGGCTATCCGCGCCGTCCAGCCCCGGAAGCGGTCGGCGTCACCGGTGAAGCGACCGAGGTCGCGGGCGATCTGGAGCCACGCCTCGGAGGCCACGTCCTCGGCGTCCGGCTCACCGACGAGTGTCCGCAGATACCCCAGCAGCCGCGGGTGCACCGCGCGGTACACGGTCCGGAACGCGTGCTCGTCCCCGCCCTGTGCCGCGAGCACCGCCGCGGTCAGCTCGTCGTCCCCCAGTACTCCCACAACCTGTCCCGCCAAGCTGTCCTGAAAATCGCGGCCGGTCACCGCCGCGCGCCCCCACGCCCTGCGAACGCTACGGCTTTCCCGGGTCCGCGTCCATGTCCTGTGCACTCTGCAACATCCTCAGTGGCCCCTCCCGTCCCACCGGGAGCGTCAGGGACCGCGCCGGGTGTGACAGAAAACGCGCCCGCGGCGCTGTGTTGAGTACGGGGCCGTGTTCCGGCTCCGGCGGACGGCGACCGGGGTCTCTCCTGTGGGGGGTGGCGACCCCGGCCGTCGCTCCAGTCACACCGCCCCGAGCGGGCGACATCGCCGGCACCGGGCTCGTTCACGACCGGCGCGCGACCAAAGCGTCCACGCGACAGCCCCGCCAGCCCCGTCTTCCCGGGCCGTTGTGCGGCGCCGCTCCCCGGAGAGCAGAGACCTGCGGCGCGACCCGCACGGTCCCGCCGGCGCTTCACACCGTCTGCGCCGCTACGCGCCACGCGCACGCAAGAGTGACGTGGGTCACATTTCAAGGCCCACGCGAGGCGCCCATCCGGCACAACGCCTAGTTTCCCGCGCCCTCAAGCAGCAGGAACACGGCCCACAGACAAGCGCAGTAGCACTGCGCGGTTACCTACGCGGCACGCAAGATGCCGCCGACACTCCCGCGACAACCTCCCGGGACTGTTAATTTTGCGACATCTCCTCAGCCATTTGGCACCAGCCTCAAAGAATCAGCACGAGAGGCATGAGGGCGAAATTAATGCGCAGAAGCTCTGCGCAACTAGATCGTGTACGGTACGAGAAGACCCCAAAGGAGCTTTCAGTGGAGAGCAGCGAGACGGACCGCCCCGCCGCAGAGGTCGTCGAACGTCTCTGGCGTACGTACGCCCCCTTCCAGAGGGGCCGAAGTACGGACCGTGATCTCACCGCCATGCTCACCATCCTGGTGCTGGCGAAATTCCTGGACTCCGTGAGCGATCCGGGCGAAGAACTGCTCAAACGGTGGTCCAGGGCCGTGGCGGAGGCGAGAGTCGGGTATCCACCGCTGAAGGACCTGCACGACGCGTTCTCCCTCGCAGCCAGGCACGACCGGTTTCCCGCGCTCGCACCGTGGGATACGGAGAACGTGTTCGCCGGCACGGGCGATGCGGACGACCTGCCGTGGACACCGGCCTTCCTGACCGCGCTCCAAGAGCCTCCCAGAGCCGTCGAGGCCGGACTTGGCAAGGTCAGCGAGCTGCTGCTGGAACGCTACGTCTCGGAAAGCGCCCCTCAGACGGGCGAGTACTACACGCCGCCCGCCCTGACACGACTGCTCGTGGAGACCCTGTCCCCCCAACCCGGCGACCGGGTACTCGATCCCGCCTGCGGCACCGGGGGGTTCCTCACCGCCGCCGCGCAGCACATCGCGCAGCAGGGACACGTCGGCGGCGTCTCGCTTGAGGGCTACGCCATGGATCATCGCAACCCCCAGCTGGCCATGCTGAACATGGCTCTGCACGGAATCGACCGGCCCATGGTGCGCGCCTCCGACCCCGCCTCGCTTTTCCGGGGGCCGGGCATCGGCATGGCCGAATTCGTGCTGGGCAATCCGCCGTTCAATCAACGCGTCCAAGGTCTGGAACACCTCGACTGGCCTTTCGGGGTTCCTCCCGAATCGAACGCGAACTTCGCCTGGCTCCAATTCGCGTGGACCCGACTCAGCGACAAGGGGAAGGCGGGCCTCGTGATGCCAACCGGTGCCGCCTCCGTACGCGGCCACGGAACGGAGACACGCAAGGCGATACTGGCCGCAGGCGCGCTTCTCGGCGTCGTCGCACTACCGGCCGGGATGTTTTCCCACACTGCCATCCCTGTGCACATCTGGCTGCTCGCCCGTGACGCGTCCCAGCATTTGCCGATCGGGGAGACCAGGTCCGCCCTCTTCATCGACGCGAGCCGCCTGGGCACGCAGACCTCGCGTGGTGCGCGTGTGGTCGGCCCGGTCGACAGGGAACGCGTCAGCGGACGGTTCCACGCCTGGCTGCGGTCTCCCCGTGCGACCCCCGACGAACCTGGATTCTCCCGCTCGGTCCCGTACGACGAGATCCTGGAGAACGACGGCTGTCCTTTCGACCCCCGGCTGTACGTGGAGCCGGTCCGGGAGCGACCGGCAGCGGCGCTGGGCGCACGCCGCCTGCTCGATGAGCTGGCAGAGCTGGCCGTTTCGACGGCCGACGCGACGGCCCCGCTCGGCATGAGCTTCGACCGGAGCGAGCGAGCGGCGCGCGGCGAGATCGAAGTCCCGCGTGAAGACCTCCGGAGCTTGGTGCAAGGCGGGGAAGGCACTACGGAAGGACCGCTCAGGGCCCAGGCGAAATTGCTCGCGGGGCCGTCGGGAAGTCTGATCCGCGCCGACCACTACGTCGATGGCGAGGGCGTCCCCGTGGTGATGCCCAGGGACCTGACAGGGAGCGGCTTCAGCACGACGAGCATCCGGCGTATCAGCGAGCAGCGGGCAAGCGGGCTGGAGCGCTTCCGTCTGCGCCCCGGCGATGTCGTTCTGGCGCGCCGGGGAGAGCTGGGCCGAGCCGCAGTCGTTCGCGAGGAACAAGCCGGCTGGGTGTGCGGCACAGGATGCTTCCTGCTGCGTCCTCCCGCAAGGCTCGATGCCGACTACTTCGCCGCGTACCTGCGCGGGCCGGAGGCGCGTGCATGGCTGGAAGCCCACTCCACAGGGAGCATGAAGATGCAGACCATCTCCCTCGACGTTCTCCATGGCCTGCCCGTGGCGCTGCCCGGCCTCTCCACCCAGCGCTCGATCGCCGACACGATGAACCGGCTGGACGAGCATGAGCGCCTGCTGCTCGACCAGCTCGCCCTGACCCGCCGTATCCGCCACGCCGCGCTGGACGGAGGCGTCGTCCCCGCGCCGTAGGGGCGTACGGCCATCGCGAAGCCGGTTCCGGGGATCCTGAGCGCTCCGGCTCGCTGTGGCCGGACCCGCTACCGTGAAGCCATGACCGCACTGCCCGACTGGATGCGCCCGCCCCGCGCGGAAGGCTGGTTCGCGGAGGACCTGGATCACCTCCCCGAGGCACCGCGCCACACCGAGTTGATCGACGGAGCCCTCGTATTCATGATGTCGCCCCAGCGGTCCTGGCACGGCCGGCTCATCACCGCTCTCACCACCACACTTATGGCTCAGGCGCCGGACGGCGTAGAGGTCGAACGGGAAATGACCGTCCGCCTCGATGCCCGGAACCGGCCCGAACCGGACCTTTTGCTGACGGACCTGCCCTACGACCCCGACCGGACCTGGTATGCCCCCGGTGACGTGAAACTCGTCGTGGAAGTGGTCTCCCCCGAGTCCGCCCACCGTGATCGCACGGTCAAGCTCCGCAAGTACTCGGAAGCCGGCATCCCGCACTACTGGTGCATCGAGGAAGAGGACGGCGCACCCGTCGTCCACGTGTACGAGCTCGACGAACCTACGGGTGCCTATGCGCCCGCCGGAATCTTTCGGGGCTCGCTTCAGCGGCCGGTGCCCTTCGACATCAGTCTCGACCTCGACAAGCTCACGCCCCCCCGGAGCCGCTGAGGGCCCATGGCCGGATCGGCGTCCGGCCATGGAACAGGCCGGATGGCCAACGCGTGACAGCGGCCGGGAAAGCCAGCCCCCCTTACCGGGACGCGCCAGCCCGTGACGAGTAATTCGCCTCGCTTCGCAAAGTGCCTGTTGAGAGCCCCTTGCAGGCCCGGCCGGGCCGGGGGTGGCAACCCCCGGCCTCAGCGCTCCGTCCCCCGCGCCCCCCGTACCCCGTCCCCCGCACCCCCCGTGCCCCGTCATGACCACCCGTCACCCGCGCCATTCCGACCAGCCGCGGCGGTTCCTGACAGTTGGTTATCGGAATCCGAGGACACGAAAGGCAATCGTGAGCAGGGAAGAGAGGAGGAAGAGGGGAGGGGAGGGGAGGAGGGGGAGGAGGAAACGCGGGACGCGCCCCCGTGGCAGCCCGGTATGGGGGCCGCGACTTCATCGCGGCGTCACACGCCTTTCGTGCAATTGTGACCAATTTTGCTCTTTTCATCCCGCCTTCGTGCGGAGATTTCGAAAAGATCGCTGATAGTTTTGTATATTTGCGAGGACCGCGGGGGCGGCTGGGGGGAGGGGGATGGCAGTCGTGTCTACGGCAGCTGTGTCGACCTGTCCGAGCCACACGTCGTGCGGAGGGGAGACGGTGTGACAGGGACAGGGTGGGGGAAGCACGGCCCGGAGGACGCTGACGGGCCGTCGGACCGACGGTGGACCGCCTCCCAGGAGCCCCTCACCGGCGAGCAACGGGCCGACCGGGCACCGGTGTCCGGGGACCCCGAACGCACGATGCAGCTGAAGTTCGACCCGCCCGAACCCCCCGGACCTCCTGAGCCCACCGGACCCCCAGAACTCCCCGAGCCCACCGACGAGACCATGGCGCTGCGAATACGCGGGCCGGAGCCGTCCAGTGGGCGGGCCGACCGGCGCAAGGCCGCGCGACCGCCGTCGGTCTTCGCGCGCGCGGGCGCACTGCCGGCCTCCCTCACCGCCCGCCTGGCGCCGTACGCCCGCCGGCTCAAGCCCCTCTACCCGCGCCCGAGTCGGACCGGATGGCGCCGCTGGATACCCTCCGGCCGGCAGTGGCTGTGCGGCGCGGCGATCGTCGGCGGCCTGTCCGGTCTGTCCCTGACCGTCGCCTACGCCGTCACGGACATACCTCACGACCTCAACGCGTACGCCACCCAGCAGGACAACGTGTACTTCTGGTCCGACGGCAAGCCCATGGCCCGCACCGGCTGGGTACAGCGGCAGGCGATGCCGCTCAAGGACATACCCGAGGACGTCCGTTGGGCCGTGCTGGCGGCCGAGAACGAGAGCTTCTACAGCGACCCCGGAGTCTCCATGAAGGGCCTCACCCGCGCGCTGTGGCGGACGGTCGGCCAGGGCGACACCCAGGGCGGTTCGACCATCACCCAGCAGTACGTGAAGAACGTCTACCTGAACCAGAATCAGACCCTCAGCCGCAAGTTCACCGAGGCGATGATCGCTCTCAAGCTCGACAACCGGACGAGCAAGGACACGATCCTGGAGGGCTACCTCAACACCAGCTGGTTCGGCCGCGGCACCTACGGCATCCAGCGGGCCGCGCAGGCTTACTACGGCAAGGACGTCAGCGAACTCAACGCGAGCCAGGCCGCCGTCCTCGCGTCGCTGCTCAAAGGGGCCGGGCTGTACGACCCGACGCTGAGCGCCGCCAACCACGACCGGGCCGAGGAGCGCTGGAAGTGGATCCTGGACCGGATGGTCAAGTTCGGCAAGCTGTCGGCGTCCGAGCGGGCCGAGTACCGGACCTTCCCCGAACCGCTCAAACAGAACCCGCTGTACGACACCGGTCAGCAGAGCGACTACCTGGTGGAACTCGCCTCTCAGTACGCGAAGAAAGACGGGCACATCTCGGCCAGGGAATTCGACCTGGGCGGCTATCAGATCTACACGACCTTCGACCGCGAACGGGAGGCGGCGCTCGACACCGTGGTGGCCGAGGAGCGCGAGAAGGCCCGGCAGAGCGACCCGAAGGCGGCGGCCACCGCCCACTACGGCGCCGCCTCGGTGGCCGCCGACGGCCGCATCCTCGCCGTCTACGGCGGTCCCGACCACCGGAAGCAGGGCTACAACGAGTCCAATGCCACCACGGTGCCGGCCGGTACGGCCTTCCTGCCGTTCGTGTACGCGGCAGGTCTTCAGCACGGCGTGGTCAAGCAGCGTGACGCGCCGCGCGAGCAGATCACCCCGCAGTCCGTCTACGACGGCGACGACGGCGTGCCCGTCAGCACACCGGAGGGCCCCTACTGGGACCGCAGCGGCAAGAAGGTCGCCGCCCACAACGACGACGGGAAGTCCTGGGGCCGGCTGACGCTGCGCGAGGCACTCGCGGAGTCGGTCAACACACCCTTCATGCAGCTGGGGATGGACACCGGCCTGGACAAGGTGAAACAGACGGCCCAGGCGGCCGGGCTGCTGCCCTCCAGTATGGGGCCGCAGGTACCCGCCCTGTCGCTGGGCAGTTCCACCCCGAGCGCGATCCGCATGGCCGGTGGCTACGCCACCTTCGCCGCGGCGGGGCAGCACACCGAGCCGTACTCCGTGCGCCGCGTCACCCGCAACGGCTCGACCGTGCCGCTGCCCACCCCGGACAAGCGACGCGCCGTCGACGCCCGGGTGGCCGAGGAGGTGACGCAGGCCCTCACGGACTCCTTCCGGTCGGCCCACCCGGACGCGGCCCCCGCCACCGCCGCGGTGTCCGGCAAGGCCGGCAGGGCCACCGACGACACCGCCGCCTGGTACGTCGGCACGGCCCGCGACGTGTCGACCGCCGTCGTCGTCTACCGCATGGATCTGGCCAAGAGCCTCGAACCGCTGCCGCTGAAGGGGCTCGCGGGAACCGGCTCCGACAGCGTCCCGTACGACATCTGGGCGGGCGCCATGAGCCCACTGGGCTGACGGCGAATCGCCCGCACCTTCCCCGTACCGGAACCTCCCTCGCAGATTTGAGCCCGCATGAAGTCGACTCCCAGTCGCCGCCGCAAGGCGCGCGCACCCCGCGCCGTCCGTACGCGTTTCATGGTTCTTGCGGCAGCCCTCGTCATCGTCTGCTCGGTCGTGGCGGGTTACCTGGTGCTGAACCAGACCGACAGCGACGCCCTGGTCACCTCCGGCCACGACGGAACGGCCGACCGGAGCTCCACACGGTCCGGAGAGAAGTCGGAGTGGGACGGCACGACCAAGATCCTCGGGGACGGGTCGATGTCCGACACCGGCCCGCAGAAGGGGCGGTTGAAGGCGACACCGCTCAAACCGGGTGAGAAACCCCCGCAGTTCGTCGTCTTCTCCTGGGACGGTGCGCTGGAGGGCGACGACCTGCTCTTCTCCCACTACCGGGAGCTGGCCAAGGAGTACGACGCCCACATGACCTTCTTCCTCACCGGCATCTACCTGCTGCCCAAGAGCAAGAAGGACCTCTACCACCCGCCCCAGCATCCGCCGGGCTCCGCCGCGATCAGCTACCCCACCGACGAGCACATCCGCACCACCCTCACCCAGCTCGCCACGGCCTGGGAGGAGGGCAACGAGATCGGCACCCACTTCAACGGCCACTTCTGCGACGCCAAGGGCGGCGGCGACTGGAGCGTGCAGGAGTGGAAGAGCGAGATCGACCAGTTCTACGGCTTCGTGGAGAAGTGGAAGACCAACACCGGCTACCGGGAGGACGCCCCCCTGCCGTTCGACGTTCGCGACGAGGTGACCGGAGGCCGCGCCCCCTGCCTGGAGGGGCAGCCGAACCTGCTGAAAGCCATGAAGAGCTACGGCTGGCGCTACGACGCCAGCTCTCCCGGCGACTTCCAGATATGGCCGTCCAAGAAGAACGGCATCTGGGACTTTCCGTTGCAGATGCTTCCGTACCCCGGCGGCGATTACCAGAGCCTGTCGATGGACTTCAACTTCCTCTACAACCAGTCCGACGGCGAGACCCAGGGCGACCCGGCCAAGTTCCCCGACTGGGAGGAGCAGACCGTCGCCTCCTACATGGCGGGCTTCAACCGCGTCTACTACGGCAGCCGGGCACCGCTGTTCATCGGCAACCATTTCGAGGACTGGAACGGCGGCATCTATATGAAGGCCATCGACCAGGTGATCAAGAACATCTGCCCCAAGAAGGGCGTCAAGTGCGTGTCCTTCAAGGAACTCGCCGACTGGCTCGACGTCCAGAAGCCCGAGACGCTCCAGCGCATGCGCAGCCTGGACCCGGCCCAGTCGCCGGACTGGTCCACCGTGGTCAAGTGACCCTGGAATCGCTCGGGTTCCGTTGACGTACACCCCTTCACACCCTCGCCACATCTCGTGCGAAGATGCGAACGCCCGGTCCGGGTACCGGCGTAGAAGGGAACACATTGAAATCCAGAAGAATGAGCCGTAAGCGGAGCCGTGTCGGCATAGTCACGGTCGCGGCGGCCTCGGTGCTCGCCGGCCTCGCGCTGCCCAGCTGGAGCGCGGGCGCGGCGGTGGTCGACGACCCGAAGGTGGACGCGGCGACCAAGGCGACGTTCCAGCAGCTGGCCGACGCGGTCTTCGCCGACCGCACGCAGGCCCTCGTGGGCGAGGCCAGGAGCGGCCAGCAGAAGCGGACGCCGCAGCGGACGTCCGACTTCACCGGACGGGTACGGCTGTCCGGAGCGCAGTCGCGCGAGGAGAGCTCGACGCTCGACGAGCTGCGCACCCGCAAGTCCCGGCTGGCGCGTCTCGGCGAGAAGTACAGCGGCGCCACCACCAGCGTCACCCTGGACGCCACCAGCGTGAAGGGCCGGCGCGCCACGGTCGCCGTCACCGAGACCACGAAGCTCACGTACGAGAAGGCCAAGGGCGACGCGCCCAAGGCCACCGGCTTCCAGGCCCACCACGAGCTGACCTTCCAGGCCGACCGCAAGGGCGCCTGGCAGCTCACCGGGGTCCAGGAGACCGACGACGGCTACCTCGCGGTGAACCAGGTCGCCACGCCGCCGTCCGTGCCCGCGCCGGCCGATGCCGCCACCGCCGCCGACGACATGCCGTCGGCGCCTCGCGCGGCCATCACGCAGCCCGCGCCGGCCAAGCCGAAGAACCTCACGGCGAGCGGGTACGACTACAACGCCATGGTCGCCTACGCGACGAAGTACTGGAGCAAGTACAACCCGGAGTACCCCTCCTTCGACGGCGCCGGAGCCGGTGGCGACTGCACCAACTTCGTCAGCCAGGCCCTGAAGGCGGGCGGCTGGAAGCACGTCCCCGGATACACGACGGACGTCACCAAGTGGTTCGGCAACTCCGAGATCCAGTCGTACTCCTTCATCGGGGTCAACGAGTTCTCCTGGTTCGCCCTGAATTCCCAGCGGACCACCAGCCTCGCCAACGTCTACCAGATGGACATCGGTGACGTGCTGCAGCTGGACTTCGACAAGGACGGGTCCAAGGACCACTCCATGATCGTCACCAACCGCAGCCAGCAGGGCGTGCCGTACCTCACGTACCACTCCACCAACACCTACAACAGGTCGGTGGCCAGCCTCATCGCGTCGTACCCGAACGCGGCGTACTACGCCTACCGCACCTGACCGGCGCCCCACGCGAGCGGGACCGGGACCCGGCCACGGCCCGCTGTCCCAGGTGATCGGCCGGGACCGGCTCAGCCTCCGGTGATCACCGCTCGCGAGGACGTGCCTACCTGACTCACTCGCAGGTGGGCACGTCCGGGGCGTCGTGGTCGCGGAGCACCGGCCTCGCGCCGTCCGCCGCGCTCATGTCCTCCCGCGCGCCTCACTCGCCGGAATCAGTGACCTCGTCCGCCCTGCCCGGTGACCCCCGGCGGCTCAGGCACCCCAGGACCCGGGAAACGGTCGGCCTCCGCCCGGTCCCCCGCGCCACCAGCTCGTGCGATGAGAGGTGCGGACGCGGCGGCGCATCCCATGAGGGTGACGCCGCTGGGGGTCTCCGCGGTCCGGTCCGGGCTGCCGCCGCCGGCTCCCCCGGCCGTCGTCCCTCAACTGCGGGCCCGCGCACGGCGCGAGACCACCGCGCGCAGCACGCGCTGCCCCTCGGTGGACAGTTCCATGGCCCGGCGCAGTCCGGCGGGCCCCTCGGTCTCGGCCAGGATCTCCAGGATGCTGATCTGCCGCCGGAGTTCGCCGGCGACCAGCGGGCCGACGCCGTCGCCGCCCTCGGCACCCTCCACCGCGTCCGGCACGGCCGCCGCGTCCTCGCGGCAGCGGGCCAGCCGCTCGGCCGCGGCGGCGTCGCCGCTCGTGTCGCCCACGGCGTCGAGCTTCTGGTGGATCTCCAGCGCGACGACGGAGCAGGTGTCGGCCCAGGTGCGCAGTTGCCGGGCCGCCCACTGCTCGGGGGCGGACGCGAGCAGGGTCCCGACGAGTACGGCGGTGACGTCGGGGGCGGTCGGGTCGGGGGCGGCGCCGGTCGCGGTCCGTGCCGCCACGGCCTCGTCGAGGGCGAGCCGGGTGGCGGCCAGCCGGCCGGCCCACTCCTGTCCGCCGCCGCCGATGCCCGCCCACAGTGGCCGGAAGACATCGCTCCCGGCCTCCTGGACCGGCAGCGGCAGGCAGCGTTCGAGGCAGGCCAGCCCGCTCGCGGCGAGACCTCGCTCGTCGGCTGCGTCGATCAGCTTCACCAGACTCATGCGCACGTCTCCTGTCGCGGACGCGTACCGGCCAGTACGTACCGGTACTACCCCCTACTGCGCCAAAGGACCGGAAAACGTCACCCGTTCATCGCGCGTAGACCGCCGCGCGGGCCCGCCCCCGGGCCGTCACACCTCGCCCCGGGGGGACGACACGAGGAGGCACCGCGCCCTCGGCCGCGGTGCCTCCGTACAGGGGCCGGTCCCCTCGGCCGGTCCCCTCAGCCGGTCCCCGCCGTCTTCGCGTCCAGCGCCTTGAACTCGCTCCAGCTCAGCGTCGGCTTCGCCGGGTTCCAGGTCTTCTCGGCCGTCGCCGCCAGCGGCAGCCTGATCCCGGCCGCCACCTGGTCCTGGGTCTGCGCGTTGGGGAAGTCGCCCCAGATCGCGAACATCCCGCCCTGGATCTGCCCCTGGTGGGCCGTCGGCACCGGCTTCGTGCCGCGCAGCACCAGCGGGGTCCACTGCTGGTAGATCCGCCGGCCGTCCGGATAGACGAAGGTGTTGGGCTGCCCGAGCACGTAGTAGAGGTACTCGTCGTTGAGGTTCAGGACCTTGCGCCCCTCGTCGAGATACTCCTGCGGCGGTCGCGCGCCCAGCTCCTTGCCGGTCCAGTACTGCACCTCGAAGGCGGGGTCGGCCTTGACGACGCCGCCCTTGAAGAGTCCGTCGTTCCAGACCTTGAACTTCTTGTCGAACGACTTCAGCGCCGCCGCCCGGTCGTTCGTCCACGCGGTCGTCAGGTCCTGGACCCGCGCGCCGGAGCCGTACTTGCTCGCCGCGGCCCGCGCGAGCTGCGGATACGACGCCTCCGGATCGCGCACGACCAGCGCCTGGTACTCGTCAGCGCCGAGGTTCCAGTACCGCCCGGGGAAGAGACCGGCGAACTCGCGGTCCAGCTCGTCCACGAGCTTGGCCGAGGCGTCCTTCGAGATGTCGATCGCGCCCTGGGTGGCCACGCCGTTCGCATTGCGCAGCTGGAGATCCGGGTGGGCCTTGAGCACGGCGCCGAGGTGTCCCGGCGAGTCGATCTCCGGGACGACGGTGATGTGCAGCTGGTCCGCGAGCGCCAGGATCCGGCGGACATCGGCCTGGGACAGATGCTGCGCGGAGACGATCTCGGGATGGCTGGTGGACTCGATGCGGAAGCCCTGGTCGTCGGAGAAGTGCAGCCCCAGCATGTTCATCTTGAGGTCGGCCATCTCGCGCATCCGGGCCTCGATCCAGTCCGGCGTGTAGTACTTCCGCGCGATGTCGAGGTTGAGTCCGCGCTGCTGACGGGCCGGTTCGTCCCGTACGACGCCCTCCGGCACGGTGCCGTCGGCCCGTACGGACTGCTTCAGCGTGCGCGTCCCGTAGAAGACCCCGGCCTGGTCGGGGCCGCTGATCCGGACCCGCCCGTCGCGCGTGGTCAGGGTGTACGACTCGGCCGCGCCGGAGCCGCTCCTGAGCGCCAGCTCCACATCGCCCGCGCGGGCGGCGGCGGTGCCCCGGTAGGCGATCTTCAGCTCCCGCGAGAGCAGCTTCCCCTCGTCGGCGAGTCCCTCGCTGCCCCGGGCGATGACGACGCCGCTGTTCGCGCCGGGCCGCCAGCCGGGGCCGCGCGCCGCCTCGTGGGTGCGTACGGAGGGTATGGAGCGCGGGGTGGTGGAGAGCGGATACGTCCGAGTGGGTGACGGGGAGGCCGAGGCGCTCGCCGCCGAGTCCGCGCCGGTGGCCCTCCCCGACCGGGCGCCGTCCGAGGATCCGTCGTTGTTGCCCCCCGAGCCGCAGGCCGCGACCGTCGTGGCGGTGACCAGCACGACGACCGCGCCGGTTATCCGGGCCCCCGGAGATGACCTCATCACGTAAACCTCCCATGTGCGAAAACCGCACGACATGTACGTACGTACCGGCCTGCTCCCCGCCGCTCCACCGGTATGTCCACTGCCGGCGCGTCCGCCGCCGTGTACGGCGAAAGCGTGACGCGACTACGGCGAAGGTCCCACGCCGGCGGCCGTCCCGCGCGCCGAAACTCTCCCATCCGGGTGAAGAACGGGGGTGGGGACGGTGCAGGAGCGGCCCTCCCCTTCCGACCGCCGACAGGGTGTACGGCGGATCCGTCCCGGTTGCTCAACCGCCCCGCGCCCCTGACCCCGGCCCCGGGGCCCCTCCGCCCCCTCCGGTCCCGTGGTCACCTCGTTTCCCACCTCATCATTTTTCTCACCCGACCGGACCCTTCACGCAACCGTCACGCCCGTCCGCACGTCTGCTCCTACGCCTCCGTCGCCCGTATCCCCCGAACCACCGCGTTTCCGCCCGCCTCAGTCCGCGTTCGAGGAGCCCCCGCTGTCCCGCGCACCCACCGCCGGCCCCCCGCACGGGCTCCGGCGCTTCAACACCGCTCCGCGGACCGTCATCGAGCCCGCGCTGCTCGCCTGTCTCGGCAGCGGCCGCTGGGCCCGGCGGATCGCCGCGCACCGCCCGTACCCCGATCCGGACTCGCTGCTCGCGGCGTCCGACGAGGCGGGTTACGACCTCTCCTTCAGCGATCTGGCGGAGGCGCTCGCCGCCGAGTCGCCCGCCGCGCCGCCGCCCGGCGCCCCGGCCGCCGCCACGACCGCGCTGCGCGCCGCGCACGCCGCGTACGAGAGCCGCTTCGGCCACGCCTTCGTGATCGGCCCGGCCGGCCTGCGGCCCGAGGAGTCCCTCGATCACATCCTGGCCGCCATCAGGACGCGGCTCGGTCACGATCCCGACCACGAGCGGTCGGTCTCCGCCGACGAGCTGCGCCGACTCGCCCGGAGCCGCCTCACCCGGCTGATCCAGGACCCGCCCCGGCTGGTGGGACGGCAGCCCGGTCCGGGGGCGGACTTCCCCGGCTGCCCGGGTAGCCCGTCCGTGGCCGTTTGATTGCCTGTTTGATCACACCTGGGGACCCGGCGCGAACGAACCGACAACTCGTCGCTACGATGGCCGGGGCCGGTGGACCGTACCCGGCCGGGCGCGACCGACACCACTGTGCTTGCTTGAGTAGAAGATGGCGGCCGGCCCCGATCCCCGCTCCCGGAGGGTTTTTCCGTGCCGGCTGGAACGCTGTACCGCGGCCGGGAAGGAATGTGGTCGTGGGTGGCTCATCGAGTCACCGGCGTGCTCATCTTTTTCTTCCTGTTCGTACACGTGCTCGACACTGCTCTCGTCCGTGTCTCACCCGAGGCGTACGACGATGTCGTGGCGACCTACAAGACACCGGTCGTCGCGCTGCTCGAGTACGGCCTCGTGGCCGCCATTCTCTTCCACGCGCTCAACGGCCTGCGGGTCATCGCCGTGGACTTCTGGTCCAAGGGCCCCCGCTACCAGAAGCAGATGCTCTGGTCCGCCGTGGGCATCTGGATCGTCCTGATGGTGGGCGCCCTCTACCCCGTGCTCGGCCATGCCGTACGCGAAGTCTTCGGGAGCTGAGAGACCGCATGTCCACTGACACCACGTCTTCCGCGATCAGTCCCGTCGAGGGCGCGAGCCTGTACGACGCCGACTTCCCCGCGCCGGTCATCGAGCCGCCGCGCAAGCGCACCGCCAAGACCCCCAAGACGACCCGGGGCAACTTCGAGATGGCCGCGTGGCTGTTCATGCGGCTGTCCGGCGTCGTGCTGGTCGTCCTGGTCATCGGCCACCTGCTCATCCAGCTCGTGCTGGACGGCGGCGTCTCCAAGATCGGCTTCGCCTTCGTGGCCGGCCGCTGGGCGTCCCCGTTCTGGCAGGTCTGGGACCTGGCGATGCTGTGGCTGGCGATGCTGCACGGCGGCAACGGCCTCCGCACGATCATCAACGACTACGCGGAGCGCACCAACACGCGCCTGTGGCTCAAGGGCCTGCTGTACACCGCCACGGTGTTCACCATCCTTCTCGGCTCGCTGGTGATCTTCACCTTCGACCCGAACATCCGCTAAAGCCGGGGCTGACGAGACTTCATGAAGATCCATAAGTACGACACCGTCATCGTCGGCGCCGGTGGCGCCGGTATGCGCGCGGCCATCGAGTCGACCAAGCGCAGCCGTACCGCCGTGCTGACGAAGCTGTACCCCACCCGCTCCCACACGGGCGCCGCGCAGGGCGGCATGGCCGCCGCGCTCGCCAACGTGGAGGAGGACAACTGGGAGTGGCACACCTTCGACACGATCAAGGGCGGTGACTACCTGGTCGACCAGGACGCCGCCGAGATCCTGGCGAAGGAGGCCATCGACGCGGTCCTCGACCTGGAGAAGATGGGCCTGCCGTTCAACCGCACCCCGGACGGCACCATCGACCAGCGCCGCTTCGGCGGGCACTCCCGCAACCACGGCGAGGCGCCGGTCCGCAGGTCCTGCTACGCGGCGGACCGCACCGGCCACATGATCCTCCAGACGCTGTACCAGAACTGCGTCAAGGAGGGCGTGGAGTTCTTCAACGAGTTCTACGTCCTCGACCAGCTGATCGCCGAGGTCGACGGGGTCAAGAAGTCCGCCGGTGTGGTCGCCTACGAGCTGGCCACCGGCGAGATCCACGTCTTCCAGGCGAAGGCCGTCATCTACGCGTCCGGCGGCACCGGCAAGTTCTTCAAGGTGACCTCGAACGCGCACACCCTGACCGGTGACGGCCAGGCCGCGTGCTACCGGCGCGGGCTGCCCCTGGAGGACATGGAGTTCTTCCAGTTCCACCCGACGGGCATCTGGCGCATGGGCATCCTGCTGACGGAGGGCGCCCGCGGTGAGGGCGGCATCCTCCGCAACAAGGACGGCGAGCGCTTCATGGAGAAGTACGCGCCCGTCATGAAGGACCTCGCCTCCCGCGACGTCGTCTCGCGCTCCATCTACACGGAGATCCGCGAGGGCCGCGGCTGCGGCCCCGAGGGCGACCACGTCTACCTCGACCTCACGCACCTGCCGCCGGAGCAGCTGGACGCCAAGCTGCCCGACATCACCGAGTTCGCGCGGACGTACCTGGGCATCGAGCCGTACACGGACCCGATCCCGATCCAGCCGACCGCGCACTACGCCATGGGCGGTATCCCCACCAACGTCCAGGGTGAGGTCCTCGCGGACAACACCACGGTCGTGCCCGGCCTGTACGCGGCCGGCGAGGTGGCGTGCGTCTCGGTGCACGGCGCCAACCGGCTCGGCACCAACTCGCTGCTGGACATCAACGTCTTCGGCCGCAGGTCCGGCATCGCCGCCGCCGAGTACTCCGCGGCCAACGACTACGTCGAGCTGCCCGAGAACCCGGCCGAGCTGGTCGAGGCCCAGGTGGAGCGGCTGCGCAACTCCACGGGCAAGGAGCGGGTCGCCGAGCTGCGCCTGGAGCTCCAGGAGTGCATGGACGCCAATGTGATGGTGTTCCGCACCGAGCAGACGATCAAGACGGCCGTCGAGAAGATCGGTGAGCTGCGCGAGCGCTACCTGAACGTGTCCGTCCAGGACAAGGGCCGGCGCTTCAACACGGACCTGCTGGAAGCCATCGAGCTGGGCAACCTGCTCGACCTGGCCGAGGTCATGGCCGTGTCCGCGCTCGCCCGCAAGGAGTCCCGCGGCGGTCACTACCGCGAGGACTTCCCGAACCGCGACGACGTCAACTTCATGCGCCACACCATGGCGTACCGCGAGGTGGGCGACGACGGTGCCGAGTCGATCAGGCTCGACTACAAGCCGGTCGTCCAGACCCGCTACCAGCCGATGGAGCGTAAGTACTGATGGCTACCCCGACGACCATGGACAAGCTGGCGACACTGGAGGCGGACTCCACCTCTTCGCACCTCATCGCGGTCACCTTCCGGATCCGGCGCTTCAACCCCGAGGTCTCGGACGAGGTCCAGTGGCAGGACTTCCGGATCGACATCGATCCCAAGGAGCGTGTCCTCGACGCCCTCCACAAGATCAAGTGGGACGTCGACGGCTCGCTCACCTTCCGGCGCTCCTGCGCGCACGGCATCTGCGGCTCCGACGCGATGCGGATCAACGGCCGCAACCGGCTGGCGTGCAAGACGCTGATCAAGGACCTCGTCACGCTGGACAAGGACGGGACGGTCAGCAAGCCGGTCACGGTCGAGCCCATCAAGGGGCTCACGGTCCTCAAGGACCTGATCGTCGACATGGACCCGTTCTTCCAGGCGTACCGCGACGTGATGCCGTTCCTGGTCACCAGCGGGAACGAGCCGACCCGTGAGCGGCTCCAGTCCGCCGAGGACCGCGAGCGCTTCGACGACACCACCAAGTGCATCCTGTGCGCGGCGTGCACGTCGTCCTGCCCGGTGTTCTGGAACGACGGCCAGTACTTCGGTCCGGCCGCGATCGTCAACGCGCACCGCTTCATCTTCGACTCGCGCGACGAGGCCGGGGAGCAGCGCCTGGAGATCCTCAACGACAAGGACGGTGTGTGGCGCTGCCGCACCACGTTCAACTGCACGGACGCCTGCCCGCGCGGTATCGAGGTCACGAAGGCCATCCAGGAGGTCAAGCGCGCGCTGATCACGCGTCGCTTCTGACGGTACGGCCGCTCGCGGCCGGGGGCCCGCTTCCGTAGGTACGGAAGCGGGCCCCCGCTGTGTCAGGATCGGAGCGCCGACAGTATCGGGAGAGCGGGGAGAGAGATGAGCGAGCCGAATCCGTACGGGAAGATCGACGGCGGGTACAACTGGGGGCCGCCGGACGGGGCGACACCGTCCAGGCCGGCCGGCGCGCCGTCGGGGCCCCCGCCCGGGACCCCTGAGTACGACTTCCCGCCCCCGACGCTCGCCGACGGAGCGCCCGGCGGCGCGGGAACCCCGCCTTACGGTCACCCCGCCACACCGCCCGGCTACGGATATCCGCAGGCGGGACCCGCGTACGCGGAGCAGCTGCCGGTGCCGATGGGCGTGGGCGGCGGTGCGCCGGTGCTGGCGATCGGTGACATCACGGTGGTGGGCGACCGGGTCGTCACCCCCTCGGGGACGATCCCGCTGCGGGGGGCGGTGTGGAACGCCACGGACATGTCCCGCACGGAGGAGCGTATTCCGCCGGTCGCGATCGTGCTGGCGATCGTCTTCGCGCTGCTGTGCCTGGTCGGTCTGCTCTTCCTCCTGATGAAGGAGAAGAGGACGACCGGCTTCATCCAGATCACGGTCACCGGCGGCGGCAGGCACCACGCGACGATGGTCCCGGCGGATCACCCGGACGCCTTCCAGCGGGTCATGGGCCAGGTCAACTACGGGCGTTCGCTCAGCGCCATGTGAGCGGGACGGCGGAGACGGCCGTCGGCGTGGCCGGCGCGAGGCCGGCTTCGACGACCGGCCGCGCCACGTCGTCCATCACGCCGTAACGGTGGCGGGCCCTCGCCCGGCCGTCCCGGCTTCGCCCGGCCGCGCATGTCCCGGCCGGGCGCCCCCGGCTCACCGGGCCGGCCGGGGCGCGTCCGGCGGTCAACTCCCGCTCTCCCAACCGCCGTCCGGGCCCGGTACGTCGGGAATCTCCTCGTCCGGGCGGCACTTGGGGCCGCCGCACTGGCAGGGCGGCCACGCGCGCGACAGGGTCGGCGCCGGCTCGGCCGGCCGCACCGGCGCGTCCTCCCCGTCCCACCGGGCCGCCCACTGATCGCCCCAGTCCGGCGCGGTGTCCGGTCCCCACGCGCGCATGAAGTCCCGCAGCTCCGGGGTCGGTTCCTCGCGCGGCATGATCAGGGTGCCGTCCGAGCCGAACGTCCCGGTCAGGAGCGACAGCCACCAACGCGCCTCGCTGCCTCCCGTCATACGACCGGCTCCCCTGCCCGGTGCCGTAACCGGCCCGGCAACTCGGCGAGGGGGAGCGACCCGTCCGGGGCATCCGTCCCCGTATCGGTGGTTCGGTCACACATGGGAGATGTACCTTCCGTTATCCCGTACTCGCTTTCCGTGTCCAGTCTCGGTGTCCGCGAGCACATACACCAGGCATCGGGCCATGACATGGCGTTGGTCATGACGGAGGAATACGCAGATGACGGCAGAGACCAGCGCGCCGGACCCCACTTCCTCGCTTCTCGCCTTCTTCGGCAGCGAGCTGAGGCGTATCCGTACGGTCTCCGGGGTCTCCCAGGACGAGGCGGCGGCCCGCGCCCACACCACGCAGTCGATGATCAGCAAGGTCGAGGCGGCCAAGCGGGTACCGTCCGAGGACCTCGCCTGCGATCTGGACCTGGCCTTCGGCACCGACGGGCATTTCGGGCGGCTGTATCCGCTCGTCATCACGTACGCGTACCCGTCGTGGTTCCTGCCGTTCGTCGAACTCGAACGCGAGGCCACGGCGATGCGGGTGTTCGAGAGTCAGATCATTCCGGGGCTCTTACAGACGGAGGACTACGCGCGCGCCATGCTGCACGCGGTACGGCCGGAGAATCTGGACGGGCTCATCGCCGCGCGGATGACCCGCCAGGAGGTGTTCGAACGGCAGTCGCCTCCCCGTACCTGGTTCGTCATGGACGAGAATGTGCTGCTCCGGCAGATCGGCGGCCCCGCCGTCATGCGTCTCCAGCTCGCGCGCCTGCTCCAGCAGGGGCGGGACCCGCGCTGCGTGATCCAGGTCGTCCCCCGCACGGTGCCCGCCCATGCCGGGCTCGCCGGCCCCTTCACCGTGCTGAGTTTCGAGGAAGGGGCCGACGTGCTCTTCGTCGACGGCTTCTCCCAGGGCCGCATGGTCCTGGACACGCACGAGATCGCCAACGCCACATACTCCTTCGACCTGCTGCGGGCGGTGGCTCTCTCACCCGAGGAGTCCGCCGGCCTGATCCGCGGGCATCTGGAAGGACTGCGCCGATGATCGGCACGGAATCGCTCTCCGTCGCGTGGCGGAGCAGCAGTTACAGCACCAATGGCGCCAACTGCATAGAGGTGAACGACACGTTCGCGCGCTCGGTTCCGGTCCGTGACTCCAAGAACCCGGCCGGGCCCGCGCTCGTCTTCCCGCTGTGGGCCTTCTCGTCGTTCATCCGGGCCGTTCAGCGCGGCGAGTTCATAGCCTCCTGAGACCGCCCCTCCTGCTCGGGCTCGGCCCGGCCCGGCGGATGCCTCGCGGTCCCCCGCCCGCGCACACCCCGGAAACGCCCGCGCGCGCCGGCCGGCGTGGGTTCGCCGGACGGCGCGCGCGGCGCGGTCGTGGGTGCCGGTACGGTCAGAGCTGGCCGGAGGCGGCGATGGTGATCTTGGCGCTGGTCGCGCCGGAGCGCGAGCCGTAGCCCTCGATCTTCTTGACGAGGGCCAGGCTCTCCTCGTCGGCGACCTCGCCGAACACGACGTGCTTGCCGTCGAGCCAGTCCGTCACGATGGTGGTGATGAAGAACTGCGAGCCGTTGGTGTTCGGGCCCGCGTTGGCCATCGAGAGCTGGCCGGGCTTGGTGTGCTTGAGCTGGAAGTTCTCATCGGCGAACTTCTCGCCGTAGATGCTCTTGCCGCCCGTGCCGTTGCCGCGGGTGAAGTCGCCGCCCTGAAGCATGAAGTCGGGGATGACCCGGTGGAAGGAGGACCCGGCGTAGCCGAAGCCCTTCTCGCCGGTGGCCAGCGCGCGGAAGTTCTCGGCCGTCTTGGGGACGACGTCCTCGAAGAGGTTGAAGGTGATCCGCCCGGCGGGCGCGTCGTCAATGGTGATGTCGAAGTAGACCTGAATCGTCATATCACCATCCTGACATTCGCCTCGGCGGACGCGTCCGCGCCCCCTCTCCCACGCCCGCGCCGCCCGCCCTGCCGCGTGCCGCCGCGCGCGACCCGCGACGGCCGCCCCCGCCGGGCACGGGTCACCGGGGGTCCTCGGTGGGGCCGGGGCGGGTACGGGCGTGGTCGGCCGCCGCCAGCAGAGCGGCGTACTGCATTCCGGCGAGGGTGGCGATCGGGATGGGGTCGCCGGTCGCCGGCTCCGCCTCGTCCTCCCAGACGGTGTAGGTGGCCAGCAGCTCGCGGTGGGCCGCGCGGACCGGCGGGGTGGCGGTGCCGGCGGCGAGTTCCGCTTCGAGGGCGCGCAGCAGCATGCCCCCGAACCGGATGCGGAAGCTGTGCACGGACGCCCGGCAGCCGTACCGCTCGGCGACGGTGGCGGGCCGGTTCGCCAGGCCCTCGGCGCGCTCCGCCTCCAGGGCGGCCACCTTGGTGAGCGAGGGGACGAAGTCCTGGACCGACCGGAGGAACGGGGTGGGTACGGCGAGATGCGGTGCGGCGGCGTCGAGGACGGCGCCCAGGAACTCGCCGGTCTCGCGCAGTCCCTCGGCGCGGCGGCGGACGAGGTCGGCGTATCCCTCGGTGGTGAGGGTGTCGTCGTCGGCCTCGGGGTGGGACCAGTGCGGGACCTCGGTGACGAAGTAGAAGGTGCCGTACTTCTCGGCGTAGGCGGCGCTGGACGCGCCGCCGATCTCGGCGGCCGGGTCGGCGCCGAGGCTTTCGAGGTAGTCGTAGGCGTCCCGCATGTCGATGGCGCCGAAGACGGCGGGTGCGTAGCGGGGGGTGTGCGGGGTTTCGGGTTCGCCGGTGGAGAGCGGGACGCAGACGGCGGCGGGGACGGCGGCGAGCAGCTCGTACAGCTCGGGGGCCGGGCGGTTGAGGTAGTAGTAGACGCCGCCCGCCTCGCTGTTGTGCAGGGTGGTCAGGAAGCGCGGCCGGGTGGCGTCGATCAGCCGCATCAGCGCGAGGGTCTCCGGCAGGACGCGGTCGAAGTAGGCGTCCTTGTAGGCGAACGGGAAGGTCCACTCGACCTGTTCCCGGCCCGCCGGACGGTAGAAGTGGCGTCCGTAGAGCCGCTTGTCGGTGGGGTGGGCGTACCAGCCCTCGTTGAGCCGGGCGCCGTCCGGGTCGACGCAGGGCACGATGTGCCAGGCGCCGCCGAAGTGGGTGCGCAGGGCGTCGTCCTCGCACAGGGTGGTGGCGAGGTGGAGTGCGGTCACGGCGCCGACGGGCTCGTTGGGGTGGACCCCGCCGACGACGACGTAGTCGGGGCTGTCCGTGGAGTCGCTCCGGCCGTCGGCGGGGGTGTCCCGCACGGTGAAGCAGTAGAGCGGTTCGCCGAGGGTGGAGGTGCCGATCCGCTCCTCGGTGACCAGCGCGGGGTGGCGTCCGGCCAGCGCGCGGAAGGCCGCCAGCAGGTCGTCCACGGCCGGGTACGCGGAGGTCGGGGGGACGGTCGTGGTGCGCCGTACCCAGCTGTCGGGGACGGCTGAGGTCGGCGCGGGGGCCGGGGCCTGGGCGGGGGTCACTGTCGCCATGGGATGCGGGTCTCCGGAGTTGCGGGTGGAACGGGGGCACCGGCCTCGGTCCCGGTGGGAATCCGTGTCGGAGCAAAGGTACGGAACATTCGGCGGAGGTGAGCCGCCGAGCCTCCTTCCACCCCCGCTTGAACATGTTCAAAAACGGGTCTACAGTCCAGGACATCAGCTTTTTGAACACGTTCAAAGGGAGGGTGGGGGATGGACCTCACTGTTGTCGCGTATGTGGCCTACCTGCTGATCAGCGTGGCGCTCACCATGTGGGTGGCCCGGACGCTCAGCGGAAACGGGCGTGTCTTTCTCGCCGACGTGCTCCAGGGGAACGAGAAGCTCGCCGACGCCGTCAACCACCTCCTGGTGGTCGGCTTCTACCTGGTCAACCTCGGCTTCGTCGCGCTGTACCTGAAGGCGGCCGACGCGGTGACGAACGCGCGCGGCCTCTTCGAGGCGCTGTCGGTCAAGCTCGGAGTGGTCCTGCTCGTGCTCGGCGTCATGCACCTGGGCAATGTGTACGTGCTCAACAGGATCCGGCGGCGCGGCATCATGGAGCGCGACCAGATCCCGCCGGTGGACCCGCAGGGGTGGACCGGCGGCCCCACGCCGGCGACGGGTGTGTGAGCGCGGTGACCACCGGACCCGTACGGCAGCTGCCCGTCGACCGGCTGCCCGCCCTGCGGACGCCCGCAGCGCCGCCCCCGGCGCGGCGGGCCCGGGCCCGCCGGTCCGCCGCTCCCCGGCCCCCGGCTCCCCGGCCGATGGCTCACCGCGGCCCGGCGCGGCGGACTCCCGTACGGCGGCTGACGGTGCTCTACGACGCCGACTGCCCGCTCTGCGTACACCTGCGGGCCTGGCTGATCCGGCAGCGCCAGCTCGTACCGCTCGACCTGGTCCCGGCCGGGTCGCGGGAGGCACGGCGGCGCTTCCCCGGCCTCGACCACGCGTCGACGCTCAAGGAGATCACCGTCATCGGGGACAGCGGGCAGGTCTACCGGGCCACCGCCGCCCTGATCGTCTGCCTCTGGGCGCTGGCCGAACACCGGCCCCGGGCCAACTGGCTGGCCACCCCGGCCGGTGCGCCCTTCGCCCGCGTCAGCGTCCTGGCCGCCGCCAAGTACCGGGCGCTGACGGCGTCCCCCTGCGACGGGGCGTGCGAGGTGCCCGCGCCGTCGGATTAGGCTCGGGGACTGTGAAGGACGAGAAGGACCAGAAGGACACCCGGCCCCCGGCCGCCGCCCCGGCGCCCGCCCCCAAGAGCGAGCAGACCCGCACGCTCATCCTCGAAACGGCGCTGCGGCTGTTCCGGGAGCGGGGGTACGACAAGACGACGATGCGGGCCATCGCCAAGGAGGCCGGGGTCTCCGTGGGGAACGCGTACTACTACTTCTCGTCCAAGGAACATCTCGTCCAGGGCTTCTACGACCGGATCGCCACCGAGCACCGCGCGGCGGTCCGGTCCGTGCTGGACCGGGAGGTCCGGCTGGAGGCGCGCCTCGCCGGTGTGCTGACGGGATGGCTCGACATCGCGGAGCCGTACCACGAGTTCGCCGCCCAGTTCTTCAAGAACGCGGCGGACCCCGACAGCCCGCTCAGCCCCTTCTCCCCCGAATCGGAGGCCACCCGCGAGGCGGCCATCTCCGTCCACCGGGAGGTGCTGGCCGGCTCCCGGACGAAGGTCCCGGCGGAGCTGGCGGACACGCTGCCCGAGGTGCTGTGGCTGGCGCAGATGGGGCTCGTGCTGTTCTGGGTGTACGACCGCTCGGAGGGCTCGGAGCGCTCCCGCCGGCTCGCGCTGCGCGGCGCCCGGCTGACCGCCCGCTCCGTCGCGCTCTCCCGCTTCCGGGTGCTGCGTCCGCTGATGCGGGAGGTGCACGACCTGTTCGCCGACTTCCTGCCGGGCATGGCGCGGACGGCGGCCTCCCGGGCCGGGAAGTCCTGAGCGGACGTCACGGCGCCGGGCGGCGCGCTCACGCCTGGCGGGAGGCCAGCTCCACGACGGTGATGTCGGACGGCGCCCCGACCCGTACGGGCGGACCCCAGGCACCCGCGCCGCGCGACACGTAGAGCTGGGTGTCCTCGTACCGCTCCAGACCGGCGACGGTGGGGTTGGCCAGCTCGGCGACCAGACTGCCCGGCCACAGCTGACCGCCGTGGGTGTGGCCGGAGAGCTGGAGGTCGACGCCGTGGCGCACCGCGTCGTGGATGACCACCGGCTGATGGGCGAGGAGTACGGACGCCCTGGCCGGGTCGCGGCCGCCGAGTGCCTTGGCGAAGTCGGGGCCCGAGCCCTCGCTCTCGCCCGCGATGTCGTTGACCCCCGCCAGATCGAAGCCCGCGATCTCGACGCGCTCGTTCTCCAGGGGCCGCACGCCCAGTTCGCGTACGTGGTCGACCCATTCGGCCGCCCCCGAGAAGTACTCGTGGTTCCCGGTGACGAAGAACGCGCCGTACCGCGACTCCAGGCCCGCGAGCGGCTCGGCCGCCGGGCCCAGGTTCTCCACGGTGCCGTCGACCAGGTCGCCGACGACCGCGATCACGTCGGGCCGGGTGGCGTTGATGGTGTCGACGATGCGCTGGGTGTGGGCGCGGCCCAGGATCGGGCCGAGGTGGATGTCGCTGACGACGGCGATCCGGACGCCGTGGGCGGCGCGCGGCAGCTTGGCCAGCGGGACGGTGATCCGCTTGACGCGGGGGCCGCGCATGACGCCGTACATGCCGTTGCCCACGGTCGCGAGGGCCGCGGCGGCGGCGGCGCCTCCGACGACCCGGGAGACGAACAGCCTGCGGGACGGTGCGGTGGTGGCCGCGGGCGCGGAAGCCGCTGTCGAGCCGGGGGCGGCGGACGGCTCGGGCGGAGCGGACGGCTCCGCGCCCTCCGGCGCCGGGGGTACGGCGACCGGCTCGGGCGCGGGCTGCGGCACTTGGGAGGCTTGGGACGCTTGGGGCACCGCTCCCATGGACCGCTTCGCCTCGCCGTCCCGGCGGAGCGCTGGCAATCTCCTCAGTAGAGGCCGCAGCGCCTCGCCCACCAGCAGTGCCAGCAGCAGATACAGCAGCATCGCCAGCCAGAGGAACCCGGGCCAGGCCAGCGCCTGCTGCAACCAGAAGGGCGTGCCCACGCGCCCCGAGACGGCAGCGCCCACGGCCAGCAGCGGCAGGATCACCGCGGCGACCGTGCCCGCCCCGCGAGCGACGCCCCCCGGGACCGTCGTGTCGCGCACCAGGCGCAGCCACAGGTACCAGTGGGCCGCCGCGACCAGCGCGACGGCCACGAGCGCCACCAGAACGACGACGACCACCACGAACGAGCCCCCTTATTCCTTTTATCCCTGCTTGTCCGCGTTGTCAGTGCTGTTCGCGGCGGAGCGCACGTACGCCCCGGAACCCGATGACGCCGATGGCCGTCCCCAGAAGAAAGGACACGATGGCGAGGGTCAGATGCACCCAGAAGTACGCCGTCGGAGCGCCGGCGTCGTCGAAGGCGAGTCCGCTGCCGTCCTGCCAGAGGTTCTTGACGAAGGTGACCCAGATGAACCAGCTCCAGACCCCGAACGCGAGCAGGAACCAGGACACGGGGCGGCTGAGCTTCATGGGTTCAGTATCGCCGGGGCCCTCCGCGCCCCGGTGGCGGGGTCCCGGGGAACGGCCGTCGCCGGGGCCATGTACGTTCTCGGTCGTGTCCGCTCTGAAAAAGACCGCTGTGACGGTCGCCGCCGCGCTTCTGCCCGTCCTGACCGCCGTACCCGCGTCGGCGGTCGGAAAGGCCGACGGCCCCGACCGGAATCAGCCGCAGCCGCCCGCCTCGATGTCCACGGTCGGCGGGGCGAGGCTCGGTGTGGCGGGCACGCAGGTGGAGTTGGGGGCGGGCGCGCCGGTGCTGCCCAAGAAGCTGAGCGGCCGGTCCTGGATCGTCGCGGACGCCGAGCACGGCGATGTGCTGGCCGCGCACAACGCGCACTGGCGGCTGGCCCCGGCCTCCACGCTGAAGATGCTCTTCGCCGACACCCTGCTGCCCCGGATGTCCAAGGACGACAAGCACAAGGTCGCGCCGGCCGATCTGGAGGGCATGGGCGCGGGCAGCAGCCTGGTCGGGGTGAAGGAGAACCTGACCTACAGCGTCCACGACCTGTGGCTGGGGGTGTTCCTGAAGTCCGGCAACGACGCGGTGCACGTGCTCTCGGAGATGAACGGCGGGATCGGCAAAACCGTCAAGGACATGCAGAAGCACGCCGAGGAGCTCCAGGCGCTGGACACCTATGTCGTCTCGCCGGACGGGTACGACGAGAAGGGCCAGGTCTCCAGCGCGTACGACCTCACCCTCTTCGCGCGCTCGGGCCTCCAGAAGAAGGACTTCCGGGAGTACTGCGCGACGGCGACGGCCCAGTTCCCCGGGGAGAAGAAGAAGGGGAAGAAGCGCGAGACCTTCGAGATCCAGAACACCAACCGGCTGCTGACCGGCGCCAACGGTGTCGCCCAGTACCCGGGGATCGCCGGGGTGAAGAACGGCAGCACCACCCACGCGGGTACGACCTTCACCGGCGTCGCCGAGCGGAACGGCAGGAAGCTGCTGGTCACCGTCATGAACCCGTCGTCCACCGAGCCGCACGCGGTGTACCAGGAGGCGGCGCGGCTGCTGGACTGGGGTTTCGCTGCCGCCGGCAAGGTGACGCCGGTCGGCGAGCTGGTGCCGCCGAAGTCCGCCACCGAGGAGGCCGGCGCGAGCCCCACCCCGGTGAGCGGGAAGAAGCCGGGGGCCGCCGCTCCCGCCGAGGCGGTCACCGCGGCGAGCAACGGCGGCTCGGACGGCGTGGGCATCGCGCTGGCCGTCGCGGGCGGGGTGCTGATCGCGCTGGCGGGAGGCGTGTTCCTGGTCAACCGGCGCTGGCCGCTGCCCGATCTGGTCCGCCGCCGTCCGCGTCCGTAGCCTCGCCGCCCCCGCCCCCGTCCCCGCTGCCGCCGTCGTCCGCCCGCTCCGCCTCGGCGCGCCCGCGCGTGGCCGTCCAGGCGGCGCAGAACAGCAGCAGCTTCGCGGTGAAGTTGATCCACAGCAGCAGCGCCACCGGCACCCCGAACGCGCCGTACATGCTCTTGGCCGCCACGCCCTTCATATAGCCGCCGAGCAGCAGCTTGAGCAGCTCGAAGCCGACGGCGCCGACGAGCGCGGCGACCACGAGCCGGCGGCGCGGCGGCTGTACGCGGGGCAGCAGCGTCAGGACGTACAGCAGGAGCAGGAAGTCGGCGAGGACCGCCACGGCGAGGGCGGCGATCTGGAGCAGCACGCCGCCCGCGCCGCCCTCGGGGATGCCGAGGCGGGCGGCGGTCCAGCCGATGGCCGTGGAGCCGAAGCCCGAAGCGCCCAGTGAGGCGAGCCCGACGGCGCCGAGGCCGAGGAGCACCAGCCCGTCCTTGCCCTTGAGCACGACCGGGTTGCCCTCTTCGCCGGCGTCCAGCTCCCACACGGCCCGCAGGCACTCGCGCATCGAGCCGACCCAGCCGATGCCCGTGAAGAGGAGCAGCGCGCCGGCCACCAGTCCGACCGTGCCGGCGTTGGCGACGAGGGCGTTGATGTCGAGCTGGTCGGAGATGCCGGGCACTTGCTTCTCGATGCCCGCCTGGAGCCGGTCGAGCTGCCCCTTGCTGAGCAGTGCGGCTCCGACCGCGGCGCCCACGGTGATCAGCGGGAACAGCGCGAGAAAGCTGATGAAGGTGATGGCGGCGGCGAGCCGCGCCCAGTGGACGCGGTCGAGCGTCTCGTACGAGCGCCAGGCGTGAGTCCGCATCAGGCGGGCCACGAACGGACCGATGACGGGGAGTTTCTTCAGCCAGTCCATGGCGAAGATCTACCCACGGATCGGCGAACATGCGTGGAAGGCGACACGAATCCGGGCCCGCTTCGCTCGGCGCGGGCCGCTCAATCACCCGTTCATACGAGTTCATCCGGGCAGCCCAACAAACGCGACAAAGAATGCGCTATGAGGGCGATACGGTCACCTCCATGTCTGTCGACACCGCCGAGCACGGCTCTCACGCGCACGACTACGACAACGACTACTACGACGACGATTCCGTCGTCTCCCTGACCGGCCGGGGCGGCACCGCCCCGACGACCGCGCTGCGGTTCGCCCCGCGCTCGCCCGACGAGGTGGCAGCGGCGGTGCGCGGCAGCGGGGCGCGCGGCGCCATCGCGCGCGGGCTGGGGCGCGGCTGCGGCGACGCGGCGCAGAACGCGGGCGGTTCGGTCCTCGACATGACGGGGCTCGACCGCATCCGCGCGCTCGACGCGAACGCGGGCGTCGTCGTGTGCGAGGCGGGGGTGAGCCTGGGCCGGCTGACGGAGGTGCTGCTGCCGCTGGGCTGGTACCCGCCGGTGGCGCCCGGCAGCGGGCGTACGACGGTCGGCGGGGCCATCGCGGCGGACGTCCACGGCGGCAACCATCCGGCTGCGGGGTCCTTCACCCGCCATGTGGAGTCGCTGGAGCTGCTCACGGCGGACGGCGAACGGCGGACGGTCCCACCCTCCACCCGCCTCTTCGACGCGACGGCGGGCGGCCTGGGGCTGACGGGGGTGATCCTGTCGGCGACCGTGCGGCTGCGACGCGTCGGGACCTCGCTGCTGCGGGTGGACACGGAGCGGGCGACGGACCTCGACGACCTCCTGGCGCGCCTCACGGCGGCGACCGGGACGGCGGGCGCCGATTCCGGGACAGGCACCGGGGCGAGTGGCGCGGCGGGTTCCGGGACAGGTGCCGGGCGCGCCTCCGGGTACACCGTGGCCTGGGTCGATCTGATGGCGCGCGGGACGGCCCTGGGGCGCTCCGTACTCCTGCGCGGGGAGCACGCGCCGCTCAGCGCCCTCCCGCCGCGCGCCCGGCGCAGGCCGCTCACCCACCGGCCGGCCCGGATCGCCGCCGACGCGCCCGCGCCCGTACCGCCGGCCGGGCCGGTGGGGCGGGCGGCGGCGGCCCTCTTCAACGAGGTCTGGTACCGCACGGCCCCCCGCGCGCGCACCGGTGAGCTGCGGCACCTCCCGGCGTTCGGCCGGCCGCCGGGCGGCCCGGTCCGGCGGCCCGGGATCTACGGACGCGACGGCTTCGTCCGCTACCAGTTCGCCGTCGGGTACGGGCAGGAGGAGGCGCTGCGCCGGATCGTGGAGCGCGTCGCGCACCGGGGCTGCCCGGTCTTCCCCGCCGAACTCACCTGCTTCGGCGCCGGCGGCCCCGGCTGGCTGTCGTTCCCCACGCCCGGCTGGACGCTCGCCATGGAACTGCCGGTCGCCGGCCGGTCCTGGCTCGCGCCGTTCCTCGACGAGCTGGACGAGGAGGTCGCGGCGGCCGGCGGCCGGGTCTGTCTGGCGCAGGACGCCCGGCTGCGCCCGGAGGCGCTGGCCGCGATGTATCCGAGGCTGGCGGAGTTCCGGGCGCTGCGGGCCGAGCTGGATCCGCGGGCGGCCTTCACCTCGGACCTGTCCCGGCGGCTGTCGCTGTAACGCCCCGACGTAACGCCCGACCACGCTCAATCGCAAGGAGCACTGAACGATGAAGGACGCCTTCGGCACCCCGCAGTCCCTGCTCGTCCTCGGCGGCACGTCGGAGATCGGGCTCGCCACCGCGCGCCGGCTGATCGCCCGCCGTACCCGTACGGTCTGGCTAGCCGGCCGCCCCTCCCCCGCCCTGGAGACCGCGGCCGGCCGGCTGCGGAGGCTGGGCGCGGAGGTCCGTACCGTCGCCTTCGACGCGCTGGACCCCGGCGCGCACGAGGAGTCGCTCGGGAAGGTCTTCGCTGAGGGCGACATCGACATGGTGCTGCTCGCCTTCGGAGTCCACGGCGACCAGGCGCACGACGAGGCGGACCCGCTCGCGGCGGTCCGGGTCGCGCAGACCAACTACACGGGGGCGGTCTCGGCGGGGCTGGTGTGCGCGGGCGCGATGCAGACGCAGGGGCACGGCTCGCTGGTGGTGCTGACTGCGGCGGCCGGTGAGCGGGCCCGCCGGGCCGACTTCATCTACGGGTCGAGCAAGGCGGGCCTCGACGCGTTCGCGCAGGGGCTGGGGGACGCCATGCACGCCACGGGGGTGCACGTCATGGTGGTGCGGCCGGGGTTCGTCCGGACCCGGCGGACGGCGGGGCGCCCGGAGACACCGCCGGTCACGACCCCGGAGGCGGTGGCGGCGGCGATCGAGCTGGGGCTGCGGCGACGCTCGGAGACGGTGTGGGTGCCGGGGGCGCTCCGGGTGGTGATGGCGGGGGTGCGCCATCTGCCGCGTCCGCTCTTCCGGCGGCTGCCGGTCTGATCCTCCGGCGGCCGGGTCCGGGGCAGGGGCGACAGACACGGGCCCCGCGCCCCGGAAGCCGGCGCTCAGGGGCGCAGCGTGGGCCGGTCCAGGTCGGCCGAGGTGCTCTGGGAGGGAACCGCCGAGGTGTCCCCGCCGCCGCCGAACGCGTACTCGTGCAGCTTGCGCCACACCCCGTCCGTGCCCTGCTGGTACAGGGCGAAGGAGGCGCAGCTCCAGGCCGCGCCGTAGTCGGACAGCTCCTCGTATGCCCGGTCCATCGCCTCCTCGGCGATGCCGTGGGCGACGGTCACATGCGGGTGGTAGGGGAACTGAAGCTCGCGGACGAGCGGCCCCGACGAGTCCCTGACCCGCCGTTGGAGCCACATACAGGCCGACGCGCCCTCCACGACCTGGATGAAGACCACCGGGGAGAGCGGGCGGAACGTACCGGTGCCGGAAAGACGCATCGGGAAGGGCCGGCCGGCCGACGCGACCGCGGCGAGATGCGCCTCGATCGCGGGCAGCGCGGACGCGTCGGCCTCCGTGGGCGGCAGCAGCGTGACATGGGTGGGGATGCTGTGTGCGGCGGGATCGCCGAAGCCCGCACGCCACTCCTGGATCAGGCTGCCGTACGGCTCCGGGACCGCGATCGAAACGCCGAGCGTTACGGTCCCCACATCGTGCTCCTCAGTAGTCCGTAGTAGTCCGTGTGCCGGGTGGGTGGGTGAGAGCGGGACCTCAGTGCTTGGCGGGCAGGAAGCCGACCCTGTCGTACGTCTGGGCCAGCGTCTCGGCCGCGACGGCGCGGGCCTTCTCCGCGCCTTCCGCCAGGATCGCGTCCAGCGTCTCGGGGTCGTCCAGATACGCCTGGGTGCGGGCCCTGAACGGAGTGACGAAGTCCACCATCACCTCCGCCAGCTCCGTCTTCAGCGCACCGTAGCCCTTGCCCTCGTACCTCCGCTCCAGATCCGCGACGGAGACGCCCGACAGCGTGGAGTGGATGGTGAGCAGATTGGACACGCCGGGCTTCTCGACGGCGTCGAACCGGATCTCCGTACCGGTGTCCGTGACCGCGCTCTTGATCTTCTTCGCGGTGGCCTTGGGCTCGTCGAGAAGGTTGATCAGGCCCTTGGGGGTGGAGGCCGACTTGCTCATCTTGATCGTCGGGTCCTGGAGGTCGTAGATCTTCCCGACCTCCTTGACGATGTGCGGCGACGGCACCGTGAACGTCTGCCCGAAGCGGCCGTTGAAGCGCTCCGCGAGATCGCGGGTCAGCTCGATGTGCTGGCGCTGGTCCTCGCCCACCGGGACCTCGTTGGCCTGGTAGAGCAGGATGTCCGCGACCTGGAGGATCGGGTACGTGAAGAGACCGACCGTGGCGCGGTCGGCGCCCTGCTTGGCCGACTTGTCCTTGAACTGGGTCATCCGGGACGCCTCGCCGAAGCCCGTGATGCAGTTCATCACCCAGCCGAGCTGCGCGTGCTCGGGCACATGGCTCTGGACGAAGAGCGTGCAGCGCTGCGGGTCGAGCCCGGCGGCGAGCAGCTGGGCGACCGCGAGGCGGGTATTGGCGCGCAGCTCGGCCGGGTCCTGCGGAACGGTGATGGCGTGCAGGTCGACGACCATGTAGAAGGCGTCGTGGGTGTCTTGCAGCGCTACGTACTGGCGCACCGCACCGAGGTAGTTCCCGAGGTGGAACGAGCCGGCGGTGGGCTGGATCCCGGAGAGGGCGCGAGGACTGTCGGATGCCATGTTCACCATTGTCTCAGGTGCGACCGACAGCTCCGCGACGCAACCGCCCGGACCCCGGCGGCCCGGCCGACCCGCCCCGGCGCGGCCGACCCGAGCCGGACCCGAACGCACCGAGCCGGACCCGAACGCACCGAGCCGGACCCGAACGCACCGAACGGCGCCTAGAGTCCCTCTTTGTGTTCCTTGGGATGATCTGCGCGCTGGGCGCCGCCGTCTGCTACGGCACCGCCTCCGTCCTCCAGGCCGTGGCCGCCCGCGCGGCCGAGCCCGGTACCGGGTCGGGGGTGGATACGGCGCTGCTGGTGCGGGCGGTGCGGCAGTGGCGGTACGTCGCGGGGCTCGGTCTGGACGGGGCGGGGTTCGTCCTCCAGATCGTGGCGCTGCGGGCGCTGCCGATCTACGCGGTGGGCGCCGCGCTCGCCGCCAGTCTCGCCGTGACGGCGGTGGTGGCGGCGCGGCTGCTGCGCGTACGGCTCAGCGCGACCGAGTGGGGCGCGGTCGCGGTGGTCTGCGGCGGCCTCGCGATGCTGGGGCTGGCCTCGGGGACGGAGGGCGGCGGTACGGGTCCGGTCGCCCTGCGCTGGGCGATGCTCGCGGTCGCGGGCGCCGTTCTGCTGCTCGGCGCGGTCGCGGGAGGGCTGCCGGACCGGCCGCGCGCGCTGGTGCTGGGGCTGGGCGCGGGGTTCGGGTTCGGGGTGGTGGAGGTCTCGGTCCGGCTGATCGACTCGGCGGACCCCGCCAACCCGGCGGTCTACGCCCTGCTGCTGGGCGGCGGGGCGGCGTTCCTGCTGCTGACCTCGGCGCTCCAGCGCGGTGCGGTGACGACGGCCACGGCGGGCCTGGTCCTCGGCGAGACGATCGGCCCGGCGCTGGTGGGCGTGGTCTGGCTGGGCGACCGCACCCGCGGCGGGCTGGAGTGGCTGGCGGTGGCGGGGTTCGCGGTCGCGGTGGCGGGGGCGCTGACGCTGGCCAGGTTCGGGGAGCCGCCGGTGGCGCGGGACGGGGCCGGTCCCGTGGAACCGCTGGAGCGAACCCGCCCGAGATAATTGACCGCTCGTTTCATTATCTCTTACAGTGCAGCGGTGGCCAGGACCAAGGAATTTGATCCGGACGCCGCCTTGCGGGCAGCCCTGGAGCTGTTCTGGGAGCGCGGTTACGAGGCGACCTCGATGGCGGATCTGGTCGAGCGTCTCGGCGTCGGGCGCGCCAGTCTCTACGCGACCTTCGGCAACAAGCACGAGCTGTACCTCAAGGCGCTGGACCGGTACAACGAGTCCCGCGACGGGGAGCTGCTGCGCGAGCTGTCCCCGCCGGGCCCCACGCTGCCCGCCGTCCGCGCGGTGGTACGACGCTTCGCCGCCGAGGCCGGCACCGGCGAACACCGCCTGAACGGGTGCTTCGTGACCAACACCGCCGCCGAACTCGCCGCGCGCGACCCGGCGGCGGCCCGCCGCGTCGAGGCGAGCTGGGACCATCTGGAGACCCTGCTGCACTCCGCGCTGCTGCGGGCGCGGGCCCAGGGCGAGCTGCGCACCGACCGCGATCCGCGCGCGCTCGCGCGCATGCTGCTGGTCCTCATGCAGGGGCTGCGGGTGACCGGCAAGGCGTCGAGCGACCCGGCCAGGGTCCGCGAGGCCGCCGACCAGGCGCTGGCACTGCTGGACTGACCGCCGCACCACCCCTCGACGGGTGCCCGCACGCTGCCCACATTCTGGAACGTACGATCAAATATCAATCCCGTTCGGAACCCGACAAGGGAGTCGTCACCATGTCCGCTCGCTTCACCGGCAAGACCGTCCTCGTCACCGGAGCCGGTTCGGGCATCGGCCGCGCGGTCGCGCGCGCCTTCGCCGCCGAAGGGGCCTCGGTGGTCGTGTCGGGCCGCACCGCCGCCCCGCTCGACGAGACCGTCGCCCTGATCGGGAAGGAAGGCGGTACGGCCGTCACGATCACCGCTGACGTGACCCGCTCCCCGGAGGTCGGCAACCTGGTCGGCCGTACCGTCGAACGCTTCGGCGGCCTCGACATCGCCGTCAACAGCGCGGGCGTCTTCCGGGGCGGCACGCCCGTCGCCGATCTCGCCGAGCGGGACTGGCACACCCTGCTCGACGTCAACGTCACCGGCGTGCTGCTCAGCCTCCAGGCCGAGATCGCCCGGATGCGCGACCAGCCCGGCGGCGGCGCCATCGTCAACATCTCCTCCAACCTGGGGGCGCACACCCGCATCCCGGGCGCGGCCGGCTACATCGCGGCCAAGGCGGCCGTCTCCGCGCTGACCCGGGCCGCCGCCCTGGACCACATCGCCGACGGGGTCCGCATCAACGCCGTCAGCCCCGGCCCGGTCGCCACCGCCATGTCGCTGCGGCCGGGCGAGACGGACACCGACCGGGCGGCGCGGATGACGGACGAGTCGCCGCTGGGCCGGGTCTCCTCCACCGCCGAGGTGGCGGCGGCCGTGCTCTACCTGGCCTCGCCGGAGGCGGCTTCCGTGGTCGGCACCGACCTGGTGGTCGACGGCGGCGCCGCCGCCTGACGAGCACGGCGGCGCACGGGAGGGCGAGCGGCTCCGTCAGCTCCAGGTCATGTTGGTCTCCCGCTCGAAGCCGACGTATGCGGCACGCCGGAACGCCTTCGCCATCGGGACGTTGCCCAGATCCACGGCCACCCGGATGCGCGGCACGCCCCGGGAGGAGACAGGCGCGACGATCATGGCGATCATGGGTCTGTCCCTCCTCTCACGGTCGTGACCCCCGGCCGTGTGCCGGAGGCCCGACCGTGAGACCCACCCGCCCCGTCGAGCCGCGCGCAAACCTTTCTCCGCCCGCCGGTCAGCCGCCGTACGGCCGGGTGATCGCTTCCAGCGCGTGACCGGACGGGTCGAGGAAGTAGACCCCGCGCCCGCCGTCGTTGCGGTTGATCTCGCCCGGCTGCTTCTGGTGCGGGTCGGCCCAGTAGTCGAGCCCGTCCGCCTGGATCCGCCCGAAGATCCCCTCGAACTCCGCCTCGGTGACCAGGAAGGCGTAGTGCTGCGCGGTGATCGACTCCGCCGGGAGGGTCGCGAAGTCGAGGGTCACGTCGTTGCTCAGTACGACGGGGACGAACGGACCGAATTCCGGGGCGACTTCGAGGTCCATGATGTGCGCGAAAAAGGCCGCGGACTCATGCTTGTCCTTGGAGTGGACGATGGTGTGGTTCAACTGAACGGACACGGTGGATTGCCTCCGTAAGGCAGTCTCACGGGCACCTCCATGCCTCACCCGGCCGGTGACCGGCACGCGATGCCGCACAAGGAAGCCTAAAACGGACCGGCCCCGCTGTCACGACGGCAACACACGGCACAGCGCCTCCAGGGCGCCCGCCCACGCGCTGTCGGACGGCGTTCCGTACCCCACCACCAGCGCGTCGGGGCCGGGCGGCGCCGCCGGGTGCGGGAAGGACGGGTGCGGGAAGGACGGGTGCTGGAAAGACGGGTGCTGGAAAGACGGGTGCGGGAAGGAAGAGTGCGGGAAGGACGGGTGCCGGAAGTAGGACAGGCCCTGCAACGCCAGCCCCTGGTCGCGGGCCGCCGCGAGCGTCGACTGCTCGGTGCCGGGCGGGAGTTGGACGACCGCGTGCAGTCCGGCCGCGATGCCGGTGACGCGGACCTCCGGGGCGGCGTCCGCGAGGGCGGCGGTCAGTTGGTCGCGGCGGCGCCGGTAGCGCCCGCGCGCGGCGCGGATCTGACGGTCGTAGGCGCCCGAGGTGATGAACTCCGCCAGCGTCAGCTGGTCCGGCGTGCCCGACAGCCGGTCCGTCTCCCCCTTCGCCGCCACCACCTCCCCCACCAGCCGTTCCGGCAGCACCATCCACGCGAGTCGCAGCCCCGGCGCCAGGGACTTGCTCGCCGTGCCCAGGTACACCACCCGCTCGGGGTCGAGTCCCTGGAGCGCCCCCACGGGCTGCCTGTCGTACCGGTACTCCCCGTCGTAGTCGTCCTCCAGGACCAGCCCGTCCGTGGCGCGCGCCCAGTCGACGGCCGCCGCCCGCCGTTCGGGGTGCAGGGCGCCGCCGGTGGGGAACTGGTGGGCGGGGGTGAGCAGTACGGCTCCCACACCGGCGGCCCGCCCCGTACCGCCCGGCCCCACCAGCTCGTCCGTACGGGTGCCGCGCGCGTCCAGCGCGAGCGGGGGCGTCCGCAGTCCGGCCTCGGCGAGGATGCTCCGGTGGGCGGGAAGCCCGTACGCGTCGACGGCCACCTCCCGCACCCGGCGCGCCCTGAGCACCTTGCCCAGCAGCGCCAGCCCGTGCGCGAAGCCCGAGCAGATCACGATCCGCTCGGGCGAAGCGTGCACCCCGCGCGCCCGCGCCAGGTAACCGGCGAGGGCGGTGCGCAGCTCGATCCGGCCGCTCTCCTCGCCACGTCCGTACCCGAAGGCGTCGTGCGGTGCGGCGGTCAGCGCGCGGCGGGCGGCTCTGATCCACTCCTGGCGGGGAAAAGAGGCGAGGTCGGGGGTGCCGGGCATCAGGTTGTACGAGGGCCGCCCGCGCGGGTCGGGCGCGGCGGCCCGCGCGGGCTCGGCCCGCCGGGGCACGGCCCGCGCGGCGACCCGTGTCCCCGACCCCTGCCGGGCGGTGAGCCAGCCCTCGGCGACGAGTTCGGTGTAGGCGGCGGCCACGGTGTTGCGGGCGATGCCCAGATCGGCGGCGAGCGTACGGGAGGACGGCAGCCGGGTGCCGGGCGCGAGCCGTCCGCCGCGTACCGCCTCGCGCAGCGCGTCCATCAGGCCGGAACGCAGCCCGGAGCCGCGCGGATCGAGGTGCAGGTCCACTCCGCCGACGCGCGTACCGGCCTGCGGATTGGCCCAGGAATCCGTCATGGAAATGGACCATACGCCTGCGCCACCGGGCGCGTAGCTTTGTAGGTATGACGAACGAATACGCGGCCCCGCACACCCCCCGTCTGGAGTGGGCGGATGCCGCCCCCGAGGTCTTCAAGGCGATGATCCGGCTCGACCGGGCGACCCGCGAGGGCCTGGAGCCGGCACTGCTCGAACTCGTCAAGATCCGTGCCTCGCAGATCAACCACTGCGCGTACTGCCTCGACATGCACACGAAGGACGCCTTGGCGGCGGGCGAGACGGTCCAGCGCATCGTGCAGCTCAGTGCCTGGGAGGAGTCGCGGCACTTCTACACGCCGAGGGAGATCGCGGCGATCGAACTGACCGAGGCGGTGACCGTCCTGACGGACGGCTTCGTGCCGGACGAGGTGTACGAGCGGGCCGCGAAGGTCTTCGACGAGACCGAACTGACCCGGCTGATCGCCGCGATCGCGGTGATCAACGCGTGGAACCGCTTCGGCGTGACGACCCGGAGGGTGCCGGGCGGATACGAGGCCGGTCAGTTCGAGCACTGACGGGCGCCGCCGGGCGCCGATCGCGGCGCTACGGCAGCCGGCGTCCGTGACCGAGTACGTCGCCTCGGGCTCCACGGGCGGCGGCTTCGGCCCGCCCTCGCCCGCCCGGCGATCCGGCCGCACGGAGCACGCCGCGTACGAGCGTGGCGAAGCTGATGGCCGGGGCGACCACACCCCAGCAGGTCTCGTAGGCCACGGCGGCGGTCACCGCGCCCGAGGCGTGAGGCCGATCTCGGCGAACACGGTCTTGCCGACCGTTCGCGGATCGACACCCCACCGGTCGGCCGACTCCTTCCGCGACGCGACCGGCACAGCGACCGGCACGGCGAACGCCACCGGCACGGGCACCGGCACCGGCACCGGCACCCGCACCCGCACCCGCACCCGCACCTGACGGAACCGGAGTCCGGAGCGAGCCCCCCAGAGACCCCCAGTCCGGACGCGTCGCCTAAGGGCTGTCCCGGCGTCACTTCTGGGGGCCACCGCCGCTGTCCCCTGGCCATCCATGGCCGCCCCGCCTCCTGGCGTGGTGATCTCCCCTCGCTCCGGGCACCTTGACGCCTACTCACAGCGCACGCCGGTCGCGGAGCGAGTCGCGCGTCCATCCGAGTACGGCGGTCAAGCGGATCGGCTCGGGGAGACATGACGCGGACCCGTCCCGCCGAAGTGTTGTCGGGGAAACTCTCTTCGCTGTCGCCCTTACCGTCCCCAACCGGCCGGTCGTCGTGCGGCGGATGGAGTCCGCCCAGACCTGATCACCTCATCCGTCGCACCCCGCTGCGTGGAATGAGCGTGCAGGCCGTTCACCTGGGGAACCGAAAGGCCGCTGAGCGACTCGCCAATGCTTCGCACTCGCCACTCTGTTCAAGGGGTATGAGTGCGGGGCTTCGGGCGGATCAGCCGTCCACACCGGTCGGCCATTGATTCTCACGCCCCTTTGACGGCCGAAATCCGAATTCAGGCGCCCAGAGAAGCCGTGCGAAATCGGGGAGTTTCGGGAGCGGGTTCAGGAGCACTCCCCTTCGGCCGGACAGGCGGACGCTCGCCGGTCTCTCGGCGGGAACGCGTTTCCGCAGCACATTCGCCAGGCCGCCTCCGTGCGACTCGCGGTTACAGCACGGCACACACAACGGCCGAGGATTCGTCGCAGCCTCCGGACCGGCCTCGTCGCTCGGGCAACTCGCGGTGCGACAGCGGGAAAATCCCCACCACGTTCGACGGCCTCCCACACCACACACACCACGGATTCGCATACAGGTAGGCATGGCGCACACGCGACCGCATACGCCCGCAGGCGCTCATCCCCGCTGCCCTAGGTAGCTGCGAGGGCTTTCGGGATCGGGGGACCCCTGAACGAGTGACGAGGAATCGTTTTTTCGTGGCACTTTTTGCAAGATGTGCTATTCATTCCTCTCGGGCGATTCGCCCCGCACTCGTTCTGCGACATTCAGGAAAGGGAAAACGTATGCGCCTTCGCAACACCGTGGCTGCCGGCCTCGGCGCACTCACGCTTCTGCTGACCGTTTCCACCCCGGCCAACGCGGCCACGGGAACATTGGAGTACAAGCTCCGCGACACGGTGAACATGAAGAAGCTCGAACTCAAGATCACCGACCCGGAAGAAGGGAAGTGCTACACCGTTCCCGGCAACGGTCGAGACCGCGGATACTACGCGTACAACGGCACCGATGCTTCCGCCACTGTCTACTACGGGTTTAATTGCGAGGGTGCGACCCGCAAGATTGCCCCGGGGAAGACCGGCGTGGATCGCGGAGGCCACTGGTATTTCGGGTCGGTTATCTTCTGGAAGGTCTGATTCCCGGCGCTGCCCCCGTCACGCCACCGCCCCGGTACAGCGCGCGACGCTGTACCGGGGCGGAGCCGTGTCAGGAGTCGCGCAGCCACTTCTTCCACGTCGGCCCGTTCTCCTCGACCCACTTCTCGGCCGCCGCCTCCGGGGACATCTTCCGGTCCGCGATCATCAGGGCGACCTCGTTCTGCTGCTCCGTCGTCCAGGCGAAGTTCTTCAGCAGAGCCGCCGCGCCGCCGCCCTCGCGGGCGAAGTCGGCGTTCAGGAACTTCCGGAGCGGGGTGTGGGGATAGGCGCAGGCGACCTTCTTCGCGTCGGCGTCGCAGCCTTCCTTGTAGGCCGGGAGCTTGACCTCGGTCATGGGGACCTTCTGGAAGAGCCACTGCGGCTTGTACCAGTAGGTGAGGAAGGGCTTCTTCTCCTTCGCGAACTGCTTGATCTGGGTGATCTGCGCCGCTTCGGACCCGGCGAACACCACCTGATAGTCGAGCCCCAGGTTTTTCACCAGCGCCTTGTCGTTCGTGACGTACGACGGCGAGCCGTCCAGCAGCTGCCCCTTGCCGCCGCTCTCGGCGGTACGGAGCTGGTCCGCGTACTTGTCGAGGTTGTGCCAGTCGGTGATGTCGGGGTGCTGCTCGGCGAAGTACGTCGGTACGAACCAGCCGATGTGGCCCGTGACCCCCAGTTCGCCGCCGGGCGCGATCGTCTTCTTGTCGGTGACGTAGCGCTGCTCCTGTTCGGGGTGGCCCCAGTCCTCCAGGATGGCGTCGACCCGGCCCTGGCTGAGGGCGTCCCAGGCGGGCACCTCGTCGACCTGCACCGTGTCGACGCGGTAGCCGAGTTCGTGTTCCAGCAGATACGTCGCCACCGCGACGTTGGCCTGTGCGCCGACCCAGGACTGCACGGAGAGGGTGACGCTCTTCGAGCCGCCCGCGTTGGCGTACGGGGACGCCTGCTTGGTCATGTCGGCCGCGCCGCAGCCGGTGAGGGCGACGAGCGCGCCCGCCGAGGCGAGGGCGGCGATCTTCCTGTGGATACGCATCTCAGGCGCCCTTCCGTCGTTCCGTCGGCTGCGTCACGCGGTCGAGCGTCAGCCCCAGGCAGACGATCGCTGCGCCCGCGACCAGGCCGGTCGCCAGGTCGCCCTGGGCCAGGCCGAAGACCACGTCGTAACCGAGCGCTCCGCCGCCGACCAGACCGCCGATGATGACGACGGCGAGTACGAGGACGACGCCCTGGTTCAGCGCCAGCCGCAGCGCGGGCGCGGCGAGCGGCAGTTGGACCTGGCGCAGCTGCTGGCCACCGGTCGCTCCGAGCGAGCGCGCCGACTCCAGCGCGGCCGCGTCGACCTGCCGCAGCCCCTGGGTGGTGATGCGGACGACGGCGGGCAGCGCGTAGACCACGGCGGCGGCGACCGCCGGGGCGCGGCCCACGCCGAACAGGGCCACGACGGGGATCAGGTAGACGAACTGCGGGAGCGTCTGGAACACGTCGAGCACCGGCCTGAGCAGCGCCTCGAAGCGGGAGCTGCGGGCGGCGGCGATCCCGGCGGCGAAGCCGATGACCAGGGTGACGGCCACGGCTGCCAGCACCTGGGACAGCGTGTCGAGCGAGGGCTTCCACACGCCGAGGACGCCGATCGCGGCCATCGCGAGTACGGCGGTCAGCGCGGTCCGCCAGGTGCCGATGAGCAGCGCGAGCGCGGCGACGACCAGCAGCAGGGCCCACCAGGGCAGGGCCTGGAGGCCGCCGCGCAGCGGGTCGAGGATCCAGGTGGTGAAGTGCCCGGCCCAGTCGGCGGTGCCGCCGATGACGGGGACTCCGGAGTAGAGGTGGTCGGTCATCCAGTCGACGACGCGGTTCACCGGTTCGGCGATGGCCACGGTCCCGCCGGACGGCCAGTCGAGCCGGCCCGTGAGGCGCCCGGCGACGGCGACGAGTGCGACGCCCAGCGCGACGAGGGACCAGCCGCGCCAACCGGTGCGGTAGCGGGGTCCGTCCGTGCGGTCGAGGCCGGAGCCGGCCGCGTTGGTCGTACGGTCCAGCACCACGGCGAGCAGCACGATGGGCAGCCCGGCCGCCAGCGCCGCGCCGACGTCGACCGAGGCGAGTGCCTGGTAGACGCGGTCGCCGAGGCCGCCGGCGCCGATCACGGACGCGATCACGGCCATGGAGAGCGCCATCATGATCGTCTGGTTGAGGCCGAGCAGCAGTTGCTTGCGGGCGAGCGGCAGCCGGGCCGTCAGCAGCCGCTGCCGCGCGGTCGCGCCGAGCGAGGCGACGGCCTCCATGACACCGCCGTCGGCCTCGCGCAGCCCGAGTGCGGTGAGGCGGGCCATGGGAGGCGCCGCGTACACGACGGTCGCCAGGACCGCCGCCGGGACGCCGATCCCGAAGATCAGCACGACGGGCAGCAGATACGCGAAGGCGGGCAGCACCTGCATGGTGTCGAGCAGCGGGCGCGTCATCCGGTGGAACCGGTCGGACAGCCCGGCCGCGAGTCCGAGCAGCGCGCCGAGCACCACGGACGCGGTCACGGCCACCACCATCAGCGCGAGCGTCTGCATGGTCGGCACCCACATGCCGAGTGCGCCGCAGAGGGCGAAGGCCACGGCGGTGGTGAGCGCCAGTCGTACGCCGGCGACCCGCCAGGCGATCAGCCCGGCCGCCGCGGTGACGCCCGCCCAGCCGACGGCGAGGAGCAGCAGGTACACGGCGCGTACGGACAGCACCACGGCGTTGCTGACGTGCCCGAAGAAGTAGAGGAAGAGGGGGTGGTGGTCGCGGTTGTCGATGATCCATTCGCTGGCGTCACCGAGCGGCCCGGAGAGGTCGACGGTGAGCGCGTCGGGCCAGGCGGTCGAGCCGGACCAGCGGGTGAGGGCGAGCGGGACAAGGACGGCGGCGAAGACGGCGAACGGCAGGAGCTTGCCGGTGACCGTACGGTTCGCGAGCAGGGCGGACGGGCCGCCGCGCCCGGCGGGCGCGGCGGTGGGAGAGGCGGTGGTCATCGCAGCGCGGCCGCCTCTCCGGAAGCGGTATCGGCCTCGGGCGAGGGCGCGGGCGCGGGCGCGGTCCCGGCCGCAGCCCCGGCTCCGGCTACCGCCCCGGCCCCGGCCGGCGTGTCGGCCGCGGCGTCGGCTCCGAGCGGCTCGGCCGTACCGGCGACGACGCCGAGCAGCCCCTCCCGGTCCACGACCCCGAGCAGCCTGCCCCGGTCCATCACGCGCGCCGCCGGGTCACCCGAGCGCGCGACGGCCTCGATCGCCTCGGAGACGGTCGCGGACGGCGCCAGCGCGGGACCCGAGGCGGTGTCGCCCGGCTCCGGGTCGCGCATCGCGGTACCCACCGTGATCACCTGCTCGCGCGGCACATCGCGGACGAAGTCGCGTACGTACGCGTCGGCGGGCCGGCCGACGATCTCCTCGGGCGTGCCGAGCTGGACGACCCGGCCGTCGCGCATCAGCGCGATACGGTCGCCGAGGCGCAGCGCCTCGTTGAGGTCGTGGGTGATGAAGACCATCGTGCGGTGCTCCTCGCGGTGCAGCCGGATGACCTCCTCCTGCATCTCGCGCCGGATCAGCGGGTCGAGCGCGCTGAACGGCTCGTCGAACAGCAGGACTTGAGGGTCCACCGCGAGCGCGCGGGCCAGTCCGACGCGCTGTTGCTGACCGCCGGAGAGCTGGCCGGGCCTGCGGTCCTCCAGCCCTTCGAGGCCGACCTTGACGACGACCTCGGCGGCCTTCTCGCGGCGTTCGGCGCGGCCCATCCCCTGGATCTCCAGGCCGTAGGCGACGTTGTCGAGCACGGAGCGGTGCGGCAGCAGGCCGAAGTGCTGGAAGACCATGGCGGCGCGGTGGCGGCGCAGTTCGCGCAGCCGGGTCCTGTCCATCGACAGGACGTCCTCGCCGTCGATGGCGAGCGTGCCGGAGGTCGGCTCGATGAGCCGGGTCAGACAGCGGACGAGGGTGGACTTGCCGGAGCCCGACAGGCCCATGACGACGAAGACCTCGCCCTTGCGCACGTCGAAGGAGACATCGCGTACGGCGGCGGTGCAGCCGGTGCGTTCGCGCAGCTCGGCCGGGGTGAGCGCGGCGAGTTCCGGGTCGGCGGGGACGCGCTCGGCCTTGGGGCCGAAGACTTTCCACAGGTCGCGGACGGCGAAGACCGGCGGGCGCTCCGGCACCTCGGACTCGGTGCCGGGCGGGGTGAGGTCCTTGCCGGCGACGTCCGCGCTCCCGGCTGTCCTCGTACCCGTACCCGTACCCGCACGCGTACCGGCGCCCGCGTCCGCAGCCGTTCCCGCGTCCGTAGCCGTTCCCGTGCCCGTGCCCGTGCCCGTGCCTGTTCCTGTGCCCGTGCTGCCGTTGGTCTCGCTCATCGGTTCAGCCCTTCCTCGTCGGCGGTGGCTCCCGTGAGCAGTTCCGCGCACTTCTCCCCGACCATCAGGACTCCGATCATGGGATTCACCGCGGGCATCGTCGGGAAGACCGAGGCGTCGGCGATGCGGATGCCGTCGAGCCCCCGGATTCTCAGTTCGGGGTCCACGACGGCCTGTTCGTCGGTGGCGGCGCCCATCCGGCAGGTGCCGGCCGGGTGGTAGACGGTGTGCGCGCACTTACGGGCGTACTCGCTCAGTTCTTCGTCGGAGGTGATCCCGGGCCCGGGAGCGACCTCCCGCTTCAGCCAGTGGGCCAGCGGCTCGGACGCGGCGACCCGGCGGGCGATCCGGATGCCGTCCACGAGGGTGCGGCCGTCGTAGTCGTCCTCGTCGGTGAAGTAGCGGAAGTCCAGGGCCGGTTTGACCTCGGGGTCGGCGCTCGTGAGGTAGAGCCGGCCTCTGCTGCGCGGCTTGGGGATGTTCGGGGTCATGGACACGCCGTGCTCGGGGCGTTCGTACCCCAGTCGCTCCGGATGGTCGGTGAAGGGGATCTGGTAGAAGTGGAACATCAGGTCGGGCCCCTCGGCGGCCGGGTCGCGCCGGACGAACAGACCCGCGTCGGAGTCCATCGCGGAGTTCTCCGGGATGGGCCCGTCGGTCTCCCAGACGATCACCGACTCGGGATGGTCGAGGAGGTTCTCCCCGACGCCGGGCAGGTCGTGGACGACGGGTATGCCGAGCTTCTCCAGGTCGGCGCGGGGGCCGATGCCGGAGTGCAGCAGCAGCCGGGGCGTGTCGACGGCCCCGGCGCAGACCAGGACCTCGCGGCGGGCCTCGATCAGCCGCTCCTCGCCGTCCGCCGTCCGTACCCGTACGCCGGTGGCGCGGGTGCCGTCCAGCTCCAGCCGGTAGGCCCAGGTCTCCAGCAGGAGACGGAGGTTGGGGCGGTCGAGGAAGGGGTGGAGATAGGCGACGGAGGCGGAGGAGCGCTTGTTGTCCTCCGGGTGGTAGGCGAGATCGAAGAAACCGGCGCCCTCGTGGAAGGGCTGCCGGTTGAAGCCCTCGACGCGCGGGACGCCCAGCGCTTCCTGCGCCGCGTCGACGAAGTCGCGTGCGATGGCGTTGCGGTCGCGCTCGTCGACCGGCACGACGTTGTTGCGCAGCCGCCCGAAGTACGGGTCCATCGCGGCGGCGTCCCAGCCCTCGGCGCCGGCGGCGGCCCACTCGTCCCAGTCGGACGGCAGCGGCTTGAACGCGATGAGCGTGTTGTGCGAGGAGCAGCCGCCCAGCACCCGGGCCCGGCTGTGCCGGATGTGCGAGTTGCCGCGCGGCTGTTCGGTGGTCGGGTAGTCGTAGTCCAGCTCCCCGCCGAGCAGCCCCATCCAGCGGCGCAGGGTCAGCACGTCCGGGCGGTCGACGTCGGAGGGGCCGCCCTCGATGACGGCGACGCTGAGGTCCGGATTCTCGGTGAGCCGGGAGGCGATCACCGAGCCGGCGGTGCCGCCCCCGATGACGACGTAGTCGTACTGGGCGTCGTACTCGGCCGTGGATGCCATGCGTGTTCTGCTCCTCTGCTGGAGGTGTGACGTGACGATCTCGGCCCGGGGGCGGGTCGGGGAAGGCTCCGGGGGTGGGCCGGGCGACGGCCCGCCGGCCCGGCCCGCGAGCGGTTCGACGGCCCGGCCCGGGGGGCCGGTCAGCCCGCGAACCAGCGCACCGGGCGCGGCTCCAGGTTCTGGTAGACGTGCTTCGCCTCGCGGTACTCGGCGAGCCCGGCCGGCCCCAGCTCGCGTCCGATGCCGGACTTGCCGAAGCCGCCCCACTCCGCCTGCGGGAGGTAGGGGTGGAAGTCGTTGATCCACACGGTGCCGTGGCGCAGCCGCCCGGCGACCCGCCGCGCGCGCCCCGGATCGGCGGTCCAGACGCCGCCGGCGAGCCCGTACTCGGTGTCGTTGGCGAGGGCGACGGCCTCGTCCTCCGTACGGAACGTCTCGACGGTCAGGACGGGACCGAAGACCTCCTCCCGTACGACGCGCATCTCGCGGTGGCACTGGTCCAGCACGGTCGGCCGGAAGAAGTAGCCGCCCTCGGGCCGTACGTCCGACGGGTCGGGACGGCCGCCGCCGACGCGCAGCACGGCGCCCTCGGCGAGCGCGGAGGCCACGTACTCCTCGGTCCTGGCGAGCTGCGCCGCCGAGACGAGCGGCCCGCACTCCACGCCCTGCTCGGTGCCCCGGCCCAGCCGGATGCGGTCGGCGCGGCGGGCGAGTTCCGCGACGAAGCGCTCGCGCACCGACTCCTCGATGATCAGGCGCGAACCGGCGGAGCAGACCTGGCCGCTGTGGATGAAGGCCGCGTTCAGCGCCTGGTCGACGGCGGTGTCGAAGCCCTCTTCCGTGGCGCAGGCGTCGGCGAAGACGACGTTGGGGTTCTTGCCGCCGAGTTCGAGGGCGACCTTCTTCACGCCGGGCGCGGCGGCCTGCATCACCTTCGTACCGCTGCTGAGCCCGCCGGTGAAGGAGACCAGGTCGACATCGGGGTGCGCGGACATCCGGGCGCCGACCGGGTCGCCGGCGCCGGTCACGAGATTGGCGACGCCCGGCGGCAGACCGGCCTCGGCGAGGAGGTCGATGAGGTCGACCGTGGAGAGCGGGGTGATCTCGCTCGGCTTGATCACGAAGGTGTTGCCCGCGGCGAGCGCCGGGGCGATCTTCCAACTGGCCTGGAGCAGCGGGTAGTTCCACGGCGTGATCAGTGCGCAGACGCCGACGGGCTCGTGCACGACCACGCTGTGGACGGTGTCGGAGCCCGCGTCGACGACCCGGCCGCCGCTCTCGTTCATCACGAGGTCGGCGAAGTAGCGGAAGGCATCGGCGACGCAGTCGACGTCGACCCGGCCCTCCTCCACGGTCTTGCCCGAGTCCCGGCTCTCCAGCAGGGCTATCTTCTCCCGGTTGCGGACGAGCAGCTCGGCGGTGCGCCGCAGCAGCCCGGCCCGCTCGGCCACCGGGGTGCGGGGCCAGGGGCCCTCGTCGAATGCCGTACGGGCCGCGGCGATCGCAGCGTCGGCGTCCTCGGCCCCTCCCTCGGACACGACGGCGAGCACCGTCGCGTCGGCGGGGTCGAGGATGTCGCGTGTGGCGCCGGAGGCGGCTTCACGCCACTTTCCGTCCACATGAATCGTCTGTTGTGCCGACACGTCGCGTATTGCCTTCCCTAACCGGAACGTTCCCCACCAGCGAGAACTGGCGATCCCGGCGCCTGCCCCGAGGGGCGGAAAGCATGCGTGACCCCTGACCGAAAGTGCTCAGAGTCACGCGGCGGGGCGCGCCCCGGCGCGGGGCGCGGCTGTCCCGCCGGGCCGCGCCCCGCATCGGTCCGGCTGCTCACCACCGACTATTGACTACTGGTCCGCCGGCTCGTCCCGGAGCAGCAGACCGGCCACCCACAGCGGCATGAGCCAGTGCACGAGGAACGCCCCGGCCAGGGCGGGGACGAGCAGCGCGCCTATCCGCACGTCACCGAGCCCACCGCCGTCGAGCCCGCCGCCGTCGAGCCCGCCGACCGCGACGGCGCCGAGGGCGGCGGCGAGCAGCACCAGCGTGGTCACCCGGTGGGCGCGCGCCAGCACCCGGTCACGTTCGGCGAGCTGCCGCTCGTCGAGGACCCGGCCGCGCAGCTCCAGCAGCCCGCGCGTCGCGCTGTTGAGCACGCCGGTCGCCAGACACCAGGGCAGCAGCAGCCCGAGCATCACGAAGAGGGGCCAGGTCCGGCCGGTGAACTCCGCGACGAACGGCGCCGATCCCCCGAGCACGCTGAGTACGACATGCGCCCCGACCACCCCGCGCCTGCGCCCGGCCGTCGCGTGGAACGACCGCGCCCCCTCCCTGTTCATCAGCGCCACCATCCGCCGGTCGTACGCCGTCGGCTCCCACGTCTCCCGTGCGCTCATCACTGCTTCCTCCCGTAGACCTCGTCGGTGAGCGGGCTGAAGGGCTTCAGGGAGAACAGCGCCTCCACGGGCAGACCGAAGAACTCCGCCACCCGCAGCGCCAGATCGAGACTCGGGTTGTACTGGCCCCGCTCGATGTAACCGATGGTCTGGTAGTGGACCCCCACCGCCTCGGCCAACTGCTGGCGGGACACCTTCCGCTCAGCCCTGACAACCGCCAGCCTGTTGTGCACCTGCTCGCTCATGTATAAGAAGTACTACATTTGAGCGCAGGGACGCAACAGCACTGCTCCAGCGCGGGAGTCCCCCCACTCAGCGCGCCCCGGCGCAGGGCGGCCCGATCCCGCCCGCATCACCGCCGGGATCCTCGGGGCCGGGCCCCCGATTCCCCCCACCCCGTCACGAGGAGTGACGAGGCGCATTGGTTAAGTTGTTGTCCGTACCGAGTCATCCGTACGCGTACACAGCACACAGCCTGCGATCGAACACCCGCTCGGCGCCCCTGCGCGACGCCGGGCGGGCCCAGCACAAGGGGGGAAATTTGTCGCTCCAACCGGGATGGGCCCAACGCATCGCGGCAGCGGACTCGCCGGATTCCGCCGTCCCTGCCGTCCCCGCCGCCACGACCAGACTCAACGGCCTTCCCACCGAAGGCGGAGGCGGCGGAGGATCGGGCGGGTCGGGCGGATCGGGCGGGTCGGGGGACCTTCAGGTCACGTACGAGGACCTCGGCGCGATCGGGCATGAGGCCCATCTGCTGCACGGCCGGCTGATCAAGGACGGTGACGTCGCGCGCGAGAGCAGCTTCAAGGCCGGAACAGCCCTGGGCAACCACGGCTTCGACCTGGGGACCGAGTTGAGTACGACCGCCGAGCTGTGGGAGTCGAAGGTCAAGACGCTCCTCCAGGCGTGCGCGCACATCTCCAACCATCTGAAGTACTCGTCCACGACCCACGCCGACCAGGACAGCGAGATCGCCGCGTCCCTCAGACGGCGGGACGGCAGCCCCGTACCCCCGTCGAAGATCAACGACCTGCTCACCTAGGGAGGACCGCAGCATGGCGAAGCTCACGCTCGACGATCTCCGTCAGGTGTCGTTCACATCGCTCGCGGAGGCCGTGGCCGACTGGCAGGACATGGTGGGCCGGCTCGACAAGCTGGCCGACTCGGCCAAGGACGAGATGGCGGCAACCTCGGACAAGGCCAGATGGGCCGGCGAGAACGCCGGGGTGACGAAGCCGTTCGTACGCAAGACGGCGAAGGAGTTCCGGGACGCGCACGCCGAGGCGAGGAGCGTCTGGGAAGTCCTCGACGACGGCCACCGGGAACTCACCAAGATCCAGGCGGACCTCAAGAAGGCCGTCGATGTGGACGCCGCCACCCTGGGCGTCAAGGTCGAGGACAACCGGGACGGCACGGTGCGCTGCTTCTTCCCGCACGTACGCGGCGACAGCGACGCGCGTACCCAGCAGCAGCTCGACGACGCACAGGCCCTCGCCACCCGGGTGGCCCGGCTGATCGCGCACGCGGACGAGATCGACGACTCCGTGGCCCGCGCGCTGCGCAAGAGCCACGGCAATGACAGCCACGACTTCGGGCACTCCACGTACACGTCCCTGGACGACGCCCAGCAGGAACGGTCGCTGGAACTGGCCCGGCTGGGCCCGAAGATGACCGACAGCCAGCTCGCCGAACTCAACACGCACCTCAAGTTCAACGCCAGGGACCCGGAGTTCACGACGGCGTTCTTCACGGGCCTGGGCGGACCGGAGGAAGCCCTCAAGTTCTACGGTCTGATGTCGCTCGACGGCACCGAGGGGACCGACAAGGAACGTCTCGCCCTGACGAAGGAACTCCAGCGCGGCCTGGGCACCTCACTGGCGACAGCGACCGACCCGGACAACAAGACGCATCTCCCCGCGAGCTGGGGCGCGGAGTTCCGCAAGCTCGGCACACAGCCCGTCCGGCTCTATCCCGGTTCGATGAACGACCCGTACGGATACCAGATCCTGGGCGGAATGCTCAGGTACGGAAACTACGACGCGCGCTTCATCAACCCGATCGCGGAACACATCACCCAGCTCCACCACGACGATCCCGACAAGTTCATGCTGAACAAGCCGGTCGGTATCGCGGACCTCGACTACGGCTTCAACCCGTCGGGCCGGACGGGCGCCGGATACGACCCGCTGACCAGCGTGCTGGAGGCGCTGGGACACAGCCCGGAAGCCTCGCTGAAGTTCTTCTCGGAAGAGACGACGCCCACGGTGTACCGGGAGGACGGCACCGTCGACAAGAACGCGATACTCGACTACCGCTATCTAGACGACTTCCTCAAGAAGGACTTCAAGTGGCCGCCGGACACACTGGCCATGCCGTCGGGGGACATCAAGGACGCCTTCAACCACGGCCCCGACGCCCTCGGCCACGCCCTGGAGTCAGCGACCACCGGCCGCCCGTACGACAGCGGCGCCACAGCGGACGCGGTCAGACACTCCCCGGAGGCGGCGCGGCTCACGGAGCGGCTGGTGAGCGCCTTCGGCGACAGCCCGGGGCTGTTGCAGCACAACGAGAACGGCGATCTCGACAGCGTGGACTCGGGACCGCTGTACGCGATGCGCGACAGTCTGGGAAACATCACGGCGGAATACATGGGCGATTTCCAGCGTGCTATGTATGAGGGGCAGAGCGACGCCGACCTCCCCTCCTTCGGCGAACCGGCTAACTTGGATTCGAATCAGACGGAGAGATTCCTCTCTGCGGTCGGGCAGGATCCAGACGCCTACGCATCGATCACCAGCGCGCAACAAGCGTATTCTTCGCAACGAGTTGACGACGTCATCAATGGCCAGAGCAATTCATCCGCATCCATCGACGGCCGTGTGCGCGATGCCGTAGCACCTGGAGCCACGATGGCCGGCATCATGAGTCAGGCCCGCGGCCAGGCCGTACTCGACTACCACTCAGCCAGCGACGCGGAGTTCAACGCGGCAGCGGAAGAAAACGCCGCCTGGGTGAACCGCATCGTCGGTATGGGCATCGGTTCGGTAGCAGAGCGCGTACCCCTTGGGGGTGAGGTTTTGGGCTGGCTCCAGGAAGACATCACCGCGAGCGTATTGGAGAGCATCGCACAGGACTCCACCGAAGAAGCTCAGGGCGAATCGAGCCGCAGCTACACAGAGGGCCGTGTCTCGATCATCCATGCCTCGGAGGCGGCCGTCACCCGAGCCGCGATGAACAATCCCGACATCCACCCGGATACGGTCGCCGATCTCAAACGCTCCGCCCGCACCCAGGCGGGCGACAGTCACAGCGCGGGAGCCCAATGGAATTCGGCAGGACATTCATGAACAGGCCCTCGGCACTGATGGCCCTGACTCTCGCCCTCGGCGCCACGCTTTCGGGATGCGGTGGAGAAGAGAGAGAATACGCCGTACCGAAAACACTGTGCGATGTTCCGGTGGATTCCAGCCTTCTGGCACCCCTCCTCCCACCGGGAAAGAAAGTTCGCGTCAACATAGGACACTACAGTTCGGGGGTCCCACAGGAGAACTGCGAAGTGCTGATTGACGGAGAAGTATGGCTCACTATCTACGGCAGATGGGAAAAAGCCGGAGTCACCGCTCTCGAAGCAACGTACCGTAATCGCGGCCGGGGCCTTGAACACAGCAGCGACAACGGTAAATTTGTCTCCTGGGACAGAGGCGCCGCAACCGTCGTCGCCTGCCCCAGCGCGAAATGGAAAACCGAGGACTTCTCCATCGTCGCCAGCGCCGTCCACCGGACAGAATTCGAGGCGAACGAGAAAGCCATCAAGGAATTCCTCGTCTCCTACAGCGAGGCATTCGCCGCGAAGCCCTCATGCAAGAGCGGTACCTGAAGATCGGTACCTGAAAGACGACCGCCCCCGGCAGCCTGGAACGGCTGCCGGGGGCGGTCGGAGGTCCGTACGGCGCGCGACGCGGGCGCGGAGCCGGGACGGGGTGCGGTCAGATCAGGCCCAGCTCGCGGACCGCGTCGCGCTCCTCCGCCAGCTCCTGGACCGAGGCGTCGATGCGGGTGCGGGAGAAGTCGTTGATCTCCAGGCCCTGGACGATCTCGTAGGCGCCGTCCTTGGTGGTGACGGGGAAGGAGGAGATCAGGCCCTCCGGCACGCCGTAGGAGCCGTCCGACGGGATGCCCATGGAGGTCCAGTCGCCCGCTGCGGTGCCGTTGACCCAGGTGTGGACGTGGTCGATGGCCGCGTTGGCGGCGGAGGCCGCGGAGGACGCGCCGCGGGCCTCGATGATCGCAGCGCCGCGCTTGGCGACGGTCGGGATGAAGGTGTCGGCCAGCCACGCCTCGTCGTTGACGACCTCGGCGGCGTTCTTGCCGGCGATCTCCGCGTGGAAGATGTCCGGGTACTGGGTGGCGGAGTGGTTGCCCCAGATCGTCAGGCGCTTGATGTCCGAGACGGCCGCACCGGTCTTCGCGGCGAGCTGCGAGATCGCGCGGTTGTGGTCGAGGCGGGTCATCGCGGTGAAGCGCTCGGCCGGCACGTCGGGGGCGGCGGAACGGGCGATCAGGGCGTTGGTGTTGGCGGGGTTGCCGACGACGAGGACCTTGATGTCGTCCGCCGCGTGGTCGTTGATGGCCTTGCCCTGCGGCTTGAAGATGCCGCCGTTGGCGGAGAGCAGGTCACCGCGCTCCATGCCCTTCGTACGGGGGCGGGCGCCGACCAGCAGGGCGACGTTCGCGCCGTCGAAGGCGACGTTCGGGTCGTCCGTGATCTCGATGCCGCTGAGCAGCGGGAACGCGCAGTCGTCCAGCTCCATCGCGGTGCCCTCGGCGGCCTTGAGGCCCTGCGGGATCTCAAGCAGCCGCAGCTTGACCGGCACATCCGCGCCGAGCAGGTGCCCGGAGGCGATGCGGAAGAGGAGTGCGTAGCCGATCTGGCCGGCCGCGCCGGTGACGGTGACATTCACGGGAGTGCGGGTCATGGCGATCTCCGTAAGACAGCTGGCGGTGGCGGGGGTCCCTGCCCCTTGGTGCGGGACATCTCCCCCATCCCCATCGCCGAGACGAATCTTGATGTGAAGAGATATCCGGCGGCCAGGCTATCGGACCCGGCTCAGCGCTCACCCATGCCCCCTTTGTGGCACGGCTCACGCGCCCCTCGCATGCGGGTCCGGCACCGGTACGGCCTGATGCGGCGCCCGGCCCCGGTCCCCGTGCGCGGAGTGTGCACGGGGAGCGGGGCCGGGCGTACGGGGCCGGGGCCGGGCGGCGGCTACGGCACCGTCGAGTGGACGATGTCCTCCAGGAACGGGATCTCCAGCCACGGTCCGGGCTGGGTCATCAGCGAGAGCATGACGATCGCCACGCCCAGCAGGCCGTACGTCAGCATGTCGGTGAAGCGCGAACGCACCGCGAGCATGCCCACGGACGGCATGACGCGCCGCAGGGCCGCGCCGCCGATCAGCGCGAGACCGATCAGGATCGTGCCGATCCGGAACGCCTCGGCGAAGGGGTGCAGTCCGACGATCAGCAGCCCCAGACCGATCGTCCCGAGCACGCTGAGCAGCGGCCACTGGCGGGCCGGCGCGGGAGCGTCGCGCGGGGCGGCACGGCCGCCGCCCTCGGGACGCGCCGTGTCCTGGGTGAGCGAGAAGCGGCTGCCGGGCTCGGGCTGGTCGGGGGCGTCGCCCCCGACCGTCGCCGAATCGGCGGATTCTGCGGAATCCGAGGAATCCGCGGAATCGGCCGGAGTCCCGGGCGCCTCGGACGCGCCGGACGCGCCGGAATCCGCTGCTTCCCCGGAGGGAGCCGTTTCCGCCTCACCAGCCGGGCCCGCCTCACCGGCCGACTCCGACTCCGACGCCCCGGCCGCCTCCGAAGCCGAGCGCGGTGCCGCCTCCGAAGCCGAGCGCGCTGCCGCCTCCGGTGCCCGCTCAGCCGGAGCGACCGCCGTACCCGCCGCCTCCGGCGTGCCTTCGCTCCCCGTAGCAGCGGCCCCCGCCGCCGTGCCGGGCACCGACGCCCGCCGCGACCGCGCCGCGCCGTCCGCGCCCGTACCAGCGGCGCTCGTACCAGCACCCATGAGGTGGTGCCCCTTTCCGGTTCGGCTCGCGCTCAGCCCGCGTCCCCGACAGCGGCGCGTTCGGCCGCCTCGACGACATTGACCAGCAGCTGCGCGCGGGTCATCGGGCCGACGCCGCCCGGGTTGGGCGAGATCCAGGCGGCCACGTCCGCGACGCCCGGGTGGACATCGCCGACGATCTTGCCGTTCTCGTCCCGGCTGACGCCGACGTCGAGGACCGCGGCGCCCTCCTTGACGTCCTCGGGCTTGATGATGTGCGGCACCCCGGCCGCGGCCACGACGATGTCGGCCTGCTTGAGGAGCGCGGGCAGGTCACGTGTGCCGGTGTGGCACTGGGTGACCGTCGCGTTCTCCGACTTGCGGGTCAGCAGCAGCGGGATCGACCGGCCGACCGTGATGCCGCGGCCCACGACGACGACATGCGCGCCGTTGATCTCGACGCCGTGGTGGCGCAGCAACTGGATGATGCCGTACGGGGTGCAGGGCAGCGGCCCCTCCTCGTTGAGCACCAGGCGGCCCAGGCTCATCGGGTGCAGCCCGTCGGCGTCCTTGGCCGGGTCCATCAGCTCCAGGACCCGGTTGGTGTCGATGCCCTTGGGCAGCGGGAGCTGGACGATGTACCCCGTGCACTCGGGGTTGGCGTTCAGCTCCGCCACGACCGCCTCGATCTCCTCCTGGGAGGCGGTGGCGGGCAGTTCGCGCTGGATCGAGGCGATGCCGACCTGCGCGCAGTCGCGATGCTTGCCGTTCACGTACCAGCGGCTGCCCGGGTCGTCCCCGACGAGCAGTGTTCCGAGTCCGGGAGTGATCCCGCGTTCCTTCAGGGCCGCCACGCGGACGGTCAGATCGGACTTGATCGCGGCTGCGGTGGCCTTGCCATCGAGAATCTGGGCGCTCATACCCCCATCCTCGCGGATGACCCCTCCGCTGTTCCAATCCGGTCGGCCGCCGGCTCCCGTACGCGCCTCCCGGTCACCGCTGGTCACACGGGTGATCACGCGAGGTCGCCGCCCGGACCGGGCCGACCTGCGGCGGAGCGGGTTGCACTTGCACAACGGCCACGGAATGCGACTGGACAAGATTGGGCTGTTGATAACACGATTACCGCGCAGCGCGCGGCCGGCGTATCGGGGGGCGGACCGCTCAGTTCTGAGAAGTTCCTCCACGCGGGCCTCGCCGTCCCCGCACCACCCAACGGAGGAAATCCCCATGAGCTTCGGCGACCCGAACAACCCGTACGGCCAGCAGGGCCAGCCGGGTCAGCAGCAGCCCGGATACGGCCCGCCCCAGGACCAGCAGCCGGGTTACGGCTACCCGCAGCAGGCCCCGCAGGGCGTACCGCCGCAGGGGTACGGATACCCCCAGCAGCCGGGCCAGCCGTACGGCGCCTACCCGCAGCAGCAGCCCGGGTACGGCGGCGCCATGCCGGAACTCGCCCACTGGGGCCTGCGGGTGGGCGGCAAGCTCATCGACGGACTGCTGTACCTGGTGCCGTACGTCCTGTTCCTCTACGGCGCCAACACCAGCGGTGGCGTCACCCCGATTCTCGCCGTCATCGGGGCGCTGGGCATGCTCGCCATCTTCGTCTGGCAGCTGATCCAGGAGGGCTCGACCGGTCAGACGGTCGGCAAGAAGGTCGTGGGAATCCGGCTGCTGCGCGAGAGCGACGGCCAGCCGATCGGCGCCGGCATGGCGTTCCTCCGCACCCTCGCCCACTTCCTGGACAACATCGCCTGCTACCTGGGCTGGCTGTGGCCGCTGTGGGACCAGAAGAAGCAGACGTTCGCCGACAAGGTCTGCTCGACGGTGGTCATCAAGTCGCAGTGAGGGGAGCCCGTTCAACGGCTCCTCGACACGGCGAAGGCCGCGCTCCCTCGACGGGAACGCGGCCTTCGCCGTAGCAGCGGGATCGCAGCGACCGCCCCGGACCGGCGGCGGTCGCTGCGGTCGCTGCGGCCGCTCAGTGGAAGAAGTGGCGCGTCCCGGTGAAGTACATCGTCACGCCCGCCTTCTTCGCCGCCTCGACGACCTGCTCGTCCCGGACCGAACCGCCGGGCTGCACAACCGCCTTGACGCCCGCGGCCAGCAGGATCTCCAGGCCGTCGGGGAACGGGAAGAACGCGTCGGAGGCCGCGTACGAGCCGCGGGCCCGCTCCTCGCCCGCGCGCTCGACCGCGAGCTTCGCGGAGTCGACGCGGTTGACCTGGCCCATGCCGACGCCGACCGAGGCACCGCCCTTGGCGAGCAGGATCGCGTTGGACTTGACCGCGCGGGACGCCTTCCAGGCGAAGGCCAGCTCGCGCAGCCCGGCCTCGGAGAGCGCCTCACCCGTGGCGAGCGTCCAGTTGGCCGGGTCGTCGCCGTCGGCCTGGAGCCGGTCGGTGACCTGGAGCAGCGCGCCGCCGTCGATCGGCTTGACCTCGACCCGTGCCGAGGGCGCGGCGGGACAGCGCAGCACGCGGATGTTCTTCTTGCGGGCCAGCACCTCGACGGCGCCGTCCTCGTAGCCGGGCGCCACGATGACCTCGGTGAAGATCTCCGCGACCTGCTCGGCCATCGCGACGGAGACCGGACGGTTGACGGCGATCACCCCGCCGAACGCGGACAGCGGGTCGCACTCGTGCGCCTTGCGGTGCGCCTCCGCGACGTCCTCACCGATGGCGATGCCGCACGGGTTGGCGTGCTTGATGATCGCGACGCAGGGCTCGGCGTGGTCGTACGCGGCACGGTGCGCGGCGTCCGTGTCGGTGTAGTTGTTGTACGACATCTCCTTGCCGTGCAGCTGCTCGGCCTCGGCGAGGCCGCCCTCGGCGCTGGTGTAGAGCGCGGCGGGCTGGTGCGGGTTCTCGCCGTAACGGAGCACGTTCTTACGGGTGTACGTGGCGCCCAGGAAGTCCGGGAAGCCCCCGCCGTCGGTGTCGGCGGCGTAACCCTCCGCGAACCAGGAGGCGACGGCCACGTCGTACGCGGCGGTGTGCTGGAACGCCTCCGCCGCGAGGCGCTTGCGGGTCGTCAGGTCGAACCCGCCGTCCTGGACGGCGCCGAGGACATCCGCGTACCGCTCGGGGCTGGTGACGACGGCGACCGAGGGGTGGTTCTTGGCGGCGGCGCGGACCATCGAGGGGCCGCCGATGTCGATCTGCTCGACGCACTCGTCGGGTGTGGCGCCGGAGGCGACGGTCTCGCGGAACGGGTAGAGGTTCACGACGACCAGGTCGAACGGCTCGATGTCCAGCTCGGCGAGTTGGGCGCGGTGCGCTTCGAGCCGCAGGTCGGCAAGGATGCCGGCGTGGACGCGCGGGTGCAGCGTCTTGACCCGGCCGTCCAGGCACTCGGGGAAGCCGGTCAGCTCCTCGACCTTGGTGACCGGGACCCCGGTGGCGGCGATCTTCGCGGCGGTGGAGCCGGTCGAGACCAGGGTGACGCCCGCCTCGTGCAGCCCGCGCGCCAGCTCTTCCAGACCTGTCTTGTCGTAGACGCTGACCAGGGCCCTACGGATGGGCCGCTTCGTACCTTCGGCGGTCACAGGATCGTTACCTTTCGTCCCTCAATGCGGTAGCCGTGCCGGGCCAGACGCCCCACGACCTCGACGAGCAGGCGTCGCTCGACTTCCTTGATGCGCTCGTGGAGAGCGTCTTCATCGTCCTCGTCCCGCACCTCGACCACGCCCTGCGCGATGATCGGGCCGGTGTCGACACCGTCGTCGACGAAGTGGACGGTGCAGCCGGTGACCTTCGCTCCGTAGGCGAGCGCCTCGCGCACGCCGTGGGCACCGGGAAAGCTGGGGAGCAGTGCGGGGTGGGTGTTGACGAACCGCCCGCCGAAGCGCGCGAGGAACTCCTTCCCCACGATCTTCATGAAGCCCGCCGAGACCACCAGGTCCGGCTCGTACGCCGCGACCGCCTCGGCGAGCGCCGCGTCCCACTCGTCCCGCGACCCGTAGTCCTTGACGCGCCGGACGAACGTCGGCAGCCCGGCGCGCTCGGCACGCTCCAGACCGGTGATCGCGCCACGGTCCGCGCCCACGGCGACGATGTGCGCCCCGAACGCGGCGGGGTCGCCGCCGATGGCGTCCAGCAGAGCCTGGAGGTTCGTACCGGAACCGGAGACGAGGACCACCAGCCGTACCGGGCGGGCGGGCGGGCCGGCCGAGGAGGACGGGGCGGACGGGACGGGCGGCGAGGCCAAGACGGGCGCCTTTCTCGGGGCGGGCACGGCCTCTCGGGGGCGTGCGGCGTTGTGTGGACGGCGACTTGGCGCGACGGTTCGACTTTGTGCGGTCGTACGAACGAGTCACGTTCCCGAATACGGGGAACTCTACGAAGGGGCCGACCGTCAGCAACGATACCGGCAGTTCGAGCGGCCCCCAAGGGACGGGGGCCAGGGCCCTGCCACCGTCCGCCGGGCGGTGATCATGGTCTGACGCCCCTTGACGACAAGTTCTGGGCCGGGAGGTAGCGTCAGGGGACAGGGTCTGTCTCCCGGACGGACCATGACGAGAGAAGACCCCCGCGCGCAGGGTCTGAGGGGAAGACGTTCACCAGATGCCGGACCGACGCCGCCGCACGGCGCTCCACCTCCCGACGCCCTCTGGGCCGGTGCTGCTGCCACGGGAACGCCAGTCCTCCTCCACGGGCGCCTCGGGCGCCTCGGGCGCCTCGGGGTCATCGGACTCCCCGGGAGCACCGGACTCGCCGGACTCGCCGGGGCCGTCGGGGTCCGCCGGGTCCGCCGGGTCCGCCGGGTCCGCCGGGTCCGCCGGGTCCGCCGGGTCCGCCGGGTCCGCCGGGTCCGCCGGGTCCGCCGACGACAATCCGTTCGCGGCGCCGCCCGAGGGCAGGCCCGACCAGCCCTGGCAGCCGCGTCACCCCGCCAACGGCGATTCACCCGACGCCGATTCCGGCTCCGGTTCCGACACGGGCTCCGGCCGGGGCGGCTGGGGCAGTCAGTGGAGCAGCCGCCAGCCCGGCCGCTCGTCGGGCGGCTTCGGCAGCCGCCCCGGAAACCAGAACGGACAGAACGGGCAGAACGACCCTGGCAGCGGCAAGGACGGCCCCGAAGGCGGTCGCGGCGGGCTGCGCTGGGACCCGACGGACGTGTCCCAGCGCCGGGCCCGGTACGCGCTGCTCGCCGGCATGTGGGCCCTGTTCTTCGTGCTCTTCGACCTCCCGGAGATCGCGCTGCTCCTCGGCTCCCTGGCCGTGTACTGGGGCGCCAGCTCGCTCCGCAACAAGTCGGACAAGGCACCGGAGGAAGGGGAGAAGGCGGTCACCGGCGGCTCCTCCCCGGCTCCGGTACGGATGGAGAAGACCCCGCCCGCCGGGGCGCGGACCGACCCGTGGTCGGGCCGGGACAGCGCCGACCGGGAAACGTCCCCGGCGGCCACCCGGCCGCAGACGACAGCCGCCGTGAGCGGTCTGGTGGCGGCCGGCATCGCCCTGGTGTTCGTGGCGACGACCTTCACCGTGCAGCTCGTCTACCGCGACTACTACTCCTGCGTGAACGACGCCCTGACGAAGACCGGCCAGCTCTCGTGCAACGAGCTGCTGCCGCATTCGCTGGAGCCGGTGTTCGGCGTGAAGGAGTAGCGCCCCGCGCGCGAAAAACGCCCCGCCGTGCTCTCCGGGCCAGAAGGTCCGGACGCACGGCGGGGCGTTTTTCGCGCGCCATCAGCGCCGCCGGTCAGCCGCCGTCACCGCCGCCCGCTCGCCCGCCCTCACCGCCGTCCGCTCGCCCGCTCCCGCCGAAATCGCCGTCGTCGCCGGAGGGCGATTGCGGCGGTTCCGCCCGCGGGGCCGGGCCCGAAGCCGGAGTCCCGGCCGGGATCACGGCCGGGGTGGTGGCCGAGGTGGTGGCCGAGGTGGCGGGGGTTGCCGCGGGGAAGTCGGCCATCAGACCGCCCGACGCCTCCTTGAACGAGGCCCAGCGCGCCTCCCGGGCCCCGCGCTCGTGCCAGGCGTCGGCCGGCAGGAACTCGTACGGCTCGTCGCCCGGACCGTCCAGGACCCCGACGCCACCCGTCGCACCGGTACCGCTACCGGCAACCGCACCGCTTACGGCGACACCGGCGCCCCCACCCGAGCCGGCACCGGCACCGGCACCCGATACGGCTTCGGCGCGTGCGCGTGCGCGTGCGCGTGCCCGTGCGCCTACGCCTGCGCCTGTGCGCCGCCGCCAGGGCGCCCACCGTCGGCCCCGCCCGCCCGCGGAACCGTCCTCGGCGGCCCCGGCCGTCCCTGACCCCCCGGCGTCGGCGGCTCGGCCGATGGTCTCCGGATCCTCCCGCTCAGCCGCGCGGAAGCGGCCCGCCCGCCGCTCCCGGAGCCGCCAGGCCCGCAGCAGCAGCGCCGTCGGCACCCCTAGGGTCGCCGTCCACACCAGGGCGGCGGCGCCCGTCCGCCACCACACCGGGCCGAAGGCCGCCAGATCCGCGGTCCCGAGCGGGCCCCCCGACATCGCCGCCAGAATCGCCGTCAGAACGGCGCAGACCACAGCCGCGAGGGCCGCGGCCGACGCGGTGGCCCGCGCCCCCCACGCCTCCTCCCGTACGGAGAACGGCGGCGCCGCGGCACGGACGGTGAACCAGGCCACCGTCAGCCCGGCGGCGACCGGCACCGCGCCCGCCGCCCAGTTCAGCGCGGTCCCGGTGCCGCTCGGCACCGCCGCGAGAAGCGGGAAGGACGGGAGCGCGGGGTTGCCGACGACTCCGAGAGGGGTGGCGGTCGCGGCCGTACCGAGCGCGAAGCCGGGTCCCAGGCCGTAGGCCGCGCCCCAGACCGCCGCGTTCGGCACCAGGGCCAGCCCCAGCAGCAACAGCGCGAACCGCCCCGACCAGTCCCCGGCGAGCCGGGTGAACGACGCGTGGGCCGGGTCGGTGTGCCAGCACAGGGAGGCCCCGACCAGCAGCGCGCCGCCGCCCAGCAGCAGCAGAACGGCCGCGGCCCCGGCCCGCACCCCAGCGGCGGTCCTGCGACGCGTCTCGGGCGCCCACACCGTACGGACCAGCACCGCCCGCACACCCCCCGGCAGCCACAGCGGCAGTGGACCGCGCGCCCGGCCACCGCCCGCGCGCCAGGCCCCGGCCGTCGCGGACAGCAGGGTCAGCAGCGGCAGCGCGAGGGCGGCGCGCGCCGGGGGCGCGATGAGCGGCCCGTCCGCCGCCCAGAGCACAACCGCCCCGCCGACCAGCAGATATCCGCCGGACACCGTGCAGACCGCGCCGATCGCGGTGAGCTGCGGGCGCCCCTCGTCGGGTTCGAGCGTGTCCCTCGCCGCCCGGTACACCAGCCAGACCGGCAGGGCCGTGAGCAGCAGCGGCACGACACCGAGCGGCGCGGGGGCGCCGGAGAGCGTGTCGGGGCGCACCAGTTCGACTCCGTGCGCCAGCAGCCACAGCCCGGCGGCCACCCGCAGTCCGGGGCCCGCTCCGCTGTCGGGGTACGGCGAGATGATCCACATCGCCATCACGAGCACGGCGAGTGCGCCGAGCCCGACGCCGGCGGCGAGGGCTCCACGGAGAAAAGAGGTGGTCAGCGCGGCGGCCCGGCCACGCTCCACGGCCGAGGCCGAGGACAACGGCGTGCCGCGATCGGTCAATTGGGTCACGTCGCCATGCTGCCCACGACACGCGCCTTATCCGCGTAACAGGCGAATACTCGCCGTGTCGCTCAATATACGTTTATGTGCTTTTATGCCAAGGACAGGGCTGCGGGGAGTCCCACATGACGCAGAACACCACGCGGAGCGCCGCCGAGCCGGCCGCCACCGCCATCCCCGGCACTCCCGACGCCTCCCTGCCCTCCCCCACGGAGCGCCGCAGACTGCGCGAGGCGAAGTCGCTGACCGAGAAGCAGGTCGCGACGGCGGTGGGTGTCACCCGGTCGACGATCCGGTCCTGGGAGACCGGCCGTACGGCTCCCCGAGGGCGCAAGGGGGAGACGTACGCCAAGCTGCTCGCCGGGATCGAGAGGGAGCTCCGGGAGAAGGCGGCGCAGGCGCGGCGGGCCGAACGGGAGGTGGTGAAGGCGGCCCAGGCACGCTCGGCGGCGCGCCTGCACAGCACACACGGCTCCCGGCCCGATGACCCGGCGCCGGACGGTACGGGTGCGGGAGCCGTCTGTCCGGAGGCGAAGGAGCGGTCCCCGGCACCGGCACCGGTCCCGGCCACGGCCCGCCCCGCCACGGGGACGGAGACCGCGACCGAAGCTGAGGCGGTGGCGGTGGCGGGCGCCGACCGTGAGGCGGACTGCGCGAGCGCGGCCGAGGAAGGGCCCGGTACCGACGTCACGGCCGCCCCCGTACCCGTACCGGACACGCCCGACCAGGCGTTCGACGCGCTGTACACCCACTCCGCGCCCTCCCTCGCCCGCCAGGCGTTCCTGCTCACCGGGCGGCGCGCGCTGTCCAAGGAGTCCGTCGAGCAGGCGTTCCATCTGGCCTGGCAGCGCTGGCCGGAGGTCGCCGTCGACCGGGACCCGGCGGGGTGGGTGCGGGTCGCGGCGTACGAGTACGCCATGTCGCCCTGGCACAAGATGCGGCGCGCGCATCGTCGCCCCGACCGGGCCGGGCCGGGCGAGCGTCAGGGGCCCGGCGCGAAGGCGCTGCACGAGGCGCTGCTGGCCCTGCCGCCCTCGTACCGGCGCACGCTGCTGCTCTACGACGGGCTGGGGCTGAATCTGCCGGAGACCGCGGCCGAGACCGAGGCGAGCACCCCGGCCACCGTCAACCGGCTGACGCACGCCCGCGACGCGGTCGCCGCGCGGCTGCCCGAGCTGGCCGATCCCGCTGTGCTGCACGAGCGCCTCGACGCGCTCGCCCGCACGGTGACGCCGCCGAAACTCGCCCCGCCCCTCACCGTACGGTCGCGCAGCGAGCGGCGGATCCGGCTCTGGACGCGGGCCGCCATCGCCTTCACGGCGCTGATCCTCGGGGCCACCTCCTTCACGCTGGCCACCGCCCCGACCCATTACGAACCCCGGCTCGCCCCGGCCGAGCCGGTCGGCGGGGTGCCGGTCGCCGCGGGTCCGCAGCGGCTGAGCGCGCAGGACCTGAAGCTGCGCGACCGGCTGCGCGCCGCACCGATGAACGGCCCGTACCGTCTCCTGCCGCGACCGGTCTGAGGAGACGGTGGGGCACGGCCGTCCCGAGCACGCACGGTCGTTCCGGGGACGGCCGTCCCGGCGCACGCACGGCCGTCCGCGAGCGCGTCACCCGCCGGGGGCGGCGGGGCGGCGGGGCGGCGGGGCGGCGGCAGTACGGAGCCGGAGCCGCGTACGCGCGTGGGCCCGCACCCCGGTCGGGGTGCGGGCCCACGCGCGTGGTGCCGAGAGCCCAGGGCTCAGCCGGCGAGGATGGCGCGGGCGAGCCCGGCCGTCTCGGTCGGCGTCTTGCCGACCTTCACACCGGCGGCCTCCAGGGCCTCCTTCTTCGCCTGGGCCGTGCCGGAGGAGCCGGAGACGATGGCGCCGGCGTGGCCCATGGTCTTGCCCTCGGGCGCGGTGAAGCCCGCGACGTAGCCGACGACCGGCTTGGTGACGTTCTTCGCGATGAAGTCGGCCGCGCGCTCCTCGGCGTCGCCGCCGATCTCGCCGATCATCACGATGAGGTCGGTCTCGGGGTCGGCCTCGAACGCGGCGAGGGCGTCGATGTGCGTCGTACCGATGACCGGGTCGCCACCGATGCCGACGGCGGACGAGAAGCCGATGTCGCGCAGCTCGTACATCATCTGGTAGGTCAGCGTGCCGGACTTGGACACGAGACCGATGCGGCCGGGCTTGGTGATGTCGCCCGGAATGATGCCGGCGTTGGACTGGCCCGGGGTGATGAGCCCGGGACAGTTGGGGCCGATGATGCGGGTCTTGTTGCCCTTGACGCCCGCGTACGCCCAGAAGGCGGCGGAGTCGTGGACGGCGATGCCCTCGGTGATCACGACGGCGAGACCGATCTCGGCGTCGATCGCCTCGACGACGGCGGCCTTGGCGAAGGCCGGCGGCACGAAGACGACGGAGACGTCGGCGCCCGTCTTCTCGATGGCCTCGGCCACGGAGCCGAAGACGGGTACGGCGGTGCCGTCGAAGTCGACGGACGTACCGGCCTTACGGGGGTTCACGCCACCGACGATGTTGGTGCCGTCGGCGAGCATGAGCTTGGTGTGCTTCATGCCGGTGGCGCCGGTCATGCCTTGGACGATGACCTTGCTTTCCTTGGTCAGGAAAATAGCCATGGTTGTGGTTTCCCTCGTCCCTTACTTGGCCGCGGCCAGCTCGGCGGCCTTGTCGGCCGCCCCGTCCATGGTGTCCACGCGCTGCACCAGCGGGTGGTTGGCGTCGGAGAGGATCTTGCGACCCAGCTCCGCGTTGTTGCCGTCAAGACGCACGACCAGCGGCTTCGAGACGTTCTCGCCCTTGGTCTTGAGCAGTTCGAGCGCCTGGACGATGCCGTTGGCGACCTCGTCGCACGCGGTGATGCCACCGAAGACGTTGACGAAGACGGACTTGACGTCCGGGTCGCCGAGGATGATCTCCAGGCCGTTCGCCATGACCTCGGCCGAGGCGCCGCCACCGATGTCGAGGAAGTTGGCGGGCTTCACGCCGCCGTGGGCCTCACCGGCGTACGCGACGACGTCGAGGGTCGACATGACCAGACCCGCGCCGTTGCCGATGATGCCGACCTCGCCGTCGAGCTTGACGTAGTTGAGGTTCTTGGCCTTGGCGGCGGCCTCCAGCGGGTTCGCCGCGGCCTTGTCCTCCAGCGCCTCGTGCTCGGGCTGCCGGAACGCGGCGTTCTCGTCGAGCGAGACCTTGCCGTCGAGCGCGATGATCTTGCCGTCGCCGGACTTGATCAGCGGGTTCACCTCGACCAGGAGGGCGTCCTCCTTGATGAAGACCGTCCACAGCTTCTGGAGCACGTCGGCGACCTGGTCGGCGATCTCGGCCGGGAACTTCGCGGCGGCGACGATCTCGGCGGCCTTCTCGGGGGTGCAGCCCTCGTAGGCGTCCACCGGGATCTTGGCCAGCGCGTCGGGGTTCTCCTCCGCGACGACCTCGATCTCCACGCCGCCCTCGACGGAGGCCATGGCGAGGAAGGTGCGGTTGGTGCGGTCCAGCAGGAAGGAGACGTAGTACTCCTCCGCGATGTCCGCGGTCTGGGCGAGCATCACCTTGTGGACCGTGTGGCCCTTGATGTCCATGCCCAGAATCTGACCGGCCTTCTCCACGGCGTCAGCGGCGTCGGAGGCCAGCTTCACGCCACCGGCCTTGCCACGGCCACCGACCTTGACCTGCGCCTTGACGACGGCCTTGCCGCCGAGACGCTCCGTCACCTCGCGCGCCGCTTCAGGCGTCTCGATGACTTCACCGGCCAGCACCGGTACACCGTGCTTGGCGAAGAGGTCCCTCGCCTGATACTCGAACAGGTCCACGCGCGTCCGTCCCTTGTCTTTAAAAACCGCAGCCTGGTGATCGCGGGTTCGTTGTCTGCGTGGGCGTGCCGCGGAGGGCAACGTGACTGCGCTGTCACTGAGGAAGGCGTACACGCGGTCCGGTACGCGGCATGTCCGTCTCGCAGGTTATCCCCGTGGGCCGTGGGTCCCGAAATCGCATGTCACAGATGAGCGGTGATACCTGTCACAGAGCGGTGATACCTGTCACATCCTGCGCCGGCGCCCCGTGACCGCCCGTTCCCGACCGCCCTCCCGCCGCACGGTCGACGGGCGGTCGACGGGCGGCCGACGGGCGGTCGACGGGCGGTCGACGGGGCAGCCACGGGGCGCGGGCCGGCCGGTCACCGGGCCAGGGCCGGGCCCGGCAGGTCCGGGTCGGGGACGGGTATCGGGCGCCTCTCCATCGCCGCCGCCATCACCTCGGGAAAGAGATCCGGCGTGCAGGCGAACGCGGGCGCCCCGAGGGCGGCGAGGGCCGCCGCGTGATCACGGTCGTAAGCGGGCGCCCCCTCGTCCGACAGCGCGAGCAGCGCGACGAACCCCACGCCGGACGCCTTCATCGCCGCGACCCGCTTGAGCATCTCGTCACGTATCCCTCCCTCGTAGAGGTCGCTGATGAGGACGACGACGGTGTCGGCCGGGCGGGTGATCCTGGACTGGCAGTAGGCGAGCGCCCGGTTGATGTCGGTGCCGCCGCCGAGCTGGGTGCCGAACAGCACGTCGACCGGGTCGTCCAGCTGGTCGGTGAGATCGACCACGGCCGTGTCGAAGACCACCAGGCGGGTCGCGATGGAACGCATGGACGCCAGGACGGCTCCGAAGACGGAGGCGTAGACGACCGACGCGGCCATCGATCCCGACTGGTCGAGGCAGAGGACGACTTCCTTCTTCACGGACTGGGAGGCCCGGCCGTATCCGATCAGCCGCTCGGGGACGACGGTGCGCTGCTCGGGCAGGTAGTTCTTGAGGTTGGCCCGGATCGTGCGGTCCCAGTCGATGTCCCGGTGGCGCGGTCTGCCGATCCGCGCGGACCGGTCGAGCGCGCCGGTGAGGGTGGCCCTGGTGCGGGTGGCGAGGCGCTTCTCGATCTCCTGGACCACCTTGCGCACGACAGCGCGGGCGGTCTCCTTAGTCGTCTCGGGCATCGCCTTATTGAGCGAGAGCAGGGTGGAGACGAGATGGACGTCGGGCTCCACCGCCTCCAGCATCTCCGGCTCCAGCAGCAGCGAGGCGAGTCCGAGCCGGTCGATCGCGTCATGCTGCATGACCTGGACGACGGAGCTGGGGAAGTACGTACGGATGTCACCGAGCCAGCGCGCCACGGACGGCGCGGAGGCGCCGAGCCCCGCCGTCCGCCGGCCGCCCCGGCCGCCTCCTCGGTCGGCTCCGTACAGCGCGGTGAGCGCGGCGTCCATCGCGGCGTCCGTGCCGGAGAGCGGATGTCCCGTACCGTCGGCGCTCTCCCCTCCGAGCACCATCCGCCAGCGGCGCAGCCGCTCGCCGCCGTCGATGCCGGTGTCGTCGTGGGTACCGGTGTCGTTGTGGATGCCCGTGTCGTTGTGGCTGCCGGTGCCGTTGTGGCTGCCGTTGTCTCGGGTCATGCCGTCGCCTCCGCGAGTTCGCGACGGTCCCGGGCCTCGGGGTGCCGCGCGTCGAGGTTCGATGCGTCAGGGTTCGATGCGCCAGGGTTCGATGCCCGGGGGTGTTCGTCCGCGCCCAGGATGAGCCTGAGCACCGGCAGTACGGCGTCGGCGCGGGCCGGGTCCAGACCGGGACCGAACCCCGGCAGGCCGGCCTCGGCTCCCGCCGGTCCCCCGCCCGTACCGACGCCGCCGGACCCGCGCCGTACGAGTTCGCCCAGCGTGCGGCGTACGCCCGGCTCGTATCCGGAGAACGTCCGGCGCAGCAGCGGCAGTACGTCGGTGAAGGAGCCGGGGTCAACTCCGGTCAGCCAGGCGTCGATCAGGCCGAGAAGCCGTTCGTCGTGGACCAGCAGCATGCCTCCCCCGGACGCGCCGCCCACGAAGCCCTCGATCCAGGCGGCGGCGTCGGGCGGCGGGGTGCCGGGTGAGAGCGCGAGCCCCATGAGCAGCGCGGCCCGCTCGGGTGTGAGCCGTCCGTCGTCCAGCAGGAGCCTGGCCGCCCGCCCCCGGATCAGCCCGGGCACGGTGTCGCGCTCCGCGAGCTTGCGCAGGACGGTCTCCCAGCGCCCGGCCGGGCCCGCGCCCCGGCCGTCGCTCAGCAGGCCGACGGCGGTGTGGACGTGGTCGAGGTGGCGCCGCATCCGGGCGGCTCCGTCCGCGTCGAGTCCGGAGCAGGCGGGCGGCAGTCCCACGCAGATCCGCTCGGCGAGCCCGGTCGCCACCTCCCCGAGGGCGCCGGTGTCGGTGGACCGTACGTCCCCGTAGCGCAGGGAGCGGGCCAGCGCGGGCAGTGCCTCGGCGAGCCGGCCGACGTCGGTGTCGAGGGCGGCGCGGTCGGCGAGGGCCCCCAGCACGGCAGGCAGGGCGTCCGGGAGACCGGCCGGAAGGCAGCGCTCGGCGAGTTCGGTGACCTCGGCGAGCGTGGTGGCGGAGCGGGCGCGCGACTCGGCGTTGGCGGTGGCGGCGGAGAGCACGGTGGTGCCCCAGACGCCGGCTTCCGCGACCCGCACGGACAGTTCGGGCTCCCAGCACAGCCGCCAGGTCTCCCGGAAGGTGCCGGTGCCCGCCCGGCCGGCGACGGGCTCGCCCCAGTCGATGCCGAGCAGCCGCAGCCGGTGCAGCAGCGCGCTCTTCGCCGCGTCGGTCTCCTTCCGGAGGTCGAGGTCCACTTCGCGCTCCAGGGCCCCCGGCTTGAGGCGCAGGGAGCGCTGGAGCCGGGTGAGATCGCGCTGCAGCGGCACGGCGGGGGCCGTGTCGGGCACTTCGCCGAGCACGTCACCGACGACGAGCCGGTCCCTGATGAGCCCGAGCGGTACCTCCGAGCCCTCGCACAGGACGGCTCGGGCGGCGTCGATGGTCTCGGTGAGCCCGGCCAGTGGTCTGCCGCGCACGGTGGCGAGGGTCTGCGCGAGCCGTACCGCTTCGATGACGTGGGCGGAGGAGACGGGCCGGTCCTCCTCCCTGAGCAGTCCGGCGACCTTGGTGAGCCAGCGCTCCACGGGCCGGTCGGGCGCGTCGAAGAGATGTCCGTACCAGCCGGGCGAGTCGATGCCCGCGCCGTAGCCGCTGTGCCGGGCGAGCCGGCGATGGGTCCAGGGCACCCAGGTGAGGTCGGCCTTGACCTTGGGCAGTCCCTTGAGCAGGGCGCGATCGGCGGCGACGGCGGTCTTCTCGCGCAGCGCGGGCACGTGCCAGGCGCCGCAGACGACGGCGATCGACTCGTCGCCGTACTCCTTGAACTCCCGGCGGGCCGAGCGCAACTGGAGCCGCATATGGGCTTCGCGGACCCGATCGCGCCGGTGTCCGCCGTCGCCGTACTCGGCGCGCAGCGCGCCCATGGCCTCGGCGACGCCCTCGAACGGCGCGAAGGGGTCGGATTCCGCTCCCGGGGTCCGGTGCTCGACGACGTCCTCCCACCACCGCTCGGGGTCGTCGTATCCGGCGGCTTCGGCGAGGACGGCGAGCGGATCGACGCGCAGCGCGGTGCTGTCGGGGCCGTGCGGCGCTCCGGGCACGCCCTGCTCGTCCCGCTCCTGGGCTTCGTCCTCCTGAGCGAGGGCCAGCGAGTGCGCCGCCGGCAGATCGATGAACCGCGCCGGTACGCCGTGCTCCAGGGCCCAGCGGATCGCGACCCACTCCGGGGAGAACGCGGCCAGTGGCCAGAACGCCGCGCGGCCGGGGTCGTCCACGGCGTGCGCGAGGAGCGCGACGGGAGGGCGCATCGCCTCGTCGGCGGCGAGGGCCAGCAGCGCGTCGCCCTCGGGCGGTCCCTCGATGAGCACGACCCGCGGCGCGCTCGCGTCGAGCGCCTCGCGTACGGCGCGGGCGGAGCCGGGGCCGTGGTGGCGGATGCCGAGCAGCAGCGGCCCGTCGGCGCGGGGCACGTCCCGCGCGTCCGGCGTGCGTGGTGTGTGCGGTGTCCGCGGGGTGCGTGCCGTGGTCATGCGCTCACCTCGCGGCAGGCGCGATAGAAGTCCTTCCAGCCGTCGCGCTCCCGCACGACGGTCTCCACGTACTCCTGCCAGATCACCCGGTCAGCCGCCGGGTCGCGGACGACCGCGCCGAGGATGCCCGCCGCGACGTCGCCGGGCCGCAGCACGCCGTCGCCGAAGTGGGCGGCGAGGGCGAGGCCGTTGGTGACGACGGAGATCGCCTCGGCGGTGGAGAGCGTTCCCGAGGGGGACTTGAGCTTCGTACGGCCGTCGGCCGTGACGCCGTCGCGCAGCTCGCGGAAGACGGTGACGACCCGCCGGATCTCGTCGATGCCCTCGGGCCCGCCCGGCAGGTCGAGTGCGCGGCCCAGCTGGTCGACGCGGCGGGAGACGATGCCGACCTCCGCCTCCTGGGTCGCGGGCAGCGGCAGGACGACGGTGTTGAACCGGCGGCGGAGCGCGCTGGAGAGGTCGTTGACCCCACGGTCCCGGTCGTTGGCGGTGGCGATCAGATTGAATCCGCGGACGGCCTGCACCTCCTGTCCCAGCTCGGGCACCGGCAGTGTCTTCTCCGACAGGATCGTGATGAGCGAGTCCTGCACATCGGCGGGGATACGGGTGAGTTCCTCGACGCGGGCTGTCATGCCGTCGGACATGGCCCGCATCACCGGGCTGGGTACGAGCGCGTCGCGGCTGGGGCCGTGGGCGAGGAGCTGCGCGTAGTTCCATCCGTAGCGGATCGCCTCCTCGGGTGTGCCCGCCGTGCCCTGCACCAGCAGGGTGGAGTCACCGCTGACGGCGGCCGCGAGATGTTCGGAGACCCAGGTCTTCGCGGTGCCGGGCACGCCGAGGAGCAGCAGGGCCCGGTCGGTGGCGAGGGTGGTGACCGCGACCTCCACGATCCGGCGCGGGCCGACGTACTTCGGTGTGATCACCGTCCCGTCGGGCAGCGTGCCGCCGAGCAGATAGGTGGCCACGGCCCAGGGCGACAGCCGCCATCCGACGGGCCGCTGCCGGTCGTCGGACGCGGCCAGGGCTGTCAGCTCGGCCGCGAACGCGTCCTCGGCGTGCGGGCGCAGCACCGCCTCTGCGGTGACCTCGGTGGTCTGCGGCGTGGTGTTTTCGGGCACGGTCATGGATCCCCCTCCAGATCGATGGACCTGATGTGGGTTCCACGGTGCACCACGCCACTGACAATCGGTCATCTCCGCAGGCCGGGGCCCGGATGCGGTGACGCGGCGGACGTCACTCCAGGATCGGCCACGCGGTGACGCGGCCGTGCGCGCCGCCCTGCCCTCGCCCGTCCCCTCGGACCGCCGGAGCGAGGGCCGCCGTCGTCGTTCCGCCCGGCCCTCGCAGGTCAGGGCGATTGTCAGTGGCGGGTCCTACCGTCTTGGACATGGATGACACGGGGGTGCGCCCGACGGCGGAACAGGTGCTGGCTCTGGCACCTGACGCCGCGTCGCGCAAGGCGGGGATCAAGTTGGGTACGGCGGGGCCGTGGTCGGACACGGGCGGCGCCGAGGGGGCGGTGTGGGGGCTGTGCGCGGGCAGCGGCAGCAAGCCGTACCGGACCGTGGTGGACATCACGGGGCCCGCGTACAGGTGCAGTTGCCCGAGCCGGAAGTTTCCGTGCAAGCACGCGCTGGGCCTGCTGCTGCTCCTGGCCTCGGACGAACAGGCCGTCGGCGGGCCGGCGTCGGCGCCCGGCTGGGCCGAGGAATGGCTCGCCAAGCGCCGCGAGCGTGCCGCGGCGGGCGCGGGGAGCGCGGGGACCCCGGCCGGGCCCGCGCCGGGCGGGCCGGCCGACGCGGAGGCCGCCCGGCGCAGGTCCGAGCGGCGGGCCGAGCGGATCACGGCGGGGGCCACGGAGTTGGAGCAGCGGCTGGCGGACCTGCTGCGCGGCGGGCTGGCGGCGGCGGAGCAGTCGGGATACGGGCTGTGGGAGGAGACGGCGGCCCGGATGGTGGACGCGCAGGCGCCGGGGCTGGCCGCCCGGGCACGGGAGTTGGGGGCCATCCCCGGATCGGGCCCCGGCTGGCCGGTGCGGCTGCTGGAGGAGTCCGCGCTGCTGCATCTGCTGAGCACGGCGTGGCTGGGGCGCGACCGGCTGCCGGAGCCCCTGGCGGCCACGGTCCGCACCCGGGTCGGGCTGCCGTCGGCCGCCGGGGGCGCACCGGTCCGGGACCACTGGCTGGTGCTGGCGCAGTCCGATTCCTCGGAAGGCAAGCTCGTCACGCGCCGGATCCGGCTCCACGGAAGGGACTCGGGGCGTTCGGCGCTGGTGCTCTCCTTCGGCGCGGGCGGGCGGTCTCCGCAGCTGGGGCTGCCGGTGGGTCTGATGATCGAGGCGGAGATCGTGCCGCATCCGGGTGCCGGGCAGCTGCGGGCCGACTGGGGCAGGCAGTTCGGCGCGCCGGGTCCGATCGAGGAGCCGCCGCCGGGCGGACCCACGGCGGCGGCCGTCGAGGCGTACGGCGCGGCGCTGGGCGCCGACCCGTGGCTGGACTCCGTACCGGTGACGCTGTGCCAGGTCGTGCCCGTCCGAATAAGCGGTGGTGGGTGGCAACTGGCCGACGCGGGCGGCGAGTCCGCGCTGCCCCTGGTGTCCACCGGCCTGTCCCGGTCCGGCCTGTGGAAGCTGGCCGCGCTGTCCGGCGGCGGCCCGGTCACGGTCTTCGGCGAGTTCGGCCACCGCGGCTTCCAGCCGCTGGCCGCCTGGGCGAAGGACGTGGCGGGGACGGTCCCGCTCACTCCCTGACCATGCCTCTTCGACCGCGCCCCTTCGGAGGGCCCGACCCCGCACGGAGGACCCGATGACCAGCCCCACGACCACCACGACCGGCACCACCACCACGACGACAAGCACGGACACAGGTACGTCCACCGCGTCCGGCACCACCACCGCCGACGCCACGGAGACCGCCACCACGCTCTGGGAGAAGCTCGTCGTCTCGGCGCTGCTCGGCACGGACCGCCGCACACCGCCCGCGGGCCTTCCGGGCGGCAAGGACGCCCCCGTGGCGCTGCTGGACGCCGCCGCGCTCCACACCGTACGGCGCAGGGCGGGCCTGATGCCCCCGAGCGCCGCGCGACCGCCCGAGGTCGCGCCCCGCGACGACCGGCGGCCCCTGCCGGAAGCGGCCGGGAGACGGCTCGGCCACCTGCTCGCCGACCGGTCGGCGCACTCCGGCGGCGGACGCCGGGGCGCGGCGCCGGACCTCGGCGAGCTGCTCCCGCAGTGGCTGGCAGCCGCCAACGCGCAGGGCTATCGCGCGCCCGCCGCCGCCCTGCCCGCGCTGCTGGACGCCGCCCGCGCCCGCACCGATCTGCGACCGCACGCCCTGACGTTCGCCGGGCCGCGCGGGCTGTGGCTCGCCGGGCTCAACCCCGAGTGGAAGTTCGCCCTGCGGGGGACGCCGGGCCATTCGGCGCTGCCCCCGGCACGGGACACCGAGGCCGTCCGGCGGCTCTGGGAGGAGGGCCTGTTCGCCGAGCGGATCGCGCTGCTCTCCGCCGTGCGCGCCGAGGACGCGGGGGCCGCGCGGGCGCTGCTGGGCACGACCTGGCCGACCGAGCGCGCCGAGGACCGGCTGCTGTTCCTCGACTCCCTGCGGACCGGGCTCTCGGCCGCCGACGAACCCTTTCTGGAGCAGGCGCTGTCGGACCGCAGCCGCAATGTCCGCTCGACCGCCGCCGAATTGCTCTCGGCGCTGCCCGGCTCCGCGTTCGCCCGCCGGATGGCCGCCCGCGCGGCGACCTGCGTGAGCATGGACCGGACCGGGGGCGGGCAGGTCGTCGTGGTCGAGGCACCGCACGAATGCGATACGGACATGCAGCGTGACGGCGTCCTCCCGACCCCGCCCACCGGCCGTGGCGAACGTTCCTGGTGGCTGGGCCAGTTGGTGGAGGCGGCGCCGCTGGGCACCTGGCCGGACAGGCTCGGGGGCCGGACACCCGAGGAGATCGTCGCGCTGCCCGTCCTGGACGAGTGGGCGGACGATCTGCACGCCGCGTGGTGCCGGGCGGCCGTCAGGCAGCGGGACGCGCGCTGGTCCGCCGCGCTGCTCGGCCCGCCCTCGGTCGCCCCGACCGGCGGCACCGGCACCTCGTCGCTGGCCGAGCGGGCCCAGCTCCTCGCCGTGCTGCCCGCCGGCGAACGGGCGGCGTGGACCGCCTCGTTCATCTCCGCGCACGGCCTGTCGGAGGCGTTCCAGCTGCTCGGCGTCTGCGCGGTGCCCTGGGCCGAACCGGTGGGCCGCGCGGTCGTGGACGCCCTGGACACGGCCAGGGACGCGGGCAGCTATCCCTGGAGCTTCAGCGGGGTCATGGGGCTCGCCGAGCGGTGCCTCGACCCGGCGGAAGCGCCCCGGCTGGAACTCCTCACGGCCACCCCCGACGAGCCGGAGGACGCGTCGCCCGGCGCGGGCGGGTACTGGTCGGAGGCGTTCCGGCGCCTGGTGTCCACGCTGCGGCTGCGCTCCTCCATGCTGGCGGAGCTGGCCGGCCCCGAGGAGGCCCCGGGGCGAGCCGTGCGGGAGCCGTGAGCGGAGCCGCCGGCCGAGTTGACGGGCGAGCTGCCGGGGCCGGGGTGGGCCGCGCGTTAGGCACCGGCCGGCTGACGGACATGCGCGTTGACCCAGTCGACGATGGCCGTGGTCGTGGCGCCCGGCGTGAAGATCTCCGCGACCCCCAGCTCCTTCAGCGGACCGATGTCGTCGTCGGGGATGATGCCGCCGCCGAAGACCTTGATGTCCTGCGCGTCACGCTCCTTCAGCAGCTCGATCACCTTGGCGAAGAGCGTGTTGTGGGCGCCCGAGAGGATGGACAGGCCGATCGCGTCGGCGTCCTCCTGGATCGCCGTGTCCACGATCTGTTCCGGAGTCTGGTGCAGACCCGTGTAGATGACCTCCATACCGGCGTCGCGCAGCGCCCGCGCGATCACCTTCGCCCCTCGATCGTGGCCGTCGAGCCCCGGCTTGGCCACCACCACACGAATCGGACCAGCCACACCCATCACTGCCTCCACATACGACGATGCCGTCTACGGCATGTGCCTTCACGCCCGGCACCGGTCGGGTACCGGGCACGAAGTAGTGAACGAACGTTATCCACAGCATCCCGCAACTCGTCGTTTCGCAAAGGTCCGCGAGGGGGAAATCACACGTGGGACATGTTCGCTTTGCGGCGTTCCGTCACACTCGGCACACCCGGCCGGGCGGGAGGGCCGCAAGGGGAGCCGCAGCGGAAGTCGCCACACGGGCGGCCGGTCCACCGTGCCGCCAGCCGCGCGGCACGGTGGACCGGCTCCTGCGGCGGCCTCCCGGCGGGTCGGACAGCGGCAGCGGTCCGACGCCCGCCGGAGCGCGGCGCCCCATGAGGGCGCGCGGGGGACAGAGCCGTCACCCGGGCGCCGTGCCGGAGGTCGGCCATGAAGGTCTTGCCGTTCCATCCCTCGCTTCCATCCCTGCCCTCCCTGTGCTCCGTTCCCCTCTCCCTCCCGTACCTGGGCCGCGCCCTCCCGTATCTGGGCCGCGCCCTCCCGTACCTGGACCGCGCCCTCCCGCACTTGGGCAGTGTCCGACACGCCCGGCTCCCTGTGGCCCTTCTCCGCGCCACCGCGCTCGACCTGGCGATCCTCACCGGCCATGCCCTGCTCTATCCGGCCGGGATCACCCAGGAGCGCCGGGCCGCCCCACTGCCGCCGGAGACCTCCCCGCTGCCCACCGAGGGCCGCGCCCTCCCTCCCGTCGTGCTGCTCCACGGCTTCGCCGACAACCGCTCGGCCTTCGTCCTGTTGCGCCGCTCCCTCGCCCGGCACGGCCGACGCCACCTGGTATCCCTCAACCACTCGCCGCTGACCTGTGACATCCGGGCGGCCGCCGAACTGCTCGGCCGGCACATCGAGGAGGTCAGCACGCGTACGGGACACCAGCGGGTCGACATCGTCGGGCACAGCCTCGGCGGCCTCATCGCCCGCTATTACGTACAGCGCCTGGGCGGTGATGTCCGGGTGCGGACCCTCGTCACTCTCGGCACGCCCCACGCGGGCACGACCGTCGTCCCGCTCGCGAACGCCCACCCCGTCGTCCGGCAGATGCGGCCCGGATCGGCGGTGATCGAGGAGTTGCGCCGGCCCGCGCCCGGCTGCCGCACGCGATTCGTGTGTTTCTGGAGCGATCTCGACCAACTGATGGTCCCCGTCGGGACGGCACGCATCGAACATCCCGATCTGTCCGTCGAAAACGTGCGGGTCAGCGGGGTCGGCCATCTCGGCCTGCTCGTCCACCCGGCGGTCGCCGCCGGCGTCCGGCACGCCCTGGAGACGGAGCCCACGCCCGAGGCGCACCCCGCTTCCGACGGCGGATCCATATCGGTCGCCTGACCCGACAGCCGCGGCCTCGAAGGCAGTTACTCGAACGCTTATCGAACGTAAGGCCAAAGCTGCGCCCGCAGTTCCCCGAAACACGGCCGAATGACCGTTTCCGTGAACCGCGAAACCCACGGAAGATTGTCGCCGTCGCATACCGCCGGGTACAGTCGCGGCCACTGCTTTCCCTCCGGGGCCCTGCCGATCGATCGATGCGATCACGACGAGCCCCGGACACCCTGGTTCTGCTGCCGAGGCGAGAGAGAAGTTGGTGAACGACCAGCACGCCCACGCCGGGTACGCCGCACACGACGGTTACCAGAACGGCAGCTTCGCGACGGATCCGCTTTTCGGTAACCTTCCGGACGGATCGACCGGTTCGGCGGCCCACACCGGCCACCCGGGCCACTCCGGTTACGACACGTCCGGCTACGAAGACCCTGCTGCCCTCTCCTCGCCGTACGAAACCGGCCAGTACGACTCCACGCAGTGGAACACCGGCGCCCACGCGACGGTCGGGTACGACGCGTACGGCACGCCGCAGTACGACACCAGCGGCCAGTGGGTCACCGTCCCCGCCGAATCCCCGGACCAGTGGGACGCTCCCTGGAACCCGGCGCCCGAGGCGAGTCAGCCGAACGGGTCGGGCACGACAGGTCAGTTCGAGAACGCTCAGTTCGACGGCGGACAGTTCGAGAACGGACAGTTCGAGAACACCCCGTACGAGACCGGTCAATTCGACAGCAGGGAACTCCAGAACCCCTCGTTCGGCTACGACACCACGGACCAAGGGCAGCCCCAGGGCCAGGGCCAGGATCTCGGCACCTCGGCGTCCTTCGGGACCGCCCCGTTCGAATCCGAGCAGTTCAGGACCGCCCCCTTCGCGTACGAGGCGACCGCCCAGTGGGCGGCTCCCGCGTTCGGGGCCGACGCGTACGAAGCCGCCTGGAACGCGCCCGGCACGACCTCCGAGTCCCACCAGGACACGGTCCTCGTGGAGGCGGTCGTACCGGAGCAGTACGGCGCGGACTCCCCGTACGAGACGGACCCCGCCTCGCCGTACGGCTCAGGCGCCGACTTCAGCGCGCCGGGCCCCGAACCTGAACGGGCGTACGACACGGAGGCCGACGCCGAACCGGCGTCCGTGACCGATTCCGCCCCCGGCCCCGGCTCCCCAGCCGAGGACACGCACGAAGCCGAAGCAGTGCACATGGCGGCCACCATGACGGTCCCCGCCGTGAGCGTCACCCCCCGCCCGACGGGCCGGGCAGGCGGCAGTGGAAGCGGTGGCCGAGGCCGCCGCCGTCCCCCCGCCAAGCGCTCCGCACTCCTCACGATCGCCGTCCCCTCCGCCTGTGTGATGGGCGTCGCCGGTGTCGCGGCCGCCTCGGTCGGTGGCCTCGGCGGCGGCGAGGAGGACAAGGCGACCACGGCCGCCGCGGCCGACACCACCCCCGAGAAGCCCGCGGCGGCGGCCGCCGCCAACAAGAAGCTGGACACCCAGCTCGCCACGCTCAGCGCGGGCGCCCGCGACTTCGGCGACCGCGCCAGCCGTACGCAGGAGCGCATCGACCTCCAGGCCCGCAAGGAAGCGGACCGCAAGAAGCGCGCGGAGGAGGCGGCCCGCAAGGAAGCGGAACGCCCCAAGTTCGTGCTTCCCGTCTCGCAGCACGGACTCAGCGCCTACTACGGCCAGGCCGGCGTCAACTGGATGTCGGTGCACACCGGAATCGACTTCCCGGTCTCGTACGGGACGCCGGTGATGGCCGCGACGGACGGCACCGTACGGACGCAGTACAACAGCGCCTACGGCAACATGGCCATCGTGACCTCCCCCGACGGCACCGAGACCTGGTACTGCCACCTCAGCAGCACCAAGATCCGGTCCGGTTCGGTCAAAGCCGGTGACGTGATCGCCTACTCGGGAAGCTCCGGCAACTCCACAGGCCCGCACCTGCACTTCGAGGTACGGCCCGGCGCCGGCGCCGCGATCGACCCGCTGCCGTGGCTGCGCAGCCACGGCGTCGACCCGACCTGACCGACCGGGTACGGCGACCGCCGCCGTACCGCCGGACATCCACCTGCCTACGATCGTGCCGGTGCCCTCTCCTCGGAGAGGGCACCGGCACGATCCGGTCGGGTCCCGCGACCTAGAGTTTCTCGACCGGCGCGTACCGCAGCAGCAGCCGCTTGGGCTTGGTGTCCCCGAAGTCGACCGTCACCTGCGCGTCCGCGCCCGTCCCCGTCACCGCCATGACCGTGCCGAGGCCGAACTGATCATGTGTGACGCGGTCTCCGACGGCCAGGGAGATCACCGGCTTGTCGGTCGTACGCCGGGTGGCGAAGCCCGTCGGACCGCCGGACCGCGACCGCGCGGAGGCCGAGGACGACAGCGAGGACGTGATCCCGGATGTCGGACCCGCCGGGATCTGCGCGCCGGTCCGCTTCCACTCCAGGTGCTCGCCCGGAATCTCCTCCAGGAAGCGCGAGGGCGGGTTGTACGAGGGCTGTCCCCAGGCGCTGCGCATCGAGGACCGCGTCAGATAGAGCCGTTCACGGGCGCGCGTGATGCCCACGTACGCGAGCCGCCGCTCCTCCTCCAGCTCCTTCGTCTGGCCGAGGGAACGCATGTGCGGGAAGACGCCGTCCTCCATGCCCGACAGGAACACCACGGGGAACTCAAGGCCCTTGGCGGTGTGCAGCGTCATCAGCGTGATGACCCCGGAGCCGTCCTCGTCCTCGTCGGGGATCTGGTCCGAATCGGCCACCAGGGCCACCTTCTCCAGGAACTCGGCGAGGGTGGGAGGTCCGGCGGGCGCGGGCGCGGCCTCCTCGCCCTCACCCTGGCTCTCGCCCTCGCCCCGTCCGGCGGCCTGGCCGCGCTCCTGCTCGAATTCCAGCGCCACCGCGGCCAGTTCCTGGAGGTTCTCGATACGCGTCTCGTCCTGCGGGTCCGTCGACGCCTGGAGCTCCGCCAGATAGCCGGTCCGTTCGAGGACGGCCTCCAGCACCGTCGCGGGCCCCGCACCCGACTCCACGATCGTGCGCAGGTCCTCCATCAGCGTGTTGAAACGCTTGACGGCGTTGGCGGAGCGCGCCGCCATCCCGTACGCCTCGTCCACGCGCCGCAGCGCCTGCGGGAAGGTGATCTTCTCCCGGAGTGCGAGGGCGTCGATCATCGCCTCGGCGCGGTCCCCGATGCCGCGCTTGGGCACATTGAGGATGCGGCGCAGCGGTACGTTGTCCTCCGGATTGGCCAGCACGCGCAAGTAGGCCAGGACGTCGCGGACCTCCTTGCGCTCGTAGAAGCGCACGCCGCCGACGACCTTGTACGGCAGGCCGACCCGGATGAAGATCTCCTCGAAGACACGGGACTGCGCGTTCGTCCGGTAGAAGACGGCCACGTCGCCCGCCCTGGCGTCGCCGGAGTCCGTCAGCCGGTCGATCTCCTCCGCGACGAACTGCGCTTCGTCGTGTTCGGTGTCCGCGACGTAGCCGGTGATCCGGGCGCCGGCTCCGGCGTTCGTCCACAGGTTCTTCGGGCGGCGGCTCTCGTTGCGCTCGATGACCGCGTTGGCGGCGCTGAGGATCGTCTGTGTGGAGCGGTAGTTCTGCTCCAGGAGGATCGTGGTCGCGTCCGGGTAGTCCTCCTCGAACTGGAGGATGTTGCGGATCGTGGCGCCCCGGAAGGCGTAGATCGACTGGTCGGCGTCCCCGACCACGCACAGCTCGGCCGGGTGGCTTCCCTCGCCCGAGGGGCCCACCAGCTCGCGTACGAGCGTGTACTGAGCGTGGTTGGTGTCCTGGTACTCGTCCACCAGGACATGGCGGAAGCGCAGCCGGTAGTGCTCGGCGACGTCGGGGAACGCCTGGAGCAGATGGACCGTGGTCATGATGATGTCGTCGAAGTCCAGGGCATTGGCCTCGCGCAGCCGCGCCTGGTACATCCGGTACGCCTCGGCGAGCATCTTCTCGAAGCCGTCGGCCGCCTGGCCGGCGAAGGTCTCCTCGTCGATCAGCTCGTTCTTCAGGTTCGAGATCTTGGCGCTGAAGGACTTGGGCGGGTAGCGCTTGGGGTCGAGGTCCAGATCGCGGCAGACGAGGGCCATCAGGCGCTTGGAGTCGGCGGCGTCGTAGATCGAGAAGGACGAGGTGAAGCCGAGCTTCTTCGACTCGCGGCGCAGAATCCGCACGCAGGCGCTGTGGAAGGTCATGACCCACATGGCGTTGGCGCGCGGGCCGACGAGCTGTCCGACGCGCTCCTTCATCTCGCCGGCGGCCTTGTTGGTGAAAGTGATCGCCAGTATCTGCCCGGGGTGGACGCCGCGGGTCCCCAGCAGGTGCGCGATCCGGTGGGTCAGGACGCGGGTCTTGCCGGATCCGGCCCCGGCCACGATGAGCAGGGGCGATCCGGTGTGCACGACGGCGGCGCGCTGCTCGTCGTTCAGCCCGTCGAGCAGCGCGGCGGGGTCGACGACCGTGCGCGGGGCACCGTCGCGGTGGTACGGGTCCCGGGCCGGGGGCGCGTCGAACGCGCCCCCGAAGAGGTCGTCGGGCACCTGCTCCGGGGCATGGTCGTCCGGCTCCTCGGGCGGCGGCGGGTGTTCGTCGCCGGAGGGCTGGAGGTCCGCCAGGAAACTGTCGTCAAAGAGGCTGCTCATCGCTTTCCGAGTCTAGGCCGCCGCACTGACAGCCCGCGCCCGCCTTCCGAAGTCTCCCCGTAGCCGGACCGTCACCGACCCGTGCGGGCGCCCTTTCCCCGGTTCCCCGGCCTCACGGTGGACTCCGTCTCCTCGCAGAACCTACGGTCAGGCGATCAGGGGATCACCGAGCGTGACGCTATACCCTCCATTGCCCCGCCTCGCACCTCACTCCCGTAAATGGTCACGAAAATGTTTCGGGCATATCGACCATCCACCTTCACATCAGCAGCACAACTTGGCTAGCGTGCTCGATCAGGCAGCCCGTCTCCCCCAGGCGACCCACGCCAAGCGGGCGGCCCGCGCCGAATTCGGCCTTCCCGCAGGGAAGTTCGAAACCGGGGACCCACTCTGCACCACCGGGGTGAATCGGGCCGTACGCTCCCCCGTACGCATCAGGCCCGTAGGGCAGCCTTCCGTTCCGCCCGAACCCGACAGCTAACCCGGTAGGCGGTCCACGGAAGGAGATGCCGACCTTGGCGTCGCATCGCAAGCCGCGCAACCGCAGCGGAGTCCGCACCAACTCCCCCGCCGTCGGGGTCACCACGGCCGCCCTCGCCTCGGTCACGCTGCTGTCGACGCAGAACGCGGACGCCACACCGGCCGAACCGAACCCCTCGGTGGAAGAGGTGCGGAAGAAGGTCGACGACCTGTACCGCCAGGCCGGGAGCGCGACGCGGCAGTACGACAAGGCGAAGGCGAGCACGGCGAAGCAGAAGCGCACGGTCGACCGGGTGCGCGACAACGTCGCCAAGAGCGCGGACAAGCTGAACGAGGCCCGCCGCACGCTCGGTTCGTACGCCGCCGCCCAGTACCGGGAGGGCACCGTCGCGCCGGCCGCCGCCCTGATGTTCGCGGACGGCCCGCGGCCGTTCCTGGAGCAGAAAGAGGTGACGGACCGGCCGGCCGGGCGGCAGCGGAGCGCCGTCGCGGACTTCCAGTCCCAGCAGGCCGACCTGGCGAAGCGGCGCGCGCGGGCCACCGAGGGCCCGGAGTCGCTCACCGACTCCCCGACTTCCTTGCGCACCAGCAAGGAGACCGTCCAGAAGAAGCTGGCCGAGGCACGCACCCTGCTGGCGCGGCTGACCGCCGAGGAGCGGGCCCGGCTGGCCGCGCTGGAGCTCAGGAGAGAGGCCGAGGCCCGGCGCGAGGCGGAGGCGAAGTCCAAGTCGGCGGCCCGCGACGCGGCGCGGGCCGCCGAGCGCGAGCGCCAGGAGCGGCGCGACCTGCGGGAGCGCACCTCGGCTGCCGCCGGAACCGCGTCCCCGGCCGCCACGGACGCGGGCACGCCGGACGCGGACACGGGCAGCGGTACGAGCACCACGACGGCCGGCGGTACGGGCAGCGGCGCGGGTGGCGGTACGGGCAGCGGCGCGGGTGGCGCGCCCGCCGCGTCGGCCAGTACGTACGCCACCAAGGCCGCGAAGGTGCTCGCCTTCGCCCGCGCGCAGATCGGCAAACCGTACGTCCGGGGCGCCTCGGGCCCCAGCTCCTACGACTGCTCGGGCCTGACGCAGGCCGCGTGGAAGGTCGCCGGAGTGGAGCTGCCGCGCACCACCTGGGACCAGGTGAACACCGGCACCCGCGTCGCGACCGACAGCCTGCTCCCGGGCGACCTGGTCTTCTTCTACGACGACATCAGCCACGTGGGCATCTACATCGGCGACGGCATGATGATCCACGCTCCCAAGCCGGGCGCGAACGTCCGCGAGGAATCGATCTACTACATGCCGATCCACGGCAGCGTGCGACCGGCCTGACCGCCGCTGCCGCAACGGCCCTGGTGTGGGGCCGCTCGCTGATCTGCCGGATGCTCGGCGGTCTGTCGTCAACTTGGCGCCTGCGACAGACCGCTGAGAATCGCTCCGGAGAGTGGCCCTCAGCCACTCGGTGGGCCGAGCCGGTGGTCGAGTGCGGCACCGACATCGGGGCAGTTCGTACGGATGACGTCGAGGAAGGCGTTCAGTGCCGGGGAACGGTCCCGGGCGCTGAAGGACAGCACCAGATCGGGCAGGGGCGTGCGCGGGGTCACCTCGCAGAGCCACGTGCCCCGTCGTGGGGCCGCCAGCATCCGGGAGGGCCCCAGACCGACACCCACACCGCACGCGGCGAGACCGATGATCGTGTGGATGTCCCTCGCGACGGTCGCGCCGGAGAGCGCCGGGGAGTCCTTCCCCAGCAGGGTCCGCAGCCCGGCGACGACCGCGGGCTCGTCCTCGCCCGGCGCTACGATCAGCGGCTGTCGCCGCAGCCGGTCCACGTCCACCGACGGCTGACCCGCGTACGGGTGCGTGCTGCTCACGACCGCGACCAGGTGGTCGTGCCCGATCGGCACCGATACCAACTGCTCGGCCCCGACGCCCCGTGGCCGGCCGAGGCCGATCGCCACGTCCAGTTCGCCGGCGACGAGTGCGGCCGTGCTGCGGTTGGTCGCCATCTCGTGCAGTTCCAAGCGCACGTCGGGCCGTTCACGGCCGAACCGGCCGAGGACGTCCGGCAGGGGTTCGAGCAGCGCCGAGGCGATGAAACCCAGGCGCAGCCGGCCCGTCTCGCCGCGTGCCGCCCGGGCCGCGTCGACCGAGGCCGCCCTGATCTCGTCGAGCGCCCTGCGCGCCCGGGAGAGGAAGGCCACGCCCGCAGCCGTCGGGAACACCCCCTGGCGGGTTCGATCGAACAAGCGGGCGCCCACCTCCCGTTCGAGGTCGGCGATCTGCTTGGACAGCGGAGGCTGCGCGATGCCCAGCGCACCGGCCGCCCGGCCGAAGTGTTCGTGCTCGGCGAGGGCCAACGCGTACCTCAGATGCCGTGCCTCCACGCCGGCCTCCCGTCATATCCGATAAGTATTGCCGACCAGCTTGTCAGATCTTTCAGTGGATGACCGGGGCCGGGTCGCGTGGAATGCGGTCATGACTGATTCTTCCTCCCCGGGCACCGTCCTCACTGATTCCTCCTCCCCGGGCACCGTTTTCGTCTTCGTGCACGGGGCCTGGCACGGCTCCGGGCAGTGGGCGGCGACGCAGCGCGCACTCGCCGGACTCGGTGCCGCGAGCATGGCCGTCGACCTGCCGGGGCACGGCTTCGACGCACCGCTGCCGAGCGGATACCTCCGGCCCGGCCAGCCGGGCCTGCTGACCGAGAAGTCCGCGCTCGCCGCCGCGACGATGGACGACTGCGCCACGGCCGTGCTGGACACGCTGCGCCAGGCCCGCCACCACCGTCGTGTCGTGCTCGTCGCACACAGCGCGGGCGGCGGCCCCGCGTCACTGGCCGCCGAGCGGGCACCCGAACTCGTCGACGAAATCGTCTACCTCTCCGCCTTCGTGCCGGCGGGACGGCCTCGGTTCTTCGACTACCTCGGCTCACCCGAGAACGCCACGGCACGGGGCCAGAGCCTCAATCTCGGCGACCCCGGGGAACTGGGCGCCGTGCGGATCAACCCGCTCTCACAGGACCCCGCCTACGTCGAGGAGTTGCGGCAGACCCACTACCACGACATCCCCCCGGACCGCTTCGACCGCTGGCGCTCGGCCCTGAGCCCCGATCTGCCGCTGGCGATCCCCACCACCCCGGTCATCGTGACCCCGCAACGGTGGGGACGCGTCCCGCGGACCTTCCTGCGCTGTGCGGACGACCGGGCGCTGCCGGTGGCCGTGCAGGATCTGATGATCGCGGAAGCCGACCGGGCCGTGCCCGGCAATCCGTTCACCGTGCGCACCCTCCCGGGCGGCCACAGCCCGTTCGCCGCCCGGCCCCGTGAGCTCGCCGCGGCTCTGCTTCCATGACTCGCCGCGGCTTTGCTTCCATGACTCGCCGCGGCTTTGCTTCCATGAGCAGCGGACGCCTCGTGCTGCCGGTGGTGCTCAGCGCCACTTTCGTCCAGCTGCTCAACGTCACCGTCGCCCAGGTCGCCGCTCCGGCGATCCAGGCCGGTCTGGGCGCCGGTCCCGGCGCCGTGCAACTGGTCCTCGCCGGATACACCCTGACGTACGCGTGCCTGCTCATCCCCGCCGCGCGGCTGGGCGACCGCTACGGCTACCGCCGGCTGTTCATGATCGGCACCGTGGTCTTCATCGCGGGCTCGGTGGCCGGCGCGTGTGCCCCCGACGCCGCGTCGCTGGTCGCGGCCCGGCTCGTGCAGGGCGCGGGCAGCGGCCTGGTCGCCCCCCAGGTCCTCTCGCTCATCCAAGCCGTCACCCCAGCGGCACGCCGGCCGCGCGCCCTCGGCCTGTACGGCGCCGCCATGGCCGTCGCGTCGCTGGCCGGGCCGCTGATCGGCGGCCTCGTCCTCAGTGCCGACCTCTTCGGCCTCGGCTGGCGGCCGGTGCTGCTCCTCACCGTGCCGGTGGCGCTCGCCTCGCTGGCCGGAGCGACCGCACTGCCCGGCATACGCGGCACGGACGGAGTCCGCGTCGACAAGCTGGGGGCGCTGCTGGTCACCGTGGGAGCCGCCGCGCTGGTCATGCCCCTGGCGCTGGGGCGGGAAGCGGGCTGGCCCTGGTGGACATGGGCGGGTTTCGCCGTGGCCGCGGCCGCCCTCGGCCACTTCGTCCGGAGCCTCCCGCACCGACCTGACCCTCTGATCCATCCCGCGGTGCTGCGTGACCGGTCGGCGCGCAGGGGCACACTGCTGGTGTTCGCGTTCAACACGGGGGTGCCCTCCTTCACCTACCTGCTCTTTCTCCACCTCCAGTCCGCCGTCGGGTACTCGGCGTTGTCAGCCGCACTGACCTCGGCGCCGTTCGCCGCCGCCGCCGTTCTGGGCAGCAGGGCCGCACCCGCTCTCACCCGCCGTCACGGACCGGCGGTGCTCACCACCGCGTCGCTGGTGCTGGCCGGGATGTGCCTGGCACTGGTCCCGCTCGTCGGCTCGACGGGTGGACGCCAGGTGGCACTGCCCGTGCTGGCCGTCGGCGGGGCCGCGTTCGGCGCCTTCACCGCGTCGGTGTTCGCCTTGGTCCTGGCCCAGGTGCACGGCCCCGCGGCCGGTTCGGTCTCCGGGCTGCTGCCCACAGCACAGCAGCTCGGCGGTTCCATCGGAGTAACCGCGGCCGGCCTCGCCTACTACGCCCCCGCCTCCGACGCGGACACCGCGTTCCTGCACGCCATGCTCTACCAGGCCGTCGCCTTCACCGTCACCGCGCTGATCAGCCTCCGGCTCCGCGACCGGCCCGGCCCCAAGGCCCTGAGCGACCACAGCAGTCACAGCAGTCACAGCAGTCGGCGGAGAGGGGCACGTATGCGGCGCACGCCGCCGGACGGCGCAAGGCGCTGCCCGACGAAACCACCGGCAGGCATCCGGGCATCGACATCACCGTCGCTCCTCGACCCGCCACAGGATCAATGAAATGACGGGGGACCTACGCGCGCGCGAGGACCTGGCCGACGGACGCGAGCGTACGTCAGGTCCAGAGCGTCGCGATGAGGATATTGGCCACGGTCAGTCCGCCCACCGCACCGAACAGCGGCTTCGAGGCGGTCTTCTCGTCGCGTTGCACGTACACGACACAGAGGATCACGATCAGGACGGCCATCTTGATGCCGATCTTGATGTTGTTCAGCGTATGACCGTCGGCCTGGTTGAGGCCCACCAGCGCCACCCCGGTGATCAGCATCGTCAGCGCGCCGTGCAGCATCGCCGGGCTGAACCGGGCCGTCCCCGCGCTCATCGACTTCATCTGGGTGAGGAAGCCGCCGAGCAGCGAGGCTATGCCGATGATGTGCAGGGCGACGAAGAGATTGATGAGTACGTCCATGGTTCGGAGCCTATGTGCCGCGACCGGCCGTCCTCGCGACGGGGCAGGGATCGCCGGGAGGGGCGCTGGTTCCGCCCATATCGCCACTCTTCGGTACGGCGGCCCTGGCCGGCCCCTGTCGCGATTCCGGTCGGGCACGCACTCCGGTCGGGCACGCACTCCGGTCGGGCACGCACTCCGGTCGGGCACGGCATTCCGGTCGGGCACGGCATTCCGGTCGGGCACGGCCACAGAATGACGTCACCGCAGTAGCGCGCCGATCGTAAAACCCTCCCGAACTGTCAGCTCCGGGCAATACCGTCCTGACGAGGCCGGATCGTGATCTGGAGGCTTAGCGTCCTTCCCAGAGACACCAGACGGACAGAAGGACGTGGAAGCCCCCGTGGCCGCGCACCGCAAACGTAAACAGCGCCCGCTCTCCGGCCAGGCCGGCCGGACGGCCGCCACTCTCGCGCTCGCCGGAGCCGCCACCGCCACCACGGCGGGCGCCCCCTCGGCCGCGCACGCCGAGCCCCGGCTGACGACGGCGCAGGTCAAGGCCAAGGTGGACCGGCTGTACGAGCAGGCGGAGAGCGCCACCGAGCGGTACAACGGCGCGAAGGTGAAGGCGGACGACGCCCGCGCCTCGCTCACGCGGCTGCGGGACGAGGCGGCCCGCAGGACGGAGCGGCTCAACACCTCGCGTGACCAGCTCGGTTCGATCGCCTCCGCGCAGTACCGCTCCGGCGGCCTCGATCCCGCCGTACAGCTCGCGCTCAGCTCCAAGCCCGAGGAGTTCCTCGAAGGCGCGGCGCTGGCCGAACGGTCCGGCGCCCGGCAGGCCGCGGTGGTCGCGTCGATCCGCCGGGAACTCGGGCAGATCGCCGGGCTGCGCGCGCGGGCCGACAGCCGGGCGGGGAATCTCAGGGCCCGGCAGTCCGAGCTGGCCCGGCACAAGTCGGCCGTCCGGGCGAAGCTGGACTCGGCCCAGCGGCTGCTGGACCGCCTCACCACCGCGCAGCGGGCCCGATACGACCAGCAGAACGCTCCGGGCTCCGACGGGCAACGGGAGCGGGTGGGCGCCGTGCCGGCCCCGAACTCGCGCGCGGCGGCGGCCGTCTCCTTCGCCTATGGAGCGATCGGCAAACCGTATGTGTGGGGCGCCACCGGGCCGGGCTCCTTCGACTGCTCGGGGCTGACCCAGGCCGCCTGGCGCTCGGCCGGGGTCTCGCTGCCGCGCACCACGTACACCCAGATCAGCTCGGGCCGGCGGGTGAGCCGCGATCAGCTCGCCCCCGGTGACCTGGTCTTCTTCTTCTCAGGGGTCAGCCATGTCGGGATCTATGTCGGCGGCGGGCAGATGATCCACGCTCCGCGTCCCGGCTCGGCGGTCCGGCTCGCGCCGATCGACCAGATGCCCTTCGCCGGCGCCTCGCGTCCCCTCTAGAGCGGGCGCGCCCTTCCAAGAGACCCCGCGTCCCGGCTCCGCGTACCTTCCGGAGCACCGGGCGTGGGGCCGCGCCCGCACCGCCATTCGATCCGGGCGCTGGCCCCCGCTTGGGCCCGCCGGGGTGCCCCGCCCTCTCCTCTGATCCACGATGAGCAGCGGGACAGCGCAGAACCGAGGGGGCAGCGAAGGAGGCAAGCCGTGAGACGTGTCACCGCGGTCCGTACGACCGGGCTCCTCGTGGGCTCGCTCTTCGTCCTCGCCCCCGTCGGGGTCACGCCCAGGGGCTGCGGGGACCTCTCCGGCGGCCGGCTGTGCGTCGAGGGCCCGATCGGCGGCACGGGCGGCTTCACCACGCGCTACGTGCAGCGTCCGGGCCGGCCCGAGGTCTCCGTACGGCTCGGCTACCAGCGCAAGGACAACCGGATCACCGCGTTTCCCGGCTGGTTCGGCACCCGGACGACCCGGCACGGCCACGCGGAGCTGTCCGGCGTGATCGACACCGAGCCGGGCGAGTGCGTGCGCGGGGTGCTGGAGGATCGCGGGGGCCGGCTGTACGTCACCCGGTGGCACTGCTCATGAGGTCGGGTGACGGACAGGGCCGGTAGCGGGCAGGGCGGGTTACGGGCAGGGGGGTAACGGGCAAGGCGGGTGGCGGCTCCGCGACGTGCGCCCCGGGGCCGGTCCCGGTGGGCTCAGACGAGTCTGCGGGCTGTCGCCCAGCGGGTGAGTTCGTGGCGGTTGGAGAGCTGGAGTTTGCGCAGCACCGCGGAGACATGCGACTCCACGGTCTTCACCGAGATGAACAGCTGCTTGGCGATCTCCTTGTACGCGTAACCCCGCGCGATCAGCCGCAGCACCTCGCGCTCCCGCTGGGTGAGCCGGTCCAGGTCCTCGTCCACGGGCGGAGCGTCCGTCGACGCGAAGGCGTCCAGGACGAAGCCGGCCAGCCTCGGTGAGAAGACCGCGTCGCCCTCCTGGACCCGGAAGATCGAGTCGACCAGATCGGTGCCGGTGATCGTCTTGGTGACATAGCCCCGGGCGCCGCCCCTGATGACCCCGATGACGTCCTCGGCCGCGTCGGAGACCGACAGCGCCAGGAACCGCACCGGGTTCTCCACGGCGCCCATCAGCGGAGCGCATCGGCGCAGCACCTCCACACCGCCGCCACCCGGCAGATGGACATCGAGCAGCACGACCTCGGGGCGGGTCGCGGTGATCACCGCGACCGCCTGGTCGACATCGGCGGCCTCGCCGACGACTTCGACGCCCGTCAGGTCCGTACGCCCGATCTCGGCCTGGACCCCGGTGCGGAACATCCGGTGGTCGTCGACGAGCACGACCCGCGCGCGGCGGCCGTTCCCGGCCCCGGCTCCCTCCGCGCTTTGTGCCGGGGTGCCCTCGGCCTGTACGCCCTCGCTCATGGTCTCTTCGCCCCTCGCCCTTGTCCCGCCGGCGCCGCCCGCGCGGCGCCGATGCCTCTCCCGGCACAGCTCTGCCCCGTCGCGGCATCATTACCGTACGGTCCCGGCTCGCGCGACCGGAAGTCGCCCGCACGCCGGTGCTCCGCGCGACGCGGTGTCATTCCGCGCGTTCCATCTCCAGCTCGACCTCCGTGCCGCCGCCGGGCGCCGCGCTGAGCCGTGCCGTGCCGCCGTTGCGCCGCATCCGGCCGATGATCGATTCGCGGACGCCCATCCGGTCGGCGGGCACCGCGTCCGGGTCGAAGCCGGGCCCCCGGTCCCGTACGGAGATGAAGACCGTGCGTCCCTCCACCTCGGCGAAGACCTGCACCGCTCCTCCGGCGCCACCGTACTTGGCGGCATTGACCATCGCCTCGCGCGCCGCCTGTGTCTGCGCGACCAGCTTCTCGTCGAGCGGGCAGTCCCCGACGACCACGACCTCGATCGGCACCCCGTGGTGGTCCTCCACCTCCGCCGCGGTCCGCTTGACGGCCTCGGCGAGGGTGCTGGGCTCGTCCTCCTCGTCCTTGCCCGTGCCTTCCGGCCGGTAGAGCCAGGCACGCAGCTCGCGCTCCTGGGCGCGTGCGAGCCGGCGGACCTCGCCCGCCTCGTCGGCGTTGCGCTGGATCAGGGTGAGCGTGTGCAGCACGGAGTCGTGGACATGGGCGGCGACCTCGGCCCGCTCCTGTGCGCGGATGCGCATCAGCCGCTCCTCGGAGAGGTCCTGGGTCATCCGGACGAGCCAGGGCCCGGCGAGCAGCGCCACCCCGGCCACCACGGCGATCGCTCCGGTCAGCACGTTCCCGAACTGGGCGGCCGAGCCGCGCACCACCACGAAGACGGCGAGGCCGAGTCCGACCAGGGCGACGCCCGCGATACTCCGGGCGAGCTGGAGTGCCCGGCGGCTCCTGCCCACCTCGGCCCAGCGGGCCCGGCGCGCGTTGTCCGCCTGGCGCCAGACCAGGACGACTCCGGCGCCTATCAGGAGCGCCGGCCAGATGTAGCGGTCGGCCGCGTTGCGGCCCAGGCTGACATTCCCGATGAATGTGCCGGCGCTGATCACCAGGGCGATCAGCGCGAAGACCTGTCCCTTGTCGGGCTTGCGCAGACGGCGCCGGCCGTCGGGGCTGATCTCGAAGAGGGAGCGCGATTCGGCGGCGGTGCCACCGACGCCGAGCGGGACGACGATCCAGAAGACGGCGTAGAGCAGGGCACCGAGCCCCTGCGCGAAGAAGAAGATGAGGAAGACCATCCGCACCCAGACGACCGGCAGTCCGAGGTGCCCGGCGAGCCCACGCGCCACGCCGCCGAGGAGCCGGCCGTCCGCGCTGCGGTACAGCTTGCGCACCGGCTGCTCCTCCGGCGCGGGTGCACGGGAGGAGGAGGTCGGGGCGGCGCGTGGCGGGGCGGCTGGCATGTCATCGATGGTCACACGGTGGGCCGGGCGGGGGCATCAGGGACGGACCCCTGATCCGACCCTGATCCCTGTCCCCGAGGATGCCCGGGACCAATATCAGGGACAGTCCGGGGTCGGTGCCGGTAGAGCCGCGACGCCCGCGCCCGCACCATGGACGTATGACCCAGCAGCCGTCTCCACCGCCGCCCGCGCCGCCTTCGGCGCCGGGTTCCGCTTCGGGCTCCGCGTTCCCTTCCGCCACGCCGCCGCCCGCGCTCGCGCAGCTGCGGCGCAGCCGCCGGGGAAAGGTGTTCGCCGGGGTCTGCGGCGGGCTGGGCAAGCACTGCGACATCGACCCGGTCGTCTTCCGGATCGTGATCGGCGTGCTGTCGGTGACCGGGGGCGTCGGGCTGATCTTCTACGGCTTCGCCTGGCTGCTGATTCCGCTGGAGGGCGAGGAGGAGAACGAGGGGCGCAGGCTGTTGTCGGGGCGGGTGGACGGCGCTTCGCTGATCGCCGTGCTGCTCGCGCTGATTGGCTGCGGGCTGTTCCTGTCGATGCTGGGAGACAGCGAGACGCTGAGCTTCGCCGCGCTGCTGTCGATCGCGGTCGTGGGGGTCGCCGTGTGGTCCCAGCGCAGGCGCGGCGCTCCGGCGGACCGCGCGCCGTCGGATCCCGCCTCGGCGCACGTGGTCGCGGAGGCTCCACCGGAGACCATGGCGCCACCGGTGCCCGGCAGCCCTTCGTGGTGGCGGGATCCGATCGCCAAGGACGGCCGGGTCGGCCCCGGCGGTTTCGGTCCGCCGGGGACGGACTATCTGTGGGGTCCGGACGGCTCCGGGGTCCAGGCCCAGGCGCAGCCGTGGGGGTGGCACCGGGCGGCCCGGCCGCACCCGGCGCGTCCGCGGGGGCCGCGCGGCATAGCGGGGCTGGTCTTCCTCCTCGCCCTGCTGGCCGCGGGGTTGGGGGCGGGGCTTTCGTGGGAGGGCCGGCCGCTGGGCACGAGCGTGCAGATCGGCCTGGCCGCCGCGCTCGTCGTGTTCGGAGCGGGTCTCGCCGTCAGCAGCTTCCTGGGGCGTACGGGCGCGGGCACGATCCTGCTGGTGGTGCTCACGGCCGGGCTGTTGTCGGGAGCCTCGCTGATACCGAAGGACATCTCGACGCGGTGGAGCGACCGGCAGTGGACGGCGGCCTCGGCCGCCGCCGTCCAGCCCCGTTACGAGCTGAGTACGGGCCGGGGGACCCTGGACCTGCGGGCGCTCACGGTGTCCCGGGGGCAGAGCGTCAGCACATCGGCCAGGGTGGCGGCCGGGCAGCTGCGCGTGGTCGTCCCGGACGGAGTGACCGTGAAGGTGAAGGCCACCGCCGATCTGGGGAATGTGCGGTTTCCCGGGGAGCGTCCCGACGAGGTGACCATCTCCCGGCACCGGACACGGGAGATCACGCTGCCGCCGAGCGCGGGCTCGGCGCGGGCGGGGACACTGGATCTGAACCTCGAAGTGGGCTTCGGCCAGGTGGAGGTGGCTCGTGCCGCGTCATGACTTCACACCGGGCCGGCTGGTCGTGGGGCTGACGGCCCTGGGCGCGGCCGTGCCGTATCTGGGCGACGCCGCGGGCGCCTGGCACACCCCGTGGTATCTGGCCCTGGTCGTGGTCTGGGACGGTCTGTGCCTCGCGGCGCTCGCGTCCTGGGTGAACTACCGCATACGCCGCCGTCGTCCGGCCAGTACGGCGTCCAGTGAGAACACCGGGGCTCCGGCGAGTACGAGCGGCAGCCAGGCCATGAGATAGGGCAGGTCGTTGCCGTAGTAGTAGGGCGTGCTCTGCCAGCTCACCGTCAGCCAGAGGCTGAGCGAGATCAGCACACCGCCGACCGCGGCGAGCCGGGCGAACACCCCGAAGAGAGTCCCGAGTCCGACGGCCAGTTCACCCAGCGCGATGGCCCATCCGAAGCCGGACGGGCTCTTGAGGGCCAGGTCCATCAGAGCGGGGATCGCGGAGTTGTCCCGTACCCCGCGCATCAGCTCCCCGATGGACCCGGTGCCGGTCGCCGCGAGGAAGCCGCTCTGGGTGAGCTTGTCGATGCCCGCGTAGATGAAGGTGACGCCGAGGAAGACGCGCAGCGGGAGCAGGGCGTAGCGTGCGGCGCTCTCGCGCAGGCCGCCCCGGCCACCGCCGCCGACGCCCAGCCCGTAGGTGTCCGTCCGATAGCCATACGTCATCGCTGGTCCGCCTCTCCCCTGTCGGTCCGCGCACAGCCGCGAACACATCAGGACCCCAGTGAACCAGCCCGCACCAAAGTCGAATAACAGTGGACGGAATTCGTTCAGTCGCAGTCAGTTCCGTTGCGGGCGTTCAGGGGGAGCCGGTTCGGTTCCGCGTGGACTCCGGGATGGAAAGGGGTTCTCAGTCCTGCACTTCGACGATCACACGGTTGGTCTCCACCCCGGCCGCCGTCACGACCTGCACCTCGACCGCTCCCGGCTCCACCTCCACCGGGACGGGCACGGTGAGACAGCCGTCCGCCGGGTTGGCGAAGCCGCCCGGGACGGGCACCAACGGGACATGGACGTGGACCGTGCCGATCCGTACGACCATCCGCGCCAGCCGGTCCGGCGTCCCCGCGCCGGGCGGTACGAAGCCGGCGCCCCGGATCTCGATGTCGTCGCCGGTACGAATGGGAGCGTCCAGATCGCCGGCCTCCCTGACCCGCACCACGGACAGGATGACCGGCCGCCCGCCCTCCGCGTACTTCCCGGCGAAGTAGGTGGCGGCGGAGACGACGACCAGGAGCGCCAGCGACCAGGGCAGATCGGGAAGCTGTTCGGGCCGCCGGGCCAGCCGGACCGCGGCGAAGAGCACCGCGACCCCGTTGACCAGGACGTACTGCACATCGGTGAAACCGGCGCGACCGCCGTCGTCGCAGAGCAGATCCGCGAGCCGGGGCCGCTCGGCCCGTACCTTCTGGAGCCGCCGCGCCAGCACCCGTTCGGACACCACGCGGCGTACGGCCACGGCGATGGCGCACACCACGGCCAGCACGGTCACCAGGCCCGCGCCCCGGGCCAGATCGAGTCCGGCGATCAGCGCGTCGCGCCGGTCGTGCCCGGAAGCGCCCGCGAGCTGAAGGGCGAGCACGAGCACCGCGAACACCGCGAACGACACCCAGGCGGAGGCGACGGTCCGCGATGTCGACAGCCGGTTGTCCTCACCGATCAGCGGCGCCAGCAGTCCGCCACGGGCCCGGTGCGCCCTGGCGGCGACGGTCAGCGGCACCGCGACGACCAGCGCGGCCGCCAGCCCCGCCGTGCGCGCGACCGACCAGCCCACTCCGGTCGCGGTGACCGCCTGGGCGAGCGCGAGCACGAGTACACCGCCCCAGACGACCAGCAGGGTGTGCCGCCATACGGCGTGCAGCCAGGCGTCGCCCGCCTCCCGGCCGCGATCGGCCACGGCCCGTGCGGACTGGGTGAGTTCGTCGGACACCCACTGCCGAGAGGCCCCCACCGAGTGCGCGACCGCCCCCGGCAGCCCCTGGCCGGCGGCCAGCTCGTCCCGCTTCAGCAGGAACGCGGCCACCGCCCGCCGATGCCCCTCCCGGGCCCCGTGCGGACAGCCCCCACACGTACAGCCACCGCCGTGCGCGCCCTGCCTCGCCTCCTGCACCGCCACGCCGATTGCCGCCCTTCCCGTCCCGTAGGTGAACTTCCTTGCAACGCAAGGGAATTGTCCCGCACCGAGGGAGAGGTTCGCGGAGTTTGCCCGGCCGGAGCGGGTGACAACATCGTCACGGTGTTGACCCTGCGGGCTCAATCCTCCCTGGAACGAAGCTGATTGATCGCCGTCGGATCGATTCCGATCGGAAATGGTTCTTTCAGCTCAGGTCACCCACGGTGGATACCGGTCGGGACACACCGGTCGGGACACACCGGCGGGACATACCGTGTCCGAGCGGCATACCCGAAGACACGACGACGCCCGGAGACACGGCGACGCCGCCGCTCGGAGAAATGAGCGACGGCGTCGGCGGTCAGCCCTCTGCCGCAGGGCCCATGGAGGGCCGGGAGCCGCAGGGCCGGGGGCCGCAGGGCCGGGGAGGGGTCACTCCCACTCGATCGTCCCCGGCGGCTTGCTCGTCACGTCGAGGACCACGCGGTTGACGTCCGCGACCTCGTTGGTGATGCGGGTGGAGATCTTCGCCAGCACGTCGTACGGCATGCGCGTCCAGTCGGCCGTCATCGCGTCCTCGGACGAGACCGGCCGCAGCACGATGGGGTGGCCGTACGTCCGTCCGTCGCCCTGGACACCCACGGACCGCACGTCCGCGAGCAGGACGACCGGGCACTGCCAGATCTCCCGGTCGAGACCGGCGGCGGTCAGCTCCTCGCGGGCGATGGCGTCGGCCTCGCGCAGCAGGTCGAGGCGCTCGCGCGTGACCGCGCCGACGATACGGATACCGAGGCCGGGGCCGGGGAAGGGCTGGCGCTGGACGATCTCGTCCGGCAGGCCCAGCTGCTGGCCGACCATCCGCACCTCGTCCTTGAACAGCTTGCGCAGCGGCTCGACGAGCTGGAACTCGATGTCGTCGGGGAGCCCGCCGACATTGTGGTGCGACTTGATGTTGGCCGTACCGGTGCCGCCGCCGGACTCGACCACGTCGGGGTAGAGCGTGCCCTGGACGAGAAACGCGACGTCCTCGCCCTCCGCGCCCGCCTCGGCGACGATCTCGGCCTGGGCCTGCTCGAAGACCCGGATGAACTCACGGCCGATGATCTTCCGCTTCTGCTCGGGGTCGGAGACCCCGGCCAGCGCGGCGAGGAAGCGCTCCTGCGCGTCGACCACCCGGAGCTGCACGCCCGTCGCGGCGACGAAGTCCTTCTCGACCTGCTCCGTCTCGCCCTTGCGCATCAGTCCGTGGTCGACGTACACGCAGGTCAGCTGGGACCCGATGGCCTTTTGGACGAGCGCGGCGGCCACGGCCGAGTCGACGCCGCCGGACAGCCCGCAGATCGCGCGCTTCCTGCCGACCTGCTCGCGGATGAGGGCCACCTGCTCGTCCACCACGTTCGCGGTGGTCCAGGTCGGCTCGATGCCGGCGCCCCGGTAGAGGAAGTGTTCCAGGACCTGCTGCCCGTGGGTGGAGTGCAGCACCTCCGGGTGGTACTGGACGCCGTACAGCTTCTTCTCGTTGTCCTCGAAGGCCGCGACCGGGACGACATCCGTCGACGCGGTGACGGTGAAACCGGCGGGCGCCGCGGAGCAGGCGTCGCCGTGCGACATCCATACGGCCTGCTCGGCGGGGGTGCCCTCGAAGAGCGTGGAGTCGGTCCGGGAGACGCGCAGCTCCGTACGGCCGTACTCACGTGCCCCGGTGTTGTCGACGGTCCCGCCGAGCGCCGTCGCCATCAGCTGGAAGCCGTAGCACATGCCGAATACGGGCACCCCGGCCTCGAACAGCGCGCGGTCCACGCTCGGGGCCTGGTCCGCGTAGACGGAGGACGGGCCGCCGGAGAGGATGATCGCCTTGGGGTTCTTGGCCAGCATCTCGGCCACGGGCATCGTGGACGGCACGATCTCGCTGTAGACCCGGGCCTCGCGGACACGGCGGGCGATGAGCTGGGCGTACTGCGCGCCGAAGTCGACGACGAGAACGACGTCGGGGGCGGCGGGGGGTGCTGCTGGCACGGGGCGGCCTTCCGGCGGTGAGATGAGGGTGTTGATGTCTCGATTCTAACGGGGCTCGGTGACGGCCCGGGGACAGCGTTCGGCCCCTGGACGGCCCGCGGGGACAGCCGCCGGTGCGGCCCCCGGTACGGCCCTCCGTACGACGGCCCGGGCGGCGCTTCCCGTCTCACCATCCGAACCCGCGTTACCGGGCCGCGGGACATCGGGTCCATACTGTCCGCATGCGCAAGCACCTGACCTACGTCTTTACCTATGGCACCGGCCCGTCCGGCTGCCATGGTCGTGCTGCTTGAGCTGACAAGCGACTTCCCAGGCGCCCCGGGCCGACAAGGCCCGGGGCGTCTGTCGCGTTCGGGCCCGCGGTCCCTCCCGCCCCGAACCGAAGGACCCCCGCATGACCGTCACGCCGAACACCGCGACCACCACCGCCGCGCCCACCACTGCCGGGGCCGCCACCCCTGACACCGGCGCCCGGACCGAGGAGGCCGCCGCGCTCATCGGCGGCGCACGCGAACGCATCGACGCGCTCGACGACCGGATCATCGGTCTCGTACAGGAACGGATCGCGATCTCGGCGGTGATCCAGGACGCCCGGATCGCCTCCGGGGGCCGCCGGGTCAACCTCTCCCGCGAGATGGAGATCCTCGGCCGCTACCGCGACGCCCTCGGCAAGCCGGGCACGGCACTGGCGATGACGCTGCTGGAGCTGAGCCGCGGCCGCGTGTAGACGCGCGGCGCGCGCGGCGCGGGATGCCCCGGGCCGCGCCCCGGGGTGCCGGGCATCCGCAGACACGTTCGGGCCCCGCTCTCACCCGTACGGCGCGTGACCGCCGTACCCCGCCTTCGTTGAACTGTCCGGGCGCGCGGACACAGAGGAACCAGCGTGGCTCCGCCGGGACGTGCGACGCACTTCGCAAGTGCGCCGTGGGACCTCGTCCCGGCGCTCGTGACCGGTAGGCAGGGGACAGCAGCCCGGTCACACGACGAACGGCCGGCCCCGGGGACGCCCGGAGCCGGCCGTCCGGCTGTTCCGCGCGCATCTCGGGCCCGCGTCGGCTGCGGGCCGTTGACGGTCCGGCGCTCGCGGACCCTGTTCGCCGCCGCCCTTGGGCCCCGGCCGGACTTCGCCACCCACACACGTGACGCACACCACTTAAAGATTCCGTGAAGACGGGTGCAACCATTCACACAGGTCGCAGGTCTTGCATGCGAAACCAACGGCCTCACCCGTGACCCCACGCCGGAGGGCCCAACGACTCCGCACCTCCGATCACCGGCGGTGTGCCGAACTTCGCTGAGGTCTCCATGAAACTCCGCCGCGCCATGGCCGTCGCCGCCGCGACCGCCGTCATCGCCCCCGCCGCGTTCCTCTCCGCTCCGGCCGCTTTCGCGACCGGCGACGCGAGCGCGAAGACCGCCGAGTCGCCCTCGCCCGGCGAGTCCAGCGCCGCCCCGGAGACCTCGGAGCCCGGCGACGCGCCCAGCGGGGGCGCGTCGGAGCCCGCCGGGGAGAGCACGGAGCCCGGCGGCGGCAGCTCAGCGCCGACGGACGGGTCCACCGGGCCGACGGACGGTTCCACGGGCCCCACCGGCGGGGCGACCGCACCGACCGACGGCGCCCCGGGCCCGACCGACGAGGCGCCCGGCCCCGGCCCGTCGAGCACGGAGAGCGGCAAGCCGACCCCGAGCGCCTCGCCCTCCGAGCCCGAGGAGTGCCCGGACGACGAGGACGACGAGGAGGAATTCGCCTACTCGGCGCTGGAGCTGGGGATCAGCGGTCTGCCCGGCAGGATCGTGGCCGGCAGCGGATGGCACCCCTTCACCCTGCGGGCGACCAACACGTCCGACAAGGCTCTCGGCCGGATCGACTGGGCGCTGGCCGTCGCCAACGAGACCGAGTCCATGAGGGACAAGGATCAGCTCGGCACGTACACCACGATCCAGTTCCAGGACAAGAACGGCAAGTGGCTCGAAACCACGGACGACATCATGAGCGGCGTCTACATCGGGGACACCACCCTGGGCGCCAAGTCGTACGTCGATCTCAAACTGCGGCTGAACATCGGGGCCAAGGCCCCGGCGGACGACAGTTACGCGATCGGCCTCGCCTGGTACACGGACGGCGAGACGGACTGCACGTACGGCTCCTTCACCGACTGGGAGTTCGAAGTCCTGCCGGCCGGTGAGCGCAACGAGAACCCGGGCAAGCCCACCCCCGGCCCCACCACCAAGCCCGGCCCCACCACCAAGCCCGGCAACACGAAGCCGCAGGGCGGCGCCAACCCGCTGCCCGTCACCGGCACCCTGGCCGAGACCGGTTCCTCCTCGGTGCTGCCCGTCATCGGAACGATCGGCGGTGTCGCCGTCCTCGCCGGCGCCGGCGTGATGTTCGCGATGAAGCGCCGCCGTGACGGTGACGCCACGGCGTGACCCACAGACGTACGACGTGACGCGCGGCGCCCACGGGCGCCCGCGGCACGCGCGCGAAGAGAGAGGCGCTGCACTCGGAGGGGGGTGCAGCGCCTCTCTTCTGTGTTCCTCGCCCTTCGGTGTTCCTCGCCCTTCGGTGTTCCCCGCCTCTCAGGTCCCGTCCCGCCCCGGGTCGCGCGGCGGCACCTCCGGCACCGCCAGCAACGGCAGTCGCAGCGCGCCGAACGCCTCCGCCGGGACCGCCGGGGCGAGCGGCGGGACCGGGGGCAGGCGGACATAGGGCGGGTCCGCGCTCTGTTCCGGCCTGGGGTCGGGGTCGCCCTTGTTCGGCCAGAAGGACATGGCGCGTTCGGCCTGCGCGGTGATCGTCAGGGACGGGTTGACGCCGAGGTTCGCCGAGACCGCCGAACCGTCGACGACCGAGACGGCGGGATGCCCGTACAGCCGGTGGTACGGGTCGATGACGCCCTCGTCCGCCGAGGCGCCGATGGCGCAGCCGCCCAGGAAGTGGGCGGTCAGCGGCGTGCCCATCAGCTCGCCGACGTTGCTGCCCGCGAAGCCGTTGATCTCCCGCGCGACAAGGGTGGCGGCGCGGGTCGCCTCGGGTATCTGTTTCGGGTTGGGCGCGCCGTGGCCCTGGCGGGCGGTGAGCAGGCCCTTGCCGATGCCGCCCGGTTTGCGGTAGGTCGTCAGGGAGTTGTCCAGCGACTGCATGACCAGTCCGATGATCGTGCGCTCCGACCACTTGCGGTTGGAGAGCGAGCGCAGCAGCAGCAGCGGATGCCGGGCGGCGTTCGCCAGCCAGGCCCGTACCCGCCGTTCGGCATAGGGCACCTGGAGTATGGAGAGGGCGCCCATGGCGTTGGAGCCGCGGCCGTAGCGCACCGGTTCGACGTGGGTGGTGCCGTTCGGGTGGACCGACGAGGTGATGGCGACGCCCCGGGTGAAGTCCGCCTTGGGCGCGCCGTGGCGTGCGCGGTAGCGCCGGTCGTCGGTCTGCGCGCCGACCAGGGCCTCGGAGTTGGTCCGGGTCAGCTCCCCGAGCCGCGCCGAGAGCCCGGGCAGCAGGCCCCGGTCGCGCATGGTGTGCAGGAGGGTCTGGGTGCCGTACGTACCGGCCGCGAGCACGACCCGGGGGGCACGGAAGACTTTTGTACGGCCCTTGCGCCGTCGGTCCGTCGGCACGGTGGTGACGCGAAGGCCGTCCTCGCCGCCGTCCGTGAGGGCGATCACCGAGGTCATGGGGTGGATGACCGCTCCGGCGCGCTCCGCCAGATACAGGTAGTTCTCGGTGAGGGTGTTCTTCGCGCCGTGCCGGCAGCCCGTCATGCACTCGCCGCACTCGGTGCAGGCGCGGCGGGCGGGGCCCGTTCCGCCGAAGTACGGGTCGGGCGCCGGTTCGCCGGGGCGGGCCGTGGCGGTTCCGTCCGCGTCCTCGCCGTCGCCGAAGAAGACGCCGACCGGGGCGAGGTGGAAGCTCTCGCCGACGCCCATCTCCTCGGCGGCGGCCTTGAGATGGATGTCGGAGGGGGTCATGGTGGGGTTGAGGCGTACGCCGAGCATCCGGGCGGCCTGGTCGTAGTGCGGCTTCAGCTCCCGTTCCCAGTCGGTTATGGCCGCCCACTGGGGGTCGTCGAAGAACGCGGCGGGCGGTACGTAGAGCGTGTTGGCGTAGTTGAGCGAGCCGCCGCCGACCCCGGCGCCCGCCAGCACCATGACGTTGCCGAGCAGATGGACGCGCTGTATGCCGTAGAGACCGAGGGCGGGGGCCCACAGATAGTTCTTGAGGTCCCAGGAGTTCTTCGGGAGGGTCTCGCGGGTGAAGCGGCGGCCCGCCTCCAGAACGCCGACGCGATACCCCTTCTCGGTCAGCCGCAACGCTGACACGGCCCCGCCGAAGCCGGAGCCGACCACGATCACGTCGTAGGCGTCGTCGATGTCGTCCTGCCCCTTCCGGGCACGGCTGTCCTGTGACACTGGCTCTCCTCGTTGAGAACTACCGTGGGTGCTGGTCGTGATCCGCCCGGCTGCCTAACGGAGTCGGAGGATCTTCATGGCGCGCAGGCTCCGGTTCATCAGCGCGGCGTACCGCTCGTCGTCCAGCCCCATGGAGGGCGCCATCGGCAGGAGCCGCTGCTGTGCGACGGTCTGGGCCTCGGTGTACTTGAGGATGCCCTCGGAGCCGTGCCGCCGGCCGAGACCGGAGTCCCTCATTCCGCCCATCGGTGCCCGCGCGCTGCCGTACGCCGACGCGTATCCCTCGTTGATGTTGACCGTGCCGCTGCGGAGCCGGGCCGCGACCCGGTGGCCGCGCGCCGCGTCCTTGGTCCAGACGCTGGCGTTGAGTCCGTACGGGAGGGAGTTGGCCAGGTCGATCGCCGCGTCCTCGGAGCTGAAGCGGTAGAGGGAGACGACCGGTCCGAAGGTCTCCTCCGCGCAGACGGCCATGGGGGTCTCGACGCCTTCGAGGACCGTCGGCTCGTAGAAAAGCGGCCCGATGTCGGGGCGGGCGACGCCGCCCGCCAGGAGCGTGGCGCCCTTCTCGACGGCCTCGTCGACATGGCGGGTGACCGCCGCGAGCTGGCGCTCGCCCGCGAGGGAGCCCATGTCGGCCCCGTAAGCGAGGGAGTTGCCGAGCCGCATCGCCTTCGTCCTGGCGACGAACCGCTCCGTGAACGCGTCGGCGACCGACTCGTGGACGTACAGCCGCTCGATGGAGATGCAGAGCTGCCCGGCGGAGGAGAAGCACGCGCGCACGGCGCCCTCCGCCGCCTTCTCCACGTCGGCGTCGGCCAGCACCAGCATGGCGTTCTTGCCGCCGAGTTCGAGGGTGACGCCGACGAGCCGGTCCGCGGCGCCGCGTGCGACCTCCCGCCCGGTGCGGGTCGATCCGGTGAACGAGACGTAGTCGGCGTGTGCGACGACCTCGGGCCCCACGACCGGCCCGTCACCCAGGACGACCTGGAAGACCTCGGACGGCAGCCCCGCCTCGATCAGCAGGTCCCGGGCCCACAGAGCGGTGAGCGCGGTCTCGGTGTCGGGCTTCATCACCAGGGCGTTGCCCGCGACGAGCGCGGGCAGCGCGTCTCCGACGGACAGCTCCAAGGGGTAGTTCCAGGGCGCGATCTGCCCGACGACCCCGCGCGGCTGCCGCAGCTCGGTGACCTTCGTGAGCACCGGCACCGCGCCGATGTGCCGCTTCGGCCGCAGATACGCGGGGGCCTTGAGCCCGTAGTGCCGGGCGGCGACGGCGACGGCCTGTACCTCTTCGTGGGCGTGCAGCCTGGCCTTGCCGGTCTCCAGCTGGATCAGATCGAGCACCTCGGCCTGTCGCTCCAGCAGGAGGTCGTGGAAGCGGAGCAGCACGGCCGCCCGCCGCCGCGGCGGGAGGGCGCTCCAGCCGGGCCGGGCGGCGCGCGCCCGCTCGAACGCGCGCGCCACGTCCTCGGGGGTGGACTCGGGCAGGTCGGCCAGCTTCTCCCCGGTGAACGGGGTGTGGTTGGCGGTACGGCCGGAACCGACGACCCCGCGTACGAGCCGGGCGACGCGCTCGGGGGTGACCACATCGGCGGCGGTGCGCGCACCGGCCGGGGAGGCGGCCACGGGGTTGGTGCTACGGACGGCGGAGGTTTCCGGGACGGCTGGGGCTCCCGGGACGACCGGGGCGGCAGGCGTTCCCGGAGTGGCGGTGACTGGCTTCGAGTCCGTCATGGGGCCGAGGGTATGACGCATCGGGAGCTTTGGATACCCGGCGGTAACACCTTTTCACCCGGTGCGTACGGGGCAGCCGCATCGCGCCAGTGATCACTGGCTACATAACCCCTGATCAGGGGGTCCTGGGCGGATCGACGAGATGACAGACGGATCGGCGGACCATCAGTTCGCGTCTGCCGGCGGCGGCTGCCAGCTGCGCAGGACGGTGTTGAACTGCTTGCGGATGGTCTCCCAGTCCTCCTCCGGCCCCGACATGTAGATCGCGTACTCGGTGTTCCCGTCGTCCGAGTAGTAGATCTGGTCGATGGCGTGCCGTTTCCCGGTGTGGCTCTGCTCCTCGGTCCAGGTGAACTCCCAGCGCGCGGAGCGCGCCTTGTCACGGAAGGAGTTGGGAGCCATGCTGACGCGCTCGTAGTCCGGCAGCCGTCGCAGCTGCTCCTCCAGGCTCAGCATGTGCGTGTACGGATCCTCGTAGTCGGGCGAGCTGACGCTGATCCGGATCAGATGCACCCCGTTGTCGGGGGTGTAGTCGATCAGCTCGGTGCCGGCCCGCCGCTCCCAGCCCTTGGGGACGCTGAGGGTGAAGCCCTCGGGGGCCTCGACGCGCTCCCAGGCGCTGTCGTCGGAGGCTTCGTCCGTCGGCTTCGGGCTGTCGGACGCGTCGTCGGAGGGCTCGGAGGTGTCGATCCCCTCGCTGTTCCCGGCCGTCGGGCGCGCTGCGCCGCCGTCACCGCCGCCGCGGTCCGCGAGCTTCAGGACGGCGAAGCCGACGCCACCGCCGAGGACCGCCGCGACGGCGATGGCCACGGCCGTCGTACGCAGCCGGCCGCGGCGGCGCCCGGCCCGTTCGGCGGCGGGCACGGGGCGGGTCCCGGAGTCGCCGCCGGGGGACGGGGGGTGCGGGGAGGTGGGCGGAGGTACGGGCGGCGCGGCCGCGGTGCCGCTCTCCGTCCCCCGCCCCGGTATGTGTGTCTCACCCGAGGAGTACGGCGGCGATGTCGCCCGATCCGCCCCGCCACCTCCCGCGCCGCTCCCGCCGCCCGCGCCGAATCCGGCGGGCTTCGCCGGTTCCTCGGCGGGCAGTCGCGCGGTGGCGGCCGTGGGCCGGCCATCGGTGCGTACGGCCACGGTCGGATCGTGCGCCCCCGCGCCGGTCGGCGTCCGCCCCTCCATCACCTCGCGCAGCATGCGTTCGGTCTCGCCGACTCCGGAGCGCGCGTGCGGGTCCTTGTGCAGCAGCGCGGCGATCACCGGAGCGAGCGGGCCGGTCTGGTCGAGGTGGTCCAGCTCGTCCGTGACGACGGCCTGCATCGTGGAGAGCGGGGAGGTGCGGCGGAACGGCGAGGTGCCCTGAGCGGCGGTGTAGAGGGTGACCCCCAGCGACCAGAGGTCGGAGGCGGGGCCGGGGTCGTGGCCCCGCACCCGCTCGGGCGCCAGATAGTCGATGGAGCCGATGATCTCACCGGTCCTGGTGATGGTGGCGTCGCCCTCTATGGCGGCGATACCGAAGTCGGTGAGCAGGACACGGCCGTCACGGGCGAGCAGGACGTTGCCGGGCTTCACATCGCGGTGCAGCACGCCGGCGGTGTGCGCCGCGCGCAGCGCGTCCAGGACGGCGAGCCCGATCCTGGCCGTCTCCCGGATGTCGATGCGACCGGATTCCTTGACCGCGTCTGCCAGGGAGGGGCCGTCGACGTACTGCATGACGATCCACGGGCGGTCGTCATGGTGGAGGACGTCGTGGACGGTGACGACCGCCGGATGGCTGATGCGGGCGGCGGCGCGGGCCTCTTTCCTGGTCCGCTCGTGCAGGACGGCGCGGTCGGCCTCGGAGACGTACCGTCCCGCCGTCAGCTCCTTGATGGCGACCACCCGGTGCAGCATCTCGTCGTGCGCGCGCCACACCCGGCCCATGCCCCCGCGGCCGATGCTCTCGCCCAGTCGGTACCGCCCGGCGAGCACCAGCCCGTCGCGGGTGTCTGCCGCCCTGCCCGCGGTATCCGCGCCGGCGCTTCCGGTGCCGCCGGCGCTTCCGGTGCCGCCCATGCCGCCGGTATCCGAACCCGTCCTCTGCGAATGCTCCACGTCCATGCCCCGCTTCCTTGGGCTCACAGGTTACGGAGCGGCGCGGGGACACGAAACCTCGGGGCGGTCGCGGCAACCGGACTGTGACGCGCGGGGCCTGACAGCGCGCTTCGCGCGCGGCTCCCGTTCCGCTCGGGAACAGAGCCGGAACTCGGGCGGACTTGCGGTCCGTCAGCCCGTAACGCGATAGGCACCGGTGGCCTGTTGGTAGATCTCGCCGACCTTGTCCCGCTCGTCCTCGGGACCGATGACCTGGATGACGTGGTACCGGCCGTCGATGACCATCGCGAGGTTCCGTACGAAGACCTCGCGGCCGCTGCTGTCCTGCCAGGTGTACTGCCCCTCCGCCATGGCCTGCTGTCCGACGTCGATGCGGCGCAGTCCGGAGGCGGTGGCCCAACTGGAGTCACGGAACGGCTGTATCTCGCGTTCCTTGTCGCGCTGATAGGCCATGGGGTCGGAGCCGTTGCTCGCGACGCTGTCCCGGCCCGGGACGACTATCAGGGTGAAGTCCCCACCCTCGTAACGCACTTGTCCGCTGTCGTTGATGGGCCGCCGCTGCCAGGTCTTGTCGACCGCGATACGGAAACCCTCCGTGTCCTCGCGCAGGGCGTACCCCTTGGCGACATCGGGGGCGGACCCCGAGGTCTGGGGAGCGGAGGTGTTGGGACGGTCCGGGCTGCCGGAAGCGGGCGGCTCCGTGGTGGAGGTCCGCTCCCCGGACTCCTGCCCGCCGGGGTCCTGCGGTGCGGAGGACGCGCCGGGGGGCGCCTCCCCGACGCTCCGGCCCTGCTGCCCCGTATCGGAGGACTTGGGCATGAACATCACCGCGTACACGACGACCCCCACCAGGAGGAGCAGTACCAGCAGCAGCAAGGTGCGGCCCAGGGCGTTCGGCGCGCGCCCCCCTTCGGAACGGCCACGGGGGCGGTCGTCGCGGTCCGCCGGATCGGACGGGCCGTAGGGGCCGGGGGGTTCCGGGCGGCCGAGGCTCTCGAAGATCTCGGGGCGTTCGTAGGTCTCCTCGACCTCGGAGCGGCCGTACCGCTGCTCGACGGCCTCACCGACGCCGCCGCCGCTCTCACCGACCGCGTCTTTGCGCTCCTTGCCCTTCTTGTGGCGGTGGCGGCCGTGTTCCGCGTCGCGGCCACGGCCCCAGATGCGCCGCCTGCGCACCAGCTCTCCCCGGCGGCGCACGATCGGCAGCCGCGTCTCGTCGGTCGGCACCGTGACGACGTCCAGACCGGCCTCCGGCTCGGGGGCGGACCGGACGAGGGAACGCAGCCAGCCGCGCAGCTCCTCGAAGTCCGGCCGTTCCGAGGGGTCCTGACGCAGCAGCGACTCGACCACGGGACGCAGCGGTCCGCATTCCTCGGCGAACGCGGGCGGCTCCGCGCAGACGAGCTGCACCAGCTCGATGGCGCTCTCCTCCGGGTACGGGGCGTGTCCCTGCACCGCGCGGTAGAGCAGCGCGCCCAGCGCCCACAGGTCGGTGGAGGGCCCGATGGGCGGTGCCAGCTGCCAGTTCTCATGGACGGGACCGGCCTGTTCCGGCGCCCAGCGCTCCGTGACGGCCCCGACGACCGCGATACGCGCCTGCCGGGCGCGCTCGGCCGCGAGGGGGGTGGCGGGCCCCCGGTAGGCGGGCACGGGGCCGGGCGCCACGATGTCGTCCCACCGGCCGGCCCCGGCGCCCCCGCCCGTGGCGGCGGGCGCCTGCGCCGAGTGCCGCTGCGCGTCGGCGCGCAGCGCGTCACGCGAGCCGCCGGGCTGCCCGCTGCCGGGCTGTCCACCACCGGTCTGTCCGGCGCCGGTCCGTCCGGTACCGGTGCGTCCGTCGCCGTACGGTCGGTCGCCGGGCCGGGGGTACGGGCTGCCGACGCCACGTGCCTCGACGGCTCCGGTGCCCCCGCTGCCCCCGTACCCGTCGGAGTCGTGCCCGGCGGAGTCGTATCCCGTGAACTCCTGTCCGGTGGATTCGTACCCGGAGGAGTCGTGCCTGTCGGAGTCGTGCCTGTCGGAGTCGTGCCCGGCGGGCGGCAGCGCGGGCGTCTCTCGGCGGGCCGTGCCCGCGGGTCCCGCGCCTACGGGTCCCGCGCCGGGTACGGGAATCCCCGCCGTGCCGCCGCCGAACGGGGCCGCCGCTCCCCCGCCGTACGGACCGCCGCCCGCGGGCAGCGAGCCGGAGGCGTCGTTCCAGGGTGCCGGGCCGTCGTTCCAGACGCCGGCGAGCTGGGCGCGATAGGGCGGCGTGGGCGGCTCGTCGTCCTCGTCGGCGTCCACGTCCTCGAAGGGGCGCGGCCGGGCGACCCACCATTCCGGGTCGCCGCCGGTCGCGGCCGGCCCCTGGGGGACGTCCTGGGCCGGCGTCCGGGGCTCGTCGTGGGCCGGCTCCCGGGACTCCTGCCCGGTACCGGGCTCGGGCAGCGGGGGCAGCCCGCCCGTGTCGGCCGCCCGGTCCTCGCTGGCCCGCGCGGCGGCGCGGGCCCCGGCGCGGTACGCGGCGATGGCACCGGCACGCGCGGCGCGGATGTCGCCGGAGCCGCTGCCGGGCAGCGCCGGGCGGCCGCCGTACGGGGCGGGGATGCCGGGCGGGCCCTGGTGCGGCCGGGGCATGGCGCCGGAGGTACCGGACGAGGTGCCCTCGCCGTAGGGGCTCTGGGCGGTGCGGCCCGTCTCCAGCGCGGCCCGGCCCGGCGAGCCGGGCACACCGGCCGTGGGTCCTGGTGCGTGGCCCGGGTCTGCTGCTCCCGTCTCCGCTGCCCCGCCGGACGGACCGTGGTGTCCGCCCGTGCCGAGCTGTTCCCGGCCCCCGGATTCGTACAGACCGGAGTCGTGTCCGGAGTCGTGCGGCCCTGAGTCGTGTCCGGAGTCGAGGAGCCCGGATTCCTGGAACCGGGAGTCCGGCGACCCGGGCCGGTGTCCTGCTTCGTACGGGTCCGGCCCGCCGGGCGGCTCCGGCACCGGCGCGTATCCGCACAGTGCCTCCTCGGCCGCACCCGCGGCGAGCCCGGTCAGCACGACCCGCCCGTCGTCGCAGACGAGCACCGTGCGGACGGTGATGTTCCGGTGGGTCCAGCCGTGGGCGTGCACCACGCGTACGGCGGTGAGCACGTCGGAGGCGATCTCGGCCGCGCGGTACGGGTTGAGCGGCTTCTCCGCGAGCAGCGCGGCGAGCGGCCTGGCCGCGACGAGTTCGCTCACTATCCACAGCGAACCGGACTCGGCGAAGACGTCGAAGACCTGGTCGAGCCGGGGGTGGTCCGGGATCTGGGCGGCGCTCTGCGCCGCCTCGATGGCCCGCCGCACCGCCGGGTCCGTATGCCTGCGGGGCGTGCGCCCGGGGGCCCGCCGGGGTGCGGCGGCTCCCTCGGCGTCGATGACCTCGGCCTCCACGACCTCCGGCAACGGCACCTGCCGGACGAGGACTTCCTGGCCGCTGTACGTGTCGAAGGCACGCGTCTCGGCGAGTTCGTACTCGTCGGACGGCGGCAGGGGCAGGCGATAGCGGTCGGCGAGAACCCGTCCCGCGTATTCGTCCACGACGCCTCCCCGAAAGAAAACAGGCGGTCTCCCGGTCCCGGAGACCCACGAAGCCGCCAATTCCGGTCGTTTACCGGCTCATTGTGGATGCGTACGGTTCGCGAGACTCACGATACGTGGCCGGGGCCGAACGTGCCGCCGGGTCCGGGCAACCGGTGCGGAACGTTCGCATCCGTACGCCTCCACTCCTGCCCGTGACGGCCCGACCCACGCCCGGGACCGGCCGCCGCGCCTCTGCCTGACCCCCGCGCCCGGGCCCCGCGCTCAAGCCCCGTGCTCAGGGACCGTCGCTCAGGCCCCCGCGCCCAGGGGCCGCCGCTCAGCCCTTCGGCTGGAACGTGGCGATGGCGGTCTTCCGCAGCGTCTCGCACGCGGATCCGTCCCACTCGTCGGCCTTGCAGCTCACCATGATCGAGTACCCCCGGGAGCCGTCGACCTTGAAGCCCCGGTTGAGGACCCTGATCCGCTCGCCGCCCTGCTCGCGCTCGAACACCCAGTCCGCGACGGTCGGATACCCGTTGAACTCGGTCTCCTTGAGGCTGATGCGCTTGTAATTCTTGCTGCTCCCTCTGACGCTCGGCTCCTGCTGCCGCCAGGCGGCCACGGCGTCGTCGGTCGGGGTGCTGGTGAAGTCGCCCTGCACCCGGGGGAATCCGCCGCTCTTGCTGTAGATGCCGCCGGAGTTGGTGCCGGCTATGGCCGTCTTGCGGAAGCCCTCGGGCATCGCCATGGCAAAGTGGAACTGGGAGTCGCTGACCATGGCGTAACCGTCGGGCAGTTCATCGCTGCCCGACGTGCCCTTCCCACCCGTGTCCCCGTCGTCCTCATCGGCGTCATCGCCCTTGTCGTCGGAGTCGCCCGACGTGTCGGAGCCATCGGCCGAACCGGAATCGGAACTTCCGGAATCCTGTCCGGCGGCGGCGGCATCGCCCTTGCTGTCCCCTGTCGCGCTCTTGCCCGGCGCCGGGCTCTCGTTGCCGTCCTTGCCGGCCGTGTCGGTGGCGGACCCCGCAGAGGCCGTCCTGTCACCGGCACCCTTGCCCGCACCGGACGCGTCGTCAGCACTGCCGTCACCGTTGAGGGCGACGATCAGCACCGTGGCGATGATGGCCAGAGCGGCGACGACCGCGATCACCACCAGCGTGCGCCGGGGCACCACATCCGTGAGCGAGGCACGCGGCGCAGACGGGCGCGCCGGCGCGACATACCGGGCGCCCGGCCGGGGCGCGCTCGGGGCGGGCGCGGCACGCGGGACGGGCCGGGGCTCGGGAGGCAGTTGCAGAAGCGGAATCGCCCGGGTGGCGTCGGGCGCGGGCTCCGGCTCCCGGTCGGGCGCCTGGATGATCTCTTCGAGGAGCGCCCGCGCGCCCGCGTCGTCGAGCCGCTGCTCGGGGTCCTTGGCCAGCAGCCCGTAGATGACCTCGGTCAGCGCGCCCGCGTTCTTCGGCGGGTCGAGCGGCTCGGTCATGACCGCCGTCAGCGTGGCGATGGCGGAGCCCTTGTCGTAGGGGGGCGAGCCCTCCACCGACGCGTACAGCAGCCCGCCGAGCGACCAGAGGTCGGCTGCCGGGCCGGGCTTGTGGCCACGGGCACGCTCGGGCGAGATGTAGGAGGGGGCGCCGACGAGCATGCCGGTCGAGGTGACCGAAGGGTCGCCCTCGACCTGGGCGATGCCGAAGTCCGTGAGCACGACGCGGCCGTCCTCGGCGATCAGCACGTTGGACGGCTTCACATCGCGGTGCAGAATGCCCTCGCGGTGCGCCGAACGCAGCACGTCGAGGATGGCGAGCCCGACCTCGGCCGCCCTTCTGGGCGTCAGGAGGCCGTCCTCGCGCACGGCTTCGGCGAGGGACTTGCCCTCCACCAGCTCCATGACGATCCAGGGCCGGTCGTCCTCGTCCACGACGTCGAAGACGGTGACCGCGCCGTTGTTGCGGATCCGGGCGATCGCCTTGGCCTCGCGCAGCGTGCGTGTGATCAGCCGGCGCTTCTCGTCGTCGTCGATGCTGGAGGGGAAGCGCAGTTCCTTCACCGCGACCGTACGGCCGAGAGTCTCGTCGAGGGCCCGCCACACCGTGCCCATGCCACCGCGCCCGAGTACCGCGCCGAGCCGGTACCTGCCCGCGAGCAGGCGTCCTTCCGGGGTGTCGCCGGCGCCCTTCCCCGTCTCCCGCCGAGGCTCCTGCGCCGTGTCCCGCGACTGCTTCGACTCCGACATGCGTCCCCTCTGCGATCCCTGATCCTGGCCCGCGCCCGCCGCCGCACGGTGCCGTAACGCGCCCTGGCAGAGCCTTCATTGTCCCTCACTCCGGGACCGCCACTGCTCCCGGGTCCGGTGCCCGGCGCGACGGCGCCACCGGAAGGACCCTCACCATGCCACTGCCCGGAGCAGGGACCGACACTCCGCAGGCCATGCCCCTGTTCGAATTCTGCACAAGTGCACGCGTAACGGATGAGCCCGCGGTGACGAATGTGATGGGTGAAGGGGAATCGCCGTCCTGAGTACGCGTCACTCCCTCGGACCCCGCGCACTCCGGCACGCACCACCCGCCCCCTGAACACCGATTCCACCGCCCCCGCACCGGACACGGCGTCACCAGCCCGCTGCCCGTGCGTCCATACGTACGCCCCCCGTCCCCCGTTCAGGCGCCACCCGTGTCCCCGATCACCCCGCCGGCCCCAACCGCTCCTCCCGGGAACGGCGTTGCACAGCGCGCCGCGGCGCCCGTCCGCCGGGCGGCGTCAGGTCGGCACGATGTCCGGCGCGCCCAGCCGCGCCGCGTCCGCCGTCTGATCGTCCGGCTGCCGCTGCGATTCCCGCTCGGCCTCCACCCGCTTCCCGTAGTGCGTGACCTCCCGTTCGATCTGGTCCTTGTCCCAGCCGAGCACCGGCGCCATCAGCTCCGCGCACTCCCGGGCGCTGCGCGTCCCCCGGTCGAAGGTCTCGATCGAGATGCGGGTACGCCGCGTCAGCACGTCCTCAAGATGGCGGGCCCCCTCGTGGGAGGCCGCGTAGACGACCTCGGCGCGCAGATAGTCGTCGGCCCCGCCGAGCGGTTCGCCGAGTCCCGGATCGGCCGCGATCATCTCCAGCAGCTCCTCCACCAGCGTGCCGTAGCGGTTCAGCAGGTGCTCGACCCTGGCCACATGGATTCCGGTCCGCGCCGCCATGCCCGCCCGCGCGTTCCACAGCGCGTGATAGCCCTCGGCCCCGAGCAGCGGCACGTCCTCGGTGACGCAGTCCGCCACCCGCTGGTCGAGACCGTGCACCGCCTCGTCCACCGCGTCCTTGGCCATCACCCGGTAGGTGGTGTACTTGCCCCCGGCGACCACCACCATGCCGGGCACCGGATGGGCGACCGTGTGCTCGCGCGACAGCTTGCTGGTCGCGTCCGACTCCCCGGCCAGCAGCGGGCGCAGCCCCGCGTACACCCCTTGTACGTCGTCACGGGTCAGGGGGACGGACAGCACCGAGTTGACGTGCTCCAGGAGATAGTCGATATCGGCGCTGGAGGCGGCGGGGTGGGCCCTGTCCAGGTCCCAGTCGGTGTCGGTGGTGCCGACGATCCAGTGGCGGCCCCAGGGGATGACGAACAGCACCGATTTCTCGGTCCGCAGGATCAGCCCGGTCGAGGAGTGGATGCGGTCCTTGGGCACGACGAGATGGATGCCCTTGGAGGCCCGGACGTGGAACTGTCCGCGCTCGGCGATCAGCCCCTGGGTGTCGTCCGTCCAGACCCCGGTGGCGTTGACCACCTGCTTGGCCCGGATCTCGTACTCGCCGCCGGCCTCCACGTCCCGGACGCGCGCGCCCACGACCCGCTCGCCCTCGCGCAGGAAGCCGACGACCCGCGCCCCGTTGGCCACCCGCGCGCCGTAGGTGGCGGCCGTACGGACCAGGGTCGCCACATAGCGCGCGTCGTCCATCTGCGCGTCGTAGTACTGCAAGGCGCCGACCAGGGCGTCCTTCTTCAGGCAGGGCGCCACCCGCAGGGCGTTGCGCCGGGAGAGATGGCGGTGGACGGGCAGCCCGCGGCCGTGTCCGGACGATATGGACATCGCGTCGTACAGCGCGACGCCCGATCCCGCGTAGAACCGCTCCCAGCCCTTGTGCCGCAGCGGATAGAGGAACGGCACGGGCTTGACCAGATGGGGCGCCAGCTTCTCCAGCAGCAGCCCCCGCTCCTTCAGGGCCTCGCGCACCAGCGCGAAGTCGAGCATCTCCAGATAGCGCAGCCCGCCATGGATCAGCTTGCTCGACCGGCTCGATGTGCCGGAGGCCCAGTCGCGCGCTTCCACGAGTCCGGTCGTCAGGCCGCGCGTGACCGCGTCGAGAGCGGTGCCGGCCCCGACCACCCCCGCGCCGATCACCAGCACGTCCAGCTCGCGCTCGGTCATGGCCGCCAGCGCTCGGGCGCGCTCCGCAGGTCCCAGTGTCGCTGTCCTCACCGCTGCCTCCCGTCGTCCCCCGCGTGGTCGGGCTCACAGATCGATTCTGTCCGCAGTCGGCGACTTCAGCCACTGGCTGTGGATAACTCCGCGCCCCACCCGGTCCCAGGTGCTCGACGGCGACCAGCACCGCACCCCCACAGCCCCCGAAAGGCGCAATATCCGACAAACGCTCATCATCGGCCACGCCCTACCGCATAACGGTCATATTTAAGCCTAGTCTGACAGTGCGCTCGCTCATTCTGTCCACCGGGCTTGCGCTCACTGTCAACTCCGGCTAGGTCCTGCCGGGCCCGGCACAGCTCCCCCGGACAGGACCGCAGGGAAGGACGCGGCCACCGCCATGCCCGCAGATCTCGCCGTCATCGGACTCGGCCACCTCGGCCTGCCCCTCGCCCAGGCCGCCGTGGCCGCCGGTATCGACACCATCGGCTACGACACCGACCCACGCCCCGTCGCGAAACTGGCCGCGGGCCAGAGCCCGGTCGACGGCCCGCTCACCGCATCCGACGTACGCCGGATGCTCTCGGGAGGGTTCAGGCCCACCACCAACCCCACCGAGCTGGGCCGGGTCCGTACCGCCGTGATCTGCGCCCCCACCCCGCTCGGCGCCGACCGCACCCCCGATCTCACCGCGCTCGCCGCCGCCGCCCGCGCCCTGGCCGCCCGGCTGCGCCCGCACACCACCGTGCTGCTGGAGTCACCCGTCGCGCCCGGCACCACGGAGGGCTGCCTGCGCACGATCCTGGAGGAGGGATCGGGCCTGCGCGCGGGCCGCGACTTCCACCTCGCCTACTCGCCCGGACGGCTCGACCCCGGCAACCGCGCCCACAGCTTCGGCAACACACCGAAGGTGATCGGCGGCCTCACCCCCGCCTGCACCGAGTCGGCCGCCACCTTCTACGGCCGCCTCACCGACAAGGTCGTCCGCGCCCGCGGCCCGCGCGAGGCGGAGACCGTGAAGCTCCTCGAAACCAACTTCAGGCATGTGAACATCGCCCTGGTCAACGAGATGGCCGTGCTCTGCCACGACCTCGGCGTCGACCTCTGGGACGTCATCCGCTGCGCCGAGACCAAGCCCTTCGGCTTCCAGGCGTTCCGGCCCGGCCCCGGCGTCGGCGGCCACGGCGTGCCGATGGACCCCAGCTATCTGCCGCACGCGGGCCGCACCCCCGGCCATCCGCTGCGCATGGTCGGCCTCGCCCAGGAGATCAACAGCCGTATGCCGCAGTACGTGATCCAGCGCAGCGCCACCTTGCTCAACGAACACGGGAAGTCGGCGCGCGGGGCCCGGGTGCTGCTCCTCGGCGTCACCTACAAGCCCGACCTGGCCGACCAGGAAGGCTCACCGGCGACCGAGATCGCCTGCCGGCTGATGGACCTGGGCGCCGCCGTGAGCTACCACGACCCGTACGTACCCGACTGGCGGGTGCGCGATCTGCCCGTACCGCGCGCCGACTCCCTGTACGAGGCCGCCGCCAACGCCGATCTGACGGTCCTGCTCCAGCATCACCGCACCTACGACCTCCAGGGCCTCGCGGTCAAGGCCCAACTGCTGCTCGACACCAGGGGCGCGAGCCCGGCGGGCGCGGCATACCGGCTCTGACCCCTTCGGCCCGGCGCCCACCGGGCGGCGTCCCGGGAGCGCGCCGTCCGGCATGTGAAAAGGCCGCCTCTTTCAAGAGGCGGCCTTTTCCACGGGGTGCGGCGTTCAGCGGCTGTGCTGCGAGTCCGCCACGGTGACCTCGACGCGCTGGAACTCCTTGAGTTCGCTGTAACCCGTCGTCGCCATGGCCCGCTTCAGCGCACCGAAGAAGTTCATCGAGCCGTCCGGGCTGTGCGAGGGGCCCGTCAGGACCTCCTCCGTCGTCCCGGCGATGCCCAGGTCGACCAGCTTGCCGCGCGGCACGTCCTCGTGGACGGCCTCCATGCCCCAGTGCCGCCCCTTGCCGGGCGCGTCCGTGGCCCGGGCCAGCGGAGAACCGATCATCACGGAGTCGGCACCGCAGGCGATCGCCTTGGGCAGGTCGCCGGACCAGCCGACTCCCCCGTCCGCGATCACGTGCACGTACCGGCCGCCGGACTCGTCCATGTAGTCACGACGGGCCGCCGCGACATCCGCGACAGCGGTGGCCATCGGCACCTGGATGCCCAGCACGTTACGGGTGGTGTGGGCCGCGCCGCCGCCGAAGCCGACCAGCACGCCCGCCGCGCCCGTCCGCATCAGGTGCAGGGCGGCGGTGTACGTGGCGCAGCCGCCGACGATGACCGGGACGTCCAGCTCGTAGATGAACTGCTTGAGGTTCAGCGGCTCGGCCGCGCCGGAGACGTGCTCGGCGGAGACCGTCGTACCGCGGATGACGAAGATGTCGACCCCGGCGTCCACCACGGCCTTGGAGAACTGGGCGGTGCGCTGCGGAGAGAGCGCCGCGGCGGTGACCACACCCGAGTCGCGCACCTCCTTGATGCGCTGCCCGATCAGCTCTTCCTTGATGGGCTCGGCATAGATCTCCTGGAGCCTGCGGTTGGCGGTCGCCTCGTCGAGACCGGCGATCTCGTCGAGCAGCGGCTGCGGGTCCTCGTAGCGGGTCCACAGACCCTCCAGGTTGAGGACGCCCAGACCACCCATCTCACCGATACGGATCGCGGTCCGCGGGGAGACCACCGAGTCCATGGGTGCGGCCAGGAACGGCAGCTCGAACCGGTAGGCGTCGATCTGCCAGGCGATCGAGACCTCCTTCGGGTCCCGGGTGCGCCGGCTGGGGACGACGGCGATGTCGTCGAAGGCGTACGCCCTGCGGCCGCGCTTGCCGCGCCCGATCTCGATCTCAGTCACGATGTGTGGCCTTTCCCTCTACGTCTGCCGTCCCAGTATCCCCGACACCCGTTCGCCCGATACCCGGCGGCGGCATCCGCGTCGGTGCCGGGCCCGGTCGGGGGGGGGGGGGGGGGGGGGGGGGGGGGGGGGGGGGGGGGGGGGGGGGGGGGGGGGGGGGCGGCGGGGCGGGGGGGGGGGGGGGCGCGGGCGGGCCGGGCGGGGAGCCGCCGCGGGCCGCCCGGGGGCCGGGGGGGGGGGGGGGGGCGGGGCGCGCGGCGCCCCCCCCCCCCCCCCCCCCCCCCCCCCCCCCCCCCCCCCCCCCCCCCCCCCCCCCCCCCCCCCCCCCCCCCCCGGCGGTACGTTGTCGGCGCTCGCCCCACCCGGGGCGCGCGGTCAGCCCCTGGTGTAGTTCGGTGCCTCGACCGTCATCTGGATGTCGTGCGGGTGGCTCTCCTTGAGGCCGGCCGCGGTGATCCGGACGAACTTGCCCTTGCTCTCCATCTCGTCGATGGACGCGGCGCCCACATAGCCCATGGTCTGGCGGAGGCCGCCGATGAGCTGGTGCAGCACGGCGGAGAGCGGGCCGCGGTAGGGGACCTGGCCCTCGATGCCCTCGGGGACGAGCTTGTCGTCGGAGGCCACCTCGTCCTGGAAGTAGCGGTCCTTCGAGAACGAGCGGCCCTGGCCGCGCGACTGCATCGCGCCGAGCGAGCCCATGCCCCGGTACGACTTGAACTGCTTGCCGTTGATGAACTGGAGCTCTCCCGGCGACTCCTCGCAGCCAGCGAGCAGGCTGCCGAGCATCACCGTGCCGGCCCCGGCGGCGAGCGCCTTGCCGATGTCGCCCGAGTACTGGAGGCCGCCGTCGCCGATGACCGGGATGCCGGCCGCCCGGCAGACGGTCGCTGCCTCGTAGATCGCGGTGACCTGGGGAACGCCGATCCCGGCGACGACACGGGTGGTACAGATCGAGCCGGGACCCACGCCCACCTTGACGCCGTCCACACCCGCGTCGATCATCGCCTTGGCGCCGTCCCGGGTGGCGACATTGCCGCCGATGACGTCGACGGAGACGCTCGACTTGATCTTGGACATCCAGCTCAGCGCGTTGCTGTTGTGGCCGTGCGAGGTGTCCACGACCAGGAAGTCGACGCCCGCCGCGACCAGCGCCTGGGCGCGCTCCAGCGCCTCCGGGCTGGCGCCGACGGCGGCGCCGACGAGCAGCCTGCCCTCGGCGTCCTTGGCGGCGTTGGGGTACTTCTCGGCCTTGACGAAGTCCTTGACGGTGATGAGGCCCTTGAGGATGCCCGCGTCGTCGACCAGCGGCAGCTTCTCGATCTTGTGGCGGCGCAGCAGCTCCATGGCGTCCACGCCGGAGATGCCGACCTTGCCCGTGACGAGCGGCATCGGGGTCATGACCTCGCGCACCTGGCGCGCGCGGTCCGCTTCGAAGGCCATGTCGCGGTTGGTGACGATGCCGAGCAGCTTGCCCGCGCGGTCGGTGACCGGGACTCCGCTGATCCGGAACTTGGCGCAGAGCTGGTCGGCCTCGGCGAGCGTGGCGTCCGGGTGAACGGTGATCGGGTCGGTGACCATGCCGGACTCGGAGCGCTTCACCAGATCGACCTGGTTGGCCTGGTCGGCGATGGAGAGGTTGCGGTGCAGCACACCGACGCCGCCCTGCCGCGCCATGGCGATCGCCATCCGGGCCTCGGTGACCTTGTCCATCGCCGCGGAGAGCAGCGGGATGTTCACCTTGACGTTGCGGGAGACCAGCGACGCGGTGTCCACCTGGTTGGGCAGAACCTCCGAGGCGCCGGGCAGCAGCAGCACGTCGTCGTATGTCAGCCCGAGCGTCGCGAACTTCTCGGGCACTCCGTCGACGTTTGCAGTCATGACACCTTCCCCAAATGGCCTTGATCGGTGCGGATGTCCATGCTAACGGGCTTCGCGAGCCTCTCATTCCACGAACAAGATCACCGATCGGCTTCGTATGTTCATCCGTAGGCTCCCATGCCGTCCCGCACCGATTCGGCCGCCGGCCCCTGCGGCCCGCACCCGGCGCCCGCACCAGCTCCGCCGGGCGGGGGTGTCCGGCGGGTGTTCACTGGCCGGCCAGGGCTCGCAGTCTGCTGAGCGCGCGGTGCTGGGCGACCCGGACGGCGCCGGGCGACATGCCGAGCATCTGTCCCGTCTCCTCGGCCGTGAGCCCGACCGCGACCCTGAGCACCAGCAGTTCGCGCTGGTTGTCCGGCAGGTTCGCGAGGAGCTTCTTGGCCCATTCCGCGTCGCTGCTGAGGAGCGCGCGCTCCTCCGGGCCCAGCGAGTCGTCCGGCCGCTCGGGCATCTCGTCGGACGGCACCGCGGTCGACCCCGGGTGCCGCATGGCGGCCCGCTGGAGGTCGGCGACCTTGTGCCCGGCGATGGCGAAGACGAACGCCTCGAAGGGGCGTCCGGTGTCGCGGTAGCGCGGCAGCGCCATGAGGACGGCGACGCACACCTCTTGCGCGAGGTCCTCCACGAAGTGGCGCGCGTCACCCGGCAGCCGGTTCAGCCGCGTACGGCAGTAGCGCAGGGCGAGCGGATGGACCCGCGCCAGCAGATCGTGGGTAGCCCTTTCGTCGCCGTCGACAGCACGGTGAACGAGCGCACCGATCACCGTGGGCTCGTCATCGCGCATCGGTCCATGGTGCCTTGGCGGCTGCTGGTCGGCGGCGCCGCGTCCGTAGTTGTGCACCGAAGCGTTATGAGCGGGTGCGGCAGAACTCATTCCGTGCGCCCTCCCCTCGCGCTCGTCCGACTCGTCCCCGAGGAACTCCACATCTCCAAGGATGCGGCATAGCGCGGGAAACGGGTGTGTACGGGCGTACGTTTGCCCGGCCCGCTCAGCCACCGCCGCCCGCCCAGGGGTCCTTACGGAATCGGTCGAGGACCCGGTGGAACCTCTCGGCGGGCGGGGGAGACACGCCGCGCGCGTCAGCGCACGAGGCCCCAGCGGAAGCCGAGCGCCACCGCGTGCGCGCGGTCCGAGGCGCCGAGCTTCTTGAAGAGGCGCCGGGCGTGCGTCTTGACCGTGTCCTCGGAGAGGAACAGCTCACGGCCGATCTCCGCGTTGGAGCGGCCGTGGCTCATCCCTTCGAGCACCTGGATCTCGCGGGCCGTGAGGGTGGGCGCGGCGCCCATCTCGGCCGAACGGAGCCGACGCGGCGCGAGGCGCCAGGTCGGATCGGCGAGCGCCTGCGTGACGGTCGCGCGCAGCTCGGCGCGCGAGGCGTCCTTGTGCAGATACCCCCGGGCGCCCGCGGCGACCGCGAGTGCGACGCCGTCCAGGTCCTCCGCCACCGTGAGCATGATGATCCGGGCGCCGGGGTCGGCCGAGAGCAGCCGCCGGACCGTCTCCACTCCCCCGAGCCCGGGCATGCGGACGTCCATGAGAATCAGATCGGACCGATCCGCGCCCCAGCGGCGGAGGACTTCCTCGCCGTTGGCCGCGGTCGTCACGCGCTCGACACCGGGCACGGTCGCGACCGCGCGGCGGAGCGCCTCTCGGGCAAGCGGGGAGTCGTCGCAGACGAGGACGGATGTCATGACCGTCCTCCGCAGCTGATGCGCGTCACCTTGAGCCTCCAGGCTGGGTACATGTCGTCACCTGTGCAATTGACGCTCTCGGACATGTGCCCGATCGCTCATTCTCTCAATCGCCTCACACACTCAACGACGGTCACTCGAAAGAGTTACGGGTCGGAGGATCGAGTTCCGCACTCCCCGTGAGGGGCCGGACACGGAGAAGAACGGCGCGGCCGGTGCCGCGTCGCTTCAGGGCATGCCCCATTTAGCGGCTTTTCTTCACTTTTACTGGTGTCTGTGGCTAGATTCGTAATGAGTCATATTTACATCTACTTACATAGTAGATGTACGGTCGTGAGCACCGGTGCGAGTCGCGCGTCGGGCTCGTACCCGGCGTCCTAGCCGCCCGTATCCGCCTCAGCACGGTTTCAAGGGGACATGAGCAATGGCAGATTTCTCCCGCCTTCCCGGACCGAACGCAGATCTGTGGGACTGGCAGCTCCTCGCGGCTTGTCGCGGTGTGGACAGTTCGCTCTTCTTCCACCCGGAGGGGGAAAGGGGCGCGGCACGAAGCGCGCGTGAGACCTCGGCGAAAGAGGTGTGCATGCGGTGTCCGGTCCGCGCGGAGTGCGCGGCGCACGCGCTGGCGGTACGGGAGCCGTACGGCGTGTGGGGCGGGCTGACCGAGGACGAACGGGAGGAGCTGATGGGCCGGGCGCGCACCCGGCTGATCACCGCGTCGGCCCCGTCGGGTACGGGGCCCGGTCCCGGCGCCGGGCACGGCGGGCACCCCGACCGCGCCGGACACACGGGCCACGGCAGCGGTTGACGTGCCGGAATCGGACCCACAGCAAAGAAACGTTCCTGCACTGGCCCGGAACGCCCGAGCGGCGTCCGGTCAGCGCGTGGCGGCCAGCACGAGCTGGTCCAGCGTGGCCGCGACGGCCGGGACGCGGGCGAGATCCGGCAGGGTCAGCGCCACGATCTCCCGCCGCACCGCGGGCTCGACCGCGATCGTACGGACGCCTTCCGTACGGACGGACTCCAGAGCCAGCTCCGGCAGGACCGCCACCCCGAGTCCCGCGGCGACCAGGCCGATCACGGCCGGGTAGTCGTCCGTCGCGAAATCGATGCGCGGCGTGAACCCGGCTCGCTCACACGCCCCCACCAGCTGCTCACGGCAGCGCGGGCACCCCGCGATCCACGACTCGCCGGCCAGCTCCCCGATCGGGACGGTACGGGTCTCGGCGAGCCGGTGCCCCTCGGGGACGAGCCCGACGAGCCGGTCCACGAGCAGCGGACGCACGACCAGGTCCTCCCACTCCGTGGTCGAACCGTCGTAGCGGAACGCCAGCGCCACATCGCACTCGCCGTCCCGCAGCATCGCCGCCGAGTTCGGCGGCTCCGCCTCGACGAGGGAGACCCGGGTGCCGGCGTGGGCGGCGCGCAGGGCGGCCAGCGCCGTGGGGACCAGGGTGGAACTGCCGCTGGGGAAGGACACCAGCCGGACCCGGCCCGCGCGCAGCCCGGCGATGGCGGCGACCTCCTCCTCCGCGGCGGTGAGCCCGGCGAGGATGCCCGTCGCATGGCGTACGAGCACCTCGCCCGCCTGGGTCAGCCGGGTCTCGCGCCCGGTGCGGACCACCAGCGGGGTGCCGGCGGAGGTTTCGAGCGCCCGCATCTGCTGGCTGACGGCGGGCTGGGTACAGCCCAGCTCGCGCGCGGCGGCGGAGAAGGAACCGGTGGCGGCCACGGTGCGCAGGACACGGAGATGACGGGCTTCGATCACCCGTCCACCATAAGCGCGTCTTTGGGCCGGTGACCGATAACGGGTGGAGCGCTTGGAGCAGCGCCCTCTAGCGTGCGCGTATGAAGCTTCTGACGGTGAATGCGGGACGGCCGAAGACCGTCGACTATTCCGACGCGCCGGGTGGCGCCACCGGGATCGACAAGCGGCCGGTGGAGGGCCCGGTCCGGGTGGCGGACCCCGGCCCGAAGGGCGCGGGCGGGAGCGGTCTCGCCGGTGACGCGGTCTGCGATCTGCGCCATCACGGCGGTTCCGACCAGGCGGTGTACGCGTTCGCCCGGGAGGATCTGGACTTCTGGGAGCGGGAGCTGGGCCGGCCGCTGGCCAACGGCGTCTTCGGCGAGAACCTCACGACGTCCGGTGTCGACATCACCGGCGCGAAGATCGGCGAGCGCTGGCGGATCGGGCCCGATGTGGTCCTGGAGGCGACGTCCGGGCGGATTCCGTGCCGTACGTTCCAGAGCTGGCTGGGCGAGCGCGGCTGGGTCAGGCGCTTCACCGGGCAGGCCGTGACCGGCGCGTACTTCCGGGTGATCGCGCCCGGTGAGGTCCGCGCGGGCGACCCGATCGAGATCGTGCACCGGCCCGCGCACGAGGTGACGGTGTCCATGGCCTTCCGGGCGGTCACCACCGAGCGCGAGTTGCTGCCCCGGACCCTGGCGGCCGCCGGGGCGCTGCACCCCGAGGGGCTGCGGATCGCGCGGGAGTACGCCGGGAAGTCGGCGAACGGCGCGTGATCCGGGGGCGGCGGGCGTCACCGGGCCGGGTGGCGCGGGCCCCCGGAGGGGCCGGGCCCCGGGTGATCCGGCGGCGCCCGGAGGCCGTCCGCTCACGGAACACACACATCGGGGGCGCGGGGACAGGCACTAACGTGCCGCGTATGACGACTGCTTTGATTACGGGCTCGACGGCGGGTATCGGCGCCGCCTTCGCGCGACGGCTGGCGGCCGACGGCCACAACCTGGTGCTGGTGGCCCGCGACATCGAGCGCCTGCGCGACCAGGCCACCGAACTGCACGACCGGCACGGCATCGAGGCCGAGGTGCTGACGGCAGATCTCGCCACGGACGGCGGCATCGAGGCGGTGGAGAAGCGGCTCTCCGACCGGACGGCTCCGGTCGATCTGCTCGTCAACAACGCGGGGTTCGGCAACAAGGGGCGCTTCCTCGAAGTCCCCGTGGCCGACGAGCTGACGATGCTGAAGGTGCACTGCGAGGCGGTGCTGCGGCTGACCACGGTGGCGGTCACCGGGATGAGGGCGCGCGGCCGGGGCGGGGTCGTCAATGTGGCGTCGGTGGCCGCGTTCGTGCCGCGCGGGACGTACGGGGCGTCGAAGGCGTGGGTCGTCCAGTTCACCCAGGGGGTGGCACGGGACCTGACGGACTCGGGGGTGCGGCTGATGGCGCTGTGCCCCGGGCTCGTACGGACGGAGTTCCACGAGCGGGCCGGGATGGGCACCGACAACATCCCCGACTGGATGTGGCTGGACGCCGACAAGCTGGTGACGGCGGCGCTGGCGGATCTGGCGCGCGGCAAGATCGTGTCCGTACCCGATCCCCGCTACAAGGCGCTGATGGGTGCGGTGAAGCTGGCGCCGCGCGGGCTGCTCGGCGGGGTCACATCGAAGACGGGGCGCAAGTACGGCCCCCGGTAAGGCGTGGGTACGCGTACGGCCCGGCGCCCCAAGGGGTACCGGGCCGCACGCGTAGGGATCCTCACCTCGACCGTCGATCGAGGAACCACGACGGCGAGCCGCCGCCCCGGCGAAGGGGCGGGCGGCTCAGCCGCGAGGAACAGCTCAGTGGCTGTGGCCGTGGCCGTGACCGGCCGCTTCGCCCTCTTCCTCGGCCGGCTTCTCGACGACCAGGGTCTCGGTCGTGAGCAGCAGCGAGGCGATGGAGGCGGCGTTCTCCAGGGCGGAGCGCGTGACCTTGACGGGGTCGATGACGCCGGCCTTCACCAGGTCGACGTACTCGCCGCTGGCCGCGTTGAAGCCGTGGCCCTTGTCCAGCTCCGCCACCTTGGAGGTGATGACGTAGCCCTCAAGGCCGGCGTTCTCGGCGATCCAGCGCAGCGGCTCGACAACGGCGCGGCGGACGACCGCGACACCGGTGGCCTCGTCGCCCTCCTTGCCGAGGTTGCCCTCGAGCACCTTGGCGGCGTGCACCAGAGCGGAGCCACCACCGGAGACGATGCCCTCCTCGACCGCGGCGCGGGTCGCGGAGATGGCGTCCTCCAGACGGTGCTTCTTCTCCTTCAGCTCCACCTCGGTGGCGGCGCCTACCCGGATCACGCACACGCCACCGGCCAGCTTCGCCAGACGCTCCTGGAGCTTCTCGCGGTCCCAGTCGGAGTCCGTGGACTCGATCTCGGCCTTGATCTGGTTGACGCGGCCGGTGATCTCGTCGGCGGCACCCGCGCCGTCGACGATGGTCGTGTCGTCCTTGGTGACGGTGACGCGGCGGGCGGAGCCCAGCACGTCCAGACCGGCCTGGTCGAGCTTGAGGCCGACCTCCTCGGCGATGACGGTCGCGCCCGTGAGGGTGGCGATGTCGCCGAGCATGGCCTTGCGGCGGTCACCGAAGCCGGGGGCCTTCACGGCGACGGCGTTGAAGGTGCCGCGGATCTTGTTGACGACGAGGGTGGAGAGCGCCTCGCCCTCGACATCCTCGGCGATGATCAGCAGCGGCTTGGAGCCACCGCCCTGGATGACCTTCTCCAGCAGCGGGAGCAGGTCCTGGATCGAGCCGATCTTGCCCTGGTGGATCAGGATGTACGGGTCGTCGAGGACGGCCTCCATACGCTCCTGGTCGGTCACCATGTACGGGGACAGGTAGCCCTTGTCGAAGGCCATGCCCTCGGTGAAGTCCAGCTCCAGACCGAAGGTGTTGGACTCCTCGACGGTGATGACGCCGTCCTTGCCGACCTTGTCCATCGCCTCGGCGATCAGCTCGCCGACCTGGTCGTCCTGCGCGGAGAGCGCGGCGACGGCGGCGATGTCGGACTTGTCGTCGATCGGGCGGGCGGTCGCGAGCAGCTCGTCGGAGACGGCCTTGACCGCGGCGTCGATGCCCTTCTTCAGGGAGGCCGGGGAGGCGCCCGCGGCGACGTTGCGCAGGCCCTCGCGGACCAGCGCCTGGGCCAGCACGGTGGCGGTGGTGGTGCCGTCACCCGCGATGTCGTTGGTCTTGGTCGCCACCTCCTTCACGAGCTGGGCGCCCAGGTTCTCGTACGGGTCGTCCAGCTCGACCTCGCGGGCGATCGTGACGCCGTCGTTGGTGATGGTGGGGGCGCCGAACTTCTTGTCGATGACGACGTTGCGGCCCTTGGGGCCGATCGTCACCTTCACCGTGTCGGCAAGCTTGTTGACGCCGCGCTCAAGGGCGCGACGGGCGTCCTCGTCGAACTTCAGAATCTTCGCCATGGCTGCTTCTCTTGTCCTCTCGAATGAACTGCGCCCCCGCCCGCCCGGCAATCGCTGGGTGGCCGAGGGCGCAGCTCAAAAGCAAAACTTTCGGTGAATTACTTCTCGATGATCGCGAGCACGTCGCGGGCCGAGAGGACGAGGTATTCCTCGCCGCTGTACTTCACTTCGGTGCCGCCGTACTTGCTGTACAGAACGACATCGCCGACGGAAACGTCGAGCGGGAGCCGCTCGCCGTTCTCGAAACGGCCCGGGCCCACGGCCAGGACGACGCCCTCCTGGGGCTTCTCCTTGGCAGTGTCCGGGATGACCAGGCCAGAGGCCGTGGTCTGCTCGGCGTCGAGCGGCTGGACCACAATGCGGTCCTCGAGCGGCTTGATGGCAACCTTGGTGCTGGCGGTCGTCACGATCCGACCTCCCCCTTCGGAGACTCACGGGGTTAACTGTCTGAGGGTGGCGACCAGATGGGTCCGTCGTCGCGGGTGCCGGACCTGCCAGTCGCGCTTTGGCACTCTCCAGTGGGGAGTGCCAGACCTGAGACTATGACTGCGATTAGCACTCGGTCAAGCGGAGTGCCAATTCCGACGGTCGTGGCGCTTCTTCCCGGGCGGGTCCCGGCGCGGATCGGCGGCGCGGAACCCGGTGGATACGCGCCGGCTCGCTACGGAAACGCACACCCCTGGCCATGGGTTCCGTCATGAGCGGCGGGTACGGCAGCGGAGCGCGCCGGTCGCCGTCCGGGGAGGGCGGCGGCCGGCGCGCGGGTGCGTGCGGGGCGGGTCTGCGGGGCGTTCGGGGCGTCCGGGGCGTTCGGGGCGTTCGGGGCGTTCGGGGCGTTCGGGCGGGCTACACGTAGTCCTCCAGCCGCGCCACGGCGTACCCCTTGTCCGTGATCCGCTTCAGCGCGGCCCGGATCAGGTCGGGCATGGTCGCGTTCCAGTCGTCACGGCCGCGGAAGTGCGTGAGGACGATGTCACCGGGGTGCAGGTCCTCGTCCCACTCGCGCCACTCCATGCGGTCGGGGTACGCCTCGGCCGTCCAGAGCGGCAGCCCCTTCACGCCGCAGGACTTGGCGGCGCGCACCGTGTCGCCGTTGTAGTTGCCGTACGGCGGCCGGAAGAGCGTGGGGCGCTTCCCGTAGCGCTTTTCGAGCTTGTCCTGCTGGTCGCAGATCTCGCGGCGCTGCTCCTCGTAGGACAGCCCCGGCAGGTACTTGTGGTTGAGCGTGTGGTTCTGGAGGGTGACGCCGCGGTCCTGCATCTGCTTGAAGTAGCCGTAGTTGTCGTTGATGACGTAGTCGCTGAGGAAGGCCGTGTACGGGATCTTCAGCTCGGTCATCATCCGCAGCAGCTCGGGGTCCTTCTCCATGCCGTCGTCCATCGTCAGGAAGACGACCTTGTCCTTGACCGGGACGGTGGTGAAGACGGGCGGCAGGTTCTCGCCCTCCTGCTCGTCCGCGATCTCGAAACCCTTGCGGTTGGTGATCTCCGGCTTGACGGCGGGCGGTGGCGGCACGGCCAGCGGGGTCTTCTCGAGTCCCCACTTCTTCGCCGCGACGGCGCGCACGGCCTGGGCCTTGCGCACCGCCTCGGCGTTCGAGGAGAGCGCGCCGGCCTCGCCCTTCCCCTGCTGTCCGTGCGGCGCCCCGGCGGCCGGGTGCCCCTGGTCGCGCTTCTGGCCGCCGGACTCCGTCTCCGCGCAGCCGGTGCCGACGGCGGCCACCAGCAGCACGGCCAGCAGCGCGCGGCCCCGCGCGGAGCGGCGGTGTCGGCGGGTGGGGTGTCCGGCGCGCGTCCGCGACGCGGCGAGCGTCTCCGCACCACCCGTACCCTCTGTGGCGATTTCTTCGTTTTGTCGTACTAGTTGCATGGCGTCGGATCCTGTCAGCGCGGAGCGCCTCCGCACGGCCGACACCGCCGCCGGGACGCGCACCATCCCTCGCCTGGCCCACAATGGACCGGGTGACCGACCGCGCCTCCTCCCCCGCCACGCCCGCTTCCGCCGCCGAAGGCACGCCCGCCGAGGCCCCCGCCGCCGAGGGCGCACCGGCCGAGGGCGCGCCCGCCGAGGGCGCACCGGCCGGGCCCGCGCCCGCCCTCCTCGCGCCGCTGCTCTCCGCCGAGGGGCAGGCCCTCCTCGCCGAACTGCGGGACCACGACCCCGCCGGGGAACTGGCGGTGGCGACCCGGCTGCGCCGCGATCACCCCGCCGAGCTGGTCTCGGCCGCGCTGGCCCAGGCCCGGCTGCGCCAGCGCGCGGTGGCGAAGTTCGGCGCGCGGGACGCCTACCGGATGTACTTCACGCCCAACGGCGTCGAGCAGGCCACCCGCGGCGCCGTCGCCGCCCACCGGGCGGCCAGGTTCCGGGCTCTCGTGACGCCGGCGGACGGCGGGACACCCCGCGTCACGGACCCCCGCGTGACCGCCCCGCGCGTCACGGACCTGTGCTGCGGCATCGGCGGCGACGCCATCGAGCTGGCGCGCGCGGGCCTCGCCGTGTCCGCCGTCGACATCGACCCGCTGACCTGCGAGATCGCCCGGACCAATCTGCGCACCCTGGTGCCCGGCGGACCGCCCGTGACGGTGACCCGGGCCGATGTGCTGGAGTACGACCTGACCGGCGCGGAAGCCCTGTTCATCGACCCGGCGCGGCGCGGCGGCCGGGGCAGGATCTTCAACCCGGAGGCGTACTCACCGCCGCTGTCCTGGGCGGTCGAGGCGGTACGCCGGGTCGGCACGGGCGCGATCAAGATCGCTCCGGGGATTCCGCACGAGCTGGTCCCGGACGACTTCGAGGCCGAGTGGATCTCGTACGGCGGCGACGTCAAGGAGGCCGTGCTCTGGCACCGGCCGGGCGCCGTCGTCCCCGGCACGCGCCGCGCCACGCTGCTCTCGTCCGGCGCCACCGTCACCCTGACGGGCCGCGGCCTGCCCGATCCGCCCGTCCGCCGCACCGGCCGGTTCCTGTACGAGCCCGATGGCGCCGTCATCCGCGCGCATCTGGTCGCCGAGGTGGCCGAGGAGCTGGACGGCGGGCTGATCGACGAGACGATCGCCTACATCACGGCGGACGAGGCCCGCCCGACGCCGTACGCGACCGCGTACGAGATCACCGATGAACTCCCCTTCCACCTGAAGCGGCTGAAGGCCCTGCTGCGCGAACGCGAGGTGGGCGTCCTGACGGTGAAGAAACGCGGTTCCGCCGTGGAGCCGGAGGAACTGCGCCGCCGGATGAAGCTGAAGGGCCCGCACGCCGCCACGGTCTTCCTCACCAGGGCGGCGGGCGCCCCGACCATGCTGATCGGCCGCCCGGTCGGGGCCTGACGCCCGCACACAACGGGAACGGGCCGGCGGGCTCAGCGGGCCTGGCTCAGGGCTCGGCGGACTCAGCGATGCGCGCCACCGCCCCGGCGGACCGGGCCCCGGCGCAGATACCGCTCGGCCCACAGCCGGTGGCCGACCGACTGGACCAGCCCCAGCACCCCCGTCAGCAGGACCGTGACGCCCAGACCCACCACGTACAGCAGCTCTCCCAGCACGAGCGACTCCGCCTCCACGGGATTCTCGGAGGCGGTCATGACCGTCGTCCAGGCGGGCAGCACCGTCGCCAGCCCCAGCAGGCACAGCGCGACCGACAGCAAGAGCCAGGTGTGACACCGGCCGGGCACCCGCAGCCGCCGGTCGCGCACGGGATCGGGGAAGACCGGGCCGGCGCCCGCCCACTCCACCAGACGCCGCCGGACGTCCCGGCCCCGGCTCGTCCACAGCGCGAGCCCGACGCCCGCCACGCCCAGCAGGACCAGCCCGAGGAGCAGCGCCATCAGTCCGGTCGCGACTCCGAGCCCGCCGCTCTCCACGCTCCGGACCGCCAGCCCCAACGCCGCCCAGCCGACCACGGCGACGGCCCCCAGCAGCCACAGCAGCGCCAGCCGTCCCACGGACATGGCCCGCCGGGCCAGCTCGGTCATGAGCCCGTCCCGGTCCGCGAGTTGAGCCTCGTGGTCGGCCCAGGAACGGATGTCCCGGGGAGGTGGCGGCAACGGAGCGCGGCTGATCATTCCGCAGAGGTTAGCGGTGCGGAGGGGCTTTTATTCAGTCGGGTCCCGGCGGGGCCGGGGGTAACCTCGCAACGCCGGAACCCCTCCGTCGCCCCCGCCCATCCATCCGCCCGTCCGTCCCTCCATCAGCCATGGGAGACGTCCATGAACCCCGCAGGGCCCGGAGCCGACGCCGACGACGACGCCACGACCGCGCGCGTCAGTCCGTCCCCGACCGCCGGCGAGCGGGAGATGCTCCGCTCGTATCTCGACTTCCACCGCGCGACGCTCGCCCTGAAGACCGAGGGCCTGAGCGACGAGGATCTGCGCCGGCGGTCGATGCCGCCCTCCACGCTCTGCCTGATGGGGCTGGTCCGGCACATGGCCGAAGTGGAACGCGCCTGGTTCCGCCGGGTCGTCGACGGGGAGGACATCCCGCTCGTCTGGTCCCCCGAGGGCGACTACCAGGTGGCGTACGACGCCGGAACCGCCACGCGCGAGGAGACGTTCGCCGCCTGGCGTGCGGAGGTCGCGCACGCCCGCCGGATCGAGGCGGCGGCCGAGTCGCTGGACGTGACCGCCCGCGCGGTGAGATCGGGCGAGGACGTGTCGCTGCGCATGGTGATGCTGCATCTGATCCATGAGTACGCCCGGCACAACGGCCACGCCGACCTCCTGCGCGAGGCGATCGACGGCAGCGTGGGCGCCTGACGCTCCGGTACGGACGGCCCGCCGCACCGGCCGGCGGCGGCGTTCCGCGAGGGCGTGTGTCAGAACCGCGCGGACGGGTCCACCCCGAGTAGCTTCGGGCGGTCCGCGCAACGAAGCCTGAAGCACCGCTCGCGACCGCTCCTCGGTGAGGTACGTCCATGCCGCCGCTCTCCCCCCTCTACCTGCTGCGAAGACTGCTCGGCAACGACCGGTGGCAGCGGCTGCACGTCAAGGCCGCCGCGTGGGCCGCCCTCGGGGTCGTGGTGGTCCTGCTGCTCGGCTCCTGGATCATCGTCCCGTTCGAGCGGCCGGCTCCCCGGGCGACCATCACCTCGTTCCCGCTCGCCCTGTGGTGGTCGGTCGAGACGGCGACCACCGTCGGGTACGGCGACCTCTATCCCGTGACCCTTGCCGGACGCCTCGTCGCGGGGGTGGTGATGCTCGTCGGGATCTCGGTCTTCAGCATCGTCACGGCATCCCTGGCCACCTGGTTCGTCGGCAGCGCGGCACGGCGTGCCCGCGAGGTCACCGAGGCGCTCGGAAACGCCGAGCGGAAGGGGGAGGCGGAAGCCGCCGACGAACTGCGCGCGCTACACGCCCGCTTCGACCACCTCGAACAGCTGGTGCGGCGCCCCGGCGGCCCCGCCGACCGGACCTGACGGCCCGTCCCCGACGCACCCGCCCCTGGTGCCTCCCCCCACCGGATACGGGGGCAGACCCCACTGTCCCGGACGCTCCCGCCGCCTACCGTTGCCCCATGGACGCCCACGACCCTGAGCTGAGGAAAGAACTCAACGCGACCCTCCAGGCCAGGCGGGACCTGGGGGAGGAATACGACTCCGCGCTCGTCGAATCCTTCCTGGAGAAGGTGGAGCGGCGGCTGGACGGTACGGTCGACCGCCGCGTACGCCGTCATCTCGCCGAGCAGCGGCTGGCGGCCGCGCGGGGGCCCTCGGGCGCGTCCGGCGCCGCTGACAGCTTCGGGTTCGGTGAGCGCTTCGGCTTCGCGGTGATCTCGCTGATCCTCGCCATCCCGCTCTCGGCCATCGCGGTCGTGAACGCCGGGATCGGCGGGCTGATCGTCTGCTGGCTGGGCGTCGTCGGGGTGAACGCCCTGAACTCGGCGCACCGGATGCCCCGGGTCTCGTGGAGCCGGGCGAAGGAGCGGCGGCGCGAGTCCTCGGACTGGGAGGGCTGACCGGCACTCGGGTCTCCCCGAAACGGCGGGCCCGTCGCGGCGCCGCCGCGGAAAGGGGCAGAGGAAGAGGTAGTCGCGGGGACCGCCGCACCCCCGTTTCCGGGGGGCGGGACGACGGCGGTCCCCGCGAGGGACACGCTCCGGGTCAGGGCCGGTTGACGCGTCCTGGCGTCCATGGAGGTCCGGGAGCCGCTCCGGATGTCCTTGACGCCGACAACAACCAATGTGCCGGACGCGTGTTAAGCCGGTGCTGCGCGGACGTGTCGCGCTCGTACCACTTTCGCGAACCCACGCCGTCGCGCGGGGGTCTCACCGGCCGCGCGTGGCTACTTGGCGTCCCTGGAGAGGTACGCCAGCAGATCCTGCCTGCTCACCACGCCGGTCGGCTTGCCCTCCACCAGCACGATCGCGGCGTCCGCCGCACCGGGACCGCTCAGCACGGCCATCAGGTCGGCCACCGGCTCGCCCGAGCCGACCTGCGGCAGCGGGGAGGACATGTGCTTCTCCAGCGGGTCGCCGAGCGAGGCGCGCTGGGTGAACAGCGCGTCGAGCAGCTCCCGCTCGACCACGGAGCCGATGACCTCGGCGGCCATCACGTCCGGGTGCCCGGCGCCCGGCTTGACGATCGGCATCTGCGAGACGCCGTACTCCCGCAGCACCTCGATGGCCTCGCCGACGGTCTCCTCCGGGTGCATGTGCACGAGCGTCGGGATGGGGCCCGCCTTGTACTGGAGCACGTCGGAGACGCGCGGCGAGTCCCCGCTGTGGTCGAGGAAGCCGTAGTCGTTCATCCACTCGTCGTTGAAGATCTTGCTGAGGTAGCCCCGGCCGCTGTCCGGCAGCAGGACGACCACCACGTCGTCGGGCCCGAGCCCCTCCGCCACCTTCAGCGCGGCCACCACCGCCATGCCGCAGGAGCCGCCGACGAGCAGGCCCTCCTCCTTGGCGAGGCGCCGGGTCATCTGGAAGGAGTCCTTGTCGGAGACGGCGACGATCTCGTCCGTCACCGTACGGTCGTACGCCGTCGGCCAGAAGTCCTCACCGACGCCCTCGACCAGGTACGGCCGTCCCGAGCCGCCCGAGTAGACCGAGCCCTCGGGGTCGGCGCCCACGATCCGCACCCGCCCGTCGCTGGCCTCCTTGAGGAAGCGGCCGGTACCGGAGATGGTGCCGCCCGTACCGACGCCCGCGACGAAATGGGTGATCTTCCCGTCCGTCTGCCGCCACAGCTCGGGACCGGTGGTCTCGTAGTGCGAACGGGGGTTGTTCGGGTTGCTGTACTGGTCCGGCTTCCAGGCCCCCGGCGTCTCGCGCACCAGCCGGTCGGAGACGTTGTAGTACGAGTCGGGGTGCTCGGGATCGACCGCCGTGGGGCAGACGACGACCTCGGCGCCGTACGCGCGCAGCACATTGATCTTGTCGGTGGAGACCTTGTCGGGGCAGACGAAGACGCACTTGTAGCCCTTCCGCTGGGCCACGATGGCAAGGCCGACGCCCGTGTTGCCGCTCGTCGGTTCGACGATCGTGCCGCCGGGCCGCAGCTCCCCGCTCTCCTCGGCGGCTTCGATCATGCGCAGGGCGATCCGGTCCTTGACCGATCCGCCGGGGTTGAAGTATTCGACCTTGGCCAGGACTGTCGCCTGAATGCCTTCGGTCACGCTGGTCAGCTTCAGCAGCGGGGTGTTGCCAACCAGACTGATCATCGAGTCGTGGAATTGCACCGTAGTCTCCGGGGTCTCCGTGATGGTCCGGCCAGCGTATGCGTCCGCGAGTGAGATTGGGCGACGGTCCTTACGGGGCAGTTAGCTGGTGTACGTGCCCTTCGACCGGACGACCGGGGCGCGTACTCGCACGCACAAGGAGGTGACGCGGACGGTGTCGAGGGCGAGGGTGGCACGGCGGATCGCCGCGGGCGCGGCATACGGCGGCGGCAGCATCGGGCTGCTGGGCGCGGCGGGAGTCGGGGTACTGCTGGCCGAGGTCCAGCTCGCGAAGCGCTCGGTGGGCGGCGGGATCGCCCCCGTACCGCCCCGTGGGGACGGCTGGTACGGGCTGGCCTTCGGGCACACCGAGCCGCTGCGGATGGGCATGCTCGGCGACTCCACGGCGGCGGGCCAGGGCGTACGCAGGGCGGGGCAGACGCCGGGGGCGCTGCTGGCCTCGGGGCTCGCGGCGGTCGCGGAACGACCGGTGGACCTGCGGAACGTGGCGCTGCCGGGGGCCAGGTCGGACGATCTGGAGCGCCAGGTCACCCAGCTGCTGTCGGCGACGTCCCACCCTCCGGACGTGTGCGTGATCATGATCGGCGCCAATGACGTGACGCACCGGATGCCGGCGACCGAGTCGGTGCGGTGCCTGGCGGCGGCGGTACGGCGGCTGCGGACGACCGGCGCGGAGGTCGTCGTCGGCACCTGCCCGGATCTGGGCACGATCGAGCCGGTGTACCAGCCGCTGCGCTGGCTCGCCCGCCGGGTGAGCCGGCAGCTGGCCGCCGCGCAGACGATCGTGGCGGTCGAGCAGGGCGGCCGTACGGTCTCGCTGGGGGACCTGCTGGGCCCGGAGTTCGCCGCGAACCCCCGGGAGCTGTTCGGCCCGGACAACTACCACCCCTCGGCCGAGGGGTACGCGACGGCCTCGATGGCGGTCCTGCCCACGCTCTGCGCGGCGCTGGGCCTGTGGCCGGAGACGGACCACCTCGACGCGACCCGGGACGAGGACATGCTCCCGGTGGCGAAGGCGGCTTCGGTGGCGGCGGCCCAGTCGGGTACGGAGGTCACGGGCGTCCGCGCGCCCTGGGCGCTGCTCAAGCACCGCAGGCGCCGCCATGTGCTGCCCACCGCCGACGCGCGGGCGGGCGCCGCGGAGAAGGAGGAGAGCGTCGAGCGGGACGCCGGGCACTCCCCGAGCAAGCAGTGACCGGCACCCGACAGAGCACGGAGCACCGAGCACCGAGCACCGAGCACCGAGCACCGAGCACCGAGCACAAACGCTGCGCACGAACACTGGGCACTGAGCAAGTACGGGGCAAGCCCTGCCCACCTGACTGAGCAAGCGCTTAGAAAAGAGTCCCGCATCACACGTCCGCCCCGGTGACCCACGCCCTACGTGCGGGTAACTTCCCCCTCAGTCCTGCCTTTCTCGCCCTCATGGAGCCGTGATGCCAGAAGCCGTGATCGTCTCTGCCGCCCGTTCCCCGATCGGCCGGGCCTTCAAGGGCTCGCTCAAGGAGCTGCGGCCCGACGACCTGACCGCCACCATCATCGAGGCCGCGCTCGCGAAGGTCCCCGGGCTGGACCCGCGCGACATCGACGACCTGATGCTCGGCTGCGGCCTCCCCGGCGGCGAGCAGGGCCACAACCTCGGCCGGATCGTCGCCGTACAGCTCGGGATGGACCATCTCCCCGGCTGCACCGTCACCCGGTACTGCTCCTCCTCGCTCCAGACCTCCCGGATGGCGCTGCACGCCATCAAGGCGGGCGAGGGCGACGTCTTCATCTCGGCGGGCGTCGAGATGGTCTCGCGCTCGGTCAACGGCAGCTCCGACGGCATGCCCGGCACGCACAACCCGCTCTTCGCCGACGCCGAGGCCAGGACCGCCGAGGTCGCGCAGAGCGAGGGGGCCGGGTGGCACGACCCGCGCAAGGACGGCCTGGTCCCCGACGCGTACATCGCGATGGGCCAGACGGCGGAGAACCTGGCCCGGCTCAAGGGCGTGACGCGCCGGGAGATGGACGAGTTCGGCGTACGGTCGCAGAACCTCGCCGAGGAGGCCATCAAGAACGGCTTCTGGCAGCGCGAGATCACGCCCGTGACGACCCCGGACGGCACGGTGGTCTCGGCGGACGACGGCCCGCGCCCCGGCATCACCCTGGAGGGCACCCAGGGCCTCAAGCCCGTCTTCCGCCCCGACGGCCTGATCACGGCCGGCAACTGCTGTCCGCTGAACGACGGCGCCGCCGCCCTCGTGATCATGTCCGACACCAAGGCGCGCGAGCTGGGCCTCACACCGCTGGCCCGCATCGTCTCCACCGGAGTGACCGGCCTCTCGCCGGAGATCATGGGGTACGGGCCGGTCGAGGCGTCGCGCCAGGCGCTCTCCCGGGCCGGGCTGACCATCGACGACATCGACCTGGTGGAGATCAACGAGGCGTTCGCCGCCCAGGTCATCCCGTCCTACCGGGACCTGGGCGTCCCGCTGGAGAAGCTGAACGTCAACGGAGGCGCGATCGCCGTCGGCCACCCCTTCGGCATGACCGGCGCCCGGATCACCGGCACGCTGATCAACAGCCTCCAGTTCCACGATAAGCAGTTCGGCCTGGAGACGATGTGCGTGGGCGGGGGCCAGGGAATGGCGATGGTGATCGAGCGGCTGAGCTGAGCCGCCGCGGCGGGCGGGGACCGGCCGGGCCCCGAGCCGGACCCGTCCGGTCCCGCGCGCGGCCGTCGCGCACCGTAGTCGCTCCGTACCGAAAACACTGATTCGCGGCACCGATCCCCAGTCGTGACTGAATCTCCCCCAGGATGTGACCTATCCCCGGGGGAGATTCGTTTGCCCAGGTCAGGACCGCGCGCGCGGAAAACATAAGGCACAAAGACCTATCCATTTCATGACGTAATGCACTGACGACGGGCACGGGCCCGCGACAAGCTGAGGTAGGAAGTCGGGGGTATCGATCGGAATCGGGAGTAGTCAGTGAGCGCCATGTCTCTTGCCCTGCTGCTGACCACGGCCACCGCCACGGCCGTGGGTGTCGCTGCCCTGCACGCCGCTCATGTGCTGCGCCGGCAGGTCAGCGCCCTGCGCCGCGAACTGGTGGCGGCCCGGCCGGGCGACCTCTCCGCCTCCGTCCCGCACGCCAGGAACGCGATGCACCCCACCCAGACCCACGCCATACGGACCGCTGTGGCCGAGGCGCTGGCCGAGGAGCGGGAACGCGAGCTGGCCGAGGCGCGCGCCTTCTGGGCCGCGCAGGAGGCCAGGGACGCGGCCGACGCCCCGTCGATGCTGGGCGGGACGGCCGGAACGGGTACCGAGGACACGCCCTTCTACGTGCCGCGCCAGGCGGACTTCGCCGGCCTGGAGGCGCTGCGGTTCGACGGCGCCGGCGAGACCGACGCGCTGGAGTCCCTCGAAGCGCTGGACGACTTCACGGACTTCACCGATTTCGCGGACTACCCCGAGCTGACCGAGGTCAGCGGGCCCGCCGAGGCCGGCGAGTTCGCCGAGGACTCCCCCGAGCTGGCCGCCGCCCGTCGCCGGCACCCCTCGCACCCGGACTTCGTACCGGTCAGGACGCCGGTCGTCACCGACCACGAGCGGACCGTCGCGCGGCTGGAGGAGCTGGCCGAGACCCGTACCGCGCTCGCGGACGTCCGGCCGGGACCGCTGGGCACACTCGACGTCTATGTCTTCGCGGACGGTACGACGCTCTGCATGACGCCGGGCCACCGCGAGACCGCCGAGCGGCTCGCCGACGCGCTGCGGGCCGGTGAGACCCCGTTCCTGCTGGGCGGCTCCGGCGTCTCCGGCGCCTACGCCCTGACCTTCGCGTGCGGCGACGACGCCCCCGGTGCCGACACCGGCGAGAGCGCGGACGGCGCCGAGCACGTGTACATCCTTGCGGACCGCGTCATAGCCTCGCTGTAGGCACCGGACCCGCCGCGCGGGCCCGCCCTCACAGCTTCGCGGCGGCCACCGTCCGCTCGACCAGCCTCACGGCCTCGTCCAGTTCGGCTTCGGACGGGGCCGTTCGCCATGCCTCCACCAGATCCGCCGCGGCGACGGTGAGTTGGTCGGCGACGGCGAAGACCCCCGCGTCCGGCATGATCCGCGGCTCCGCGCCGGCCTTTTCGAGCCGCTGGGCCCGTACGGACAGTTCCCTGGCCAGCGCGAGCGCGGCGGCGGCCGCGCCGCGCTGGAGCCGGCTCTGCGGCGCGCTGCGCAGCCGGTCGGCGAATCGGTCCGTGGCGGCCGTCAGGGGCGTTGTATCGAGCACGCGGCGACCCTACGCGCCCGCTCCGCTCCCCTGCCAGCAGGTACCGGCGGGTCTTGCCAACGGCGGGGCGCTCAGGCACGGTGGGCGGAAAGGACCAGTAAGCGCGAAGCGTCCGGAGGCGCCGATGTCCCTTGTCTTCTCCGAAGAGACCCATCGCAACCTGCTCTCCCGCATCCCCCATTGCACCGGTCGCGAGATCTCCGACTGGCTGCGCACCGTCGAGGAAGGCCCGTCCCTCTTCCGTTTCGAGGAGAAGGTCAGCTGGCTCAGGAGTGAGCACGACCTCGCGTACGGACACGCGAAGGCGATCGTGCACGAGTACGACCTGCGGCGGGCCGCCCGCCGGCTCCGGTAACCCGTCCAGCGAAGCGGCCGGCATCCGAGGAGCGGCACACGAAGAAGGGGTCCCCGGGCAGTTGCCCGCGGACCCCTTCGGCGCTTCGGTGACGCGCCGTCCTTCGTACTGCCGGTTAGTCGTTGCCCGACAGGATCGAGAAGAGGCGCAGCATCTCCATGTAGATCCACACCAGGGTCACGGTGAGGCCGAAGGCCGCGAGCCAGGACTCCTCGCGCGGAGCGCCGTACGCGACGCCGTCCTCGACCTGCTTGAAGTCGAGCGCCAGGAAGCAGGCGCCGAGGATGATCCCGATGACGCCGAAGAGGATGCCCGGAAGGCCACTGCGGAAGCCGAGGCCGTCACCGCCGGCGAAGACGCTGAAGAGCAGGTTGGCCAGCATCAGGAGCATGAAGCCCATGGCGGCGGCCATCACGAAGCCGTAGAAACGCTGCGTGACGCGGATCCAGCGCATCTTGTACGCGACGAGGACACCGGCGAAGACCGCCATCGTGCCCATGACCGCCTGAATCACCGCGCCATCAGCGACGTAGGTGCTCACCACGTTGCTGATCACGCCGAGGAAGACACCCTCGAAGGCGGCGTACGACAGGATCAGCGCGGGGGCCGGCTTGCGCTTGAACGCCTGGATCATCGACAGGACGAACGCCACGAGCACGGCGCCGATCGCGATGCCGTAGGACTTGCCCAGGTTGGCCTGGTCCACCGGCAGGAGGACCCAGGACAGGACGGCGGTCAGGACGACCGTGCCCAGTGTCATGGCGGTGCGCGTCACGACGTCGTCGATCGTCATCACGTCGGCGCGCGCGGGCGCCTGCGGGCCCGCCCCGAACTGGGCGCCCTGCTGGGGCGCGTACGGGTTGGTCGCGTAAGGGTTGGTTCCAACGGCGGCGCCCCCGGCCTGCGGCGCCGCGTTGAAGCCCGCGTGGCCGTTGTCGCGGCTGAAGCCCCGTCGCGAGAAGACCGGGTTACTGCTCCTCATCTCACTCCTCCATGGCCACCCAGCGTGGCCTTGCGTCAAGAGTAATGGGAGAGCAAAGCATGCGCCCTAGTGCTCGGGGAGGATCTTTCGTCAATCGTGACGTGGGGCGCGGGCCCCGCGTCCCGGAGAGTGCGCCGTGTCACACAGGAAACCCCGGCCTGCGCACCGCGGACCGCCCGTGCCGACCGGTGATGTGCCCTGAGCCGGACGTGTACGGCGAGGCACACGGCGATCGAAGAGGTGCCGTCCTCCGGGACCGGGACGCTGGTCGTCATAGAGGCGACCACATCGGCCCGCGAGGCCGGGCGTGGCGCTTCACGCTTTCTACGCCGGCGACCGCTCGGCGACGGCACCGAGGCGTTCCTGGAAGACCTTCGGCGCGTCCGGAGTGAGCGTGAGCAGAGCGACCATGCTGGTCGGCAGCACGTCGCACAGCTCGTGCTGGACGTCCTCCCACGTGTGACCGTGCCCCTGGTGCGTCCGTGGGGGGCCCGGCCGGACTCCGGCCGGGCCCCCCACGGCTGTCTGCTCGATCCCTGGCCCGCTGCGGGCGTTGATGGGGCGACAGCACACGAGTCGGCCGCGATCCGGGCGAGGAGGACTCCCCCGTGCGGGCCGGCTGTCTCGCACACCCGGGGGCACGCGAGCTTGCCGACTCCTCGCGGGACCATGCTCAAGAAGGGACGACCCGTCCGCGTTCTTCCGCCTCGCGAGGTGCGCCATGACCGGAACGTGGCGGCGCCGTGCGCCCACGGTGCGCTCAAGCGCACAGGGAGTGATAGCGGAGACCGGTCGCTTGCGCTGTTCACGCGCGGTGCGCTGTGATGTGCCCGGAGCCGGACTTGAACCGGCACGCCCCCGAGGGGCAGCGAGGTTTAAGCTCGCCGTGTCTGCATTCCACCATCCGGGCACGGCGCGCGACGCCGCGTTGGCACAGGAGCCTATCGGGACACACCACTCGAACAGCCGAGTGGCTACCCGATGTTGTCTTATTTTATTGACGTCTGAGGGTGCGTCAGGACACGTATCGGCCCATCCGCACATGCCGGGCGCGGTCGGGCATCTCGTAACGAGGCTCACAGGAATGACGAAAAGTCGCCGCCCGGTCACGCAATCGGCATCTCGCCGCAGGCGTCTCGGGGGTCCTGTCATACCCGAGGAGGAGGGCGCGCCCCGGCGGTCAGACCCAAGAGGGCCCCGGGAACGGGCACGGGGGCGGACGCCCGGGGGGCGCGTGGACGGAACGATGGGAGCCGTCCCCGCAGCAAGCCCGTCCCGACAGGAGATCCTCCCGTGACCACCACTCCGATCGCCCACCGCGCCACCTCGGTCGCCGCCCACGCCCACGAGCTGTCGAAGGTCTACGGAATGGGCGAGACCCAGGTGGTCGCGCTCGACAAGGTGACCGTGGACTTCCGGCAGGGCGAGTTCACCGCGATCATGGGGCCGTCCGGCTCGGGCAAGTCGACCCTCATGCACTGCGTGGCCGGCCTCGACAGCTTCAGCTCGGGGTCCGTACGAATCGGGGACACCGAGCTGTCCACCCTGAAGGACAAGCAGCTCACCCAGTTGCGCCGGGACAAGATCGGCTTCATCTTCCAGGCGTTCAACCTGCTGCCGACCCTGACGGCGCTGGAGAACATCACCCTCCCGATGGACATCGCGGGCCGCAAGCCCGACAAGCAGTGGCTGGACCAGGTCATCAGCATGATCGGGCTGGCCGACCGGCTCGGCCACCGCCCCACCCAGCTCTCCGGCGGCCAGCAGCAGCGGGTCGCGGTGGCGCGCGCCCTGGCCTCCCAGCCCGAGATCATCTTCGGTGACGAGCCGACCGGAAACCTCGACTCGCGCTCCGGCGCCGAGGTGCTGGGCTTCCTGCGGAATTCCGTTCGAGAGCTGGGTCAGACCGTCGTCATGGTGACGCACGACGCCACGGCCGCCTCGTACGCGAACCGCGTGATCTTCCTCGCCGACGGCCGGATCGTCGACGAGATGCTCGACCCGACCGCCGACGGCGTGCTCGACCGGATGAAGGCGTTCGACGCCAAGGGCCGTACCAGCTGACGCACCCGCTGGATCCGACGCTCCGTCAACCCGGGTGTGCGGCACACCGCTCCCCGGCCCTGTCCACCTGCCCCGGCCCCTCCACACCAGGAATCCCACCATGTTCCGTACCGCCCTGCGCAATGTGCTCTCGCACAAGGCCAGGCTGTTGATGACCGTGCTCGCCGTCATGCTCGGCGTCGCCTTCGTCTCCGGCACCCTGATCTTCACCGACACCCTGAGCAACGCCTTCCGCAACCAGAGTGCCAAGAGCTACAAGGACATCGCCGTCGGCGCCCACGCCTGGGACACCCGCGGCGACGACAGCGACTCCGACTCGGCCGAGGGGACTCCCGGCGTCGACCAGAAGACCGTCGACCGGATCGGGGAGCTGAACGGCGTCGCCTCCGTCACCAGTCGGGTCAGCGGCTTCGCCGGGGTCGGCGACCCCGAGGGCAAGCTGATCGGCAACGGCTGGTCCAACACCGGGGGCAACTTCGCGCCCGGCGAGGACGGCAAGGACCCGGCCTACGACTTCACCGAGGGCTCGGGCCCGACCGCCGCCGGCCAGGTCGCCCTGGACAAGGACACCGCCTCCCGGGGCAAGTACAAGGTCGGTGAGAGGGTGCGCGTAGCCACCAACGGGCCGGTGAAGGAGTACACCCTCAGCGGGATCTTCACCACCGAGGACGGCGCGGTCAACGCGGGCGGCAGCCTGGTGCTGTTCAGCACGGACGTCGCCCAGAAGCTCTATCTGGAGCCCGGCTACTTCAGCGAGCTGTCCGTCACCGCGAAGGCGGGGGCCTCGCACGACGAGATCCGCGCGCAGATGGTGAAGCTCCTCCCCAAGGACTCCGACGTGAAAACGGGCGAGCAGCTCGCGAGCGACCAGGCCAAGGACATCGAGAGGGGGCTGTCCAGCCTCAATCAGATGCTGCTGGGCTTCGCGGGCGTCGCGCTGTTCGTCGGGGTCTTCCTGATCTCCAACACCTTCACCATGCTGGTCGCCCAGCGCACCAAGGAGCTGGCGCTGCTGCGCGCCGTCGGCGCCTCCCGCCGCCAGGTCAAGCGCTCGGTGCTGATCGAGGCCGGGGTGGTGGGGGTGGTCGCCTCCGCGATCGGTTTCGCCATCGGTCTCGGACTCGCGGTCGGGCTGCGGTCCGCGATGGGGCTGATGGACGCCAAGGTCCCCGCGGGCCCGCTGATCGTCTCGGGTACGGCGGTCATCGCCGCCTTCGCCGTCGGTGTGCTGATCACCGTCCTGGCCGCCTGGCTGCCCGCCCGCAAGGCCGCGAAGATCCCGCCGGTTGCGGCGATGGGCAGCGCGCACCTGGCCCCCACCACCAAGTCGCTGGTCGTCCGCAACTCCATCGGCGGCGTGCTGGCCCTGATCGGCTCGGCCGTGATCGTGCTCGGCGCGTCGGCCGACGAGGACGGCGGGTACATCATCGGCGCCGGCGCGTTCCTGATGATGCTCGCCGTCATCGTGCTGATCCCGCTGCTGTCGCGGCCCGTCATCGCCCTCGTCCGGCCGGTGCTCAGCTCGGTCTTCGGGGTCTCCGGCAAGCTGGCCAGCCTGAACGCCGTCCGTAATCCCCGGCGCACCGGTGCCACCGCCTCCGCGCTGGCCATCGGGCTCACACTGGTCACCACGCTCACCGTCGTCGCCATCACGGTCGGCACGGCCATCGACAAGTCGACGTCGGACAACATCAGGGCCGACTACCAGGTGTCGATGGCGAGCTTCGACGACCTCGACCCGTCGGCGGTCGACGCACTGCGGAAGGCACCCGGGGTGTCCGCGCTCTCGCCGCGGCAGATGGTCTCGTTCGAAGGCGACGGCTGGTACGAGAACGCCACCGCGCTCTCCCCCGGCGATCTGGAGAAGGTCTTCAGCCTCAAGACCGTCTCGGGCTCCCTCGCCTCGCTGGCGAAGGACGCGAACACCATCGCGGTCAGCGAGAAGGTCGCCAAGTCGCGGGGCTGGAAGCCCGGCGACACCGTCCCGGCGAAGTTCGGCGACGGCAAGAAGGAGGAGCTGAAGGTCGGCGCCGTCATCCAGGAGGTCGACTTCCTGGGCAGCGTGCTCACCTCCATCGAGCTGTCCGACCGGCACGAGGCCAAGCCGTACATCACCGAGATCTGGGTGAAGACGTCCGGCGGCGCGAGCGCGGCGAACGAGCAGGCTCTCGTGGACGCGCTGGGCAAGAACCCGGCGATCAGCGTCAAGGACATGGAAGGCGTCAAGAACGAGTTCAGCGGCATGATCAACACGATGCTGAACATCCTGTACGGCCTGCTGGGGATGGCCCTGATCATCGCGGTCCTGGGCGTGGTCAACACGCTGGCGATGTCCGTCTTCGAACGGCAGCAGGAGATCGGCATGCTGCGCGCCATCGGCCTGGACCGCACCAAGGTCAAGCGGATGATCCGGCTGGAGGCGGTGGTGATCTCGGTCTTCGGCGCGCTGATCGGAGTGGGGCTCGGCACCTTCCTGGGCTGGGCGATCGGCCAGACCATCAAGGAGAGCATCCCGGACTACGCGCTGGTCATCCCGTGGGACCGGATCGCGCTGTTCATGGTGCTGGCCGCAGTGGTGGGCATGCTGGCCGCGCTGTGGCCGGCCCGCAGCGCCGCGAAGCTGAACATGCTGACGGCGATCAAGACCGAATAGGACCGGTCGGCCGTACAGGGCCTCGGCGACACGGAGGGCCGGACCCCGGGAACGGGGTCCGGCCCTCGCGCCGTACGGTGCGGGCCGACCGGGGCCGGGCTCCGGTCAGCCCGCACCACGCGGCGTCAGGCGCCCCACCGCCGGGCCCGCAGAGGCAGGCCCGACGCGCCGCTCTCCGGGGTCTTCACGGCGAGGATCTGGTTCACACCGATCCTGTTGCGCTCGAAGGAGAGCGCGGAGGCCGCCATGTAGAGCCGCCAGACGCGGGCGCGCCCGGCGGAGGTGGCGCGTACGGCCTCGGTCCAGTGCTCCTCCAGGTTCCGTACCCAGCCGCGCAGGGTCAGGGCGTAGTGCTCCCTGATCGACTCGACGTCACGCGCCTCGAAGCCCGCTTCCTCCAGGGTGGCGAGGGTGCGGCCGAGGGGCGCCAGTTCGCCGTCGGGGAAGACGTACGCGTCGATGAACTCGTCGATCTCGTACGCGCCCTCGTCCTTCTCCGGGCGGCGGGCGATCTGGTGGTTGAGCAGCCGTCCGCCGGGTTTCAGCAGGGCGTAGAGGTCGTCGGCGTACTCGCGGTACCGCACCGAGCCGACATGCTCGGCCATGCCGATGGACGAGATCGCGTCGTAGGGACCGTCCTTGACGTCGCGGTAGTCCTGGACGCGGATGTCGATGCGGTCGGTGAGTCCCTCCTCCGCGATGCGCTTGCGGGCGTAGGCGGCCTGCTCGCGGGAGAGGGTGACGCCGGTGACCCGGGCGCCGTATTCGCGGGCGGCGTGCATGGCCATCGAGCCCCACCCGCAGCCGACGTCCAGCAGCCGGTCGCCCTCCTGGAGGGCGAGCTTGCGGCAGATCAGGTCGAGCTTGTCGCGCTGTGCGTCTTCGAGTCCGTATCCCGTGCCCGTGGCGCCCTCGGTACTCCAGTAGGCGCACGAGTAGACCATGGAGGGGCCGAGGACCAGCTCGTAGAAGTCGTTGCCCACGTCGTAGTGGTGGCTGATCGCCGCTTTGTCCCGGCGTCTGGTGTGCAGCGCTCCGGTGCGGCGGCGGATCTCCTCCGGGGGCGGCGGGGGCGGCGGCAGGGCGCCCCCGAGCCGGACGAGCCCCCGGGCGGCGGCGCGCATCCGGGGGTCGCGTACGGGGTGGATCGTGTCCTTCGCGTCGGCTCCGCGTTCCCAGATGAGTCCGGCGAGGCGGTCGAGGACGGCGTACAGATCGCCTTCCACGTCGATCTCGCCGGCCACCCAGGCCCGGGCGAGCCCCAGCTCCCCGGGCTTCCACAGGAGCCGGCGCAGGGCGCGGCGGTTGCGGATGATCAGCGTCGGAGCGTCCGGCGGGCCCGCTTCGCTGCCGTCCCAGGCACGGATACGGACCGGGAGCGGGTCCCCCAGCAACTCTTCGGCGAGAGTGGTGAGCCGCAGTGCGGCGTCGGCCATGGCGTGTACCTCCGTGGTGGGTGGGCCCGGACGTGCTCAACACCACGTAAACACCGGAGGGGTGTCCGCGCAGTCCCGACTGCGCGCAATGGGAAGGCAAAATACTTGCACCTACCACGTACTTTCGCACGGTACGGGTGGGACGCGGGCCCGCGAGGCGGGCACGCGAAAGGGCCGCCCGCACCACGGATGGCGGGCGGCCCCTTCGAGGCTGCGGTACTGCGGGTACTGCGGCGGCGGTTCCGCGCTCGCGCTACGGAACCCGGGAGCGCGTCAGGACGCCTTGGCCTTCTCCGGCTCCGACGAAGCGGCGGCCGGGGCCGGCTTCGCGGCCTCGTAGAACTCCTCGCGCGGCGTCTCCATGGCGCCGAGCGAGACGACCTCGCGCTTGAGGAACATGGCGAGCGTCCAGTCGGCGAAGACCCGGATCTTGCGGTTCCAGGTCGGCATGGCCATGCCGTGGTAGCCACGGTGCATGTACCAGGCGAGCCGGCCCTTCACCTTGATCTTCATCTTGCCCATGACGATCATCGCGACGCCCTTGTGCACGCCGAGACCGGCGACCGCACCCTTGTTGGCGTGGCTGTAGTCCGCCTGCGGGAAGCCGCGCATCCCGGAGATCACGTTGTCGCCGAGGACCTTCGCCTGCCGCAGCGCGTGCTGGGCGTTGGGCGGGCACCAGGCGTTCGGGTTGCCGGCCTTGCGGCCGACGACGTCCGGGACCTGGGCGTTGTCGCCGGCGGCCCAGATGTAGTCGGTGCCCTGCACCTGGAGCTTCTCGCTGGTGTCCACGTGGCCGCGCGGGCCGAGCGGGAGACCGTAGCGGGCGAGCGCCGGGTTCGGCTTGACGCCGGCGGTCCACACGATGGTGTTGGAGTCGACCTCCAGACCGTTGTTGAGCACCACGTGGCCGTCCACGCAGGAGTCCATGCCGGCCTTGAGATAGATCTCGATGCCGCGGCTCTCCAGGTGCTCCTTGCCCCAGGCGCCCAGCTTCGGACCGACCTCGGGAAGGATCTTGTCGGCGACGTCCACGAGGACGAAGCGCATGTCCTCGCGCTTCACGTTCGTGTAGTACTTGGCGGCGTCCCGCGCCAGGTCCTCGACCTCACCGATGGTCTCCGCGCCGGCGAAGCCACCACCCACGAAGACGAAGGTCAGCGCCTTGCGGCGGACTTCCTCGTCGGTCGTGGAGTCGGCCTTGTCCAGCTGCTCCAGTACGTGGTTGCGCAGCCCGATGGCCTCCTCGATGCCCTTCATGCCGATGCCCTGCTCGGCGAGGCCGGGGATCGGGAAGGTGCGGGAGACCGCGCCGAGCGCGACGACCAGGTAGTCGAAGGGCAGCTCGTAGGCCTCGCCGACGAGCGGCGCGACCGTGGCGACCTTGCGGTCCTGGTCGATGGTCGTGACCCGACCGGTGAGCACCTCAGCCTTGGGCAGCACGCGTCGCAGCGGTACGACGACATGCCGAGGCGAAATGCTGCCGGCGGCGGCTTCGGGGAGGAAGGGCTGGTACGTCATGTACGAGCGGGGGTCGACAACCGTGACGGTCGCCTCCCCGTAGCGCATCTTCTTCAGAATGCGACGAGCTGCGTACAGGCCTACGTACCCACCGCCTACAACGAGGATCCTGGGACGCTCCGTGGTGCTCATGCCATCGAGTATCCACCTCCCCCCGAGGGGGTGCTCGTGAGCCCCTTCACAAGAAGTGGACGCCCTCGTGCTACACTCCGCCGCCCACGTGATCGAGATCGCACCCCTGAAGGGGAACCGGACCGGGTGTTTGGACGTTGTCCACCCCTTGTGAGCTGCCCATCCGTGGTTCGCGCCGGGAACGGCCGACCGCCCCGTTCATCTCGCCGCAACGCGCCCGGAACCGCCCGGTATAAGGGCGTCGGCGGCCCGCACTCCTGACAGAAGGCGCCGGACGGCGGCAGGAACACCCAGGAGTGCCGAATTCCTTGTGAAGAACTTCACGAAGTTTCTCGCGGGACCGGCTCCGCACCGGGTGATTCGCCGGGATCGCCCCCGCGGACCGCCCGGTGCGGACGGCGGTGGACAGCCGCGTACGGCAGCCCTCAGCCGGCCACCGACCAGGCGATCCCGTCCAGGATGTCGTGCTCGCTGACGACGACCTCCCGCGCCCCGGTGCGCTCCATGACGCCGAGCAGGATGAGGCAGCCCGCACCGATGACGTCCACCCGGCCGGGGTGCAGGACGGGGATCGCGGCGCGCTCGTCGTGGGTGGCGGCCAGCAGCCGGCCGGTGACCGCCTCGACCTGCTCGTAGGAGATCCGGGAGCGGTGGATCGCGGTGGAGTCGTACCTCTCCAGGCCGAGCGCGATCGCGGCGACCGTGGTGACGGAACCGGCCAGGCCGACCAGGGTGCGGGGCTCGCGGAGCGGGACCGTCTCCTCCGCCACGTCGAGGGCGGCCTCGACATCGGCGCGTATGGCGGCGACCTGCTCGGGCGTGGGCGGATCGCCGGCCGTCCCGTCGTCCCGCCCGAGGTGGCGCTCCGTCAGCCGGACGCAGCCGATGTCCACCGACCGCGCGGCGCGCACCTCGTCGTCGCCGACGACGAATTCGGTGGAGCCGCCGCCGATGTCCACGACCAGGCGGCTGTCGCCTCCCGGCAGTTCCTTGGTGGCGCCGGTGAAGGAGAAGGCCGCCTCCTGGTCACCGGTGATCACCTCCGGCTCCACGCCCAGGATGTCCACGACACCGCGCACGAAGTCGTCGCGGTTCTCGGCGTCGCGCGAGGCGGAGGTGGCCACGAAGCGGAGCCGCTCGGCGCCGTGCTCCTCGATGACGGCGGCGTACTCGCGGCAGGCGGCGAAGGTGCGCTCCAGCGCCTCCGGGGCCAGCCGGCCCGTCCGGTCGACGCCCTGGCCCAGCCGGACGATCGTCATCCGCCGGTCCAGGTCGGTCAGTTCGCCCGTCCGCGGGTCGGCGTCGGCGACCAGCAGCCGGATCGAGTTCGTACCGCAGTCGATGGCGGCGACCCTGGTCATGCCGTACCCCCGTCCGTGGCCCCGGCGGCGCACGGGGTGACGCAGGGGCCCTTGGCCCACCACTCGGGCAGCATCGCGAGCGCCTCGTCCCCCAGCGGGTTCACCCCGGGTCCGGCCGCCAGCGAGTGGCCGACCAGGACGTGCAGGCACTTGACCCGGTCCGGCATACCGCCGGCGCTGGGGAAGCCCTCCAGCACCTCGATGGCGTCGCGCCGGGCGAGGTAGTCCTCGTGCGCCGCGCGGTAGGCGACGGCCAGCTCCGGGTCGGTGGCCAGACGTTCCGTCATCTCCCGCATGACGCCGTTGGCCTCCAGCGTGCCGATGGCCGAGGCCGCGCGCGGGCAGGTGAGGTAGTACGTGGTCGGGAAGGGCGTGCCGTCGGGGAGCCGGGGGGCGGTCTCCACCACGTCCGGCTGTCCGCACGGGCAGCGGTGCGCGATGGCGCGCAGTCCGCGCGGGGGACGGCCGAGCTGTTCCTTGAAGGCCGCGACGTCCGCGTCGGTGGGCTCGGTGCGTTCGGTCTGCGGAGGGGGCGTGTCCATGCCTGCCTTGTTCTGAAAGTTCTGCGGTTGAGGTGGGCGAAGGGCCGCGGCCGCGCGCTACTTGTCCGGCCGGTCCGCGTTGTCCACGCCGTCCATGACGTTCGAGTACCAGGGCCGGTCGGCCGCGCCCCGGTCCTCGCGCCGCTCCTTGGCGGTCTCCGGGTCGATCACGGTGTAGCCCGTCTCACCCGGCATCAGATAGTGGAGATGCTCGCGGGCCAGCCGCTGGATGTAGGCGTCGTCCCTGAGCCGCGCCTTCTCGTCGCGCAGCTCCTCGACCCGGAGCTTCGCCTCACGGGCCACCCGCTCCTGGTCGGCGATCTCGTTGCGCTGCGACACGTACTGCCGCATCGGATACGCGAGCGCCACCACGAGCGTGCAGACCACGAGGGCGAGGAAGGCGGCGCGCCCGGTGAGCCGGGAGCGGCGGTCCTGCCTGCGGTTCTGCGAGCGGTAGACACGGGCGGCGGTCTGCTCACCGAGCAGCCGCAGCCTGGTAGCGGTGGAGAACCGGTCCCGGTTCCCGGCCATCGCTCGCCTCCCCTGTCACGTGCGTACGTCCCCGGACACGGTACGGGACCGTGGCCGGGGACGTACGCACGACGGGCGGTGGGCCACCGCCCTCGTACGGGTCGTTCCGTTCCCCGCGGGGAACGGCCGACTACTGCTCGTTCGCCGGGCGGAAACGCGGGAACGCGCTGCGGCCCGCGTACACCGCGGCGTCGTCGAGGATCTCCTCGATGCGCAGCAGCTGGTTGTACTTGGCGACGCGGTCCGAGCGGGCCGGGGCGCCGGTCTTGATCTGGCCGCAGTTCACGGCGACGGCGAGGTCGGCGATGGTGACGTCCTCGGTCTCGCCCGAGCGGTGGGACATCATGCACTTGAAGCCGTTGCGCTGGGCCAGCTCGACGGCGTCCAGGGTCTCGGTCAGCGAGCCGATCTGGTTGACCTTGACGAGCAGGGCGTTGGCGGAGCCCTCCTCGATGCCGCGCGCGAGGCGCTCCGGGTTGGTGACGAACAGGTCGTCGCCGACGATCTGGACCTTGGAGCCCAGCTTGTCGGTGATGACCTTCCAGCCGTCCCAGTCGTCCTCGAAGAGCGGGTCCTCGATGGAGACGAGCGGGTAGGCGTCGACCAGCTCCTCGTAGTACTCGGTCATCTCGGCGGCCGAGCGCGACTTGCCCTCGAACTCGTAGACGCCGTCCTTGTAGAACTCGGACGCGGCGACGTCGAGCGCGAGCGCGATGTCGCGGCCGGGGACGTAGCCGGCCTCCTTGACGGCTTCCAGGATGAGGTCGAGCGCGGCGCGGTTGGACTCCAGGTTCGGCGCGAAGCCGCCCTCGTCGCCGAGGCCGGTGGACAGGCCCTTCTGCTTCAGGACCTTCTTGAGGGTGTGGTAGACCTCGGCGCCCCAGCGCAGCGCCTCGGAGAAGGACTCCGCGCCGATCGGGGCGATCATGAACTCCTGGATGTCCACGTTGGAGTCGGCGTGCGAGCCGCCGTTCAGGATGTTCATCATCGGAACGGGCAGCAGGTGCGCGTTCGGGCCGCCGAGGTAGCGGAAGAGGGGGAGGTCCGAGGCTTCGGAGGCGGCGTGCGCGACGGCGAGCGAGACACCGAGGATGGCGTTCGCGCCGAGCGAGCCCTTGTTCTCGGTGGCGTCCAGGTCGATCATCGCCTGGTCGATCAGGCGCTGCTCGGTGGCGTCGTACCCGACCAGCTCCGGGCCGAGCTGCTCGATGACGGCGAGGACGGCCTTCTCGACGCCCTTGCCCAGGTAGCGGCTGGCGTCTCCGTCGCGGAGTTCGACGGCCTCGAACGCACCGGTGGAGGCACCGGAGGGGACAGCAGCACGACCGGTGCTGCCGTCGTCGAGGCCGACCTCGACCTCGACCGTGGGGTTGCCTCGGGAGTCGAGGATTTCCCGGGCTACGACGACGTCGATGGACGGCACGAGCATCTCCTTCTGGGATGTGACGCGTGGGTGCAGGGTCTCATTGGCCTTGCGCCATGAGCCTAACCGGCCCGGGATGATCGGTCGGCGCGAGGCCGCCCCCTATCACCCTCTACTGACCGGTAACACCGGAGAACCGGGGCCGCACGGCCGAAACCCCGGCCCGGCGCGTACGGGGGTGAACGCGCCGGACCGGGGAGATCGGGGGTGCGCCCGGGCCGCGCGGGGCGGCCCGGGAGGGGAGCGTCAGCTCAGGTGGAGCTGCTGGCCCGGGTAGATCACGTCGGCGTTCTCGACGATGTCCTTGTTGAGGTCGAAGACCTTCTTCCAGCCGCCCTCGACCTTCTGGGCGGTGGCGATCCTGGAGAGGGTGTCGCCGGACTTGACCTTGTACTCGCCGTCGCCCTTCTTGATCGTGGCGGGACGGCTCTGGCCGCGCGAGGCGGGCTGCGCCTCGGCGCGGCTCGACTTCGGCTGGGCCTGCTGCTGAGGAGCGGACTGCTGCTCGGGGGCGGACTGCTGCTTCGGGGCGGACTGGGTACCGGAGCCGGAGCCGGAGCCGGTGGAGCCGGAGCCGGTGGAGCCGGAGCCGGTGGAGCCGGAGCCGGTGTCAGCGGAGCCACCGCTGTACGAGGCGCCGGAGAGGTTCACGCCACAGCTCGGCCAGGCACCCTTGCCCTGGCCGGCCAGGACCTTCTCGGCGACGGCTATCTGCTGGGACTTGGACGCCTGGTCGGCGCGGGGGGCGTAGGCGGTGCCGCCGTACGCGGCCCAGGTGGAGCTGGTGAACTGCAGGCCGCCGTAGAAGCTGTTGCCGGTGTTGATGGCCCAGTTGCCGCCGGACTCGCACTGGGCGACCTGGTCCCACTCGGAGGCGGTCGCGGCGGACGCGGAGGTGGCGCCGATCAGCGGGGCGGCGACGGCGGCACCGGTGATGCCGGCGAGTGTGGCGTAGCGGACCGCCTTGGACGGACGACGGTGCTTGGCCTTGCTGGAAAACAGCAGCATGGAGCATCTCCTCACCGACGCCTGCGAGGTCAGCTGTCGGGTTCGGGCCAAGTGAGTTGCCCGGCCGCGTGCTCTCGCACGCGGCTTCACCCCAAGCCGTCCCCTGACCGTCTCTCGACGGCCGGGACCGGCGCGAACCTTTGGGTCCCCCGCTCCTGCCTTCGGCGCTTGACGCGACGACTACTCCCCCCGACCGACGGCAGGATTCGGCGTTTCCGGTCGACGAGGCCCGCGGTGCGAGCGGTTCAGACCGTAATCACAGGCCCACCGGTTGTTCAAAGAAGGACATCCGGGAGGAATCACCCTTCCACCCTCGGGGGGCCACCGTGTTTCCGCAGGTGGGAGCGGATCGGGTCAACCGGCGGAGCAAAAGACCCCAGTTGCGGCGAAGAGACCCTTGTCTCATTTGCGCAGAAGTGGACATAAGGCTGCGAACTGCCCCTCGATCGGGGCCGTTTTGGGTTCGTGGCCGCGCCTCTGGCCAGCACGGACCGGGGCGCCGATGACGTCAACGGCGCCCCGTCCGGTCAGACCCAGCCGCCGGCGACCTTCTGGGAGCCGATCACGACGGAGAGGGACTCGCCGCCCACGGTGACGGATTCCCCCTGACCGGTTTCCTCACCACCCGTCACACCGGCGAGGCCGGCGCCGGTACGGGTCGATCCGCCACCGCGCGAGGCGCGGTCGTTCGGCTCGCGCTCCTTGACCGAATGGCCCGATGTGCCGTCTTCGTCGGCGGCGGCGCCCCGGTGCTTGCCCTTGGCGGGCGCGGTGGTGCCGGAGTCTGAGGGGCTCTCGGAACCGGTGGCTCCGGGCGTCGGGGCGGAGGAGGAGGACCCCGAGGGCGTGGGCTCGCCGGTCGCCTTGTCCTCACCGCCGCCGTCCGGGGCGGTCGAGCCGCCGGGGGAGGCGGCGGAACCGTCCGCGCCGTCCGCGCCCTTGTCGTCCTGTCCCGAGCCGGTCACCCCGTCGAGCACACCGCCGACGACATCGGTGACGCCCTTGGTGAGGCCGGAGACCGTCGCACAGCTCGCCCACGCCTCGGTGCCCTGCGCTTCGAGCACCTTCTCGGCCACCGCTATCTGCTGGGAGCGGCTCGCCAGGTCGGGGCTGGCCGCGTACTCCGCGCCGCCGAAGCTGTCCCATGTCTCCTGGGTCAGCTGAAGCCCGCCGAGGTAGCCGTTGCCGAGATCGGCGCTCCAGTGGCCACCGCTCTCGCACTCGGCGACGCGGTCCCATGTGGAGGCGTCCGCCGCGCTGGCGCCGCTGGCGGCGAACAGCGGAATGGCGATCGCCGACCCGGTCACCCCCGCGGCGACGAGAAGGGCAGGGGCCTGGCGAGGCCGACGATGTTTCCCGGAGCGCATGCGATTGCCTTCCGTCCGACTGTCAGTTCGACCCGGCATGGAACCGCTGAGTCGTCGTGAACGTAGCGGTACTCGAACGCTTGTCACAAGTCGATGCAGCGGAGATCACGCGCACATCACATTCTTGATGACCCGTCAGTTATGCGCGCGGAATTGCCTCTTTCCCGGCCGCCGCGCTATCAGTCGGACAATGGCGTGAACTGCACCGGAAGTGTGCGCAATCCACGCATGATGAGCCCGCCGCGCCATCGCAAATCGGCAGGATCTTCCGCAAGCCGCACATCGGGAAGGCGGGTCAGAAGGGTCGCGAGCGCGGTCTGCCCCTCCACTCTCGCCAGCGGCGCCCCGAGGCAGTAGTGGATGCCGTGCCCGTACCCGAGGTGCTGATTGTCACGCCGGGCGAGATCCAGCACATCGGGATCGGCGAAGCGCTCCGGGTCCCGGTCGGCGGCGGCGAGCACCACCAGCACGGGGTCGCCTGCCTCGATCCGCTGACCGCCCAGGGTGAGCGGTTCGGTGGCGTAGCGCCAGGTCGCCAGCTCCACGGGGCCGTCGTACCGCAGCAGCTCCTCGACCCCGGTGGCCAGCAGCCCGGTCTCCCCCGCCGCCAGCGACTCCTGGAGGCGGGCGCGCTGCCCGGGATTCCGCATAAGCGTGTACATGCCATTGCCGATAAGATTGACCGTCGTCTCAAAACCGGCAAACAGGATGATGAAAGCCATCGCGGCGGCCTCGTTCTCCGTGAGGTGTTCGCCGTGGTCGCTCGCCCGGATCAGATCGGAAATCAGATCGTCGCCGGGATTCGCCCTTTTACGGTGGATCAGCTCGGCCAGATAACCGCGCATCCGCTTTACGGAACGCGCCACCCCGCCGCGCGGTCCACCGCCGTGGCGAATCATCATGCCGGCCCAGTCGCGAAAGTCGTCCTGGTCCTCCGACGGGACCCCGAGGAGATCGCAGATCGCGTAGATGGGGAGCGGAAAGGCGAAATCATGGATCAGGTCCGCCTCGCCCCGCGCGGCGAACCCGTCGATCAGTCGGTCCGTCAGTTCCTGTACGCGCGGGGCGAATACGGCGACCCGGCGGGGTGTGAACGCCTTCGACACCAGCCGGCGCAGCCGGGTGTGGTCGGGCGGGTCGATGTTCAGCAGATGCGTCATCAGCTCCGCCTTGCGCTCGCCCGGGATTCCCGTCTTCCCCTTGGCGTGGGCGGGCCCCGCGTGGTGCGCGGAGTTCTTGGAGAGCCGCGCGTCGGCGAGCGCCTGCCGGGCGTCCCCGTACCGCGTCACGAGCCATGCCTCGACCCCGCTGGGCAGCTCGGTCCTGCGCACCGGCGCGTGCTCGCGCAGCCAGGCGTACGCAGGGTAGGGATCGGTGGCGAACTCCCAGCTGAAGAGGGCGGGAGCGGGCTGGTCATCGGGCTGGTCCCCGGGCACGTCAAGCACCCTCAGACCGTAGACCCTCGGGCCGCGGGCCCTCCGCCCGCGCCCTCCCGCGCCCTCCCGGACCCGCCCGCGCCCCCGTCCCCTATTCCTGTTCCTTATTCCTCGCGGCGCGCTCCGCCGCGAGGATCGCGTCCCGGTACGTACGCGCGGCGGCGCGCAGCGCGGTCTCCGGATCGGCCCCCGCCGCCTCGGCGCGTACGGCCAGCGCGAGCAGTTCGTAGCCGATCCCCTCGCCCGCGGGCGGCGCGACGTCCAGCCCGGCCGTACGGACCCGGCTCGCGAGCTTGGCGGCGAGCGCCAGCCCCGGCTGCCCGAGCGGAACGCCGTCGGTGACCGAGTCGCGCCGCTTCTCGTCCGCCTTCTTACGGAGCCAGTGCGCCTTGACGTCCTCGGGGGTCTCGGCCGGCTCGTCCCCGAAGACATGGGGGTGGCGGTGGATCAGCTTCTCCACGATGGTGCCCGCGACATCGTCGACGGAGAACGGTTCGTCCGCGTCCTCCTCGGCGATCCTGGCGTGGAAGACGACCTGGAGGAGCACGTCGCCCAGCTCCTCGCGGAGTTCGGCGCGCTCCCCGTCCTCGATCGCCTCGACCAGCTCGTACGCCTCCTCGATGGCGTACTTGGCGAGCCCCCGGTGCGTCTGGACCGACGACCACGGGCACTGGGCCCTGATCCGGTCCATGACCTGGACGAGGTCGAGCAGCCTGGCCCCCGGCAGATCGTAGGAGCCGGGGAGCAGCTCCAGATCGGGCATCCTGACCCGGCCCGACCCGGCCAGCCTGGCCAGTCCGTCGGTGAGCCGCGCGTCGGTGCCCTCGCCCTCGGCGGCGGGCAGGACCACGACCGTACGGCCGCCGGCGCAGGCGTCGACCAGTTCCCCGGCGCCGGGTGCGGCGTGTTCGACGGCGATGCCGGCCTCGCGCAGATACGGCAGCTGCGGATGGCGGGCGTCGGCGCACAGCACCCGGTCCGCCTCGTGCAGCGTCTGCCAGGCGGGCCAGGACAGCAGTCCGGGCGCGACCCGGTGGCTGGCGGTCAGCAGGACGATACGGCCGGGGTCCCCGGGAGCTTCATCAGTCACCTCTCGAACCTACCGCCGGCGGGAAGCCCCTGGTCGCCGGGGCCACCGGGACCGCCGGCACCCGGTCCGGGGGCCGGCGGTCCGGGGGTCGGCGGTTCGGGGGTCGGCGGTCCCGGTGGCCCCGGCGGTCCGGGGCCCGGCACCGGGGCCGCGCGCCCGCCTCACGCGCCCGCCGGCTGCTCCTCCGTCGCCTCACGGGTGACCTGGGTGATCCAGGAGTGCTTGGCCTCCGTCAGCCTGACCTCCTTCTCGTCCCAGCTGCCGTAGCGCGGATTGACGTCGACCCCGAGCTTCTTCGACGTCGCGGCCAGCTCGTCGAGCGCGGTCTGCACACCCTGCGGCGTGGACGTGTCCGCGCCGAGGGCCCGCGCCAGCTTGTCGAACAGCACCTCGCGGCGGATCGCCGCGTCGATCTGGTCCGAGGTGAGCGCGCGCTGCTGGAGCTGGGTCTCGGCGAACTGCCGCTCCCCGCCGGAGCCGGCGACGGCCTGCTCCCGGACGGACTGGACCTCCTTGCGGCTGACCTTCACCCCGGCGTCGTCGGCGGACCGCTGGAGGATCCGGTCGAAGATCATGTTGTTCAGTTTGGCCTGGCCGAGCTGTCCGGTGTTCTTGATGAGCTGGTCGGCGTAGGGCGCGGACCGCTGCGCCGACCGTACGTCCTGTACCTCGGCCTGGAGCGCGGACATCTCGATCCGCTGTCCGCCCACGACCGCCGCCGCTCCGGGGTGGGAGTCGTTGCCGCAGGCGGTGAGCAGCGGGGCCGCGGCGAGAAGCGCGACGGAGAAGGAGATCGCGGTGCGACGACGGCGGTGCAAAGGGGGCCTCCCGGCGTGATTGTGCGGCGATGCACAAGACCTTGCGGTGATCGATGTTAGGCAGTCGGCGTGGCCTGGGCCACTGGTTCGACAACGATTCACCGGGAGATTGGGGTGCGCGGCGGCCGGCGGCCCCCGCCCGGAGCAGGACCGGACGGCCCGGAGCCGGGGCGTTCACCCGCAAGTCACCTGCCCGGAAGCCCTGTTCACCCGGCGGACGGCGCCCCGTTCACCGAGCGCCGCCTAGGGTCCTTCCGCATGACGCACGCGACACTGGCCCGGGTCCAGGACCCCGACCCGGGCCCCGGCCCCGGCTCCGGCGACCGCCGGGACCCGGCGGCGCTCCCGGCCGCCGCCGCCCCGAAGTCCGACCGGATGCGCGCCCTGGACGGGCTGCGCATCCTGGCGGCGCTCATGGTCTGCCTCTACCACTACGCGGGCAGGGGCGGGCAGATCACCGAGGTCTGGGGGCAGTCGCCCAAGGAGCTGTTCCCCGGCCTGTCGGCCCTGGCCGTGTACGGCTGCCTGGGCGTGCAGGTCTTCTTCGTCATCAGCGGCTTCGTCATCTGCATGAGCAGCTGGGGGCGTTCCCTCGGCGACTTCTTCCGCTCGCGCGTCTCGCGGCTCTATCCCGCGTACTGGGCGGCCATCGTCCTCGTCACCGCCGCGTGTGTGGTGCTCCCCTCGGTCAGCGAGCCGCTGCGGCTCCACGAGATCCTGGTGAACCTGACGATGCTCCAGCAGCCGGTGGGCGTGGACCGGGTGCTGGGGGTGTGCTGGACGCTGTGGGTCGAGGCGCGTTTCTATCTGCTCTTCGCGCTGTTCGTGGTGTGGAAAGGCGTCACCTACCGCCGGGTGGTGATCTTCTGCGTTCTGTGGACGGTGGCGACGGCGCTGTCCGCCGTGACCGACGCGCCGCTCGTGGACGAGATCGTGATGCGGGAGTACGCGCCGTTCTTCATCGGCGGGCTGGCGCTCCATCTGATCCACCGGTACGGGAGCGATCTGCTGCTCTGGGGCATCGTCGCGACCAGTTGGCTGCTCGGCCAGCACTTCGCGACCGTCTCCCTGTGGAGCCCGGGGGCCACCCAGGTCTTCCAGCCGCGTTCGCCGTACGTGATCCTGCTGATCGTCACCTTCGCCTTCGCGTCGGTCGCGGCGGTGGCGCTGGGGTGGCTGCGCTGGGCGAACTGGCGCTGGCTGACCTTCGCCGGCGCGCTCACGTACCCCTTCTACCTGGTCCACGAACACCTCGGGTGGTTCGCGATCAGCGTTCTCCACCGGCACTTCGGCGTTCCGGCGGGCGTGACGCTCGGGGCGGCGATCGTGGGCATGCTCGTGCTCGCCTGGCTGATCCACCGGCTGGTGGAGAAGCCGATCGGGCCGCGCCTCAAGCGGACGATGACGCTACAGGCGGGTCGGATGCGGGCGGCGTAGCTCCTGGCCGGGGTCGGGACCCCGGCCCTCCTCGGTGGGGCCGTGCTCCGGGCGGAGCAGGATGAGGCGGGAGACCACGAAGGTGATGGGGACGGCCAGCGCCGCCGTGATCAGCGGCGAGTAGCGGCTGCTGTAGTGCGCCACGTCCACCAGCAGATAGACCCCGGCCGTGGTGATCACGAAGTTCGCGGCGTTGGTGAGCGGGAAGAGCAGGAACTTCCGCCAGGTCGGCCGGGTCCGGTAGGTGAAGCGGCTGTTGAGGAAGAAGGAGCCCGTCATGCTCACCCCGAACGCCATGACGTGCGAGACGACGTACGGCAGCCGGTGCAGGAGCAGCAGATAGCAGCCGTAGTACGTGCCGGTGTTGACCACCCCGACCAACGCGAATCTGACCAGCTGGGTCCGGACCGTCATCTGCGTACGCGCTCTCCCTCGACTCCGGCGCCACGGGGATGACGGCGGCCACGAGGAGTGTGGCACAGCGAGGGGTGTCCGTCTTGTCCGCACCGCCCCCCGGCCGTTGTCCGCCCGCCCCCGGTCCTGCCCGCACCGCGCCCCGGCCGTTGTCCGCCCGCCCCCGGTCCTGCCCGCACCGCGCCCCGGCCTTCGCCGCGCCCCCGGTCCGCTCCGCCCGTCAGCCCCCGAACTGCTGCTGCCGGTCGAGCGCGCGCCGGATCTCGCCCGGCAGCGGGTGGTAGGGGCCGTAGACCCGCTCGGTGTCCCAGAGCAGATTCCGCAACTGCTCCCGCGCGCCCGTGTGGTCGCCGGTCGAGAGCAGCAGCTGGCCGATGCGCCGGCGGATCTCGAAGGCGCGCCCGGGGTCACCACCCGGCGACGGCCGCGCCTGCCCGGTCTCGTCATACGTCTCGTAGTACGGGAGGAGCGCGCGGTACTCCGCCAGCGCGGCGGACGCCTCGCCGAGCTGTTCCAGGCAGAGCGCGGCGTCGTGGCGGAACCCCAGCGCCTGCGGGTCGGCCGGCCCCGCCTCCGCGCTCCGGTCCTCGGCGAGCCGGCGCAGCTCGGGGAGCGCGCGGCGGTACTGGCCGTCGTCCAGCAGGGTCGACGCGTACTGCTTGCGCAGGATGCGGACCACCGGGGAGTGCTCGCCGTGCTCGGCGGCGGCGGCCGGGAGGATCGAACCGAGGATGTCCACGGCGCGGGTGATGCTGCCCTCCCCGAGCAGCCGCTTCACCTCGTCGACGGCCGCCGCGACATCGGGCCGCCGCGCCGGGGCCGGGGCGGGCGGCGCGGCGGTGGCGCGGTCGGGCCAGGGGGCGTGCGGGCGGGTGAAGGGGCGGCTGGGATCGAGCGGCCCCGCCGGAGGGCCGCCCGGCAGGGGGCCGGGGCGCGGCAGCATCGGGCTGAGCTGCTCGTACACCTCCTGCGCCCCGGCCGGGCGGTGCCGGGGGTCCTTGGCGAGCAGCCGCAGTACGAGCGCTTCGAGCCGCTCGGGCGTCTCGGGTCTGATCCGGCGGACCGGCAGGGGCGGTTCGTGGAGATGGCGGTGCAGCACCCCGAGCGCGGTGGAACCCGCGAACGGGACGTTGCCGCTGAGCAGTTCGTGGAGGAGCACGCCGAGGGCGTAGAGATCGGTGTACGGGCCGACGGCGCCGCCCATCGCCTGTTCGGGGGCCATGTAGGCGGGGCTGCCGATGGGCGAGCCGGTGTGGGTGAGGCGGGTGGTGTCCCGGTCGATGACGGAGGCGACGCCGAGGTCGAGGACCGTGACCCTGCCGTCGGGTCCGACCATCACATTGCGCGGTTTGAGGTCGCGGTGGACGATCGGCACGGCGTGCACGGCGGCGAGGACGGCGCACAGCTGAGCGGCTATCGAGACGGCCCACGGCCAGGGGTACGGGTCGTGCTCGGCAAGATGGTCGGCGAGGTCGGCGCCCTCCACGTACTGCATGACGAGGTAGAGGTCCTCGCCGTCACTGCCCGCGTCGTGGACGGTGACCAGCCCGGGGTGGTCGACCTGTGCGGTGACGCGGCACTCACGGACGAACCGGCGGCGCATCTCGTCGGCGCCGGTGGCGGCGGCCATCCGGTCGGGGCGCAGCAGCTTGACGGCGACCCGCCGGTCCAGGCGCTGGTCGTACGCCGTCCAGACCTGGCCCATGCCGCCTTGGCCGATGACGGTGGACAGCTCGTAACGGCCGCCGACGACACGTCCGTTCACCGGCCTTCCCGCTGGTTTCTCAGGATGTCGCTGAGGTCGTCGAGCTCGGCGCGGACCTGCTGGATGCGGGGCTGTTCGGCGCGCGGGCGGGGCTGGGGCGCCGGGGGCCGGACGGCGGGAGGCAGGACAGGGGGCGGGGGCTGGACGGCAGGGGGCTGAACGGCAGGGGACTGGACGGCAGGGGGCTGGGGGTACTGCGGCCGCGTCGGACCGACATGGCCGAACGGCGCGTGCGGCGGCGTGGGCGCGTAATACCCGCCCAGCGGCCCGCCGGGCGGCATCGGCACGCTCGGTGTGTTCGGCCCGCTCGGCGCGCCGAAATGATTGATCTCGGCGTACAGGTAGTAGCTGAGCACGGCGACGGCCGTCAGCAGCGACATGATCAGGCTGACGTTCGTGGCGACGGTGGGAGGGGCGTCGGGCTCCGGCGTGGGCTGCGACGTGAGCAGGGCGAAGCTCACGGCGAAGATCGCCAGCGTCCCCCCGAACAGCTTCCAGTGCAGCGGCCTGCGCGTGACCAGCGCGAGCCGCAGCATGGTGGCCCAGGCGAGGAAGCCGCAGCTGAGCAGGGGGAGCGCCGTGAAGATCACGCGCAGCGGGATCACCCACCCGCGGTCGCGCGGCGGGGGCGGCGGCGGCGGATAGCCGTAGCCGTGCATTGCTGCTCCTGAAGGGCCCGGGGACGAGGCTGAGGACAGTGCTGGAACGGGTGCGGTGAACGGGTGCGGTGAACGGGTTTCGCAGGGTTGAGCGTATACATCGACTACGACAACCCGCCCCTGGTTGTGCGGAACCGGTGTTCGATGGATCACCAGGGCGTCACACCGCTCTCACCCGGGCGGGACGCTGCCGTCCGTCAGGCCGTCGTACAGCCCCTGCACCAGCTGCTCGCCGAGCCGGCCCGCCAGCCGCAGCGCGTCCTCGAACACGGCCAGCGCGCGGAAGTGCTCCCCGTACCGCCGCTGGTCGGCGAGGGGCAGCCGGGGCAGCTGGAGCCGGCGCACGTCGAGCCGGGTCGCGGTGGAGGCGTAGCTGCTGGCCCGCCGGTTGTTGGCGGTGCCGCGCAGGAAGCCGGCCAGGAACCACGGGTCGAGGGCGGACGGGTCGGGCCGCAGCAGTTGGAGGTGGCGGCCGAGGGCCGCGCCGGCCGTGGTGGCGTCCGCTACCAGGACGGTCCTGCCGCCGCCGAGCACGGGGACGAGGACATCGCCCTCCTCGATCCGTACGGGCTCCTCCGCCTCGGTGCCGTGGGGGGCCTCCGGGAGCGTGCCCGAGGGGGCGCGGCCCGCCATGACGTCGTGTTCGGTGAGCACGGGTACGGGGGCGGTCGTCGCGAGGAGGCCGGCGGCGGTGCCGGCCGGGACCGTGCCCGTACCTCCGGTGCGCAGTACCAGCGCTCCGGCGCGGGCGAGTTCGCCGACCGAGGTGGCGAGTCCGCGGGCGGGGCCGGCCGGCTCCCCGGTCCGCGCCGGGGCCGGGGCGGGGGTGACGAGCGGGGTGAGTTCGCGGGTCCTGCGCAGTGTGTCGGCCAACCGCTCGCGCACACCCGCCAGTTCGGCCATGCCACCGCCCGCGGCCGGCGGCGGAAGATGGCGGGCGGGGGTCAGGTCCACGTCGTCGTCGAGGAGTTCGAGGACGGGCACGGTGCGACTGACCCCCGGCCGTTCCTCGGTCGTCCCCTGCTGGTCGAAGGGCTCCCAGGCGTCGAGGACCGCCGTGTGCACGGCCGTCCAGTCCAGCTTGTCGCGGCCGCCGCCGTCACCGGGCGAGAGACCGGCGGTGTCCACGAACAGCAGCTCGGGTGCGGTCCGCGCCTCACCGTCCGGCCTGCGCAGGACCCACAGGTGCAGCGGGATGCCGTACGGCGGCGCCGCTCCGGCGGGCAGCGCGACGACGGCGCGCAGGGCGCCCCTGCGCAGCAGATCGGCGCGGACACGGCGGCCCGAGCGGCGGGAAGCGGCGGCGGGCGGCATCAGGAGGACGGCGCTGCCGCCCGGGCGCAGCCGGGCCAGGGCGTGCTGGACCCAGGCCAGCTCGGACTCCGTCCTGGCCGGGAAGCCGTACTCCCAGCGCGGGTCGTAGGCGAGTTCGTCGTGCCCCCAGTTGCGCTCGTTGAACGGCGGGTGGCAGACCACCGCGTCGACGGCCAGCCGCGGGAAGGCGTCGGCCCGCAGTGAGTCGCCGACGCGTGCCCTGACCTCGGCGTCCGTGTGGAGGGCGAGACGCAGCCCGGTGAGCGCGGCCAGTTCGGGGGCGGATTCCTGGGCGTACACCACGGCCGGGTGCGGGACGGCGCGCAGAAGGGTGCCGGTCCCGCAGGCGGGGTCGAGGACGGTGGGGCCGGCGGCGGCGGACTCCTCCGTCGGCAGGGCGAGCGCCGTCATCAGTTCGGCGGCCTCGGGCGGGGTCGGCGTGTACTGGCGCGGGTTGACGTCGAGATAGCGGCCGAGGAGGAACTCGAACGCCTGGCGGGCGCCCACCTCGGCCGCCAGCTCGGCGGCGGAGCGCAGCAGGGGCAGGGAGGGAAGCAGTTCACGGGTGGTCGGGGTGTGAACGGCGCTTTCGGACCATTCGGAGCCGCCCGGCTCGGAGAACCCTGGCGTGAGGACGTCCTCCAGGGCGGCGGGGAGCAGTTGCGCGAGGCGCGTGTCGGAGGCGGCGGCCAGCTCCAGCCACTCCCTCGGTCGCTCCTGGGCGAGCAGCAGTACGCAGCCGGTACGGATCAGGGCGTCGGCGGCGCCGGACGGATCACCGGCGAGGTCGCGCCAGACCCGTTCCCGCAGCGGCACTTCGGCCAGTTTCCCCTGGTCACGCAGCCACCGCTCGACCTCGCCGAGCGCGAAGGACGGGCTCGTCTCGGTGCCTCCGACAGGCTTGGGGAAGTCGGCGTGCCGACGCCGCCAGTTACTGACGGCGGCCCGCCCCACGCCCGCGAGCCGGGCGATTCCGGCAGCCGTCACCTCCGCCGCGTTCTCCGGCATCTGACTGTCTCCTCCGATGTCGGGGCTGCCCTGTGCCGCCGAGCATACCGGCGCAGAACAGATCGTGGACCGACCCGATCATCGTGAATCGTGTTGACTCGGTTCACAGCATCTGCTGTGATTGACGCATCGCACCACGGAGTGGCGTCAACGCCCGCTCACAGCCGTCTGTTTCGTCCTCCGCTCGCTCGCGTCCGGTCGCCTGCCTTCAGTCGCCTGCCTCCACTCACCTGCGTCCGCTCACTCGCTCCGGCCGCAGGTCCGCTCCCATCCGAAGGGCACACCCATGTCGTACGAGACCCAGCAGTCCCCGCTTCCCCCGGTCGGCCCGCCGCAGCAGCCGGCCCGCAACGGGCTCGGGGTCGCCGCGCTGATCCTCGGGATCATCGGCGCGCTCTCGGGCCTGATCCCGCTCTTCTTCTGGCTCGCCGGGATACTCGGCGTGATCGGGCTGATCCTGGGTCTGTCGGGACGGGGCCGGGCGAAGCGCGGTCAGGCCACCAACAAGGGGGTCGCCACCGCGGGGGCCGTGCTCGCGCTGATCGCCCTCGGGCTCTCCGTATGGGGCATGGTGGTCACGTTCCGGGCCGTGGACGACGTGGTCAAGGACATCGACAAGGCCACCTCCTCCCACTCCGCCACCAAGGAGCCGGGCCAGGGCTCGGGTGCGAAGGGCGACGCCGAGGGCGAAGCGGACACCAAGGACGGCGGCGCCGGGGACAACGGCGGCGGCACCGGGGACGGTCCGCTCGGGGCCGGCGAAACGGCCTCCTACGACGGCAAGGTGAAGGTCACCGTGTCCGCGCCCAAGCCCTACTCCCCCAGCGAGTACGCGGCGGGGCACACCGAGGGCAACAAGGCGTACCAGGTGACCGTCGTGATCGAGAACACCGGCAAGGAGAAGTTCGACGCCACCCTGACGACCGTTCAGGCACGGGCCGGCGCGGACGGTGTCGACGCCGAGGAGATCTTCGACGACAACACCGGCACGGGCTTCGCCGGCAACGTCCTGCCCGGCAAGAAGGCCACCGTGTCGTTCGCCTTCGACACGCCCGCCGACGCCGGGACGCTGACGGTCGAGGTGAGCCCCGGCTTCACCTACGACGCGTCGCAGTGGGACCTGACGACCTGAGCGCGCACAGGGAGGGACGGGGAGGGGAGGCCGCCACAGGGGAGCGGCCTCCCCTCCCGCGTCAGCCGCCGCGCGTCAGCGGTCCCGTACCGGCCGGCCGATACGGGACCGGCGGCGCCGCATCGGCCGCCCGCGCGCGTCAGCCTCCGCACTTCTCCAGCATGGTGCTCTTGTCCTCGTCGGTCACGGGGAGTTCGTACTTCAGCGCCACCTGCGCGAACCGCGCCGAGTACGCGCAGTGGATGTCCTCGTTGGGCGGAAGCCAGTCGGCCGGACCCGAGTCGCTCTTGGAACCGTTGGTCGAGCCGTCCACCGGGATGAGGTTCAGCGGATCGTTCGCGATCTGCTTGCGCTTGGAGGCGGGCCAGCGTGAGGCGCCCATCTGCCAGTCGTACGAGAGCGGCATGACATGGTCGATCTGCACCTTGGCCGCCGCCTCCTTGCGCCACTCGATCTCCTTGCCCGTGTACGGGTCGTTCAAGGTCATCGATATGACGATGCAGTCGGAGCCGGAACGGTACTTCAGGTCCTTCCCGTCCCTGGCGAGCAGGTCGTTACGGGTGTCGCAGCCGTTGCCCGCGAGGGGCACGCCCTCGGCCGTGTCCATCCAGGCGTAGCCGAACTTCTTCCGGTCGTACCCCGACTTGGACCCGGCACGGGCCGTGTCGAGCGTCTCTATCAACTGCCGCGCGGCCTTCTTGTCGCCCTCGGCCGTTATGGGCGCCAGCCCGCGCTTCGTCCCCTCCGGGTTGGCCAGCGGCAGCACCCCGTACACACTGGCGCTGCGACTGCCGCCGCTCCCGCCGCCACCGGTGCCGTCGTCACCGCTCGCACTGGCGGCGGCCGATGGACCCGCCTCCGGGTCGAGCTGTCCGTCACACCCCGTCAGCAGGACGGCGGAGAGGGCAAGAGCCCCGCCGGTGAGGAACGTTCGCCATGTTCGATCTTCAAGTCTGAGCACATCCGCACCCTATGTGTCCCACCGGACGGGCCGGTGCCGGACCGTTCGGATCCGGTGCGGATATCCCTGCCCACGCGAAGCGCCCGGCAGACCTCCACCGGCGCCTCGCCCCGGACTTCCCCCCGACTCACCCCCGATCGGCCCCCTGTCGGCCCCCGTTCGCCACGGACCTCGCCCCGGACCTAGCCCCGAACCTCACGCCGGGCTCCGCCTCCGGACGGCCCGTAGGGTTCGGCTGCTCCCCGCCCGTTCCCGTCCGTGTTCGAGAGGAAACCGGTCGTGCGACCTGTCGCCACCGCGACCGCCACCACCCGCGTGGCCCTGTCCATGGAGACGATCGCCCGCAGGACCGCGCACTTCGGAGCGCCGTTCCCGGGCGGTCATCGGCGTCGTCCGGGTACGGACGCGACAGCGCGTGACCGGCAGACCCCGCACCCGGACCCCGGACCCGCGCCCAGACCCCGCACCCAGACCCCGCACGCGGACGCCGTACACGGGCCCGCGTGCCGAAGGGCCGCCGCTCAGCCCAGGATCGTCGTCAGGAACTCGCCCGTCCACGCCAGCAACTCCCGCCCCACCACCGGCTTCCCGCCGATCTTCCCCGCCGTCGGGCGCGGGACCAGGATCTGGTGGGCGCCCGGCTTGATCACCGTACGGGGGTGCAGTCGCTTCAGGCGCAGCTCCTGCGACTCCCGCAACTCCACCGGTGCGAAACGGATGTTGGGGCCCTGGAGGACGATCTCGCCCACCCCGCACGCCCGCGCCAGCATCCGCAGCCCCGCGACCAGCAGCAGGTTCTCCACCGGCTCCGGGAGCTTGCCGTAGCGGTCGGTCAGCTCCTCCCGTACGGCCGTGATGTCGGCCTCCGTGTTCGCCGAGGCGATCGCGCGGTACGCCTGGAGGCGCAGCCGCTCACCCGGCGCGTAGTCGTGCGGGACGTGCGCGTCGACCGGCAGCTCGATCTTGACTTCGAGGGGGGCCTCCTCTACCTCTCCCCCGTCGACGGCGGCGCGGTAGTCAGCGACCGCCTCGCCCACCATCCGTACGTACAGGTCGAAGCCGACGCCCGCGATGTGCCCGGACTGCTCGCCGCCCAGCAGATTGCCGGCGCCGCGGATCTCCAGGTCCTTCATCGCGACGTACATCCCGGCGCCCATCTCGGTGTGCTGCGCGATGGTCGCGAGCCGCTCGTGCGCCGTCTCGGTCAGCGGCTTCTCCGGCGGGTACAGGAAGTACGAGTACCCCCGGTCGCGGCCGCGCCCCACCCGGCCGCGCAGCTGATGGAGCTGCGAGAGGCCGAAGTTGTCGCCGCGCTCCACGATGAGGGTGTTGGCGTTGGAGATGTCGATGCCGGACTCCACGATCGTCGTGGAGACCAGCACGTCGAACTTCTTCTCCCAGAAGTCGACCACGACCTTCTCCAGGGCGCCCTCCGACATCTGGCCGTGCGCCGTCGCGATCCGCGCCTCCGGCACGATCTCACGCAGCTTGGCGGCGGCCCGGTCGATCGACTCGACCCGGTTGTGGATGTAGAAGACCTGGCCCTCGCGCAGCAGTTCACGCCGGATCGCCGCGCCGATCTGCTTCTGCTCGTACGGTCCGACGAAGGTCAGCACCGGGTGGCGCTCCTCCGGCGGGGTGGTGATCGTGGACATCTCACGGATGCCGGTGACGGCCATCTCCAGCGTGCGGGGGATGGGCGTCGCGGACATCGTCAGCACATCGACGTTGGCACGGAGCTTCTTCAGCTGCTCCTTGTGCTCCACGCCGAAACGCTGCTCCTCGTCCACGATGACCAGGCCCAGGTCCTTGAACTTCGTCTCGGACGAGAACAGCCGGTGGGTGCCGATGACGATGTCGACCGCGCCGTCCTTCAGCCCCTGGAGCGTCGCCTTGGCCTCCGCGTCCGACTGGAAGCGGGAGAGCGCCTTCACCGAGACGGGGAACTGCGCGTACCGCTCGGAGAACGTGCCGAAGTGCTGCTGTACGAGCAGGGTCGTGGGGACGAGGACGGCGACCTGCTTGCCGTCCTGGACCGCCTTGAACGCGGCCCGTACCGCGATCTCCGTCTTGCCGTAGCCGACGTCGCCGCAGATCAGCCGGTCCATCGGGACCGTCTTCTCCATGTCCTCCTTGACCTCGGCGATGGTGGAGAGCTGGTCGGGCGTCTCCACGTACGGGAAGGCGTCCTCCAGCTCGCGCTGCCAGGGGGTGTCGGGCCCGAAGGCGTGGCCGGGGGCCGCCATCCGCGCGGAGTAGAGCTTGATCAGGTCGGCGGCGATCTCCTTGACGGCCTTCTTGGCGCGCGCCTTCGTCTTCGTCCAGTCCGCGCCGCCGAGGCGGTGCAGGGTCGGGGCCTCGCCGCCGACGTACTTGGTGACCTGCTCCAGCTGGTCGGTGGGGATGTACAGGCGGTCGCCGGGCTGGCCGCGCTTGGCGGGGGCGTACTCGACGAGCAGATACTCACGGGTGGCGCCCTGGACCGTGCGCTGCACCATCTCCACGTACCGGCCCACGCCGTGCTGCTCGTGGACGATGTAGTCGCCGGGCTCCAGGGTGAGCGGGTCGATGGTCTTGCGGCGCTTGGCGGGAAGCCGGGCGCCTTCCTTGCCCGCCGCCTTCTGGCCGGACAGATCGGTCTCGGTGAGGACCGCCAGCTTCAGCCCCGGATCGACGAAGCCGTAGTCGATCGAACCGCAGGCCACGTGCACCAGCGACGGCGTGATCTCCGCCAGCCCGCCCGCCGTGCGCGCCCCGGGGGTGTCGAGCCGGGCCGGCACGCCCTCGCCGCCGAGCACCTCGACCGTGCGGGCCGCCGTCCCGTGTCCCTCGGTGACGAAGACGGTGCGCCAGCCGTCGGCGAGCCAGCCCTTGGTGTCGGCCAGCGCGCGGGCGGTGTCGCCCCGGTACGACTCGGGGGCGTGCATACCGAGGGTGATGGACTCCGGGGAGATCTCCTCGTCGACGGCGAACGGCGACACCGACCACCACATCATCCCCAGCTCGCGCGCCCGCTCCCGGACGTCCGCGATGGACCACAGCGACGCCGCGCCGACATCGATCGGCGCCTCGCCGCCGCCCGCGCTGGCCGCCCAGGACGCCTGGAGGAACTCCTGGCTGGTCGCCACGAGGTCCGAGGCCCGGGTCCGCACCCGCTCGGGGTCGCAGACCAGCGCCATCGCGCCGGCCGGCAATACGTCGAGCAGCAGCTCCATGTCGTCCACCAGGACCGGAGCGAGGGATTCCATGCCCTCGACGGCGATCCCCTCGGCGATCTTGCCGAGCAGCTCGCCCAGCTCCGGATGGTCCTCCGCGAGGGCCGCCGCCCGCTCCCGCACCTCGGGCGTGAGCAGCAGCTCGCGGCAGGGCGGCGCCCACAGGCCGTGCTCGGCGACCTCCAGGGAGCGCTGGTCGGCGACCTTGAAGTAACGGATCTCCTCGATGTCGTCGCCCCAGAACTCCACCCGCAGGGGGTGCTCCTCGGTGGGCGGGAAGACGTCCAGGATGCCGCCCCGCACGGCGAACTCGCCGCGCTTCTCGACCAGCTCCACGCGGGCGTAGGCGGCGGCGGCGAGCGCCTCGGTGACCTCGTTCAGATCGGCGCTCGCGCCACTGCGCAAGGAGACGGGCTCCAGGTCGCCCAGCCCCTTGACCTGCGGCTGGAGCACGGACCTCACGGGCGAGACGACCACGCTGACCGGCCCGGCGCTCGGATCGTCCATGGCCGGGTGCGCGAGCCGGCGCAGCACGGCGATCCGGCGGCCCACGGTGTCGGAGCGGGGCGAGAGCCGCTCGTGCGGCAGCGTCTCCCACGACGGGTACTCGACCACGGTGTCGGGGTCCAGCAGCGAGCGCAGCGCCGCCGCCAGATCCTCGGCCTCCCGCCCGGTCGCCGTCACGGCCAGCACGGGCCGCCCGGCCTCGCGCGCCAGGGCGGCGATCGCGAAGGGGCGCGCGGCAGCGGGTCCGACCAGGTCGACATGGGTGCGGTGACCGTCGGTGGCGGCCTTCACCGCTTCGGCGAGCGCCGGGTCACGTACCACGGCGTCCAGCAGACCGTGCAGGCTCATGAAGGGGATTTCCGTCCGGGTCCGAGGGCATGGGTAACGGCCCGGCATGTCGTACGGCTCATACCGCCGGGGTTCTCCAGCGTACTTCCGCCCACCGACAGGCGCGGCCGGAGCGGGAATGACGGCAGCGCCCTGGATCATTGCAACGTACGGGTACCCCCGACGACAGGAGCAAGCAGTCATGCCACTCACAGGCGAGTACGAGCCCAGCACCTTCCCGATGGCCCGCGACCAGGTCGAGCTGTACGAGGGCTCCGGCGGCACGGAGGGGACGACGATGCGCGGGCTGCCCGTCATCATCCTCACCACGCTGGGCGCGAAGAGCGGAAAGATCCGTAAGAGCCCGCTGATGCGGGTGGAGCACGACGGCGCCTACGCGGCGATCGCCTCCCTGGGCGGCGCCCCCAAGCACCCGGTCTGGTACCACAACGTCAAGGCCGATCCGCGCGTCGAGCTGCGGGACGGCACGGAGCGCTGGGACATGATCGCGCGCGAGGTGACGGGCGACGAGAAGGCCGCGTGGTGGGCGCGCGCGGTCGAGGCGTTCCCGGATTACGCGGAGTACCAGGAGAAGACCGAGCGCGAGATCCCGGTGTTCGTACTGGAGAAGTCCCCGACGGCGCACTGACGCCAACTGCCCGCACCGCGCGCCCCGGACCGGAGGACGGCCCGGGGCGCGCCGCTGTCCGTACGGGTGCGTGACACGGGTGCGGCCGGGATACGTGTGTACGGGCCGACGCGCTGCCCGATGCCCAGCCGCAACCGGCCGTGTACCGAAACCACCGCGCACCGAGACCGGCCGTGCACCGAAACCAGCCGTGCGCCGAGACCGACTGCGCACCGAGACCGGCCGTGCGCCGAGACCGCTGCGCACCGAAACCGACCCTGCCCGTACGGGGCTTGTACCCTCGAGCCAGCAGCGTTCCGGCTCTCATCCGCCGGGTCGCGGAAGACGTCCGAGAAAGGGGACCCGCGTGTCCGCCCTCACCTGGCAGAAGTCCTCGTTCAGTGGCCGAGCGGCCCACTGCATCAACGTCGCCGCGGCCGAAGACGGCAGCATCAAGCTCGTCGAGAGCGACTCCCCCGACGTCATCGTCACCACGAGCCCCGAGAAGCTCAAAGCCTTCATCCTCGGCATCAAGGCGGGCGAGTTCGACCACTTCGCCGAGGAGCCCGGCAGCCCCGACGCCTGATCCCCGCGCCTCCCACTGTCGGCGGCGGACCTTACGGCCCGGGGAGGGGCAGCTCCCGGTGGAAGACGGCCATCGCCCGGCCGGGGCCGTCGTAGTCGTCGACGATCTCCGTGTCGAAGCCGAGGCTGCGGTGGAAGGCACGTGAGCCGGTGTTCCCGATCGATGTGATCGCCTTCAGCCGCCGCGCACCGTGCCGTTCCGCCGCTTCGGCGAACGCCGCGTAAAGACGCCGCCCGAGACCGGTGCCGCGGGCGTCGTCGCGGGTGGCGATCAGATGCACGTACCCGGTGCCGTCCGGGGTGACGAACCCGAAGACGTATCCACGCAGCCCGTCCTCGGCGCGCGCGACCAGACAGGTGGAACCGAACTCCCGCACCATGGCCAGCAGATGCAGCTGCCGGAGGTCGCGTTCGCCCCAGTAACGGGGGTGATCGGTCAGGACCTGGTGGAAGTCGGCCACCGTGGCCGGTGCGATCGGGATCTCCATGGTGACGATCATGGCACCGTCACCGGCTCAGGGCCGCCCGGCCCCGGCCCCGCATCCGGCGGTGCCCGGCCGGCTGATGAGGTCCGGCCTCGCCTGCCCACTTTTCTTACGGGGGTACCGGGAGCGCGGAGGTCGAGGTCCGGTCCTTCACCCGGGCGATATACGCCCTGCCAATCGCGCTGTTCACACGGAAGAATGCGCTGAGTAACCGAGTTGACCGGTGCGGCAGGGAGTTACGCGATGAGCGGCAGGCACGGGGACGGCAAGGGCGGGTCCGACGGTGACCGGAAGCAGTCCCCCAGGGAAGGGGACGGCCAGTGGAACAAGCCGGTCAGCAACCCGCCGAAGACGGACGAGGACAAGTGAGCCGCCCATGAGCACCCCCGGACACCTCGCCGGGATCCTGGCCCGCGACGGGGCGATCCCCGCCGGGTGGGAGGACGCGATCGGCACCGTGGCGCGGGAGTTGTTCCTGCCGGACGTCGTGGAGGCCGGGGACGAGGTGGTCTCGCGGAGCGCGAGCCCGGAGCGCTGGCTGGCCGTCGTGTACGACGACGTGCCGCTGACCACACAGGTCAACGACGGCCGTGAACTGCCCGACGGTGCGTACCGGTTGCCGACCTCGTCCAGTTCGATGCCGAGCGTCATGCTGGAGATGCTGGGCCTGCTGGACGTGACGGCGGGGCACCGGGTACTGGAGTTGGGCTCGGGCACCGGCTACAACGCCGCGTTGCTCGCGCACCGGCTCGGGTCAGGGCGGGTGACCACGGTGGACATCGATCCGGTGCTGGTGGAGCGGGCGGCGGCGCGTCTGCGGGCCGCCGGTCTCACCCCTCGTGTCGAGTGCGGGGAGGGTGAGAAGGGGTGGCCCGGCGGGGCTCCGTACGACCGGGTGATCGCGACGTACACGGTCCCGGAGATCCCCTACGCGTGGCTGGAGCAGGCCCCGGCGGGGCGGATCGTCGCGCCGTGGGGCGGCTCGTTCTTCTCGCACAGTTTCGCCGTGCTCGATGTGAACGAGGGCGAGGCGCACGGGCGGTTCAGCGGCTACCCGGCCTTCATGCGGACACGCACCGGCCGCCCGCCGCGCGGCTATCTGTCGGAGTTCCTGCACCATACGGACGAGGACGCGCCCTCCCGCAGCACCCTGTCGCCCCTGGCGATCCCCGGGGACGCCGACGCGCTGTTCTTCGTCGGCCTGGCCGTGCCCGACGCCTGGCACCTGCTCGTGGCCGCCGACGACGGGAGCGGCGAGGCGACTTGGTGGCTGCTCGCGGACGACCGGAGGTCCTGGGCGGCGGCGGAGTACGTCCCGGGCGGTGGCCCTGACGGTACGTACGCGATCGGCCAGTTCGGCCCGCGCCGGTTGTGGGACGAGGCGGAACGCGCCCACCGGAGCTGGGAGGCTCGCGGCCGCCCGTCCCGCGACCGCGCCGGGCTGAGCGTCACCCGCACCGGTCAGCGGGTGTGGCTGGACGGACCGGCCGACGTCGTCGGTTGACTTCTCGGACGACCCGCCCCTCCCCGTGCGGCCTCGGCGAGCGCGTAGTCGTCCCGCCCGGCCCTCACGGGACGTCCCGCCGGCCCACCTCGCCTCTTGGCGGGGGTGGTGGATCACCGGCACCATCCTCACCGCGGACGGCGGACTGACCGGCCGCTGACAGCCGAGGACCGAAGACCCCGGCGCCGGCCGGCGCCGGGAGTCGCGTGGCGCCCCGGAGCCGGCCGGGGCGCCGGGAGTCAGCCGCGGCCCCTCACACCTTCCGGTGCCCTATGAGACGCGGCTTCGGCTCCAGCCCCTCCAGGCCGTGCCAGGCCAGGTTCACCAAGTGGGCCGCCACCTCCGACTTCTTCGGGCGGCGGGCGTCCACCCACCACTGCCCGGTCAGCGCCACCATGCCCACCAGCGCCTGCGCGTACAGCGGCGCCAGCTTCGGGTCGAAGCCCCGGGCCTTGAACTCCATGCCGAGGATGTCCTCGACCTGCGTGGCGATATCGCTGATCAGCGAGGCGAAGGTGCCCGTGGACTGGGCGACCGGGGAGTCGCGGACCAGGATGCGGAAGCCGTCCGTGTACGTCTCGATGTAGTCGAGCAGCGCGAACGCGGCCTGTTCGAGCAGCTCACGCGGGTGGCCCGCGGTCAGCGCGCCGGTGACCATGTCGAGGAGCTGACGCATCTCACGGTCCACCACGACCGCGTACAGCCCCTCCTTGCCACCGAAGTGCTCGTACACCACCGGCTTGGAGACCCCGGCCTTCGCCGCGATCTCCTCGACCGACGTCGCCTCGAAGCCCTTCTCGGCGAAGAGGGTGCGACCGATGTCGAGCAGCTGTTCGCGCCGTTCCGCGCCGGTCATCCTGACCCGGCGGGCCCGCCGGGTCGCCGATGTCCGGCTTTTCTCGGAACTGCCCTGCTTGCTCGTACTGCCCTCGATCGCCACGGTGCCCATCATGCCTTGGCGGGCGCGCTCTTGCGGCGGGAGTCAATACGGGAGGCATCGGGCCAGCGGACGTCGGACGCCCAGCCCGCCAGCTCGAACCAGCGGATCAGCCGGGCGCTGGAGTCGATCTGTCCCCGGAGCACCCCGTGCCGCGCGCTGGTGGGGTCCGCGTGGTGCAGGTTGTGCCAGGACTCCCCGCACGAGAGGACCGCCAGCCACCAGACATTGCCCGACCGGTCCCGCGACTTGAAGGGACGCTTGCCCACCGCGTGACAGATCGAGTTGATCGACCACGTCACGTGGTGGAGCAGCGCCACCCGTACCAGCGACCCCCAGAAGAACGCCGTGCACGCCCCCCACCAGGACATCGTCGCCAGGCCGCCCACCAGGGGCGGCAGCAGCAGCGACACCGTCGTCCACAGCGCGAACTGACGCGACACCGCGCGCAGCGCCGGGTCCTTGATCAGATCCGGCGCGTACTTCTGCTGCGATGTCTGCTCCTCGTCGAACAGCCAGCCGATGTGGGCCCACCACAGGCCCTTCATCAGGGCCGGCAGCGTCTCCCCGAACCGCCACGGGGAGTGCGGGTCCCCCTCGGCGTCCGAGAACCTGTGGTGCTTGCGGTGATCCGCCACCCAGCGCACCAGCGGGCCCTCCACGGCGAGCGAACCCGCCACGGCGAGCGCGATCCGCAACGGGCGCCTCGCCTTGAAGGAGCCGTGCGTGAAGTAGCGGTGGTAGCCGATCGTGACGCCGTGGCAGCCGATGTAGTACATCGCCACCATCAGCCCCAGGTCCAGCCAGCTCACGCCGCCCCAGGCCCAGGCCAGCGGCACCGCCGCCAGCAGCGCGACGAACGGCACGACGATGAACAGCATCAGCGCGAGCTGTTCGATGGTGCCCTTGCGTTCGCCGCCGAGCGTCGCGGCGGGTAGTCGGTCACCTCCGGAGGGTGAGGGTGCGGGAGAGTCGTCGATCACATCGGGGGATGTACTCATGTGGGCCCCTGCGGTAGGGAGAAACGAAACCGAGCAGAATCGAAAACGGGCAGAAGGTCAGATACGGGTGCGTAACCTACGGCAACGTAAGTATGGCAGCGCCGAACGCCGCGGCAAGAGGGCTGTGGATAACTCCGGAGGAGGGCCGCCTATCCTGGTGTCGTCGGACAGCGCGGTCCGCGAAGTCTCCAGAACCCTCCAGACGTGCCAAAACACTGCAAGGAGCCGCACCTGTGAGCAGTGCCGACCAGACCCCATCAGCCAACACGGAACTGCGTTCAGACATCCGCCGTCTCGGTGACCTGCTGGGCGAGACCCTCGTCCGCCAGGAAGGCCCCGAACTGCTCGAGCTGGTCGAGCGCGTCCGCGCGCTGACCCGCGAGGACGGCGAAGCCGCCGCCGAGCTGCTCGGCGACACGGACCTGGAGACCGCAGCCAAGCTGGTACGGGCCTTCTCCACCTACTTCCACCTCGCCAACGTCGCCGAACAGGTGCACCGCGGCCGTGAGATGCGCGAGCGGCGCGCCGCCGAAGGCGGCCTGCTCGCCCGCACCGCCGACCGGCTCAAGGACGCCGATCCCGAACACCTGCGCGAAACCGTCAAGAACCTCAACGTCCGGCCCGTCTTCACCGCGCACCCCACCGAAGCCGCCCGCCGCTCCGTGCTCAACAAGCTCCGCCGCATCGCCGAGCTGCTCGAAGCACCCGGCATCGCCTCCGACCGGCGCCGCCACGACCTGCGCCTCGCCGAATCCATCGACCTCATCTGGCAGACCGACGAACTGCGCGTCGTACGGCCCGAGCCCGCCGACGAGGCCCGCAACGCCATTTACTATCTGGACGAACTGCACATCGGCGCCGTCGGCGACGTCCTCGAAGACCTCACCGCCGAACTGGAACGCGTCGGCGTCGAGCTGCCCCCCGGCACCCGCCCCCTCAGCTTCGGCACCTGGATCGGCGGCGACCGCGACGGCAACCCCAACGTGACCCCCGAAGTCACCAGCCAGGTATTGATCCTCCAGCACGAGCACGGCATCACCGACGCCCTCGAACTCGTCGACCACCTGCGCGGCCAGCTCTCCAACTCCATCCGCTACGCGGGCGCCACCGAAGAACTCCTCGACTCGCTCAGGACCGACCTGGAGCGGCTCCCCGAGATCAGCCCCCGCTACAAGCGGCTGAACGCCGAGGAGCCCTACCGGCTCAAGGCCACCTGCATCCGGCAGAAGCTCGTCAACACCCGCGAGCGCCTCGCCCGCAACACCCCGCACGAGCCCGGCCGCGACTACCTCGGCACCGCCGAACTCCTCGACGACCTCACCCTCATCCAGACCTCCCTGCGCGAACACCGCGGCGGCCTCTTCGCCGACGGCCGCATGGACCGCACGATCCGCACCCTCGCCGCCTTCGGCCTCCAGCTCGCCACCATGGACGTACGGGAACACGCCGACGCCCACCACCACGCACTCGGCCAGCTGTTCGACCGGCTCGGCGAGGAATCCTGGCGCTACGCCGACATGCCGCGCGAATACCGGCAGAAGCTCCTCGCCAAGGAACTCCGCTCGCGCCGCCCCCTCGCCCCCACCCCCGCGCCCCTCGACGCGGCCGGCGAGAAGACCCTCGGCGTCTTCCACACCGTCCGCCAGGCATTCGAACGATTCGGCCCCGAGGTCATCGAGTCGTACATCATCTCCATGTGCCAGGGCGCCGACGACGTCTTCGCCGCCGCCGTCCTCGCCCGCGAGGCCGGCCTCCTCGACCTGCACGGCGGCTGGGCCAAGATCGGCATCGTCCCGCTGCTGGAGACCACCGACGAGTTGCGCGCCGCGGACATCATCCTCGACGAGATGCTCGCCGACCCCTCCTACCGCCGCCTCGTCTCCCTGCGCGGCGACGTCCAGGAGGTCATGCTCGGCTACTCCGACTCCTCCAAGTTCGGCGGCATCACCACCTCCCAGTGGGAGATCCACCGCGCCCAGCGCCGGCTCCGCGACGTCGCCCACCGGCACGGCGTACGCCTGCGCCTCTTCCACGGCCGCGGCGGCACCGTCGGCCGCGGCGGCGGCCCCTCCCACGACGCCATCCTCGCCCAGCCCTGGGGCACCCTGGAAGGCGAGATCAAGGTGACCGAACAGGGCGAGGTCATCTCCGACAAGTACCTCATCCCCTCCCTCGCCAGGGAGAACCTGGAACTCACCGTCGCGGCCACCCTCCAGGCATCCGCCCTGCACACCGCCCCCCGCCAGTCCGACGAGGCCCTCGCCCGCTGGGACTCCGCGATGGACACCGTCTCCGACGCCGCCCACCACGCCTACCGCGAACTGGTCGAGGACCCCGACCTGCCCGCGTACTTCTTCGCCGCCACCCCCGTCGACCAGCTCGCCGACCTCCACCTCGGCTCCCGCCCCTCCCGCCGCCCCGACTCGGGCGCCGGACTCGACGGACTGCGCGCCATCCCCTGGGTCTTCGGCTGGACCCAGTCACGGCAGATCGTGCCCGGCTGGTACGGCGTCGGCTCCGGCCTCAAGGCACTGCGCGAAGCCGGACCGGACACCGTGCTCGACGAGATGTACGAGCACTGGCACTTCTTCCGCAACTTCCTCTCCAACGTCGAGATGACCCTCGCCAAGACCGACCTGCGGATCGCCCGGCACTACGTGGACACCCTCGTACCCGACCACTTGAAGCACGTCTTCGGCGCCATCGAGGCCGAACACGCCCTCACCGTCCAGGAAGTACTGCGCATCACCGGCGGCGAGAAGCTCCTCGACTCCCACCAGGCACTCCAGCAGACCTTCGCCATCCGCGACGCCTACCTGGACCCGATCTCCTACCTCCAGGTCTCCCTGCTCGCCCGCCAGCGCGCGGCCGCCGCACGGGAAGAGGCACCGGACCCGCTGCTCTCACGGGCACTGCTGCTGACCGTCAACGGCGTCGCGGCCGGACTGCGCAACACCGGCTGACGACACCCCGCCCCGCACACATGTGATCGCCCCCGCACCGGGTCCGGTGCGGGGGCGATCACATGCGTAGGCCGTACGGAAACACCCGGGCGTACGGAAACACCCGGGCCGGCCCGGAACACGGACCCCGCAAAAAGACGAGACGGCGGACCGGCGGACCGGCCGACCCCGCTCAGAGCGCGAAGAACGCCCCCAGCAACAGCGCCCCGCCCGCCGCGGCCACCCCCCAGCCCAGCCGCGGCATCCCCATCCCGCCACCGACGACCAGCGCGGCCAGCAACAACGCCCCGCCCAACGGCACCCACGCGTACAGCAACCCCGCCGTACCCGCGCGCACCAATTCCTCCGACCCCGGCTTCACCACCACCGGAAACCGCCCGCCCGCCTTGACCGCGACCGACTCCTCGATCGTCATCCCGGCCCGCGCACGCTCCGGCCCCTCCGGCACGTACTCCCCCGTACAGGAACCGCCCGCACAACGAGCCACGGTCAGAGTGCCGTGCTCACGCCCCTTGGAGAGCATCACGTGCTGCGCCGCGTCCCAGGACGCCCAGACGCCCGCCACGAGCAGCAGCACCGCCACACCCGCCATCGCCGCCTCACGGCCGAACGACACCACACCGGCCGACGACAGCCGACCGCGCTTCGGCCGCTTCTTGGTCGGCCGCTTCCTCGTCCGCGTCATAGGCCCGGATCCTTGGCCATGGCCATGCGCCCGGTCAAACCACAGCCGGTGAATGCGCCGCTTGCGACGAGATGTCCCAACGGCACACCCCACAGCGGCCCCACGGCGCTCCCACGACGCTACGAGTTGTACGCGCTCTGCGCCCGCTCCAGCCCCTCCGTCACCAACGCCTCCACCGCGTCCGCCGCCCGGTCCACGAAGTACGCCAGCTCCTTGCGCTCCACCGACGAGAAGTCCTTCAGCACGAAATCCGCGACCTGCATCCGCCCCGGCGGCCGCCCGATCCCGAACCGCACCCGGTGGTACTCGGGGCCCATCGCCTTCGTCATCGACTTCAGACCGTTGTGGCCATTGTCCCCGCCGCCCAGCTTCAGCCGCAGCGTGCCGTAATCGATGTCCAGCTCGTCATGGACGGCCACGATGTTCGCCGTCGGCACCTTGTAGAAATCCCGCAGCCCCACCACCGGACCACCGGACAGATTCATGTACGACGTGGGCTTGGCCAGCACGACCCGGCGGCTCGCCGGCCCCGGCGCCCCCAGCCGGCCCTCGATGACCTGCGCCTGCGCCTTCTGCGCCCGCTTGTAGGAGCCGCCGATACGTTCCGCCAGCAGGTCGGCCACCATGAAGCCGACATTGTGCCGATTGGCCGCGTACCCGGGCCCGGGGTTCCCCAGACCCACGATCAGCCAGGGGGCGTGGGCATCCGTGGTCATGCGCGCTGCTTCTCCTCGCGTCCATCACTGGGCGTAGTCGGCCACCCGCGCCCGACGGCATGCGGTCGGTCGCACACCGTCGGGTCGCACACGGGCCGTCGGGTCACCTACGGCCGGACGGGGTGGCGGGCCGCGGCCCGCCACCCCGTCCGGGGCACAACGAGAGGATCAGCCCTCGGTGCTGTCGGCGCCCTCGGCGTCCGCGGCCGGCTCCTCGGCCTGCGCGGCCAGGACCTGGATGACGATCGCGTCCTCTTCGGTGACCAGCGTCGTGCCGGAGGGCAGCGGAACGTCCTTCGCGGCGATCGAGTCACCGGCGTCCAGACCCTCGACGGAGACCGTGACGGACTCCGGGATGTGGGTGGCCTCGGCCTCGACGGTCAGGGTGTTGAGAACGTTCTCCAGCAGGTTCGCGCCGGGGGCCAGCTCGCCCTCGGTGTGCACCGCGACCTCGACCGTGACCTTCTCGCCGCGCTTGACCGCGAGGAGGTCGACGTGCTCGATGTGACCCTTGATCGCGTTGCGCTGCACGGCCTTCGGGATGACCAGCTCGTCGCGGCCCTCGATGTCCAGCGTGATCAGCGCGTTCGCCGTCTTCAGCGCCATCATCAGGGGGTGGCCCGGCAGGGTCACGTGGACGGTGTCGGCGCCGTGGCCGTAGATGACACCGGGAACCTTGTTCTCCCGGCGGGCGCGGCGGGCGGCACCCTTGCCGAACTCGTTGCGGACCTCGGCACTGATCTTCACATCGGCCATGGTGGCACTCCTCGTAGATACGAACGGTGACGGACATACGGTGGTCACCCGGCCACAAACGGGCCTGCTACGAAGAGCGCGTCGATAACGGACGAGCCGGCACCTGAGTGCGGCCTCCCTCGCCGAGCAACCCGATGAGTCTACCCGGCGGGAAGGCCGCCCCAGAAATCGATCTACGACTACGCCTGCTCCTCGAACAGACTCGTCACCGAGCCGTCCTCGAAGACCTCACGGACCGCGCGCGCGATGGTCGGGGCGATCGACAGGACCGTGATCTTGTCCAGGTCGAGATTGCCCGGATCGGGCAGCGAATTCGTGAACACGAACTCACTGACCTTCGAGTTCTTCAGCCGATCGGCCGCCGGACCCGACAGCACACCGTGTGTCGCGGTCACTATGACGTCCTCGGCACCGTGCGCGAACAGCGCGTCGGCCGCCGCACAGATCGTGCCACCCGTGTCGATCATGTCGTCGACCAGCACACAGACCCGGCCCGCCACATTGCCGACGACCTCGTGGACCGTGACCTGATTGGCCACATCCTTGTCCCGGCGCTTGTGCACGATCGCCAGCGGAGCGCCCAGCCGGTCGCACCAGCGGTCCGCGACCCGCACCCGGCCCGCGTCCGGGGAGACGACCGTCAGCTTCGAACGGTCCACCTTCCCGGCCACGTAGTCCGCCAGGATCGGCAGCGCGAAGAGATGGTCCACAGGACCGTCGAAGAAGCCCTGGATCTGGTCCGTGTGCAGATCGACCGTCAGAATCCGGTCCGCACCCGCGGTCTTCATCAGATCCGCCACCAGCCGCGCCGAGATCGGCTCACGGCCACGGTGCTTCTTGTCCTGCCTCGCGTAGCCGTAGAACGGCACGATCACGGTGATGCTCCGGGCCGAGGCCCGCTTCAGCGCATCGATCATGATCAGCTGCTCCATGATCCACTTATTGATCGGAGCGGTGTGGCTCTGGATCAGGAAGCAGTCCGCGCCGCGCGCGGACTCCTGATAGCGCACATAGATCTCGCCGTTGGCGAAATCGAACGCCTTGGTCGGCACAATCCCGACACCGAGTTGTTGCGCGACCTCCTCGGCCAGCTCGGGGTGGGCGCGGCCGGAGAAGAACATCATCTTCTTCTCGCCGGTCGTCTTGATCCCGGTCACAGCACTGTCTCCTCAGACGTGTTGATGGCCGCTGAGCCCGCGCGTCCCTGCGAGCCAGCCGAATCGTGCAGATGCCAATCGAGCGGTCATACGGCCTTATACGGTTATCACGTTACGCCGACATAGACGCCGCTCTTTCCGGTCAGCCTTCACTCTCGGTGCTCCTCGACGCCGTCGCGGCGGCTGTCGCGGCCGCGCTGCCCGGCCGCTTCCGGGCCACCCAACCCTCGATATTCCTTTGCTGGCCGCGGGCGACGGCCAGCGAACCGGCCGGTACGTCCTTCGTGATGACCGACCCGGCGGCGGTGTACGCGCCGTCCCCGACCGTGACAGGCGCCACAAACATGTTGTCCGAACCGGTACGGCAATGCGAGCCGATCGTCGTGTGATGCTTCCGCTCACCGTCGTAGTTCACGAAGACGCTGGCCGCGCCGATGTTCGTGTACTCGCCGATGGTCGCGTCCCCCACGTACGACAGGTGCGGCACCTTCGTACCCTCGCCGATCGTCGCGTTCTTCATCTCGACGTACGCACCCGCCTTGGCCTTCACCCCGAGCCGCGTACCGGGCCGCAGATAGGCGTACGGGCCGACCGTCGCCCCCGCGCCCACCTCGGCGCCGTCCGCGACCGTGTTGTCCACCCGCGCGCCCGCGCCCACGACCGTGTCCTTCAGCCGCGTGTTCGGCCCCACCTCGGCGCCCTCCGCCAGCCGCGTGGCGCCGAGCAGCTGCGTACCCGGATGCACGACCGCGTCCTGCTCGAAGGTGACCGACACGTCGATGAGGACCGACGCCGGATCGACGACCGTCACACCGGCCAGCATCGCCCGCTCCAGCAGCCGCTGATTCAGCAGCCGCCGCGCCTCCGCGAGCTGGACCCGGTTGTTGATGCCCAGGATCTCCCGGTGGTCGGCGGCGACGGACGCCCCCACCCGGTGGCCGGCCTCGCGCAGGATGCCGAGCACATCGGTGAGGTACTCCTCGCCCTGGCTGTTGTCCGTACGCACCTTGCCCAGCGCGTCCGCCAGCAGCTGCCCGTCGAACGCGAACACACCCGAGTTGATCTCCCGGATCGCCCGCTGCGCGTCGGAGGCGTCCTTGTGCTCCACGATCGCGGTCACGGCACGGCTGGCACCGTCACGCACGATCCGCCCGTACCCCGTCGCGTCGGGCACCTCGGCGGTCAGCACGGTCACGGCGTTGCCGTCGGCCGCGTGGGTCGCGGCGAGCGCGTTGAGCGTGTCGCCGGAGAGCAGCGGGGTGTCCCCGCAGACGACGACCACGGTCCCGTCGGGCGTCCCCCCCAGCTCCTGGAGCGCCGTCCGGACCGCGTGCCCGGTGCCGAGCTGGGTGGCCTGGTAGGCGGTGCGCACGCCCTCGTACGCGGTGGTCAGATGCCCCTCGACCTCGGCACGGGCGTGGCCGACGACCACGACCAGCTGCCGCGGCTCCAGCTCGCGGGCGGCGGACACGACGTGCCCGACGAGCGAGCGCCCGCAGACCTCGTGCAGAACCTTGGGGGTTCTCGACTTCATGCGGGTTCCTTCACCCGCTGCGAGAACGACGACGGCTGCCGGGCGATTGGCGCTCACGGGGATGCCCTTCGGCTTCGGGTGCTGGACATCCGCAGGATACCGGGGGGTTTCGGGGCCTAAACGAGGACGGGTCCTGACCGGTGAGGTCAGGACCCGAACTTGCTGCTCCCGGAGAAGGAATCGAACCCTCATTCAATGGACCAAAACCATTTGTCCTACCTTTAGACGATCCGGGATAGCTTGTCGCCTATGTCCGATTTCGCGGTCCGAGCGAAGTCGCAGCCCCTACTATGCCGCACCACCAGCCCTTGATGCGACGGTATAGCTCGGCGCTTTGCAGCACGCGGACGCTCAGGCATCCGCGGTAACCGTCTCCGACGTTCTTCCGCACCGTCTTCGGGTTGTGCTTCTTCAGAACCGTCTTCTGGAGGGTCGCCGCGTCGACACCGACGAGGTCGGCCCAGAAACTTTCGGCGGCCGACACATTCGCCGTCTCGTGGATGTGCACCTGGAGCCGAAGCCGGTCGCGCTCGACCCCCAGCAGGTCCAACCAGGCGACGAAAGTCGTGATCATGCCCGGGTCGCTGTTGATGAAGCTCACCCGCTCCTGCGGGTTGTGGGGCTTGGCCTTGGCCCCCTCAGCCCAGTAGAGCCCTGCGCCGACCAGGAGAAGCTCGCGGTCGGTCATCGCGCCGACCTCAGCCGCAGCATCCATGATCGTCTGCTGCCGCTTCTCGTCCCGCGCCGCCAGCTCGTGGTCCCACCGCATCCGTGCCGCCAGCTTCGCCTGCTCCTTCGCCTCCCTCCGATCCGGCTTCGGCAGGTCCCGTACCCAGAGTGAGATCGAACTCTTCGAGCAGCCCAGCTCCAGCTGGATCCGGTCGTACGTGAGCCCCTGGAGGCGCAGCTCGCGGGCCTTTTCGCGGAGATCGTCCTTGGCGTTCGGGCGCTTTGTCCACTCCGGGACCGGGACACCCTCCAGGAGGCGGTTGAGGATGTCGTTGTTCTGGATGTGCAGCCGGTCGCGGATCTGGCGGCGGCTCAAGCCCTCCCGTCGCAGGGCGACCGCTCGTTCCCGTAAGCCCTCGAAGTCCGTGTATGTGCGGTGAAGTCGTGTCATACCGAGGATCGTCGTACGGAATATTTGCTTCCGGTTCGAATGCGCGGGCGATTCACCAGTTCGAGGGTTTACGGCGCGTTCGTGGCGTGTCCCCGGCGCGTTTCGTGGTGGTACCGGCGCGGGCAGGTCGTCCGGGGCGCCGGAAAACGCGATGCGTGCGCCCGTACGCTGGACGACATGACCACAACGGGGGCACACCAGGACGGTGCGGGCATGACCGCCCGTCGCTATGGGTGGTGGGGGCGGCGGCGGAGTGTCGTGCTGGATGTGGGGCTGGCGCTGCTGTCGGCCCTGGAGTGCGGGTTGCAGGGGGTCTATTTCGCGCAGAACGCGGCGCTGCCGGTGCCGCTCGGGGTGATCTTCGGGCTGCTGGCGGGTTCGGTGCTGGTGGTACGGCGGCGGTGGCCGGCCGCCGTGGTGCTGGTGTCGGTGGCGGTCACGCCGGCCGAGATGGGCTATGTGATGGCGCTGGTCGGTCTCTACACGCTGGCCGCCTCCGAGGCGCCGCGCCGGATCATAGGGTCGCTGGCCGGGATGTCGCTGGTGGGCCAGTTCATCGTGACGTTCGTACGGATGCGGCAGAACGTGACGGACACGGGGATCGACTCGTACCGCTGGTACGTCCCCGTCGTGGCGGTCCTGATGTCCGTCGGGGTGACCGCCCCGCCCGTGCTGCTGGGGCTGTACGTGGGAGCCAGGCGGCGGCTGATGGAGAGCCTGCGGGAGCGCGCCGACAGTCTGGAGCAGGAGCTGTCGCTGCTCGCGGACCGGGCCGAGCAGCGTGCGGAGTGGGCGCGTACGGAGGAGCGGACGCGGATCGCACGCGAGATGCACGACGTGGTGGCGCACCGGGTGAGTCTGATGGTGGTGCACGCGGCGGCGCTTCAGGCGGTGGCGCTGAAGGATCCCGCGAAGGCGGTGAAGAACGCCGCGCTCGTCGGGGACATGGGGCGGCAGGCGCTGACGGAGCTGCGCGAGATGCTCGGGGTGCTGCGGTCGGGCGAGATGGTGGCGGCGCGGCAGGCGGGGGGTCTCACGTCGGGGACGGTGTCCGAGGCGGTGCCGCTGGCCGCCGTGGGGCTGGCTGCCGCTGCGGCCGCTGCGGCGGCTGCCGAGGACGGTCCCGGTATGGCGGGCATCGAGGCTCTGGTGGGTGAGTCGCGGGACACCGGGATGGTGGTGGAGCTGTCGGTTCAGGGCGAGTCGCGTCCGTATCCGCCGGAGGTGGAGCAGACCGCCTACCGGGTGGTGCAGGAGGCGCTGACCAATGTCCTGAAGCACGCGGCGGGGGCGAAGGTGATGGTCCGGCTCGCGCATCGGGAGGCGGAGGTCGCCATGCAGGTGGAGAACGGCCCTTCCGACGGTGGCGCGCGGGACGCGGGGCTGCCGAGCGGCGGGAACGGTCTGGTGGGGATGCGGGAGCGGGTGACGGCGCTGGGCGGGGTGTTCGTCTCGGGTGAGACGGACTCGGGTGGTTTCCGGGTGTCGGCGGTGCTGCCGGACCGGCGTGCCGCCTGACGGGCGCCGTCGGCCGCGCCTGTGCCGCGCCGCGCTCCTGCCCTCCGCCCCGCCCCGTCACCACCCGCTCCGGGGGGCTCCCCCATCCGCTCCCAGGGTGCTCAGCCCGGTGTCAGCCGTGTCGGTTCGAGGCCGGTGAGCAGTGTCCCGAGTGCCCGGTCGATGTCCGGTCCCAGGTACCAGTCGCCGGTGTGGTCGATGCTGAAGACCCGGCCGGTGCTGTCGATCGCCAGCACGGCCTGGCCGTCGCCCTCTTCGCCGAGTGGGCTGATCTCCGTCTCCAGCGACCTGCCGAGGTCCGCGAGCGTGCGGGCGAGGTGGATGCCCGCCATGGGGTCGATCCGCAGGGCGGCGGGGGCTATCTGCCGGCCGGGGCCCGGCGCGGTGATGCGCAGGCCGCCGAATTCGGCCCAGGCTTCGACGGCGGCGGGGAAGACGTTGAGCCGGTGGCCGGCCGGGGTGGTGTGCGAGCGCAGGGCGTCGGCCCATTCCTCGGCCTGCTTCATGTCCCAGCGTCCGGGCCGCCAGCCCGCGTCGCGCAGCGCGGCGTCCACGGGGACGGGGAAGCGGGTGGTGTTGAGGTCGGGCATGTTCAGCCGTTCTCGGTGAGGTCGACGGTGCGTACGCCGAAGTGGGCGAGGAGCGCCGTGCAGGAACGGCAGGGCGGGGCGTAGGTGCCGTGCAGCGGGTCGCCGGCCTCGCGGATGCGGCGGGCGGTCAGTTTGGCGTGTTTGAGGGAGCGTCTCGCCTCGCCGTGGGTCAGGGGTTTTCGTCTGGCGCGTTTGGAGCGTGCGGCCTCGGCGGCGGTGAGGTGGCGGGAGAGCAGGATCGCTTCGGGGCAGCGTCCGGTGAATCGTTCCCGCTGTCCGCTGGTGAGTGTGGCGAGAAAGTCCTGTACGAGGGGGTGCAGGGTGGGCGGTTGGTCGCCTTTGCCTCCGGTGCAGGTGAGTGTCTCGCCGCGCACGGAGAGCGCTGCCGCGACGGCGGGCAGGATGCCGTCCCTGCGCTGCCGGAGCGTCGGTGGGTGGTGCGGCTCGGCGCTGCTCCAGCTGAGGCGTGGGTCGCCGGATGCGCTGGTCGGTGCGGTGTGCATGGTGCTGTCCCTCCCCGTGCCCGCGGCCGGCGGCCGCTGATGTCACGCCCCCATGTTGCTGTGACAGCCTGCCAAATGTGACGCACAGTGGGAAAGCTGGGGCGCGGAACGGCCGGTTTACGGGTGTTTCTCGGCGTGGCGTCGGCGCTGGGTCACGTGCGTGTGACTGGTGGTCACCGGGTGGACGCGGGTCGACTCGGGTGGACCGGGGCGAAGTGCCTGATCTCACTCGGGCCGGCCGCGCGCGCGGTGGCGGAGGGCGACGGGCGGGCCGTGTCGGGCCCGTCACGCTGTGAACATGGTTGACGGGCAGGGCAGTTCGCGGGTTCGCGGGTGGCGGGGAGAGGCGGCCGGGATCCTCGGTGCGACCCTGGTGCCCCTTGCCTCAGCGCATAGGCTGTGCCGAACCAGGGCTGTGGTGAACCAGCCGTAAGCAGCAGGGGGCAACCGCCATGACGACAGGTCGGCTCGGGCAGCAAGCCGCGCCACCGAACGCCGCCTACGCCGGGCAGGTCGTGCACTTCCCGGACCCGGTCCGGGCCTCCCGGCATCCCAGAGGTGTGCGGGTGGACGGGGACGGCCGTCCGGACTTCACGCCGTACGCCCGCGCGGCCGCCGAGATCGCCGAGCCCCCGGTGGGGTTCGGCGTGGACGAGTTGCGGCTCACGGATTATGTGTCGGCGAACGCGGCGCTGCACGCCGCGGGCCATGAGCTGTGGGGCACGGTCCCGGCCGTGGCCACGCCGCACGGCTGGACCTGGCACCATCTGCCGGGTTCGCGCCGGATGGTGCTGGTGCCGGTCGAGGTGAAGGCGCTGCTGAGACATCATGGTGGTCTGGCGACGGCGTCGGTGGATCACGGCAAGCGCGGCACGCGTCCGCTCCAGGAGACGCGGCCGGCGCACTTCGGGCTGCCGAAGGGTGCGGGGCCGGTCTCCGAGCAGCAGGTGCTGGGCGTGGAGGAGGATCTCGGCTATCGGCTGCCGGGGGCCTACCGCTCGTTCCTGAAGGCGGCGGGTGGCTGTGCCCCGGTGGGCGCGGCGCTCGATCCGGAGCTGGGGCTGCTGGTGGATCAGCCGTTCTTCACGGTGCGCGACGAGGCCGCGGTCAATGATCTGGTCTATGTGAACAAGTGCTTGCGGGACCATCTGACCAAGGATTATCTGGCGGTCGCTTTTGTGCAGGGCGGGATTCTCGCGGTGAAGGTGAAGGGCGAGCGGTCCGGTTCCGTCTGGTTCTGCGCGTACGACGATGCCCGTGACCAGGACGGTCTGAGCGTGCGAGAGCGGGTGGAGCGGCTGTTGCTGCCCTGCGGCGACGACTTCGACGCGTTTCTGCTGCGGTTGGCGGGCAGCCCGCCGGAGCTGGAGACCGTGGCGAACCTGATGGTGGACGGCGGCTTCGCGCGGGCCGTCCCGGTGGAGGGATGAGCGCGGTGGTGACCTTCGCGCAGGCGCAGGAGCGCGCGGAAGACTGGATCAACGGTGATCTGCCCGGTTATCAGCACCGCGAGGTGCGGGTGCGGGAGTTCGAGCTCGGTTTCGTGGTGTGGGCGGAGGACCGTGAGGGCGGTCCGACGTCGGACGGTGGCCGGCAGCGGTTGGTGATCGCCAGGGACAGTGGCGAGGCGACGTTGTGGCCGGGGTTGCCGGTGGGTGAGGTGATCCGGCGGTACGAGGAGGAGTACGGGGTTCCCGAGGCGGCGTCGGCCGCGCCGGAGGCGCCGCAGCGGCTGGATCTGAATCAGACGTCGTTCCTGCTGACGCCGCCGGAGTGGCTCCAGGAGGCGGCGGACAAGATCGGGATACCGGACGGGCGGGCGGCTCGGGCGGCTGAGGACGCTGGGTCGGCCGAGGTGGCGCGGGCGGCTGAGACCGCTGAGGTGGCCGGGGCGCCCGCGGCGTCCGGGGGTTCGGGCGCGTCCGGGGCCCCGGTGGCGCCCGTATCCGCACCCGCCCCTGCTCCCGCACTCTCGCCCTCGGGTTCCGATACGGATAAGGGCTCCGATACGGGTACGGGTTCCGATACGGGTACGGGTTCTACGGGTACGGGCGGGTCCCTCGGCGGTGCCCCCTCGCAGGGCGGCAACGCCTCGCAGGGCAGTTCCGCGTGGCCCGGGGCGTACGAGCCCACGGCCAACGACGGTGTGCCCGCCGCGACGCCGGGAGCGCCGACGGGGTCGACGCCGTGGGAGGGGATCGACACGAGCGGTTCGTCCGCGTTGCCGGAGGACGGTTCCGTGCCGTTGCCCGCGACGGTCTTCGCGCCGCCCCTCTCGGGCGCGGACGACGACGACACGCCGCCGCCCGTGGTGGCCGCCGAGGCACCGACCGCGCTGATGTCGGGGGGCAGCCAGCTGCCGGGCACGACGGTCGCCCCGGCGCTCGACCTGAAGGGCCCGAAGCCTCCGGGGGACGCGGCGGACACGGCGGACACGGCGGGCTCGTCGGGCTCGTCGGGTCCGGGGAAGCCGGGGAATTCGGCTGACGGCCCTTCCGGATCTTCAGGTGTCTCCGGCCCCGCCCCCGCCAAGGGCGCGAAGGGCGAGGCCGTCGTCCCGGCGGGCGACGGTGACATAGCCGACGCGGCGACCAGCAAGGCCACCGTGCCTCCGCGGGGCGGGCGGGGTGGCGGGTCCACGACTCCGCCGCCGCCCAGCCCGCCCGGTGTGCCGGGCGTACGCCCGCAGGGTGCGACGCCGCCGCCCGGTCCGCCGTCGTCCGGCCCCGGTGCTCCCGGCGACCCGGCGGGCGGTTACGTGCCGACCCGGTTGGCGCCGAGCATCGGTTCCAACCCGCCGCAGCCGCCGGGACCGCCGGGACCGCCCGGTGTACCCGGCGTACCGCAGCCTCCGGCGCCTCCCGGTCCGCCGCCGGCCCCCGGTACGCCTCCGGGCGGGGTGCACCACGCCGCGACGATGCTCGCTGGGCAGGGGCAGGGGCAGGGGCAGGCGCAGCCCGGTATGCCCGTGGCGTCGCAGCCGCCCGGCCGGCCCGGAGTGCCGCCGGCCGGCCCCGTACCCGGTGGGCCCCCGCAGGGGTACGGCTACCCGCCCGGGCCCTCCGGTGTGCCGACGGTCGGTCCCGGCTATCAGGCCGTTCTGCGCTACCGCGCGCCGGACGGTTCCGAGGCGCAGCTGATCCGCCGTTCCGCGCCCGGTACTCCGCACCCCGAGTGGCAGATCCTGCACGAGCTGCGCGCGCTGAACGTGCCGCCGCAGCAGGTGCTGGAGCTCCACACCGAGCTGGAGTCCTGCGAGCTGCCGGGTGGTTACTGCGCCCGCATGATCCGGGAGACCTGGCCGCAGGTGCGGATCACGAGTGTCGCCCCGTACGGTGAGGATCACGCGAGCCGGCAGCAGGGTATGCATCATCTGCTCACGCACCAGGGCGAGTTGCACCAGGTGGCGGACGGTCCCGCGCGGCCCGCGCCGGTGCGGGCGCCGCTGCCGCCGATGCCGCCCGCGCCGCCGATTCCGCCCGAGGGGGTCGCCCAGGAGCTGATGGGCGCCTTCGGGCCGCAGGGCATCTGCCGCTTCGACCAGCGCGCGGTGTCCCGGCAGGGGGTGCCGGAGATCGTGGCGCGCACGCTGGTGTGGGCGGGGCTGCCGGCCGACTTCGGGCCGTTCTTCTGGGCGCAGCCGCCGCAGCCGGTGGTGCCGACGCTGGCGGAGCTGGCGGCGCAGCGGCAGGTGCGGGCGGCGGCCGACGCGGGGTCGTATCTGGTGATGGGCAGCGACTTCGGTCGTGCGCTCTGTGTGCAGTACGGTACGGCGCACATCATGGCCGTACCGGTCGAGGCGGGTCCCGACGGCCGGTCGGTGTCGCCGCAGTTCGTGAATACGGGGCTGTCGGAGTTCACGCGTTCGCTGGCGCTGCTGGGGCGGATGTGGCGGTTGCGGTACGGGCTGAATCCGGAGCAGGCGGGCCGGTGGACGGTCGACTTCCAGGCACAGTTGGCGGCGCTGGATCCGGCGGCGCTGTCGTCGCCGGAGAACTGGTGGTCGGTTTTGCTGGAGCAGATGTGGGACGGATTGCTGTGACCGTTCGTTGAGTCGCAGGACCGAGGTGGGACCGGGGCGCCCCCGCTGATCGCGGGTCGGCGCCCCGGTCGTATCCGGTGTGACAGGTGTGGTGCGCGATAGGTGAGTTGCTGCGGTTTTGGTCGGACGGCTAAGCGGAGTGTCGCGTTATGACCGCTTCGCTTCGATCCCTGAGTATTACGGCGGATAACGTTGGGTGTGTCGGAGTGGGTGTCGGAGAGGGGCTTCAGGATGGGTGCTGCACCGTTGTCGGCTCATGGCTTCGTGTCCGTACGGGGTCGCGGCTACCGCCCCGAGCAGGTGGAACAGGAGTTCACGGCGCTGTCGCAGGATCGCGACGACGCCTGGGAACGCGTGGCGCGGCTGACCGTCCTGGCCAAGGAGATGGAGGCCGAGTCGGCCCGGCTGGCGGAGCAGGTGGCGGCGCTGGAGCCGCAGACCTACGAGACGCTCGGCGGGCGGGCGCAGCAGATCCTGGCTCTGGCGACGGCGGAGGACGAGTCGCTGCGGACCGAGGTGCGCGAGGAGGCGCAGGCGGTGGTCGACGCGGCGCAGGCTTCGGCGCGGCAGCTGCATGAGCTGGCCAGGGAACAGGCCGAAGCCGTACGGGCGGAGGCCGACGCGTACGCCGAGCAGGTGGTGCGGGCGGCGCGGGACACGGCCGACGAGGAGCGGGTGGCGGCACGCCGCGAGGTGAAGGAGCGGCGCTCGGAGGCGCTGGACGCGCTGAAGGAGGTGCGCAGGCGGACCCAGCGGGTGATCGACGACATGGAGCACAAGCAGGCGGAGCGCCTGGCGCGGACCGAGCGGGAGTTCGCTGAGCGCGGTGCGGAGATGACGGTCGAGCACGACGAGCTGAGCGCGTACGCCCAGGTGCGGCTGGTGGAGGCGCAGCGGCTGTTCTCGGAGGCGGGTGAGCGGGCGCGGCACCGCCAGGAGGACGCGCAGGACACGGCGGCGGAGCTGATGGCGCAGGCGCGGGTGCGTGCGGAGCGGGTGATGCGGGATACGGAGCGGGTGGTGCGTGAGCAGGAGGAGGCGCGCGAGGAGATGCGGGCGCACATGGCGCATGTGCGCAGCAGTCTGGCGGCGCTGACGGGCCGGGCGCCGGCCGAGGGGTAGCGCGGCGGGTGCGGGTGCTCGCGGCTTGCGCGGCGCCCGTGGTGCGGCGGGTGCGGGTGCGGGCCGGTGTCGGCCGGTGGGTGCTGGTGGGTGCTGGTGGGCCCCTGGGGAGGAGTTGTCTCCCCGGGGGCCCGTCGTGCTGTCCGGGGGGGTGCGCGCTCTGTCCTGACGCGGGACCTGCCGGGGTGCCGGGGTGCCGGGGTGCCGGGATGCCGATGGTCCGGCTTCGGCTCCGGGGAGAGCGGGCCGGCCCCCTAAGGGGGAGTCCTGACTTCCGCCCGGGGGCCGTTCGTCCCGTCGGAGGAGGAGAAGGCCGTCACCCTGTCTTTACCTTGTTCTTACGGGGGTACGGCGAGGTCCGAACGGGCCTCGCCGTGGAGACGGGGCGGGGTTCCCCCGTCTCCGAGGTGGGGGAAACCCCAGGCGAAGAGTGCGCCGGGCACCATCGTGCCGGGTCCCCCTCGGCCAGCAGACTCTGAGCGCGCCGCGTCGAACACGGCGGCGCGTCGGGCGATACGAGGAGACGTGGCGTGACAACGGCTGTGACCATTCCCAGGCACGGGGGTACTGGAGGGCGTACGGCCGTCGCGGCGCGAGCGCGCCAGGTGGTGAAGGCGTACGGTGCCGGGGAGACCCGGGTCGTGGCGCTCGACCATGTCGATGTGGACATCGAACGCGGGCGGTTCACCGCGATCATGGGGCCCTCCGGCTCGGGCAAGTCGACGTTGATGCACTGTCTGGCGGGGCTGGACACCGTGACGTCGGGCGAGATCCATCTCGACGAGACCGAGGTGACGGGGCTCAAGGACAAGCACCTCACGCGGCTGCGCCGGGACCGGATCGGTTTCATCTTCCAGGCGTTCAACCTGCTGCCGACGCTCAGCGCGATGGAGAACATCACGCTGCCCATGGACATCGCGGGCCGGCGGCCGGATGCCGCGTGGCTCCGGCAGGTCGTGGACACGGTGGGCCTCGCCGACCGGCTGGGGCACCGGCCGACCGAGCTGTCGGGCGGTCAGCAGCAGCGGGTGGCGGTCGCGCGGGCGCTGGCCGCCCGGCCCGAGATCATCTTCGGTGACGAGCCGACCGGGAATCTGGACTCCCGTTCCGGCGCCGAGGTGCTGGGCTTCCTGCGCAAGTCGGTGGACGAGCTGGGGCAGACCATCGTGATGGTCACGCACGATCCGGTGGCCGCCTCGTACGCGGACCGGGTGCTGTATCTCGCCGACGGGCGGATCGTGGACGAGATGCTCCGGCCGACCGCCGAGGCCGTACTGGACCGTATGAAGGACTTCGACGCGCGGGGGCGGACCTCGTGACCGTCTTCAGGAGCTCTCTGCGGAGTTTCTTCGCGCACAAGGGACGGATGGCGCTCTCCGCCGTCGCGGTTCTGCTGTCGGTGGCGTTCGTGACCGGGACCCTGGTGTTCACGGACACGATGAACACGACGTTCGACAAGCTGTTCGCGGCGGCGACCGCCGATGTCACGGTCACCCCGAAGGCGGCGGGCCCGGACGGGGACGGCATGGCGGGCGGGAGCGGTAAGCCGGCGTCGCTGCCCGCCTCGACGGTCCGGACGGTCGAGGGGGTGCGGGGGGTGGCGTCCGCCGAGGGTGTGGTCAGCAGCGAGGACGTCACCGTCGTCACGGCCGGCAACAAGAGCGTGGGCAGCACCAGCGGCGCTCCCACGATCGCGGGCAACTGGACGCGCGGTGACCTGCGTTCGATGAAGATCACCTCCGGTCACGCGCCGCGCGGCCCCGGCGAGGTGATGATCGACGCCGACGCCGCGCGGAAGCACGGTCTGCGGATCGGCGACGAGCTGCGGACCATCGCGGTCACGGGCGACATCACGGCGAAGGTCTCCGGCATCGCCACGTTCACCGTCACCAACCCCGGCGCGACCGTCCTGTTCTTCGACAGCGGCACGGCCCAGCGGGCGCTGCTCGGCGCGGCGGGCCGGTTCAGCCACATCGATGTCACGGCGGAGCCGGGCGTCGGCCACGCCCGGCTGAAGAAGGACGTGGGGGCGGCGCTCGGGGCCGGTTCGTACAAGGTCAGGACGCAGCAGGAGACCGCGGACGCGAGCCGCGCGAGCGTCGGCTCGTTCCTCGACGTGCTGAAGTACGCGATGCTCGGTTTCGCCGGGATCGCGTTTCTCGTCGGCATCTTCCTGATCGTCAACACGTTCTCGATGCTGGTCGCCCAGCGCACCCGTGAGATCGGGCTGATGCGGGCGCTCGGCTCCAGCAGGCGGCAGGTCAACCGCTCGGTGCTGCTGGAGGCGGTGCTGCTCGGGGTCGTCGGGTCGGTGGCGGGTGTCGCCGCCGGGGTCGGGATCGCCGTCGCGCTGATGAAGGTCATGTCGGCGGTCGGCATGGAGCTGTCCGTGGACGATCTGACGGTCAGGTGGACGACCCCGGCGATCGGGATCGTGCTGGGCGTCGTGGTCACCGTCCTCGCCGCGTATGTCCCCGCCCGGCGGGCCGGGAAGGTCTCCCCGATGGCCGCGCTGCGTGACGCGGGTACGCCGGCCGATGGGCGGTCCGGCTGGCTCAGGGCCGTCGCGGGGCTCGGGCTGACCGCGCTGGGGACGGTGTCGCTGCTGATGGCGGCGCGGGCCGACAAGGCGGGCGAGGGCTCCCTGTGGCTCTGCCTCGGTGTGGTCCTCACGCTCCTCGGCTTCGTGGTGATCGGCCCGCTGCTGGCCTCGGGTGTCGTACGGGCGCTCGGCGTCGTGGTCCTGCGGGTGTTCGGGCCGGTCGGCCGGATGGCCGAGCGCAACGCGCTGCGCAACCCGCGCCGTACGGGAGCCACCGGCGCTGCCCTGATGATCGGTCTCGCGCTGGTGGCGTGTCTGTCGGTGGTCGGCTCCTCGATGGTGGCCTCGGCCACCGACGAGCTGGACCGGTCGGTCGGCGCGGACTTCATCGTGGACCCCTCCGGCCCGCAGCCGATCGTGCCGCAGGCGCGGGCGGCGCTGGAGAAGGCACCTGACCTCACCCACATCACCCGCTACAAGTCGGTCGAGGCGAAGCTGACGGCGCCCGACGGTACGAGCGCCACGACAGGTCTGTCCGCCACCGACCCGACCTATCTTCAGGACCTGCGCCGCGAGACCGTCGCGGGTGACCTGTCGGCGGCGTACGGCAAGGACGCGATATCGGTCGGCGAGGGCTACGCCAAGAAGCACGGTGTCGAGGTGGGCTCCACGCTGACGGCCGCGTTCAAGGGCGGCCGGACGGCCGAGCTGAAGGTCGCGGCGATCACGTCGGACGACACGGCCGTCGACAAGGGCGCGCTGTACACGAACATCACGACGGTCGAGCGCTACCTTCCGGCCGACCGGATGCCCGGTGACCTGATGATCCTCGCGGCGGCGGTGGACGGCACGGAGCAGCGGGCGTACGAGGGCGTCAAGGCCGCGCTCGCCGCGTACCCGCAGTACACGGTGCGCGACCAGACCGACTACAAGCGGGATCTCCAGGACCAGATAGGCCAGTTGCTGAATATCGTCTACGGGCTGCTGGCTCTGGCGATCGTCGTCGCGGTGCTGGGCGTGGTGAACACGCTGGCCCTGTCGGTCGTGGAACGCACTCGGGAGATCGGTCTGCTGCGTGCCATCGGTCTCTCGCGCCGCCAGCTGCGGCGCATGATCCGGCTGGAGTCGGTGGTCATCGCTCTCTTCGGTGCCCTGCTCGGCCTGGGTCTGGGCATGGGCTGGGGTACGGCGGCCCAGAAGCTGCTGGCGCTGGAGGGGCTCGGGGTGCTGGAGATTCCCTGGCCGACGATCCTCGGCGTCTTCGTCGCCTCCGCCTTCGTCGGCCTCTTCGCGGCCCTGGTCCCGGCTTTCCGGGCGGGCCGGATGAACGTCCTGAAGGCGATCGCCACGGAATAGGACGATAGGGTTATCACCTCCGGCCTCGGTGGATGTCCTCCAACATCCACCGGGGCCGGAGTGCGTGTGCCGGTCCCGGTCCGTCTGTCACGGCCGCCACCCCCGCCGCCGGCGCGCTGGGCCCGCGGCGCGAACCGGACGCGCCGGAGCTGGACGGGGACGACGAGGACGACGACGGCGGGGGGTGGGCAGGGCGGAAGTCGGCCGACCGGGGCGGTGCTGAGCTCGCGGGCCCCCGCCCGGGTCAGCCGCTTCGCGGCCGTCGCGTGAGGCTGCCGGGGAGCGCGCGGGCTCGGTGTCGTCTCAGCGGAACGCGGCGACGTTGCGGGCGGCCCAGTCGGCGAAAGGGTGTGGGGCGCGGCCGAGGACCCGCTGGACGTCCGGGCTGACGCGCAGTTCGGCCGGGCTCGGGGAGCCGAGGATGTCCAAGGTGTCATCGGCGAGCTGCGCCGGCATGCTCCGGACCATGGCCGCCTTGGCCTCGTCGCGGGTGAGCTCGTGGAACCTCACCGGTGAGCCCAGAGCGGCGGCGATGGCCTCGGCCTGCCGGCGCGGGGTGACCACCCGCGGGCCGGTCAGCTCGTAGAGGCGGCCGATGTGCCGGTCGTCCACCAGGCAGGCCGCCGCGACAGCGGCGATGTCGGCGGGGTCGATGATCGGTACCCCGACGTCGCCGAAGGGCGCGGCGACGACCCGTTGCGTACGGACGGACTCGGCCCACCACAGAGCGTTGGAGGCGAAGCCGCCCGGCCGCAGGACGGTCCACTCCAGGCCGGACTCCCGCAGCGTGTCCTCCAGTACGCGCATCGCGATCCGCGTTTGGCCGGAGGGCCGGGTCACCACGCCCAGCGTGGAGAGCAGGACGACCCGGCGGACCCCGCCGGCCGCAGCTTCTTTGATGATCCGGGCAGGGTTGGCTCCTTGGGCGTGCAGGTCGCCGGACAGCAGCAGGAACAGCGCCTTCGCCCCGGCCAGCGCGGGCGTGAGGCTGGCTGGTTCGGCCAGGTCGGCCACCACGTGGCGGGCGCCGTGGGGGACCGCTGCCGCGTGCCGTGACACCGCCGTCACCTGCCGGCCCGCTTCGGTCAGTGCCCGCGTCAACGGTCGGCCGATGTTCCCGGTGGCTCCGGTCACCACGATCATCTTCAGCTCCTTGGTCAGATGTCCTGTGTGGCCCTCACGCTAGGAGCGGGGCTAACTTCTGGTAAGGGCATACCTTTGGGTAAGCTCATGACATGGGAGAAGGCATGCAGCGTGGAGGGGTCGAGGCGGAGGGGCGGTATGACGTGTTTCACACCGACTGCCCCGCGCGCGGTGTGGTCGACCACGTGACCAGCAGGTGGGGGGTCTGGGTGCTGATCTCCTTGCGGAGTGGGAGTCTTCGGTTCTACGAACTGCGCGAGAGCATCCGGGGCATCAGCGAGAAGATGCTCGCCCAGACGCTGCGGGCGCTGGTCCAGGACGGCCTGCTCTGGCGAGAGGTCGAGCCGACGACGCCGCCGCGGGTCACCTACGGGCTGACCGAGTTCGGCCGGGACGTCGGCGAGCCGCTGACGGAGATGTTCGACCGGATCACACGGCGACTGCCGCCGCAGAACATGGGATAGCGCACCGCCGGCGGGTGTACCTCCGCGGCGCGATGGACGACCGGTGTCCCCACCCGGCCCGGCCCTGTTCCCCGAAGCCGCCACGAGGTGACATAGCACCGCCGGCGGCTTGCGGCGCGAACTCCCCACCCTCACCAGGCCCCGCGACCCCCAACGGCCCGTGAGCACCGGCTTGGCGTCGAGAACGGATGAGCACGGACCGTCAGCGGGTCGGGTGCTCTCCGAACAATTACTTGGCTAGCCACATAATCGGTGCTACTTTTATGTGGCTGGCCACGGAAAGTGGTCGGCGCGGCATCCACCTGAGGAGACCACAGCCATGAAGGCCATTGTTTTCGACGCGTTCGGCGGCACCGAGGTTCTGCACGAGGCGGAGATCGACATTCCTCAGCCCGGCCCCGGCCAGGTCCGGGTACGGGTGCGGGCCGTCGGCGTCAACCCGGTGGACGGCAAGATCCGCTCCGGTGTCATGGAGGCCATCTTCCCCACCACGCTGCCCGCCGTGCCCGGCGGGGAGATCGCCGGTGTGGTCGACGCCGTCGGTGCGGATGTCGACCACCTGAAGGTGGGGGACGAGGTCCTGGGCTGGTCCGACACCGGCTCCTACGCCCAGTACGCCCTGGCCCCCGCGGCCGTCCTCGCGCCCAAGCCGGCCGGTCTGGACTGGACACACGCCGCCGCCCTGCCCGTGGCGAGCGACGGCGCCGAACGCGTGCTGGACCTGCTCGGCGTCACCTCCGGTGAGACGCTGCTGATCCACGGAGCGTCCGGCGCGCTCGGCACCATCGCCGTCCAGCTCGCCGTCGCACGCGGCGCCCGCGTCATCGGCACCGCCGGAGCCGCCAACCAGGAGTACGTCACCTCGCTCGGCGCGACCCCGCTGGTCTACGGGGACCACCTGGTCCAGCGGGTCCGCGAAGTCGCCCCCGAAGGGGTGGACGCCGTCTTCGACGCCGCGGGCAAGGGCGCGCTGGAGGACTCCATCACCCTGCGCGGCGGCACCGACCGGATCGTCACCACCGCCGACTTCCGCGCCGGCGAACTCGGCATCGTCTTCGCCGAGGGCCCGCAGCGCCGCTCCGCCGCCCGGCTGGCCGAGCTGGCCCGACAGGCCGCCGACGGCACACTGGTGACCGCGCTCAGCGCCACCTACCCGCTGGCGGAAGCCGCCAAGGCGCAGCAGGCCAGCGACGCCGGCCACAACCGAGGCAAACTCGTCCTCACCGTCAGCTGACGGATCGTCCCCACTCTTGTAATGAGGAAGCAGCGATGTCCGACACCACCTCATCGGAGCTGCCGAACACGGCACGCGACGGGCGATTGAGCTACGCCGTCTTCCAGCTCGCCCGCGTCCACCGCGGCCACGCCGCCGCCATGCTGCGCGCCCTGAACCTGCACCCGGGGCAGGAGCTGCTGCTGATGCAGCTCTACGACCGCGACGGCCAGACGCAGGCAGAACTGCTGGAGCGGGCCGGTCTCGACCACTCCACCGTCTCCAAATCACTGCGCCGCATGCAGGAGGCCGGACTGCTCACCCGGGAGCCCGCTCCGCACGACCGGCGGGTCATGGTGGTCAGCCTCACCGATGCCGGCCGGGCCCTCCAGGAGCCCATCGCCGACATGTGGCGGACCCTGGAGCGGATTTCGGTCCGCGATCTGACCCCTGATCAGGTCGAGATGTTCACCGCGTGTGCGCACACCATCGAGAAGTCGATCAGGGACCTCAGCCGGTAGGCACCCGGCATCAGGTGGTCAGGCACGGCCGGGCGGCGCCCCCGCCGGGCCGGCCGCCTCCGGCGCCACAGGAGCCGCGGCCCCCGCCGTTCCGGCCGGTGGGCACGAACCGCCCGCGGAGCGGCCGGCTCCGCCTCTCCTCCATCCTCTGTGAAAGCAGGCAGCTTCCCATGACGAACGCTTTCGCCCCGATCGATCTGGCCGGCCATTCGCTGGCCAACCGCATCGTGATGGCGCCGATGACCCGCGGCCGGGCCTACGGACCGGGAGCCACCGCGACCGATCTGATGGCGACCTACTACAGCCAGCGCGCGAGTGCGGGCCTCATCGTCACCGAAGGGATCCAGCCCTCCGCGGTCGGCCAGGGATACCCCGACACCCCGGGCCTGCACTCGGCGGAGCAGGTGGCCGCCTGGCGCCAGGTCACCGACTCCGTCCACCTCGACGGCGGCGTGATCTTCGCGCAGCTGATGCACACCGGCCGCGTCGGCCACCCCAGCCTGCTGCCCGACGGCCTGACCCCCGTCGCCCCTTCGCCCGTCGCCGCCGAGGGCCGGGTCTTCACCCACCAGGGGCCGATGGACTTCGTCACCCCCCGGGAGCTGGACGCCGACGCCATCGCCCGCACCATCGCCGACTTCACCGACGCGGCACGCAACGCGATCGCCGCCGGCTTCGACGGCGTGGAGATCCACGGCGCCAACGGCTATCTGATCCACCAGTTCCTCGCGCCCAACGCCAACCGGCGCACCGACGGCTGGGGCGGCGACGTCACCGGCCGGGTCCGCTTCGGCCTGGAAGTGGCCGCCGCCGTCGCGGAAGCGATCGGCGGCCACCGCACCGGCTTCCGTATCTCCCCCGGCAACCCCTACAACGACATCGCCGAGACGGACGCGGCGGACGTGGCGAGCACCTACACCACCCTGGTCGGCCGGCTCGGCGAGCTGAACCTCGCCTATCTGCACATGATCGAAGGCGCCGACCGAATACTGACCACGCGCCTGCGCGAGATCTGGCCCGGCACCTTCGTCCTCAACCCGTTCACGCACCCCGAGCCCACCGGCCCGGACGCCCTCGGCCTCGTCCAGGACGGCACCGCGGACATGATCGCCTACGGCGCGCTGTTCCTCGCCAACCCCGACCTCCCCGCCCGGCTGGCCGCCCGGGGCCCCTACAACACCCCCGACCACTCCACCTTCTACGGCGGCGACCACCGCGGCTACACCGACTACCCGCGGCTGTGAGACGGGCCGCCCCCCTCCCGGTCCCGGCCCGGCCGCCCTCCTCCGGGCCGGTCAGGCGGCGGCAGGCTTGCGGGCCACCGCGAAGATCCGGCGGAACGGGAAGACCGTGCCGTGCGGGCCGGGCGGGTAGGCGGTGCGCAGCAGGTCCCGGTAGCGGGTGGTGAACTCCGCCGCCTCGGCCGGATCGTCGGCGAGCGCCGTCAGGACAGGCCGCAGGGCGGTGCCCTTGACCCAGTCGAGCACCGGGTCCTCGCCGTGCAGGATCTGGAGGTACGTGGTTTCCCAGGCGTCCACCTCGCAGCCGAGGCCGGCCAGGCGCGTGAAGTACTCCGCCGGCTCCAGGACGGCGCCGGCCCGGCGGGTGCGGGCCAGTCGCTCGCGCCAGCGCGGGTGGTCGCAGAGGTCGGCGAGGAGGGTGTGGCTGATGGCGCTGAAGTTGCCGGGGACCTGGAAGGCGAAGGTGCCGCCGGGGGTGAGGGCGTCGATCCAGCGGGAGAAGGAGCCGGGGTGGCCCGGGACCCATTGGAGGGCGGCGTTGGAGACGATCAGGTCATACGGCTCGTCGGGTGTCCAGTCCGTGGCGTCGGCCGCCCGGAAGTCCAGCGTTCCGCCGCCCGGCGTGGGGCCCTCGTAGTCCTTCCGGGCCCGGTCCAGCATCTCGGGCGAGTTGTCGAAACCGGTGATCCGGGCGGTGGGCCAGCGGTCGGCGAGGAGGACGGTGACATTGCCGGGCCCGCAGCCGAGGTCCGCGATCCTGGGCGCGCCGGCCGGCGCCGGCGGTTCGGGCACCCGGGCCAGCAGGTCGAGGAACGGGCGGCCGCGGTGGCCGGAGTGCCGGAGGTACTGGCCCGGGTCCCAGGTCGCCGCCCGGTGCCCCGCAGGCGCCGGGGACCCCGGAGGCAACAGGCGCGCGGACGGCTCCACGGGCGCGGGCGGTTCCTCGGGCGCGGACGGCTTTTCAGGCGTTTCGGGCATGACGGAGTCCCCTGCTGGTCGGCGCCGCCGGGCGGTCGGCCCGACGGTTCCCACCCTGCACCCCATATATCTTGACGTCAAGAGACTTCATGTCGACAGACCCTCTACACTGATCGTCATGGAGGATGAGGTCGATCGACTGGTCGCAGCTTGGCGCCGCGAGCGCCCCGACCTCGACGTGGAACCACTTGAGGTGCTCAGCCGGGTGAGCCGGCTCGCCCGCCACCTCGACCGGGCGCGCCGGATCGCGTTCGCGGAGCACGGTCTGGAGCCGTGGGAGTTCGACGTACTGACCTCGCTGCGGCGCGCGGGCGTGCCGTACCAGCTCTCGCCCGGGCAGCTGCTGACCCAGACCCTGGTCACCTCGGGCACGATGACGAACCGTATCGACCGGCTGGCCAAGAAAAGCCTGGTCGAGCGGTTGCCCGATCCGAGCGACCGGCGCGGGGTGCTGGTCAGGCTCACCGTCGAGGGGCAGGACCGCGCGGATCAGGCGCTCGCCGGGCTGCTGGCCCAGGAGCGCGCAATCCTCGCCGAGCTGAGCGGGGCCCAGCGGGGCGAACTGGCCGGGCTGCTGCGCCAGTTGACCGCCCCGTTCGACAACGTCCCCGGCTGACACCTGCCGCCGAGAAGGGCCCCGCGCGCCCGGCCGCGCGCGGGCGGGCGGCTCAGCCCGTCGAGGTGATCGCCCGGGGTGCCAGATCCACCGGGCCCACACCGGCCCTGCGGGCCAGCGCGACCGCCGCCAGCGTGGAGTGGACGCCCAGCTTGCCCAGCACGTTCTGCATGTGCGTGCGGACGGTGTGCGGCGAGAGGAAGAGGCGCTCGGCGACCGCCTTGCGCCCGAGGCCCGCCACCATGCAGCGCAGCACCTCGCGCTCGCGCGGCGTCAGCGACTCGACGAGCCGCTCGCTCTCCGTACGGTGCTTGCGCGCCGCCGTCAGCTCCCGCAGGACGCCCGTGAGCAGGGCGGCCGGCAGATGGGTCTCGTCCCGCAGGACGCCGCGCATCACGGCCAGCAGCCGTTGCAGCGAGCAGTCCTTGGCGACCCAGCCGGACGCTCCGGCCTGGAGCGCCAGCGCCGCGCGGCTCGGGTCGTCCTTCTCGGCGAGTACGACCGTACGGACGGACGGCTGCCCGGCCCGCACCCCGGCGACCAGCGAGATGCCGTCGACGGGCGCCACCTCGCCGTTGTCCGGCACGGCACGCGGGGCCGGCACGTGGAACGCTCCCCCCGCGCCCGGCGTGCCCCGCTCGCCGCCCCCGATGCCGGTCGCGCCGAGATCGGCGTCGACCAGCATCACATCGAACCTGCGCCCCTCCGCCGCCCCCCGTTCGAGGCAGCGCAGCGCCGCAGGGCCGCTGCCTGCGGCGGCGACATCGATGTCGGGCTCGGACGCGAGCGCGGCCGCGAGCGACTCGGCGAAGATGCGGTGGTCGTCCACCACAAGGACCCGGATACGTATCAATGGACACCCCCTGAAAGCGGGGAGCGGACCGGCACAGGCGCGGCGCCCGGCGTGCGGGTCACGGTCAACGGCACGGCCGCCGCCGCGCGTTGACAGATACCCCACCCCGGGCGTCGTACCCGCTTGTCTCCACCCCTGATCAGCACCGGCCCCCACCGGTGCTGTGCATCAGCGTACGGGCGTGGGCCCCGGGCGGAAGGGAATTCGCAGAACTCACAGGCCGGGCTGTGCACGGTGGGACGGATGTTTCCCAAGGAGGCAGAAGTCGACAGAGTCCAACGGGCCGAACGCCGGAAACGGTCACCGTCGAGACCCGGTGACCGCCGGGCGCCGGGCCGGGCCACGGCCCCGCCCGGTCCCGCGCCCCCGCCCGTCACGACACCCGGTGCGCCCCCCGCGACGGGATCGCCGGGAAGACGCGCGGCGCCGTGTAGCCCGCCGCCGCGAACGCCTCCGTGACCGACTTCGCCACGGCGTCCGCGTCCGCCTCCTCCACCAGCACGATCGCCGAGCCGCCGAAGCCGCCGCCCGTCATCCGGGCGCCCAGTGCTCCGGCGCCCTTCGCCGTCTCGACCACGAGGTCCAGCTCGGCGCAGGAGACCTCGAAGTCGTCGCGGAGCGAGGCGTGCCCCTCGTTCAGCAGCGGGCCGACGGCGCGGACGTCGCCCGCGTCGAGGAGGGCGATGACCTGTTCGACGCGGTGGTCCTCGGTGACGACATGGCGGGTGTAGCGCCGTATCGTCTCGTTCTGCCCCGCGGCGCCCAGCCGCTCCAGCGCGGCCGGCAGTCCCTCGTACGGTACGTCCCGCAGCGCGGGCACCCCGAGCGCCGCCGCCGCCGCCTCGCAGCCGGACCGGCGCTCGGCGTAGGCGCCGTCGCCGAGTTCGTGCTTGACGCGGGTGTCGACCACGAGCAGCCGCAGCCCGTGGGCGGCCAGGTCGAACGGCACCTGACGCTGCGCCATGTCGCGCGCGTCCAGCAGCAGCGCGTGCCCCTCGGTGCAGCAGGCGGACGCCGTCTGGTCCATGACCCCGCAGGGCACGCCGGCGAAGTCGTTCTCGGCGCGCTGCGCGACGACGGCGAGTTCGGTCGCCGAAAGCCCCAGCTCGTACAGGTCGTTGAGGGCCACCGCGGTGACGACCTCCAGCGCGGCGGAGGACGAGAGCCCGGCGCCCGTGGGGACGGTGGACGCCAGATGGACATCGGCTCCGGTGACCGGATGGCCGGCCGCGCGCAGCGCCCAGACGACGCCGACCGGGTAGGCGGCCCAGCCGCCGTTGTCGGCGCGCGGGTTCTCGGAGCGCGGTACGAGGTCGGCGACGTCGAGCCGGAACACGCCCTGCGGTATGTCGGCGGAGTGCACCCGCACGACACCGTCGCTACGGCGCGCGACGGCGGCCAGCGCGCGGTGCGGCAGCGCCAGCGGCAGCGCGAAGCCGTCGTTGTAGTCGGTGTGTTCACCGATCAGGTTGACCCGGCCCGGGGCCGCCCAGACGCCCTCGGGGTCGGTGCCGTACAGCTGCCTGAACTCCTCGACGAGGTCGGAGGCGGTCCTGTCGCCGGTGCTGCTCACCCTTGGCTCTCCTCACTGCGTGCGAACGCCCACGCGTCCGCGACGATGCCCGCCAGGTCGGCGCGGCTCGGGCTCCAGCCGAGGCGGCGGTGGGCCGCTTCGGCGGACGCGACGAGGACGGCGGGGTCGCCGGCCCGGCGCGGGGCCACGGTCTCGGGGACCGGGTGGCCGGTCACCTTGCGTACGGTGTCGACGACCTCGCGGACCGAGAACCCGTTGCCGTTGCCGAGGTTGCAGATCAGGTGCTCGCCGCCGGTCGCCGCTTCCAGCGCGCGCAGGTGGGCCTCGGCGAGGTCGGCGACGTGGATGTAGTCGCGTACGCAGGTGCCGTCCGGTGTCGGGTAGTCCTCGCCGTACACGGAGATGGACTCGCGGCGGCCGAGCGCGACCTGGAGGACGAGCGGGATGAGGTGCGACTCGGGGTCGTGCCGCTCGCCGAAGGTGACGCCGGAGGCGGCGGCGTAGGCGCCCGCGACATTGAAGTAGCGCAGGGAGACGGCCGCGAGGCCGTGGGCCGCCGCCTCGCTGGTGATCATGTGGTCGACGGCGAGCTTCGTCGCGCCGTACGGGTTGGTCGGGGCGGTGGGGTCGGACTCGGTGATGGGGGTGGAGACCGGCTCGCCGTAGGTCGCGGCGGTGGACGAGAAGACCAGCTTGGGCACGCCGGCCGCGCGCATCGCGGAGAGCAGCGCCATGGAGCCGCCGACGTTGTTGTCCCAGTACTTCTCGGGCCTGGCGACGGACTCGCCGACCTGCGAGGACGCGGCGCAGTGCACCACCGCCGCGTAGTCGGGGGTCAGGTGGGCGGCGGCGTCCTGGACGCGGGCCTCGACGAAGTGGGCGCCCGCCGGGACGGCCGCGCGGAATCCGGTGGAGAGGTCGTCGAGGACGGTCACCTCGTGCCCGGCTTCCAGCAGGTGGGCGGTGACCACGCTGCCGACGTATCCCGCGCCACCCGTGACCATGTACCTGTTGCTCACTCGCTCGCTACCTCTCGCAGTCGCTCGGCCGCGGTCTCCGGCGGCACGTCGTTGATGAACACGCTCATGCCGGATTCGGAGCCCGCGAGGAATTTCAGCTTGCCGGTCGTCCGCCGAATGGTGAACAGCTCCAGGTGGAGCGCGAAGTCCGCGCGCCCGGCCGCCCGGAACGGCGCCTGGTGCCAGGCGGCGATGTACGGCGTGAGCGGTTCGCCTTCGCCGAAGATCCGGTCGAAGCGCTTCAAGAGTTCCAGATACATCTGTGGGAACTCTGTGCGGGCCGCGTCGTCGAGTCCGCGCAGGTCGGGCACCCGGCGCTTGGGGTAGAGGTGCACCTCGTACGGCCAGTGCGCGGCGTACGGGACGAAGGCCACCCAGTGCTCGCCCTCCAGCACCACCCGGCCGCCGTCCGTGACCTCTTTCTCCACGAGATCGTCGAAGAGGTTGCGGCCGGTCGCGGCGCGGTGGTCGGCCACGGAGCGGAGCATCAGCGCGGAGCGCGGGGTGACGAAGGGGTACGCGTAGATCTGGCCGTGCGGATGGCCGAGGGTCACGCCGATCTCCGCGCCCCGGTTCTCGAACGGGAAGACCTGCTCGACCTCCGGCAGCTCGGCCAGTTCGGCGGTGCGGTCGGTCCATGCCGCCAGCACCAGCGCGGCCTGTTCCTCGGTGAGGTCCGCGAACGAGGCGTCGTGGTCGGAGGTGAAGCAGACGACCTCGCAGCGGCCGGCGTCCCCGGCGAGGGAGGGGAAGCGGTTCTCGAAGACGACGACGTCGTAGTGCGTGTCGGGGATCTCGCTGAGCCTGCCGTCCCGGGAGGGGCAGAGCGGGCACTCGTCGGCCGGCGGGTGGTACGTACGGCCCTGGCGGTGGGAGGCGATGGCGACCGCGTCGCCGAGCAGCGCGTCGTGCCGGATCTCGGAGGTGGTGGAGATCGGGTCGAGCGGCCGGTGGTCGGGGGCGTCGCGTACGACGTCGTCGCGGGAGTCGTAGTAGATGAGCGCGCGGCCGTCCGCGAGCTTCGTCACCGTCTTCTTCATCGGTTGCCTCCGGGACGACACGCCGACACGATCGCGTGCACATGATCACATTCAACAGAACCGAACACAACAAATCATAAATCAACAGGCACGTCAATGACCGGGCCCGGCGGCCCGGGGTGTCGGGGTCACACGTTCGACCCTCCGGACACTTTCCCGGATTCCCAGGTCTCATCGGGCGATCCCGGGGTACCGATCAGTAGGTTCGCTCAAGGTTAAACAAAATAAACCACCACAACTGTTCATTTACCGACGGAAGCGGCGTAAGTTCCGGCAAGTCATTTCTTGCGACGAAGCGAGTACTCCCCCATGTCATATCTGGCCGAAGGGCTCCGGCTCCCCACGAACGGGCTCGACTACACCATCCTGGCGATCTACTTCATCGTTGTGCTCGGCATCGGCTTCGCCGCCCGGGCCAGCGTGAGGACCAGCCTCGACTTCTTCCTCTCCGGACGCTCCCTGCCCGCGTGGGTGACGGGCCTGGCGTTCGTCGCGGCCAACCTCGGCGCGACCGAGATCCTGGGCATGGCCGCCAACGGCGCCCAGTACGGCGTCTACACGGTGCACTGGTACTGGATCGGCGCCATCCCCGCCATGGTCTTCCTCGGCCTGGTGATGATGCCCTTCTACTACGGCTCGAAGGTGCGCTCCGTACCGGAGTTCCTGCTGCACCGCTTCGGACCGTCGTCCCACCTGCTCTCGTCGATCATCTTCGCGGTGTCGTCCGTGCTGATCGCGGGTGTCAACCTGTACGCGATGGCGATCGTCCTGGAGGCGCTGCTCGGCTGGCCCGAGTGGGTCGCCATCGTGGTCGCCGGGTTCTTCGTCCTCGCGTACATCACCATCGGCGGACTCTCCTCGGCGATCTACAACGAGGTGCTCCAGTTCTTCGTCATCCTCGCCGCGCTGATCCCGCTGACGATCGTCGGCCTCAAGCGGGTCGGCGGCTGGAACGGCCTCACCGACTCCCTCACCGGCTCGCACGGCGGCGCGTTCCTGAGCGCCTGGGAGGGCACCGGGGTCGGCTCGCCCAACCCGCTCGGGGCGAACTGGCTGACGATCGTGCTCGGCCTCGGCTTCGTGATGAGCTTCGGCTACTGGACCACCAACTTCGCCGAGGTGCAGCGCGCGCTGTCCGCGAAGAACCTGTCGGCGGCCAAGCGCACCCCGCTGATCGCGGCCTTTCCGAAGATCCTCATACCCATGGTCGTGCTCGTACCGGGGCTGATCGCGCTGGTCATGGAACCCACGCTCGGCAAGGCGGGCAGCGGGCTCCAGTACAACGACGCGATCCCGGTGCTGATGCGCGACCTGCTGCCGAACGGGGTGCTGGGCATCGCCGTGACCGGGCTGCTCGCCGCCTTCATGGCGGGTATGGCGGCCAACGTCTCCTCGTTCAACACCGTGTTCACCAACGACATCTGGGGCGCGTACCTCAAGAAGGACCGTGAGGACGCCTATTACCTGAAGACCGGACGGGTCGTCACGGCGGTCGGTGTGCTGATCGGGATGGGCACGGCGTTCATCGCGTCCAGCTTCAGCAACATCATGAACTACCTCCAGACGCTGTTCTCGTTCTTCAACGTCCCGCTGTTCGTGGTCTTCATCATCGGCATGTTCTGGAAGCGGACGACTCCGGCCGCCGGCTTCTGGGGGCTGCTGTCCGGCACGGTCGCCGCGATGGTCAACTACTTCTGGCTCTACAAGGGCGGGGTCATCGGCATCCCCAGCGACCAGGGCGCGAACTTCGTCTCCTCGATCGTCGCCTTCGTGGTCGGCGCCGTGGTGATGGTGATCGTCTCGTACGTGACCAGGCCCAAGCCGGTCGAGAAGCTCGCCGGCCTGGTGTACGGCACGCGCTCGCCCGACATGGACGATGTCGCGGCCGAGGGCGACGACGCCTGGTACCGCAAGCCGGCCCTGCTGGGCTGGGGCGCGATCATCCTGGCCGCCGTCTGCTACGTGCCCTTCTCCTTCTGAGCGGGCCGAGAGGAACACATCTCATGAGTGACTACCAGAAGGACGTCGAGGAGCTGGAGGCCAAGTCCGCGACGGCGGCACGCCTCTTCGACATCCGCCGCATCATCGGCGGCCTCTTCGTGGTCTACGGAGTGATCGTCACGATCGCCGGGATCACCGTGTCCGACGCCGACCTGGAGAAGGCGCAGGGCATCAACATCAACCTCTGGACGGGGCTGGGCATGCTGGCGCTCGGCCTGTTCTTCCTGGTCTGGCTGAAGCTGCGGCCGACCGCGCCGCCGACACCGCCGGTGGAGCCGGACGGGACGTCCGGCGGGGCGTGACCCCGGTTCGGACGCGTCGGGTCCCGGCGGGCGCGACCGCCGCCGCCACGCGTCAGCGGTCGCGCGGGCCGGGACCCGGCGGGCCGGGGGCCGGGGCGACGCCCTCGGCCCCCGGCGCCGCTTCGCCCCGGCTCCCGGCGAGCGCCGCCCGGTCCAGCAGCCCCGTACGCGCCGCCAGCGCCGCCGCCTCCAGCCGGGAGCCCACGCCGAGCTTCATCAGGACGCGCTGCACATGGGTCCTGGCCGTGCTGGGCGCGATCCCCATCCCGGCGGCGATCAGCCTGGTGTCCTCGCCCTCGGCCACCCGCACCAGCACCTCGACCTCGCGCGGCGTCAGCATCCGCAGCAGCCGCTGGCCCTCGTCGTCCGGCTGCGCGGCCGGGTTGAGCAGTTCGGTGAAGGCGCCCTGGAGCAGCTGCGGCGCCACCGCCGCCTCGCCGGCCCGCGCCTTGACCATGGCGCGCTCGACGCCCTCGATGCGCTCGTCGTGCCGTACGTAGCCGGACGCCCCGGCGGCGAAGGCGGCGGCGATGCCGCGCGGGCTGGGCACCGGGCCGAGCACCACCACCGCCACCTGCGGGCGGTCCCGTTTGATCCGTACGATCGGGTCGAAGGCCCCCGGCTCGGCGGGGGCCGCCGTACCCAGCAGGCACACCTCGGGTGCCCTGCTCACCACTAACTCCGCGACGCCCGCGGTGGGCGCCGCCGCCGCGAGCACCCGGTGCCCGCGCAGTTTCAGCGCCGAGGCGAGCGCCTCGGCCAGCAGTCGGTGGTCGTCGACCACCATGAGTCGCACGCCCATCGAGCTGCCCCCATCCCACACGTCCTTGATCCCTGGCCCCCCGGCCTCTTGACCCGGCAAGCTACACGCTTGTTCGACATCGCGCGCCCCATACCCGCCAGAAGCCGCTCGGATTGCCGAATTCCCTTTTGTTCAGGACTACTTACCGCTCGTCGTTGACGCGGATCGGGCCCGGAACGCGAGGCGGCGGGGCCCCGGTCCGCGGGTGTCACCCCACGGGCCGGGACCCCGCCGCCGTACGTCTGTCCGCGCGTCCGCCGCGCTCCCGTCGCTTCTCCGGCTACTTCTTCGTCGTGAACGACATCGCCAGAGCGCGCCGCGTGTCGTACTCGCTCGGCTTGCTGAGGAACGGGCTCGCGATGAACATCCGGCCGTCCCGGTAGCGGATCTCCGCCGACCCCATCGAGGCGAAGCTCGTCTCCGCGTCCCGGGTCTTCTTGTCGCCCGGGTTCTCCATCAGCAGCGTCTCCTTGAACGAGGAGCCGCCCAGGGAGACGATCTGGCCGCCCTTGTCGTACGGGGGCGACTTGTACGCGATCAGGTGGGGGCCGTCCATGCGCAGCGGATAGATCATGTAGCGCTCGCCCGCGTCGGCCCGGTCCGTGGTGCTCTTCCCGGTGGCGAGGTCGTACGAGACGATCTCGTTGGTGCGCCCGTACTCCCCCTCGCCCTCGTGCTCGGCGGTCGGCAGATAGATCCGGTCGTTGCCCACGGCGATCAGCGTGCACTTCTCGACATCGGTCGAGCCGCACCGCGCCTCGAACTTGCCGGCGGCGGAGATCTTCGCCCGCAGCTTTCCGGTCTTCTCGTCGATCGAGAAGAAGTCCGAGATGCCACTGCCGTCGCCCGCGGTGTCACCGACGTCGGCGGCCACGACCAGCGGCTTGCTGGAGACGATGTGCGGGTAGTCGACGCCGGACGGCATCCGGTACGAGGAGAGCGGCGCGCCGGTCAGCGGGTTCAGCGGCTGGACGGTCAGCTGCGGGGCGCTGCTCGTCCCGCACCTGCGCACCGCCACGAGCCCGGCGCCGCCGCCGTAACCCGTGTCGTAGCAGCCGTCGGAGCTGACGTCCGGCTTCCAGCGGATGGCGCCGGTGTTCAGGTCGAAGGCGGCGCCGCCGTCGAAGCCGCCGCCCGCGACGGTCTCACCGCTGAGGGTGATCTCGGAGAAGGCGACGTCCCTGTCGCCCGCGTTGGAGCCCTTGACCGACTTGTTCCAGATCAGTTCGCCGGCCTTCAGATCGATCACGCCGACCTTGGAGCAGCGCGGGTACTTGTTCGCCGCGGTGGGCTTGGTCGGCGCGAAGGCGATCGGGGTCTTGTAGTCCTCGCTGACGTGCTCGGTCTGGGCGCACAGCTCGCCGGGCAGCGGGATGGTCCAGAGCTGGGCGCCCTTGACCAGGTCGTAGCCGACGATCTCGTTGATGCCGGTCTTCACGTACGTGGTGTCGGAGATCCACGAACCGTGTACGGAGGTCATATCGGTGATCTTGGGCAGCGGGACCTCGAAGGCGACCTTGGCCTTGGTGTTGGCCGGTGCCTGTTCCTCGCCGCCGGCAGCGTCCTTGTCGCCGTTCTTGCCGTCGTCGGAGGAGCTGGACGAGCCGTCCTTGGCCTTGTTCTTGTCGTCGCCGCCGGAGGACGTGAGGAAGTAGACGCCCGTACCGATGATCAGGACGACGGCGACGGCCGCGGCGATGATGATCCGGAGCTGGGTCTTCGCCCCCTTGCCGCCGCCGGTGCCGCCGGCCGTGCCGCTGAGGACGGTGGCCGGCTGCTGGTACTGCGGGAACTGCTGGTACGGATAAGGCTGTTGCTGGTAGGGCTGCTGGGGTTGCTGCTGGTACGGGGGTTGCGTGGGCGGCTGCGCGGGATAGCCGTAGCCGGGCCGGGGCGGCTGGGCCGGGTATCCGTACCCGCCGGGCGGCGGGTCCTGCGGAGCGCCGAACCCGCCGGCCGGGGGCTCCTGCGGCGGGCCGAACCCGCCGGCCGGAGGTTCCTGCGGCGGGCCGAACCCGCCCGGCGGCGGGTCGTTGGGCGGCTCGTTGGGCGGCTGGGGCGGCATGGGCGGCTGCGTCATGGCGTGCGTACCTCGGTCACTTACCGAAAACGATCATGGTCTTGGCCTTCAGTTCGTCTGTCGCCTTGGACACGCTCATCCGGGCGGCGAGGAGATAGAAGCGGCCGTTCTCGTAGGCGTACTCCTTGGAGTAGAAGGAGTTCTCGATCTGTGCCGTGGAGTCCGGGTGCTGGAGCAGGATCTCGGGATCGCCGCCGGACGCCGCGACGGCGGCGACCGCCCCGCCCTTCTCGTAGGTGGGGTCCAGATAGGCGAGGACTTTCCCGCCCTCCGTCCCGATCGCCGTCAGCGTGCGGCCGGAGGGCGCCTTGGAACGCCACTTGGGCTCCCCGTCGGCCAGATTGAAGGCGACGATCTCGTTGGCGGTGCCTGCGTCCTTCGCCTTCGTCGACAGGTAGAGGGTGTCGGCGGCGACGGCGACACCGACACAGCCCTCCAGCCTGTCGTCGAAGACGATGCTGGTGCCGCAGGACACCGAGAACTGGTCGCCGCCGCCCTTGATCTGGGCGCGCTCGGTGCCGCTCGCGCTGAGCGAGAGGACGCTCCAGCTCTTCTTCTCGCTGTTCTTCACGGAGACGACCAGCGGATCGACCGAGTAGACCTTGTCCGGCTCCCAGTCCTTGGTGAACTTGTACGTCCACTTGGGCGCGCCGGTGACCGGGTCAAGCTCCTGGATCGCCTTGGCGGTACCGCCCGTCCGGCAGCTGGAGGCGGCGATCAGCTTCGGGCCGCCCGCGAAGGCGTAGGGCTGGCAGTCCGTGGTCGACTTGCCGAAGAGGTCCTTGCCGTCGCTGACGCGGTAGGCGTTGGCGTGGCCGGTGCGGCCTACGGCGAGGGTGTCACCCGTGATCGTCATCGAGAGGTCGCCGAAGAAGTCGAAGGTGCCCTGCTTCTCGATCGGCTTCTTCCAGCCGCCCTTGCCGGTCTTCAGATCGACCATCTGGAGCTGGGTGCAGTCGCTGTTCTCGGTGTTGCCGTCCTTGAACGCGACGACCATCTTGCCGTCCGCCGAGGGCGCTTCGGCCGCGCCGCAGATCGGGGCGGCGACCGGAAGCGTCCACTGCTTCTTGCCGTCCGTGGCCGAGTAGCCGACGACCTGCTTGTACATGGCCTTGACGACGGTGCCGCCGGCGAACCACGGGCCGAACACGTCCGCGCCGCTGCCCGGCAGGTCGACGTCGTTGGTGAGCAGGAAGTCGACCCTGGCCTCGCCGTCCTTGCGGCCGGCGTTGAGATCGTCGTCGACCTCCCGGCCGTCGCCGCTGCCGTCGCCCTCGTCGACTCCGGTGGAGACGCTGGGCGTCGTGTCCTCGCTCTTCGCGGCGACCGGCTTCGTGTCGTCGGCGCCACCGCCGAAGGCCATCCAGACACCGGCGCCGACGACCAGCAGTCCGGCGACGGCCGCCGCGACGATGACGGCGGCCTTGTTCCCGGACTTCCTGCCGCCGGGGCCGCCGGGGCCGCCGGGGCCGCCGGGAGGCATGGTGGGCGCGCCGGGGAACTGCTGCGGCGGGTAGCCGCCGGGCTGTCCGCCGTAGCCGTAGGGTCCTGGCTGCTGCCCGTAGGGGCCGGGGGCCGCGCCCGGCTGGGCGCCGTAGGGGCCGGGCTGCTGGGGGTAGCCGTACGGGCCGGGCTGCTGGCCGTAGGGGCCGGGCTGCTGGTCGTACGGCCCCGGTATCCGGCCCTGCGCCTGGCCCGGTGCCTGCGGATAGCCGTAGCCGGGCGGGACGCCGGGCGCGTTCTGCGGATAACCGTAACCGGGCTCGTCGCCCACCGGGTTCCCCGGAGCCTGCGGCGGCTGGGGCGCCTGGGTCGGCTGCGGCGGCTGGGCCGGGGCCTGCGGCGGCTGGGCCGGGGCCTGCGGCGGCTGGGCCGGGGCCTGCGGCGGCTGGGCCGGTTTGTGCGGCGGCGGCGGGGCCTGCGGTGGCTGGGCCGGCGGTGGTGGGGCCTCCTGCCGCGGATCCCGCGGTGCGCCGGAGCCCTCCTGTGGCGGTTGCTGGCCGGGCGGCTGAGTCATCAGCGCCTTCCCCCTGTTTGGCGCGGGTCCGCCACCCGGTCGTACTCCCCCGCGTACCCGGTGGGCGCGGCCCACCGGAATAGAGCGATCCGGGTGTGGATTCCGCATCGTCACATCAGTCGAGCGGGGCTTCTTTGTATCACTCGAATCGCTGTACGGTACGGGCCGGTCGTCCCCTGTTCCCAAGGGAGAACCGGCCCGTGATGGGGTCGTTACGCGCGCGGCGCGCGGCCGCTACGCGTCCTCCGCCAGCTCCAGCCAACGCATTTCCAACTCCTCGCGTTCGGCCTTCAGTTCGCGCAGCTCGCCGTCCAGTTTCGCCACTTTTTCGAAGTCCGTGGCGTTATCGGCGATCTGCTGATGGAGCGTCTTCTCGCGGTCGTCCATCCGGCCGACCTGCCGTTCGATCTTCTGGAGCTCCTTCTTCGCCGCGCGTCCGTCCTTCGCGGACACCGGCGCCCCGGACCCGCCGGGGGCGGCGGCCGTCGAAGGGACGGCCGCCGGGACGCCGGCGGCGGCCAGCGCGCGGCGGCGCTCCAGGTACTCGTCGATCCCGCGCGGCAGCATCCGCAGCGTCTTGTCCCCGAGCAGCGCCATCACCTTGTCGGTGGTCCGCTCGATGAAGAACCGGTCGTGGGAGATGACGACCATCGAGCCGGGCCAGCCGTCGAGCAGGTCCTCCAGCTGGTTGAGCGTCTCGATGTCGAGGTCGTTGGTGGGCTCGTCGAGGAAGAGGACGTTCGGCTCGTCCATCAGCAGCCGCAGCAGCTGGAGCCGGCGCCGCTCGCCGCCGGAGAGATCACCGACCGGCGTCCACTGCTTGTCCTTGGAGAAGCCGAACTGCTCGCAGAGCTGGCCCGCCGTCATCTCGCGGCCCTTGCCGAGGTCGACCCGGTCCCGTACCTGCTGGACGGCTTCGAGCACCCGCAGCGTCGGCTTGAGTTCGGTGACCTCCTGCGAGAGGTACGCCAGCTTGACGGTCCTGCCGACGATCACCTTGCCGGCCTCGGGCTGGGCCTCGCCCTGGGTACGGGCGGCCTCGGCGAGGGCGCGCAGCAGCGAGGTCTTGCCCGCGCCGTTCACCCCGACCAGGCCGATCCGGTCGCCCGGGCCGAGCTGCCAGGTGAGGTGGGTGAGCAGCACCTTCGGGCCGGCCTGGACCGTCACGTCCTCCAGGTCGAAGACGGTCTTGCCGAGCCGGGCGTTGGCGAACTTCATCAGCTCGGAGGTGTCGCGCGGCGGCGGCACGTCGGCGATCAGCTCGTTGGCCGCCTCGATGCGGAAGCGCGGCTTCGACGTACGGGCGGGGGCGCCGCGCCGCAGCCAGGCCAGCTCCTTGCGGACCAGGTTCTTCCGCTTGACCTCCTCGGTCGCGGCGATGCGCTGGCGCTCGGCGCGGGCGAAGACGTAGTCGGAGTAGCCGCCCTCGTACTCGTGCACCGTCCCGCCCTGCACGTCCCACATCCGGGTGCAGACCTGGTCGAGGAACCACCGGTCGTGCGTCACGCAGACGAGCGCCGACCTGCGGGCGCGCAGGTGCTCGGCCAGCCAGGCGATGCCCTCGACGTCGAGGTGGTTGGTGGGCTCGTCCAGCACGATCAGGTCGGGCTCGCCGATCAGCAGCTTCGCGAGCGCGATCCGCCGCCGCTCACCGCCGGACAGCGGGGCGATCACGGTGTCGAGTCCCTGCGGGAACCCCGGCATGTCGAGGCCGCCGAAGAGTCCGGTCAGCACATCGCGGATCTTGGCGTCGCCCGCCCACTCGTGGTCGGCGAGGTCGCCGATCACCTCGTGCCGGACGGTGGCGGCCGGGTCGAGCGAATCGTGCTGCGTCAGCACCCCGAGCCGCAGTCCCCCGTTGTGGGTGACCCGCCCGGTGTCGGCCTCCTCCAGCTTCGCCAGCATCCGGATGAGGGTGGTCTTCCCGTCTCCGTTGCGCCCGACGACACCGATCCGGTCCCCCTCGGACACGCCGAGAGAGACACCGTCGAGCAGCGCACGGGTGCCGTACACCTTGGTGACTGCCTCGACATTGACCAGATTGACGGCCATTTCACTCCTGCTGCGGGGGGACACGATCGATGTCCCAGGGTAGTCGCCGCCGGAGGGCCGCCGACCGGCCGCCCGGCGGCGGGCCCCGGCGGGCGGCCGTCAGGCCGTGGTCCGCTCCACCACGGTCGCGCCCGCCGCCGGGGAGGTGGCGGTGCGAGCCGTACGGCAGGTGCCCGACGCGAGGAGGGCGCGGGCGACGCGCTCGGCGTCGCCGGGGGTCTTCACCAGGAACGCCGTGGTCGGGCCGGAGCCGGAGACCAGGGCCGCGAGCGCGCCGGCGTCCGTGCCGGCCGCGAGGGTGCGGGACAGGGCCGGGCGCAGGGCGAGGGCCGCGGGCTGGAGGTCGTTGGAGAGGGCGGCGGCGAGGGCGAGGGCGTCGCCGGTGCGCAGGGCGTCGAGCAGCGCCGGGTCGGCGGCCGGGGGCGGGACGTCGGTGTGCGCGGTGAGCCGGTCGAACTCCCGGAAGACGGTGGGGGTGGAGAGCCCGCCGTCCGCGACCGCGAAGACCCAGTGGAAGTCGCCGCCGACGTCGAGCGGGGTGAGCACCTCGCCCCGGCCGGTACCGAGCGCCGCGCCGCCGATCAGGCTGAACGGCACGTCGCTGCCCAGCTCGGCGCAGATGCCGAGGAGTTCGTCCCGGGTGGAGTTCAGCGACCAGAGGGCGTCGCAGGCGAGCAGGGCGCCGGCGCCGTCCGCGCTGCCGCCCGCCATCCCGCCGGCGACCGGGATGTCCTTGTCGATGTGCAGGTGCACGCGCGGGTCGATGCCGTGCCGCTCCGCCAGCGCGACGGCGGCGCGGGCGGCGAGGTTGGTGCGGTCCAGCGGGACCTGGCCGGCGTCCGGGCCGGCGCAGGTCACGCGCAGTTCGTCGGCGGGGGTCACCGTGATCTCGTCGTGGAGGCCGACGGCGAGGAAGACGTTGGCCAGGTCGTGGAAGCCGTCGGGGCGGGCGGCGCCCACCGCCAGCTGGACGTTGACCTTGGCCGGAACCCGTACCCGTACCCGTTCCGCGCTCACGCGCCCGCTCCCTTCGACTCCGCGATCCGCGCGAACTCCTCGACCGTCAGCGACTCACCGCGCGCCTGCGGGGACACCCCCGCGGCGACGAGCGCCGCCTCCGCCGCGGGCGCGGAGCCCGCCCAGCCGGCGAGGGCCGCGCGCAGGGTCTTGCGGCGCTGCGCGAAGGCCGCGTCGATGACGGCGAAGACCTCGGTCCTGTCGGCCGTCGTCCGTACGGGTTCGCCGCGGCGCACCAGGGAGACGAGCCCGGAGTCCACGTTGGGCGCGGGCCAGAAGACGGTGCGCCCGATCGCGCCGGCGCGTTTGACGTCGGCGTACCAGTTGGCCTTCACGGAGGGCACTCCGTAGACCTTGTTGCCGGGGGCGGCGGCGAGCCGGTCGGCGACCTCGGCCTGGACCATGATCAGCGTCCGCTCGATGGTCGGGAAGTGCTCCAGCATGTGCAGCAGCACGGGCACGGCCACGTTGTACGGGAGGTTGGCGACCAGCGCGGTCGGCGCCGGGCCGGGCAGCTCCCGCACCCGCATGGCGTCCGAGTGCACCAGCGAGAAGCGCCCGGCGCGGGCCGGCATCCGCGCGTCGATCGTGGCGGGCAGCGCGGCGGCCAGGGTGTCGTCGATCTCCACGGCCGTCACCCGGTCGGCGACCTCCAGCAGCGCCAGTGTGAGCGAGCCGAGTCCCGGGCCGATCTCCACGACGACGTCGTCGGGGCGCACCTCGGCGGTGCGGACGATCCGGCGGACGGTGTTGGCGTCGATGACGAAGTTCTGGCCGCGCTGCTTGGTGGGGCGCACGCCCAGCGCCGCCGCGAGTTCGCGGACGTCGGCCGGGCCCAGCAGGGCGTCGGAGGCGGCCGGGGGCGCGGCGGGGGCGGCGGTGGCGTCGTCGTCTGGGGCGTCGGGCTCTGTGGTGCTCACCCGCTCAGCCTACGGCGGCGCCCACCGGCCGCCGGACACCGAGCCGGGCCCCGGCGGCGCGCGCCGCGTACGCGCCGCGCGGGTCAGGGCACACGCCCCGCGGGTCGGGACAGGCGCGGCGCCCGTCCGCGAGGCGATGCGAACGTCGGCGAGGCGATACGCACGTCCGCCGGCGCGTCAGTATCAGTAGCCGAACGCGCGCGCCGTGTTCCGCGCGATCGCCTCCGCCATCGCGTCCTCGCCGATCCCGCGCACTTCCGCCATCGCGCGCAGCGTGACCGGAATGAGGTAGGGCGCATTCGGTCGCCCACGAAAAGGCGCCGGTGTGAGAAAGGGCGCATCCGTCTCGACAAGAATGAGCTCCGACGGCGCTATTTTGAGCGCGTCGCGCAACGATTGAGCATTCTTGAAGGTGACATTACCGGCGAAGGACAGGTAATAACCGGCGTCCGCACAGATCCGCGCCATTTCCGCGTCACCGGAATAACAATGGAACACCGTGCGTTCCGGCGCCCCTTCCTCGGCGAGAATACGCAGGACATCGGCGTGGGCGTCGCGGTCGTGGATCACGAGCGCCTTGCCGTGGCGCTTGGCGATCTCGATATGGGCGCGGAAGGAACGCTCCTGGGCGGCCACGCCCTCGGGCCCCGTCCTGAAGTAGTCGAGCCCCGTCTCCCCGACGCCGAGCACCTGCTCCAGGGCGGCCAGCCGGTCGATCTCGGCGAGCGCCTCGTCCAGCGCCGCTTCGCCGCCGGCCTCGCGCGCGTCCTGGCGCGACCAGCCGTCGGGGTCGCCGTGGACGATGCGGGGGGCCTCGTTGGGGTGCAGGGCGACCGCCGCGTGCACGTTCTCGTACGCCCCGGCCGTCTCGGCGGCCCAGCGTGAGCCCTTGAGGTCGCACCCCACCTGGACCACGGTCGTCACACCGACGGCGGCGGCGCTCTCCAGCGCCTCCGCGACCGTGCTGTCCTGCATGTCCAGGTGGGTGTGCGCGTCCGCCACCGCCACCCTGAGCGGCTCGGGCAGCGGCGGCGGATCTTGCTTCGAACTCATGGGAACCGATCCTACGAGAGCCCCGCGCGCTCCGGGGCACGAGCGCCGTCCGGGCCGCTCAGCCGTCCGGGCCGCTCACGGGACCGGCCGCCCCCGCTCACGCGCTCATGTGCGGTGGTGGTGCTGGAACGGGTGCAGCAGATCGGCGAGGTGCCAGTGCTGGTGCGCGCGGTCCGGGTCGTCGGGGCCGTCGGCTGTCCGCTCGTCCGGCCTCGGTTCCCGCGCCGCCGCCTCGGCCTCCGCGGCCTTCGCCTCCGCCGCCTTCCTGGCCGCCCGGGACATCTTCGCCGGGTGGTGGTGATCGCTCATCAGAGCCTGTACGGACGACACCTGTCCGGACCGCATGATGCGGACGACATGACCGCCGCAATTCACGCAGGTCGGGCTGGACAGCGGGGAAGGAACCCGTATCCCGTCCGTCTTGTATACGACAACATTCTGGCCCGAGCCGTCGACATAGTGCTCTATGTCGTAGGACTGCTCCCAGCCGTGTCCACAGCGCATGCAGCAAAAGGCATATGCCTCGTGGGCGACGGCGGTGCCCGTGATCTCACTCATGCCAGCTCCTCTCCACTGGTCCAGTGGACGCCTCGGAAGACGGGAGCGCATCATCGCTGTCGATAAATGGAGTGGTCTTGGCCTTTTCATGCCACAAAGGCCAGGGACAAGGCCCGGCACACGGTCTGCGCTTTACATTTCACGATAGTCCTTTGCCGTTCGCCGGGCCGCTCACGGCCGCCCCGCCGCCGGGCCGGCCCCCGCGGCCCCCGCGCCGCCGGCCGCCCGCGCCGCGTTCTTCGCCGCCACCACGGCGTCGAACACCTCGCGCTTGGGCAGCCCCGTCTCGGCGGCGACCGAGGCGATCGCCTCCTTACGGCGCTCCCCGGCCTCCTCCCGGTCCCGGACCCGCCGGACGAGTTCCTCGGCGTCCAGCTCGCCCGGGTCGGGCTCGGGCGCGCCCTCGACGACGACGGTGATCTCGCCCCGTACGCCCTCCGCCGCCCAGCTCGCCAGCTCGCCCAGGCCGCCGCGCTTGACCTCCTCGTACGTCTTGGTCAGCTCGCGGCAGACGGCGGCCCTGCGCTCGGCGCCGAAGACCTCGGCCATCGCGGCGAGGGTGTCGTCCAGCCGGTGCGGTGCCTCGAAGTAGACGAGGGTGCGCCGCTCGGCCGCCGCCTCGCGGAGCCTGCCGAGCCGCTCGCCCGCCTTGCGCGGCAGGAAGCCCTCGAAGCAGAAACGGTCCACGGGCAGCCCGGACAGCGCCAGCGCGGTCAGCACGGCGGAGGGCCCCGGCACGGCCGTCACCCTGATGTCCCGCTCGACCGCCGCCGCCACCAGCCGGTAGCCGGGGTCCGAGACCGAGGGCATGCCCGCGTCGGTGACCAGCAGCACCCGCGCCCCGTCCGCCAGCGCCTCGACCAGCTCGGGGGTCCTGGCGGTCTCGTTGCCCTCGAAGTACGACACGACCCGGCCACGCGTCCGCACCCCGAGCGCCTGGGTGAGCCGGCGCAGCCGCCGGGTGTCCTCGGCGGCGATCACATCGGCCGTCTCCAGCTCGGTGGAGAGCCGGGGCGGCGCGTCCGCGACATCGCCGATGGGGGTCCCGGCGAGGACGAGCGTGCCCTGCGTGCCGTCCGCCCCGTGCCGCTTGTGGGTCCCGTGCGTTCCCTGCGTTCCGTGCGTTTCCATCACATCCGCCATCCTCGCAGGGCGCGACGCGCCCCTCGCACAGCGGCGTTCCCTACGATGGCGCGGTGACCAGTACCGCACCCTCAGCCCTCCAGGGGCACGACGCCGAGGACCAGCCGCCCTCCTGGCCTCAGCGGATGCGCCGATTCGGCCATTCCCCACGGCCGGTGACCGGTCTGCGCGAGCGGCTCGTACCGCCGTACACCCGGCCGTCGGAGCGGCTCTGGGCCGTCCTCGGGGTCTCCCCGGCCCGCGCGGAACGGATCGTCCGCTGGTCGGCGTGGGGCGGTCCGCTGCTCGTCGCGCTGGTCGCCGGGTTGCTGCGGTTCTGGCACCTGGGCAGCCCCAAGGCGGTGATATTCGACGAGACGTACTACGCGAAGGACGCCTGGGCGCTCATCAACCAGGGGTACGAGGGCAGCTGGCCCAAGGACATCGACAAGTCGATCCTGAAGGACCCCTCCTCGGTCCCCGTCCCGACCGACCCCGGCTATGTGGTGCACCCGCCGGTGGGGAAATGGGTCATCGGGCTCGGCGAGCACCTCTTCGGCTTCAACCCGTTCGGCTGGCGCTTCATGGTGGCGCTGCTCGGCACGCTGTCCGTGCTGATGCTGTGCCGGATCGGCCGGCGGCTGTTCCGTTCGACGTTCCTGGGCTGCCTGGCGGGCGGGCTGCTCGCCGTGGACGGGCTGCACTACGTGATGAGCAGGACGGCGCTGCTCGACCTGGTGCTGATGTTCTTCGTGCTGGCCGCGTTCGGGTGTCTGCTGATCGACCGCGACTGGGCCAGAGGCCGACTGGCGGCGGCGCTGCCGGTGGACGCCGAGGGCCTGCTGCGCCCGGACGCCGGTGTCGCGCGGACGCTGCGGCTGGGGTGGCGCCCGTGGCGGCTGGCCGCCGGGGTGATGCTGGGGCTGGCCTTCGCGACGAAGTGGAACGGGCTCTACATCCTCACCGCCTTCGCGATCATGGCCGTGCTGTGGGACGTGGGCGCGCGCCGCACGGCCGGTGCGGTACGGCCGTACGCGGCGGTGGTCCGGCGCGACATCCTGCCGGCCTTCGTCTCGACGGTCCCGGTCGCGATCGGTACGTACATCGTCTCCTGGACCGGCTGGATCGTCACCGACAAGGGGTACTTCCGGAACTGGGCGGCGACGGCGGGCCAGGGCGGCAGCTTCACCTGGCTGCCGGACTGGCTGCGCAGCCTGTGGCACTACGAGACCGAGGTCTACTCCTTCCACGTCAACCTGACGTCGGGCCACACCTACCAGTCGAACCCGTGGAGCTGGATCGTCCTGGGCCGCCCGGTCTCGTACTTCTACGAGGACCCGGCGGCCGGCACGGACGGCTGCCCGGCGTCGACGGCCGGCAAGTGCGCCCGCGAGGTGCTGGCGATCGGTACGCCGCTGCTGTGGTGGACGGGGGCGTTCGCGCTCTGTTACGTGCTGTGGCGCTGGTTCTTCCGCCGTGACTGGCGCGCGGGCGCGATCGCCTGCGCGGTGGCGGCGGGGTGGGCGCCGTGGTTCCTGTACCAGGAGCGGACGATCTTCCTCTTCTACGCGGTCGTCTTCGTACCGTTCCTCTGCCTCGCGGTGGCGATGCTGATCGGCGCGATCGTGGGGCCACCGGGCTCGGACGAGCGGCGCAGGACGGTCGGCGCCGTCGGCGCGGGGGTGCTGGTGCTGCTGATCGTCTGGAACTTCATCTACTTCTGGCCGCTGTACACGGGGACGGCGATCCCGCTGGACTCGTGGCGGTCGCGGATGTGGCTGGACACCTGGGTCTGACGGGGCGGGCGTCCCGAACCGGACGGCCCGCGCCCGGCCGGACGGGCTGGTTCCGGACCGGCGGGGCCGATTGCGGACGGATGGGTTCCGCACGGAGGGGGACCGCTCGTCCCCGCGCGGTAACTCTCGGTCCGATAACACTCGCCCCCCGCGCCCCGGTGGTCCCGTAGAGTGCCGCTCGACCGTTCCTTGACATGGCTCGGCTGATCCGTGATCGAGGAAGCTCCTGGGGAGGGGTACCGCATTCATGCGCAGTGGAGCGAAGACCGCCGTCATAGGCGGAGTTTTCCTGGTGGTCGCGGGCGGAGTCGGCTACGGCGCGTACAACGTGTACGGGAACCTCAGCGGCGACACCGTCTCCACCGCGCGCGAGGTGAAGACCGGTCCGCTGAGCGCCGAGGAGATCGACACGGCCGCGAAGGACTTCCTCACCGGGTGGGCGAAGGGCGAGGACGGCGAGACTCTGGCCCAGCTGACCAATGACGCCTCCGCAGCCGCGAGCGTCATCGAGGACTACCGCGACCTGGCCCATGTCACCGGCGCGGTGATCACTCCGGGCGCCGCTGTCGGCACGAAGGTCCCCTTTCAGGTGAAGGCCACCGTCGAGTTCGGCGGGAAGAGCGCGCCGTGGTCGTACGACTCGGAGCTGACGGTGGTGCGCGGGCAGACCACCGGTCGCCCGCTGGTCGACTGGGCGCCCTCCGTGATCCATCCGAAGCTGACGGGGAACAACCACCTGGTCACGGGGGAGTCTTCGACCCCGCAGATCGAGGCCGTCGACCGCAACGGCGTGGAGCTGACGAAGGAGAAGTACCCGTCGCTGGGGCCGATCCTGAACGAACTGCGGGAGCGGTACGGCGAGAAGGCGGGCGGCTCGTCCGGTATCGAGCTGACGCTGCGCGGGGACGGCGGCGGCACCGGGGACTCCGGGGACGGCAGCGGCGAGGGGGCGTCGACCCCGGCCGCCGAGACGCTGCTCACGCTCTCCAAGGGCGCCCCCGGCAAGCTGAGGACCACCCTGGACACGAACGTGCAGGCCGCCGCGGAGCGGTCGGTGAAGCAGTTCAGCGAGGCGTCCGTCGCTGCGGTCAAGCCGAGCACGGGTGAGATCCTGGCCGTCGCCAACAACCGCGCGGACGGCTTCAACGCGGCGATGCTCGGCAAGCAGGCGCCCGGCTCCACGATGAAGATCGTCACCGCCGCGCTGCTGATGGAGAAGGGCCTGGCGGCGGCGGACAAGCCCGCCGAGTGCCCGCCGGACGCGATGTACGAGGGCCGTACGTTCCAGAACCTGGACAGGTTCTCGCTCGACAACAGGCCCTTCTCGGAGAGCTTCGCGCGCTCCTGCAACACGGCCTTCATCAAGCTGATCGACGACGTCGGTGACGATTCCGCGCTGAAGACGGAGACCGAGGAGGTCTTCGGGATCGGTCTCGACAACTGGAAGACCGGCGTCCCGACCTTCGACGGCAGTGTGCCCGCCGCCGTGGGCGGCGAGGCGGCGGCCCAGTACATCGGGCAGGGCACCGTGCAGATGAACGTGCTCAACATGGCGTCGATCACCGCGACCGCCAAGAACGGCACGTTCAAACAGCCTGTGCTCGTCGCGCCCTCCCTGGACGACCGCGAGGTGGCCACGGCCGCCCGCTCGCTCGCCCCCGACGTGGCGCGGCAGCTGCGCGGCATGATGGCGCTCACGGCGACCAGCGGTACGGGGGCCAAGGCGATGTCCGGGCTCGGCGGCGACAAGGGCGCCAAGACCGGCTCCGCCGAGGTGGACGGCCAGGAGACCTCGAACAGCTGGTTCGCCGGCTACCGCGACGATCTCGCGGCGGCGGCGGTCGTCCAGGCCGGCGGCCACGGCGGCGACGCGGCGGGCCCGGTGGTCGCGGCGGTGCTGGGCGCGGGCTGACCGGGCCCGGGCGGCGCCCGCGCACGCCGTAAGGAGCCGTACGTGTGAGGTTCGCAGCCGTGCCGCGCACGGGTGCGGGGCCGTGCCGCGCGCGGGCCCGGTGGGCGGAAAGCCCCTGGTACGCGGGGTCCGGGGCGCGCTAGCGTGCGGAGTCATGAGTACTCCGGACCCGGCGGCCGCCCGCCCTCCCCACATAGGTCATCGGCCCGCTGAGGCCCCGCGCGAGCGGCGGCCGTGACCCCGATCGTGGCCGTCGCGGTGCTCATCGCCGCCGTGACGCACGCCAGTTGGAACGCGATCGCGCACAACATCCACGACAAGCTGGCCGCGTTCACACTGATCGGCGGTGGCGCGGCGGTGATCGGCGCGGTCATCGCCTGTTTCGCGCCCCTGCCGGACGCGGCGGCCTGGCCGTATCTGGCGGTCTCGGGGGTGCTGCACGTGGGCTACCAGCTGCTGTTGATGCGCTCCTTCAGCCTCGGCGACTTCGGCCAGATGTATCCGATCGCGCGGGGCACGGCGCCCCTGGTGGTGACCGTCGTGGCCGCCCTGGTGATCGGGGAGTCGCTCGACGCCTGGCAGACGGCGGGCGTCGCCGTGGCCTCGGCGGGGCTGCTCGCCCTGGCCCTGTGGGGCATCAGGGGCGCGGGGTCGGCACCGCGCGCACCCGCCGTGACGGCGGCCGTGGCGACAGGGCTCTCGATCGCCGCGTACACGGTGGTGGACGGTGTGGGGGTACGGAACTCGGGCTCGGCGATCGGCTACGTCGCCTGGCTGATGATCCTGGAAGGGGTGCTGATTCCCGCGTACGCCGTGTACACCCGCCGTCGGCAGCTGCTCGGACAGCTGCGCCCCCATATGACGCTCGGTCTGCTCGGCGCTGTCCTCTCGATGTTCGCGTACGGCCTGGTGCTGTGGGCGCAGACCCGGGCCGCCCTCGCGCCGATCGCGGCGCTGCGCGAATCGTCGATCATCGTGGGCGCCGCGATAGGGGCCGTCTTCTTCAAGGAGCGTTTCGGGACGCCGAGGATCGCGGCGGCGGGGCTGATGGTGGTGGGGATCGGGCTGATGCTCCACACGAGTTGAGCGGGCGCGGCGCGGGACCTGGACCCCATATCCTCCGGTCGTCCGTGCTTTCATCCGCCCGGAGGTGTAAGTGTGATGAAAAAAGAATCACAAAAAAACGCTCCCCCCGCGTCCCCAGGGACCCGTCGGGTCGACCCGGTCGACCTGGTCGGCCCGCCGGAAGCAGCCGCCCGGACGGACGGGCGTAAGAGCAGGCGGACGCCCACCCCGCGCAGACGGCTGCTCGCCGCCGCCGCGTTCGCGCCCCTGCTGACCGGGGTCGGGATCGGCACCGCCCGCGCCCGGTCGGCCGTGGCACCGGAAGCCGGAGGCGCCGGAACGGGCGAGCCGGGCGACGAGCCGGCCGGACCGGTCCAGCCGGTGCCGACCACGGAAGCCGACTGGAAGAGCGTCGCGAAGGCGCTGGGGCGGCCCGGCAATCTGCTGCGCGGGCTGTTCTACCACACCGAATTCCCGCGCAGGGACCTGCACGTGGTCAGCCGGGGCGTCACCGTGACGCCGGGGCTCGCCCTCGGGTCGCACGTGTCCTTCGTCCGGTACGCCGACGGCAGCGCGTCCGTGATGGGCGATCTGAACGTCACCGAGGGCGAGCTTCAGCGGGTGACCGACTCGCTGTTCCAGCACGGCATCGAGGTGACCGCGCTCCACAAGCATCTGCCCGCCCACGCTCCCGATGTCTGGTGGCTCCACATCCACGGCCACGCCCACGGCACGGACCCGGTGCCGCTGGCGCGCGGGCTGCGGGCGGCCATCGGCCGCACCGCGACCCCGCCCGCCGTGGAGCCGGGGCCGCCGCCCGCCCTCGATCTGGACCTGGCGGGGATGGAGGCCGCGCTCGGGGTGGCGGGCTCCAACGAGGACGGCATCCACAAGGCCGTCTTCGCCCGCCGCGAGACCGTGATCCACGAAGGGAAGGCGCTGCCCCGGGGGCTGGCGGCGACCTCGGCCTTCAACTTCCAGCCGCTGGGCGGCGGCCGGGCCGCCGTCAACGGGGACTTCGCCATGGTCGCCGACGAGGTCCAGACGGTGCTGAGCACGCTGCGGCGGGGCGGGCTCGAACTCGTGGAACTCCACAACCACGGCCTCACGGAGGAACCGCGCCTGTTCTTCGTCCACTTCTGGGGCGTGGACGACGCGGTCAGGCTGGCCCGGGCGCTCCGGCCGGCGGTGGACGCCACCAATGTGGGACCGGTCGCGTTGATGGAAGGCAGCCTGCGCGTCGACCCCTGACCCGGCCGGAGGGGGCGGGACCCACCGCGGGTCCCGCCCCCTCCCTCCCGCGTCACACCGGAACGGTCAGAAACGGTCCGGGGAGCGCTGCGGGAGCGGGGTGCCGGGAAGCACGTCCCGCTTCTGGTTCTTCCGGGCCTCGGCGTTCGACTCCGCCGTCGCCTCGCAGGTCACGTCCTTCGCCGGCAGCTTGCCCGTGGTCAGATAGGCCGTCACCTCGCCGTCCGTGCACGCGTTTCCGCTCGGGTAGACGCCGTGGCCCTCGCCGCCGAGGACCGTCAGCATCCGCGACCCCTTCAGGTCGGCGTGCAGGGCCTGACCGCTCTGCAACGGGGTCTGGGGGTCCCACTCGTTCTGCACGATCAGCGAGCGGACCTTGTTGTTCACGACGGTGGCCGGTTCGACGGACTTCCCCCAGAACGCGCAGGGCTTGACGCTGGAAGCGAAGTCGCCGAACAGCGGATAGCGGCCCTTGTCCTCGATGGCGTCCCGCCGGTAGCTCTCCGGGTCGTGGGACCAGGCGGCCGAGTTGTCGTTGCAGACCACGTTCCAGAAGCTCGCGCTGCTGTTGTCGTCCGGTTCCTCGGAACCGTCCGGTGTCTCGGAGCGGTCCGGTGCCTCGGAGCCGTCCGGTGCCTCGGAGCCGTCGGCCGGGCGGGCCGTTCCGGCGGGCGCGGGAAGCTTCTTCGCGGAGGCGGGCTCCCCGGCGGCGGCCTTCTTCAGCTCCACGACCGCCTCGGTGGCGAACTCCGGGGTGAAGACCGCGCCGCGCATACCGCTGCGGATGTCGTCACCGGTGGTCGGCTGCCCGTCGATCTCGATGGGCTTCTCGTCGGCCTGCGCGACCAGGTCCCAGAGGGTCTGCCCGACCTCCTTCGGGGTGTCGCCGAGGCCGTACTTCTCCGAGCGTTCGGCGGCCCACTCGGTCCACCGGTCGAACGCGGGCTCGGCGCCCTCCGCCCACCACTGGATCATCCCCCGCCAGGCGCGCGCCGGATCGACGGCGCTGTCCAGCACGAACCGGTCGGCCCGGGCCGGGAAGAGCTGGGTGTAGACGGCGCCCAGGTAGGTGCCGTACGAGTAACCCAGGTACGAGATCTTCTTCTCGCCGAGGATCGCCCGCAGCAGATCCATGTCGCGCGCGGTGTTGCGCGTGGTGATGTGCGGGAGTGTGTCGCCCGTCTTCTCCCGGCACTTGTCGGCGACGTCACGCGCCCAGGCGACGTCCTTGTCGAACGTCTCCTCCTTGTACGGCCGCAGCCAGTCCTGCTCCTCCGGCTCCAGACCGCAGGAGACCGGGCTGCTCCGTCCCACACCGCGCGGGTCGAAGCCGATGAGGTCGTACTTCTGCCGCACGGACTCGGGGAGCCTCTCCCCCAGGCTCAGCGGCATGTAGCGCCCCGGCCCGCCGGGGCCGCCGGGGTTGGAGAACAGGACACCGTGCCGCTTGTCGGGCGCGGTGCTCCTGATCCGGGATATCGCCAGGTCCAGCTGTTCGCCCCCGGGCGCCCGGTAGTCGAGCGGGACCTTGATCGTGGCGCACTGGAACTCCGCCGGGGCGTCGGCGTCGCACCGCTTCCACTTCGGCTTCTGCTTCACATACCGGTCCAGCGCGCCCTTGGCTGCGGAGGTGGAGGCGGCGGCCGGAGCGGCGGTGGCCTGGGCTGCGCCGGCCGTCGACATGGTGAGGGCGGGGGCCAGCGTCGCCGTGACGCTGACAGCCAGCAGGGGCGCGAGACGTCGTCTACGCACGTAATCGTTCCTTCCGGTCGCGTGTTCGGACAGGAACGATCATTCAGTCGGCGTGCCTCGGAGAACATCGGCCGCGCGGCCCCAACTCCCGTACCCCTTTGGAGTGATGTGACCCTCGCGCGTGGTCCCTGAGGTGTAGGGGGCGGGGTCGGGAGGCGCCCCGTACGTGCCGCGCGTCGGCCGCTGGGCGCGGCCGTGCCGGCGGGCGCGGCCGTGCCCGGCCCCGCGCGCACGCCGGATTCCTCCCTCGAACAGCGGGGCGTCCGGTGTGCGCGCGGGGGCGCGGTTGACCGCGCGTCAGCCGGCCTCGCCCGGCGACGAGGTCGCCGCCTTCACCGCCCGTACCAGCGCCTGGGCGCGCGGGTCGGCCGTCACGCCCTTGCGCATCCCGTTCGTCACGTATCCCAGCGCGATCCCCGACTCGGGGTCGGCGAAGCCGAGCGAGCCGCCGCGCCCCGGATGCCCGAAGGAGCCGGGCCCGAGCAGCGGCGCCGCCGGGCCGTGCAGCATGAAGCCGAGCCCGAAACGGGTGTTGACGACCAGGACGCGGTCGGGGCCCGCCGACTCCTCCGTACGGGCCAGGGTCAGCGTCGCGGGTGCGAAGAGGCGGTGGCCGTCGACCGGGCCGATCATCGCCGCGTAGCAGCGGGCCAGCGCGCGGGCGGTCGAGATGCCGCCGGAGGCCGGGAGTTCGGCGGCGCGGTAGGCCGGGTCGTTCTCGTCCGGCAGCGGTTCGATGACCGCGAAGGCCCGCCGCGTCAGCGATCCGGGGTCCCCGTACGCCGCCGAGACGGAGCGCTTGGGCCGCAGCCTGAGCGCGCCCCCGACCGCCGTGGGCTCCTCCACCGGGCCGATCCTGCCCACCCGGTGGGCCTCCTCGTCGGGCAGCCCGACCCAGAAGTCGAGGCCCAGCGGACGCGCGATCTCCTCGGCGATCCACCGGCCCACGGACCGGCCCGTGACCCGCCTGACCAGCTCGGACATCAGCCAGCTGTAGGTGTGCGCGTGGTAGCCGTGGTCGGTGCCCGGCTCCCACACGGGACTCTGCGCGGCCAGGGCTGCCGCGCCGGACTCGCCGTCGAGCGCCTGTGCCGGGGTGAGCGGCCGGTCCAGTACGGGCACACCCGCGCGGTGCGACAGCACATGGCGTACGAGGACCCGCTCCTTGCCGGCGGCCTTGAACTCGGGCCAGTAGGTGCCGACCGGGGCGTCCAGGTCGATCTGGCCGCGCTGGTGCAGCAGCAGCGGTACGGCGGCGGCGATGCCCTTGGTGGCGGACCGGACGACCTGCGCCGTGTCCAGCGCCCAGGGCGCCGCGTCCCCGCCCGGCGCGCCCTCGCCGGAGGCGTTCCCGGCCGGTGGGGCGACGTCACGGGTGCCTGCCCAGAGGTCCACCACCTTGTGGCCGTCCCGGTAGACGGCGACCGCCGCGCCCTGTTCGCCCAGCCGGTCGAAGTTCCGTACGAAAGCGTCCCTGACCGGCTCGAAGCCCGCCTCAACCGTGCCCTGGACGTCCACGCCCGCGCTCCTGCCGTCGTCCCGACCCGCCCCGGCGGCGCGGCCCCCTCTATGGTGCAGCATCCCCGCCGGCCGCCCGGACCCTCCCGGACCTTCCCTGCCCCTTCCGGACCGGCCCGGCCGAATCCATGCTCTTGACCGGAACATGCCACGCCCGCACGATGACCCCTCCACTCCACACCCCCTGGAGGCTTCATGCGTAAGCGATTACGCGGAATCGGCGGCCCCGGCCGCGGCCGGCCGGCGACCCTGGCCGCCGCACTGCTCCTGACTCTCGGACTCGCCGCCACCGCCACGGCCACCACCGCCTCGGCCGGCCCCCGGCCGCCCGCCACCAGCGGCACGGCCGCGGGCGGGCAGGACACCCGGCAGTACGAGATCCAGCTGCACTCCACGTCCGCGACGCGCACCGCGCTCGCCAGGACCGGGGTGAGCATCGACGAGTTCGACGACGAGCGCGTCGTCGTCTCCGCCGGCCCCGGGCAGCTGGCCGGGGTGCGCGCGCTCGGCTACGAGCCGACAGCCCTGGACGCGGTCCCCGACCGCACCGGAGGCGGCGCGGTCACCCCGTACGACTTCCCGCCGGCCGACTCGGCGTATCACAACTACGCCGAGATGACGGCCGAGATCGGGTCGGTCATCGCGGCCCATCCGTCCCTCGCGAGCCAGCGCGTCATCGGCACCTCGTACCAGGGCAGGAACATCGTCGCCATCAAGGTCAGCCGCAATGTGGCGGTCGACGAGAACGAGCCCGAGATCCTCTTCACCCACCATCAGCACGCGCGCGAGCACCTCACCGTGGAGATGGCGCTGTACCTGCTCAAGGAGCTGACCTCCGGCTACGGCACGGACTCCAGGATCACCACGCTGCTCGACACCCGGGAGATCTGGATCATCCCGGACCTCAACCCGGACGGCGGCGAGTACGACATCGCCACCGGCTCGTACCGCAGCTGGCGCAAGAACCGTCAGCCCAACTCCGGCTCCACCGCCGTCGGCACGGACCTCAATCGCAACTGGGCCTACCGCTGGGGCTGCTGCGGCGGCTCCTCCGGCAGCGCCTCCTCGGAGACCTACCGGGGCAGCGCCGCCGAGTCCGCGCCCGAGGTGAAGGTCGTGGCGGACTTCGTGCGCGGCCGGGTCGTGGGCGGCACCCAGCAGATCAAGGCCGCGATCGACTTCCACACCTACAGCGAACTGGTGCTCTGGCCGTTCGGCTACACCACCGCCGACACCACCACCGGCATGACCGCCGACGACCGCAACGCCTTCGCGACGGTCGGCCAGAAGATGGCCGCGAGCAACGGCTACACGCCCGAGCAGTCCAGCGACCTCTACATCACGGACGGTTCGATCGACGACTGGCTGTGGGGGCAGCACAAGATCTTCGCCTACACCTTCGAGATGTACCCGAGGACGAGTTCGTCCGGCGGCTTCTATCCGCCCGCCTCGGTCATCAACCGCGAGACGAGCAGGAACCGCGACGCGGTCCTGCAACTGCTGGAGAACGCGGATTGCATGTACCGCTCCATAGGCAAACAAGCGCAGTACTGCTGACCCCCACACCCCGGCCCCGACGCGCGACACACCGCCGGGGCCGGGGTGCGCGGGGTGGGGCGTGCCGGGCGCTGTCGGGTCCGGGGCGTACGGCCGCGCGCTCAGGCGGCCGGCCCGGTGGGGGTGGTGCTGCGCGCCCGGTCGACGGCCGCCGGGTCGAAGCCGAAGGGCAGCTCCAGGCGGTGGGCCCCCATCAGCTCCGCGTCGCCCAGCAGCCGCCCGGTGGGGCCGTCCGCCACGATGACTCCTTCGCTGAGGATCACGGCGCGCGGGCAGAGTTCGAGCGCGTACGGCAGGTCGTGCGTGACCATCAGTACGGTGATGTCCAACGACCGCAGGATGTCGGCGAGTTCGCGTCGCGAGGCCGGGTCCAGGTTGGACGACGGCTCGTCCAGGACGAGGATCTCCGGCTCCATCGCGAGGACGGTCGCCACCGCGACCCTGCGCCGCTGGCCGAAGGAGAGGTGGTGCGGTGGACGGTCCGCGTACTCCGCCATGCCGACCCGCTTCAGCGCGGTGGCGACCCGCGTCTCCAGTTCCGCGCCGCGCAGCCCGGCGGCGGCCGGGCCGAAGGCGACGTCCTCCCGTACGGTCGGCATGAACAGCTGGTCGTCCGGGTCCTGGAAGACGATGCCGACGCGGCGCCTGATCTCCGCCAGGTTCCGCTTCGCGACCGGCAGCCCGGCGACGGCGACCGTACCGGCGCCGGCGGTGAGGATGCCGTTGAGGTGCAGGACGAGTGTGGTCTTGCCGGCGCCGTTGGGGCCGAGCAGCGCCACCCGCTCGCCCCGGCCGACGGTCAGGTCGACGCCGAACAGGGCCTGGTGGCCGTCGGGGTAGGCGTACGCGAGCCCGCGCACCTCCAGCGACGGCGGCAGCGACGGCGACGGCGACGCGGTGGGAGTGGTCATAGCGTCCAGCCAAGCAGACAGATCGCGAGCGCCGATACGGGGAGGGCCGCCGCGTACGCCCACTGTGTCCGGTCCGCCGTCACCTCGTCGATGACCGGCATGGTGCCCGCGTACCCCCGGCTCACCATCGCCAGATGCACCCGCTCGCCGCGCTCGTACGAGCGGATGAACAGCGCGCCCGCCGACTTCGCCAGCACGCCCCAGTGGCGCGGGCCGCTCGCCTCGAAGCCGCGCGAGCGCCGGGCGATCGACATCCGCCGCATCTCGTCGGTGATCACATCGCCGTAGCGGATCATGAAGGAGGCGATCTGGACGAGCAGCGGCGGCAGCCGCAGCCGCTGGAGGCCGAGCAGCAGGGCGCGTAGCTCGGTGGTGGAGGCGAGGATCACGGAGGCGGCCACGCCCAGCGTCCCCTTGGCCAGGACGTTCCAGGCGCCCCACAGTCCGGGGACGCTGAGCGACAGGCCGAGGAACATCACCTGCTCGCCGGGGACGACGAACGGCATCAGGACGGCGAAGGCCACGAAGGGGATCTCGATCAGCAGCCGCCGCAGCAGGAACCCGGCCGGGACGCGGGCCGCGGCGGCGACCGCCGCGAGCAGCACGGCGTACAGCGCGAAGGACCCGACCGCCTCGCGCGGGGTGGAGACCACCACGACGACGAAGCAGAAGACGGCGGCGAGCTTGCAGTGCGGGGGCAGCGCGTGGACCGGCGAGTGGCCGTGCCGGTAGAGCTTGTGGGCGTGGCCCGCGCCCATGTCAGACGCTTCCGGCGGGGATCCGGCCGGCCTCCTGGGTGCCACGCCTGCGGCGTACCGCCCAGAAGACCCCGCTGCCGACGGCGACGGTGACGCCGACACCGATCACGCCCGCGAGACCGCCGGAGATCCGGCCGTCGGCGATGTCCTTGACGCCGTAGCCGGCGAGCGGGGAGTCGTCGGTGTGGTGCGGCTCGGTCTTCTTGTCGATGCCCTGGTCGGCGGCGACCTTCTCCAGGCCGTCGGGGCTGGCCGAGGCGTAGAAGGAGACGAACCCGGCCAGCACCAGCGCGGTGACCAGACCGGTGGCCCAGAACGCGCGGGTGGAGCGCGCGGCCACCGGGGCGGCGGGCGCGGGCGCGGCGGGCTCGGGCGCCGCGTCGACCAGCTCCCCGCCCACCCGCAGCTTGAGCGGCGCGGTCAGCCCGCGCGCCCCGTACACCAGGTCGGGGCGTACGGCGAGGACGGCGCCGACGGTCAGCGCCGTGATCACGGCCTCGCCGACGCCGATCAGCACATGGACGCCGAGCATCGCGGCCAGCACCTTGCCGATCGGGATGTCCGTGGTCCCGCCGAGCGCGTACATCGCGGTGAAGGCGAGCGCGGCGGCCGGCACGGAGACCAGCGCGGCCACGAAGGCGGCGGCGGTGACCGAGCGCCGGGTGCGGGGCAGGACCTTCACCAGGCCCCGGAAGAGCGCGTACGCCACGACGGTGGTCACCACGGCCATGTCGGTGATGTTCACCCCGAGCGCGGTGAGCCCGCCGTCCGCGAAGAGGATGCCCTGCATGAGCAGGACGACCGAGATGCACAGGACTCCGGTGTACGGGCCGACGAGGATCGCCGCCAGCGCCCCGCCCAGCAGATGACCGCTCGTCCCGGCGGCCACCGGGAAGTTGAGCATCTGCACGGCGAAGACGAAGGCGGCGACGAGTCCGGCGAGGGGCGCGGTGCGCTCGTCCAGCTCGCGGCGGGCGCCGCGCAGGCTGACGGCGACGGCGCCCGCCGCGACCACACCGGTGGCGACCGAGACGGGGACGTTGATGAATCCGTCGGGCACATGCATGTCGGGGCTCCGCTCCCTGTTACGGCGAGGACCGTGGCTGCGGCGAGGACGTGTGGGCGGGTGAACCGTCTGATGATAGAGCCCTCTTGCGAACTCTTCGCAAGAGCAAGAGACATGCGAATGCCCCGGCAGATGGAGCACAGAGAGGGCACAGGTGGCGAATCTGCACAAAATGACAGATTTTGTAGACTTAAGTCCTAAATATTCAATAAACCGATACGCCGAGGAGCGATTCGATGTCACCCGTCGTCGAACAGCCCGCCAAGGCCCGTCTCATCACCGACGCCCCCCACCCGAGGACCGTCTCCGTGACGCTCCGCTACGACGACGCCGATCCGCCGGCCCTGCGTATCGTGTTCCCGCCCGAGCTGTCACTCGACCGCGAGCAGGGCGAGGTGGTCTGGACCTTCGCCCGCGATCTCCTCGCGTCCGGTCTGCGGCAGCCCTCGGGGGACGGCGACGTCCGGGTGTGGCCCTGCGGCCGGGCCCAGACCGTGATGGAGTTCCACGCGCCCGCCGGCGTCGCTGTGGTGCAGTTCGACTCGGCGCCGCTGCGCCGGTTCCTGGAGAGTTCGTACGCGCTGGTCCCGGCCGGCCAGGAGCGGCTCGGCAGCGAGGTACGGCCCGGCGCCTACGACCGGCCCGGCAGCGAGGAACGGCCCGGCGCCTACGACCGGCCCGGCGCCGAGGTGCAGAGCGAGCCGAGCGGGCTGCTGCACCGGAGCTGAGCCCCTCCCGCCGGACCCGGCACGGACACGGCACGGACACGCGGCCCGGTCCACACCCCCCACCGAGGTGTGCGACCGGGCCGCGTGTTCCGCTCCGGCCCCCGTCCCCACGGCGCCGGCGCGTTCCGGGGCCGCGCACCGCTCACGCGCCGGCCCCGGAGTCATGGGTGGGTCAGACGCGCACCAGCTCGCGGTCGGTGCCCGGTCCCCCGTCGGGGCCGTTGCCACCGTCGGAGGAGCCGGCCAGCGTCTTCTGGAGCGCCTCGCCCTCCACGTCCACGTTGGGCAGCAGCCGGTCGAGCCAGCGCGGCAGCCACCAGGCCCGCTTCCCGAGCAGCGCGAGCACGGCGGGCACGATGGCCATCCGGACCACGAAGGCGTCGAAGAAGACGGCGATGGCGAGACCGAAGCCGATCATCTTGATCATCGATTCGCTGGAGCCGATGAAGCCCGCGAAGACGGCGATCATGATGACGGCGGCTGCGGCGACCACCCGCGCGCCGTGCCGGAAGCCGGTGACGACCGCCTCGCCCGGCCGCTCCCCATGGACGTACGCCTCACGCATCCGGGTGACGAGGAAGACCTCGTAGTCCATCGCGAGACCGAAGACCACGCCCACCATGAAGATCGGCATCATCGACATGATGGGACCGGTCTGCTCGACCCCGAACAGGCTCCCGAGCCAGCCCCACTGGAAGACCGCGACGACGGCGCCGAGCGCGGCGACCACGGAGAGCAGGAAGCCGAGCGCGGCCTTGAGGGGCACCAGCACCGAGCGGAAGACGAGCATCAGCAGCAGGAACGCGAGGCCGACGACGAGCGCGAGGTACGGGACGAGCGCGTCGTTCATCTTCTCCGAGAAGTCGATGTTCATCGCGGTGGCGCCGGTGACCAGGACATCGGCGCCGTCGTCCGACTTCACCGTGGCCCCGGTGTCACGGATGGAGTGGACCAGGTCCTCGGTCTTGATGGAGGAGGGGCGGTCCTTGGGAATGACCGTGATGGTCGCGGTGTCGCCCGCCTTGTTGAGGGCGGGCGGGGTGACCACCGCCGCGTCGTCCATCTTCTTGATGCTGTCGGAGACCTTGGTGGCCGCCGCCTTGGCGTTGTTCTCGGCCTTGCCGTCGACCACCACCATCAGCGGCCCGTTGAAGCCGGGGCCGAAGCCGTCGGAGAGCAGGTCGTACGCCTTGCGCTGGGTGGTGCTGGTCGGCTGGGAGCCGTCGTCGGGCAGGCCCAGCTCCAGCGAGGCGGCCGGGACGGCGATGACGCCGAGCCCCACGACGGCCGTGAGCAGGACGGTGACCGGCTTGCGCAGGACGAAGCGCGCCCAGCGGGTACCCATGTTGGGCTTCTCCTCGCCCTGTTCCTCGCCCCCGGCCGTACGGGCGGCCTTGTCGTCCATCGCCGTGCGCTGCTTGCGTCCGTGCACCCGCTTGCCGGCGAAGCCGAGCAGGGCGGGGATGAGGGTGAGCGCGATGAGGACGGCGATCACGACCGTACCGGCGGCGGCGAAGCCCATCTTGGTGAGCATCGGGATGTTGACGACGGCGAGGCCGACGAGCGCGATCACGACGGTGAGCCCGGCGAAGACCACGGCGGAGCCCGCCGTGCCGACGGCCCGTCCGGCCGCTTCCTCGCGGTCCCGGCCCTCGGACAGCTCGTTGCGGTAGCGGGAGACGATGAACAGCGCGTAGTCGATCCCGACCGCGAGGCCGATCATCATCGCGAGGGTGGAGGTGGTCGAGCCGAGGTCCAGCACGTTGGCGAGCGCGGTGATCGTGGAGATACCGACGCCGACGCCGATGAGGGCGGTCAGCAGCGGCAGTCCGGCCGCGATCAGCGAGCCGAAGGTGATCACGAGCACGACGGCCGCGATCGCCACCCCGATGATCTCGGTGGCCCCGGTCTCCGGCATGGCCTGGAGCGCGTCACCGCCGATCTCCACCGTCAGCCCCTGGTCCCGGGCGTCGGTGCCGGCCTCTTCGAGCGCGGTGCGGGTCTCCTCCGTCAGCTCCATCGAGCTGACCTTGTACGAGACCTGGATGTACGCCGTCGCACCGTCCTGCGAGAGGCCGTTCGCGGTGTAGGGGTCGGTCACCGAGGCGACCTGCTTCGAGCCGTCCGTCAGCTCCTTGACGATCGTGCCGACCTCGGCCTTGTGGCCCGCGTCGGACATCTTCTCGCCGTCGGGAGCCTTGAAGACGACCCGGGCGGTCGCGCCGTCGGCGCTGGCTCCGGGGAAGCGCTGTTCCAGCAGGTCGAATGCTTTCTGCGCCTCCGTCCCCGGTATGGAGAACGAACTGGAGGTGGCGGTGGACGCGGAGGCGGCGCCGACACCGGCGAGCGCCAGCAGCGCCACCCACACCAGGGCGACATAGTGGCGGCGCCGGAAGGCGAGCCGGCCGAGCTTGTAGAGGAACGTGGCCACGAGGGCGTACTCCCGGGTCTAAGGGACGAACAGGGCATGGGGAGCCGGCCCGACGGCAGAGCGGTACGCGTCAGGTGCTGCGGGTGCTGCGGATGCTGCGGGTACTCATGCGGGTACCAGGGGATACCAGCGGGTACTGACGGGTGTCGCGGAAGAAACGCGGAACTCAGACGCCGAGGGCGGGGAAGACGACGGCGTCGATGTAATGACCGAGGAACGCCTGGTCAGGCGGCAGATCCTCGATCAGCTGCCGGGCGGCGAAGGCGCCGACCAGCATGTGGGTGACATATTTCAGCGCGGGACTGTCCGCGGGGATCTCCCCGCGGTCCACGGCTCGCCGGAGCATCGCCTGGAGCCCGTTGACCTCGGGCTCGACGAGCAGTTCCCGCAGCGCCTGGTACAGATCGGGATTGTTGTGCACGGCGTGGAACAGACCCCGCATCAGCGCGGCGTCCTTCTCCACCTGGCAGTCGTCGACGTGCGTCACCATCGCGAGGAAGTCCCCGCGCAGCGAGCCGGTGTCGATCTGGTCCGCGTGCAGCGGCTTGTTGCTCCGCATCGCCCGGACGACCAGCTCCGCCTTGCTCCCCCACTGGCGGTAGAGGGTGGCCTTGCTGGAGTGGGTACGGGCGGCGACGGCGTCCATGGTGAGGGCGTCGTAACCGACCTCGCGCAACAGGTCGAGCACAGCGGCGTACAGCTCGGCCTCGCGCTCGGGCGTGAGTCTGCTGCGTGCCATGGCCGGCCTTCCCTGATCTGGACCCGATCCGGACCCGATCCGGACCTGATCCGGACCCTGATCGGAATTTTGTTCCGAGCCCTGGTCCGCAATCCGATCCGAACGAAACGGTTTCGTACAGTACGAAGATAACCCCGCCGCCGAACGAAACGAAACCGTTTCGCTTGTGGTCTGCGCCACAGAGCCCGGCACCGGCCCGAAGGAGTCCTTCCCGGAGGCGGGACGCGCCCGACAAGTGCAGCATGGGGGAGGTGAGTGACGAGACCGCGTACCTCCGCTTCCCGCACCTGCACGACGACACCCTGTGCTTCGTCGCCGAGGACGACCTCTGGATCGCTCCCCTCCCCCCGGCCGGGCAGCGGCCCGGGCGGGCCTGGCGGGTGACCGTGGACCGGACCAGGATCGGCCACCCCCGTTTCTCGCCCGACGGCCGCCACATCGCCTACACGACCTGGCGCAGCCTCGATCCGGAGGTCCACCTCGCCCCGGTGGCGGGCGGACCCTCCCGGCGGCTGACCTACTGGGGCGCCACCGACGCCCGGGTCTGCGGCTGGACCCCGCCCGACAAGGACGGCGAGGCGCAGGTACTCGCCGTCTCCTCGCACGGCCAGCCCTTCTCGTACTTCGCCTGGGCGTACAGCGTGCCCACCGACGGGTCGCCCGGCGGCGCGCTGCCCTGGGGCCCGGTGTCCGACATCGCCGTCGCCGACCTCGGCGGGGAGCGCCGTACGCTGCTGCTCACGGGGAAGCCGCCGCACGAGCCCGCCGCCTGGAAGCGGTACCGGGGCGGGGCGACCGGCCGGCTCTGGCTGCACGGGGAGCGGCTACTCGCGGATCTCGGCGGCCATCTGGACTCCCCGATGTTCGTGGCCGGGCGCATCGCCTTCCTCTCCGACCACGAGGGCGTCGGCAACCTCTACTCCTGTCTGCCCGACGGGACCGATCTGCGCCGTCACACCGACCACGACGCCTTCTACGCCCGCCACGCCTCGTCCGACGGGCGGCGAGTGGTCTACCAGTGCGCGGGCGACCTCTGGCTGGTGGACGCGCTGACGCCGGACTCGGTACCGCGCAGGCTCGACGTACGCCTCGGCGGGCCGCGCCCGGGGCGGCGCGGCTACCAGGTCCCGGCGAGCCGCCACATCGACGGAATCTCCGTGGACCTGACGGGCCGGGCGAGCGCCGTCTCCGTACGCGGCAGCCTGTACTGGCTCACCCACCGCGACGGCCCGGCCCGCACCATCGCGGACACGCCGGGCGTACGCGTCAGGAACCCGGTGATGCTCGGCAGCGGCGGCCAGGTCGCCTACGTGACGGACGCGGACGGCGAGGACGCCGTCGAGATCGCGTATCTGCCCCGGGCGAGCGGCGACCGGCAGCCGCGACGCCTCGCCTCCGGGCTGCTGGGCCGCGTCCTGGAGATGGTCGCCGACCCGGACGGGGAACGGATCGCGATCGCCTCGCACGACGGGAGGCTGCTGTTGGTGGATGTGGCGGACGAGACGGAGGAGGCTGACGAGACCGCCGACACCGACACCGACACGGGCACGAAAGCGGCCACCGGCACCGGCACCGGCACGAAAATCACCCCGGACACCACCCCGGACCCGGCGGACACCACCCCGGACACCACCCCGGACCCGGCGGACACCACGCCCCCCACCCCCGTCACCGAACTCATCCGCTCCCTCAACGGCCCCGTCACCGACCTCGCCTTCTCCCCCGACGGCGGCTGGCTCACCTGGTCGCACCCCGGCATCGGCCGCTCGCTGCGCCAGATCAAGCTCGCCAAGATCTCCGGCAGCTTCGCCCGTACCGTCGTCGACGTCACCAACGGCCGCTTCGAGGACGAGAACCCGGTCTTCACCAGCGACGGCCGCTATCTCGCCTTCCTCTCCTGGCGCGGCTTCGACCCGGTGTACGACGTGCACACCGGCGATCTCTCCTTCCCGCTCGGCTGCCGCCCCTATCTCGTCCCCCTGTCCTCCGCGACCCCCTCCCCCTTCGCGCTCTCCCCGGACGGCCGGCCGGCGGCGGGCGGGCTCGATCCCGCGCTGAGCGACTCGGGCGACGGCACGGTCACGGTCGAGGTCGAGGGCCTCGCCGACCGGGTCACGCCCTTCCCCGTCACCGCGTCCAAGTACTCGGCCCTGCGCCCGGTCGCCGGCGGCGGGCTGGTCTGGCTGCGCTGGCCGATCTCGGGGGCGCTCGGCGAGACGTTCGCCAACCCGGCGGACATGTCGGGGCGGCCGACCCTCGAACACTTCGACATCGCCAAGGCGCGCAGGAGCGAACTCGTCTCCCATCTGGACTGGTTCGCGACGAGCGGCGACGGCAGCAGGCTGGTGGTCGTGGGGGACGGCGAGCTGCGTGCCGTACCCGCCACCGAGCCGGGCGACCTCGACACGACCGTCTTCCTCGATCCCCGGCGCATCCTGCACGACGTCGACCCGGCGGCGGAGTGGCGCCAGGCGTACGCGGAGGCGGGGCGGGTCATCCGGGCTTTCTTCTGGGAGCCGGAGATGTGCGGCATCGACTGGGACGGTGTCCTCGACCAGTACCGGCCACTGCTCGAACGGGTCTCCTCCCCCGACGAGTTCGCCGATCTGCTGCGCGAGGTGATGGGCGAGCTGGGCACCTCCCACGCGTACGTCACCCCGGCCAGACGCAACGAGGGGCCGCCGCACTACCAGCGCGCGATGGGCCTGCTCGGCGCCAACCTCGTGTGCAGGGACGGGGATTGGACGGTCAAGCGCATCCTGCCCGGCGACTCGTCGGACTCCCGGGCGCGCTCACCGCTGGCCGGTACGGGCATCCGCGAGGGCGCGGTGCTCACCCATGTGGACGGGCGCCCGGTGGACCCGGTGACCGGCCCGTACCCGCTGCTCTCCGCCGCCGGCGGCACCACGGTCGAGCTGACGTTCCGGCCCGCGGCGCGCGAGGGCCGCGAGAGCCGGGACGACCGGCACCGGCGGGTCGCGGTCGTGCCGCTGATCGACGAACGGCCGCTGCGCTACCAGGACTGGGTGGCCAAACGCCGGGAGGCCGTACGGGAGATCAGCGGCGGCCGGTGCGGCTACCTCCACATCCCCGACATGGGCGGCTCCGGCTGGGCGCAGTTCAACCGGGACCTGCGCCTTGAGGTCTCGCGCCCGGCGCTGATCGTGGACGTACGGGGCAACGCGGGCGGCCACATCAGCGAGCTGGTGGTGGAGAAGCTCAGCCGCCGTATCGTCGGCTGGGACCTGACCCGCGACGCCCAGCCCGTCTCGTACGCCTCCAACGCCCCGCGCGGCCCGGTGGTCGCGCTGGCCGACGAGGCGACCGCCTCCGACGGCGACATGATCACGGCGGCGTTCAAACTGCTGAACCTGGGGCCCGTGGTCGGGCAGCGCACCTGGGGCGGGGTGGTCGGCATGACGGGGCGCCACCGGCTGGTGGACGGCACGGTGATCACCGTGCCGATGAACGCGGCCTGGTTCGACGCGTACGGCTGGTCCATCGAGAACCGGGGCGTGGCGCCGGACGTCGAGGCCCTGCGCACCCCCCTGGACTGGGCGGAGGGGCGGCACGCGCAGCTCGACGACGCGGTGTGGATGGCTCTCGACCTGCTGGCCGGACACCCGGCCAGCATCCCGCCGGGCTACGGCGCGGTCCCGGACCTGCGGCGCCCCCCGCTCCCCCCGCGCAGCAACGTACGGAGGTGAGAGACCCGCACACCGGCGCCCCCGTGGGCCACACCCCCGTCCTCACCGACCGGGGCCCCGGCGTCTTCGCCGGGGCTCGCGCAGCTCCCGCAGAGGCCCGGTTCCACGGCGCGGAAGGCGCGTTCGCACCGCTCGCAGTTCTGGATCGGGTCCAGCCGGGGCGGCGCCTCCCGCTCCGGCAATGGCGGCGGCAGCGACGCGGCGAGCCGATGGCCGATGAGGCCCGCCGGGTGACGCAGGGGGTCGGCCGGAAGGCCGTCGGCGAGGGCGCGCTGTACGGCCACGGGCTCGACCCCACGCTCCAGCCAGGCGCAGACGGCCGGGGCGAGGCGCCGGATCGCCTGCTCGGAGAGCAACAGCCGGGGGTCGTACGAGCGGAGCCCGGCGAGGAGTTCGGAGGCGGCGCGGTGGCGGGTCGGATCGGAGGGCTCGGGATGGCCGGGCCCGGGTAGGACGGGAGGCGCCGGGGCGGGCACGGGCACGGGCAGGGGTAGGGGCATGCGCACGGCCGTGACCCCCGCCGGAGGCGTCGGCACCGGCACGGGCTGCCGTGTCGGCACGGGCTGCCGCACCGGCACCGGCTGCCGCGTCGGCACCGGCGGTGTGAGGCCCGGCGGCATGTCGTACACGACGGTCCGCGTCACCCATCGGTTGCCGGCGGTGCGTTCCCTCGTACGGCTGAGATACCCGTACGACTCCAGCTCCCGCAGCGCGCGGGCGACGGTCACCTCGCCCTCCGGGAACCGCCGGACGAGGTCCTTGATGCCGATCTTGGCGCCCTCGGGAAGCGACTGGATGTGGAGGCCCAACCCGATGGCCACCAGCGACAGTTCGCGGTGCTGGGCGAGGTGATTACCGACGACGGTGAAGCGCTCGGTGTGCCGGTGCCGTACGCGGATGACGCCACTCGGACGAACACTCGACGAAACGCCGGAGCAAGGGCGCGCGGGCGCGTTAAGCTGCTCAACAGCCATGGGGAAGGGCTTTCTTCCTCGTTGGTCAGGTCTCCGGACCCGGGTTGCCGCCCGGCCGGAGGCCATTCACGTATGTGGAGTTGTTTCGGCACAGAGCGTAACCCCACCCACCACCCCCGCCCGACCGGATGTCGGTGTCTTCACCCGTCCGAGTGAGTGAACGCGAGGGGGGACCGGGTGAGTTGGGGAAGGTTGTTTCCAACTGCCTTTCAAAAGCCTTGAAGCCCTTCACCTCGCGCGCCCGAGGGTCCTGCCCCGCCGGGTCGCGCATGTCCGCGACCCGGCGGACTCCGTCACCCACGACCTCCGGCGCACCCGGCCGAAGCCGGGTGCGCCTTCCGCCTTCACGCGCGGGACGGGCGTGTCAGTGGTCGAAACGGTCGTCCATCTCGTCGCGCGCCTCCTGCGCCCGGGACGCGGTCCGGTCGCCGCCGTCCTTCATGCGCTCCCCGGCCTGCGACTGGTCCTTGCTCTCGTCCGCCTTCGCCTTCGCCTGGTCGGCGAGTTTCTGTGCCTTTTCCTTGAACTGGTCGGCAATGCCCATGGAATATCAGCTCCTGATTTCTTGGGGGCCCGGAAACCTGTGAGGGTGGGGTTCCGACCAGATTGACACGAGCCGATATTCCACGCATTTCGGTCAATTACGCAGCGTACGGTCCCGTTCGTCGGCCGCTCCGCCCGCGCCCACGAGCCCCCTGGCCACCTCCCCGAGCCGTGGTTCGAGGCGCCGCATCTCGCGCCGCCCGACCGTCGCGATGACCCCGGGCAGATAGCCCCGTATGCCCTGGGCGCCGCGCAGCCACCACTGCGCGTAGACGTGCGGGGCGCGCCGCTCTATCCCGGCGACGAGGCGGTCCACGGCCGGGCCGAGGGGGTACGTGCGGTTGGCGGGCCAGGGCAGCCGGCGGCGCAGCTCGCGCATCACGGCGTCCTGGTCGGCGCCCCGCACCATGTCGGTGTCCGTCCAGGACAGATAGCCGACGCCGACCCGTATCCCCTGGTGGGCGACCTCCGCGCGCAGGCTGTGCGCGAACGCCTCGACGCCCGACTTGGACGCGCAGTAGGCGGTCATCATCGGCGCGGGGGTGATCGCGGCGAGCGAGGCTATCTGGAGGAAGTAGCCACGGCCGCGTCGCAGCGCCGGCAGGAAGGCCCGCGCAGTCACCGCTCCGCCGATCAGATTGACCTCGATGACCCGGCGCCAGGCGTCCGGGTCGGAGTCCGCGAACGGCCCGCCGGTCGCCACCCCGGCGTTGGCCACCACGATGTCGACCCGGCCGAAGCGCTGTTCGACCTCAGCCGCCACCCGGGCCATCGCGGCGGTGTCGGTGACATCGGCGTACCAGTGGTCGCCCTCCCCGTGCAGCCGCCCGGCGACCCGCTTCAGCTCCGCCGCCTCCAGACCCACGAGCGCCACCTTCGCGCCGCGCGCGGAGAGTTTGCGCGCCAGCAGCTCACCGACGCCGCGCGCCGCGCCCGTGATGACGGCGACCTGCCCTTCGAGCTGCCGGAAACTCCGCCGGCCACCGCCGCGAGTACCGCCCCTAGCACCCCCCGCACCACCCGTACTGCCAGCCCCACCCGTACCACTCGTACCGCCCGTACCGCCCGTACCGCCCGTGCCGCTCATGCCGTCGCCTCCTTGGCACCCGTGGTGAGATACGTGGCGCTCAGCTCGCGGATCGTCCCGATGACGGCCTCCGGCGCCTCCACCGGTGTCATGTGCCCGACGCCGGTCAGTACGTTCAGCGATACGCAGTCCGGCAGCGCGGCGGCGAGCGCCCGCGCCTGGCCCGGCGGGGTCAGCCGGTCCTCGCTGCCGCCGATGACGGCGGTGGGGACGGTCAGTTCCCTCACCTCCGCGTCGAGATCCAGCTCGTCGAGGACGTGCGACCAGCCGGCCCGGACGGGCCGGGGGCACGCGTGCACGAGGCGCGCGCACTCCGTGACCCGGTCGGGTGCCGCGCCCGCGCCCATCGTCCCGTAGCGCAGCAGCCGCTTGGAGAGCGGTGTGACCGGTCCCAGCGGAAGGGACGCCCCCAGGATCCGCCTGGTGAGCGCCGACCGCACGCGCCCGGCGCGCATCGGTACGAGGCGCACGCCGGAGGTCAGCCGCGAACTGGCGGTGCTGCACAGCAGTACGGCGGCGGCGTGCTCCCGGAAGCCGGGCCGGCGCGCGGCGGCCATCATCGTCATGCCGCCCATGGAGTGCCCGGCGAGCACGGCGCGCTCGCCGGGTTCGAGGGTGGCCGCGAGCACCGCCTCCAGATCGTCGGCGAGCGTGCCGGTGGAGTAGCCCGTGCGCTCCGAGGGCGCGGGGGTGCGGCCGTGTCCGCGCTGGTCGTAGACGATCACCCGGTGGTCGGCGGTGAGGTCCGCGAGCTGCGCGGCCCAGAAGCGCAGGGAGCAGGTCCAGCCGTGCGCGAGGACCACGGCGGGCCGCCCCGCCTCACCGTGCACCTCGGTGTGGATACGGGAGCCGTCGGCGGAGCGTACGGACACTTCGCGCTCCCGGACCGGCCGCCTCATCGGACGGACTCCTTCGCGCTCGCGGTGCGCGGCCCGGGGGGCCCGGTGCGCGACCCCGCGCGGATCACCTCGTACTCCGCGAGGTTCACCTGCCGGGTCGCCCGCCGGAACTCGGTGGTGGTGCCCGGCCAGACGGTGGTGTTGCGGCCGTTCGCGTCGAGGTACCAGCTCGTGCAGCCGCCGGTGTTCCAGACCGTGCGCGCCATCCGCCGCTGCACCCGCTGGTTCCAGACCTGTACGGCCGAGGGGCGCGGCGCGAGCGCGACCCGCTCGCGGCCGGTCCCCCGGCCGCCGAGGCCGTCCAACTGCCGCAGATAGTCGGCCAGGTAGTTCAGCTGGGCCTCGATCATGAGGATCATCGAGGAGTTCCCGAGCCCGGTGTTGGGCCCGATGATCGTCATCCAGTTGGGGAATCCGGCGGCGGTCGCGCCGCGCAGCGACTCCATGCCGTCCTTCCACGCCTCCGCGAGCGTGATGCCGTCCGCTCCCACCACCCGCTCGGCGATCGGCATGTCCGTGACATGGAAGCCGGTGCCGAAGACGATCGCGTCGGCCTCGGCGCGCGTTCCGTCCGCCGCGACGAGTGTCGAGCCGCGCACCTCGGCGAGACCGGAGGCGACCACGTCGACGTTGGGGCGGGCGAGCGCCGGGTAGTACGCGTTGGAGAGCAGGATGCGCTTGCAGCCGATGCGGTACGCGGGGGTGAGCTTGGCCCGCAGCGCCGGGTCCTTGACCGCCTTGGTCATGTTGGCGCGGGCGAGGGCCTCGACGAGCCCCAGCTCGTTCGGGCGTTTGGTGAACGCCTGGACCTGCAACTCCCTTATGGACCAGAGCAGTCCGCGCCGCAGGCTGCCGGTGAAGGGCAGTGCGCGGTGCAGTCCGCGTTCCGCCCCGGTTATCGCCCGGTCGACCCGGGGCATCACCCACGGCGGGGTGCGCTGGAAGAGGGTCAGCCGGGCCACCTCGGGCTGGATCGCGGGGACGATCTGGATGGCGGAGGCGCCCGTACCGATCACGGCGACACGCTTGCCGCGCAGGTCGTAGCCGTGGTCCCACCGCGCGGAGTGGAAGACCTTGCCGGGAAAGCCGTAGAGCCCGGGGATGTCCGGGATCTTCGGGTCGGAGAGCGGGCCGGTCGCGGAGACGATCACATCGGCGGTGAGCGTGCCGCGGCCGGTCTCGATCTCCCAGCGCAGCGCGTCGTTGTCCCAGCGCATCAGCCGCACCTCGTGGTCGAGGCGCAGATGCGGCCGGATTCCGAAGGTGTCGGCGATGTGCTCCAGATACGCCCTGATGTGCCGCTGCCCGGAGAAGGTGCGCGGCCAGTCGGGGTTGGGGGCGAAGGAGAACGAGTAGAGGTGCGAGGGCACGTCACAGGCGCACCCGGGGTAACTGTTGTCCCGCCAGGCGCCCCCGACGGACCCGGCCCGCTCCAGGACGACGAAGTCGGTGATGCCCTCTCTGCGCAGCCGGACGGCCGCCCCCAGACCGCCGAATCCGGATCCGATCACCGCCACGCGCACATGCCGGCCTTCGCGTACGTGCTCGTACTGGCCCATACCGCCTCCTGACCCACCCACCGGGCAAACGCTGCCAGCAATCACTGGCACAATCGGAGGGTAGGGCAGGTCCGTACTGATGGGTAGGGGGCGGACCAAGCCAACTCCGCGGAAGCGCGCACCGGCTTCCCGGCGCGGAAGTGCACATAGGCTTCACGGCATGGCTGAAGGTCGCGAGCACCGCGAGTACCGCATGGAGGAGCTGGCCCGGGAGGCGGGCATCACGGTCCGCACCGTGCGCTTCTACCGCGAACGCGGGTTGATCAGGCCGCCCCGGCGCGAGGGCCGGATCGCCTGGTACGACGACGCCCACCTGGCCAGACTGCGGACGATCGCCGCCCTGCTGGAGCGCGGCCACACCCTGAACGGCATCGCCGACCTCGCCGCCGCGATCGAGACCGGCCGGAACGTCGGCGAGGTCCTCGGTCTCGGCGAACCCACCGAGGAGACCCCCGTACGGCTCTCCCCCGAGGAACTCGCGGACTACTTCGAGGGCGAGGTCACCGCCGAGAACCTGACGGCCGCGCTCGACCTCGGCTATCTCGCCACGGACGGCGCGGTCATCGTCCACATCAGCCGCCGGCTGCTGGACGTCTCGGCGGCGCTGGTACGGGAGGGCGTGCCGCTCGCGGCGGTCCTGGACGCGGGCCGCGATGTCCGGAGGCACGCGGACGCGCTGGCCGAGATCTTCGTCGGCATCCTGCGGGCCCGCGCCGGCACCGCCATGACCGATCCGGCGAAGCTGCGCCCGTTGGCGCAGAGCGTGGTGGCGGCGGAGCTGTCGATGGCGCTGGACCGCCGGCTGCGCCCGGAGCCGGCGGCCCGGCCCGCCGACCCCGACCCCGACCCCGATACGTAGACCCAACGCGCGGACCCGACACGCAGACCGGTCCGCGCGCGGGCCGCCGCCGCGCCGGCCCGGCCGCCCCCGCGTCAGCCGTCCGCCGCCGGAAGCCTCGGCACGCTCGCGATCAGCCGCCGGGTGTACGGGTGGGACGGCGAGCCCAGTACGGAGACGGTGTCGCCCTGCTCCACCACCCGCCCGTACTCCAGCACCGCGGTCCACTCGCAGAGCGCGGCCACCACCGAGAGGTCGTGCGAGACCATCGCGATGGTCAGCCCCCGCGTCTCCTTCAGCTCCAGCAGCAGATCGACGATCCGCACCCGGGTCGTCACATCCAGAGCGCTGACCGGCTCGTCGGCGAGCAGCACGCGCGGATCGCACACCGTGGCGCGGGCGATCGCGACGCGCTGGCGCTGGCCGCCGGAGAACTCGTGCGGGTAGCGGTCCGCCGCGTCCGCCGGGAGCCCGACCGCTTCGAGCGCGGCGCCGACGCGGGGATCGTCCCGCCGTACCCCACGCCCCCGCCCGCGCGTCGCCCGCCCCCGTACCCCCGGCTCGGCCGGCCCGGCGGCCGTCGGCCCGGAATCCGTCGCCCCCGGCCCCGTCAGCCCCAGCGAGCGCAGCGGCTCCGAGACGATCCGGCCGACCCGCTGGCGGGGGTCGAGCGAGGAGTACGGGTCCTGGAAGACACTCTGCACGCCCCGCCGGAAGCGGCGCATCTGCTCCCGGTCGCGCGGCCGGAGTTCGGCGCCGTCGAAGACGATCCGCCCGCTGGTGGGACGGGTGAGGCCGAGCAGCAGCCGGAGCAGCGTGGTCTTCCCGGCCCCCGACTCACCGACCAGCCCGACGCTGCGCCCCGCCGTGATGTCCAGCGAGACGCCGTGCAGTACGGCGGGCGCGCCCCGGTAGGCGAACGCGGCGTCGTCGGCGGCCAGGATCGGCCCGCTCGGCACAGTCATCGGACGATCCGTTCCAGAGCGCTTTCGAGATGGCGGGCGCTGCCCACCAGGTCCCGGGTGTACGGGTGGACGGGCCGGCTCACGATGTCGGCCACGCTGCCCGACTCCACGGCCGTACCGTCCTTGAGCACCAGCACCCGGTCGGTGACGGCGGAGACGACCGCCAGATCGTGGCTGATGAACAGCAGCGCCATGTCCCGCCCCGCCACGAGTCCGTCCAGCAGCGCGAGCACCTCCGACTGCACCGTGACGTCCAGCGCGGTCGTCGGCTCGTCCGCGATCAGCAGCGCCGGTTCGCAGGCCAGGGCCATCGCGAGGGCCACCCGCTGGCGCTGGCCGCCGGAGATCTCGTGCGGATACGCGCGGGCGATCCGGTCGGGCTCGGACAGCCGTACCTGGTCGAGTGCCTCCTCCACCGCGCGGCGCAGCGCGGGGCCGCGCAGTTTCCGGCCGTGCCGCAGCCGCAGCGGCTCGGCGAGCTGGGCGCCCAGCCGCATCAGCGGGTCGAGCGCGGTGAGGGGCTCCTGGAAGACGACGGTGGCCGCGCGGCCACGCAGCCCGTTCAGCCGCCGCTCGGTGGCGCCGACGACCTCGGCGGGCGGTGCGCCATGGGCGGTCAGCGTGATGGAGCCGGACGCGGTCATGCCGGGCGGCAGCAGCCCCATGACGGCGAGCGCGGTCAGCGACTTGCCCGACCCGGACTCACCGACCAGACCGAGCCGGGAGCCCGCGCCGATCGAGAACGAGACGTCGGAGACGAGATCGCGTCCCCGGTCCGTACGGATCGTCAGTCCGCTGACGTCGAGCACGTTCATCGGCTCCTCCGCCGGGTGGGGTCCAGGGTGTCGCGCAGCCCGTCGGCGACGAGATTGACGCCGACGACCAGCATGACCAGCAGCACGCCGGGGGCGATGACCCCGGTGGGAGCGGTGAACACGGTGGCCTGTGCCTCCTGGAGCATCCGCCCCCACGAGGCGTTCGGCGGCGGGGCGCCCAGCCCGAGGAACGACAGGCTCGCCTCGGCCATGACGGCGAGACCGAACTGGAGGGCGAAGTTCACCACGAGGGTGGGCCAGATGTTGGGCAGCACATGGCCGGTGACGATCCGGGGCCAGGAGGTGCCGGAGGTGCGGGCCGCGGTGATGTAGTCCTGCGCCAGCACCCGTTTGACCAGCACTCGGGTCAGCCGGGCCACCACCGCCGTCATCGCCAGCCCGACCGCCAGCACCGCCGAGCCGAGCGAGGCGGACCGGGCGGCGACCATGAGCATGGCGAGCAGCAGCGTCGGGAAGGCGATCAGCACATCCAGCAGCGTCGAGAGGGTGTCGTCGAGCCAGCGGGTCGCGAACCCCGCCGCGAGCCCGGCGCAGACGCCGAGCGCCGCGCCGAGCGCGGCGGCGCCGAGTCCGGCCCGCAGCGCGATCCACGCGCCCGTCATCAGCTGGGTCAGCAGATCGCGGCCGAGCTTGTCCGTGCCGAGCGGATGCGCGCCGCCGGGAGCGGCGAGCCGCCCGCCCGTGGTGTCGTCGGGGGCGTACGGCAGCCAGACCAGGGAGACCAGCGCGACCAGGACGATGAAGCCGACGAGCACGCAGCCGGTCACCAGGGCGGGCGAGCGCCGGCCGCGCGAGGGCTCGCGGGCGGCGGGCACCGCCGCCTTTCCCGTCGCGTCCACACCGCTCATCTCCCGTACCTCGCTCATCGCGTGCCTCCTGACAGCCGCCCGCGCAGCCGGGGGTCGATCAGCCGCTGGGCGAGGTCGCTGAGGAACCCGATGACCAGGACGGCGAAGGTGGACACGAACAGCACGCCCTGCACCACCGGGTAGTCGTGCTGCGCGACCGCCTGGGCGAGCAGGCTGCCCAGCCCCGGCAGCGCGAAGACCGTCTCGACGACGACCGCGCCGAGCAGTGTGGTGGCCAGTTCGATGCCGAGGACCGAGATCACCGGCACGGCCCCGTTGCGCAGCCCGTGCCGCCACATCGCGCGGTTGAAGGAGGAGCCCAGGGCGCGCGCCGTACGGAGATGGTCGCTGCCGAGGACGTCCAGCGCGGCGGAGCGCACGTACCGGATGAGCGACGCGGACATGACGAGCGCGACCGTGATCACCGGCAGGGCCAGGGAGTTGAGCGCCTCCCCCGGCCGCTCCCATCCGTCCTGCGGGAAGCCCCCGGCGGGCAGCACCCCCAGGCGCAGGGCGAAGACGGTGATGAGGATCATGCCGACCCAGAAGACCGGTACGGCGATGCCCAGTTGGGAGACGCCGCTGATGAGCGTCCCGAACCGGGTGTTCGCCCGCAGCGCCGCCGCGTAGCCGACGGGCAGCGCGACGACCACGGCGAGCAGGAAGGCCAGCAGCGTCAGCGGGACGGTGACATCCAGCCGGGAGGTGATCTCCGGGCCGACCGGCAGCGTACTGACGAAGGAGTCGCCGAGGTCGAAGGTGGCCAGTTGGCGCAGCCAGTGCGCGAACTGTTCCGGCAGCGGGCGGTCGGAACCGATCGCGTGGCGGGCGGCGGCGATCTGCTCCGGGCTCGCGCCGACCGAGAGCAGGGAGTTCGCGGGGTCGCCCGGCAGCAGCCGCAGCAGCAGGAACAGCACCACGCTGGCCAGGAAAAGCGAGCCGGCCAGGAAGACCAGCCGCCGCAGGAGGTACGGGAGCATCAGGACACGGAACCGATCGACGTGAACGAATAGTGCGGCGGACGGGCGGGCCCGGCGCCGGTGGAACCGGCCCCCGAACCCACCCCGTCGCCCCCGGATCCGGCCGGACCTCAGCCCTTCTTGATCCCGTAGGCGTGGAACTGGGAGTTCAGCCCGTTCAGCGGGTATCCGGAGAGCTTGCTGCCGGCCACCACGATCTGCGGATAGAGGTAGAGCCAGTCACTGGCCGCGTCCTCCGCGATCTTCCTGTTGGCCTTCTTCAGCAGGGCCGTCTGCCGCTCGGTGGTGTCGGACTCCTCGGCCTGCTTCACCCACGCGGTGACCTGCTTGTTGTCGTAGCCCCAGTAGAAGTCGGGGTTTCCGTACCAGACGATGTCGCGGTCGTTGACGTGCTCCTGGAGCGTCGCGCTGAAGTCGTGGTTCTTGTAGACCTTCGTGTACCACTCGTCCGGCGTGATGACGTTGATCTTGACATCGATGCCGACCTTGGCCAGTTCCGACTTGATGAAGGTGGCGGCGGTCGGGTGCGGGTCGTAGTTCGGGGTGTCGAGCGTGAAGCTGAAGCCCTTGGCGTAACCCGCCCCGGCCAGCTCCTTCTTGGCGAGCGCCACATCGTACGGGTTGACCTCGGTGAGGTCCTCGTACCAGGGGTCGGTCGGCGGGACCATCGAGCCGATCAGCGTCCCGTGGTCGCCCCAGACCGACTGGAGCAGCTTCTTCTTGTCGATGGCGGAGGTGACGGCCTTGCGCACCTGGACGTTGTCGAAGGGCTTGACCCGGTCGTTGAAGGCGAGCAGCAGCTTGGTGGTCGAATTGCCGTCGTTGACCTTGTAGTTCGGGTTGTTCTCGAACTGGTCGAGGGCGTCGGGGCTCTGCTCGCCGGTCACCACGTCGACGGCGTTGGTGAGCAGCGCGTTGTTGAGCGCGGTGGCGTCCTTGTAGTAGTGGAAGACGACCTTGGCGTTGGTCGCCGGGGTGCCCCAGTAACCGGGGAAGCGGGCCAGGCTCAGCGCGGAGCCGCGGGTCCACTTGTCGAGCTGGTACGGGCCGGTGCCGTCCTCGGACGTCTTGAGGTTCTCGGCGTCCGCGTTGATGATCCAGACGTAGCTGAGGTTGTAGACGAACGAGATCGACTTTGACGACAGCGTCACCTTGACGGTGTCGTCGTCCGGGGTGGTGACCGACTTCACCACGTCGAAGCTGCTCTTGCGCGCCGACTGGGAGTCCTTCGCCATGACCTTCTCGATGCTGTACTTCACATCGGCCGAGGTGAGGGCCTTGCCGGAGTGGAACTTCACACCCTTGCGCAGAGTGAAGGTGTACGTGAGGCCGTCCGCGCCGACCTGGTAGTCGGTGGCGAGCCGCTTCTCGACCTTGCCGTCGTCGGTGAGCGTGAACAGCCCCTCGTAGACGTTGCCGTTGAGCGCCTCGGTCACGCCCTGACCGCCGCCCCCGGTGTTGTCGAGGTTCTGCGGCTCGTAGAGCGACCCGACCCCGATCGTCGCGTCCTTGTCGTACGAGCCGGACGAGCCCTTGGACCCGCCGCCGCCCGAGCCGGAACCGCAGGCGGTGAGGGTGAGGGACAGACCGACCGCCAGAGCGCCGCCGAGCAGCGGTACGGACTTAGTTCTCATCATGGGTTTCTCCTGTTGCGCCGGGGCAGAGCCTGGGGTGAGCTTTTCCGCTCAGTGCACCGCGTAGCCGCCGTGGAAGACCGGAAGCCTCTCGCCCGCCTCGACGGGCAGGTGGATCCGGTTCTGCCGCGGCGGCAACGGACAGTTGTACTGAGCGGAGAAACCGCACGGCGGCACGAACGCCCGGTTGAAGTCCAGCACGACGGTCGCGCTGTCCGCCTCACGCGGAACGAAGAGAAACCGCCCGGCCCCATAGGTGTCGACACCGTTGGTCGGGTCCCCGAAGACCAGCAGAAGCGTTCCGTCGTCGTCGAACGCGGACAGCACGTAGTCGACGCCGTCCAGAGTCACCGCTATGTCGCCCGGAACGACCAGCTCCCGGCTGCCCCCGCTGTCCCGTATGTGCTCGAAGGGCACCCGCCGGTCGGTGGCGACCGGGGTGAACGCCGCCTCGACCACCCAGTCGGGACGGAACGGGTAGGCGTCGATGTCCGCGAAGTTCCGTACGGCCGGGGCGGCGGCGTCCCAGAAGCGCAGCCCGTGCTCGGGCTCCCCGGTGTGCAGGTTCGTCCGCAGCACCGTGGTCACCGTCACCCCCTCGGCCGCCTCGGCGCGCGCCTGCTTCCACGCCACGTCCGGGTCGGCGCGGGACGGCAGCCACCGTGTCTCGACCAGCGCCAGATTCCCGAGGGGCGCCACCACGGCTTCCCGCCGGGCCCCCCGCCACTCCTCGAATCCCGCCCGGGCGGCGGCGACGACGGACGCGGGGGCGCGGGAGGCGGACGGTACGGACATACGGGGCTCGCTTAGGTCGACGCGGACGGATCTCGGTCCGGCGCACCCTCACGGCGAGGTCCAGCCAGGTCCGGAACCGCTGAATCGTACCTACATAGGGCCATTTCAAGCCACGAAAATTCACACTTCGAGACAGCCGTCTCAAAACCGGCCCGTCGCACCGGCCCGCACCCGCTAGAGGTCGAAGACCGCCGTCACCGGCGCGTGGTCGCTCCACCGCTCGCCGTGGGCGGCCGCGCGCTCCACGTACGCCTTGACCGCCCGCCCGGCGAGCCCCTCGGTGGCCACGTGGTAGTCGATGCGCCAGCCAGCGTCGTTGTCGAAGGCCCGGCCCCGGTAGGACCACCACGAGTAGGGGCCGTCCTGGTCCGGGTGCTGGGCCCGTACGACATCGACGTAGCCGGTCTCGTCGAAGACCCGGCTCAGCCACGCGCGCTCCTCGGGGAGGAAGCCGGAGGACTTGCGGTTGGCCTTCCAGTTCTTGAGGTCGGCCTCGCGGTGGGCGATGTTCCAGTCGCCGCAGACGAGGACCTCGCGCCCGTCGGCCGCCGCGGTCGCCTTCAGCCGCTCCAGGTAGGGGAGGAACTCGTCCATGAAGCGGATCTTCTCGTCCTGCCGCTCGGTCCCGACCTCACCGGAGGGCAGATAGAGGCTGGCGACCGTGACACCGGGCAGGTCGATCTCCACGTACCGGCCGCTCGCGTCGAACTCCGCGCTCCCGAACCCGGTCCGGGTACGGTCCGGCTCCCGCCGCGAGAGCAACGCGACCCCCGCGCGCCCCTTGGCCCGGGCGGGCGCGTACAGCGCGTGCCAGCCCTCGGGGGCACGGACCTCGTCCGGCAGCTGGTGCGGTTCGGCCCGTACCTCCTGGAGGCAGACCACATCCGCCGAGGTGCCGGCGAGCCACTCCACGAACCCCTTCTTGGCGGCGGCGCGGAGTCCATTCACATTCACGGATGTCACGGTGAGCATCCAGGCACAGTACCCGCCGCCCCCTGGCGGGCGAGAAGTCGAGTTGTGCCACTTATGTCGCTAATCGACCACGGATATTCTCGTGCCGAGCGCGGCGAACTTCCAGATCGCGCTTCCGGCGTCGACGCCGACGCGGATGCCGCCCGTGCTCGCGCCGGGCGCGGGCTGCGGCGAGGCGCCGTCGACCGCGTTGGAGAAGGCTATGGACAGCCCCTCCTTCACCGCGAAGTAGACGACGTGCTCGATGTCGACCCCGTCGGACCCGGCGCCCTCCTCGCGCCGGAAGGAGACCGCGTACGGGCCTTTCTCCGGGCTGACGGTGCCGGGCCACACGGCGAAGGAGTCGTCGTAGTTGTTGTCGGGGTCGACCAGCCAGACCCGTTGCTCGCCCAGCGAGTAGACGATCCGCCGCCCCTCCCCCGAGGCAGTGGGAATCCGGTGCTTGGCCGTCTCGCTGGGGGCGGGGGCCACCGTCGCGCTCGGGCTCGTCGTCGGGGTGGGTTCGGCCTGAGCGGTGGGTACGACCGGCGGCCGGGGCCCGCTTCCGGCCTGTACGGCGAGCACGGTGACGGCAGCGAGAGCGCCAGCGGTCAGAGCGGTAACCCAGGCCCACGAGGGCAGTCGGCGGCCATGCACAGGTGCGGATCTCCTCAACTCTCCTACCAGCAACGACAATGTAGCCGCTGACCGAGGCGCACCTCTTGCTGCCCCCATGAAGTTGGTCACTTCCCAGGGGTCCGGACACGCCAGAGGCCCGGTCCGGCGTACGTACGCCGGACCGGGCCTCTGGGGGAGATCAGTTGTTGCCCGCACCGTTCCCGGAGAGGATCGGGATGTTGTCCAGGATGTGCGACAGCGCCTCGTCGCCCTTGGCCTGCGTCGAGTTCTCGACGCACTGCTGGTTCTGCGGGGAGGACAGGACGTTGACGTCCTGGACGGTGATCGGCACGAGGCCGATGAGGGAACCGACGTTCGCCTTGAGCGGGAGACCGACGCAGGGCTTGTTCAGCGACCCCTGGACCAGACCGAGCTGGGGGCTCATGTCGCCCTTGGTCACCGCGTTGCCGAAGGCCTGCTCGGCACCGTTGCCGCTGAACGACGTCGGGCCGTCGTCGTTACCGATGGCCAGCGCCGGCGACGCCGCGGCGGCGGTGGCTCCGACGATGGACGCCGCTACAGCAGCGGTTGCCCACAGCTTCTTCATTTTAATGCCTTTCCAGAAGGTCGGATTCCACCGGTGGAATCCGAGCTGTTCAACTCGCCCGAAAGCGGATTGGTTTCGGGCGTTCCCTCGAATGGAGTAGTCACGTTTCCGAGAAAAAGGCCGGCCCACCGCGGATTTCAGCGGCGGGCCGGCCGGTCGGCCGATTCTCAGCGGTTGGCCACACCGTTGCCCGACAGGATCGGGATGTCGTCCAGGATGTGCGACAGCGCCTCGTCGCCCTTGACCTGCGTCGAGTTCTCGACACACTGCTGGTTCTGCGGCGAGGACAGGACGTTGATGTCCTGGACGCTGATCGGCACGAGGCCGATGAGGGAACCGAGGTTCGCCTTGGCCGGCAGCGCGATGCAGGGCTTGTTGAACGAGCCCTGGATGAGGGCGATCTGCGGGCTCATGTTGCCGTACGTCGACATGTTCCCGTACTGCTGGGTGGCGAAGTTGCCGCTCGCGGACGTGGGTCCACTGTCGTTGCCGATGGCGAGCGCCGGGGTCGCGGCGGCCGCCGAGGCGCCGACGACGGAGGCGGCGACGGCCGCGCCGGCCATAACCTTCTTGATCACGATCTGAGTCCCCTTCTGAAGGATGCCCCAAAGTTCCCGGAGCCCCCTGAGCAACTCCACCTCCCCCTCTTTGGTTCTGGCCCTTCACTCCAACGGTCTATTACCGGCGATCACCCAGCGGCAATGCCGCGCCCGCCCGCAAGCCGATCGGGTGAAGCAGGAGAACCAAACCGGGAATGCCCGGTTGTGCAGGTCGCTGCATCTGCATTTCTCAGGAAAAGGAACACATCGTGATCAAGAAGATTATGGCCGGCGCGGCCGTGGCCGCCTCCGTAGTCGGCGTCTCCGCTGCCGCCGCGGCACCCGCTCTCGCCATCGGCAACGACGACGGCCCCACCTCGTTCAGCGGCAACGGCGCCAAGAGCGCGTTCGGCAACGCGGCCACCAAGGGCGACATGAGCCCCCAGCTGGAGCTGGTCCAGGGCTCGCTGAACAAGCTCTGCGTCGGTGCGCCGGTCAAGGCCAACGTCGGCTCCATCATCGGCCTCCTCGTGCCGGTCACCGTTCAGGACGTCCAGGTCCTGTCGAACCCGCAGAACCAGCAGTGCACGGAGAACTCGACCCAGGCCAAGGGCGACGAGCCGCTCTCGCACCTCGTCAACGACATCCCGGTCCTCTCGGGCAACGGTGTCGCGAACGGCTGACCAAGCCGCGGAACCGGCCCGGCGCAACGACGCTCCGGGCCGGTTCTGCTTTCTCCGGTAGGGCAGTCGGGTGAACTCACCAATGGACACAAATAGGGACAGTTTCCTCGTCGCGATCTGATCGTTGGACCTTCAGCAGCGGACGTTGAGAGCTCAGCAGGCTGATGCTCGCGTGCCACGACCGTCGTGCGGACGTATTCGCCGCTGCGGAAAGGGCTGACAAGATGAAGTGCATGAAGGCCGCGACGATCGTCGCGGGAATGGTCCTGGCTCTGGGTGCAGCGGCCCCGGCCATGGCCGACGCCGGTGCCGAGGGCGTTGCCGTCGGGTCCCCCGGCGTGCTGTCGGGCAACGTCCTCCAGATCCCGGTCCACGTGCCGGTGAACGTCTGCGGCAACAGCATCGACATCATCGGTCTGCTCAACCCCTCCTTCGGCAACGTCTGCGTCAACAAGTGACGTCGTAAGACACGTCGCGGGGTGTTTCCCGGCCGGTCCCGAAGCGCAGCCGTCAGGCGCTTCGGGACCGGCCTCGTTTGGCATCGCTCTCACTCAGGAGAACCACGTGCGAGACCTCATCAGCAAGGGACTGCTCACCGCCGCCGCGGCGTCGAGTGTGCTCTCCCTGAGCGGCGGATCCGCCCAGGCGGCCGATGCGGACGCGACCGTCGCCGGATCGCCCGGCGTGGCGTCGGGCAACAGTCTTCAGCTGCCCCTCGACATCCCCGTCAACATCTGTGGCAACACCGTCAATCCGATCGGGTTGCTCAACCCGGTGTTCGGCAACGCGTGCGTCAACGGCACGCCCGCGGCTCCCCCGGAGCGGCCCCCGGTCCCCGAGACCCCGGAGGCCCCCGAGGAAGCGCCGGAGGACATCACACCGCCGGAGGACCGTTCCGTACTCCGGCCGACCCCGGCCGCGCCCCCGCACCACGTCCCGCACACCGGGGACACACCGCGCCCGGCCGCCCCCGTGGTGCCGCCCGCCGAGAACGCGGACGCCCCGCGGCTCGCGGCGACCGGTGGCGATCCGCGTCTCCTCGCCACCGCCGCGTCGAGCGTCGGCCTGATCCTCGGCGGCGCGCTGCTGTACCGCCGCGCCCACGTCGCCGCCCGCCGCTGACCGACCGCTCCGTCCGCCCCGGCACCGTCGCGTCGACCGGGCGGGCCGGCTAGGCCACGGTGCTGCGCTCGCTGTCGGCGCCCTGGCGCTGGCGGACCTTCGCGAGGGGCCCGACCCGCAGGCCGACCCGGCGCCGTACCCCCGCCACCAGCCGCTCCGCGGTGTACGACGCCCCGTACACGAAGCGCATCGACGGGCCGAAGGACGGCGCGCTCAGCAGCCCCGCCAGGAACAGTCCCGGGTGCGAGGACTCGAAGACGGCGCTCGCCTCCGGGGCGCTGCCCGCCCCCACCGTCCGCAGAGCGCCGCGCAGTTCGTCGTCGAGCAGGCCGAGCCGTTCGAGGCCGGGGGTGAAGCCGGTGGCGGCGATGACATGGTCCGTCTCCACGGTCTCCACCCGGCCGGTGGTCGCGATCAGCTCCAGCCGTACCCGGCCGCCGGCCGGCTCGGCCGCTGCCACGCTCTCGCCGAGCCGCACCTCGACGGCCGGTTCGAAGCGCTCGCGCAGCCACCAGGCGCCCGCCGGGCCCAGGGCCGAGGTGAAGATCCTCGCGCGGGTCGACTCGGGCAGCCGGCGGAAGATGCCCGGGGTCTCCGCGTACAGCCAGTTCTTCCAGCCGCAGCCCAGGCCGGTGTGGGGGGCGCGGAGTGACTCACCGACGGGGCGCTGCCTCGGCGGCGGCAGGGTGTTCCAGACGAGCCGGGACGACCGGGCCACCACCCGCACGGTGGTGCCCTGTTCGGAGAGGAGCGCGGCCGTCTCCAGCGCCGCCTGACCGGCTCCGATGACGGTCACGTCCCGTCCGGCGAACGGCGTCAGATCGGCGTGGTGGCTGCTGTGCGTCACCTGCTCGGGGGCGAGTCCGCGCAGCGGGGCGGGGATGTCGATGAACGGCATCACACCGACCGCGAGCGCGACCGTACGGGTGAGGACGGTCTCGCCGTCCTCGGTGGTGAGCCGGAAGCCGCCGGGGCACGGCCGGACGGCGGTGATCGTGCGTTCGTCGACCGGCGGCGCGGCGCGCTCGGCGAACCACAGCCCGTACGAGGCGAAGAAGCCGACCGGCAGCGGCACCCCGTGGCGGGCCTCCGTCCCCCGGGTGGCGGCGTAGGCCGCGAGACCGAAGGCGCCCTTCGGATCGGAGAGATTCGACGCCCAGGGCTCGGACTTCAGGAACATCCCGGGCGGCATGTGGTCACGCCACGAGGCCATCGGTCTGCCGAACACGCGCAGATCGAGTCCGGCCGCGGCGGCGTGCGAGGCGACGGACAGTCCGTAGGGGCCGGCGCCCACAACTACCAGGTCGTGCATCGGGTATACCGCTCTCTGCGTGTGGGGGTGGGGGTGGTGTCGGGGGTGGGGGTGCGTACGGGCAGAAGGACAGGTACGGGTACGGGGCTCATCCGGTCCGCCTCGGTACGGCGGCGCCCGGCGCGGCGCCGTCCGGGCTGTCCTGTCGCAGCGCCCCCGGAGGGGTGCGGGAGCGCCCGGCACCGCCGGGGCGCCGCCGGGTCGGCAGCGCGCGCCGCAGCCCGCGCCATCCCCTGCGCACGGCGTGCGCCACCCAGGCGAAGGCCATCGCGCAGGCGGGCAGCGGGTCGTCCAGCGCGAACCACGCGGCCTCCGTGGAGCGCCGCCCGGCCCCCCGGGGCCGCCGCCGGCCCCGGTCAGCGCTCCGGTCGCGGGCGGGGGAGGGCGACCGGAGCGCGGACAGGACGGAGAGCAGCGCGTAGTTCTCCACCACGAACCTCCTCCCGTGTGCCGCGTCCTGCGCCGGTACGGCCCGGCCGGTGAGGTCCAGGTGCAGGGCCCGTACGACGTCGATCCCCGACCGGTCCGTGAACAGCCGGAACTGCGCGCCCGGCCGGGGGTTGAAGTCGAGGAGGTGGTAGGCGCCGGTCGCGGCGTCGCGGCGGAAGTCGAGGTCGAGGATTCCCCGGTAGCCGAGCGCCGCGACGATCCGGCGTGCCGTCCGCTCCACCTCCTCGTTCGGCAGCCAGCTGCCGACGGCGGTCAGCCCGGCGCCCACCGGCCAGGCCCGCTCCTTGCGCCCGGCCGCCCCGACCAGGCACGTGCCGCCCGGGCCGCCGCTGTAGCCGTGGAAGAACCAGTCCAGGTCCCGGCCGTGGGGCAGGAACTGCTGGAGCAGCAGCCCGCTGCCCGCCTCCGCGCCGCGCCCGTACAGCTCGCGCGCCTCCTGCGTGGAGCGCACGACCCGGGTACTGCGCAGCCCCGCGCCCTCCGGCAGCAGCCACGGCCGGCTCCACTTCGCGACCACGGGCAGCCCGAGCGACCGGGCGGCCGCCGCGGCCTCGTCCGCGCAGCCGGGGATCACCGTGCGCGGGTGCGGGATGCCCAGGTCCGCGCAGATTCCGGCCAGCTCCGCCTTGTCCGCGACCCGCTCGGGCAGCCCTGACGGCTGTTCAGGCAGCAGGTAGTGCCCGGCGAGCCGGTCGCCGAGGCGGGCCACGGCGATCGCGCTGAGGTCGTCCATCGGCACGAGGACGGCCGGGGCGGTCAGCCCGCCCGCGATGTCGATCAGCAGCCGCGCGGTCTCCGCGAGATCCGGAACCCCGCCGGAACCCGGAGCGCTCGTCGGACGCGGAGGCGCCGTCAGATCCCGCGCTCCCGGCACATTCGGAGCCCCTGTCAGATACGGGGACGCCGTCAGATGCCGAGCCTCCGTCAGATCCGGCGCGGCGCACGGCCGTAGGTGGGCCCGGCTCAGATAGCGCGAGCGCATCACCGGACTGCGGCCCGCCTCGATCACCGCGTGGACCTCGATCCCGGCCCTGCCGAGGGACCGTACGGCTCCCAGCGTGCCGTGGTGGAAGGGGTTCCGGTCGAGCCTCATGAGGACGGCGGGGACGCGGGTGTCGTAGCTCGGCACGGTGAGGGTCCTTCAGATCGATAACCCAAGCGGGGGATGAAAATCACGGATGGACTACTGGAGCACCGGGCCAGGTTCCCGATCGGCTTATTAGAAATACTTTTAAGCTCACACGTGACTCCGAGTCGCGACCGCCGGAAACGGGTTCGAATCACGAGGAGCTGACATGTCCCCTAGACGTCGACGGCTGACGACCACCTGCCTGGGTGTGGTCACGGCCGGTCTCCTTGCCACCGGTGCCGTGCCGCCCGTTCCGCATCACGCGACCACCGGGAAATCCTCTCCGGAACCGGCGAAGGGCCCCGAAGGCGCCACCGAGAAGCCGAAACCGCCGGCGGCCACCGCGCCCGCAATCGGCGCGTATCTGGATTACGGCCCGAAAGGCGTGGAGCGCATCGCGGCCATGGAGAAATGGCTGGGGGGTACGGAGCTGCGTGTCGGTCATACCTATCTCCCCGGGGACGTGTGGTCCAACATCGAGGGCAGCCCGGGTTTCCTGGAGGACTGGGCCGCGTGGCGCAAGGCCGATGAGGACCGGATGTTCGTCCTCAATGTGCCCATGCTGGAGCGCAACGAGGAACAGGTCCCCGACCGGGACGTCCGCCGTGAGCTGCGCAGAGGCGCGGCCGGACAGTACGACGGCCACTTCACGACGCTCGCGCGCCGGCTGGTGGATCTCGGTGTTCCCGACACGGTGATCGTCCTCGGCTGGGAAATGAACGGCATCACGTACACATCTCGTTGCGGGCCCGATCCGCAGGCGTGGAAGAGATACTGGAGCCGCATCGTGACGGCGATGCGTGCGGTGCCAGGACAGAAATTCCGTTTCGACTTCGCTCCGAATCGGGGACGGGACGCCGTTCCGTGGACCATGTGCTATCCCGGCGACCGGGTCGTGGACATCATCGGCATGGATTCCTACGATCAGCCGCCGGGCCGGACTTTTGACGAACAGGTGAATGAGCCCTACGGGCTCCAGGAACACGTGGACTTCGCCGCTGCACACGGGAAGGTTATCTCTTATCCGGAGTGGGGCCTCTTCCGCAACGGTGACAACCCGGAATACATGCGGCGCATGCTCCAGTGGATGGACACGTACAAGCCGCTGTACAACACCGTCACCGACTACTGTCCGCACGGAATCTGGCTGTGCGAGGAGAATCCCGAGTCGTCGAAGGTGTTCCGCGCCGCGCTGTACGGGCGCCCGACCGAGCCGGTACCGACACCGACCCCCACTCCCACCCCCACACAGGAGCCGACACAGGAGCCGACCCCGGAGCCCACACAGGAGCCGACCCCGCAGCCCACTCAGGAGCCGACGCCCGCGCCGACCACGCCCGTACCCACACCCCGGCCCACGCGCCCGCAGGACTGCACCCCGGTCCCGCTCGGCCCCTGGGTCGAGAAGCTGCTCGGCGGCAGGGTCTGCGTCCGTCTCGACTGGTTCGGGCACCGGCCGAAGTGAGGGCACGCGCCGGTGGCTCATGTGACGTGACGCCACGTCACCGAGCGCGGCGGGGAAGGCGGCGGCTCGTCATCGCTTGTCGCCCCCTTCCCCGCCTTCCCTCCCGCGCAGCCGCTTGACGAGCGCCGCCACCCGCTCCCGTCCCGCCGCCCGCGCGAACAGCAGCCACAGGAGGGGCGCCAGCGCGGGCCCGGCGAGCAGCAGCCGCTGGTTGCGCAGCGTCTCCGGGCGCCAGTGGTGCTTGTACGGCTCGTTGCCCCGCAGCATGCTCAGCGTCGTACGGCCGTCCCCGCCGCTCTCCCGCGCCCCGCGGCGCAGCAGCATGGTGGCGACATCGACCTTGCGCGCGCGCAGCGCCGGGTCGGCCCCGTACAGATAGCCGCCCGCCAGCCCGCCGGACACCAGGGTGAGATCCGCGGCGACCACCGCGCCCGCGAGCCGGAACTCGGTGAGCCGGGCGTCGCCGGTGGCGACCATGGACCGCGCGGACCGGGTCAGATGCTCGGCGAAGCGCGCGCTGAGGTGCTCGGGGGTGATCCCGCGCCCCTCCCACTGGAGCCGGTGCAGCTCCAGCATGCGGCTCACGGCGGCGGGGACCTCGGCCGGGGGCACCGCCCGCTCCTCGATGCCGAGCGCGTCGAGCTTGCGCAGCTTCGCGCGGAACCGCTGGGCGCGTGCGGCGGGAAGCCTGGCGAGCAGCGCGTCCATCGGTACGGCGGGCAGTTCGAGGCAGGTCGAGTCGGCGAGCCGCCGCCGGGGCCCGGTCCAGCGGGCGCGGACGCGTTCGGCGGCGGCGCCCGGACGCACCTCGCGCAGGTCGATCACCGCCGTGCGGGCCAGCTCGGCGAGGGCGCGGGTCAGCGCGTCGGCGCAGGCGTCGGTCTCCTCCTCGGTGCGGCTGTCGTCCAGCAGGACGTCGGAGAAGTCGGAGATGGTGCCGCCGAGCGGCACGAGGACGGGGAAGGGCCGGCGGACCCGCATGAGGGCGGCCGCCGCGACCAGCTCCCCGCGTCTGCGTACGAGCACGACCCGCAGCCGGCCTGGCCCGCTCCCCCGCGCGCCCGTACGCCCGCCCGTGCCGTACGAGAGCCACCAGGAGTACAGCCACGCGTGGCTCTGGAACGGGGTGGCCGTCCGGGAGGCGCGGTGGAGGGCGTTCCACTCCGGGGCGATCGCCGAGAAGCGCGCGGTGTCCGTGCACAGCTCCGTCGTGAAGTCCGTGACGGCCCTGGATCTGGACGCGGTGAGCAGGGCAGGCACCGGTACGGACGACACCGGGGCGCGCAGGGGCCGGGCGCGCCCGGCCCGCGTCCGCGTGGGCGACGCCATCAGAACGTGTCCGACCACGGTGGGGCGGCGGAGGCCGCCGAGGCGGTGGCGGTGGCCGGTCCCGGTACGGTGCCGGTCGCGGCGGTCGCGGCGGTCTGCCCCTGGCCCGCTTCGGCGCGCCGGAGCTTCGGGCGCACCAGCAGCCCGAGTCCGCCGATCAGACCGCCGGCGCTGCCGCCGACGAGGGCGGCCAGCGAGGCGGAGGGGGTGACCGGATCGGTCGGCTCGATCGCCCGGGAGAACTGGAGCACCCGTACGTTCGTACTGCCTTGCAGGTGCGATCCGTTGACGACGAGGGCCCGCGCGACGCCGTTGGCCATGGTGACGGCGGTCGGCGCGTCGGGCGCGGTCGCGGTCACGGAGATCATCGGGGCGTCGGGCGAGGTCGCCGTCCGCACGTTCTTCTTGAGCGTGTCGGCGGACACCCCCGCCCAGGTCGGCGCGTCGCCGATCAGCGCGAGCTGCGGGGCGACCCGGCCGTACGCCGTCGCGAAGCCCAGCGCGGCGGCCGGCTCCGAGGTGTCCAGCGGGACGACGACGACGTAGCTGGTCGCCGCGTACTCCGGGGTGCGCAGCAGGCCGTACATGCCGCCGCTCAGCGCGCCGACCGCGACGGCCGCCGGCACGATCCACCGGACGGACAGGGTTTTCGGGGTGATCTTCGGGAGCCGGGCCCACCGGTTCCGAAGTCTGTGCTGGGTCATGGGCAACTCACTTCTCGGATGGGGACTTTCGTGCCTCGGGCGGCACGCTCGTAGACGGCCATCAGCTGTTCGGCGCTGTGGGAGATGTCGTAGTGGCGCACGGCGGACGCCACCGGCCGCAGGGTCCGCTCCCCGTCCGCCCCGTCGCCGGTCTCGCGGCGGCCCTCGCGGTGTCTCTCCTGGAACTGCCGCAGCTCGTCGACGAGTCCGGGCACGGAGCCGCTGATCCGGCGGGCGCCGGGCGCGGCCTCGGGGGGCAGGTCCTGGAGCGCGGGGCAGGTGACGTACAGCACCGGCAGCCCGGCCGCGAGGGCTTCGAGCGAGGCCAGTCCGAACGCCTCGTCGTGGGAGGTGGAGACGGAGACGTCCATGGCCGCGAGCAGCGCGGGCAGGTCGGGCAGGCCGCCGGTGCCGGCCGCCGGGGGCGGGTCCTGGCACGCGCCGGGCAGCAGCACCCGGCCGGCCGCGCCGCGCTCCTCGGCGAGCCGCAGCAGCCGCGCGCGCTCGGGACCGTCGCCGACCAGGAGCAGATGGGCATCGGGCAGTTCGGCGACGGCCCGCACCAGCCGGTCGAAGCGCTTGCCGCTGGTCAGCCGGCCCACCGCGCCGGCCACGAAGGCGTCCTGCGGCAGTCCCAGCCGGGCGCGGGCGGCGCGGCGCGCGGCCGGGTCGAAGGCGAAGCGCCCGGCCTCGATGCCGTTGGGGACGACATGGATGCGCTCGGGACGCACCCCCCAGCGCTCCAGCCGCCGTGCGACGGTGGCGGAGACGGCGACGGTCGCGGTGCCCAGGCGTTCCCCCGCGAGATAGAGGCCGCGGGCTCCGGCGGTCAGCGGCCGTCCCTCGATCTGGACGGCGCCGAGGGAGTGTTCGGTGGCGACGATGGACCGCACGCCCGCGAACCTGGCCGCGAACCGCCCGTACAGGCAGGCCCGGTAGAGGTGGGTGTGCACCAGGTCGTACCGCCCCTGCCGGACCAGCCGGGTGAGCCGGGGCAGCGCGCCGAGGTCACGGTTGCCGGTCATGGCGAGGTTTCGGACCGAGCCGCCGTCGGCGACGATGCCCTCGGCGACGGCGCCCGGGTCGGTGAGCGTGATGACATCGCTGTCCACCGGCAACTTCCGCAACAGCAGGCGCAGTTGCTGCTCGGCGCCACCGATGCCCAGCCCGGTGATGACATGGAGGACCTTCACCGGGTGCCCGCCCCCGCGCTGACGGCCGCGTACGCGGCGTACTCGGCGGCCGGTACGGGCTCGCGGCGCCAGCGGTGCAGCCGTCGCTTGAGGTGGAGCCGGGCGCCGGTGTCCCGCTCACCGATGTGGATACGGGGCAGGGCGAGGACGCCGGTGAGCGGGCCCGGGCTGATGGCGCAGGCGTACGCGTATCCGGCGGCCCGCACGGCCTCGACGGCGCGCGCGTCGACCGTTCCGTACGGATAGCAGTAGCCCGCCACCTCCTGGCCGGTCATGGCGCGCAGCAGGGCGCGGCTGTGCGCGGTGTCCCTGGCCAGCACGTCGTCGTCGGCGGTGGTGAGGTCGGTGTGCCACAGCCCGTGCGAGCCGATCTCCATTCCGGCGTCGGCGGCGGCCCGGACGCCGTCCTCCGTGAGGAGGGGCTTGCGGGGGCCGAGGCCGTCCCATTCGTTCGTCCCGCCGAGCCGGCCGGGCAGGACGAAGACCGTCGCCGTGAATCCGAACCGGTGGAGCAGCGGTACGGCGCTCTCCAGGAAGTCGGCGTAGCCGTCGTCGAAGGTCAGTCCCACGAGCCCGGCGCCCCGGCCTGCGGCGCGGGCGTGCAGCAGTTCCTCCATGGCCACGCCGGTGAGCCCGCGGCGGCGCAGCCAGCGCAGCTGCCGTTCGAGCCGGCCGGGCGAGACCGTCACCCGGTAGGGGTCGTCGGTGGGGTCGGCCACCGAGTGGTACATGAGGGCCCACAGGGGGCCGGGCGGGAGCGCGTCGGCGGGTGTGTCAGCGGGCATGCGCGAGCCTTCGTGAGACGGGGCGGAGGACGGTGTCGATCTCGGGCGCCCGCAGGGCGCCGGCGACGACGAGGAAGACCGCGACGATCACCTCGCAGGCACAGACGGCGCCCGCCACGGGTGAGTCGACGAGGGTGCCGCAGAGCCACCCGGCGCCGGCGGCGGTCGCGGCGGCGGCGCCGAGTCGGGCCAGCCCGCCGAGCATGAAGCGGGGGTCGAGGGCGATGGTGTGGCGGGCCAGGCCGTGCAGTATCAGGGCGGCGGTGGCGGTGATGCCGAGGGCGTTGGCCGCGGCGATGCCGAGCACCCCCCAGAACTGCACCAGGAGGGCGCCCGAGACGGTGGTCAGCGCCAGCCCGAAGACCATGGCGAGCGCCGGGAACCACAGCGGGCGCGCTGCCGAGAAGTAGCAGCGTACGAGCGTCCCGACCAGGGTGTGGCCGAGCAGCCCGAGCGCGTACACCCGCATCACGGCGGCGGTAGCGGCGGTGTCGGCGGCGGTGAACTGGCCGCGCTGGAAGAGGATTTCGATGAACTGGGGCGCGCAGGCGATGATCGCGGCGGCGCCCACCAGCACGATCATCGCGGCCAGCGCGAGGTCCCGCTCGACGCGCCGCCGCGCCCGGCCGGTCTCGCCGGCCGCCATGGCGCGGGCGACCACGGGGAAGGTGACCGTGCAGAGCATCAGGGAGAGCGTCATCGGGATCTGCGCGACCTTCTGCGCGTAGTTGAGGTGCGAGATGGCCCCGGCGGGCAGCGGCGCGGCGAGGAACCGTTCGATGAGGACCTGGGACTGGCGGCTGAGCGCGAAGGCGATGACGGGCGCCAGCAGCCCGAGGGCCACCGGGGCGACGCGGGCGGCGGCCACGTCGGTGGCGGTGTCCGGGGCCGGGTCGGGGTCGGGGTCGGTACGGTTCGCTGCCGCGCCCGGTTCCGCTCCGGGCCCCGGTCCCGTACGGTCCGGCCCGGATGCCGGGGCGGCCGTACGGCTCTCGCGCAGCCTGCGCCAGAGGGACGGCAGTTGGATCAGCACCATGAGGACGCCGCCGACACCGACCCCGGCCGCCGCGACCGTCACACCGCCCCGGTCGCGTACGGCGAGCATCGTGCCGATGATGCCGATGTTGGACGCGACGTAGATCGCGGCGGGTGCCACGAAGTTGCCGTGCGCGCGCAGTGCGGCGCTGAAGTAGCCGGCCAGACCGTAGGTGAAGACCGAGGTGGCCGTCAGCCGGGTGCACGCGACGGCGAGGTGGGTCTCCGGCAGCCCGGGGGCCAGGACGGCCACCGCCCAGGGCGCGGCCAGCGCCAGCAGGGCGGCGGCGGCGCTGAGGGCGAGGAACAGCCGGGGCAGCGTCGAGCGGGTCAACTGCCGTACGGGGTCGGGCTCCGGCGCGGACCGCGTGGCGCGCCGCGCCAGGGCCAGGCTGAACGCGGGTACGAGGATGAGCGCCATGGCGTCCTCGATGAGGAGCGTGGCGGACACCTCGGGGACGGTCCAGGCGACGAGGAAGGCGTCGGTGTCGGGCCCGGCGCCGTACAGGTGCGCGATGGTCTGGTCGCGGAGGAGGCCGAGGGCGGAACCGGCGGCGGTCAGCAGCGCGGTGAGGAGCGCGGCGCGGGCGAGGAAGCGCCCCGATGACGCCGACCCGGGGCCGGCTGCCGCTTCGGCGCCGGACTCCCCGGCATCGGGCTCCACGACTGCGGACTCCCCGGCACCGGGCTTCCCGGCACCGGGCTCCACGGCGCCGGGCTCCACGGCCGCGGACACCGCGGCACCGGGCTCCCCGGCACCGGACGCCGCCTCCGCCGGGGGCGGCGAGGTCGGCGGGGGCACCACCGGAAGCGCCGCCGGGGGCGGGGCCGGAGAGGACGGCGCCGGGTGCGGCGGGGGTACGGGTCCGGGCGGCGGTTGAGGGGGCGGCGGCTGCCTGGTATCGGTCATGTGGCGACGGACCCGCTCCCGGTACGGCCCGGCGCCAGCGCCCACCAGGCCGCGAGGCCGAGCATCACGGCCGTCAGCACGGTGGAGGGCCCGCCGATGTCCGCGTACCCGAAGTCCACCAGCTGCCAGACCAGCAGCCCGGTGACGACCAGCCCGCAGTCCGCGCCGGTGCCGCGCCCGAGGTGCCCGGCCCGCCAGGGACGTCCGTGGCCGGCACGCGCGGTCCGGGTGCGGCCGGCGCCCGCCTGCCCGCGCAGCGCGAGCACGAGCAGCGCGGCCCAGCTGCCCACCAGCGTGAGGACGCCGAGCAGACCCTGTTCGCTGAGCACGAGCAGATACATGTTGTGCGGGGAGAGCAGCGGCTGGCGCTGGAAGCCGAGTCCCGCGCCCGCCGTGTCGCTGCCCGAGGAGAGCGCGAGCGAGGCATGGCTGTCGCGGTGGGCGGGGAAGCCCTTCAGCCCGACGCCGGTGACCGGCCGCGTACGCCACATGTCGGTGGCGGCGGCCCACATCGTGTACCGGTCGGTGACGGACTGGTCAGGCGCGTCGGCGACCTCGGCGATGGAGCCGAGCCGGTCGGTGACCAGCTGCGAGCCGAGGCCGAGGCCGCCGACGAGGACGACCCCGAACGCCCCGGCGGTCAGCACGGCGACGGCCGCCCTGCGCGGCCCCGACAGCACCAGTTGGAGCGCGACGGCCGCCGCCGTGGCGATCCACGCGCCCCGGCTGAAGGAGAGCACCAGGGGTACGGTCAGCAGCCCGGCGCAGACCAGGCCCGTCGCCCGCTGTCCGCGCGGCGACCCGTCCGTGGCGCCCAGCGCGAAGCCGACGGCGAGGACCACTCCGTACGACACGACGGTGGCCATGCCCATCACATCGGTGGGCCCGAAGGTGCCCACCGCGCGGATGTTCTCGCCCCGGTACGAGGCGCCGGTGCCGGTCAGATACTGGACGGCGCCGATCGCCCCCTGGACCAGCGCGAGGGCCACCACGGACCCGGCGAGGAAGCGGAAGTCCCACCGGTCCCGTACGAGCAGCAGCAGCGCCGCCGGTACGAGGACGAAGATCTGGAGATAGCGCGCGGCCCCCGCCAGACCGGCCGCCGTGTCGTCCGAGCTGAGCACGGCGACGCCCACTCCGAGCACCGGCAGCCCGAGCACGAGCGCGGCCGTACGGGTCAACGGGCGGGCCCGCTCGCGCACGACGCGGACCAGGCAGTACAGGACGAGCAGCGCCGACGCCGCGTCGGCCACGCTCCCGGACCCGGCCGTACCGTCCCCGGCCGGTGCGGACGGTACGGCCAGCAGTGCGACGACCGCCACGGCGGGCAGCAGCGGCGCGGCCCTGCGCAGCGCGGCCCGCGCCGCCGCCGGCGGCGCCGGGTGCGGCCGGGCGCCGAGAGCCTCGGCGGTGGCCATCAGCTGCCCGCCGGGCGGACGAGGGAGAGGGCGGTACGTACCAGAATGCACACGTCCTGCCACAACGACCAGTGGTCGATGTAGTGATTGTCGAAGCGGGACCGCTCCTCGATGGAGGTGTCCCCGCGCAGCCCGTGGACCTGGGCGAGACCGGTGATGCCGACGGGCATCCGGTGGCGGGCCGCGTACCCGGAGTGGGTCCTGCTGAAGTTCGCGACGAAGAAGGGCCGTTCCGGCCGGGGGCCGACCAGGCTCATGTCGCCGCGCAGCACGTTCCACAGCTGCGGCAGTTCGTCCAGCGACGTACGGCGCAGGACGTTGCCGACCGGGCTCATCCGCAGGTCGCCCGCGATGTTCCAGCGGGTGGCCGACTCGTTCTCGTCGGACGGGCGCAGGGTGCGGAACTTCAGCAGGGTGAAGGGCCGGCCGTGCTGCCCGACGCGCTCCTGGCGGAACAGCACGCCCGGGCCGTCGCAGAGCCGGACCGCGAGCGCGCAGAGCAGCAGTACGGGGGAGACGGCCAGCAGGACCGGTGCCGCGATCAGCAGGTCGAGCAGCCGCTTGGCGAGAGCGCCCCGGTGGCGCCCTCCGGCGGCGGGCGGCGCGACCCGGTGGTAGGCGAACCCCCACAGGTGACGTTCCATGGGGGCGGGCGCGGCGGCGAGGCGCAGGGCCCGGGGGCCGGTGGAGACGAACCAGGTGGCGCAGCCGTACTCGTGGAACAGCGCGACGAGGTCGGTGGAGCCGGACCGGTCGGAGCGGGCGTCCGGGTAGCCGCCGCAGTCGATGAACAGGGCGTCCTGGACGCCGTTCTGGATGACGGCGCGGTGGATCTCCTCGGTGGTGGTCAGCACGGGCAGGGCGGGCGCCTCTGTACCGAGGCCGCCGTCCCCGGTCCCCTCCCTGGTGTCGCGCGCGTCCTCCGCCGCCTCGGTGTCCGGCGGGTCGGCGGCGGGGCCCGCCGCCGACCCGCCGGGGGCGAGCGCCGCCGGTGAGGCGACGCCGACGGGCCGCAGGCCGTACTCCGGGTGCTGGGCGAGCAGCGCGGTCAGCCGGGGCGCGGCCGTCGCCGTACCGACGACCAGGGCCGAGCGCAGGCGGTTACGGGCCGAGGCGCGGCGGCGGGCGTGGAGGAGGGAGCGGCAGCCGCAGGAGACGGCGAGCTGTACGGCGATCGCGCTCGCCAGGGCGGCGAAGCCCAGGGCGTGCGCCGGGGCCAGCGCGGCGAGGGCCGCAGCCGCCGCGCACCAGGCCGCCGTGATCCGGGCGGCGAGGACGGGCAGTTGGCCGAGCCCTGACAGGACGGCGCCGGGGCGGTAGAGACCCGCGAGCGCGTTGAGGGCGACGACGGAGAGGACGAGCGGTACGAGCAGCGCGGGGGTGCGCTGGGCGTCGGTGAGGGGGATGGTGGCCGGCAGCGCCGCCAGCGAGTCCGCCGCCACCAGCGGCAGTCCGAAGCGCGGCGCGCCGGCGGCCGGGCGCGGGCGGGCGGGCGACGTGACGCGGTCGGGGAGGTCGCGGGTGTCGCGGGGAGGCGCGATGGAGACGCGCCCCACTGCGGCCGTCGCCCGTACGGCCTGCTCCAGAGCCGTCTGCCCGGCGCCGGTCCCGCGCCCGGGGCGCCCCGGGGTGTGTCGCGCCGTCCTCGCGCGCCGGGACGGCGGAGGGACGCTGGTGCTTTCCGTGGTCACTGGAGAATCGGCTCCCTGCGCTCGGTGCGCGGCACGGCGGCGGCCACGCGGCCGGTCACCTCTCGGTACACATCCGCGACGGCCCGCGCGGTCTGCCGTACGTCATAGGTGCTGAGTACGTGGTGATGGCTCTCGCGCCCGATCGCCTCGCGCAGCGGGGCGTCGTTGAGCAGGACGCCCAGGGCGGCGGCCAGCGCGGCCGGGTCCCCCGGCGGGGTGAGACAGACGCTCTCGCGGCCCGGCGGCAGGGATTCCCGCGCGCCGTCCACATCGCTGAGGACGACGGCCCGGCCGCCGGCCATGGCCTCCAGCGGCGCCACCGCCATGCCTTCCCAACGGGAGGCCAGGACCACCAGGTCGGCCGCCCGGTACCAGGGCGCGGTGTCCGCCACGGCCCCGGCGAACAGCACGGAGTCGGGCGCCGTGCGGCGCAGCGCGGCGGCGTCGGGGCCGTCGCCGACGAGGACGAGCCGGGCGCCCGGCAGTTGCCGTACGACCTGCCGCCAGGCGCGCAGCAGGATGTCCTGCCCCTTCTGCCGGCACAGCCGGCCGACGCACACCACGACGGGGGTGGCGGGCGGGAGCGCGGCCAGCATCGGCAGCGCGGCGCGGGCCCGCGCGGTGTCGGCGAGCCCCTCCCCCGGCGCGTCGCCGAGGGAACTGGAGTACGAGCCGGCGTAGGTACCCGCGCACGCCTCCTCGAACGAGCCTTCGCACGAACCGTCGAACGGGGGTGGGAACAGAGCGGCGGCGGGGGCGAACCTCGCCGTCTCGACGCCGTTGCGGACGACCGACCAGCGGGCGTCGATCCCGGCACGCTCGCCGGTGCGGCGCTCGGCGTCACTGACGCAGATGACGCGGTCGGTCCAGCGGACCGCCAGTCGTTCCCAGCGCGTGGCCAGCCGCCCGGTCACGCCGCCGACCGCCTCGAACGACCAGGCGTGCGGCTGGAATACGGTCGGCACCCGGCCGCGTACCGCGAGGCGTCCGGCGAGTCCGGCCTTGGCGCTGTGGGCGTGGACCAGGTCGGGGCGTACCAGCCGGACCAGCCGGGCGGCCTGCCGTACCTCCCGCACCAGGGCGGGGCCGGGGGCGCGCGTGGCCCGCCAGTCGTGGACCTCGGCCCCCCGTCGGACCGCGGCCGGGGCGAGCGGCCCCTCCTCCGGACAGCCCACAACAACCCTTATTCCCGCGGCTACTTGTGCTCCGACGAGGTCGAGAACCACCTGAGCCACTCCACCGTCGACCGGCTGGACGAGGTGGAGCGCGGTGAAGCCGGACCCCGGCCGGTCCTGTCGTGGCTGCACGCGCGACTCTTTCCACTCGTGGACAAAGGAAAATTTAGGCAAGGAAATCAGGAGCGGGGGCACCCGGGGCACGCTCGCGCTCAGTACCGCGCATCCGCCTCTACGAACAGCACGCCCACCCGGAGGGGATCTTTCTCGGAGCTGATTCGAACAGTGAGGCGGCGGGCTCCGGAAGCCAGGGCACCACGCAAGTCGAAAACATCCGAGTCGTACCCGAGGGTGTTCGGGTAGGCGGGCTGCCGCTTGAGCGGCTCGGAATCGAACTCCGTGACGCTGGAATTCATCACATCGGTGGACGGGTTGCTCTTGTTGCCGAGGAGCACGCCTTTTCCGTTTCCGGTCTCCACCGCGATCGAGTCACCGGTGACGCCGCGGTGCCCGTTATACGCGACCACTCCCAGCCGGCCCGTGGCGTGTTCCGGAACACGCGGTCCACCCAACTCGACATTTTCTTCCATACGGCGCGCATCGAGCGTCTCGAATCCGTCCCAGATGGAAAGTCGGCGCAGCGGGGCATCGTCTTTCCGGTACGCGACGACCAGGGTCCAGCCGCCCCAGGCGCCCACGGCGGAGCGCCCCATCGCGACATTGATCTGCGCCACCGTGTACATCCCCGAGCCGCTGGCACGCACGAGCGGCGTCACATCCGCCGACGCCTGGAAGGCGTCCGCGCCCCCGCCCGCCCGGTGCCCGATCGGGGTGTCCGCCAGCACTTCCTTGTACCGTCCGCCCGGCTCGGCGAGGAGCACCCGGCCGCTGGCGGCCGGCGGTTTCTGCTCGCCGACGCGCAGGTTCGCGCCCCAGTACAGGCGCGCGTAATTGACGCGGGCGCGGTCGGGGAGGCGGAGTTCGGCCCGGGTGGAGTTGTAGGTGAGCGGGTCGTCGTCGACATCCGAATAGAACATGTCGAATTGCCGGCTGTCCGCTTTCCCGCCCGCCCGCGCCGCCGCGCACGCCGCGTCGCGGCGCGGCCCCTCGGCGCGGCAGCTGACGGCCGAGTTGGCCGCCCGCACGATGCCGCCGTGCTGCACGGCGTCGAAACGGATATCGAAGGGGATACGTGACCTCTCGGCACCGCTCGCCGGCGCAACGGCCGCCGACGGGTATACGGCGACGGACCACACGAGTGCGACCAGCACGCACAGCACACCGCGACGCGCGGCATGAAACGCCGAATTACCCATACGGACTCTCCGCCTCCAAAACCGAAACCAGAAGGCACCATTACAGAGCGCGGACTGAAAATCACGCCAGACGCGCTCAAACCTGTTGAAAGTACAGTTGGATGTATATGACGGACTGCCCGGTAAACGTTCAACTTGATTGCCCGTACTCCACCGTCCGCCAAGGGAATTGACCGGGAATCGCGGGGTGCGCGGGGCGACAGCGGGGTACGGGAACACGCCGCCACCACCGGCCGCGCCCGGCCTTCGCGGCCGAGTCCGGCCCTCTCCCGCAGTGACGCGAAGCGCGGATTCACCCGTTTGGGCCCGCAACCTACGGGCGTGCTGGCCGTTGATGCATGAGTCGGGGCAATCACGCCCGGCGCTCATGTCATCTTCATACGACCGAGGAGCCCTTCCCCATGTCGCGTATCGCCAAGGCCGTCGTTCTCTCCGCCGCGGCCGCCGCCGCCGTCGCCGGTGCCTCCGGCGCCGCCTTCGCCGACTCCGGCGCGGAGGCCGCGGCTGTCGGTTCCCCGGGTGTCCTGTCCGGCAACGTCGTCCAGGTCCCGCTGCACGTTCCGATCAACCTGTGCGGCAACACCATCGACGTCATCGGCATCCTGAACCCCGCCTTCGGCAACGTCTGCGTCAACAACTGACGTCATAGCCGTCGGCTTCACGCGAACGAGCCGTCCTGCCCTTCGGGGCGGGGCGGCTCTTTCCTGTCCGCTCACGCTTTCCCGTCTGCTCATTCGAGTGGCCTGCCCAGAATTCCCCCGGTACGGAGTTTCCGCCACGCCGAGAAATCGTTAGGGATGTCGAGGCCGGGCGGCAGGGAGACCTCCGTCAACGAGCCTGTGCGGGATCCGAGTTGTTCCCGTACCCACATGTCCGGGACGCCGAGACAGTCCCAGAGATCCGAGAGATCCGAGAGAAGGACGCACCGATGAAGACCACGAAGGTCGCCGCCACCGTCGTCGCCGCCGCCGGTTCCGTGCTGGCCCTGGGTGCCGCCGCCGCACCCGCGCTGGCCGCCGCACCCGCCCCGGCCGGCCAGCCGCCCCAGACCTCGATCAACCTGAACAACGGCGTGGACCAGCTGCTGCGCGAAGGTCTGCGCGACCCCAAGCCGCTGGACAGCAACATGCTCGACACCGAGCGCCCGGGCTCCGTCCTCCACGCGGTGAACCAGGTCACCAACGAGCTGAACAAGCCGAAGCCGGGCGGCGGTCAGCTCCTCGGCGGACTCCCGTTCGGCCAGTAGTCCCGCGTTCCTGGACTCCGGGAAGAACCGCCACCGCCCCTCACGGTCTCCTGATTCAGGGCCTTGAGGGGCGGGCGGGCGGCTGGAGCGTCGGACGCGCGGAGTGCGGGTTGTACGGCTGCCTCGCGCGACGCGCGTACCGCGATGGCTCGCCCGCGCGACACGCACGCCTCTTCAGTTGATTTCCGCAGCTGATTTCCGGTGCAGACCCAGCCAGTTGATTCCGCCCACTGATTCCGAGGGCTGATTCCGAGGGCTGATTCTGCCGGCTGATTCCGTCAGCTGGTCCAGAAGTCCCACCAGCGGGTCAGGATCAGCATCCCGATGATCCCGATGTGCAGCACCGGCAGCGTCCAGGTGAACTCGTCCAGGAATCCGCGCACCGCGCCAGGGGCGGGCAGCAGGCCGGCCCGGATGTTGTGGGACGTGACGTACCAGAACATGACGATCGTGCCGACCCACGCCAGACAGCACCACAGACACAGCGAATTGATGCTGTACAGCGACTGGTACTGGAGCCAGGCGCAGAACCCCACCCCGAACAGCGTCCCCGCGTTCAGCCCCAGCCAGAACCACCCCCGGTAACGCGCCCCCGCCAGCAGCCCCACCCCGATACAGACCACCACCCCGTAAGCCACCAGACCCAGCATCGGATTGGGAAACCCGAAGACCGACGCCTGAGCGCTCTTCATGATGTTCCCGCACGACACCACCGGATTCAGACTGCACCCCGGCGTGAAACCCGGATCCTCCAGCAACCTGAACTTGTCGATGGTGATCACCCAGGCGGCCAGCACCCCCGCCGCGCCCGTGATGATCAGCAACAGCGCGAACGCCCGGCTGCCGCCCCGTACACCGCCGACGCCGTCCGCGGTCTTCTCGGTTGACGCGTCCTCGACCAGAGTCGTTGCCACGACATCCGCTCCTCTCGCTGTTCTCGCCGCCTGAGCCGCTACCTGTGCCTGAGTCTGTGCGCCGCGTTCCTCGAACCCGGCGTCGACCGGCTGAGCCTCAGCCGCGCAGGCTGCGGACCGGCAGCAGGCAGTGCGCGGCGGCGGCGAGCATCTCCGGGTCGCCGGCGAAGGCGCGCAGCTGGTCCTCGGTGACCGGCTTGCCCGGCGTCGCCTCGGCCCACGGCCGGGTGGCGACCACGAAGTAGACCTTGCCGGTCTCCCGGGCGTCGCGCTCCCACTCCGGGGGTACGGGGCACTGCGCGTTGAGGTACGGCATCGTGAGCACGGCGCGGCCCGCCTCCACCAGCAGCTTGATCGACACACCGGGCGTCTCGGACGCGTCGACCAGCTCCTCGCCGGGCCGCAGCCCGACCTCGGCGAGAACGGCGCGCATGGTGTCCTCGACAACACCGGGGCCGCCCCGCCCGTCACCGAGCGAATAGGCGAGCAGATAAGGCGCGTTGCGTTCGCTTTCGCTCGGGTCGCTCGTCCAGGGGATCACCGAGAGAGTGCCCAACTGGGAAGCGTACTGGGCACTGTTCGAAGCGGTATTGGTAGTGGTCATGTTGGGGCACAGTAGTGGCCGATGGCGAATATCCGTGAGCCCGCGTCACTCGACCGGGTTATGGCGAAGACCACTTCCCGCTACACCTCCCCCATTTTCGCTTATCAGTGCGAAACATATTCAGGCGTCCGTATGATTTCGACCCGAATTCCCAGCGGGAGGACAGGGAGGAGGAACAGGGAAGAGGAACGGGGAGGGAGAGCAGCGGCCGTCGCTCCCGGCCCTCCCCGGGCTGTGCGCCGCGGTGGGGTGGGGCTTCTGGTCGTCATCAGCGCGCCACCAGCTCCGCAAGGTCGGAGAGCAGCTCGGACACGGCCACCGGGTCGAGTTCGGCGAAGGCGAGCCTGGCCGGCTCCCCGGGCTGGTCCCACGCGCTGGGCCGCACGGACAGCCCTATGTGAAGCAGCGACTGCTCGGCGGAGAGATCGACGGCGCCGATCTTGAACCCGTCCGACGGAATGACGATGACCCAGCGGTCCTTCGCGACCCGCTTGGACATCCAGCACTGCACCCCGGCGAACATCGGCTCGTCGCGCTCCCAGCCGCGCCGCTCCAGGCCGAGCAGTGCGGCGGTCGGCACGGTGACGTTCTCCCACCGCTCCAACCGGTCGCCGGCCGCCTCGTCGTCCGCGAGCCGGTGCACGGCACGGTCCAGCTGCGGGAAGGGCTGTCGGAACTCGTGGTCGGCGAACAGCTTCGCCCACGCCGTGAGTTCCCCGCCGAGGTGGAGCGGGTGTGCCAGCCGCACCGAGGCGTCCTCCGGCAACGTGAACTCCTCGCCCCGTACGTCGACGAAGGTGCGGTCCGCCCACACCCGGAACGCCGTCACCCCGCCGGTGCCGCTGAGCCCCGGGGTCTCGGACGGGGCCGTCTCGGCGGCTCCGGCCGGGACGCACAGCCACACCAGTCGCCGCACCGGATGCCCCAGCAGGGGATGGGAGACCAACAGCTCGCGGAACTCACCGGTGGTCCAGAGGCGGCCCGCGACCATCGCGTCCTCCAGTCGGCGTACCTGGTCCGAGGCCACCGCCCGCACGTCCTTCTTCAGCGCCGTGAACCGCTTTCGTTCCGCCGGGGCCAGCTCGGCGTCGTCGCGTGCGCCCGGCTTGGGCAGGTCCTTGCGCCGCTTGCCGTCCTGGTCCAGGACGTACGGGCGCAGTTGCTCGTCGAAGCACACGGTGAAGCGCCGGGGCCCGTAGTCCACGACGGTCGTGCCATCGGCGTCCAGCCCGAAGTCCGGCACCATCCGGTCGGCGAGCTGCTCGCCGGACAGCCCCAGATCGGCTGCCAGCTGCTCGACCTTCTCCTGGGCACGCGTCTTGAGGGCCTTGAATCTCACCCGCTGCGACACCCCGTGCAGCTGCGTCAGGGCCACGTCGCTGCCGATGGCCACCAGCACGTCCAGGCCCTCCACCGCCCGCTGGTGCGCTCCCTCGCCGGGCCAGCTTCGCAGGACCGGCGCCAGCCGACGCGCCGTCTCGTCGTCGCCGAGCCACCCCAGGGCATACAGCGCCCAGCTTTCCTTGGCCGGCATCCCGGACAGCCGCCACTGCTCGAACAGGGACCAGGCGAAGGAGGCCAGCGACTCGGGATCGCACGCCTCCTTCACCACCTCCACGCCCGTATAGACCGCGCCCGGCCGGGAGATGGCCAGCATGGTCAGCAGATGGCGCACGGACTCGGCCGACAGCGCCGAGGTCCGGCCGCGCAGCAGCACGCGCGGCAGCAAGCGGGGGGCCGCCCAGGCGGCGGGTTCCGGCATCCTCGACGGCAGCGCCAGCTCCAGACGACCGGCCGACAGCAGGTCACGGACGATCGCGACCGCCTCGGGACCGTGGCCGGCCGCCGCGTCGAGTACGGCCTCCTTGCCGTGGGTGACGGCGATGGCCCGCAGCGCGTGCTCGGCGCTGTGGCGGGCGGCGCCCGCCGGACCGGCCGCATCGGGCACCAGCAGCGCGGCGGCGTCCGCGCCGTGCCGGGCGAACCAGGCACGGGCCGTGGCCGCGACGGACTTCAACCGCACGAACCAGTCGGCCATCAGCCGCGCGACCTCCAGCTGCCGATAGGGCAGGAGCAGCCCGCCGGCCATGGCGGGCTGCCGCGTCGCGGCATGCAGCAGCGGCGGCAGCGCGTCCTCCTCCCACCGGGCGGCCACCGGCCTCAACTCCTCGACGATCTCCCACATGTGCTCGGGGGTCCACTGCGCCAGCAACGGGCGGTACGTGTCAGGGCCGTCGACGAACAGGGCCGCCAGCCGGTAGTTGTCGAGGTCGGCGAACTGCTCCCGCAGGGTTGGGACGTCGGGATACGGCTCGTTGTGCCAGCGCCGCGCCCGGCGCTCGGACTCCTCGACAGCGGCGGCCCATGCCTCGCGCTCACCGGGCTGCCACAGCACGCGGGTCTCCTCCCCGGCGGCGAGCCCCTTGACGGTCCTCGGCTTCGGCGCGGTCCGCCTGCCCGTCCACGGCGGGTTCACCAGCAGTTCGGGCAGCGCGTCGGCCGAGGCGTCGGCGACAGCCGGGTGCAGCAGCCCCCGCACCACCTCGGCGGCCCTGGGCGGGAACCGCGCGAGCCGCGATTCCAGCAGCTCGCCGTGCGTGGCGACGTGCGCGGTGAGCAACTGGCCCAGCAGGAAGGAGTTGCGGCCGGGGGCGGGCGCCGCCCGGCCGGCCAGCAGGCGAGCCGCGCGCACCGGATATCGCCGCACCGCCTCCAGCAGCGCGGGACGCACCTGCTTGTCGTCGGCGTGGGACATCAACAGCGCGAAAGCCTCGTCCGTCGGCAGCTCCGCCAGGATCGCCGCCTGTTCTTCCGCCGAAGCCCCGTTGGCAGGTGTACGGTGCCGCCAGATCTCCGCGATCAGCGCGGCGACGGCGGGCCCGACGCCCTCGGCGACCGTGGCCGCGGTGGAGAGTCTGCCGTTGTAGGCGGACACGCCGCCCGCCCGCAGCAGGGCTCGCAGCTGCTCCTCGTCGTTCAGCGACTCGAACAGCATGGCGCGTATGACGCGGTCCTCCCGCCCGCTCTCCCCGGGATCGGCACAGCACTCCGCGACCCAGTCGGTCTCGCCCGGGACCAGATACGACACCACGATGCGGCGCCGCGCACCACCGCGGTGCGCGGCCAGAGCCGCCACCACCTCGCGGTAGCGGTCCTCACCGACCGTGGACAGCAGCGTCCGCACCCGGTCGGCGGCGCCCCGGCGCAACCACAGCCGCTGCGGCGCGTCACCCTCGGGCAGGACGGCCAGCCTGGTGGTCCTGCCCTCGTCGCTGTCGTGGTCCAGCTCGAACAGCTCCACCGTGGCGCGGGCCGCGAAGACCCGCCCGTGCCGCAGATCCCAGGCGTCGACGACCTCGCTGTACACCAACTTCCCCCGGTCGGTGGCCACGGCCAGGACCGCCGCGCCGACCGGATCCGCCGTCCCCTCCAGATAGCGGCGTGCGGCGGCTGCCCGCTCAGGGTCGATGCCCGCGACGGCCCCGTCGAGGACCGGGCCGGTCCACTCCGCCTTCGCCGCCGCGAGCCGCCTGTCCCAGGAGTCGAGGGCCGACCCGTGGGGGTAGTGCGTGTTCCGGCTGACGCCGCCCCAGCGCGGCCGGAGCGTCTGCCGCCAGGCGGCGGGCAGCGTGAAGGAGTCCTCGTCGGGGGCCGCCACGGCATCCTCGGCCCTGCCGCCATCCCCGGCGTCCGGCATGCGACCGGCACCCACCGCCACGTATCCCTCGCGTCCCCTGTCCCGCACGGCCGCCCCTTCCCCGGACCACGCCGACCCCAGGTCGGCGCTCCTGTGACGAACTCCGCCCGCGACACGGGCGATCGACGGAACTCACAGTAGGTCCGACCACTGACAACGCCCGCTGACCTGCACCGAACCCGCCCCGGCGACGGCACGGCCCGGCGACGACACGGCCCGGCGACGACACGGCCCGTCGCCCGCCACGAGACGGCGTCCCGTCCGAGCAGCGCCGAAGTCCGAGCAACACCAAAAAGCCCCTACCGGGTTTCCCCGGTAGGGGCTTTGAGCTGCGGTGGACCTGAGGGGATTTGAACCCCTGACCCCCTCGATGCGAACGAGGTGCGCTACCAGTCTGCGCCACAGGCCCTTGCAACGAGTGAAACTTTAGCACCCCTGGGGCCGTGCTCAAAAATCCGTCCGTGGCTGGTCACAGGTGGAGCCGTGACGCCCCCGAGGACCCGGGGCCCGGATGTCACTCGTTGGCCGCGCGGGGGCGGTCGTCTTCGTCGTACTGGTCGAAAAGGGGGGTCCTGCCCCGGTCGCGGGCGCGGCGGGGGGCCGGAGGGGACGGGGCAGGGAGGGGTTCGGGGGCCGGCTCGGCGGTGGACGAGCGGGCCGCGCTCCAGGTCTCCGGGTCGGTCACGTCCACGCCGCCGGTGGCCCGTGGCGCGACCGGGGCGGTGACGTAGGTGGGCAGCGGGACCGGGACCGGTTCCCAGCTGTCGCCTCGGCCGGGACCGCGTTCGCGCTGCTGGTCGACCCACTCCGCGTGGTCGGTCTGCTCGACCAGGGCGCGGCGGCCCGCCTCCTGGGGCGAGACCGCGGGGGCGGGCTCCGGTTCGGGCTCGGGGTGGGGTTCGGGCTCCTGTTCCGGCTCGCCTACGGCGGCCGAAGCGGGCTGGTGGCGGCGCGGGCGGTTCTCGCGGAGGCGCTGGGCGGCGGCCTCGGCCCTGCGCCGGTCCATCGTGAACGCGAAGCGACGCCGTTCCTGACCGCGCAGATGCACGATGTACGTGCTCAGCAGGACGGCGGGAACCGCCGGCGCCCAGAGGAAGCCCAGTCCGCCGACCGCCGCGACGATCGCGCCGAGCGTGAAGGCGAGGAAGAGGACGACGGTGGTACGGCGTCGCCGTGCGAGGACCTGCGAGCGCTGCGCGCGCCGGGCGCGTTCCGCCGCCGTACCCGAGGGCCGCGCGCGCCTTTCACGCCGGGCGCGCCGTTCGGGTGACGGCTCGGGCGGGGCGACGCGCTCGGGACGCGCCGGAGATGCCTCGGGGCGTACCGGAGAGGGTTCGGGCGCGGGGCGGGGCACCGTACGCGAGGGCGGGTGGATCTCCATCCGTACCTCGGTGTGCTCCCGGGGCGCGGAGAAGGCCCGGACGTCCACGGAGCTGATCGATTCCGTGCGCCTGTCCGGTTCCGCGTCGGTCCCCGCCTCCTCGGCCCGTCCCTGAAGCTCCTTGGCGTAACGGCGCTCCATGGCCGCCCTTCCGGACAGCAGCCGGATGGCGGTGCTGAAGCGTTCCGTCGGACGCGCCTCATTGAGCTCGTCCTGCCTGCGGAGCCACATCGGCACCAAGTAGGCGGCCCAAGCCCCGACGATGACTGCGTAGATGAGGCCGCTGCTGCTCACGGTTCACACCGTAGAGGGGTTCGCACGGCGGCATCCGCCAATTGAGCCGGTGTGTCGCACGATCTGGCTGATATCACTGACTTTTTTTATGATGTTTCGGATCGTTTGATGTCCATATCGGAAAGAATATCGAACATTTATTTCATTTTCTGATTGTTCTCGGGTCGCCTCTGCCGCCACCGGTGGAGCAGCCCCTCCGGCACCTCTTCCGCCGTGAGCGCGTAGACGAGGTGATCCCGCCACGCACCGTCGATGTGGAGGTAGCGCGGGCGCAGCCCCTCCTCGCGGAATCCGAGCTTGTCGACCACCCGGCGGCTCGGCCCGTTCTCGGGCCGGATGCAGACCTCGACGCGGTGCAGCCCCACCGTCCGGAAACAGTGATCGACGGCGAGGGCGACGGCCGTCGGCATGACGCCGCGCCCCGCGACCTCGCGGTCCACCCAGTAGCCGACATGTCCCGAACACATCGAGCCCCAGGTGATCCCGGCGACCGTCAACTGCCCGACCAGCCGCCCCTGGTACTCGATGACGAACGGCAGCATCCGGCCGGCGGCGCCCTCGGCGCGCAGGTGGCGGACCATCTGGCGGTACGTGGGGCGCCGGGCACCGGGCGCGCCGGGGGGCGGCGGCGGAATCGTCGCCTCCCAGGGACGCAGCCAGTCGCGGTTGCGCCGGTTCACCTCGCGCCAGGCGGCCTGGTCGCGCAGCTTTATGGGGCGCAGAACGACATCGCCGTTCGCCAGGATCACGGGCCAGGCCGGGTTCATCCGGACGTACGGGGGTGATCGCCGCCGTGGATCTGGTCCACGGCATGCACGAGCAGCCGGTCGAGCACGGCGAGGCCGTCGCGCACGCCGCCGGTCGAGCCCGGCAGATTCACGATCAGCGTCCGCCCGGACACGCCCGCCGCGCCTCGGGACAGCGCGGCGGTGGGGACCTTGGGTACACCCTCGGCACGGATCGCCTCGGGGATGCCGGGGATCTCGTAGTCGACGACGCGCCGGGTGACGTCCGGGGTGCGGTCCGTGGGCGACAGACCGGTGCCGCCGGTGGTGAGGATCACGTCGTACCCGGCGGCCACGCCTTCGCGCAGCGTCCGCTCGACCGGATCACCGTCGGGGACGACCCGCGGTCCGTCGACCGCGAAACCGAGCGCGGCCAGGCCCTCGGCCAGGATCGGGCCGCCGCGGTCGGCGTAGACGCCGGCCGACGCGCGGTTGGAGGCCGTGACGACCAGGGCCCGGTACGGCGCCGCCGTGTCCGCCCCTGGGTCCCTGGGGTGTCGGGGTTCCGGTGTGCCGTCGGGGGCTCCGGGTTCGGTGCCGGCCGCGGCCGTCCCGTGTCTCTCCGGTCCGCTCATGCCGTACCACCCCCGGCGCCCGCCGGGCGGGTCCACGTGCCGGACCTGCCCCCGGTCTTCTCCTCGACCCGTACGTCGGTGATGACCGCCCCCTTGTCGACCGCCTTCACCATGTCGACCACGGTCAGCGCGGCCACCGACACCGCGGTCAGGGCCTCCATCTCGACGCCCGTACGGTCGGTGGTCCTGACCGTCGCCAGGATCTCGACGGCGTCGTCCGCGACGCTGAGGTCGAGCGTCACGCCCGAGACGGCCAGCGGATGACAGAGCGGGATCAGGTCGGGGGTCCTTTTGGCCCCCATGATGCCGGCGATACGTGCCGTGGCGAGGACGTCGCCCTTGGGCACTCCCCCGCCCCTGAGCAGTTCCACGACGCGTGGCGAGACGAGCACCCGGCCGCTGGCCCGCGCCGTGCGCGCCGTGATGTCCTTCGCCGAGACATCGACCATGCGGGCCGCGCCCGACTCGTCGATGTGCGTCAGGCCGTCGAGACCGTCACGTGAGTCACTGCCGCCGATGCCGTCGCTTCTGTCGCTGTCGTCACTGCTGTCGCTGCCCTGCTGATGGGGTCCGGGGGTCTCCCCCCGGGAAAACACGGTCATTCGCTGCTGGCGCTCCCGGTCCGGGCCCGACAGGGCCTGTGTGGGCAGACACGGTACCGCCACCGCCCGGCGCTCAGCCGATCAGGATCACGTCAACCTCCGTACCGGGTTCCACGGAGACGGTCTCCTCGGGGACCACGATCAGCGCGTCGGCATGGGCGAGCGCGGCGACAAGATGCGAGCCGGCGCCGCCCACCGGGGCGATCGTGCCCGCCTCGGCGTCGTACGTGCCGCGCAGGAACTGCCGGCGGCCCGCCGGTGACGACACCGCCCCTTCGGTCGCGAGTGTCGCGCGGACCACCGGGCGGTGGACGTCCTTGAGCCCCATCAGCGCGCGGATCGCCGGGCGCGCGAACAGCTCGAACGAGACGTACGACGACACCGGGTTGCCCGGGAGGGCGAGCAGCGGGGTGTGTTCGGGGCCGATCGAGCCGAACCCCTGGGGCTTGCCGGGCTGCATCGCGAGCTTGCGGAAGTCGATACCGCTGCCCTCCTCGTCCTCGTCCCCGACCGAGGAGAGCGCCTCCTTGACGACGTCGTACGCACCGACGCTGACGCCGCCCGTGGTGATGACGAGGTCGGCACGGATCAACTGATCCTCGATGGCGGCACGCAGTTCGTCCGCGTCGTCGGTGACGGCGCCCACGCGGTAGGCGATGGCGCCCGCGTCCCGGGCGGCGGCGGTGAGGGCGAAACTGTTGGAGTCGTAGATCTGGCCCTCGCCGAGCGTCTCGCCCGGCTGGATCAGCTCGCTGCCGGTGGAGAGCACCACCACGCGCGGGCGCGGGTGGACCCGGACCCTGCCCCGGCCGATCGCGGCGAGCAGGCCGATCTGGGGCGGCCCCAGCACCGTACCGGCCTCCAGGGCGAGGTCACCGGCGCGCACGTCGCTGCCGCTCTCGCGGACGTGGGCACGGGGTTCGGCCGGGCGGTGGACCCGCACCTCGCCGCTCGACCCTTCGCGGAACGCGCCCGCCGGGCGCATCGAGGTGACCGCTCCGCCACCCACCCCGCCGTCGGTCCACTCCACCGGCACGACGGCCTCGGCGCCCGGCGGCAGCGGAGCGCCGGTCATGATGCGGGCGGCCTGGCCGGGGCCGACCTCGGGCAGCGAGCCGCTGCCCGCCGCTACATCCCCGATGACGGTCAGCACGGCCGGAAACTCCTCGGTGGCGCCCACCAGATCGGCCGTACGGACGGCGTAGCCGTCCATGGAACTGTTGTCGAACGGTGGCAGGGCCACCGGCACCGTGACGTCCTCGACGAGGACGCAGCCCTGGGCGTCGGGCAGTTGCAGTTCGATGGGGTCGAGCGGACGGACCGTCGCGAGGATGTCCGCCAGATGCTCCTCCACCGACCAGAACCGGTCGCGGACGGGTGTGAGTGCCGGGTCTGCCGTGCTGCTCAAGTGCTACATCTCCTCGCTGACGTAACCGCGGAGCCAGGTGCGGAAGTCCGGGCCCAGGTCTTCACGTTCGCATGCGAGTCTGACAATGGCACGCAGATAGTCGCCCCGGTCACCGGTGTCGTAGCGGCGGCCCTGGAAAATGACGCCGTGGACCGGCCCGCCCACCTTCTCGTCGGCGGAGAGCTGCTGGAGAGCGTCGGTGAGCTGGATCTCACCCCCGCGGCCCGGCTCGGTTTTGCGCAGTATCTCGAAGACGGCCGGGTCCAGCACATAGCGGCCGATGATGGCGTAGTTGCTGGGGGCGTCGGCGACGTCGGGCTTCTCGACCAGATCACGGACCTTGAAGACGTCCGCGTCGTCCGTGCCCTCGACGGCGGCGCATCCGTAGAGGTGGATCTGCGCCGGGTCGACCTCCATGAGGGCGATGACGCTGCCGCCCTCCCGCTCCTGGACCTCGACCATCCGGGACAGCAGCGGATCGCGCGGGTCGATCAGGTCGTCACCGAGCAGGACGGCGAACGGCTCGTCACCGACGTGCGGGGCGGCGCAGAGCACGGCGTGGCCGAGGCCGCGCGGGTCGCCCTGCCGCACGTAGTGCATGGTGGCGAGGTCGCTGGACTCCTGGACCTTGGCGAGACGTTCCCTGTCTCCCTTGAGGGTGAGCGCCTGCTCCAGCTCGTAGTTCCGGTCGAAGTGGTCCTCAAGGGCGCGCTTGTTGCGGCCGGTGACCATGAGGACGTCGGAGAGCCCGGCGGCCACCGCCTCCTCCACCACGTACTGGATCGCCGGCTTGTCGACGACCGGCAGCATTTCCTTCGGAGTGGCCTTGGTGGCGGGCAGGAAGCGAGTGCCCAGGCCCGCGGCGGGAATGACAGCCTTGGTGATCCTTGAGGACGAATGAGTCATGCGGAGAACCCTATCCGGCCAGTATGCGCGGAAGATGATACTTCAGTGAACTTTCGCCTCATACGCTCTCATATATGGGGTTTGTGATGGCTTTTGAACCGGAAAGCGGGCCGTGAAGTGAGCCAGAACACGTCCGAGAAGGCGGCCGTACGCGGTGAACTCCTCGCCGCGCGAGCCCTGCTGTCCAGTGAAGACGTACGGAGGGCCGAGTCGGTTCTGTCGGCGCGGGCGCTGGATCTGCCGGAACTCGCCGGCGCCCGTACGGTCGCCGCCTACGTCTCGGTCGGGCGGGAGCCCGGCACCCGCGCGCTGCTCGACGCGCTGCGTGCGCGCGGGACCCGCGTCCTGCTGCCGGTGCTGATGACGGACAACGACCTGGACTGGGCGGAGTACGAGGGCGCCGAGCACCTGGTGCGTGCCGGGCGCGGCCTGTTGGAACCCGGAGGCGAGCGGCTCGGGCCCGGCGCCGTCCTGGCGGCGGAAGCGGTCCTGCTGCCCGGCCTCGCGGTGGACGGGCGCGGGATGCGGCTGGGGCGCGGCGGCGGCTCGTACGACCGGGTCCTGGAGCGGCTGCTGCGCGCCGGGGCGAGCCCCGCGCTGCTGGTACTGCTCTACGAGAACGAGGTGGTCGCGCGGGTCCCGGAGGAACCGCACGACCACCCCGTACAGGCGGTGATCACCCCGGAGGGTGTCAGGCGCTTCGGCCGCTGAGGGCCGCTGTCGCGCGCCTCGCCTCCTACTGCTGCTGCTTCTCCTCGGTCAGGGTCAGCGTGTCCCGGGTGGCGCGTTCGACGGCGTCGGAGGTGTAGGACCAGTCGAGCAGCTCGCCCCTGGACCACTTGTCGGTCTGGTCCGTGTAGTGCGCGCTGTAGGCGTGTCCCGAGGCGCCGGTGAGATTGATCCAGCGGGACTTGTCCCAGTCGCCGACGTTGACGACCATCCGCATCGACGGGACCCAGATGACCTCGTAACCGCCCGCCGCGTTCCAGCCCGTCGCGTTGACCGCGGCCTCACCGCCGCCGAGGTTCCAGGGCCCCCGGTTGAGCATCTCCTTCAAGATGCCGGGGCCACTGGTGCCCAGGGTCTGGTTCTTCAGCTGGAGCTGGTGGAGGCGGCCCCAGCTCCAGCTGGAGACGTCCTTGCCGAGCTTGGCGGTCAGCTCCCAGCGCGCGTCCGCCATGGCGCGGCCGAGCAGCTGGTCACGGGTCTTGGCGGCGGGGTCCTTGCGGGTGGCGGGGGCGCTCCACCATTCGTTGCCCTCGTCCTTGATGATGTTCCGCACGACCTCGTACCAGCGGTCGCCGCCGTCCGGCTGCGCCTGGTCGGGGGCGCGCTGGCCGCACTCGCGCACCAGCCGCTGGTCGTCGTCCACCGGGCCGGAGCCGTTGGCCGGGCGCACGTTGAGACATTCGCCCTGGGCCCGCAGCTCCTTGGGAAGCTTGTCCCCGAAGGCGAGCTTGAGGACGTTGCGCCAGACCGCGTTGAAGTAGGCGGCGGGCCCGGAGTCGGCGTCCTGGGTGTAGTCCCAGCCTTCGAGAAGCTTCTGCGCCTCGCGCACGGCGGGGTCGGAGACATCGATCTTCAGCAGGTAGGGCATCAGCAGCTTGGCGATCTGGCTGCTGTTGTCCAGCTGCATGCTCTGCATGTCGTCGGTCGAGATCTTCCCGCCGTCCTTGATCTTCGACTCGATCAGGTCGGTGATGCGCTGGCTGCGGGCGCCGTAGCCCCAGTCCTCGGTCAGCGTGTACGGGTACTTCTCGGCGTCGACGACCGCCTGGTTGGCGGTGACGATGTAGCCGCGCTTCGGGTTGTACTCGTACGGCAGCTTCTCGAAGGGGACGTACCCCTCCCACTTGTACTTCGGGTCCCAGCCCGGCGCCGGCGTCCTGCCGTCGAAGCCGTCGGAGCGGACGGGGATCCTGCCCGGCGCCTGGTAGCCGATGTTGCCCTTGGTGTCGGCGTAGATGAGGTTCTGGGAGGGGACCTCGAAGTGCTCCGCGGCCTTGCGGAACTGGGTGAAGTCCTTGGCCTTGTTGATCTCGAAGACCGCGTCCATGGAGTTGCCCGGTTCGAGCGCGGTCCACTGGAGGGAGACCGCGTAACCGTCACCGCGGTCGGGCGCGACATTGCCGACCGGGGCCTTCTCGCCGACCTTCTTCAGCTCGCTGTTGCGGTCGGAGACCACCGGGCCGTGGCCGGTGGAGCGGACGGTGATCTTCTTGCTGGAGCCGCCGGCGACCTTGATCGTCTCCTCGCGGGTCTTGAACGGCTTCTCCTTGCCGTCGTACAGGTACGAGTCGCCGCTGACCTTCTCCAGGTAGAGGTCGGTCACGTCGGCGCCGAGGTTGGTGAAGCCCCAGGCGACGTCCTGGTTGTGCCCGATGATCACACCGGGCATACCGGCGAACGTGTAGCCCGCGACGTCGTACTGGCAGTTCGCGGAGACGCTGCGGCAGTGCAGACCCATCTGGTACCAGAGGGAGGGCAGCTGGGGCGCGAGGTGCGGGTCGTTGGCGAGGAGGGGCTTGTCCGTCGTCGTGTAGCGGCCGGAGACGACCCAGGAGTTGGAGCCGATGCCGCTGCCGCTCGGGCCGAGCAGCGCGGGGATCTCGTCCAGGGTGCCGGAGAGCGCTCCGAGCTGGGACTCCAGGCCCTCGGTCGCCTCGGAGGCGCTGTAGCCGATGTTGCTGGCGGTGCCGGTCCCCCCGGTGGCGGTGTCCGTACCCGTGCCGGTCAGGCCGGTGGTGCCGGTTCCGGTACCCGCGTCGGTACCGGTGCCGCCGGCCCCGAGGCCGGTACCGGTGTCGCCGGTCCCGAGGCCCGTGCCGGTGCCGTCGGTCCCGAGGCCCGTGCCCGTACCGTCACCCGTCGCGTCGCCGCTCGGCTCGGCCTTGGGGTCGTACTTCCCGGTGAGCGGGTCTATCCCGCCCTCGGAGACGATCGGCTTGTTACGGCTGTACGGATACGACGGGTACAGCTCGTCGATCTGCTTGTCGCTCAGCCGGCTCGTCATCAGCGAGCGGTCGATCTCGTCCTGCATGTTGCCGCGCAGGTCCCAGGCCATCGCCTTGAGCCAGGCCACCGAGTCGACCGGGGTCCACTTCTCGGGCCGGTAGCTGTTCGTGAGGTTCAGCGTGGCGTACTCGACCGAGATGTCCTTGCCCGAGCGGCCCTTGAGGTAGGAGTTCACTCCGTCCGCGTACGCCTGGAGGTTCTTCTTGGTCTCCGCCGAGAGCTTGGTGTCGTACTCCCGCTGCGCGACTCCGTGCCAGTCCAGGGTGCGCAGGAAGGTGTCGGTCTTGACCTGTCCCTTCCCGAACATCTCGGAGAGACGGCCGGAGGTCATATGACGGCGGACGTCCATCTCCCAGAAGCGGTCCTGCGCCTGGACGAAGCCCTGGGCGCGGAACAGGTCCTGGTCGCTGTCGGCGTAGATCTGCGGGACGCCGTAGCCATCGCGTCTGACCTCCACGGAGCCCGACAGGCCCTGGAGTTCGACTGTCCCCGTGGTCTGGGGGAGAGAGGCACGGACCGTACTGACGCCCCAGTACGCGCCGTAGCCGACACCCGCGACAAGCGCCAGCACCAGAACGATCACGATCAGACGGGCGCGTCGCCCCTTCTTTTTGCCGGAAGGGGGGGCTGTGTTGGCGGGCATCGCTGTCCTTCGAGGGGCAGGGTGGTCCTGGAAATGCTGGAGCAACCATAGGCGCAGCGCTTCGCCGCGCCGGACGCGGTGTCATGTAGTGCGGCTCATCCGACGATCACTTCCTGATTCACACGGGGGTTTATCGGTTGATTCGCTCCGTGATCGCGACGGAAATCACACAGCGGCCCACCCCGGAAGCGCTCCGGAGTCACGGCGACGAGCGCGATCTGCTCGTACTGACGCTCGAGGCGTCAAGAAATCGTTAAAGATTAGGTAAGGTAACGAAGTACCGGCTGCCGGAGAAACGATCCGGTGTGCGCGAGGGGAAGGATCGGCCGCTGACTGTCCACCATCTCAATGAACTTCTGCTGATCAGCTCCCTCGTCCTGCTGATCGCGGTCGCCGCCGTCCGGATCTCCTCGCGGAGCGGGCTGCCCAGCCTGCTCCTGTACCTCGGCATCGGGGTCGTCATAGGGCAGGACGGCCTGTTCCACGTGAAGTTCGACAACGTCGAGCTGACGCAGGTGATCGGCTATGCGGCCCTTGTGGTGATCCTGGCCGAAGGCGGTCTGGGCACCAAGTGGAAAGAAGTGAAACCCGCGCTGCCCGCCGCCGCCGCGCTGTCGACCGCGGGTGTCGCGGTCAGCGTGGGCGTGACGGCGACGGCCGCGCACTATCTGATCGGCCTGGAGTGGCGGCAGGCGCTGATCATCGGGGCGGTCGTCTCCTCGACGGACGCCGCCGCGGTCTTCTCCGTCCTGCGCAAGGTGCCGCTGCCCTCCCGGGTGACCGGGGCGCTGGAGGCGGAGTCCGGATTCAACGACGCCCCCGTGGTCATCATGGTGGTCGCCCTCTCCGCCGCCGGACCCGTCGAGCACTGGTACGTGCTGCTCGGCGAGATCACGCTGGAACTGGCGATCGGCGCCTGTATCGGGCTGGCGGTCGGCTGGGCCGGCGCCTTCGGACTGCGACGGGTGGCCCTGCCCGCCTCCGGGCTCTACCCGATCGCCGTGATGGCCATCGCGGTGGCCGCTTACGCCATCGGCGCCGCTGCCCACGGCAGTGGCTTCCTCGCCGTCTATCTGGCCTCGATGGTCCTCGGGAACTCCAAACTGCCGCACGCCCCCGCCAACCGAGGCTTCGCGGAGGGGCTCGGCTGGATCGCCCAGATCGGCATGTTCGTCCTGCTCGGTCTGCTGGTGACACCGCACCAGCTGGGCGACGACTTCCTGCCCGCCCTGATCGTCGGCCTCGTACTGACGGTGGTGGCGCGCCCCCTGGCGGTTCTGGTCAGCCTGCTTCCCTTCCGCATCCCCTGGCAGGAGCAGGCGCTGATGTCCTGGGCAGGGCTGCGTGGCGCGGTGCCCATCATCCTGGCGACCATCCCGATGGTGTCGGGCGTCGAGGGCAGCCTGCGGATCTTCAACATCGTCTTCCTGCTGGTCGTGGTCTACACGCTGGTCCAGGGCCCGACACTGCCCTGGCTGGCGAAGGCCCTGCGGCTCGGCTCCTCCACCGACACGGCGGACCTGGGCATCGAGTCGGCCCCTCTGGAACGGCTGCGCGGGCACCTCCTCTCGGTCGCGATCCCCGACGGGTCGAAGATGCACGGCGTGGAGGTCGGGGAGCTGCGCCTTCCGTCGGGATCCGCGGTGACCCTGGTCGTCCGGGACGACAAGAGTTTCGTACCGCAGCCCGCGACGGTGCTGCGCCGCGGCGACGAGCTGCTGGTAGTGGCGACGGATCCAGTACGGGACGCGGCGGAGCAGCGGCTGCGCGCCGTCGCCCAGGGCGGAAAGCTGGCCGGCTGGCTCGGAACGGGCCGCGGCGGAAGCAGAGGTACGGGCGGCAGGAGCACAGGCGGCGGTTCGGGTTCGGGTTCGGGTTCGGGTTCGGGTTCGGGCAGAGGCTCGGGCGTGGCCGGGAAGGTCTCGTAATCGGAGGCGGGTGCGGGGAGCACGCGGGTCTTTCCCAGGTGTGGCAGCGGTCAGTGCCTGTACGATAAAGGCGCACTTGATCGAACCAACTCTGCCTGACGCAGTGCTGGCGCGACCCGTATGGCGGCCGTGGAGTTCCCCTGGTGGGCCCTGGCATCTACCGCAGTTCCGCGCAAGAGGACAGCTCTCGGCCACGCCCGGCCATCCGGGACGCGCGCTACCAGGCGGCAGAAAGGCAAGGACCGTGTCCCGCAACACGGTCAGCCGGGCCGACACGGCCGGCACCATCGAGGACTCCCCGGCGCCCCGCCCCGGATACGGGCGGCTTCTGCGCACACCCGGAGTCTGGTCGTTCCTGATCCCCGGCTTCGCCGCGAGACAGCCCTTCGCGATGCTGACGATCGGCATCGTGCTTCTGGTGCAGCACACCACCGGCTCGTACGGCAGCGCCGGCGCGGTCGCCGCGGTCACCGGCGTCTCCATGGCGCTCTGCGCGCCGCAGGGCGGAAAGCTCGCGGACCGGTTCGGGCAGCGCGCGGTGTTGGTACCGGGCGTGCTGCTGCACAGCGCGTCCGTGGCCGCCCTGATCACGCTCGCCCTGGCCGGCGCGCCCTTGTGGGCGCTGTTCGCGGCCGCCGTGCCGACAGGTGCCTCCGTCCCGCAGATCGGGCCCATGGTCCGGTCCCGCTGGGCGGCGGTACTGGGCGGCGACCGGTCCGGAGCACGAGCCGCCCTGCTGCCGACGGCCGCGGCCTTCGAATCCGTGACGGACGAGTTCACCTTCGTGATCGGGCCGGTGATCGCGACCGCTCTGTGCACCGGCGTGCATCCGGCGGCCGGACTGATCGCCGAGGGCGCGCTGACGCTGACCGGCGGCCTGATCTTCGCCGCGCAGCGGAGCAGCCAGCCTCGGCCGAGCCGGAACGACGAGGGCGCCTCGACCGAGCCCCGCACCTCGGCGCTGTCCGTGCCGGGGGTTCGGGTGCTCGCGGTGGCCTTCCTGGGGATCGGTTCTGTCTTCGGGGGCATGCAGGTCTCCCTCACTGCCTTCGCCGAGGAGCTGGGCAACCCCGGCGTGAACGGACTGCTGTACGGGATCTTCGCGGCGGGCAACATGCTCGCCGGGATCGTGTGCGGCGCGCTCGCCTGGAAGATCGGGCCCAGGCGCAGGCTGCTGATCGGCTACTCCGCGCTGACGCTGACGGCCTCCGCCCTCTGGGCGGTGCACTCGGCGCCCCTGCTCGCCGGCCTCGGGCTGCTGGTCGGCCTCTGTATCGCGCCCGCGCTGATCACGGGCTACACCCTGGTCGACTCACTGGTGCCCGCCTCGGCGCGCACCGAGGCGTTCACCTGGCTGACCGGTGCCGTCGCGCTCGGACAGGCCGCGGCGGTCACCGTCGCCGGGCAGTTGGCCGACGCCTTCGGCTCGCGCGCCGGATTCGTGGTGCCCCTCGCGGGCACGGCACTGGCGCTGATCGTCCTGGTGGCACTGCGTTCACGGCTGGCGCCGTCGCGCGGGACCAGAACGGTCACACACGGCTCGGCGTATCGCGATGATGCCGCGATCAGCAAGACGTGACGTGTTGAACTGTTCACACCCTGCGCGGAATACGTTGCCGTGACCCCGCCGCCCGAGGGCTTCTCACATGGACACTGAGGTCCTCGGGGCGGTCAAGCCCTGACCGCTGCCTGTGAGCATGGTCATGGACGCTACTCCATTCGCAGGCGACACAGGTTAGTATGGACGATCGTTAGCACTCATCGAGTCAGAGTGCCAGGAGGAATCAGTGCCGACCTACCAGTACAAGTGCACCGAGTGCGGCGAGGGCCTAGAAGCGGTGCAGAAGTTCACCGATGACGCCCTCACTGTGTGCCCGAGTTGCGAGGGACGCCTGAAGAAGGTGTTCTCCGCGGTCGGTGTTGTCTTCAAGGGCTCCGGGTTCTACCGCAACGACAGCCGCGGCTCGTCGTCGAGCAGCGCCCCCGCCACGACGAGTTCTTCGAGCGCGAAGTCGTCCTCGTCGTCCGAGTCCAAGGCAGGCGCGTCCGCCTCGTCCTCGGCTTCAGGCTCCGGATCTTCGTCGGGTGGGTCGAGCGCCGGGTCGAGTTCCAGCGCCGGCTCCAGCTCGTCGAGCAGCTCCAGCGGCTCTTCGGCCGCCTGACCGGCCGCTCCGCTCGTCTCGAAGTTCTTCCTGCATTTTCTGTGTGCCTTTCTTCGCCAGGACCCCGTCGTCTCCACGGTCGGGGTCCTTCGCGTATACCGGTACGGCGACGGCTAGTGTGATCGGATGGCGAACGCAGAGATCGGCGTGATCGGTGGCTCGGGCTTCTACTCCTTCCTGGAGGATGTGACCGAGGTCCGGGTGGAGACTCCTTACGGGCCGCCGAGTGACTCCCTGTTCCTCGGCGAGATCGCCGGGCGTCGGGTGGCGTTCCTGCCCCGGCACGGGCGGGCGCACGGTGTCGCCCCGCATCGCATCAACTACCGCGCCAACCTGTGGGCGCTGCGTTCCGTCGGGGTGAAGCAGGTCCTGGGACCGTGCGCCGTGGGCGGGCTGCGGCCGGAGTACGGGCCGGGCACTCTGCTCGTCCCCGACCAGCTGGTGGACCGGACGAAGGCGCGTGCGCAGACCTACTACGACGGGATGCCGCTGCCGGACGGAAGCGCCTCCAAGGTCGTACATATCTCGCTCGCCGACCCGTACTGCCCGGAGGGGCGGAAGACCGCGCTGGCGGCTGCGCGCGGACACGGCTGGGAGCCGGTGGACGGCGGAACGTTGGTGGTCATCGAGGGCCCCCGGTTCTCTACTCGGGCGGAATCGCGGTGGCACGCCGCGATGGGCTGGTCGGTGGTCGGGATGACAGGGCACCCCGAGGCCGTACTCGCTCGTGAACTCGGTCTCTGCTACACCTCCATGACGCTCGTGACGGATCTGGACGCGGGAGCCGAGACCGGCGAGGGGGTGTCCCACGAAGAGGTCCTCGCGGTCTTCGCCTCCAATGTCGACCGGCTGCGCACCGTGCTCTTCGACGCGGTGAGCGGATTGCAGCCGAGCGGGACGCGGGACTGTCTGTGCTCGCATGCGCTGGACGGAATCGATACCGGGCTTCGACTGCCCTGATCACGAGTTGCCCCCTGCCCCCGCGAGCCATGCGCCGGAAATCCGGAATTCCGCCGACGCGAGCGTGAACCACTCGCGGGGGTGAGGAAGTTGTCCACAACCGGGAGCTGATCCACAGGGCGCGGCAGGATCGGGCCAGGACGTGGATCGTGAGGAGCGATCGCAACAGCTCCTCACGTCAGGTGGTGGTCGTCATGTCCCATGCCTTCGCCCATGATCCGTCCTCTCCCCCGCCTTCCGCTTCCGCGGCTCCACCAGCCCCGTGCCCCTCGTTTCCGCCCCTGCCCCCTCCAGCGGCGCCCGAGCCGCTCGGGGTGCCGCCGTTCGCCCCGCTGCGTGTGCGGGGGGCCAAGCAGCGGTGGCGCCGGGCCGTGCTCAGGCGGCGCCGGGCGACGGCGGCGGGGCTGGCGATGACGGCGGCGGCGCTGGCCACCGCCGGGGCGGGCGGCGCCGTCGGCGCGGCCGGATCCGGCGGCGATGCCAGGGCGGAGGCCGCCGCGGGCGCCGTGGCGGCCGGTCCACCGGCGGTCCGGCGCCGGGCTCAGCGCCCACCGGGCACGGTGTCCGCTCCCGTGCGCATCGCGGATGCGGCGACGGTGCGCCTGCTGCGCCGGGGGGATCGGGTCGATGTGATCGCCGGGGTGGGTGGCGAGACCGAGGCGCGCGTGGTGGCCTCGTGTGTGCGAGTGGAGGAGATTCCCGTGGCTCAGGAATCGGCTGCGGACGGCGGGGCACTGATCGTGCTGTCCGTGCCGCGGGACACCGCGGCGGCGCTGGCCGGAGCGAGCGCCACAACACGACTGGCGGTGGCGGTGTGTTGAGCGTTTCGACGCGAGGGCGCCCGGCGCTGAGCGTGATCCTCCGCCTTCGAACTGGCGCTCAGTGGCGTCGCCTGATCGCGTACGCGGATTGGACAGCGTGGGGACACGCTGCCGTAGGTTGCGCAGCGGATTGTCATTCGTACGGCACATGTGAAGAAAGGCTCACCCGTGAGCAAGGAGAAGGAGAGCGTGCTGGCGGGCTTCAAGGCCTTCCTGATGCGCGGCAACGTGATCGACCTCGCGGTCGCGGTGGTCATCGGCGCGGCGTTCACCAACGTCGTGAACTCCCTCGTCAAGGGTGTGATCAACCCGCTGGTCGGCGCCTTCGGCACACAGGACCTGAACCAGTACAGCTCGTGCCTCAAGTCGCCGTGCGTGATGAAGGACGGCAGGGTGATCAAGGGCATCCCGATCATGTGGGGCACGGTGCTCAGCGCCGTCCTCACGTTCCTGATCACCGCGGCCGTCGTCTACTTCCTGATGGTGCTGCCGATGGCCAAGTACCTGGCCAGGCGGGCCAGGCTCCAGGCGGCCAAGGAAGAGGTGCAGGAGGTCATGGAGGTCAGCGAGCTGGAGGTCCTCAAGGAGATCAGGGACGCCCTCGTGGCTCAGCGCGGCGCCGCCGGACCGGGGCAGACCAACCCCGGGCAGAACGGCCCGGGGCCGAGCGCTCCCTGATGCGGGGCCCCGCCCGGCGGCTCGCCGGGTGGTTCGCCGCGCGGTGGTGGGGTCAGATGTGGTGGGGCGGCTTCTCGTCGAGGAACCGGGCGAGATCGGCGGCGCTGTCGCCGCTCGCGGCGGGCCGCTCTCCCCAGCCCCGGTCCGTGTCGTCCGAGGACGGCTGGTCCAGCGGGTCGTCGAAGATCAGCGCCGGGCCGGGACGCGGCGGCAGGGGTTCGGGGACGGTACTCATACCTCCAGAGTACGGGCGCGTGCGGCGCGTCCGTCCGGCCAGGGCCCGCGCCCCTTGACCCGGCCCCGGGTCCGCCCTCGCGTCCGGCCCGGCCGCGCGTGGTACGGATGGGCGTCATGGCGAGCAATGACGCACTGACCGATGTGACGGGACTGCGGGTGGGCCACGCGCGTGTGGCCGGGGACGGGGCGCTGAGCGGGACCACCGTCGTCCTCGCCCCGGAGGGCGGAGTCGTCGCCGCCGTGGATGTACGAGGCGGCGGGCCGGCGACGCGGGAGACCGATGCGCTGGATCCGCGCAATTTCGTCCAGCGGGTCGAGGCCATCGTTCTCACGGGCGGCAGCGCGTTCGGGCTGGACTCCGCGTCGGGTGTGGCGGCGTGGCTGGAGGAGCGCGGGCGCGGGATACGGGTCGGCGCCGATCCTGCCCAGGTCGTGCCGGTGGTCCCAGCGGCGGGCATCTTCGATCTCGGGCGCGGTGGCGACTGGCGGGCACGCCCGGACGCGGCGACCGGGCGGGCGGCTGTGGAAGCCGCGGCCGGTACGGAGAGCGGGGCACCTGTCGTGGAGGGCTCGGTGGGCGCGGGCACGGGCGCCGTCGCCGGTCAGTTCAAGGGCGGGGTGGGTACGGCGAGCACTCTGCTGGATTCCGGGGTGACCGTGGCCGCCCTGGTCGTGGTCAACGCGGCCGGTTCGGCCGTCGACCCGCTCACGGGGGTGCTGTACGGGCGCTACTTCAGCGGCCGTCCGGAGTATCCGGCGGCCGAGGTCCACGAGGCCGCCCGCAGGCGCCTGGCCGAGCTGCGCGAGCTGAACGGTCCGGCTCCGCTCAACACCACGCTCGCCGTGGTCGCCACCGACGCCGACCTGTCCCGTGCGCAGGCGCAGAAGCTCGCGGGCACGGCGCACGACGGTATCGCGCGCGCCGTCCGTCCCGTGCATCTGCTCAACGACGGCGATACGGTTTTCGCGCTCTCGACCGGCCTGAGAACGCTCCGCGAGAAGGGACAAGACGCCCTCAACGAGGTGCTGGCGGCCGGTGCGGACGTGGTGACCAGGGCAATTGTCTCGGCCATGTGCGCCGCCGAGAGTACGGACCGGCCCGGCGGGGCATTCCCTTCGTACCGCGATTTGTATGGGCTCGACTGAGGGGCGTACCCGGCGAGTTGACCGGGGGCGTGAGGGAACTTCATGTACGCCCCCTTCGTTTTCTCAAACTTGGGACGCGATGTCAGCCCTAGGCGCTACGTTATGCAATCACCAAGTGACATGTGGCGACGGCCTGGAGACCCATCTTGAACGATCCCTACGAGACAACCGAGACGCACCTCGAGCGACTCCTGGGTCGGGCACTCAACTCCTTCGACCTGCCCGACGCAGTGGTCGACCGAATTGACCGCGCGCTGGCGCACGCCAGCTCGCTGTGTTCCGCGCACCACAGTGCGGGGCTGCACCGCGAGACGTACCGGCACACCTATCTGCTCGCGGATGGCGGGTCGCTCAGCCTGTGGGAGCTGGTGCACAACACCGGCCGGGACGGCGCGCGACTGCACGAGCTGTACGCGGACGAGGCCGGGGCGCAGCTCGCCGCGGCCCGCCTGTGCCGGCCCGGCAGTCCGGAGGCACCGAGGCTCTCCCCCTTCGACGGCGACTACGGCGATTACCGGGAGTACGGCGAGAGCCGGGCGCGCGCGGTGGACCCGGCCGATCCGGAAGCGGTGTCCCCGGCCGGGGAGCCGTCGATGGATGACGTCGCCGCCGGGCTCCTCTCGGAGCTGGAGTCGGAGCGCACGGCGGAGATCGATGCCCATCTCGCTCTGCTCCGCGCGCTGCGGGCGCTGCCCGCTCCCGCACCGGCGCCCCGGCACCGGATGTACTCCCCGGACAACTCCCCCGACCACGCCCGTCGGGTGCTGCGCCGGGCGGAGAACGACGACCGGCCGGGAGAGGCGACCGGGCTGCTGCTGAAGACGGCTTTCGCGCATCACATCACTCAGGTCTTCGGCAGACAGTGCCAGGTCGAGGGCAAGGAGGCCGGGTTCATGCTCTATGAGCACGCGTTCCTGCTCATCGACGGCAGCGAGACGAGCCTCTGGGAGGTCGAGCACACCGCGACGCGGGACGGCCGTCATATGTGCGAGGTGTACGAGACGCAGAGCGCCGCGCGCGAAGCCATGGAGCTTCGCGCGCGGGTGAGATGAGCGGCTGAGGGTGAGCGGGTGCGACGAGCCGGTGGTCGAGCCGACGCGGGCGGGTGCTGAGAGAGCGTGACGGGGCGTGCGTCCACCAGGGGTGGGCGGACGCACGCCCCTGGTGGACGCGCTCAGACGGTGGCCGGCACCTTGGCCTCCGTCGCGGCCCCGCCTTCGGTGGCGGCCGAGGCTTCCCCGGTCTGGTCGGGACGGCCGGTCCTGCGGGCGCCCTTGAGCAGGATGACCAGTCCGGCGCTGACCGCCGTACCCGCCGCGATCGCGACCAGGTAGAGGAAGGGGTGGCCGATCAGGGGGATCACGAAGACGCCGCCGTGCGGGGCGCGCAGGGTGCACTCGAAGAGCATCGAGAGCGCGCCGGTGACCGCTCCGCCCGCCATGGCCGACGGAATGACCCGTAGCGGGTCGGCCGCGGCAAACGGGATCGCGCCCTCGGTGATGAAGGAGGCGCCGAGGACCCAGGCCGCCTTGCCGTTCTCCCGCTCGGTACGCGTGAACAGCTTGCCCCGCACGGTCGTGGCGAGCGCCATCGCGAGCGGCGGGACCATGCCCGCCGCCATCACTGCGGCCATGACCTTGAGGCTGCCGTCGTTGGGGTTGGCGAGGCCGCCGACCGCGAAGGCGTAGGCCACCTTGTTCAGCGGGCCGCCGAGGTCGAAGCACATCATCAGGCCGAGGATGACGCCGAGGATGATCGCGTTGGTGCCGGAGAGGCCGGACAGCCAGTCGGTCAGGGCCCTCTGGAGTTCGGCGATCGGCTTGCCGACCACCAGGAACATCAGGAAGCCGACCACCGCGGAGGAGATCAGTGGAATCACGACCACCGGCATGATCCCGCGCAACGGCGCGGGCACCCGGACACGTTGGATGGCCATCACCGTGCCACCGGCGATCAGACCACCGGCCAGCCCGCCGAGAAAGCCGGCGTTGATGGTGAGGGCGGTGGCGCCGCCGACGAAACCGGGGACCAGCCCCGGACGGTCTGCCATGCCGTAGGCGATGTAGCCCGCGAGGATCGGCACCAGGAAGCTGAAGGCCAGTCCGCCGATCTGGAACAGCAGAGCCGCCCAGCTCATGTGGTCCCCCCAGGCGAAGTGCTCGGCGACGGAGGGGGCCTTGTCGACGGTGTAGCCGCCGATGGCGAAACCGAGGGCGATGAGGAGCCCGCCCGCGGCCACGAAGGGAACCGTGTAGCTGACCCCGGACATCAGCCACTTGCGGAGCTTGGTGCCGTAGCCCTCGCCGGGCTCCCCGGCGTCCTCCACCGGTGTGGTGCGGCCGTCGGCGGTACCGGTCACCTCGCCGCGTTCGGCCTTGCCGCGTACCTCGGCGATCAGTTCGGCGGGCCGGTTGATGCCGGCCTTGACGCCGACGTCGACGGTGGGCTTTCCGGCGAAGCGTTCCTTCTCCCGTACAGGCACGTCGTGCGCGAAGATCACGGCGTCGGCGGCCGCGACAACCGCGGGGTCGAGCCGGTTGAACCCGGAGGACCCCTGCGGCTCGACGACCAGTTCGACACCCGCCTGCTGCCCGGCCTGCTCCAGGGCCTCGGCGGCCATGTAGGTGTGGGCGATACCGGTGGGGCAGGAGGTGACGGCAACGATACGGAAGACCTCGGCCCCACCGCTGGCCCCGCCCTCGGCCCTGTCCCCGGCCCCGGCCCCGGCCCCGGCAGAGGAGGCGGCGGAGGTGGAAGCGGAAGCGGGCCCGGCAGCAGACGCGGGGGCGGGCGTCGAGGTTTCCGCCGTGCCGGCCGGAGTGGCCGTGCCGGCCGGAGTGGCCGTGCCGGCCGGAGTGGCCGTGCCGGCCGGAGTGGCCGTGGCGTCCTCCGAAGCCGTCGGGGCGGCCTTCCCGGCTCCCACGCCCTCCGGAGCCGCAGCAGCCTCGGGAGCCGCCTGCGCGGGCTCCTCCGGGCTCTCCTCGCCGGTGTCCCCGTTGCCCTCGGCGCCGGCTTCCTCGCCACGGATCAGCGCGGCCGCCGCCGAGGCGTCCGTCACCGACCGCAGTCCCGACGTGAACTCCTCGTTCATCAGCCGCCGGGCCAGAGCCGACAGGATCGTCAGGTGCGCGTCGTCGGCGCCGGCCGGCGCGGCGATCAAAAAGATCAGGTCGGCCGGACCGTCGGGGGCGCCGAAGTCGATGCCCCGTGCCGAGCGCCCGAAGGCGAGGGTCGGCTCGCCGACGTGCGCGCTGCGGCAGTGCGGGATGCCGATGCCGCCGTCGAGGCCGGTCGGCATCTGCGCCTCGCGCGCCGCCACATCGGCCAGGAAGCCGTCCAGGTCGGTGACCCGGCCCAGGGTCACCATCCGTTCGGCCAGCGAGCGGGCCGCTGCTTCCTTGGTCTCGGCGGCCAGGTCGAGGTCGACCAGGTCCGCGGTGATCATGTCGCTCATCGCGGGCTCCTTTGCTCGCTTATCGCGCAGGTCAGAGGGGTGGTGGGGACAGCGGGAAGAGAAGAGGCCAGAGAAGGGGGAAGGGAGTGCGGGACGGAAGGGCTCATGGGGCGGGCTCCGTGAGAGGGCGGTCCAGCGGTACATCCGCGGTCACCGTGACCGCCGACGGATCCAGATCCCCCGGCGACGGCATCACGCTGCCCGGCAGCTGTACGGCCGCAGCGCCGTGCGCGACGGCGGACGCGAGCGCCGCCGGGCCTTCACCGCCCGCCGCCAGGAAGCCGGCGAGCGAGGCATCGCCCGCACCGACGTTACTGCGGACCGAGGCGACCGGGGCCGAGCCGAAGTACGTCCCCTCCGCCGAGACCAGCAGCTGGCCGTCCGCCCCGAGACTGGCGAGAACGGCCCCGGCGCCGTACGCCCGCAGCTCCTCCGCCGCCTTGACCGCGTCCCCCACCGTGGTGAGGGGGCGGCCGACTGCCTCGGCCAGCTCCTCGGCGTTCGGCTTGACGACGTCCGGGCGCTCGCGCAGCGCCGCCAGCAGGGACGGCCCCGAGGTGTCGAGCGCGATCCTCGCCCCGGCACGGTGGGCGCGGGCGACCAGCTCGGCGTACCACTCGGGGGCGAGGCCGCGCGGCAGGCTGCCGCAGCAGGCGATCCAGGTCGGCGCGGATGCCTCGGCGCCCGGAGCGCCCCTCCTCGGTGCGCCCCTCTCCGGAGCACTCATCCCCGGTGCGCCCCTCTCCGCCCCGGCAGCCTCCACTCCGGCCGCCTCGGCTCCGGCCGTGTCCGCTCCGGCCGTGTCCGCTCCGACCGCGGCCCTTCCGGGAGAGTCCGCCCCGGAGGCGTCAGGCCGGGCGCCCGTAGCGCTGATCCGCTCACGGATCGTGGAGAGCAGCGCTTCCGACTCGGCCGCCGTCAGCTCCGGACCGGGCGCGTTGATCTTGGTCAGCGTGCCGTCGGGCTCCGCGAGCGCGATGTTGGACCGGGTCGCGCCCGCGACCGGCACCGGCACGACCTCGATGCCCTGCTCCGCGAGCAGCTCCGCGACGAGCGCGCCGGGCGCCCCGCCGAGCGGCAGCACGGCGACCGTACGGCGGCCGGCCGCCGCGACGGCCCGGGAGACGTTGACGCCCTTGCCGCCCGGGTCCATGCGCTCGGCCGTGGCCCGCAGCACTTCGCCCCGGTCGAGCGCCGGAACCTCGTACGTACGGTCCAGACTGGGGTTGGGGGTGACGGTGAGGATCATGCGGCGCGCTCCTAAACGCTCAGCACTTCGGTACCCGCGGCCTCGACCGCCGCGACATCCGAAGGGCCGAGCCCGCTGTCGGTGATGAGCAGATCGACATCGGCGAGCGTGCCGAAGCGCGCGAAGTGCTCCTGCCCGTGCTTGGCCGAGTCCGCGAGCAGCACCACGCGCCGGGCGGCACCGACGAGCGCGCGCTTCACGGCCGCCTCGGCGAGGTCCGGGGTGGTCAGCCCGCCATCGGGGGAGAAACCGTTGGTGCCGAGGAAGACGACATCGGCGTTGACCTCGCCGTACGCCCGCAGCGCCCAGGCGTCGACCGCGGCCCGGGTGCGGTGCCGCACCCGGCCGCCGACCAGATGCAGATCGATCCCCGGGTGGTCGGCGAGCCGGGCGGCGACGGGCAGCGCGTGGGTGACGACGGTGAGTCCGCACTCCAGCGGCAGGGCCCCTGCCAGCCGCGCCACGGTCGACCCGGCGTCCAGGATCACGCTGCCGTCCACCGGCAGCTCGGCGAGCGCCGCGTGCGCGATCCGGTCCTTCTGATCGGCCGCGGTGGACTCGCGCTCCGCGAGATCCGGCTCGAAGTCCAGCCGCCCGGCCGGGATGGCCCCACCGTGCACGCGCCGTACGAGCCCGGCCCGGTCCAGGGCCTTGAGATCACGCCGTACGGTCTCGGCGGTGACCTGGAACCCCTCGGCCAGCGCCAGCACGTCGACCCGGCCGACCTCGCGGGCCAAGCGCAGGATCTCCTGCTGACGCTCCGGTGCGTACATGTGGTTTTACGTCCATTCCGTGCCCGAACCTGTGGTTTCGACGGAAGGCTACGCCCGCATTTCCATAAAGTAAACAGATGTGGGCCTGGTTCGGACACGAACGGGCATCGATCAGCAGAGATCAATGGGGATCAGCAGAGATCAATGGGTACTGATCGGCGGATACCGATGGAGAGGGTTCCGAAACCGGAGCTGTGTCATCATCGGCGTCCATCCATCCCCGGGGGGGGTGTGGAACGGGGAGGGAGAACGGACCATGAGCTGGTACACCTTGGCACCGTGCGCGGGCATGGCGGTGTGCATGACGGTGACGGGAGCCGCTGCCATCAGGACGGGGTGGCTGTTCCCGTGGCTTCGCGGGCGGCTGTTCCGGCCGGGGCTGTTCGGCGGCGCGCTGCTGGTTATGGCGGCGACCTTCGTCCTTCAGCTGGCCGGTGGCCTGTTCGTGGACGATCCGGAAGCGCGGCTTCTGTTCTTCGACGCACCCGGAATCACCGGCCTGGTGATCGCGCTGGGAATGATCACATTCGCCCAGCACCCGGTCCGCGACCGCTGATCGGCGCGACGGCACGCCTCGAACACGTCGGCCACGTCGGCCACGTCGGCCACGGCACGGTCTCGACGACCTCGGCCGCGCGCGACGGCGGTGTCAGCCGTCGACCCGGCCGCATCGGCGGGCCCGGACAGTCGGCGGGCCCGGCCGCATCGGCGGACCCGGACAGAGGAGAGCCCCGGCACCTGGGGGGGGTTGGTGCCGGGGCTCGTCATCGGCGGCCGACGCATCGGCCGTCCCGTACCGCCGGGAAAGGCGGTACGAGTCAGAAGAGACACTACGGGCAGAGAACGGCGGCGTCACGCCGCCGCGTCGAAACCGGTGTCCCTGGCCATCTTTTTCAGCTCTATCAGCGCATGCTTCTCGATCTGCCGGATCCGCTCGCGCGTCAGGCCGTGCTGCTTGCCGACCTCGGTCAGCGTGCGCTCCCGGCCGTCCTCGATGCCGTAGCGCATCTTGATGATCGAGGCGGTGCGCTGGTCGAGCCTGCCGATCAGGTCTTCCAGCTCCTCGCTGCGCAGCAGCGTGAGCACGGACTGCTCGGGCGAGACCGCGGAGGTGTCCTCCAGCAGGTCGCCGAATTGGGTGTCCCCGTCGTCGTCCACCGACATGTTCAGGCTGACCGGGTCACGGGCCCAGTCCAGCACGTCGGTGACGCGCGCCGCGTTGGAGTCCAGCTCGGCGGCCACCTCGGCGGGCTCGGGGTCGCGCCCGTGCTCCCTGTTGAACTCGCGCTGCACACGGCGGATCCTGCCCAGCTCCTCCACCAGGTGGACGGGGAGCCGGATCGTACGGGACTGGTCCGCGATGGAGCGCGTGATGGCCTGGCGGATCCACCATGTCGCGTACGTCGAGAACTTGAAGCCCTTGGCGTAGTCGAACTTCTCCACCGCGCGCACCAGGCCCGCGTTCCCCTCCTGGATCAGGTCCAGCAGAGGCAGGCCGCTGCGCGGATAGCGACGGGCGACAGCCACCACGAGACGGAGGTTGGAGCGGATGAAGACGTCCTTCGCACGCTCACCCGCGGTGTAGAGCGCTTCCAGCTCCTCGGGCGAGGCGCCGGCGCCCTCGCTCTCGACTTCGCCGTCGAGTATCTTGCGGGCGTAGACACCGGCTTCTATGGTCTGCGACAGCTCGACTTCCTTGGCGGCGTCGAGCAGCGGTGTGCGCGCGATCTCATCGAGATACATGCCGACCAGGTCGCGGTCGGCGATCTCCCCGCCTACGGCGCGAACACTGCTTGCCGCTTTCGTCCCGCTGGAGCCGGAGGCGGCGGCGGAACGACGGGCGACGGCACGGGTTGCCATGCGAGCTCCCTTACTGAGTAGGTCGCGACACCCTCCCGGGTGCCCTGCATCCGTTGGAAACAACGACTGGAATCCGGACAGAATTCCCATGCGGTGCGGGGATTTTCTGATCATGCAGTACCCTGTGCCGCGATCCGGGGAGGACAGATGTCGCACACATGTACAGAAGTGCAGGTCAGAGCGGGAACGGAGGCCGACCTCACAGCCCTGACCGACATCTACAATCACTACGTCCGAGAGACGGCCATCACCTTCGACACCGTGGCGTTCACCCCCGAACAGCGGATTCCGTGGCTGCGTTCTCATCCGCAAGACGGCCCGCACCGTCTTTTGGTTGCTCAGGATGTCCCTTCTGCCCGCGTTCTGGGGTACGCAACCAGCAGCCCGTTCCGACCGAGGCCCGCGTACTCGACCTCGGTCGAGGTATCCGTCTACTGCGCGCCCGAGGCCGGCCGGCGCGGTATCGGCACACTGCTCTACCAGGCACTGTTCGACGCCCTCGCGAGCGAGGACGTCCATCGCGCGTACGCGGGCGTCGCCCAGCCCAACGAGGCGTCGGACCGGCTGCACGCCAGGTTCGGCTTCCGTCACCTGGGGACGTACCAGGAGGTCGGGCGGAAGTTCGGTACGTACTGGGACGTGGCCTGGTACGAGAAGCGCCTCGGTGAGACCGGCTGAACGAGACCGCCGAACGAGACCGCCGAACGAGACCGGCCGATCGAGACCGGCCGATCGAGACCGGCCGAAACCGAACAGGCCCGATCAGCACCGAACGGGCCCGATCGGCGAAGGGGCCCGCAGCCCCCGAGAACACCGGCTCAGCCGAATTGCACGGACCTCTTCGCCAGCCCCAGCCAGAATCCGTCGATCACGCTCCGGCCGCTGTCCAGCTCCCCCTCCGAGGCGCCGAGCGTGACGAAGAGCGGCGCGAAGTGCTCCGTACGCGGATGGGCCAGCCGCCCCGCCGGCGCCTTGTGCTCGAAGTCGAGCAGCGCGTCGACGTCCTGAGCCAGCAGCGCCCGGGTCCCCCAGTCGTCGAACTCCGCCGACCAGCCGGGCACCCCGCCGCCGGTGTGGCGCAGCGCCGCGAGATTGTGGGTGAAGAAGCCGCTGCCGACGATCAGCACGCCCTCGTCCCGCAGCGGAGCCAGCTTGCGCCCGATCTCCAGCAGCTTCCGCGGTTCGAGCGTGGGCAGGGAGACCTGGAGGACCGGAATGTCGGCGTCCGGGAACATCTCCACCAGCGGTACGTACGCCCCGTGGTCGAGGCCCCGGTCCGGCACGTCCTGCACGGGCGTGCCCGCGCCGCGCAGCATCTTGCGTACGGATTCGGCGAGCGCGGGCGCGCCGGGGGCGTCGTACCGCACGCGGTAGTAGTGCTCCGGGAAACCCCAGAAGTCGTGGACCAGCGGCACGGTTTCGGTGGCGCCGAGCGCGAGCGGCGCCTCTTCCCAGTGCGCGGAGACCATCAGGATCGCCGTGGGGCGCGGCAGCGTCGCGGACCAGGCCGCCAGTTCGCCGGGCCAGACCGGGTCGTCCGCGAGCGGCGGGGCGCCGTGGGAGAGGTAGAGGGCCGGCATGCGCTCCGCGACACCATTCATGACAACTCCCCGGTCCAGGCACTGCACGCGCTATGTGAAGGCTTCCGCCCACTTGAATGCTTCTATTTGAAAGCTCAAGCACTCAATGTGACCGAGTTTACGCCTATCTATTTTAAGATTCAAGAATGAGTAGAGTGGTCCACATGACCATGGCATCCACCGACAGCGACGGCGCTGCGGACAGCGACTACGGCAGAGCCGGCGACGGTACCGATGGTGACGGCTCGCCGCGCTGGCTCAGCGACGAGGAACAGCGCGTCTGGCGGACGTATCTGGCGGCCACCACGCTTCTGGAGGATCACCTCGACCGCCAGCTCCAGCGCGACGCCGGGATGCCGCACATCTACTACGCCCTGCTCGTGCGGCTCGCACAGGCGCCGAGGCGGCGGCAGCGGATGACCCAGCTGGCCATGGACGTCAAGATCACCAGATCCCGGCTCTCGCACGCGATCGCCCGGCTCGAACAGTACGGCTGGGTGCGGCGCGAGGACTGCGACTCCGACAAGCGCGGCCAGAACGCGTACCTCACGGACGAGGGCAACGACGTGCTGGAGCGGTCGGCACCCGGCCATGTGTCCGCCGTGCGCCAGGCGATCTTCGACCGGCTGTCCGCGGAACAGGTGGAGCAGCTCGGGGAGATCATGCGGGTGATGGCCGAGGGGCTTCAGCCGGAGGGTACGGGCGCGGATCTGCCCTGGCGCCGCTGAGTCGCGGCGGCGCCAGGGCAGATCCCGTGCTCCGTAAGTGCGGGCCGTGCGTGCGGTCCGTACGTGCGGTCCGTGCGTGCGGTCCGTGCGTGCGGTCCGTGCGTGCGGTCCGTGCGTGCGGTCCGTGCGTGCGTCCCGTCGCCCGTACGTCCCTGTCGGCCGAAGCCTTCCGTACGCGCCTTACGTGCCTTACGTACGCGCCTTACGTACATGCCTTCCGTACGGAACCCGTCGGCGGTGGCCGTCAGTGCATCGCCACCGGCACCGGGACCTCGTCCGACGCGCCCTCGGCGGCGCCGCCCGAAGCGACCGTCGAGGTGCCGGGCCGGCCCGTGTTGATGAAGGTCAGCGCGATCGTCGCGGAGACGACCAGGATGCCGACCGCCCACCAGATGGCGCTGGAGAAGCCGGAGACCAGCGCCTGGAGCTGGAGCAGCTGCGGGTCGCGGGCGGTCGCCGCGTGCGAGGCGATGTACGACGTCGTCGCGGAGGCGGCGATCGTGTTCAGCAGGGCGGTGCCGATCGCGCCGCCCACCTGCTGCGAGGTGTTGACCATCGCCGAGGCGACGCCCGCGTCACGCGGCTCGATGCCGTGGGTGGCGAGCGACATGGCCGGCATGAAGGCCGTACCCATGCCGAGGCCGAGCAGCAGCTCCGCCGGCAGGATGACCGTCGTGTACGAGGAGCCGATCTCCAGCTGCGTCAGCAGCAGCATGCCGATGGCCGCGACCAGGAAGCCCGGCCCCATCAGCAGCCGCGGCGGGACCCTGGTCATCAGCCGGGCGCCGATCTGGGTCGAGCCCGTGATCATGCCGACGATCATCGGCATGAAGGCGAAGCCCGTCTTGACCGGCGAGTACCCCTCCACGACCTGGAGGTAGTACGTCAGGAAGAGGAAGAGGCCGAACATACCGATGACGGCGAGCCCCAGCGAGAGGTAGACACCGGCACGGTTCCGGTTGGTCACCACGCGCAGCGGGAGCAGCGGGGTCTTGACCTTCGACTCGACGAGGGCGAACAGGCCCAGCAGAGCGACGGCGGCGATGAAGAGGGAGATCGTCGTGGTGTCGCCCCAGCCGTCGGACTCGGCGCGCGTGAAGCCGTACACCAGCGAGACCAGGCCCAGCGTCGACAGCAGCACGCCGGGGATGTCCAGCGCGGAACGGTTGCGTCCGCCCGCGGGCTCGCGCACGACGAAGTAGGCGCCCAGCGCGGCGACGACGGCGAACGGGATGTTGACGAAGAACGTCCAGCGCCAGTCCAGGTACTCGGTGAGGAAGCCGCCGAGGATCAGGCCCACGGCGCCACCGCCACCGGCGATCGCACCGAAGATGCCGAACGCCTTGGCCCGCTCCTTGGGGCTGGTGAAGGTCACCGCGAGCAACGACAGCGCGGCGGGCGCGAGCAGCGCGCCGAAGACGCCCTGGAGCGCGCGGGCCCCGAGGAGCATCGCCTCGCTGTTGGCGGCGCCGCCGATGGCGGAGGCGGCGGCGAAACCGACCAGGCCGGTGACGAAGGTGCGCTTACGGCCCCACAGGTCGGCGATGCGACCGCCGAAGAGCAGCAGCCCGCCGAAGGCGAGCGCGTAGGCCGTGATGACCCACTGCTTGTTGCCGTCGGATATGCCCAGGTCCTGCTGGGCGGAGGGCAGGGCGATGTTCACGATGGTCGCGTCGAGCACGACCATCAGCTGGGCGAGGGCGATGAACACCAGCGCTTTCCAGCGGTTCGGATCGGGAAGCGCGGCTCCCGTCGCGGGGAGCCCCTTCTCGGCTGTTTTTGACATGGAGGTATCCACCTATTGGTACGGAAGGACGGAAACGTACGTAAGTACAGGCGACGCTGCGGGACTTACGGAGTCATTGCGGGGCTATTGCGGGTCGATGAAGTCGTGGGGGCGCGTCACGAGGCGGGGCGACGCAGTGCCTCCAGGGTGGCGGCGGAGCCGGGCAGCGCGGAGCGGGCCGGGGCCTCCAGGCCGTCGAGGAACAGCTGGAGATGGCGGTGGATGAAGCGGTCCATGTTCAGACAGCCGGTCCCGGGCAGCGGCCGGGTGAGCTGCGACAGGGCGATCATCAGATCGCCGACCGCGACATCCGTACGCAGCCGTCCCGCGCTCCTCGCCCGCTCCATCAGCCCTTCCACGGCGCCTTCGAGGCGTTCGCGTTCGGCGTCCAGCCCGGGGCATTCCCGGTCGAACGCCTCGGAGAGCATCGGGCAGAGCGCCCCGATCCGCTCGTCGGCCGCCATGTGCACGAAGCGGCGCAGCGCGGCGAACGGGTCGGGGTGCCCGGCGGCCGACTCCTCGGCGGTGATCCGCTCGGCGCGGTCGGCGACACGGGCCATGACGGAGAGCACGACGTCGTGGATGAGGGCATGACGGTCGGGGAAGTGCCGGTAGAGCGTGGCGTTGCCGATCCCGGCGCGACGGGCGATCTCGTCGAGCGGGGAGTCGGGGCCGTACTCCACGAACATCTCGCGGGCCGCCGTCACGATCCGCTCCCGGTTGCGCAGCGCGTCAGCGCGCGGACGCGGCGCGCGGGGCGCCGGCCCGCACGCGGTGACGTCGGCGGGGGCGGAAGCGGGGGCGGTCACGTCGGGCCCTTCTTTCGGTCGGTCTGAGGTCGGTCTGGGGTCGGTCTGAGGTCGGTCTGGTCTCGGTCCGAGGTCGGTCCGAGGTCAGCCCGAGCTCGATCTGTCACGGCTTGTTCGCCGCGCGTCGTTCGGTCTTGGGGCGCGCGCCTCGGGAGCGCGCTTGGGGGGCTTCGGGGTCTTTCCGGAGGGACTGCCTGCCGTAAGCGGGGAAGCTCTCCCCGCTTAGGAGACACAGGTGCAAACGGGGGGAGCGTCCCCGGTTATTTCAGCAGCGCACGTGACCTGACTCACAAGGGTGAATTGACCGGAAAAACCCGGAAAACCCACGATCGGCGCACCCGACGGGCGCCGACACGCCGACGGACGGAGGGTGATCGAACGGAGCGCAGTCACAACCGCCGACTGCCGCGCGACCGAAGGCGGCCGAATGCAGCAGGGGCGATGGATAGGCCGAGCCGGCGAGAGAGCCGGTCTCAAGCGACACACAGGAGTCAAGCCTCGCACGGGATTCACGTGGCGCACAGGATTCACATGGATCACAGGATTCACATGGAACACGGGATTCACGTGGCGCACGGGATTCACGTGGAACACGGGCTTCAGGTGGAAAAGAAGAAGCGGTGGCCACAGCGGCACCACCGGCTCGGAACCGGCTGACAGCACCGGCGCCCACCACGACCGCCCCGGCGGCGGCCGGGGCTCGCGCAAGCTCGGCGCGCTCGCCGGCCTCACGGCACTCGCCCTCGCCGCGCTCACCTCGGCGAGCGGCACCCTGTCGGCCCCCCTCCGGGCCTCGGCGGGCCCCGGGGGCACCACAGGATCCGCGCTCGGACCGTGCCGTATCGCCTCCGGCGTCACCGTACAGATGTCGGAGGGCCTGCCCACCCCGGCCGGCTACTCGCGTTCGACCGGTCGCATCCGCGCCCTCAATCTCATGATCGATTTCCCGGACGCGCCGGGCCCCGGCAAGGCGAAGGACCGGCTGGCCGAGTTCTTCCCGCAGACGTCGGAGTGGTTCAGGACCAGCTCCTACGGTCGGCTGGACTACCGCGCCGAAGCCCCGGTCCCGGACTGGCTGCGCATGCCGATGCCGTTCTCGGAGTACGGCATCGACCGCGGGTCCCCGTACGAGCCCGGCTACCGGCGGCTCGTCGAGGACATCGTGGACGCCGCCGACGCGGACGTGGACTTCAGCGCGTACGACCTGATCAACATCCTGGTCACACCGAACGCCGGTCCCTCGGCACTGGACACCGTCCTGTCCGTCACCTTCTCGGGCAACGCGGACGCCCCGCACGCGGACGGCGTCCCGCTCTCCAACACGTCGTTCGTCTACAGCCGCCAGGACGACGGCTCGGGTTCGTACACCGAGACCGGCTACCGGGTGCTGCCGCACGAGAACGGCCACGTCTTCGGCCTCCCCGACCTCTACACGGCCGAGGGCGGCGGCGCGGTCGGGCACTGGGACATCATGTCGGAGGACTGGGGCGCCAACAACGATCTGCTGGGCTGGCACAAGTGGAAGCTCGGCTGGCTCGACGACGAGCAGATCGGCTGCGCCGCCGCGCACGGCAGCAGCGACTTCCAGCTGGCCCCGCTGGCGACAGCGGGTGGCCCGAAGATCGCCTTCGTACCGATCTCCAAGGAGTCGGGGTACGCGGTGGAGGTACGGACCCGGGAGGGCAACGACGAGGCCGTGTGCCGGCCGGGCGTGCTGATCTACCGGGTGGACGCGGGCGTGGACACCGGGCGCGGTCCCGTGACGGTCTCGGACAGCAAGGAGAACAGCGGCGGCTGTACGCGCCGGCCCAATGTGCACGCGGAGCTGTCGGACGCGCCGTACGGTCCGGGGCAGTCCTTCGTGGACAAGGACAACCGCGTCCGGATCTCGGTGCTGTCACAGGAGTCGGACGACACCTTCAGGGTGCGGGTGACGAGGTCCTGAGCAAGGCGGTTGACAGGTCGGCGGGGACGCCCTCGTACGGGAGGCGGCGGTCCGGGAGTCACACCGCCTCACGGCAGGCGGCGGGCAGGTCGCCGTAGTGCCGGTCCAGGAGCCGTTCGTGCGCGGGGGTGAAGTGGCTGCGCCAGATGCCCACCGTCAGATCGCCGGCACCGCCGCCACCGGTACGGGCATCGGCACCGGGGGTGGGGGTGGGGTTCGGGAGGCGTCCGGGCGGCGGGTCGGTGCCGGCCGGTGACGGGTGGCCGATGGCCTCCCGGATGCGGCTCAGGGCCTGTTCACGGGCTTCAGCGGTGCCCCCGTGCGCGGGGCCCGCGAGGTCCTCGTGGGTGATCACCGTGACGGCGGGGTGGCGCAGCAGCCACTGGCAGCTCCGCGTCTCCGCCATGCCAGGGAAGTCCGGGTCGGTCAGCGCGAGTGTGATGCGGGCGTCCATGGTGGGCAGCGCGCCGACGATGTCGCGGTAGATGAGCTGATCGGGCAGCGTGCCGACGCGGTCGGCGGGTCCGGACAGCAGACGGATCAGACTGATGACGCGGTCGCGTACGTCGCGGTGGTGAAAGATGATCGGCGGTCGCGCGTCCGCGTGCCAGGCGCGCAGGAACCCGGCGTCGGCCCGCCCCAGGTCGAGACCGCTGACGTACCAGCAGCCCCGGCCCGGCAGGAGTCGGCGCAGTTCGGCGTCGGGGAGGCGGGCCAGTCGGCTCTCGGCGCCCGGGTCGACGGGTGAGGCCGCGGTGACCGGCTGCCCGAGGCGTGCCCACCACACACGCCACAGGGCGCTGACCGCCGTGTGGAAGGCATCGGTCAGCCCGGCGTGCTCCGGCCCCCGGCGGTGCAAGAGGCGGGCGGCGCGATCCTCGCCGTACGCGGCCGTCAGGAGCGCGTGGACCTCCCCCGGCCCCGGCTGATCCGGCCGGTCCGAGCCGTGCGGGACGTGGCCGCTCATCGTGCCGTACGAGGTGTGGCCGAGCCGGGTCATGGCGTCCGCGAGCAAGGGCGTACCGCTGCCGCGCGGCGAGACGACGATCACCTGGGGCGCGGGCATGGGGCATCTCCGGTGGCGAGGTGGGGCGGGGTGAGGACGGGGGCGGTGGCGGTGGCGGAGGCGGGGGCGGTGGCGGTGGCGGAGGTGATGATCGGGGCGGCGGAGATGAGCGGGGTCATCGGGGCTGCCGGGGCTGCCGGGGCTGCCGGGGCTGCCGGGGCTGCCGGGGCTGCCGGGGCTGCCGGGGCGAGGATGAGGTCCTCGTACGTGTGGTGGCGGCGGCCGGAGGTGCGGTGGTGCAGCAGCCGGGCCGCGCGGGCGTGCTCTCCCGTGCCGATCAGCGCGCGGGCGAGCGTGTCCTGCACGATCTCGCGCTCCACCCGTACCCCGCCGAGCCGCTCCGTGCGCTCACCCAGACCGGTCAGCAGGTCCACCGCAGCGCCGGCCCGGCCCCCGGTGATCTCGGCGAGCGCCAGGACCACCGGAGCGAGCACCTCCCGGTAGTCGGGGCGTTCGTCGCTGGCCGCCCGGGCGGCCAGGGCGCGCAGCTCGTCGGTGGCGGCCTCGACGGCCAGCGCGAGGGCGAAGTTGAAGGTGTGGAAGACCTCGGCCATACCGCCAGGACCGGCCAGCAGCTCCCTCACATGGGCGAGGTCGCAGCGGCGGGCCGGGGACTGCCCGGCGAGCAGCAGCCGCCAGTTCGTCGCCGCGCGCATGCCCACGTCCGCACGGTCCAGGGCTTCGTCGGCGCGCCGCCGTGCGTCCGCGAAGTCCCCGGCGGCCAGGGACTGGAGAGCGGCGTGCCAGTTGAGGTGCTTGAACTGGACGGCACGCGGGTCGGCGGCCAGCCAGCGGTCGAGGAAGGCGGTGGCCGCCGGGCCGGCCCCCCGTTCGTGGTCGGCGTGCGCGCGGGCGTGTGCGGCGAGCCCGGAGCGGGGATGCGCGGCCAGGGCCCGGTCGGCGAGATCGAGCGCCTCCTCGACGCGGCCCTGCTCCGCCCGTACCCAGGCGAGTCGGCTGGTCCAGGCCCAACTGTCCTGGCCCAGCAGCGCGTAGTGCCGCTCGGCCAGATCGTCGCCGCGTTCCCGGTAGGCGGGCTCACCGGTGGCGTGGAAGGCGTCGAACATCAGCCCCGCCACTTCGTCCCCCGGCCACCGTTCGAAATGGGCGAGGAGATGGTCGGCCGCGAGCCGGTACTGGCGGTGGGTGCTGAGGAACACGCCGTACACGAGGCTCACCGACCGCTCGTCGGCGCTCAGCGCGTCCCGGTGGGCGACCGTCAGCTGCTCGCGCAGCTCCGTATCGCTCATCCCGTCGCTCGTCACCAGAGCCAGCAGTGCCCGCGCCACTCCGTGCCGAGGCTCCCGCGCCACCCACTGCCGCACCAGCGGCAGGCCGCGCCCGCTGAGGGACGCCAACTCCCTTACGGGAGCGTCCTCCAGCGAGACGCCCTCCATGTCAGATCTGAGCCATGAAGACGGCGGTGCAGACGATGCCGCTGCTGCCGCAGTGGTTGCGCGGCAGGGAGAGCGGCAGCTGGGCGAGGTTCCCGCTCACCGCGCCGCTGCCGGCGGCGGTGCCGCCCACCGCCTCCGTACCGCCCTGGTTGACGCACGTGTTGCCGAATGTCGCGTTCCCGATGCCGATCACACTGGCGTGCGCCGCGCCGGCCGGCGCCAGCGCGGCCCCCAGCACCGCCCCCACGGCGGCGGCCCGCCGGCCCAACTGCCGGGTTCCGCCGCTTTCCTCGTCCCGTCGTACGTACTCGGTCACCGGTCGCTCCTCGCTGCTTCGGGTTCGCGCCCGGAACCGAGCGGTCCGGGGCATACGACCGTTCAACGACGACCCGGCTGTCCGGGCACGCCGACGTCGACGCCGTCACGAAACTCCCACCGTCGTCACCTGCTCGTCCGCGCACCGCCCTCCCCCCTGCCGCCTCGGGCCGGAAGGCGCCTCGACGGCGGGTCCGCTCGTCAGCCGCGACCGGATCATGTGCTGGTGCGACCATTCACCCTTTTCTTTGTGGGGCGTTGGGCCGCGTAGGTGGTCTCCGCGTGTTCGCTCCCGCTTCCGCGCGGTCGGCGGGTGGCCCGCTGTTAGACAAACCCGGCGACCCGGCACGGGTGGCGTCATGGACGGATACGTGGAGGCTTTCGGATGGGTGTGTCACGGCTGGGTGTGTCACGGCGGGCGGTGCTGTTCGCCGGTGCGGGAACGGCGGCCGGTACGGTCCTGACGACGGGCCCGGCCGGCGCGGCGGGCCCCGGAACGCCCGCCGGCGGGACGGACCGCGACGCGCGGGGCGAGGGCGTCGGCCAGGACGACGACCTGTCGGACCGCTACCCGGACGAGCGCGGCTGGGTCAACGACCGGATCCGGCGGATCCGGGCCCTGCCGTACGAGCCCACGCCACTGCTGGAGCTGGAGTTGCCGAAGCGGCTGCGCGGTTCGCGGCTGCTGGTGAAGAACGAGACGGTGCACCCTTCGGGCAGTCACAAGCACCGGTTGGCCGAGGCGCTGTTCCTCAACGCCCTGGCCAACGGGTGGCTGCGGAGGGAGAGTCCGGTCGTGGAGGCGTCCAGCGGATCGACCGCCATCTCGGAGGCGTGGTTCTGCCGGGAGCTGGACCTGAAGTTCGTCGCGGTGATGCCCTCCGGTACGGCCCCGGAGAAGAAGCAGGCCGTCCTCGACCTGGGCGGCGAGATCGTCGAGGCGACCGGCGCGACCATCTCCCAGCGGGCGCAGGAGGAGGCGGTCAAGCGCGACGGGCATTTCATGGACCAGTTCACCTACGCGGAGCGCGCCTACGACTGGCGCGGCGACCACGGGATGGCGGGCGAGATCCTCGGGGCGGTGGACCCCGACTGGTTCGTCATGGGAGCCGGGACCGGCGGCACGGCGGCCTCCCTGGCCCGCTACGCGCGCTACACCGGCCACCGGGTCCGGGTGTGCGTGACGGACCCGGAGAACTCGGCGTTCTACCCGGGCTGGCGCGACAACGACCGTACGGTGACGGCGAAGGGCTCGCGCATCGAGGGCATCGGCCGCCCGAAGGTCGAACCGTCGTTCCTCTTCCCGCTCGTCAACCGCATGATCCGCGTCCCGGACCCCGCCTCGATCGCCACCATGCGCGTGGCCGCCGAGCGGCTGCCGATCGCCCCCGGCGCCTCCACGGGCACCGGGCTGTACGGCGCCCTGAAGATCCTGCACGGCCTGCGTGAGCGCCACGAGAGCGGCACGATCGTCTCGGTGCTCTGCGACTCCGGCGACCGCTACCTCGACACGTACTACGACGACGCGTGGCTCGACCAGCAGGGGATCGACTTCCGGCCATGGCTGCCCACCGTGGAACGGTTCTTCGAAACGGGCCACTGGACGCCGCCCACCTCCTGGAAGAGGCCGCCCGCTCCGCGCGCCCTGATCTGGAACATGTGACGAGCGGGCCGGGGTCCGCCGGGCCGGTCCACTGTGTGCGGGGCGCTGGGTCAGGTGGACCCGACAACACCACCGGCCGCGCCCGCTCCACCGGGACCGTGCGCGACCGCTCCGGCGAAGAGTCCGGCTGCCCCCTGCGTTCGCGCAGAGGACCACCGCACCGCTACCCCCACGCCATCCGCTACGCTGTCCTGGGCTGACCTCAGCGGCAGTCCAGGACCTTGGTCACACGAGATGGATTACCACTCAACGTATTCCTTCTCGCTTCGCGCAAGGCCCGCCTTCGTAGCTCAGGGGATAGAGCACCGCTCTCCTAAAGCGGGTGTCGCAGGTTCGAATCCTGCCGGGGGCACAGTTTGACCAGGCGAGATGCCGGAGAAGGCCCAGGTCGGAGCGGGTTCCGACTTGGGCCTCCGTCGTTTCGGACGCTGGGAGTGCGCTGGGGGAACCTTGCGATTACGTCGGCAGTACCGAGCCGCACCTCCTGAATTCCCCCTAAACGATCATGGCGTCATTACGGGTGGGCGTTGAACGCGGCGCGACCCCTCCCTACGCGCCCCCTCCCTACAGAAGAACACCGCTCACCGCGGAGTCAGCACGTCCCGAGCAGCCGCCCACGCCCGTGAAGATCGCGGCTTCTCCGTGAGGCAGCCGCCCGCAGGGTGGCGTCGCCCTCCGCACGGCGGCTGAACGGCGTAGGGCGGCCGGGACGTGGGGAGCGGGGCGGCGTTTCCGCGCTCGGGCCGTCGCGTCGGGCGGCTGGGCAAGGGGCGCGCGACCCGTTCGGGATGCCCCCGCGTGAGAGCTCCACGGGAAATCGCGTTCGCGCGAATACTTCGAAAGTTTCGGCCGGTTGGGTTCACCGACGTTGATCTCTCGTTCGAGGGATCGGCGATTACCTTCAATCCGTCGGCACTGAATGGCCATTGGTCAGCCTTTTATCCATTGCTCAAGATCCATCGACGATGGAATGTTTCGCGATCATTACCGAAACTATTGACACTTGACGGGGCCAGATCAACACTGTCGCCGTCGGCAGGCTCAGCCAGCCACCGCCGACCGGGTCCCTACCGCGATCCGCCTCACGAGGACGAGGAGGAAATACGCACATGAACAACGCACCCGCACCCCCGACGAGCCGCAGGCTCGCCCCTCTCCGGCTGCTCAGCCGCCTCCGGTTGCTCATCAGCGCCGCCTGCGCCATGGTCATGGTCGCCGCCGCCTCGGTGGCGCTGGCCGGTACGGCGCACGCCGACACCGTCGTCACGACGAACCAGACCGGCACCAACAACGGCTACTTCTACTCGTTCTGGACCGACGGCGGCGGATCGACCTCGATGAACCTCGGGTCAGCCGGCAACTACGGGACGTCGTGGAGCAACAGCGGCAACTTCGTCGCGGGCAAGGGCTGGAGCACCGGTGGCCGCCGCAGCGTGACCTACTCCGGCACCTTCAACCCGTCCGGCAACGCGTACTTGGCCCTCTACGGGTGGACGACGAACCCGCTTGTCGAGTACTACATCGTCGACAACTGGGGCACCTACCGGCCCACCGGTACGTTCAAGGGCACCGTCACCAGCGACGGCGGTACGTACGACATCTACCAGACGACGCGGTACAACGCCCCCTCCATCGAGGGCATCAAGACGTTCAACCAGTACTGGAGCGTCCGGCAGTCGAAGCGCACGGGCGGCACCATCACCACCGGCAACCACTTCGACGCGTGGGCCAGTCACGGGATGAACATGGGCACCTTCAACTACATGATCCTCGCGACGGAGGGTTACCAGAGCAGCGGGAACTCCAACATCACACTGGACTCCGCCGGGGGCGGCGGTGGCGACGGCGGCGGAGGCGGAGGCGGTGGCAGCTGCACCGCGACCCTCTCCGCCGGGCAGCAGTGGAGCGACCGCTACAACCTCAATGTGGCCGTCTCCGGCTCCAGCACCTGGACCGTGACCATGAACATCCCCGCCCCGGAGAAGATCCTCTCCACCTGGAACATCAACGCCACCTATCCCAACGCCCAAACGCTCACCGCCAAACCCAACGGCAACGGCAACACCTTCGGCGTCACCATCCAATCCAACGGCACCTGGACCTGGCCCACCGTCTCCTGCACCCCCAGCTGACCCCGTAACACTCCGCAACAATCCGTAACGCCCGGGAACGTCAGCCGACCACGGTCGTATCCCCGCCACAAGGAGACCCCACCCGCATGCGCATCAAACGGAAACTGTCGTTACGCTCCCTCGTCACAGGACTGGCCGTCGCCGCGATGACCGCCGCCGGCACCGTCACCTTCGCCGCCGACGCCACCCCCTCGCACGCCGCCGCCTGCAACGGGTACGTCGGGCTCACCTTCGACGACGGCCCGGCCGGCAGCACGCCGAGCCTGCTCAACGCCCTCAAGCAGAACGGGCTGCGGGCCACGATGTTCAACCAGGGCCAGTACGCCGCCGCCCTGCCGGCCCAGGTCCGGGCCCAGGTGGACGCCGGCATGTGGGTCGCCAACCACAGCTACACCCACCCGCATCTCACCCAGTTGAGCCAGTCGCAGATCGACTCGGAGATATCCCGGACCCAGCAGGCGATCGCGAACGCGGGCGGCGGCACGCCGAAGCTGTTCCGCCCGCCCTACGGCGAGACCAACTCGACGGTCAAGGCCGTCGAGAGCGCCTACGGCCTGACCGAGATCATCTGGGACGTCGACTCGCAGGACTGGAACGGCGCCAGTGCGGACGCGATCGTGCAGGCCAACGCCCGGCTCACCAACGGCCAGATCATCCTGATGCACGACTGGCCCGCCAACACCCTCGCCGCGATCCCGCGCATCGCGCAGGGACTGGCGAGCCGCGGCCTGTGCGCCGGCATGATCTCGCCGCAGACCGGGCGCGCCGTGGCCCCCACCGACAGCGGCGGCGGTGGCGACGGCGGTGGCGGAGGTGGTGGCAGCTGCACCGCGACCCTCTCCGCCGGGCAGCAGTGGAGCGACCGCTACAACCTCAACGTCTCGGTCACCGGCTCCAACACCTGGACCGTCACCATGAACATCCCCGCCCCCGAGAAGATCCTCTCCACCTGGAACATCAACGCCACCTACCCCAACGCCCAGACCCTCACCGCCAAACCCAACGGCAACGGCAACACCTTCGGCGTCACCATCCAATCCAACGGCACCTGGACCTGGCCCACCGTCTCCTGCACCCCCAGCTGACCCCGTAACACCCGGCAGCCGGTAACACACCGGAACATCCCGGAACCCGTCCACACCACCCGCACCACCCGGCGACAGCGCACCCGTGGCGCGGCGGGCCCGACCGCCGCGCCACACCCCTCGCTCAGTCGCAGTCGATCCTCAGCTGCGCCGCCGCGTGGTGGGCGCCGAAACGCTCGTCGCTGCCGAAGTCCAGCCCCCGGTCGACCATTTGGACCGCGAACGTGTCGCCGCGGACCTTGTAGCTGCCCACGTTCACCAGGCTGCCCCGGTGCCGGGTCTGGCGCACGGCGAAGCCGCCGTAGCCGGTCGTGCTGTCCGAGGGGTCCTTGAGCACGCGGTAGACGGTCGGGGCGCCCGCCACATCGCGGGGGCGCCCGCTGTCGGGTACGTAGACGGCCACGGCACACTTCTCGTACGACGTGTCGAGCGGCCAGGACCAGGTCGCCGTGGAGCGACCGTCCCGCTCCGGACTGCCGGACATCGGGACGGCGGAGAAGCTCCCGTCGCACGAACTACCCTTGTAGCCACCGGATGTGACGGTGTACCAGGCCGCGTCGCCGTTCTCCACGCGGCCGTGTTCGCGGTACTCGCCGGTGGTGCAGCCGGGGCCCGCCCAACCGGGGTACGCGGCTCCCGAGGGACCTGAGCCGTCCGCACCCGCCCCGGTGTCCCGGTCCGCTCCCGTGCCGGGCCGCCCGGACGGGTCGTCGGAGGGGCCGCCCGTACCCGGACCGGTGGCGCTGCCCGTACCGGCGCCCGCGCCCGGGTCCTGGCTCTCCCGCGCGCCTCCGCCGCCGCCGAGCCCCGGCAGTTGGGGCGCGCCCGGCCCGGTCGGTACATCCGGCCCGGTCGGTACCCCCGGGCCCGCGTTGTTCTCCGTGGAATCGCCGCCCCCACCGCCGACCACCGCGACCGTCGCCCCGAGGCAGCCGAGAGCCAGCACCGCGACCGTGACGACCAGGCGTCTGCGCGAGCGCGTCGCGCCGTACTCACGCCCTTGGGAGAAGCCCGTGCCCCCGGAGAAGTCCGTGCCCCGGGAGAAGGCGGCACCTCGGGAGAAGGCGGCACCTCGGGACAGGTCCGTGTCCCCGGCGAAGTCCGCGCTCCGGGGTAAGTCCGTATCCCCGGCGAAGCCCGCGCCCCCGGGCAGCTCCGCGTCCCCGCCTGTTCCGCCCCCGCCCGGCGGCGTCCGCCCGAAGGCCCTGTCCATCGGCCGGCCCGGTATCTCCTCGGGTATCTCGTGGTGCGCCGATCCGGCCGTCGCGCCGCCCAGGGGCGCGGTGCTCGGGAACGTACCCGCGATCATCCCCGGTGCGGTGCCCGACCGCGCCTCCAGGCCCGTCCAGGCCGCCCGCGCGGCACCGGCGTCGTTCCACGAGCGGGTGTCGTCGGCGTCGTCCCAGGGCTGCCCGTCCCCGGCGGCGCATCTCCCCGGCCACTCCCGCACCGTTCACACCTCATATCGCTTCACTATGGGGGATCGCGCGGTCACTCGGCAGCGGAAGGGCCCGATTGACCGTTTGGCTTGCCTCTCGGCCGACCCTTCGTCTCCCCGGTGCGCCGGACCGGCCCCGGCCCAGCTCAACTCCACCCGCCTCAGCGGGTGTTGTCAGTCCAGCTCCTCCGGACACCCGGTACCACGCGGCAGCTGGTACGGGGCGGCCAGCCGGTACACCCCCGGACGGGGCGCCAGCAGCTCCGTCCATTCGTCGCCCTCGACGTTCGCCTCGGCCTTCCGCAGACAGCCGTTGGGGTTGACGAACACCTTCGGACTCTCCGGATCGGCCTTCGACGCCGCCGTCTCCTTCGGCGGCAGCACGCTCTTGCCCTCCTCGTCGACCAGGCCGAGCCACGGCGAGTACGGGATACGGATCAGCACCCGCCCCGCCGACTTCACGTGGATCGTCAGCTCGCCCGCGCCCGCGCGGTCCACCGTCGCGGGCGGGTCGGCCAGCGGCATCGGGTCCTTCACCGCGAACAGCTGCCAGTTGGAGTCCCCCCACAGGCGCTCCAGATACGGCTGTCCCTCCTCCACGAGCTGCGCCTCCAGGCCCGCGCCCGCGTCGGGCCGGCCCTGCGGCAGCACCACGTAGTGCACGGCCCAGCGGTCGAGCCAGCCCCGGTAGCTGTCGGAGGTCAGGGTGTCGTCGTAGAAGAGGGGGTTGCGCTCCATGTCAGCCTGCCGGTTCCAGCCACGGGCGAGATTGACGTACGGAGCGAGCGCCGACGCCTCGCGGTGGCTGCTGGCCGGGACGACCTCCACCCGGCCCTTCTCGGCCCCCACCCGCTGCAACTGGTTGACCAGCGGCGCCAGCTCGCGCGTCCAGGAGGCGGCGGGCGCGGTGCGGACGATGTCGTCGACGCCTTTGAAGCCGATCCAGAAGTTGAGCCCCACGAAGGCGAGGACCAGGGCGTACCAGCGCCAGGAGCGCGGCGCCGTGTACGGGAGGGCCGCGAGCAGCACCACCCCGCCGATGATCATCGCGAGCCGGGAGACGTTGGACCCGATCTGCGAGTCGACGACGTACGTGAGGAGCACCCCGGCGCCGTAGACGGCCGCCGCGACCCGGACCGTACGCCACTCCCCGGGGACCAGCACGACCACGAACACCGAGAAGAGGAACGGCAGCGAGGCCGTCCCCACCGACATCGGCTGGGTCCCGGAGAAGGGGAACAGCCACGCCGAGAGCGCGACGACGGCCGCCGGCGCGAGGCCGAGGGCGTACGCGCCGGGGCGGCGCTTGTTGAGGAACAGCGCGGCGGCGATCACCCCGAGGAACAGCCCGGCCACCGGACTCGCCGCCGTCGCGAGAGCGGCCAGCGGAGCCGCCGCGACGCCCTTCAGCCAGCGCTTCTCACGCCAGCGGTACGGCCAGCAGAACACCGAGGCGACCGCGGCGACCGCGAACATCACGCCGAGTCCGAACGTCACGCGCCCCGACAGGGCGTTGCACAGGTACGCGAAGACCCCGGCCATCGAGCAGGCCACCGGGTTGCGGACGGCACGGACCCGCACCAGGATCAGCGAGGTCAGGGCGGCGCCCACCGTCCCGGCGACCATCATCGTCGTCCGCACGCCGAGGACCGACATCAGATACGGCGAGACCACGCTGTACGAGACGGGGTGCATCCCGCCGTACCAGGCGAGGTTGTACGCGGAGTCGGGGTGCCGGCCGACGAACTCGGCCCACGCGTCCTGGGCCGCGATGTCGCCGCCGCTGTTGGCGAAGAAGAAGAACCACAGCACGTGGACGGCGGCGGCGACGAGGGCGGTGAACAGGACCGGGTGCCGCAGCACCCGGCGCCGGGCGGGCTCGCAGCGGGTACGGAGACGCTCGCCGAGCCGGGAGCGCGGGCCCGCGCTGCCGTCGCGCGGCGGCTCACCGCCGCCCGGCCCCGACGCGGGTGCCTCTATTCGCGGGCCGGTGTCGACGGCCCGCCCCTCGGGCGTGCTGTCGGCGCGCGTCGGCTCAGCGGTGGTCACTGCGGCTCTCCGTCTCCCCGTCTCACCGTCGTCCGCCCGGCGGGCCGGGTCCCCGGCACCTCCTGGGACGCCGTCCCGCGTCCGGCGGTTGCCCCGGCGTCGCCCGGGCGGCGACGGGCAGATGTCCGTTTCGCGACGCTAGCACGCGTGGCACGTATGAGCGGCTCGAATTCGCATGGTATTCGAACGACTCCATGGAGTGATTTCGGTCGTGGGGACTCCCGTAAAACGCGTGTGTGCCCGCCGGAAGCACCGGCGGGCACACACGCGTGAGGCTGCCTGTCAGCCCGGACGCGTCACCGTCAGCCCAGACGCGTCAGCTTCGCGCCGAGACCCGGCTCCGCCAGCGCGGACTGGAGCGCCACCGGGACGGACACCCCGCCGGCGCTCACCTTGCCCACCACGGTTCCCGCCTCGGCGGAGTGCGGAACGGACTCGCGCCCCTCGTCCAGGGCGACCGTCACCTTGAGACCGCCCCAGCCGACCGCCTTGAGGTCCTTGGTGGCGACCACCGCGGAATGCGTACCGAGCCCGTCGTCGACGTATCCGACGACATCGCCCTTCTTGACGACGGTGGACGAGTGGATTCCGGCCTGTGCCGCCTGTATCACCTTCAGGCTCTCCTGCTTGGCGAGCGTGAGCTTCCCGTCGAGGGTGTCGGCCTTCTGTATGCCCATCACTATGCCGAGAACGCGATGCGTCTTACCGTCGATGACCGTATTCGCTGACCAGAGGAGATTCCCGCCGGCCGGGGACGAGGAACCGGTCTTGATTCCGCCCACTCCGGGCTCCAGCAGAATCGTGTTGTTGTTGTAGATCGTCTTGTCGATCCCCGGGATATCGGCCTGCGGCATGTTGACGATGTCCCGGAAGATATCGTTCCGCATGACCGCCCTGGCCAGTTTGATCTGGTCCACGGGGGTGGAGACGGTGGCCGAGTCGAGGCCGCTCGGGTCCGTGTACGTCGTGTTCTCCATGCCGAGTTCCTCGGCGGCGGCATTCATCTTCTCGACGAACGCCTTCTCCGACCCGGCGTCCCAGCGAGCGAGCAGCCGTGCCGCGTTGTTTCCCGAGGGGATCATCAGGAGTTGCAGCATCTGCTTCTCCGTGTACTTCTGCCCCTCCTTGATGGGCGCGGTCGACTCGTCGGGCCGGTCGGCCTCCTCGCCCGCCTTCTTGTCGACCTCGATCGCGGGGCCGGTCTGCTCGCCCTTGATCGGGTGTTCCTTGAGGATCACGTACGCGGTCATCGTCTTGGCGACGCTCGCGATCGGCGCGGGCTTCTGGGCGCCGTAGGTGCCGATCGGGCCGACGCCGTCGACCACGGCGGCGCCCTGCCCCTCACCGGGCCACGGCAGCGACAGCTCGTCCCCGTCGAAGGTGTGGCTGGAGGCGGCGGAGAGCACCAACTCGGGCGCCGGAAGCGGCCGTACGGCCTGCACCACTCCGATCACGACCAGGACGAGCAGGACCAGCGGCGTCCAGATCTTGATCCGCCGGACGGCCGTGCGGACCGGGGTCTCGGGGGTGTTCGTCAGCTCGGCCAGCAGGTCGAGCGGCGGCATCGGCGGCATGGGCTGCTGCCGGGTGCGCTCGGCCTCGGGGATCGGGCCCGCCTCCGAGGGCGGTGTCGGTACGGGGGACACGGGGCCGGACGGGGCCGGCTTCGCGGCGGCGTCCTGGCCGCCGTCCCTGCGCAGGGGGACGAAGGTGCTGGTCCGCTCCGCCGGGTCCTCGGCCTTGCCGGCCCCGCCGGTCTCGGCTTTACCGGCCCCGGCCTTACCGGTGCCGGGGCCGGTACCGGTACCGGCCCCGCCGGTCTCGGCGCTCTTGCCGAACCTGACGCCGCCGGTCTTGGCGCCGCCGGTCCTGCCGTTGCCCGTCTTGCCGGCTCCGGCCTTGCTGTCCTCCGACTTGCTGTCCTCCGACTCGCTGTCGGACGGCCTGCTGTCCGACGTATTGCCGTCCGTCGACCTGCCGTCCGCCGACTTGCCGCCCTTGCCGCCCTTCCCCGCCCCGAGGTTCGACGGGATCTTCAGCGCGGTGGTGGGCTGGTCGACAGCGGGCCTCGGGAGGGCCCTGAAGACCGCGGTGGCCTGGTCGGGCGTATCGGCGCCCGGCTTGCCCCCGTCGGCGCCCTGAGACCCGTCGCCGCCCTTGGAGGCACCCTTGCCGGAGTCTCCTGAGTCTCCCGAGGCCGCCTCGCGGGCCTTCGGGGTCCCGGAGGCGCCGGTGGCGGGCTTCGCCCAGGACGGGGACGACGGCGAAGTCTTGGCGTCCTTCGGGGCGTTGGTGTCCTTGGGGTCCTTGGTGTCCTTCGGGGCGTTGGGGCCCTTTGCGTCCTTCGGGGCTGCGCCGCCCTTCGCGTCCCCGGTGCCCTTCCCGCCCTTCGCGTCGTTCTTCGCGTCGTTCTTCGCGTCGTCCTCGGCAGTGCCCTCGGCGGTGTCCTCGCGCCGGGTGTCCCCGCCGTTCTCCGCACTCTTCGCGGGCTCCGCTATCGGGCCGGCCTCCGGCTCCGCGGTGTCCTCGGCGCGCTCGCCGGGCTCGGCGGATTCGGCGGATTCCGCCGCCGTCCCCTCCGTACGATTTGCGGTCGCGACCTTTGTCGACACCGCGGAACCGGCGCCGGAACCGAAGCCGGAAAGGGAGCCCGAGCCCGAACCGGATTCGGCCTTCTCGGCCGTTCCGGCCCTCTCCGCCCCCGAATCGCGGAAGACTGAGAGCCGGGGATCGCGTTCTCCCGGGGTCGTCTCCCCCGACGACTTCCGCTGATCCGACTTACCGGGGGACTCGCCCGCCACCGTGTCTCCTTCATGTGTCATCCGACGTACCGCACTGTCCGAAGCATCTATCAGTGTCCCGCTCTGGGACCTCGGCCCACGTGCTAGACGAGAACGACATACATAACGGTTCCCGCACAAAGCACCCAGGCACCCTCGACAGACCATTGTGAGAGGGGTCACCCTGTCACTCATCCACGCGGGGAGGCATGGATGGGCAGGAGCCGCAGAACAATTCCGGAGGAGCTTCTGTTGCTCGCTCTGGACCCGGCCACGGGTACCACAGCGCAGCCGCAGTCGCTCGACCTCGGCCTGGCCGGAGCACAGCTAGTGGAGCTGGCTCTGGCAGGACGGATAGCCCCTGATGGGGATCGTATCGCCGTGGTGATGCCACGGCCGACCGGAGATCCGACTCTGGACTCCGCGCTGGAACTGCTGCGCAGACGCGGCAGTCCGGTCCGGGCCGTCCATTGGATCGGCGGGCCCCGACTGGGGCTGCGCCAGACTTACCTCTCGCATCTGGAGCGGTGCGGCATGGTGCATGCCGTGGCGGGCCAGATGTGCGGAGTGCTGCCGACGACTCGCTACCAGGCGACCGAGACGGCGATCAGCCGGGAAATCAGGTCCCGGCTGGACAACGCGATCCGCACCGGCGTCCCGCCGGACCCGCGGACCGCGGCGCTCGCCGCGCTGGCCCACGCGGTCGGACTCGGCAAGCATCTGTACCCCGGGAACGAGGGGCGCTCATCGCGCTCCCGGCTCCGGGACCTGATCAGGCACGACCCGATGGGCGGCCTCGTGGCGCACGCCGTGATGGACGTCCAGAACGGCGCGGGCGCACAGCAACGCCGTAACAACCCCGTCCAGAGCGCCCCGGGCGCTCCGGGCGGCGCCAGGCCACCGGGAGGCGTGCCGATGCAGCCGCAGCGCGGCGGCATGGACCGCGTGGCGGCGCACTGAACGACCGGGTGCCGCCGCACTCACCGCGCGACCCGCGCGCGGCGGCGTCCGCGTCACCGCACGAACGCACAACCGTTTCGCAGCCTGATCGCACCACCGAACGACCGCAGCACCGCGTTCCGCCGCACCCGCAGTCCCCAGACCCGGTCCGGGAGCCGCACCAGACGCGCGGGGCGGCCCGGACACCCGTCCGGCCGCCCCGCGCGTCGCGTGTGGGGCCCGGAGCCCTCCCAGGGCCGTCCGGAGAGCCCTCCCAGGGCCCTCCAGAGGCCGGGAAGGCCCACACCGGCCCGGCCGCGCGAGGATGCGGAACGGAGGCGGACACGAAGGCGGGCACGAAGGCCGGCACGGGGACCGGCGCGAACCCCGCGCGAGGACCGGCGCCCGGGCGCGGGAAGCGGCGTGCGACGAACGGCACAGACCGGCGCATTCACCTCTGTGGTCATTTCCCAGCGCAGTTGGGACCTTTGGTGGCAGTCTGCTGAGCAGTAGATACGTACAGCCATGCAGCCGGAGGTGCAGTTTCCCGTGGCGTCCAACGTCAATCCCACCGTCAGGCGACGCCGATTGGGCCAGGAGTTGCGGCGGCTTCGCGAACTCAAAGGCATGACGGCCGAAGAAGTGGCGGAGCGTCTGCTGGTCTCCCAGTCGAAGATCAGCCGGCTGGAGAACGGCCGCCGTTCCATCAGCCAGCGTGACGTGCGCGACCTCTGCGGGGTGTACGAGGTCGAGGACACCCGCATCGTCGACTCGCTCATGCAAATGGCCAAGGACTCGCGCCAGCAGGGCTGGTGGCACGCCTTCGGCGACATCCCGTACAGCGTCTACATCGGTCTGGAGACGGACGCGGCATCGCTGCGCGTGTACGAGCCCCAGGTCGTCCCGGGGCTGCTCCAGACCCGGTCGTACGCGGAGGCGCTGATCAACGGAGCGCTGCCGGAGTCGGCGGTTCCGGACGTCGAGAAGCGCGTCGGGGTGCGGCTGCGCCGCCAGGACCGCGTCAACACGCCGGACAATCCGCTCCGGCTCTGGGCCGTGGTGGACGAGGCGACGCTGCGCCGGGTGGTCGGCAACAAGCAGCTGATGCGCGAGCAGTTGGAGCACCTCGTCGAGCAGTCGCAGCTGCCGCACGTGACCGTGCAGGTCCTGCCCTTCGACATGGGCGCGCATCCGGGTATCACCGGGCACTACGCGATCCTCGAATTCCCGGACGCCGCCGACTCCAGCGTGGTCTACATCGAGGGCGTGACGAGCGATCTCTATCTGGAGAAGGCGAATGACGTTCAGCGGTACAGCGTGATGTACGAACATCTGCGCGCCCAGGCACTGAATGCCGATCAGACGCGTGCCTTCATCGAGGAAATCATCAAGGAGTACGCTCGCTGAGATCGCGCGGATGTCCGCACCCGAGGCGGTGCTTACCAGTGCTGACGGGTGCCGACCGGTGTCGGCCGGGAATGATCGGTGCCGACCGGGACCGACTGCGGCCGGCGGGATGACCCCTCACCCCTTCGACCGGAATGCCGAATTCATCCCTCTTCGCCCTGAACGGCGGAGGCAATGTACACCTCAACACCTGCCCGCGGAAGGCTCTGCCGGGACAAGCCATCAGTACGAGTGAACGACCGCCCCGCCCATCGAGTGAGGCGAGTAGCGTCGATCATGCCAGCGAGAAGTTGGCGCTATTTCACCTCACTTGCTGAACCGGAGCGAACATGGCAATTCTTCAGGGCGCTACGGACACGTGGACGAAGTCCTCGTATTCCGGCGGAAACGGCGCGTGCGTAGAGGTCAGGTCCCCCATCGTCCAAGCCATCGCCGTGCGGGACTCGAAGGTCCCCGAAGGGCCGTCGATCTCCTTCGTCCCCACCTCGTGGAACGCGTTCGTGCAGGAAATGGGCAAGGGCGCCCACGGACTCGACTGAGGCCGCGCCTCCGCTCACCCGCATCGCAGAAGAGCCCTCTCGACCGGTCCGCCGTCCTGGCCGAGGGGGCTCGGCCATGCCCGCGAGCATGACTCGCGCGCCACCCCCGGACAAGCCCCCGGAGCGCCAAGAGCAGGCAAAAGCGGTTCGGCTTTGTGACTCTCGTTCAGGTCCATGACCGGCCATGATGGTCCGCACCCTTGACCCACCGCTGAACCAGGCGATAGATGGAGCACGGACGAAGTGCCCATGTTCATAAGGCGGAACCCCAGGAGGGGATATGAACAGCCTGGACTGGACCGTGCTCATCGCGTACTTCGGTGTGATGATCGCGATCGGCCTGTGGTCGCACAAACGCGTGGACAATGTCAGCGACTTCTTCACCGCGGGCGGCCGGATGCCCTGGTGGCTGTCGGGCATCTCGCACCACATGTCCGGCTACAGCGCGGTGATGTTCACCGGATACGCGGGCATCGCCTATCTCTACGGAATTACCTCGTTCGTCACCTGGTCCCTTCCCATCGCGATCGGAATCGGGATCGGCGCGAAACTCTTCGCGCCCCGGCTCAACCGGCTGCGCTCCAGACTGCACGTCGCGTCGCCGCTCGAATATCTCAAGAACCGCTACGACCTGAAAACCCAGCAGGCCCTCGCCTGGTCGGGGCTGTTACTGAAGATCGTCGATGTCGGCGCCAAATGGGCCGCCATCGCCACGCTGCTCTCCATCTTCACCGGGATCTCCCTCAATCAGGGCATCCTCATCACCGGCGTGATCACCGGCATCTACTGCACGGTGGGCGGGCTGTGGGCCGACGCCCTCACCGAACTCGGCCAGTTCGTCATCCAGCTCTTCGCCGGCGTCGCGATGCTCGTCGCCGCCCTGGGCAAGCTCGGCGGCTTCAGCGCGCTGTGGACGGTCTGGGACAGGCTCCCGGACGGCCACGCGGAGCCGACGGCCGGCCCGTACACCGTCACGTTCCTGCTGGCGTTCCTCTTCATCAAGACCTTCGAGTACAACGGCGGCATGTGGAACCAGGCGCAGCGCTACATGGCGACCTCCAGCGCCCGCGAGGCCACCCGCTCCGCCCGGCTCTCGGCGGTCCTCTGGCTCGTCTGGCCGCTGGTGCTGTTCTTCCCGATGTGGTGCGCGCCGCTGCTGGTGAAGGCCCAGAAGCCGGACGCGTCGGACTCGTACGCGCTGATGACCGAACAGCTGCTGCCGCACGGGCTGCTGGGCCTGGTCATCGTCGGCTTCTTCTCCCACACGATGGCGATGTGCTCCTCGGACGCCAACGCCATCTCCGCCGTCTTCACCCGGGACATCGCGCCCACCCTGTCCCGGGCGGCCCGCGGCTGGTCGGCGCGGGCGGGGCTGCTGGCGGCACGGCTGTCGACCATCGCGTTCCTCGCGCTGTCCATGGCGATCGCGACCCAGGTCAACTCGCCCGCGTTCAAGGACATCATCACGGTGGTGATCAAGTGGGTGGCCGGGCTGATGGGACCGATCGCGATCCCGTTCATGCTGGGCCTGCTCAAGACGTTCCGCAGGTCGGGGCCGACCGCCGCGCTCATCAGCTGGGCGCTGGGGCTGCTGGCCTTCTGGCTGGTCAACTATCCGATCAACTGGAGTGTGGACGGCGGGGTGCCGCTCCAGTACCAGGTCTCGGTCCCGCTCGCGGTGTCGCTGGTGCTGTACGTCGTGATCGGCTTCCTCAAACCGGAGGACACCCCGGAGCGCGATGTGCTGCTGGCGCGGATCAACGGGCAGGGCGACGGGGAAGGTGACGGGAACGGTACGGGCCCGGCGGCGGACGCAGCGCGGGTGCCCGCGCCGGCGGAGCCGGGGGACGGTACGAAGGCCCGCGAGGCGGGCGAGCGCCGGGACCCGGGCGCCTGACGGCGTACTCGCGCCACCCGCGCGCGGCGGGGGGCCGTCGGCTCGTACGGACAGCTGTACGGGAGCGACGGGCCTCAGCCGCGCGGATAGCGCGTCAGCCAGCCCGACACCGTGTCCTCCGGGCCGTGCAGGGCGCGCCCCTGGGTCATCTCCATCGCGAAGTCGTCGGCGATCTCCAGAATCGTGGACCGGCCCTCCAGCTCCGCCACCCAGGCGGGCGGCAGGGCCGTCTCACCGTGCAGGACCCCGAGCAGCGCCCCGCACAGGGTGCCGGTGGCGGCGGAGGGGCCGTCGTGGTTGACGGCGAGGCGCAGCCCGTGGCGTACGTCCTCGGCGACCAGCGCGCAGTAGACGGCGACCGCGAGCGCGGACTCCGCGGTGCGCCCCTCCCCCAGCGACGCGATCGTCTCCGGCCCCGGAACGCCCTGCCGCACGACGGCCAGCGCCTGCTGGAGCGCCTCGGTGACGGGCTGGTGTCCGGGTTGCGGCGCGATCAGGGCGAGGGCGCGCCGTACCCCGGTCTCCAGCGTCTCGCCGCGCGCCAGCGCGTGCACGATCACGGCGAAGGCGCCGGGCCCGAGGTACGCGCCCGGCGAGCCGTGCGTCTGCACCGCGCACTCCAGGGCCAGCTGGCCCACCAACTGCGGCTCCCAGCCGACCAGCAGCCCGAACGGCGCGGACCGCACGAGCGCGCCGGGGTCCCGCGCGATGGGGTTCTTCGGCCGGTCGAGCGAGCCCATGACGTCGTTGCCGAGGCCGGTGAGGGTGGAGATCGTCGGGTCCCGGCGCGCGTACAGCCACTCCTCCCGCGCCAGCCAGCCGGTGTCCTTGCGGCGCAGATCGGGCCCCCAGTGGCGCTGGGTGGCGGCCCAGCGGACATGGGCGCGCCAGACGTCGGTGGGCGGATGCCAGGCGCCGGTGTCCCGGCGGATCTGCGCGCGTATCAGCCCGTCCACGGTGAACAGCGTGAGCTGCGTGGCGGCGGTGACACCGCCCCTGCGTCCGTAGGCGGGGACGAGGTCCACCACGCCGTCGGCGCCGTACGCGGCCCGCATCTCGTCGAGCGTGAGCGTGGAGACCCCGGCGCCGAGCGCGTCGCCCACGGCGCCGCCGAGCAGACAGCCGCGCACCCGGCTACGGAAGTCCTGCTGCTCGACGCGTCCCCAGACGGCACCGGACGGTGTGCTCACGCGTCCCTCCCTCACCCTGTGCCCCGCAGCGGCTGCGCAGCACTGTAATCGAAGGGGAACAGGGCGTTGAGCATGCTCCCGGGCGGCCCGGGGAATCACGGATCCGGTATGGGGGCCCGTCGTCCGGGAGGTCGCTTTTGGGGCGCCGGCGGGGAGTGCAAAGGTTGGGTGATGGTGGGGTGGCGGGGGCGTCACGCCGGCGCCGGCCCCCGCCGCCGTCACATCGGCGTGGGCCGGGCGGCGGTGTCGTCCCGTACGCGCAGCGCGGGCCGCTCCAGGTACGTGGCGGCCCGCAGCAGCCACTCGACCGGACCCATCCGGAACCGCCGCAGCCACCAGGCGCTCCAGGCCAGTTGTACGCCGTAGATCGCCAGCGCGATGCCGATGACCCCGGCGTACGGCACCCGGCCGACGAGGCCGAGTCCGATGCCCGTGAAGATCAGCACGCACAGCAGCGACTGACTCAGGTAGTTGGTGAGCGCCATCCGTCCGGGCCGCGCGAGCACCCCGGCCAGCCGCGCACCGCGCCCGGTGCGGAAGACGCGCAGGAGGGTGGCGACGTACGCGGCGGTGAGGAAGGGCGCGGTGAGGATGTGCGCGGCCCCGGCGAACAGGTTGTCGTCCCCGCCGAAGGTGAGGAACGCCGAGCCCGCCAGCCCCACCGGGAATCCGACGAGCTGTATCAGCTTCAGCCGCTGTTCGTACGGCGCCGTGTCGGCGAGCACCCGCCGCTTGCCGGCGGCCAGTCCGACCAGGAACGCGGAGAACGCCAGCGGCCCTTGGTAGAAGAGCGTCAGCGGCACGGTGGCCCCCAGTTCCGACACCCGGTCGCCGATCACCGACGCCACGCCGCCTCGCATCGCCTCGGTGGTGGCCCGCCCTTCGGCGAGGGACGCGGCGTGTTCCGAGGCGGTGGCGGAGGCGGAGGCACCGTCGACCAGCGCCAGGAGGGCGGCGAGCACCAGAAGCACCAGCGCGATCGATCCGGTGACGATCCCCGCCACCCACAGCGCCCGGCGCGGCGCGATCCCCCGCATCAGGAACAGCACCAGGCCGAGCACGGCGTACGTGACGAGGATGTCGCCGTAGTACAGCAGGACGGCGTTGACCACACCGATCAGGAACAGCGCGCCGACCCGCCGCAGGAACCGGGGCCGGAAGTCGGCGCCGCGCGCGGCGGCGGAGTCGGTCTGGAGCGTGAAGCTGTAGCCGAAGAGGAACGAGAACAGCAGATAGAACTTCGACTCGAAGAAGAACCGGATGACGCCCTCGGCCAGTGCGTCGTGCCAGGCGCCCCGCGCCGGGTCGGGCACCAGGGCCAGGGTGTAACCGCTGGCGAAGAACGGGATGTTGACCATCAGAATGCCCAACAGCGCGACGCCACGTAGCGCGTCGACATCCATCAGGCGCCCGGACACGGGTGCGGGGCGCCGCACGGGCCCGCTCTGCGCTGGTGTTGTCATACGTACGACCCTATGAAAGCGCTCTGGGCCCCGGAAATCGACGAACGTATCGCCCGGGGCAAGGGTCACTCCCGAGGGGTAAGTCCGAAGCCGAGCACGGGACGTCGGACTTACCCCGCCGCGCCCTCACCCCTCGTTGCTCAGTACCGGCAGCAGCTCCGGGAGGTGCCCGTCCGAGGCTTCCGCCGCGCGCACCCGCTCCTCCGGGACCTCGCCGTACAGCGTCGTGCGCGGCTTCGCCGGGCGGCCGGCCGCGTCGGCGATGGCGATGAGGTCCTTGACCGAGCGGTACGAGCCGTAACCGGAGCCGGCCATCCGGGAGATGGTCTCCTCCATCAGCGTGCCGCCCAGGTCGTTCGCGCCGGAGCGGAGCATCTCGGCGGCGCCCTCGGTGCCCAGCTTGACCCAGCTGGTCTGGATGTTGGGGATGTGCGGGTGGAGGAGGAGCCGGGCCATGGCCATCACCGCGCGGTTGTCGCGGTCGGTCGGGCCGGGGCGGGCGATGCCGGCGAGGTAGACGGGGGCGTTGGTGTGGATGAAGGGGAGCGTGACGAACTCGGTGAATCCGCCCGTCTCCTGCTGGATGCGGGAGAGCGTACGGAAGTGGCCGAGCCAGTGGCGGGGCTGGTCGACATGGCCGTACATCATCGTGGAGCTGGAGCGGATGCCCAGCTCGTGGGCCGTCTTGACGACCTCGATCCAGGTCGCCGTGGGCAGCTTGCCCTTGGTGAGGATCCAGCGGACCTCGTCGTCCAGGATCTCCGCCGCCGTGCCGGGGATCGAGTCGAGTCCGGCCTCCTTGGCGGCCGTCAGCCACTCGCGGATGGACAGCCCCGTGCGCGAGGCGCCATTGACGACCTCCATCGGGGAGAAGGCGTGCACATGCATGCCGGGGACGCGCTCCTTCACCGCGCGCGCGATGTCGAAGTACGCCGTACCGGGCAGGTCCGGGTGGATGCCGCCCTGCATGCAGACCTCGGTGGCGCCGACCTCCCACGCCTGCTCCGCGCGGTCCGCGACCTGGCTGAGGGAGAGGGTGTACGCGTCGGCGTCCGTACGGCGCTGGGCGAAGGCGCAGAAGCGGCAGCCGGTGTAGCAGACGTTGGTGAAGTTGATGTTGCGCGTGACGATGTACGTGACGTCGTCGCCGACCATGTCACGGCGCAGCTCGTCGGCGATCCGGGTCAGCGCGTCGAGCGCCGGGCCTTCGGCGTGGAGCAGGGCCAGGGCCTGGTCGTCGGTGAGCTTCGTCGGGTCGTCGGCGGCCTGGCCGAGGGCCTGCCGTACGTCCGTGTCGATGCGCTGCGGCACCATGCCGGGGGCGGCGGCCTCGCGCAGCGCCTCCCAGTCGCCGTAGACCACGTCGAAGTCGTCGCGCCGGTCGCCGGTGCGGCCCTCGGTGTCGATCGTGCGGTGCAGATCCGTGCGGCCGGTGGCGGTGAAGCCCTCGTCGGGCTCCTGCCAGGGCAGTCCGGAGGGGTTGACGCCCTCGCGGGCGAGTCCGGTCGCCGGATCGGCCAGCGCCCGGACGTGCGGCAGCAGCCTCGGGTCGAGCCAGGGCTCGCCGCGCTGGATGAACTCCGGGTAGATGGTGAGCCGTTCGCGCAGCGCGAAGCCGGACTCGGCGGTCTTCGCCGCCAGTTCGTCGATGTGCGGCCAGGGGCGCTCGGGGTTGACGTGGTCGGGGGTCAGCGGCGAGACGCCGCCCCAGTCGTCGATGCCCGCGCCGATGAGCAGCGCGTACTCGGCGTCCACCAGATTCGGCGGCGCCTGGACGCGGGCGGAGGGGCCGAGGACGTGCCGGGTGACGGCGATGGCGGCGGCCAGCTCCTCCAGCTCCGCGTCCGGCATGCCGCGCATCGCGGTGTCCGGCTTGGCGCGGAAGTTCTGGACGATGACCTCCTGGACGCCGTGGTACGCCCGCTGCACCCGCCGCAGCTCGAAGAGGGCGTCGGCGCGCTCCTCGTAGGACTCCCCGATACCGATCAGCACCCCCGTGGTGAAGGGGACGTTGGAGCGGCCCGCGTCCTCCAGCACCCGCAGCCGGACGGCGGGTTCCTTGTCGGGCGAGCCGTGGTGCGGGCCGCCGGGCTCGGACCACAGGCGGGTGGCGGTGGTCTCCAGCATCATGCCCATGCTCGGCGCGACCGGCTTGAGCCGCTGGAGGTCGGTCCACGACATCACACCCGGGTTGAGATGGGGCAGCAGCCCGGTCTCCTCCAGGACCCGGATCGCCATGGCCCGGACATAGGCCAGCGTGTCGTCGTACCCCTCCGCCTCCAGCCACTCCCTGGCCTCGGGCCACCGGTCCTCCGGCCGGTCGCCGAGGGTGAACAGCGCTTCCTTGCAGCCCATCTCCGCGCCGCGGCGGGCGATCTCCAGCACCTCGTCGGGCGAGAGGAACATCGAGTGCCCGGCCCGCCGCAGCTTGCCCGGCACGGTGACGAACGTGCAGTAGTGGCACTTGTCCCGGCACAGCCGGGTCAGCGGGATGAAGACCTTGCGGGAGTACGTGATGATCCCCGGCCGGCCCGCCGCCGCCAGCCCCGCGTCCCGGACGCGGGCGGCGGAAGCGGCGAGGTCGCCGAGATCGTCGCCGCGTGCCTGAAGGAGTACGGCGGCCTCGGTGACATCGAGGGCGACACCGTCACGGGCGCGCTTGAGAGCGCGGCGCATGGAGTTGGCGGTCGGCCGTCCGGGCTGCTGATTCGTCATGAATCGAGCATACGAGCGCGCGCGGGGATCATGGAGGTGCACCGAGGGGTGGCAAAGCTCTCCTCCCGGCATCCCCGGCGCCCGTTTGGAGCGGTCGAGGTGCCGGTACCGCACGGAACCGGCCGGGTGCCGCTGGCGCACGGAACCGGCCGGGTGCCGGTGGCACACGGAACCGGCCGGGTGCCGCCGCTCGGCCGGTTCCCGCCGCCTCAGCCGCCGTGTCCCGCGCCGCCGCGCGCGCCCGTGCCGCCGTGCGGTCGGCCTACAGCGCCGTACCCGCGAGTTCCGCGGTGATCAGCCCGGCGATCGCCGTCATCCCCGCCTCCTTGGGGTGGTACGACGCCCGCCCGGCGGCCACCGTGTACTTCTCGATCCACGGGTCGCCCGCGCAGGCGTCGTGGCCCCGGCTCGCGGTGGCGATGTCGATCAGCGTGGCGCCCGCGAGATTCGCGGCGGTGGCGGTCGCCGCCGCGAGCCGGTCGGCGACGCCGCGCTCGAAGGACAACTGGGCGTCGGTGAGCGGGACTCCGGGGCAGGGCGTGGCACCGGGGCCGCCGCCGGCCGCGGGCAGGATCGTCTGGTAGTTGACGAGGAGGACGCGCGCCTGCGGAGCCCTGGCGCGAACGGCGTCCAGCACGTCCTTGATCAGGCCGGAGACACGGTCGCGGTTCCGGTTGATGGCGCCCTGGTCGACGGTTCCGCAGCTGGTGGACGTACCGCTCGTCTGGCAGGAGTACGCGCCGAGGCTGCCCAGGTAGTTCACGTCGTTGCCGCCGATGGTGACGGTGACGAGCCGCGCGTCCGCCGTGACCGCCTCGATCTGCGGCGGCTGGCCCGCCTGGCTCCGGGTGAGGATGTCGGCGGTGGTGGCGCCGCTGCATGTGGCGTCGATCAGGTCCAGGCCCCGCGCGCGGGCGACCTGGCTCGCGTAGTTGCTCTCGGACCGTCCGCAGGCGATGGCGCCGCTGCCCGTCTTGGCGGGCGGTATCCCGGGACCGGCGGCGAAGGAACTGCCCAGCGCCACATAGCGTTGACCGGCATCGAGGGACGCGGCGCCGGCGGGTGCGGCACCGGCCGGCGCGGCGTACAGGAACGCCGCCGCCAGGAGCAGGGGCAGCAGGAGTACGAGGGGGACGGAGGGGGAGGTTCTCGATGGTGACTTCGCCCTGGACACGGCTTCTCGCCTCTCGGTGGGGTGCTGAAGGACCAAGCGCTGAGCAGGCCGAGCCAACCGGCCGGGCACACCCTCGCCCGGCCGGCCACACCTGTCAAGAACACGACACGTCACCGGGCCCTCTCCCGAGCCCTCGACGCCGGCCGGGCCGTGCGGATGCCGGCCGGGCCCACGCGGACACGGCAGCCCGTGCGCCCCGCTCAGACGTACGCCGCGTACGCGTCCAGCGCCCGCAGCACCTCCGCCTCGCCCGCCGACGGCAGCATGACGACCAGCTCCTCGATCCCCAGCTCCGCGTAGTGCGCCAGCTTGCCTTCGCTCGGGACCACCCCGTACGGCACGACCTGGAGGTCGCCCGGGGCCCGGCCCGCCGCCGTCCAAACCTCGCGCAGCGTCGGGATGGACTCCGCGAGGCCCCGGCCGCCGATCGGCAGCCAGCCGTCGGCGCCCTCGGCGATCCCGGCGAACAGCTTCGGGCCCGCCGCGCCGCCGATGAGGACGCGGGGGGTGCCGCGTACCGGCTTGGGATACGCGAGGCTGGCCCGTACCGCGCCGAACTCGCCCTGGTACGCGGTCGGTTCGTCCGCCCACAGCGCGCGCATCAGCGCCAGCCGGTCCTGGGCGAGCGCGCGCCGCTTCGTCCACTCCACTCCGTGGTCGGCGGCCTCCTCCTTGTTCCAGCCGAAGCCGACGCCCAGCGTGAAGCGCCCGCCGGAGAGGTGGTCGAGGGTGGCGATCTGCTTGGCCAGGTCGATCGGGTCGTGCTGGGCGACGAGGGTGATGCCGGTGCCGAGCGCCAGCCGCTCGGTCACGGCGGCGGCCTGGCCGAGGGCGACGAAGGGGTCGAGCGTACGGCCGTATTCGCGGGGCAGTTCGCCCCCGGCGGGGTACGGGCTGGTCCGCTCGACGGGGATGTGGGTGTGCTCGGGGAGGTAGAGGCCCGCGAAACCGCGCTCCTCCAGCTCGCGGGCGAGCCGGACGGGCGTGATCGTCTCGTCGGTGAGGAAGATGGTGGTCGCGATCCGCATGAGTGGGGTCTCCGTCGTCGGCGCGGTGGGACGGCTGTCACCGTACAACCCTTGGTTACTCGCAGGTAGGGGTGCGCGGGACGCCCCGGCCGTGTTTCGGTCATCCGGCAACCCCTCTGCCGTGCGCCCCGGTTCACCGGTCAGCGGCAGAGTGCGTGGACCGTACGAGTCCGGGGCGCGACGGGCGCGGCCGTGCGCGCCGCACCCGTCGCGCCCCGGACACCCGCATCCCCTACGGCACCTCGGGAGCCGCCGTCATGGACAAGGACCGCACCGACCGCGCGAGCGCGGGGCCCGGCAGACGAACGCTCCTGGTGACGGGAGCCGCCGCCGCGCTTACGTTGAGTACCGTGAGCTTCGCGAACGCCGCGCCGGCCGCGGGCGCCGAGGGGCCCGGCGACAGCGGCACCGGCGACCGGACCCGCACCAGGACCGTGCGCGGCACGCTGCCGCCCGGCGCCCCCGACTTCGTGTATCTGCCCGTCGAGGTGCCTCCCGGCGTCAACGAGATGCACGTCGCCTACACCTACGAACGCCCGGCCGTCCCGGCGGGCGCCCAGGGCAACGCCCTCGACATCGGGATCTTCGACGAACGGGGCACCCGGCTGGGCGGTCCGGGGTTCCGGGGCTGGTCGGGCGGCGCCCGCACCGAGTTCTTCCTGCGGGCGGACGCGGCCACCCCCGGCTACCTCCCCGGCCCGGTGGGCGCGGGCACCTGGCACATCGCGCTCGGCCCGTACACCGTCGCCCCCGAAGGGCTGGCATACGAGGTGACGATCACGCTCAGGTTCGGCCCGCCGGCGCCGGGCGGGACGCCCGTGCCCGTGTATCCGCCCCCGCGCGCCAAGGGGCGCGGGCGGGCCTGGTACCGGGGCGACTGCCACATCCACTCCGTGCACTCCGACGGGCAGCGCGCCCCCGCCGAGATCGCCGCGCTGGCGCGCGCCGCCGGGCTCGACTTCATCAACACCAGCGAGCACAACACCCCCTCGGCGCACGGCGCGTGGGAGGGCCTGTGGGGCGACGACCTGCTGATCCTGACGGGCGAGGAGGTCACCACCCGCAACGGCCATGTCGTGGCCCTCGGGATGGACGGCGGCACCTTCGTCGACTGGCGCTACCGCGCCCGCGACAACCGGTTCGGCCACTTCGCCCGCGAGATCCGCCGGGCCGGCGGGCTGGTGGTCCCGGCGCACCCGCACGGCACCTGCCTCGGCTGCAACTGGAAGTTCGGCTTCGCCGACGCCGACGCGGTGGAGGTCTGGAACGGCCCGTACACGCCCGACGACGAGGTCTCTCTCGCCGAGTGGGACAACCTGCTGGTGTCGGCGGCCCGTTCGGGGCGCCCGTGGACCCCGGCGATGGGCGGCAGCGACGCCCACCGCGAGCCCGACGCCATCGGCACCCCGCAGACGGTGGTGCTGGCGGACGACCTCTCCCGCGAGGCCGTCCTCGCCGGTCTGCGCGCGGGCCGCAGCTATGTCGCGGAGTCGGCGCGCGTCTCGCTCTCCCTGACCGCCACCGGCGGCAGGGGCGGCCACGCGGGCATCGGCGAGCGGCTGCGCGTGGCCCCGGACGCCCCGGTCACCGTACGGCTGGAGGTCACCGGAGCCCCTGGCCGCACCGCCCGCTTCGTCACCGACCAGGGCATCCTGCACACCGTGACGCTGCCCGGCACGGGGACGGGAACGGCCGAGTGGCGCACCACCGCCTCCTACGCCTCCTATGTACGGGCCGAAGTGCGCCACGCCCCCACCGCGCCGCCCCTCCCGGGCGCCCTGGCCGCCTTCACCAACCCGGTGTTCCTCGGGGAGTGACCCCGGTGTTTCTCGGGCAGTGACCCCGGTGTTCCTCGGGGAGCGACCCCGGTGTTTCTCGGGCAGTGACCCCGGTGTTCCTCGGGGAGCGACGGGGCGGGCTGGCCCGCGGGCGTACGGGGACGCGCGGGGACGTATCCGGCGCGTCCGGTTACGCCCGCGCGTCCGTCACGAACACCACACATCCCACGGATGTCCCACGAACTCCCCACGCTCCACGCGCGATCCACTTCCCCGCCCCACCCGCACCGGACGCCCCGGCGACCACCCGGCGTCTCGATCCTGTCGCGGCCTTGTGCAGACCGCGACTCACTGCTGACTCGCGGGCCCCGACAAGGCAGACTGTCGAAGGCGATACCGGCATGAGCGGGGGCAGGGGGAGCTATGGAACACGACGGCGGGCCTCGGGCGCCGGAGCAGCGGGCTCCGGCCGCGACGGGCGAGCGTGACGGGCTGCGGTTCAGCGTGCTCGGACCCGTACGCGCCTGGCGTGGCACCGAGACGCTGTCCTCCGGATCGCCGCAGCAGCGCGCGCTGCTGGCGGCCCTGCTGCTGCGCGACGGACGCACGGCCACCGCGGGCGAGCTGATCGACGCGCTGTGGGGCGACGAACCGCCGTCGCGGGCGCTGGCCGCCGTGCGGACGTACGCCTCCCGGCTGCGCAAGGTGCTCAACCCCGGGGTGCTGGTCAGCGAGTCGGGAGGCTACGCCCTGCGGACCACCCCCGAGGCCCTCGATCTGAACCTGGCCGAGGAGCTGGCCGGGGACGCGGACCGGGCGCGGGCGGCCGGCGACCGCCGCCAGGCCAGGACGCTGATCAACAAGTCGCTGGACCTGTGGAACGGCGAGGCGCTGGCCTCCGTACCCGGCCCGTACGCCGAGACGCAGCGGGCCCGGCTGGAGGAATGGCGGCTCCAGCTCACGGAGGCGCGACTTGACATGGACCTGGAGGCCGGCTGCCACGCGGAGGCCGTCTCCGAACTGACCTCGCTGACCGCCGCGCATCCGCTGCGCGAGCGGCTGCGGGAGCTGCTGATGCTCGCCCTCTACCGCAGCGGCCGGCAGGCCGAGGCCCTCGCCGTGTACGCCGACACCCGCCGGCTGCTCGCCGAGGAGCTGGGCGTCGACCCGTGCGCCGAGCTGTCACGGCTCCAGGAGCGCATCCTGCGCGCCGACACCGAACTGGCCCGCCCCAAGGAGGAGTCGGCGCCCGCGCACTCCGTACTGCGCCCCGCTCAGCTCCCCGCCACCGTCCCGGACTTCACCGGCCGCGCGGCCTTCGTACAGGAGCTGGGCGACCGGCTGGCCACCGCCGAGGGGTCCGTGATGGCGGTGTCGGCGCTCGCCGGCATCGGCGGTGTCGGCAAGACGACACTCGCCGTCCATGTCGCCCAGGCGGCGCGGGAGCACTTCCCCGACGGGCAGCTGTACGTGGACCTCCAGGGCGCGGGCACCCGGAGCGCCGAGCCGGCGACCGTCCTGGGTTCGTTCCTGCGCGCGCTCGGCCTGCCCGTCGCCGCGATCCCCGACTCGGTCGAGGACCGTTCCGCGCTCTACCGCTCCACGCTGGCCGGCCGCCGCGTCCTGGTGCTGCTGGACAACGCCAGGGACGCCGCCCAGCTGCGCCCGCTGCTGCCCGGCACGGCCGGCTGCGCGGCGCTGGTGACCAGCCGGGGCCGGATGGTCGACCTGGCCGGGGCGCATCTGGTCGACCTGGACGTGATGTCCCCGGAGGAGGCCCTCCAGCTGTTCACCCGCATCGTCGGCCGGGAGCGCGTGGGTGCGGAGCGCGAGGCGGCGCTCGACGTCGTCGCCGCGTGCGGCTTCCTGCCGCTGGCCATCCGGATCGCGGCGTCCCGGCTCGCCTCCCGGCGCACCTGGACCGTCTCCGTACTCGCCGCGAAACTCGCGGACGAGCGGCGCAGGCTGGACGAACTCCAGGCGGGCGACCTCGCGGTCAAGGCCACGTTCGAGCTGGGCTACGGAGCCCTCGACCCGTCCCAGGCGCGCGCCTTCCGGCTGCTCGGCCTCGCCGACGGTCCCGACATCTCCCTCCCGGCGGCGGCGGCCGTCCTCGACCTGCCGGCCCAGGACGCCGAGGACCTGCTGGAGTCGCTCGTCGACACCTCTCTGCTGGAGTCCGCCGCTCCGGGCCGCTACCGCTACCACGATCTGGTCCGGCTCTACGCGCGTGCCTGCGCGGAACGTGACGAACAGTCCGAGTCCGAGCGGCACTCCGCACTCTCCCGGCTGCTGGACTTCTATCTGGCGACGGCGGCGAACGCCTACGCGCTGGAACGGCGGGGGGACCGGCTGCCGGACCTGCTGGAACCCACGTCGTATCCGGGGCTGTCGTTCACCGACCGGCACGACGGGGAGGACTGGCTCTACACCGAGGCCAACTGCCTGCTGGCCTGCGCGCACCAGTCGGCCCGTCCCGGCACCCTGCGCCGGGCGGTGGACCTGCTGTGGGTGTCGCTCGACCTGAGCGAGTCCGGCGCCAACTCCAAGGAGTACGAGACCACGGCGGCGGGGGTGCTGACCGCGGCGCGCGCCTGCGGCGACCCGTGGGCGGAGGGGCGCGCGCTGATCAACATGTGCATCGCGCACCGGGTCGCGGGACAGTTCGGCGAGGCCGAGCGGGAGGCGGAGCAGGCCCTGGTCCTGGCGCACCGCACCAACGACCTGATGACCAAGGCGTGGGCTTCGAACCACTGGGGCATCTTCGCCTACTACCAGAACCGGTTCGCTGAGGGCGAGCGTCATCTGACACAGGCGATGGAGGACTTCCGCGAGGGCGGGGACGAGGCCGGGGAGGCGTCCGCGCTCTGCAATCTCTCGCGCGCCCGGCTCGCCCTGGGCCGTACGGCGAGCGCGATCGCCCTCGCCCAGCGGGGCATGGAGATCTACGACCGGACGGGCAATACCCTGCGGGGCGCGAACGCGCGTTACGCGCTGGGGATCGCACTCGTCCAGAACGGTCATCTCACCGACGCGGCCGACCGGTTCACGGAGGCCCTGGCGACCTTCCGGGACAGCCGGCAGCGGCTGTGGGAGGGGATGGCGCTGTTCCGGCTCGCCGAGATCGACCTGCTGGCCCGCCGTGCCGCGCAGGCCGCCTCGAACGCCGAGATGGCGCTGACCGTGCTGCGGGGCGTGGGCGGCGACTGGCGCCGCGCCAACGTGCTGATGACGCTGGGGCACGCCCTGAACAGCATCGGCCAGACGCGCCGCGCGCAGGTCTGCTGGCGCGACGCCCTCGCCACGTACGAGAAGCAGGGCTCGCCCGAGGCGGCGGACGTGCACGCCCTGCTCTCGTCGGTGGCCGCGGCCTGAGCGGCGGCGGGGGCGCGGGTACACGGGTACGGGCACGGGCGGACGCCGGTACAAGCACAAGTACGGGTACGGGTACGGGTACGGGTACGGGTACGGGCGGGCGTGTGCCGCGCCCGCCGGATGCGCGCCACCGGCCGCGCCCCTGCCCGGGCCGCCGTCCGGGCTCTGGTCTGGGCGTTCATCATTCGTTTAGCGCGGCGTGGCAGAGTCGTCCCTGTCGATCCGTCGCGTCGGGGGGCAGACGGATCGATGTCAGGCCGTGCCCCTAGGGTGAGCGGCCCTGAGTAGCCCGTCCGGCAGTCGACCGGGGGAACCGCCGGACGGGCCTCATCGCCCCATCGCTCGCAGCAACACAAGGGAGTTCACGACCATGGTCGAGAAGACGAAGGACACCGTCGTCAAGCCGCAGGGTGACGCGCACATCACCGGCGGCCCCGAGACCACGGCCAAGCCGCAGGGTGACGCGCACATCACCGGTGGGTCGCAGGACACCACCGACGACGCGCACATCACGGGGGAACCTGCCTAGGTCTGCCTGAGAACGCCTCTTCGACGGGGGTGACGACCGCGGCGGCGCGGAGGGGGAGCCGTCGCGGTCGTGGCATGTCCGGACCCTCTCGGCCGGCAGCTCGGCCATCACCTCAGCTCCGCCCATCGAGTCCCGCCGGAAAGGTATGACATGACCCTCGCCAAGCGCGTCCTGATCACTACGGCCCTTGTGGCCGCCGCAGCCGCCGGAGCCGCCTCACCGGCCCTCGCGGGCGACAGCCACCTCACCGGGGACAGCCACCTCACGGGTGATGTCCACATCACGAGTGACGTCCACATCACCGGCGACAGCGGCGCCGTCGTGACCCCGCAGGACAGCCACCTCACCTGAGCGCCGGAAAAGGGCCGGGCCCGTGGGCGGACGTGATCGGTCCGCTCACGGGCCCGGCCCTTCTCTCCCTCGCGACGTGGCGCCGGGACCCGGGACGGCTCAGCTCTCGACCGTCGCGTCCACCTCGCACGTACGGACGCGGGTCACCTTCCGCGGGTGGTCCATGGGCACCCGGACCGTGCGGGTCTCGCCGCTGCCCAGGGTGACCTCGGCGTCTCCGGTGTCGACGTACGAGCCGACGGCGTCCGTGAACGTCACGTCGATGTCGTAGGTCCGCGTCGACTGCCCGGCGGCCTCCAGCCGTACCGTCGCGTAGGTGACGGCCTTCCGCTTGCCGCGCGCCGGGCGCACGCAGGTGACGATCCGCGCCTCCGCTCCGTCCGCCGTCGACGTGGAGCCGCCGGACGAGGAGCCGTGCTCGTCGTACGCGTCGTGGTGCGTGCCGGTGCCCGAGCGGTACCCGGAGCCCGATCCCGAGGACGAGGACGATCCCGAGGACGAGGAGCCGTTGCCCTTCTCCGGACTGGAGCAGCCGCTTCCGCCACCGCTTCCGCCGTGACCCGATCCCCGCGACCGGGACTTGGACTTGCCCGCCGACGAGAAGCCCGTCAGCGCCAGCACCACCGCGACCAGTACGGCCGTGATTTTGAGCCGTCGATATACCCGACGTGTCACAACGATCCACTCCCCCGTGCCCGCCCATGGACCCGTCGCCCATGAACCTGTCAATCGCGGGCGTCAACCTACCAGCGGGACCGCGCGCCTCGGGCCCGGCGCGACGAACGTCCGGCACGCGCGCTCGCCGCCACATGGCGTACGCCGGTGACCCGGCGTAGCGTCGGCAGCCGGAGCAGGATTCCGTACCGCCCGGGGAGGCCGGCGATGGTCCGCAACGTCATCGGTTCGCTGCTCGCGCTCGCCGGAGCGGCCGCCGCCGTCTTCAGCCCCTTCCGTGCCTGGTACGACGGGAGAGCGGGGCGCGATTACCGCGTCACCGAACTGTTCGGCGGCATCTCCGGCAGCGGTTCGGGCGTCCTCATGTCGCTGCTGCTGCCCTTCGCCTGTGCCGCGCTGCTCACCCTGATCGCGCTGGCCCTGCGCTCAAGGCTGTTGGTGGCGCTCGCCGGGCTGGCCGTTGTCGGCTTCACCGTGCTGTGGATGGTGCGGCAGGGCCAGTCGACGGGCAGCCTCACCCTGGCCGGTGACGGCTCGGGGCTCGGTGTCGGGGTCGCGTACGCCCTGGGCGGCGGGGTGGTGCTGCTGCTGGCCGCGCTGACGATGAGCGGGCGCCGCCGCGTACGGCCGTCCGGCGGATACCCCGACGCGCGGGACGAGGACGCCGGGTACGGGAACCAGGGCTACGAGGGCTACGGGGGCTACGGGGATCAGGGGTACGCCTACCCTCCGGCGCAGGAGCCCCGGGAGCCCCACGCGCCGGGTCCCCACCCGCCCCCGCGCGACGAGTGGTCCGACCCGGCACACGACGGTTGGGCCCCCGACGCGTGGTCCCACGACGGCGACACCCAGTCCCTGCCCGTCGTCCGGAGACCGCCGCACGGCCGGGATGCCTAGGGCGCGTCGCGCGAGTGCCGGTCGCGACCGCTCGTCGACGGCGGTTCCGGGAAAGCCCCCGTGTTTCCGGGCGCGGGCCGGAACCTTTCACCGGAGCCTGACGTCGTGTCCGGTACCGGTGATTCGTCGAGGGGGCGCTGTGGGAGCTGATCCGCCGTGGTGGACCATCATCGTGATCTCAGCGGGGGTGACGGTGGTCCTTGGGGCAGTCCTTCTGTCCGCGATCGCCGCGGTCGCTCTCGGAGCGGGCTGGGTGCGGCGGAGGTACCGCCGCTGAACGGCCTGCTTCGGCGCGTCCGTTGACGCTTCCCTGCTCGGTCGACCGCGGTGCGCACCCGCCCGGCACCGTGACCGCTCAGCCGGGTGAGGTCTCGGCCGCGCCGACCGTTTCGGCGCCTTCGCGACGTATCCGCTCACCTCCCCAGGCGCCGAGCGGCCCGAGCGCCCGGTTGAGGGTGTGCCCGTGCTCGGTCAGCGAGTACTCCACCCGCGGCGGCACCTCGGCATGGACCTTCCGGTGCACCAGTCCGTCGTCCTCCATCTCGCGCAGGTGCTGGGTCAGCATCTTCTCGCTCACTCCGGGCAGGCCGCGGCGGAGCTGGGCGAAGCGGCGTACGCGATGGGCGTCGAGTTCCCAGAGGATCAGTCCCTTCCACTTGCCGCTCACCACGTCGAGCGCGGCGTCGATGCCGCAGACGTAAGGCCCGCGTCTCGGTGCCCTGGCCATCACCGGTCTCCTCACTGAAAGGTAAGTACCGCAGTAAATAGTGGGTACTTCCGAAGAGTATGGGCGCTCTCCGAGCATGGAGAGGTGAACGAACAACAGCACCACACCACCAAGCAGGACAGCGCCGTCACCGTGATCGGGCTCGGCCCGATGGGCCGGGCGATGACCCGCGTCCTCCTGGCCGCCGGCCACCCGGTCACCGTCTGGAACCGCACCGCCGGCCGGGCCGACGACGTGGTCGCCGCCGGAGCGACGCTCGCGGCGACACCCGGCGAGGCGGTCGAGGCGAGCGGCCTCGTGATCCTCAGCCTCACCGACTACCGGGCGATGTACGACACCCTCGGCGGCGCCACCGCGTCGCTCACCGGCCGGACGCTGGTCAACCTGAGCTCTGACACCCCCGACCGCACCCGCGAGGCGGCGTCCTGGGCGGCGGGCCACGGCGCCGCCTTCCTCAGCGGAGGTGTCATGGTCCCGGCGCCGTTGGTCGGCGCGGAGGCGGCCCACGTCTACTACAGCGGCCCCGACGAGGTGCTGGAGAACCACCGGGCGGCGTTGGCGCTGCTCGGCACACCGAAGTACCTGGGGGAGGACCCGGGTCTCGCCCAGTTGATGTACCAGGCCCAACTCGCGGTGTTCCTGACCACCTTGTCGGGGCTGATGCACGCCACCGCGATGCTGGGCGCCGCGGGAATGAAGGCCGAGGACGTGCTGCCGGAGTTGCTCTCCTTCACCGACTCGATCGGCGACATCGCGAGGGCCGGCGAAGAGAGCCCCGGCGCCGCGCTCGACGCGGGAGAACACCCCGGCGACCTCAGCACCGTCACCATGATGGGCGCGACGTCCGACCACATCGTCGAGACCAGCACGTCGCTCGGTCTCGACCTCGCGCTTCCCCGGACCGTGCAGGCCCACTACCGGCGCGCGATCGAGAACGGACACGGCGGCGACAACTGGACCCGCATCATCGACAGCATCCGAGAGCCGCGCTGACCGAACGCGGGGAGGATGAACGTCCCCGTCCGGCAAGGCTGTTGCTGTCCGCGACCCATGTCGCGGACAGCAGCGGCCCGCCGGCCCGCCATGGGCCCCTCCCGGCCCGCTTGTGACTCCCCTGTGACCGGAAATATGGCCTCCATCACGCTCGTTGGGGCGGCCTCCTGATGTGATGACCGGATGAGCAGACCTGCCTTTCTCCGACCGCCCCTCACCTCGGCCGCGCCCCTCCCGGTGGCCGTCGCCGCCCTCGCCCTGCTGCTCGCCGGCTGCGGGACGCAGCACGCCGCCGCCGGGAACGCTGACGCCCGGAACACCGTCGCGGACCCGTCGGCGCCGTCCCGCACACAGGTCGACGATCCGGGCAAGGACGGCGTGCGGATCACCTCACTGACCCTCCCGTCGCCCTACCCCTCCCCCTCGCCCGTCCGCAGCGGCTCCGTCTCGCCCGAGAGCCTGATCCCGCAGGCGGACTCGGGGATCTCCGCCGCCTACGAGGTCACCAACGAGGGCACCGAGGCCCTGACCTACTCGGTCGTCTTCACCTTCACGAGCGCTGACGGCGGGGCCATGGCCAACCCGACCGCGACCGTGCGCGACGTCGGGCCCGGCAAGACCGTGCGCGGCACGGTCGGGGCCGGCGAACTGCCGCCCACCACGCCCCGGGTGACGGGCGTGAAGGTGCTCACCGTGACCAAGATCCCCGCGGACGAGGCACCGGCAGAGCCGGGCATCTGCCCCGCCTCCGGAATCCGGGTCGGCATCGACCAGGGCGACGCGGCCATGGGGCTGCGCGTCGTGGGCCTGCACCTCGACAACTGCGGCACGCGCGCTTACTCCGTCGAGGGCTATCCGCTGCTGGAACTCCTCGACGACGACCGCGAGCCCGTCGACGGCGTGGAGATCCTCGACGGCAGCGGCGCGATCACGCCCGCTGCCGGCTCCGACGAACCGCCCCGGCCCGTCACGCTCCAGCCCGGCGAGTCGGCGACCTCCGGCCTGGTGTGGCGCAACACCACCGGGTCCGGTACGGCGGTGAACGTGCCCTACGTGCGGGTCCGGGTGAAGACCGGCGCCGACCCGGTGACCGTGACCCCGAACCTCGATCTGGGCACCACCGGAAGGCTCGGGGTCAGAGCGTGGACGAAGGCGGAGCGCTAGAGTCCGGGCGGGCCACCGGCCGCCGACCCGCCACCGGCCGCCGGTCCGCCACCCGCTAGCGGCCCGCTCCGCGCCCGGTGGCCGTGCCCTTCACCGCGTCCAGCGCGTAGACGCACCGGTCCTTGCTGCACGCGTACACCACGCCCCGGCGCGCCACCGGCGAGCCGGTGATCTCGCCGCCCGTCGCCAGCTTCCAGCGCAGCTGGCCGCCGCTCGCGTCCAGCGTGTACAGCACGTGGTCGGCGGAGCCGAAGTGCAGCCGTCCGTCGGCGACGACCGGGGCGCCGATGACCTCGCCGCCCGCCGCGAAGCGCCACTTGGGGGTGCCCGTCACCGCGTCCAGCGTGTAGAGGGCGCTGCCGCTGCCGACGTGGACATTGCCGTCGGCGACGAGCACCGGCTCGATCGACTGGCGGGACTCGGTGGCGATCCGCCAGCGGTCCTTGCCGGTGGCGGCGTCCAGCGCGTACACCGTGCCGAGGTAGTCGGCGAGATAGACACCGCCGCCCGCCACCGCCGGTCCGGGGGCGAAGGCGGGCGGCGAGAGGAAGACGGCCGGTGCCTCGAAGTGCCAGCGCACATGGCCGCTCGCGATGTCGATCGACAGCACGCGCGGACCGGCCGAGACGTACAGCCCGCCGTCGGAGGCCGGACTCACCCGAACGGGGACCCCGCCGCAGGACGCGGCGTCCCCCACCGGGTACGACCAGCGCTCGGCGCCCGTGCGCGCGTCCAGCGCCAGCAGCCTGCCGTCCTGCCACGCGTACACCGTGCCGTCGTGGACTGCGGGCCCCGCCTCGGGCGTCTCGAAGTCCGTCTGGGCCCCCGACAGTTCCCACAGCTTCTCGCCGTTCGCCGCCTCCCACGCCTGGATGCCGCCGCCGCGCGTGCCGGTGACGACCGTGCCCCGGTCGACCTTGAGGGAGTACACCCAGGCGTCGGTCTGGAGCCGCCAGCGCTCCGAGCCGTCCTTGCCGTCGAGCGCGTACAGCGTCGGTCCGTCGGAGGCGTGGATACGGCCCCCGGCGACGGCCATCGCCCACGCCACGTCGCGCGTCTTGAACTGGCGCCGTCCGCTGCCCACGTCCAGCGCGTGCACCTCGAAGGAGGTGACGTAGAGCAGATCGCCGTCGACGACGGGCGTTCCCCAGACGTCGTTGGACATCCGGAACCGCCAGGGGCGCCAGGGGGCGGGCGCCGCGTCGGGCGGCCTGGTGGGCGCGGGCACCGGCGGGGCGAGCGGGGCCGGCAGGGGACCCGGCGCCGCGTCCGGGCCGATGAGCCCGGCCGGCGGTCTGATCCAGCCGGTGGCCGGCCCCGCGTCGGCGACGACCACGCCGTGCGTGTCCGCGACCCGGAGCCCCGGCCCGATCGGCACCGGCGCGCCGGGCAGCCGGACCGGGCCGTCGGAGGACGCGGACGGCGGGGCGGGCCGGGTGAGGGGCAGCGGCGGCGCGGACGGCGGATGCGGCTGCGTCGCCCGGCCGGGGTCCACCCGCCGGCCCCCTTCCGGCTGCCACCCGGCCTCCCGGTCGGACGCCTGCGGGGGCAGGGGCGGCCGGGGCGGCGCGGCGAGCGGCTCGGCCGGGCGTACGGGGGCGGGCGCCCGGCCGCCCGCCCGGCGGCGCTCGATCATCTCGGTGGCGACATCGGGCAGCCAGGCCGACGCCGTACCGCTGTCGTCGCTGCCCGAGGCGAACAGGTGCGGGGCCAGCTGCGCCTGGAGATCGGCCGGGGTGGGCCGCAGCGAGGGGTCCATCTGCATGCACGACTCGATCAGCGGTCTCAGCTCGTCCGGCAGCCCTTCGATGTCCGGGCCCTCGCGCAGCAGCATGAAGACCGTCTCGACGGGGTTCGCCCCGTGGAAGGGCGCGTGCCCGGTCGCGGCGAAGACCAGGGTGGAGCCGAGCGAGAAGATGTCGCTCGCGCCGGTGACGCTGCGCGAGTCGCGGGCCTGCTCGGGGGACATGTAGGCGGGGGTGCCGACGGCGACGTTGGTCATGGTCAGCCGGGTGTTGGAGACCCCGGAGGCGATACCGAAGTCGATGACGCGCGGCCCGTCCTCCACCACCAGCACGTTGGACGGCTTCAGGTCGCGGTGCACGAGGCTGGCGCCGTGGATCGACTGGAGCGCCTCCGCGATCCCCGCGGCCAGCCACCGCACGGCCTGGGTGGGCATGGGCCCGCACTCACTCACTATCTCCTCGAGTGAGGGAGCGGGCACATAGGCCGTCGCGAGCCAGGGCACCGCGGCCCGGGGATCGGCGTCGACCACGGCAGCGGTGTAGAACCCGCTGACCGCGCGGGCGGCCTCCACCTCACGTGTGAACCGGACCCGGAACAGCTGGTCCTCGGCAAGCTCGGTTCGTACCGTCTTGATCGCCACTCGGCGGCCCGACGCCGAGCGCGCGAGATAGACCAGCCCCATGCCGCCGGCTCCGAGCCTCATCAGCACCTCGAAAGGGCCGATACGCCTCGGGTCGTGCTGCGTCAGCTGCTCCACTTGCCTGCCACCTCCCCGTACGGGCCACAAAGGTACGGCCCCGTGTGGCCCCTGATTCTTCCTGTCGGAGGCGGTGGTTGCGAACCGGGGGGCGGATCGGGGTGTCTCATCCCGATCCGGACACCGCGACCTGTACGGGTTCGGGTTCTTGCTCCGCTTCTACTCCGGTTCCGGCGCGGCCTCCGGCGCCGCCGGACCCTCCGGTGCCACCGGGTCCGCCGCCCCCGACAGTACGGCGAAGGACGCGCCCTGGTTGTCGAGCAGCACGGACATCCGCCCGTGCGGGATGTCGAAGGGCGGTGCGGTGACCCGGCCGCCGAGACGGACCGCCGTCGTCGCCGCCGCGTCGCAGTCGGCGACGGCGAAGTAGCTGAGGAAGTGGGCGGGCATCTCCGCGGGAAAGGCGTCGGTGATCACGCTGCGCCCGCCGATCGCGCCCGCCTCCCCCGGCTCCGCGCCGGCCGGGGACCACCCGCGGAAGTCGATGGAGGCGCCCGGCAGGTCCGTGCCCCGGAAGCCGAGGACGGACTCGTAGAACGGGTCCACGCGCTCCTTGTCCCGGGTGTACAGCTCCGTCCAGCAGAACGATCCCGGCAGGCCCGTCCGCCCGAATCCCGGGTCGTCGCCCGCCTGCCGGATGCCGAAGACCGCCCCGGCGGGGTCGGCCGCCTGGGCGATCACCCCGGACCGCCCGTCGGCCTCGGGGCCGCGCACCAGGGCGCCGCCCGCCGCCGTGATCCGCCGGCTGAGGGCGACGGCGTCGGCGGTGGCGAAATAGACCCCCCAGGCGGTGGGCATCCGGCCGTCCTTCTTGGCGACGAGACCGGCCACCCGCAGCCCCTCGCTGTACGCGGTCACGCTCCGTCCGGCCCCGGTGCCGCCGGTCTGCCCGAAGGTCCACCCGAACAGCTCTCCGTAGAAGCGCTTTCCCGCCTCCAGATCGGGGAGCGACACATCCACCCAGCACGGTGTGCCTTCCGCGAATGCGGCCATAGACCCGGATCCTTCCGCTGTGGACCTCGCCGTCCTTGTGGATACGTGGCGCCCCTCAGAGCCAAGCTAATGCGCCACGGGCGGGCGCGCAGCGGGAGAAATAGAACAATTGATTCATTATCGCAGGGTGAGCCGCCCGCCACCCCGAGTTATCCACCGAAGTTGTCCACAGGCTGTTGATAACACTATTCACCCTCGCTCGGCCTGCCCGGCCGCGAACCGGGCGGGCGGAGCCGGGCATCCCCCAGGCGCCCGAGCCGGTGAGCGAGCCCGTGCGCGAGATGGCCGGTTCCCCATTTGCAGTCGGCCAAATCGCGCCGCGATCACCCCTCGGTAAGCTGACGGCATGACAGGACAAGTGCGCACCGTCGACGGCCGCGTGGCTGGTCGGCGCGGACAGGCGACGCGGCAGAAGCTGCTCGACTGCCTCAGCGAGATGCTCAGCTCCTCGCCGTACCGGGACGTCAAAGTCATCGACGTCGCCCGTAAGGCGGGCACTTCACCCGCGACCTTCTATCAGTATTTCCCGGACGTCGAAGGCGCCGTACTCGAAATCGCCGAGGAAATGGCCAAGGAGGGCGCCGGGTTGACCGGGCTGGTCTCCGGCCGCTCCTGGGTCGGCAAGGCCGGCTGGCAGACCTCGGAGGACCTGGTCGACGGATTCCTCGACTTCTGGCGCAAACACGACGCGATCCTCCGGGTGGTCGATCTGGGCGCCGCCGAGGGCGACAAGCGGTTCAACAAGATCCGGCTCAAGATCCTCAACTCCGTGACCAACTCCCTCACGGAGGCCGTCAAGGAGTTGCGGTCCAAGGGCAGGATCGACAAGGACGTCAGCCCCGCGGCGCTGGCCGGCTCGCTCGTCGTGATGCTCTCGGCGGTGGCCTCGCACCAGAAGAACTTCCAGAGCTGGGGTGTGAAGCAGGCGGAACTGAGGCCGAACCTCGCCCTCCTGGTCCACCTCGGCATCACCGGCAAGAAGCCCACCAGGTAGTCCGCCGCGCGCATTCCGGCCGATCCGCGCGCTCCGGCCGATCCGCCGCGCGATCCGGACCATCCGCGCTCCGGACCATCCGCGCGCTCCGCGAAACGCCCCCGCCCGGCACAGCACGCGGCGCAGCCGCACACCGCTCCCGAGCGAGCACGCCCGTACGGCCACGGGTTGAATGACCCGTATGACCCGTATGAACGACGACGCCGGCGACGCCTCGCCCAGCGACGAGCAGGAGACCTTCCGCGCCCTCCTGCGCACCCAGCGCGTCTGGGACACCGCACTGCCCGCCTTCGATCCGGCCGCCGCTCCGGCCGATCCGCTCCCGCTCTTCCGCCGCTGGTTCGCCGATGCGGTCGCGGCAGGCCAGCCGGAACCGCACGCCATGACGCTCGCGACCACCGGCGAAGACGGCCGTCCCGACGTACGCACCCTGATGCTGCACGACGCCGACGCGCACGGCTGGCACTTCGCCACGCACGCGACCAGCCGCAAGGGCCGTCAGCTGGCCGCACGCCCCGAAGCCGCGCTCGGCTTCTACTGGGCGGCGCAGGGCCGTGCCGTACGGGTCAGAGGCCCCGTGCGCACCGCGAGCCCCGAGGCGAGCAGCGCCGATCTGCACGCCCGCTCGACGGGCGCGCTGGCCGCCGCGCTGGTCGGGCGGCAGAGCGAAGTCCTCGACTCGGTCGCGGACTTGGCCAGGTCCAGCGCGGACGCCTGGGACCGCGCGCGCCGCGAGCCGGACGCGGAGGTGCCGTCATGGACGGCGTACGTCGTCGCACCCGCCGAGGTCGAGTTCTTCCAGGGCGACGCGCACCGACAGCACGTACGGCTGCGCTACCGGCGCACCGGCGCGGGCACGGGAGAGAGGGACGGCTGGGTACGGGAACTGCTCTGGCCGTGACGCCGGGCGCGCGGGGCGCCGCCGGCGCCCCGCGCCCCAACTGCCGCCCGGCGGGGGCCTCGCGGCCCCCGTCCCCCTCCTCCTCGCGGGCGTGACCGATTCGCAACCCATTCCCTTCTTGACCGAGACCCAACAACTGAGGAGACGATTAGGCTCACCCCTCATGTGTGCCGATTTCGATCTCACCCACGACCGCCCCGTGTACGTCATCGGCGGCGGGCCCGGGGGGCTCGCGGTCGCCGCCGTACTGCGCGAACGCGGGGTACGGGCCGTCGTGCTGGAGAAGTCCGACGCCGTCGGCGCCTCCTGGCGCGGCCACTACGACCGGCTGCGGCTGCACACCACCCGCGCCAGGTCGGCACTGCCCGGGCTCGGGATGCCGCGCTCCTTCGGCCGCTGGGTGGCCCGCGCGAACGTCGTCCGGTATCTGGAGAAGTACGCGGAGCACCACGCGCTGGAGATCGTCACCGGTGTCGAGGTGACCCGGATCGAGCGCTCCCCCGACGGTTCGGAATGGCTGCTGCGGGCGACGGGCGGCCGGGAGCTGACCGCACGCGCGGTGGTCGTGGCGACCGGCTTCAACCACACCCCGAAGGTGCCCTCCTGGCCGGGGCTGGAGGCGTACGAGTCGTCCGGCGGCGAGGTGCTGCACGCGAGCGGATACCGGAACGCCGAGCCGTACGCGGGCAAGGACGTCCTGGTCGTCGGCGTCGGCAACACCGGCGCCGAGATAGCCGTCGACCTCGCGGAGGGCGGCGCCGGCCGGGTCCGGCTCGCCGTCAGGACCGCCCCGCACATCGTGCGGCGCTCCACGCTGGGGTGGCCGGCCCAGTCGAGCGGCATCCTGATCCGCCGGCTGCCGACCCGTCTGGTCGACGGCGTGTCCGCGGTGCAGGCCCGCCTCGCCGTCCCCGACCTCTCGGCCAAGGGTCTGCCGCGCCCCGACACCGGGCTGTACTCCCGGGCCCGCGCGGGCGCGATCCCGGTGCAGGACGTGGGACTGATCAAGGCGGTGCGCCGGGGCGGCGTCGAGCCGGTCGCGGCGGTGGACGGCTTCGACGAGAAGGAGGTCCTCCTCGCCGACGGCTCCCGGATCACCCCCGAGGTCGTCATCGCGGCCACCGGCTACCACCGCGCGCTGGAGGGCCTGGTGGGCCACCTGGACGTGCTGGACGCCCGGGGCCGCCCGACCGTCCACGGCGGCCGCACCCCGCGGCAGGCCCCCGGCCTCTACTTCACCGGCTTCACCAACCCGATCAGCGGCATGTTCCGCGAACTGGCGATCGACGCCCGCCGCATCGGCAGGGCGCTGAGCCGCTAGGGCGTGTTACGAAAGGCGCTGAGCCGCTAGGGCCTGTGGCGAATGTCCGGGCGGCCGGATTCCGCCAGGGTCCGGATCGGGTACACCGCTCCGCGTTCCCGGACCCCGTCGGACAGCAGCTCGGCGGTGGTCGACGGCGAGTCGACCCGGAGCGTCACCGGGCTCACCGCTCCGATGGCTCCGAGCGCGACGCTGCGGGACCCGAACGGTCGGGGCGCGTGGGACCGCAGGAGCGCGACCCCCGCGAGGATCACGGCGACGTTCCCTCCGACCATCGCCGGGCCCGCGCCGAGGGCGTGGTACAGGATGAGCCCGCTGCCCGCGTTCGCCTGGCCGCCGTGGAACACACCGACCGGCACGATGCCCACTCCGTGCGCGATCGCCGACCCGACGAACCAGCGCCGCAGGCGTGCCCCGGCGGCCCGCCCCGGCGCGCTTCGAGGCGGGTGGCACGAGGCCGGCCCCGCCCCTGCCGGCGCGCCTCGGCTCAGTGCTCCGGCCGCGGCTCGGCGCCGGTTGCGAGCCGCCCGGCCGGGCCTCCCGGGCCCGCGCCCGCCGGAGCGCGCCGCCTGATCACCAGGGCCATCAGCGCCGCCACAGCGCACAGCGCCCCCGACGCGATCCAGACCACGTCGTACGAGCCGAAGACGTCCCTGGCCACACCGGCCAGGAAAGCGACGAGGGCCGCGCCGATCTGGTGGGAGGCGAGGACCCAGCCGAAGACGATGGCGCTGTCGTTCCCGTAGTGCTCGCGGCACAGGGCGAGCGTCGGCGGGACCGTGGCCACCCAGTCCAGGCCGTAGAAGACGATGAAGAAGACCATCGGCGGGTGGACGGACGGCGCCAGCAGCATCGGCAGGAACAGCAGCGAGACACCGCGCAGCGCGTAGTAGACCGCCAGCAGGCGGCGCGCGTCGAAGCGGTCGGTGAACCAGCCGGAAGCGATCGTGCCGACGACATCGAAGACCCCGACCACCGCCAGCAGCGAGGCGGCGGCCGTGATCGGCATCCCGTGGTCGTGCGCCGCCGGGACGAAGTGGGTCTTCACCAGGCCGTTCGTGGAGGCGCCGCAGATCGCGAACGTACCGGCCAGCAGCCAGAACGGGCCCGTGCGGGCCGCCCGGAACAGCACCGTGACCGCCCGCCGCGCGGCGCCGGACACCGGCGGCGGCTTGGGTACGAAGCCGGGCGCGCCGTACGGCGACAGCCCCGCGTCGGCCGGATGGTCCCGCAGCAGCAGCCACACGAGCGGTACGACGGCGAGCGCGGCCAGCGCGACCGTGACGGCGGCCGGACGCCAGCCGTGCCGCTCCACCAGCCACGACAGCAGCGGCAGGAAGATCAGCTGCCCGGAGGCGGACGCCGCCGTGAGGATGCCGGTGACCAGACCGCGCCGGGCGACGAACCAGCGGTTGGTGACCGTCGCGGCGAAGGACAGCGCCATCGATCCGCTGCCCAGGCCGACCAGGACGCCCCAGTACATGACCAGTTGCCAGGTCGCGGTCATCCACACCGTCAGCAGCGAGCCGACGGCTATCAGGGCCAGCGCCAGCGCGACGACCCGCCGGATACCGAAGCGGTCCATGAGCGCGGCGGCGAACGGCGCGGTCAGCCCGTACAGCGCCAGATTGACCGAGACGGCGAAGCCGATCATCCCGCGCGACCAGTCGAACTCGGTGTGCAGCGGCTCGATCAGCAGTCCGGGGAGCGAGGCGAAGGCCGCCGCGCCGATGACCGTCACGAAGGTGACCGCCGCGACGATCCACGCCCGGTGCACGCGGGGCGGCCGGCGCCCCACGGGCGCGGGAGCGGGGTCGAGGGCGGGGCCGGAGGCCGGTCCTTCCGATGCGGGAAGTTCGTTCGTCTGCGTCACGTCAGACAGCTTCGGCCGGGCCCGCGGACCGGGCGAGTGGCCCGGAGGACAGCATTCGCTACGATCGGGCCACCACCCCGTACGGGACACTGACCGCCGGACCCGACCGGACCGGCAGAACCGGAGCCCCCATGGCCGACCGCCCGCCGCACCGGATCGCCGTACTCGCCCTCCCCGGGCTGATCCCGCTCGAACTCGGCATCCCCCAGCGGATATTCGGCCGCTCCCGGGACTCCACGGGCCGGCGGCTGTACGAGGTGGTGACCTGCTCGGCGCTGCCGCCGGGCCCCGTGCGCACCGACGCCGACTACTCGATCCTCGTGGAGAACGGCCCGGAGGCCCTCGCCACCGCCGACACCGTGGTCGTCCCCGCGTCCCACAAGATCGGGCCGGTCTTCGAGCGGGGCGCCCTCACCCCGGAACTCGCCGCCGCCTTCGCCGGGGTCCGCCCCGGTACCCGGCTGGTCTCGATCTGCACCGGCAGCTACGTGCTGGCCGCTGCGGGCTTCCTCGACGGGCGGCCCGCCACCACCCACTGGGCCTCCGCCGACCACTTCCAGCGGACCTTTCCCCGGGTCGAGGTGGACGCGGACGTCCTCTTCATCGACGACGGCGATGTCCTCACCTCGGCCGGGGTCGCCGCCGGGATCGACCTCTGCCTGCACATCGTGCGGCGCGACCACGGCTCGGCGGTCGCCAACGACATCGCCAGGCGTACGGTCGTCCCGCCGCACCGGGACGGCGGCCAGGCGCAGTACATCCGCCGCCCGCTGCCCGAGACGCGGCTGGCGACCACCGCCGCCGCCAGGACCTGGGCGCTGACCCGGCTCCATCTGCCCATCCAGCTCAGGGACATGGCGGAACGGGAGTCGATGTCCGTACGCACGTTCACGCGCCGCTTCCGCGAGGAGGCCGGCATCAGCCCCGGCCAGTGGCTGGTGCGGCAACGGATCGAGCGGGCACGGCAGTTGCTGGAGTCGACGGATCTGTCGGTCGACCAGGTGGCGCGGGACGCCGGCTTCGGTACGGCGCAGTCGATGCGCCAGCACCTCCAGTCGGCGCTGGGCGTGGCGCCGACGGTCTACCGGCGCACATTCCGCGCCCGGACCCCGGATCGCGGCCGGTCAGACGCCTGATGCGTACTCCCTCAGTCTTTTCCGGAGTACCGCCCGCCCTCACCCCGGCGGTACGGCCCACGACACCTCGCGCACCAGGGAGAACGCGCCGAGGGTGATCTCGTCCCCGGCGATCTCGTCCCCGGCGGCCTCGGACCTGCCGCACTTGCCGCCCCGGTCCACCTCGCACCAGATGCGCTTGCCCGCGCCCTCCGGCTGCCAGCCCCACCGGTCGGCGAGCCCCTCGACCAGTTCCAGCCCGCGGCCGTTGGTGTCGTCGCCGTCGGCGTGGCGCGGACGCGGCGGGGAGGCGCTGGCGTCGGCGACCTCGACCCGTACGGTCCCGGCCTCGGCCCGGCCGGCGCCGAACAGCATCCGCAGCACGGCCGGGCAGCCGGTGTGCACCACCGCGTTGGTGACCAGCTCGGAGATGAGCAGGATGAGGGCCTCGGCGACCGGCTCGTCGTCCTCCATCCCGGAGCCGACGAGCCGCGAACGGGCCCATCTACGGGCTCGCCCCACCTCCGCGGGGTCGGGCCCGACCTCCAACTGCACCTGAAGCACCTGCACCGCTCACACCATCCGAACCGGCGGACACATCGCCTCGCGCCTCGACAAGGTCTTCGAAAGGATCACGGAACGTGATTCCCCTGCGAGACAGCATGGTTGACGTACAGTCACCGCAACAAGCGCTTCGGGCATATTCCCGCGCGAAGGAGTACCCGTAGTGCATACTGTGCGACGCACATTGCGGTGAGTCGAACGCGGGCGCGCACGGCGCCCTTCCAGCGCGCGAGCGGCGCACATTCGCGCCCCCGGCGCCGCCGTACCGGCAACACCGCGACCGCCGCGCCTCGCTAGCTCTCGCACTCCACGGAGGTTACCGGAGCCCGGCCGCGACTCCACCCTGTGACGGACCCCCGCAAGGACACAACCCGGTATCGACCTCGGACCGCGGCGTCCGGACACGCACGGTGACGCACGGCAGTGCTACGGCCAAGGCTCCGGGACCTCCGTACGTACCCCCGTGGCGGGTGGGACGCACCGGGGCGCGTGTGGCGTACGGAGGCCACGCGGAGCGGAGGCCACGCCGAGCGGAGGCCCGCGCCCAGCGGAGGCCGCGCGGCAGGGCCGGGCCGGTCAGGGCTCGGGCGTCACGTAGTACCCGGCGAGACCCGTGAGGATCTCCGCCTCCTGGATCCTGCCGTCGCCGTCCACGTCCAGCTCCCGCGCCACCTGCCGCGCCGCCTCCTCCGCGACGCCCAGCACCCGCAGCGCGCGTTCGGCGGCTGCGGGCGTCACCCCGCCGCCGTCCTCGTCGGCCACGGCGATGGCGGCGTGCAGGAACGGGCGGGCGATCTCGGCGAAGCGCTCGGGGTTGTCGCGCAGCCGCTTGACCGCGCCCGTCACGAACTCCGTCCTGCTGACCCGCTGGTCGCCGTCCACGTCCGCGATCCCGGCCATGCCCTGCCAGAACGCCTCGGCCCCGCTGTACAGTGCCTGGCCCTTGTCGGAGCGGGCGGTCGTACCGAACTCGGCGAGGAGTGCCGCCGCCGCGCCGCTGAAGTCCTCGCGGTCGATGTAGCCGCTGCCGTCCTGGTCGAATGCCGCGAACCGGGAGGCGATCTTGGCCTCGTACTCTGCGCTGTCCATGCCCGGAGCGTACGACGGCGGTGGGCCCGCGCGGGGCCGGTTGCCCCCGACTGCCCCCGCGGGGGCTACGCGGAGAGCGGTTGGGTGGATTCGTCCACGGCGGAGGGGACATCCGGGTACACCTCGAAGAGGCGGCGCACCCCGAGCGCCGCGAGCACCCGGTTGACGTGCGACCCGGCCTCCATCCCCCGCGCGGGCAGGATGAGATGGAGCCGGCCCCGGCAGGAGTGGAGCAGCCGGCGGGACGCGATCAGCACACCGACCCCGCTGGAGTCGCAGAAGAACACCTGGGAGAGGTCGAGCACGAGTTCGTGCCGGCCCGCCGCGACCGCGTCGTGGACCCGCTGGCGCACCTCGGGCGAGGTCATGAGGTCCAGCTCCCCCGTGATGTGCAGCACGGTCCACTCACCCTGCCGGGACTCGTCCACTTTGAGAGTCACGTGTCTGGACCTTTCCTCTGGCCGGTCCGGGAGAACGCTCCGGAAACCGCGTCGGGATATGGGCGCCCTCCCGGCAGGCACTGCCGGTCGTGGCACTGACTCCGGACCTCGTAACGATCCGGAAGATGTCCTTCCTCATGCGGCGGCTGCCCGCGCCCCGCTCCCTCGAAACGTCGCGTGCGCGACATCGCCGGGCAGCGCCTCGGTCATGAGTACCCACCTCACTACCCACCCCGCGCCGCCGCCTACCCTCCCGGACGCTCCCGGGAGCGCACTTGCCCGAAAGGGACGCGCGTTTTCCGCGCGGCCCACTACATTCGGTGGAACGGTGGGCTTCGACATCATGGTGAGCAGGGGCGGGTCGCGCGGAGGAACAGAGCGCAGAGGAACAGAGCAGGGGGTCGTATGGCGAAGGACAGTCCACCCCGCTGGGACCGCGGGATGCAGCAGCGGATGGCCCGGGGCGAGGCGGCGGCGCTCGGTGAGCTGTACGACCGGTTCGCGCCACTGGTGCACAGCCTGGCCCACCGCGTGCTGGACGACGACAGCGCGGCCGACCGCGTCACGCGCGAGGTCTTCGGACATCTCTGGGAGAACCCGGATACGTACGACCCCCGGCAGGGCTCGATCCGGTCCTGGGTGGCGAATGTCACACAGGAGTTGGCCGTGGAGCGGCTGCGGCAGACGGAGGCCGCGGCGTACGAGGCGAGCGGCGACGCCTCGGAGGAGCGGCTGGCGGAGCTGGAGGCGAAGATACGCCGGGCCTCCGCCGCCGCCCGCGCGGACTACATCGTCAGCTCGATGCCGGCGCCGCTGTGGGACGCGCTGAAGCTCGCGTACTTCCAGCGCCGGGACTACCACCGGGCAGCGGCCGACCTCGGGGTCACGGAGGAGGAGGCGCGGCGCAGGCTGCGGCTCGGCCTCCAGCTGCTCTCGACGGCCAACACCCGGGCGGGCGAGGGCTTCTCACCGCCCGGCTCACCCGGCACCGGGCGCACCCGGTGACCGGCCCGCTGGACGGCGGCCACCGGCACGGCGGCGAGCCGGAGGAGCCCCCGGCCTTCCCGCGCATACCGGGCCCGCGCCCCGCGGCCGACGATCTGCCGCTCGGCCGGACCCCGCCACCACCACCGCCCACGCGGGCCCCGGAACCGGAAGGGGAGCCGTCGGCCCCGCGTCCCCGGGCCGCGGAGCCGACGCCCGAGGCGGCCCATCAGGCACTCACCTCGCTCCTGGGCGCCTGGGCCCTGTCCGTCTGCTCGGCCGAGGAGACGGAGCGCGTCGAGGACCACCTCACGGAGTGCGCGCCCTGCGCCGAAGAGGCGCTCCGGCTGCGCGACGCGGTGGGACTGCTGCACCCGGAGAGCAATCTGGACCTCGACCCGCTGCTGCGCTCGCGCGTCCTGGAGAGCTGCCTCGGCCTGCGTCCCGCCCGGATACCCGTGCCCGCCTGGGCGGCCCCCTACGACGCCGAGACCGCCCGGCTCGACGCGCTGCTGCGCGACATACCCGACGCGGAGTGGCACGCGCCCGTCCGGCTCAAGTGGTTCGAGCACGAGCGGAGCACCTCCCGGCGGACCACGGTCGCCGGGGTCATCGGCCATCTGCTGACCGTGGACGGCCTGGTCGCCGGGGCGCTCGGGCTGGCGGACCCGCTCGGCTCCGACGCCCCGGTGGCGCCCGCCGACCGTACGGACCTCTTCTGGCGGACCCGCGCCCGGCCGCCCACCCGCTCGCTCCACGAACCCTGGCGCGAGCAGAACCACGCGCTGATCCGCACGGTGTCCTTCGCCGGCCGGGGCGTGGCCGATCTGTCCGTCTCCTACGGCGACTTCGCGCTCCCGCTGCGGGACGCGCTGCTGGACCGGGCCTTCGAATGCTGGGTGCACGGCGCGGACATCGCGGAGGCGGTGGACTATCCGTACGAGCCGCCCAGCGGCCCTCATCTGTACGAGATGGTCGACCTGGCGGCCCGGCTGCTTCCGGCCGCCCTCGCCCTGCGCCGCCGCAGCGGGCTCGCGGGTCCGGCGCGGGACCTGGTGGCGGCGGGCGCTCCCGGCAGATCGCTGCGGCTGCTGGTGGAGGGACCCGGCGGCGGGGACTGGCACATCGCGCTGGACTCCCCGGCGGCGGTCGGCTCGCCCGAGCTGTCGGTGGGCTCGGTGGCGCTGGACGCCGTCGAGTTCTGCCAGTTGGTGGCGGGCCGGGTGCCGCCGGAGGACGCGGCGGCGGGCCAGGAGGGTGACCGGGAGGCGATCAGGGACGTGCTGTTCGCGGCGGCCGCGCTGAGCCGCCTCTGAGCCGGCGGCGGAGGAACGCCCGGGGGTCCCCCCACCGCCCCGGCCCTCAGCCGAAGATGACCGTACGGTGCCCGTTGAGCAGAATCCGGTGCTCCGCGTGCCACTTCACCGCGCGCGCCAGCGCCCGGCACTCCACGTCCCGGCCGATCGCCACGAGCTGCTCGGGCGTCACCTGGTGGCCGACGCGCTCGACCTCCTGCTCGATGATCGGGCCCTCGTCGAGATCCGCCGTCACGTAGTGCGAGGTCGCGCCGATCAGCTTCACCCCGCGCGCGTGCGCCTGGTGGTAGGGCCGCGCGCCCTTGAAGCTCGGCAGGAACGAGTGGTGGATGTTGATGATCCGGCCGCTGAGCTGCTTGCACAGGTCGTCCGAGATGACCTGCATGTAGCGCGCGAGCACCACCAGCTCCACCCGCTCCTCCCGTACCAGCGCCAGCAGCTCCGCCTCGGCGGCGGCCTTCGTGTCCCTGGTCACGGGGATGTGGCGGAAGGGGATGTCGTACGAGGCGGCCAGGTCGGCGAAGTCCGGGTGGTTCGAGACGACGGCCACGATGTCCACGGGCAGTGCGCCGATACTGGCCCGGAAGAGCAGGTCGTTCAGGCAGTGGCCGAACTTGCTGACCATGAGCACGACCCGCATGCGGTCCTCGGCGCGGTGGATCTGCCAGTCCATGCGGAACGAGTCGCCGATGGCGGCGAAGCTCGCCCGCAGCTTCTCCACGGTCACCGGGGCGTCCGCGGAGAAGTGCACCCGCATGAAGAAGAGACCCGTGTCGTGGTCCCCGAACTGCTGACTGTCCTCGATATTGCAGCCGGTCATGAAGAGATAGCTCGACACGGCGTGCACGATGCCCTGTTTGTCCGGGCAGGACAGCGTCAGGACGTACTGGTCGGACAGATCCGCGGGGGCCGCGGCCGGTGACTGCGAGGCGCTGCTCATGACCTCAGAGCATCCCACATCTCCCGCGCGGGCCCCGCCTCAGGCCGACCGGGTGACGATCCGCAGCACGTCCAGCGACTGCGGCGCCGTATCGGGGTCGTCGCCGTCGCTCACCGCGAGCCGGACATGCGCCTCGCGGGCCGCGCGCACCGCCTCCGGCCAGCCGTGGTGCTCCAGATAGGCGGAGACGGGCGCGTCCGCGCCGACCTGGTGCATGATGCGCAGCACCCGCAGCACGGCGACGTCGACGAGGGCGGCCTCGCCCGAGTCGCGGAAGATCGTGCCGACGTACTTCTCGGCGGACCAGTTGTCCAGCCAGGTGTCCTCGACCAGCCGGTAGACGGCGTCGGTGACGTCGCCGTACCCTTCCAGGCCGGCCAGCCAGCACTCCTGGTGGAACACGGGATCGGAAAGCATGTGCAGCGCCGAGCGCACGTTGCTGCGCCAGCGCCACCACGGCATGTCGTTGAGCGGCATGCCGCCCATGGTGGAGGAGCGACGGGCCGGACGGGAAGTGTTCTCGGAACCTTGCTGCACAGTCCACGACTTTACGGTCCGCGCCGGGGCACACCGGCACGCCCCCGCGATTACCTCTCGCCGTCACCGACCGCCGCGCACCTCCCACGTCCGGGGCCCCGGGGCGCGGACGCGGCCCACCCACCCCACACCCCACCCCGGCGGATGCGCGGAGGGCACCACCGGCGGGAGGGGGCCGGGGCCGCAGGAGGTGCGTGTCCGGACAATAAAGCGTGATGTGTGGCGCATGACGCACCCGCACGAACACGACGACCCGCACGCGCCGTACATCATGCCGTCCGGACATGCGCCTCCGGAGGCCCCGGCCCCGGCCGAGGCCCCGGCCCCGGCCCCCGCACCACAACGCACCACGCCCGCGCCCGCACCCGCGAGCACCGCGCCCGCGGGCCCCGCGCCCGCCGTCGCCGGACGGCCTCGCCTACAGCTGCGTAGGCGCCCGCTCCGTCAGCTCGTACTTCTTGGCGATGCTGTTCCACAGCCCGGACGCCTTCTGCTTGGCCGAGGTGGCCTCGCCGCTCGCCTGGTTGCCCTTCGCCGCCTGCCCCGTGACCCGGGCGTGGCCGCCCTTGCACCCCTTCTTGCCGTCGACCTGGTCGGCCCAGGCCGCGTAGTGGTCGTCGGCGGAGGCGGACGCCTGCCACGCCTCGGTGAGGGAGGAGGTCAGCTCGCCGTGGCGGGGCAGCTTGTCGACGGTGAGCGCCTCCAGCCGGGTGACGAGGTCGCGGCGCTGGTCGGCGGCGTCGTGGAGGTCGTCGGCGGCCTGGTCCAGGTTCCGGCAGGACTTGATGTTGTCGACGGCCTTGATGACGGACTCGCGGCTGTTGCTGCTGTCCGCGAGGAGCTTGTCCAGCTCCACGGCCTGGGTCTTGACCGGGTCCTCGGCGGGCTCGGAGGAGGCGGACGCCTCCGGGGTGGGGGTGGAGGCGGAGGCGACGGTCTTGCTGTCGTCCTGCTTCTCGTCGTCGCCGCCGCTCAGCAGCGCGCCGGCGCCCAGCCCGAGGACGGCTATCCCGATGGCGCCGGCCGCCAGCAGCGGCGCGCGCGAGGACTTGCGGCGCCCGGCGCCCCGGCCCTGCGGCTCGAACCCGCCGTCGTCGCGCCTGGCCGTGGGCCGGGCGGACGGGTAGGGCTGCGCGCCGGGCGGCTGGGCCGACGGCTGGGGGGCGGGGCCCGCCGCGTCGAACTGGGGCATCTGCTGGGTCGATTCCGCGCCCCCGCCGCCCTGTCCGGCGCCGCTGTCCGCGCGGAAGAGGTTGTCGAACTCGGCGGGCGGCGGGCGCTCGCCGGGGGCGCCGGGCCGCACGTCGTACGGGGCGGGTCCGGTGGCGGGGACGGGCGCGATGAACTGCGTGGCCTGCGCGTCGGGGCCCTGCGGGGCGGTGGGCGGCAGGAACTGGGTGGCCTCGGCGGAGCTCTCGGGCGGCAGCATGCCGGGCCCGGCGGGGACGGGTGCGATGAACTGCGTGGCCTGCGCGTCGGGGCCCTGCGGGGCGGTGGGCGGCAGGCCCGGGACGGGCGGGAGGTACTGCGTCGCGTCCGCGCCGCCCGGCGCTGGCGCCTCGGGCGGCAGGGAGGCCGGCGGGTACGCCGCGCCGTAACCCGGCTGCTGCGCGGGCTGCTCGTACGGCTGCGCCTGCTGCTCGTACGGCTGCGCCTGCTGCTGGTACGGCTGCGGCTGCTCGTACGGCTGTGCCTGCGGGTAGGGCTGGGCCGGCGCTCCGGGCTGCTGGTAGGGCTGGGCCTGTGCCCCCGGCTGCTGGTACGGCTCCGGCAGCCCGCCCTGCTGCTGGTAGGGCTGCTGCGGCGACTGCTGGTACGGCTGCCCGTACGGATCGGCCTGCCCCGGCTGCTGGTACGACAGCGGCTGCTGCGGCGGCGGCTGCGCTCCGCCGTACCCGCCCGGCGCGGGTGCCGCGTACGGAGGCGGCTGAGCCGGGGGGTCGTACGGCGCGTTCCGGGGCGGACCGTAGGGCGGCACAGCCGCCTGGTTCTGGTCCTCGGCCGAGCCGGGGATCCAGGGCCCGCTACCGTCGCTGGGCAGCACGACGCCTTCGTGCGCGGGCCGAGCGGCGGGATTGCGCGGCTCATCCCCCTGTCCGCTGTGCGTCACCGGGACTCCTACGTGTGGAACGTGTGGAACGTCTGGACCTACCGAACTCACCGGCTCACGCTACCGGGTGAATCGGGGCCTCCGTGACGCACATGCGTTCTGTAACGACTCGCCCGGGAAAAACGCCGTGGCAGGGGCCGAATCGTGCCGCCGCGCCGGGGAATTGACGTCAACGCGCCGTCGCGGCGGCCCAGGTGCGCGCGCCGCCTCCGCCACGCTGTGGTAAGGGCACGGCCCGACAGGGCCCCGCGCCCCCGCACACACCGCGCCCCGCACGCACCGCGCCTCACGGCGCGCTCACCCCGCGCTCACGCCGCCTGGATCTCCAGCCGCGCCCCGAACTCACGCACCACCGGCTCCTCCCCGTACGGCTCCAGCCGCTGCTGGAAGTCGTCGAGATACTCCGCGCCCCGGCTCGAACGCAGCGACCCGAGCAGTTCGACCGCGCGCGTCCCCGTCCGGCACGCCTGCTCCACCTCGCGCTGCTGGAGCTGCGCGGTGGCCAGCAGGACCAGACCGATGGCGCGCCGCCTGGCGCGGCCCTCCGGGTGACCCTCCAGCGCTTCCCCGGCGTGGCGGGCCGAGACCTCCGGGCGGCCCAGATCGCGGTAGCAGTGCGCCAGTTCGTCGGCGAGATAGGCGTGGTCGAAGTGGGCGATCCAGTCGGGGTCGTCGCCCGAGCCCTCGCCCGCGTGCTCCAGGGCGGTGACCGCCCGGCCCGCGGCCGTCTCGCAGGTGTGGGCGTCCCCCATCAGCGCGTGCCCCCGGGCCTCGGCCGCGTGGAACATGGCCTGCGCGCGGGGCGTGACCTGCCCGCGCGCGCCCTCCTGCGCGGCGCGCGCCAACTGGGCGATCTCGCGCGGATTGCCGAGCTGCGCCGCGAGATGGCTCATCGACGCGGCCAGCACATACCCCCCGTACCCCCGGTCCCCGGCGGCCTGGGCGAGTCGCAGCGCCTGGATGTAGTAGCGCTGGGCGAGTCCGGGCTGCCCGGTGTCGACCGCCATGTACCCGGCCAGCTCGGTGAGGCGGGAGACGGCGGCGAAGAGACGGCGGCCGACCGGCTCGCGGTACGAGCCGGAAAGGAGGCCCGCCACCACGCTGTTCAGATAGTGGACGACGACCGGCCGGACGTGGCCGCTGCCGAAGCGGTGGTCGAGTCCGATCAGGGCCCGGGTCATGGCCCGTACCGCCTCGACGTCCGAATCGCCCACCCGTGCCCCGGTGTTGCGTGCGACGGTCGCGTCGGCGCCGGTGATCAGCCAGTCCCTGCTGGGCTCGACCAGCGCCGAGGACGCCACGGCCGAGCCGGAGAGGAAGTCACGCCGGCCCACATCGCTGCGCCACAGCTCGCAGACCTGCTCGATGGCGCCCATCACGGTCGGCGAGAACTGGAGGCCGATGCCCGAGGCGAGGTTCTTCCCGTTGGCCATGCCGATCTCGTCGATCGTGACCGTACGGCCGAGCTTCCGCCCGAGCGCCTCGGCGATGACTCCCGGGGCGCGGCCCCTGGGCTGCTGTCCGCGCAACCAGCGCGCGACGGAGGTCTTGTCGTAGCGCAGATCCAACCCGCGCTCCGCTCCCACCATGTTGACGCGCCGGGCGAGCCCGGCGTTGGAGCACCCGGCTTCCTGGATGAGCGCCTGAAGCCGTTCGTTGGGCTGACGGGCGACGAGTGGCCTGGCTGCCAATTGGATACCCCCTGTGGCCGCAGTGATCGACTCAACGACACTGCCCGGCAAGTACGCGAAGGATGCAGATGTTCGGTAATAACGGAAAAATTCGACGACTTTCCTGAAACTTCACTAAAACACGGCCGGTCGGTCTTGCGCTCCGCTTGGACCGACCGTCACATGGTGTCCGACCCCCGGGGGTGGTTACCCGCGTACCGCTCCACTCCTTCCCGAGCGCCCCCGTGCTTGCCTCTATGCGCCCCGTGTGCGGAATCGATGCGGCGCGGTGCGCCGCCTCCGCGCCCGTAACCCGTGATGTCGGCGGGAGTTGTGCTGTGCGTGGAAGAGACCATCGGAGTCATGGACGCCGTAGCGATCCCCGAGCAGCGGGGCACGCTGCTGCTGGACAGCGCGCTGCGGTACGCGCAGGAGCGGCGCTGGGACGTGTTTCCCGGCACCTGGCTGGAGTCGGCGGGCGGCGGTGAGTGGTGCTCGTGCGGGCTGCCGGCCTGCGCCGCGCCGGGGGCGCACGCGGCGGGCCCCGACTGGGCCGCGCTGGCCACGGGCAGCGCGGTCTCCGTGCGCGCGATGTGGACGGAGCGCCCGCGCGCCTCGGTCCTGCTGCCCACGGGGCGCTCCTTCGACGTGCTGGAGGTGCCGGAGACCGCCGGGTTCCTCGCGCTGGCCAGGATGGAGCGGCTGAAGCTGACGCTCGGTCCCGTGACCCGCACGCCGGGGCGCCGGATGCAGTTCTTCGTGCTGCCGGGCGCGGCGGGCGAGATGGAGCGGCTGGTGCGGCAGCTGGGCTGGACACCGTCGGCGATGGACCTCGTCGTGCGCGGTGAGGGGCAGTACGTGGCGGCGCCGCCGACCCGCGTGGGCCGTGGCGCGGTGCAGTGGGCCCGCAGGCCGACGCCCGCCGACCGCTGGCTGCCGGACGTCGCCGAGCTGATCGCCCCGCTGGCCTACGCGTGCGGGCAGGAGGGCTCCACGGAACGGGCACGTCGTACATAGGGTGGTCCTTCAGTCGTCCCGTAGACAGACGGGACCATCCGTACGGACCGTCCGTACGGGCGACCGAAAGGCGGGCGTCGTGACGCGGGACCAGGAACGAGATCCGGCGGTGGCACCCACCGCGCCCACCGCATCCACCGCGCCCATCCCTCCCGCCGCTTCCGCCTCTCCCGCCGCGCCCGCCGTGCGCGTGGAGGGTCTGTGGAAGCGGTTCGGCGACCAGGTCGCCGTCGCCGGGATCGATCTCGACCTGCCCGCGGGCCAGTTCGTCGGGCTGGTCGGTCCGAACGGCGCGGGCAAGACCACCACCCTCTCGATGGTGACCGGGCTGCTCCGGCCCGACCAGGGCCGTATCCAGGTGGCGGGGCACGACGTGTGGAGCGATCCCGTCGAGGTCAAGGGGCGCATAGGGGTGCTCCCGGAGGGGCTGCGGCTGTTCGAGCGGCTCTCGGGGCGGGAGCTCCTCGGCTACACCGGGCGGCTGCGGGGGCTGCCCGGTGCGGAGGTCGACAAGCGGGCCACTCAGCTCCTGGACGTACTGGACCTGGCGGGGGCGCAGCACAAACTCGTCGTCGACTACTCGACCGGTATGCGGAAGAAGATCGGGCTGGCGGCGGCGCTGCTGCACAACCCCGAAGTCCTCTTCCTGGACGAGCCGTTCGAGGGCGTCGACCCGGTCTCGGCGCAGACGATCAGGGGCGTCCTGGAGCGGTACACGGGCTCGGGCGCGACCGTGGTCTTCTCCAGTCATGTCATGGAGCTGGTGGAGTCGCTGTGCGACTGGGTCGCCGTCATGGCGGGGGGCCGGATCAGGGCCCGGGGGACGCTGGCCGAGGTACGGGGTGACGCGCCGTCCCTCCAGAGCGCCTTCCTGGAGCTGGTGGGCGCGCGGGGGCGCGACTCCGGGGAGCGTCTGGACTGGCTGGGCGGCGCGCGATGAGCGCCACGAGCGCCCCGGTCCTGCCCGCCGCTCCGGCGGCCGGCGCGGGCGGCCCCTCGCTGACGTCCGTCCTGGTACGGCTGAAGCTGTCCCTGCTGCGCAACGGGCTGCGGCAGTCCGGGGGCCGCACGGCCGCCTATGTGACCAGTGCGGTGTTCGCGCTGCTTTTCGCTGCGGGGCTGTTCCTCGGTCTGGTGCTGCTGCGCGGAAACGATCACGCGGGCACGGTGGTCGTGCTGGCGACCGCCGTACTGGCCCTGGGCTGGGCGGTGATGCCGCTGTTCTTCCCGAGCGGTGACGAGACGCTCGACCCGACCCGGCTGGTGATGCTGCCGCTGCGCCCGCGCCCCCTGATCGGCGCGCTGCTGGTGTCCTCGCTGGTCGGGGTCGGCCCGCTGTTCACGCTCTGTCTGGTGGCCGGTTCGGCGGTGGCGACCGCGCAGGGGGCGGCGGCGGTCGCGGTCTCGGTCGTCGCCGTACCGCTGACGCTGCTGGTGTGCGTGGCACTCGCGCGGGCCGTCGCGACCGCCAACGTCCGGCTGCTGACCTCGCGCAAGGGCCGGGATCTGGCCGTACTGAGCGGTCTGGTGGTCGCGGTGGGCTTCCAGGTCGTCAACTTCGGTGCCCAGCGCCTCAGCGAGGCGGGCGGTCTCCCGGCGCTCGACCCGGCGGCGGCGGTCGTACGGTGGCTGCCGCCCGCGTCCGCGTTCGGCGCGGTCAGCTCGGTGGGCGAGGGCGCGTACGGCCGGGCGGCGGCGCAACTGCTGCTGTCGGTGGGCGCGTTGGCCGGGCTGCTGTACTGGTGGCAGCGCTCGCTGGTGAAGCTGATGACGGCTCCGGACAGCTCCACCATCGCGGCGTCCGGGCCGGCCCGTCAGGAGTCGTCGGCGGGTACGGGGCTGGCGCGGCTGCTGCCCGACGGGCGTACGGGCGCGGCGATGTGGCGCACCCTGCGGTACGTGTGGCGCGACCCGAAGACGAAGGCGGCGTGGGTGACTTCGCTGGCCATCGGGTTGATCGTGCCGTTGTTCAACGCGCTTCAGGGCGCGGGGACGATCTACTTCGCGTGCTTCGCGGCGGGCATGCTCGGTATCCAGATGTACAACCAGTTCGGCCAGGACACCTCGGCCTTCTGGATGGTGGCCCTGACGATCTCCTCGACGCGGGACGCCTATCTGGAGCTGCGCGCCCGCGCGCTGGCGATGCTGTTGATCACACTGCCGTACTCGGCGCTGGTCACCGTGGCCACGGCGGCGCTGCTGGGTGACTGGCGGGCGCTGCCGGAGGCGCTCGGGCTCTCCTTCGCGCTGCTGGGGGCGATGCTGGCGACGGGCGCGGTGTCCTCGGCCCGCTTCCCGTACTCGATCCCGCAGGACAGCGGGTACAAGAACGTCGCTCCCGGGCAGGCGGGACTCGCCTGGATCTCCATCTTCGGCGGCATGCTGGGCGGTGCGCTGATCTGTGCTCCGGTGGTCGCGCTGACCGTGTGGATCCACGCCTCGGACGCGGAGCACTGGTCCTGGCTGCTGCTGCCGCTCGGCGCGGTCTACGGAGCGCTGGCGGCGGCGGGCGGTCTGCGGCTGGCGGCGCCCCAGACGGCCGCGCGGCTGCCGGAGATCCTCACGGCGGTGAGCAAGGGCTAGGGTCTTCCGCCCGGCCGCCGCCCCGCCCCGCCCGGCCGCCGCCCCGCCCCGCCCGGTCTCCTCGGGCAGCTGCCGCCCGCCGACGCCCCGTCGACCGCTCAGGAGCGCGCGACCTCGTCGAGGAACGGCTCTATCGCCGCCCGCCAGGCGTCCGGCCGGTCGTAGTGGGCGAGGTGGCCCGCGTCCGTCACCTCCGCGTACTCACCTCTGGGCAGGACCCTGACCATCTCCTGGGCCTCCGCGCGCCCCAGCTCGCCGTCGAGGCCGCGGACCACCAGGGTCGGGCACCGCACCTGCGCCAGCTCGTCCCAGTGCGCCTCGTGGGCCCAGGTCTCCCGGACGGTGAGCATCTGGCCGCGCGAGAAGACCGGGCGCCAGCCGTCCGCGCGCTCGGCCATGACCTCGACGAAGTACTCGCCGCGCGCGGGGGTGGGGCGCTCCACCCAGGGGTCGTCCTCGCCGAACCACTTCCGTACGTCCGCGAGCGTCGCGAACGGAACGGGCCAGGCGCGGAACCACTCGCTCCACTCCCGCTGGGACGCGGCTCCCGGCGCGGACGCCCGCATGTCGCTGATGATCAGGGCCCGGACCAGGTCGGGTCGCTTGGCGGCGAGCTGCCAGGCAGTGAGGGCGCCCATGGAGTGGCCGATGAGCGTCACGGGCGCCAGCCCGAGCTGCTCGATCGCGGCCTCCGCGTCCGCCACGTACGCCTCGCGGGTGTACGGGCCCCCCTCGGGCTTGTCGCTGCGGCCGTGGCCCCGCTGGTCGAGCGCGACCGCGCGGTGCCGGCCGCAGAGCCAGCGGGCGGTGGGGGCCCAGTGCGAGGCGCGGCCCATCAGACCGTGCAGCAGAAGCACCCCGTCCCGCCCGGCAGCCGCGCCCCGGGCGGTCTCCGCGCTCCCCCCGCCCTCCTCGCACCGCTTGTCCGCGCACCGCTCGGACGGGTCCGTGAACTCCCAGGCAGCGAGCCGTACGCCGTCCGCTCCGGTTACATCGACGCGCTGCACCATGTGCACCGGCGCCCCCTTCGGTCCTGAGTGGTCGGAACCGCACCCCGAACGGGTTCCGGTTCCGCTACGTCCAGCCACGGGCAGCATATCGAACTACCATTCGAAAATGGCTTTATCGCCTCGCACACCGCTCGTTCGAGTGACCCAGCGCCAGGATTGCCGGATGCCTCGCAGGGGAGACCTTCTCGGGGAGGCGGGCCGCTCGGGGATGACGGTCCGAGGGGACGACCCCGGGAGCTCGGGGCTCCGGGTCGTCGCGGGGAGGACGGGCTCCGGTGCCGGGAGGCGCCGGAGCCGACCCGGGACCACCGCGGGTACGGCGCGTGCGGGCGACGGGGGCCCGCCGACGAAGGGCGGGAAGGGCGGGAAGCGCGGGAAGGGCGAGGAAGCCGGAAAGCCCACCGGGCGCCGCAGCCGAAGCCGCCACCACAGGGCCGCGCCCTCCGGACGGCGACCGCGCCGGCCGCCCCCGGCCCCTGCCGAGGCCCCGCCCCTATCCCGAGGCCGCCGGAGACCCGGGCGTCAGCGCTTGGCCACGAAGACGTGCGACGCCACCTCGGACACCAGCTCCGCGGCCTCGCCGCTGCTCCCCACCAGCACCCCGCCGGCCGACTCCGTCACACTCACCACGGAGCCGGGCTGCACACCCGCGCGCCGCAGCGTGTACATCAGCTGGGCGTCGGTCTGGATCGGCTCGCCGATCCGCCGCACCACCACCGTCTTGCCCTCGGCGCCCGGGTCCAGCTCGGCCAGGCTCACCATGCCCGCGTCGAGGAACGGGTCGGCCCCGGTCTCCTCGCCCAGCTCCTCAAGGCCGGGGATCGGGTTGCCGTACGGCGACTCCGTCGGGTGGCGCAGCAGCTCCAGCACCCGGCGCTCCACCGCCTCGCTCATCACATGCTCCCAGCGGCACGCCTCGGCGTGGACCTGCTCCCACTCCAGGCCGATGACATCGACCAGCAGGCATTCGGCGAGCCGGTGCTTGCGCATGACGCGCGTCGCCAGCCGCCGCCCTTCCTCCGTCAGCTCCAGATGCCGGTCGCCCGCGACCTGCACCAGTCCGTCCCGCTCCATGCGGGCCACGGTCTGGCTGACCGTCGGGCCGCTCTGATCGAGCCGCTCCGCGATCCGGGCGCGCATCGGAACCACACCTTCCTCTTCGAGTTCGAGGATGGTGCGGAGGTACATCTCCGTGGTGTCGATCAGTCCGGACATATGTGCCCCTCGATAAATCGTGCGCTGGCCCTGAACCAATTCTGACGCATACCACCGACAACCGTGCCGGGCCGGGAGATGCCGAGGTCGTCACGGCCGACGGAAGCGTCGCGTAGCCGTATTGACAGAGTAATGGTCCAGACCTCAACGTGATCCGCGGCACAGGCATTCCCCACCCTGGAAGGGCCTCCTCACATGAGCGAGAGCAAGCTGGCCGGTCAGTTCTTCGACGCCGCGATCGAACTGCTCCAGCGGGTACGGGACGATCAGTCCGCGAACATCGCCGCCGCCGGTCGGGCGATCGCCGACACCGTCGCCGCCGGGGGCCGCCTCTTCGCCTTCGGCGCCGGGCACTCCTCGCTCGCCGCCCAGGACGTCGTCTACCGCGCGGGCGGCTTCGCCGTCATGAACCTGCTGGTCGTGCCCGGCGTGGTGGGCGTCGACGTCAGGCCGGCCACGCTGGGCTCCGCGCTGGAGCGGGTGGACGGGCTGGCCGGCGCCGTGCTCGACTCCTCACCGGCCGAGGCCGGTGACGTCCTGGTGATCATCTCGCTCTCGGGACGCAACACGCTCCCCGTCGAGATGGCGGTCGGCGCGCGGGCGCTGGGGATGAAGGTCATCGGGGTGACCTCCGTCGCGTACGCGGAGCGGACCACCTCCCGCAACCACTCCGGGACCTTCCTCAAGGACCACTGCGATATCGTCCTCGACAGCGGAATCGCCGTGGGCGACGCGGAGTTGACCACCGCCGGCGTCGAGGCGCCGTTCGCCCCCGCGTCCACCGTGGTCACCAGCGCGCTGATGCAGGCGATGATGGCGACGGCCGCGGGCGAACTCGCCGAACGCGGTATCGAGCCTCCATTGCTGCGGTCGGGCAATGTCGACGGCGGTCGCGAATGGAACAGGCGCGTGATGAACGAGTACCGCGACCGGATTTTCCACCAGCACTGAGCCCGCCCGCCGACCGGCCACCGGCCGTCGGCGCGGCGTCCGCGAACCGCGCGGATTCCCCGGCGCCATCACCGCCGGGCCGCCTCCGTCGTCACCAAAGCAACGGAAGTCACCAGCGGGACGACGGAAACCCACACCACTCCCATACACGGCCGGGGCCTGCGGGAACAACTCCCGCGGGCCTCGAACGTCTGCACGCCCCCAGTGCGGTACTTTGCGTCACCAAAGGGCCACGTGGCGAAATTTTGATCTTTCACCTGAAGGTAATGTTCGGGTAAAGTGCCGGAAGCTGCGGTGCTGCATCATCGGAGCTACCGAACGACCCGGAAAACGGAAAGGGCGACCAGTGAGACCCGTGGCGCACCGCGAGTTCACCGGCAGACGCGGCACCACCGCACTCTGACCCGGATCTCCCGGACGACGCCCAGCGGACCTTCCGCGACCGCCGTGACCCGGCAGCGCGCGATGCCCGTTCGGCTCCGCCTTCTCGGCTGTTTCTCCCTTTCCCGCTTTTCCCGCATCTCCGTTACACCCCCCACTGACCCGACCACACCGCGTCCCGGCGAAACCGGGAGTGCAGGAGGCAGGCCATCATGAAGTCCTCTCTCATCGACAACGCCCGTTCCTTCCCCATACAGGTGGCGGAACGCCCCGAGGAATTCCGCGAACTCGCGGCGGGACAGACCCCCGAGGTTCTGTTCATCACCTGCTCCGACTCACGCGTCATTCCGTCCCTCATCACCGGCGCCCGCCCCGGCGAGCTGTTCGAGCTGCGGACGGCGGGCAATATCGTCCCCCGCTACGACGAACGGCGCCCCAGCGGCGAGGCCGCCACCATCGAGTACGCCCTGCGCGTGCTCCAAGTCCGTGACCTGGTCGTGTGCGGCCATTCTCACTGCGGCGCCGTGGGCGCCCTGGTGCGCGGCGAGGACCTGTCCGGCGTACCCGCCGTGCGCGGCTGGCTGGACGACTGCGACCCGTCCCTGCCGGCGGGCGACGACCTCGCCCACGCGGTGCGCCACCACGCGGCGTCGCAGCTCGACACGTTGCGCGGCTACCCGGCCGTACGGGAGCGCCTCGCCGAGGGGCGGCTCACCATGCACGCCTGGTACTACGAGGTGGACACCGGCGCCGTCAGCGTCCACCGGCCCGAGCTGGGAGGCGAGTTCAGACCGCTGTGAGACCACCTCATCAGCGCCTGATCCCCGTCTCTCCCGTCCGTGTCCACGGACCACACAGCTAGGACGGCCTCCGTCATGCTCTCTCTCCTGAAGGACCGCACGGTCCTTCGGCGCGACTTCCTCGCGTCCCTCGTCGTCTTCCTCGTCGCCCTGCCCCTCTGTGTCGGGGTGGCCGTCGCCTCCGGAGTCCCGGCCGAACTCGGTCTGGTCACCGGGATCGTGGGCGGGCTCGTCGTCGGCTGCCTCCCCGGCAGCTCCCTCCAGGTCAGTGGTCCGGCCGCCGGGCTGACCGTTCTCGTATACGAAGCGGTCAAGGAGTTCGGACTCTCCACCCTCGGCGCCATCGTCCTCGTCTCCGGACTGTTGCAACTCGCCCTCGGCGCCTTCGGTTTCGGCCGCTGGTTCCGGGCCATCTCGGTCGCCGTCGTACAGGGCATGCTGGCGGGCATCGGCCTGGTGCTCGTCCTCGGCCAGGTGTACGCGATGGCCGACACCGCGCAGCCGTCCGGCGGGCTCGGCAAGGTCGCCGGGCTGGTCGAACTGCTCGTCGGCATCGTCACGGACAGCGCGGCCGGGACCGCGTTCCTCATCGGCGCCGGCACCATCGCCGTGCTGGTGCTCTGGCCCCGGCTCCCGGCCCGGTTCCGGGTGGTGCCGGGACCGCTGGCCGCCGTGGGACTCGCCACCGGCGTCGTGTTCCTGCTGGATCTGCCGGTCGCCAAGGTGGAGGTGCGGGGGCTGCTGGAGTCGATCAGCCCGCCGGGCCTGAGCGCCTTCGGGCAGCTGGGCGGGGTCGCGGTGATCGGCACCGTCCTCGCCTTCACCCTGATCGCCTCGGCGGAGAGCCTGTTCAGCGCCGCCGCCATCGACCGTATGCACGACGGCCCCCGCACCGACTACAACAAGGAGCTGATGGCCCAGGGCGTCGGAAACACCATCTGCGGGGCGCTCGGCGCGCTGCCGATGACCGCGGTCATCGTCCGCAGCGCCGCCAACGTCCAAGCGGGCGCTCGGACTTCGCTCTCCCGCGTCCTGCACGGGCTGTGGCTGCTGCTGTTCGCCGCGCTGCTGCCCGCCGCGATCGGCGTCATCCCGCTCGCCGCCCTCGCGGGCATCCTGGTGCACGCGGGCTGCAAGCTGATCCCGGTGAAGGAGTTGGCGCCGCTGTGGCGTGAACACCGGGGCGAGGCCGTGATCCTGGCGGTCACCGCGATCGCGATCCTGGTCACCAACCTGTTCGAGGGCGTGATCCTCGGGCTGCTGCTCGCGGTGGTCAAGACCGCGTGGGAGATCTCGCACCTCACCGTCGACGTCCGCGAACTCACCGGCGGACGCCTGGTGGTGACGATCACCGGGAACGCGACGTTCCTGCGGCTGCCCCGGACCATGGAGCAGCTGGAGGAGCTGCCGAAGGACCGCCCGATCGAGCTGGACCTGTCCGGTCTCCGCCATGTCGACCACGCGTGCCGCGTCGCCCTGGAGAACTGGGCGCTGCGTCACAACGACGGGGGTACGGAACCGGTCAGGATGAATCCGCCGGTGGCGGAGAGCGGCCGGAGCACGACCGCCTCCTGACCGACGGAAGCCAACGGGAACCGACGGAAACCAACAGACGTACGGACGGCTCGGCGCACACCGAGCCGTCCGTACGCGTCCGGGCCGCTCTCAGTCCCGCCCGGTCCCGTCCCCAGGCAGCAGCGCGGCGAGATCGAGGCACGCCGCCACCCGGATCGTCACGTCCTCCGCGTACACCGCGTCGGGCCGCTCGAAGGGCGGCCGGCTCGCGCCTCTGAGGAAGGTCACCACCCCCAGCGACCTGCCCCGGCAGCGCAGCACCGTGCACAGCGCGTGCACCGCGTCCGGCGGCCACTGACGCGCGCTCGCCCACGCCGGGGCCGCCACGGGCGCGGCCCCGGGACCGTCCCCTGCCGGGGCGCTCGCGCGGACCGAGCCGGTGCGGTCCATGGCCTTGAGCGCCGGATGCGTGGCCGCGTACCGCACCGGTATGCCGCCCGTCTCCACCGCCGTGCTGGGCCCCGCCTCGCCGCCCGCCGGTGTCGCCAGCGTGCGGATCAGCCGTACCGGCGCGTCGGGTCCCGGCGCGCCCGCGACCAGGTCGACCAGCGCGTGGTCGGCGAAGCCCGCGAGCGCGAAGTCCAGATAGAGCGTCGCCGCCTCGGCCGGGTCCTCGCACTCGGCCGCCGCCCGGCCCGCCCGGTGCAGCTGGCCGGAGCGGAACCGCAGCCGGTCCGCGTCCTGCGCGGCGAGCTTCGCTTCGGTGATGTCCTGGAACATCCAGCCCACGCCCAGCGGCACGGGCTCCTCCGCCAGCGGGGACGCCAGCCGCAGGAACCCCGAGCGCCAGCAGCGCCGCCGCTCGCCGCCCGGCGTGCGGACCGTCACCCACAGCTCGGCGAGCGCGCTCGGCGCGCCTTCCGAGAGCACATGGTGGAGCGCCGCCTCCAACTCCTCGACGCCCTGGGCGAGCAGGTCGCCCAGCGGCCGGCCGAGTACGGAGGCCCGGCCGGGGCCGTCGGTGCGCTCCGCGCCGAACGAGCGCGCCGCGTGCCCGTTGACGACGGTCGGCCGCAGATCGACGTCGACCAGCACGACGCCCCAGGCCGCGTCCTCGAAGAGGGCCTCGCTCAGTGCGATGGAGCGCTCCAGGTCGATCTGGTCGTGGACCTCGCTGAAGGCGCTGTACACCCCGGCGGGCTTGCCTCCGGCGCCGCGCATGCCGCTGGACTGGGTCCTGATGAGCACCCGGCCGCCGTCCTTGCGCAGCAGCGCGAACTCGTCGACCTGGCGCCCGGGTGTGTCCATCGCGGACATCAGCCGCGTCCGTATCGCGTCCGCGTCGGCGGAGCGCGCGGCCCAGCCGGCGAAGCCGTGCCGTCCCACGGCCTCCTCGGCGCTCCAGCCGAGTATCCGCTCGGCCTCGCGGTTCCAGTGGGTGATGACCCCGCCCGCGTCGAACGCGCAGAGCGCCGCGTCCATGCCGTCGAGCAGCGCCGCGAGCAGGTCGGAGCCGGGGCCGTCCGGGCCCCCGTGCCCGTCGCCCGGGTCGTCGCCGGGGCCCGGCTTCCCGGGTATCGGCTCGTCCGGTCCAGGAGCGTTGGTGGTCTCGCTCCGAGAAGCACTCATGCTGGCACCCCCTGCGGGACGTCTTCGCCGGTACGGACGCACGACGGGCGGCCGGTGTCCGTACCATCATTCAACTCGAACGTGACCCAGCACACATAAGGTTCCCCGAAATCGGTGTGCTCAACAAAACTCGATAATTCGCTTGAGCCCCCCGCGGACCGCGCCTAACGTGGCACGCACACCGAAAGGAGGTGATCCGGCAGATGTATTCAGTCCGGACAAGTGAGGTGGCTGCGGGCTAACGGCTCGCCGTCGTACTCTCAAGCGGTACTCGGCCGGTCGAAGGCCGAAATCCCAGCAGTCACCCGACCCGCGGACCGCCGGTATGTCCGGCCGGCTCCCTCTCCGGAGGGACCATGGTCCGCGGGTCGTCTGCGTGCGGTCCGGCCGGTCCCGCCGGTCCGGTCATGGGCCGACGGGCCCCGCGGTCCCCACGGGCCCCGCGGTCTCCACGGCCCCCGCGGCCCTACGGGCAGAGCCGCTCCAACCGCCAGCCCGGCCGCCCGTGCGGGCCCTCGCCGCGCACGTACCGCAGCCGGTCGTGCAGCCGGTTCTCGTGGCCCTGCCAGAACTCGGCGGTGTCCGGGGTGACGCGGTAGCCGCCCCAGTGGGGCGGCACCGGGACCTGCTCGCCCTCCGGGTAGCGGGCTTCGAGGTCCTCGTAGCGGCGCAGCAGCGCCTCGCGCGATTCGACGGGGGTGGACTGGTCGCTGGCCCAGGCGCCGAGCTGGGAGCCGTGCGGGCGGGTCCTGAAGTACGCGGCGGTCTCGTCGCGGCCGGTCCTGACCGCCTTACCCGTCACGATGACCTGCCGGGCCAGCGGGTGCCAGGGAAAGAGCAGCGAGACATGGGGGTTGGCCGTCAGCTCGCGGCCCTTGCGGGAGGTGTAGTTCGTGAAGAAGACGAAGCCGCGCTCGTCGTACCGCTTGAGCAGCACGGTGCGTGAGGACGGCCGGCCCTCGGGGGTGGCCGTGGAGACGATCATCGCGTTCGGCTCCGGGAAGCCCTGGGCGACGGCGGAGGCGAACCAGCGGGCGAACTGCTCCATCGGAGTGATGGCGAGGTCGGCCTCCCGCAGCGGGACGGAGCGGTACTGCTCGCGCATGGCGGAGGGGTCGGGGGAAGCGGCGGGATCATCCGGGGTGACGTGAGGCACGGTGTCATCCTGCCGCAGGCCGGGTTTCCCTCGCACCGAGTGGTGCCGGTCCCCTTCGGCCGCGGCCCGTGGTGTGCCGGTCGGCACGCTCCCCGCGCGCCGGGGAAAGTGGCCGGAATCGTACGGGAATTGCTGGGGCGGGCCCTGTGCCCTCCGGACGGCAGCGGCTATCGTTCCCCCCTCCGCCCGAGCCCGCCGCAGTCGTCACGACACGAGGAGCCACCTGATGTCCGACTTCGTACCCGGCCTCGAAGGGGTCGTCGCCTTCGAGACGGAGATCGCCGAACCGGACAAGGCGGGCGGCTCGCTCCGCTACCGGGGCGTCGACATCGAGGACCTGGTCGGACAGGTCTCCTTCGGCCATGTGTGGGGGCTGCTGGTCGACGGGGCGTTCGACCCGGGGCTGCCGCCCGCCGAGCCGTTCCCGATCCCGGTGCACTCCGGGGACATCCGCGTCGACGTGCAGTCGGCGCTGGCGATGCTCGCGCCCGTGTGGGGGCTGCGGCCGCTGCTGGACATCGACGAGCGCACGGCCCGCGACAATCTGGCGCGGGCCGCCGTGATGGCGCTGTCGTACGTGGCGCAGTCGGCGCGGGGGCAGGGGCTGCCGATGGTGCCGCAGCGGGAGATCGACCGGGCGCACTCCGTCGTGGAGCGCTTCATGATCCGCTGGCGCGGCGAGCCCGACCCGCGCCATGTGAAGGCCGTGGACGCGTACTGGACGTCGGCCGCCGAGCACGGCATGAACGCGTCCACCTTCACCGCCCGCGTCATCGCCTCCACCGGCGCGGATGTGGCGGCGGCGCTCTCGGGCGCGGTGGGCGCGATGTCCGGGCCGCTGCACGGCGGGGCGCCCTCGCGCGTCCTCGGCATGATCGAGGAGATCGAGCGCACGGGCGACGCGACGGCGTACGTCAAGCGGGCGCTGGACAGGGGCGAGCGGCTGATGGGCTTCGGCCACCGCGTCTACCGGGCGGAGGACCCGCGCGCCCGGGTGCTGCGGCGTACGGCGCGGGAGCTGGCGGCGCCGCGCTACGAGGTGGCGGAGGCGCTGGAGAAGGCGGCGCTGGAGGAGCTGCACGCGCGCAGGCCGGACCGGGTCCTGGCGACGAACGTGGAGTTCTGGGCGGCGATCGTGCTGGACTTCGCCGAGGTCCCGGCCCATATGTTCACGTCGATGTTCACCTGTGCCCGTACGGCCGGCTGGTCGGCGCACATCCTGGAGCAGAAGCGGACGGGGCGTCTCGTGCGTCCGTCGGCCCGTTATGTGGGACCGGGGACACGTGACCCCCGCGAGATCCCCGGCTTCGACAAGATCGTCGGCTGAGCGGCCGACCGGGTGGGGCGGGGGCCTACGCCTTCCGGACGGCCCGCCGCTCGCGTCGCTCCCGCCGCGTCGTCTGCGTACGGACCGCGCCCATGCTGGCCGCGATGACCAGCGCGATCGCGAACGCGTCGGTGGCGGACAGCGCCTGGTGCAGTACGAGGAAGCCGGCGCCCGCCGCGATGGCGGGTTCCAGGCTCATCAGCACCGCGAAGGTGGGCGCGGGCAGCCGGCGCAGCGCGAGCAGTTCGAGGGTGTACGGGAGTACGGAGGACAGCAGCGCCACCGCGAGCCCCAGCCCGAGCGTGGCGGGCACCACGAGCTTCGGCCCCGACTCCACGATGCCGAACGGCAGCGCGAGCACCGCGCCCACCCCCATCGCCAGCGCCAGCCCGTCGGCCTGCGGGAAGCGCCGCCCGGTGCGCGCGCTGAACATGATGTACGCGGCCCACATGCCGCCGGCGGCGAGCGCGAACGCCGCGCCCACCGGGTCGAGCCGGCCGAATCCGCCCCCGCCGAGCAGCACCACGCCGCCGAGCGCGAGCACCGCCCACACGAGATTGACCAGCCGGCGGGAGACGATCACCGAGAGCGCCAGCGGCCCGAGGACCTCCAGGGTGACGGCCACGCCCAGCGGAATCCGGTCGACCGCCTGGTAGAAGAGGCAGTTCATGGCCGCCATGGCGGTGCCGAAGGCGACGACGGTGCCCCAGTCGGCGCGCGAGTGGCCGCGCAGCCGGGGCCGGCAGAAGGCGAGCATGACCACGGCGGCGAGCGCGAGCCGCAGCGAGACCACTCCGAGGGCCCCGGCACGCGGCATCAGCAGGACGGCGACGGCCGCCCCGAACTGCACGGACAGTCCTCCGGCGACGACGAGGGCGACCGGCCCGAGCGAGCGCCGGGCGGCGCCGTCCCCTTCGGAACCGCCGGGCCCGCCGGGCCCGCCCCGGGCCCCGGTGGCGCTGCCGCCCTCGGTGCCGCCCGCCGCCTCGGGCAGCGAGACAGCGGCGGCGGCTGCGGCGCTCGGCTCTTCCACCGTGGAACCCTCCAGTGCGTTCGGATACATCAGTGCGTTCGGAGACATCGGGTACATCAGGTACATCGGATACATCGGGCACATCGGGTACACCGCATACGAGCGGGTCAGTACATCAATCCGTACTAGTAGTTCAACATACTGCACCACGGGAGCGGGCTCCCCCACGGACGGTACGGCCCCCGCACCGCACCTGGGAATTACCTATCGTGGTGCGGTTATGCTCCGGACGTATGAGCATCGAGCTGCGTCACCTCCGCTGCTTCCTCGCCATCGCCGAGGAATCCAGCGTCACCGGCGCGGCGGCCCGGCTCCACCTCACCCAGCCGACCGTCTCGCGCACCCTCGCCGGGCTGGAGAAACACCTCGGCGTCCGACTGGCGGACCGCTCCACCCACCACCTCGCGCTGACCTCCGAGGGCCGCGCCTTCCGGGACCGGGCGGCGGCGGCGGTCGCCGCGTTCGACGCGGCCCTCGACACGAACGCGCCGCGCCGCCGCCCGCTCCGGCTCGGGCACGCGTGGTCGGCCTTCGGCCCGTACACCACGCCGCTGCTGCGCCGCTGGCAGCGCGAGCACCCCGAAACCCCGCTGGAGCTGCTCAGGGTCGACGACCGCACGGCGGGACTCGGCCGGGGCGAGGTCGACGCGGCGCTGCTGCGCGGCCCGGTGGACACGCCGGGGCTGGTCGCGGTGGAGCTGCTGGCGGAGGCCCGCGTCGCGGCGATCCCGGCCGACGACCCGCTGGCCGCGCGCGACACACTGACCCTCGCGGACCTGGTGTCCCGGCCGGTCATGGTCAACACGGTCTCCGGCACCACCACCCGCGCCCTGTGGCCCCCGGACGCGGGGCCGCTCACCACCCGTACCGTCGCCAACACCGACGACTGGCTCACCGCCATCGCCGCCGGTCGGGGCGTGGGCGTCACCGGCACCTCCACGGCCGCCGTGCACCCGCACCCCGGCATCGCCTACCGCCCGCTCACCGACGCCCCGCCGCTCCCCGTCCGCCTGGCCTGGCGCCGCGAGACCACCCACCCGGCGCTGCCCCATCTGATCGCTCTGGCACGGGAGTTGGCCTCGGGCTCCTGAACCGGTCGCGGGGCTCCGGGAGCGCCGCCCGCAGGGCCGCCACCGGGAGCGAGGCGGCCGACGGGTGCCGCGCGGCACCAACCGCGCTCGTCAGCGGCCGAGTTGGGCAGCCGGGCGGCCGGGTGAAAGAGTGTGCCGTCGATCGACGACGGGCCCTGGCGGGCCGGGGCTGACGAGGTGGGGCAGGCAGATGAGTGCGCCGGACGGCCGGAGCGGAACGCGGGAACAGCCGGGCGGGTATCTGACGGACGACACCGTCCAACTCCGCCCGCCCGAGCGGCGGTACGGGGAGGCCGCACCGCACCGCGCACCCCGCCCGATCACCACACCTCCCCTCTCGGCCCCGGACGCGGCGCTCCTCCCCGGACCGAAGCCGCAGCAGGTGCCGCAGCAGGTGCCGCAGCCGAGGCAGCCACAAGCGCAGCAACAGGCACAGCAACCGAAGAAGCAGGCACAGCAGGGGCAGCAACAGGCGCAGCAGAAGGCACAGCAGGCGAAGCAGCAGCAGGCGAAGCCGGCGGGCGGGGCGGGCGGCACGGCGAGCCTCGCCAAGTCGAGCGCCCTGATGGCGGCGGGCACCATCGTCTCGCGCGTCACCGGCTTCCTGCGCACCCTGGTGATGGCGGCGGCGATCGGCGTCGGCACGCTCAACGACTCGTACCAGGTGGCCAATGTCCTGCCCACCATGATCTACGTGCTGGTCGGCGGCGGCGCGCTGAACGCGGTGTTCGTGCCCCAGCTCGTCCGCGCCATGAAGCGGGACGACGACGGCGGCGAGGCGTACGCCAACCGGCTGCTCACCCTGGTCGTGGTCGGCCTCGCGGGCGTCACCGCGCTCTGTGTGCTGGCGGCGCCGCTCCTCGTGCAGATGATGTCCCCGGACATCGCCTCGGACCCCCGGCGCATGGCCGTGACCGTCGCCTTCGCCCAGTACTGCCTGCCCACCCTCTTCTTCATGGGCGCGCATGTCGTCCTCGGCCAGATCCTCAACGCCCGGGGCCGGTTCGGCGCCATGATGTGGACGCCGGTCCTCAACAACATCGTGATCATCGCCGCGTTCGGCGGCTTCATCCACGCGTTCGGCGGCTTCACCGGCTCCGGCGTCACTCCCTCGAACATCACCCCGGAGGGCGTACGGCTGCTCGGTGTCGGCACCCTCCTCGGCCTCGCCGTGCAGGCGCTGGCCATGCTGCCGTACCTGCGCGGCGCCGGATTCCGGCTGCGCCCCCGCTTCGACTTCCGGGGCCACGGCCTCGGCAAGGCCATGGGGCTGGCCAAGTGGTCGCTCCTGTTCGTGCTGGTCAACCAGGTCGGCATGGTCGTCGTCACCCAGCTCGCCACCAAGGCGGGCTCCGCCGCCGAACGGGCCGGGTTCACCGGCTCCGGCATCACCGCGTACAACTACGCGCTGCTGCTGTGGCAGATGCCGCAGGCCATCATCACGGTGTCGGTGATGACCGCCGTGCTCCCCCGGATCTCCCGCGCGGCCCAGGACAACGACATGGCCGCCGTCCGCGCCGACCTCTCCTACGGGCTGCGGACCTCGGCCGTCGCCATCGTGCCCTGCGCCTTCGCGTTCCTGGTGCTCGGCATGCCCATGGCCACCCTGCTGTACGCGGGTTCGGGCGCCGAGGGCGCCAGGGGCATCGGATACGTGCTGATGGCCTTCGGCCTGGGGCTCATCCCGTACTCGGTGCAGTACGTCGTGCTGCGCGGCTTCTACGCGTACGAGGACACCCGCACCCCCTTCTACAACACCGTCGTCGTCGCCCTGGTGAACGCGACCGCCTCCGGGCTGTGCTTCGCGCTCCTCCCCGCGCGCTGGGCCGTCGCCGGCATGGGCGCCTCCTACGGTCTGGCCTTCGCGGTGGGTGTCGGCATCGCCTGGCGCCGGCTGCGCAAGCGGCTCGGCGGCGAGCTGGACGGCGCGCGCGTGCTGCGCACCTACGTCCGGCTGATCGTCGCCGCCACCCCGGCGGCGGCGGCCGGCGGCGGCGCGGCGTACGGGCTGACCCGCCTCCTGGGCTCCGGCGCGCTCGGCTCGCTGGCGGCCCTGCTGGTCGGCGGGACCGTCCTGCTCCTCTCCTTCCTCACCATCGCCCGCTTCCTGCGGCTGCCGGAGCTCAACGCGCTGCTGGGCATGGTCCGGGGGCGCGTGGGCCGCTGAGGCGGAGCCACCCGGGCGGCGGCGGGGCACCAGGAAGAACCAGGAAGAAGAGGACGGCAACCTTCCGGTCCCCGGCGGCGACAGGGGTGTGGACCGCCGGTCGGCCACGACCTCCTCGTACCGACCGGCGCTGCCCCCACCGCTCCCGAGGAAAGGCAGAGCCGGCATGTTCGCCCGCTTGCTCCGTACGACCCTGATATCGCTCGCCGTCGGCGCCCTCCCGGTCGTCGGTCTCACCGCTCCCGCGCACGCGGCGGCGACTCCCGCTCCAGCGAGGGGAGTTGCCGCCGCAGCCGAGCCGTGGAACCCGCCGGCCGCGCTGGCGCAGCCCCTGGACCAGGTGTGGCGGCACGTCGAGTCCACCTATCCCGACCTGTACGGCTTCAAGAACTACGGCTGGGACCAGCTGATGGCCAACAAGGGCCGCATCGGCTACTGCGTCCGCTGGGAATCCGACCAGCCGGTCACCGCGCAGCTGCGCGACGAGATCCACACCGCCCTCAAGCGCCAGTCGAAGAAGTGGATCGACAGCGTCGCGGGCTTCGACGGCTTCCCGTACGCGGAGGTCCCGGTGGACATCGTCGGCTGGGCCGTCAAGAACCGCTCCACGCTCCAGTGGACGGACAACTCGGTCGACATCTACACCAACGTGCTCGACGGCGGCGGCGCGCCCCAGTGCGCGCCCGACTGCGGGCGCTTCTTCCACCAGAACGGCGACTACTCGAAGTGCCCCGGAGGCGCCGCCCGCCACTACGACCAGTCGCTGTGGCTGACGAAGGGCTTCCAGGGCGGTGCCGGTGGTGACTGGGGGCAGCGCATCGGCAGCGAGTACCTGGTCGGGGCGCGTGGCCAGGAGGACATCCACATCCTTGAGCACGAGATGGGCCACACCTACGGGCTCGACGACTTCTACGACTGGACCCCGACCGGTGTCGGCGGTTTCCTCATGCAGGCGGGCAGCGCGACCCGTATCACCGAGTTCGACAAGTGGATGTACCGCGACTTCTGGCGCCACCTGAAGAGTCGCTACGGCCTCTGAGCGACGCGCCACCACCGCCCTTTCCCCCTCGGGGGCCGAGGCCGTGCGGCCGGACCGTCACGGCCGGCAGCGCACGCCTCCCCCCAGCCACGCCCCATCGGACGCCACCCACTTCGCTCTCGCGGAGGGTGCTCAGTCGAGACAGAACTCGTGACCCTCGACGTCCTGCATGACGACGCAGGACTCATTCACTCCATCGGCAGGCATCACCCGCACGCACACCGCCCCGAGCGCGACCAGTCGTGCGCACTCGGCTTCGAGCGCGGCGAGGCGCTCCGCACCCACGAGCCCGGTGCCGGCCCGCACGTCGAGATGTACCCGGTTCTTGACGACCTTCCCCTCGGGAACGCGCTGGAAGAACAGGCGCGGACCCACACCGGAGGGATCGACACAGGCGAACGCCGAACCCTGCTGCGCAGGCGGCAGCGCGCGGTCGAACTCCTCCCACGAGGCGAACCCCTCCGGCGGCGGGGGTACGACGTACCCCAGCACCTCGCACCAGAAGCGGGCGACGCGCTCAGGTTCCGCACAGTCGAAGGTGACCTGGAACTGCTTGATCGATGACATCGGCGCACCATAGCAAGGCGCCTTCTGCCACTCATCCCCCTTTTCGGGACGGTCGGTTGCCGGTACGACCGCCCTTCCCCGCCGGGGCCGAGACGTCCGCTTCGGCGCCTGCGTGAAGATCAGCGCTCCGGCGAGCGCGCCCAGGCAGATCGCCGTCACGATGAAGTCCCAGACCGGCCCCTCGGCCCCGGGGCGCGTCATGCGGCCTCCAGGAGGGTGGGCTTGGTGAGGGTGAACCAGACGACCTTGTGACGGGGCACGCGTCCCCCGTGTCCCCCATGCACCACCGCGCGCCACGCCCACGCCAAGCTCGCCACGAGCAGCAACCCCCGCCCGCTCACCCCTTCTTCGGGGCCGCCCCCACCGGCAGCAGCACCGGGACCTGTACCTGTACCGGATACGGCGATGGGCAGGGACCAGGGTTCGTCGTCCGCCACGCAGACGGTGACCCGCTTGCGGTCCACGGTCACGTGCACGCGGATGAGCGGCGTCCCGGTGTGCCGATGCGCGTTGGTGACGACCTCGGTGACGCACAGCCGGGCGTCCGCGATCAGCGCGGTGTGCCGGTTGACGCCGAGCAGCGAACTCACGAAGTCACGCGCCACTTTCGGGGCGGCGGCGGTGTTGGGCAGTCCGAGCCGGTACGTGTCCGCGCGTGGCGGAGGCGGCGGTACGGGGTGTGCGGTGGCGTTGACGGTGGTCATGTCGTTCTCCCAACGCGAAGCGGTTCCGGACTGACGCGACGCTCGCCATGCGTGGCAATGGCCGTTCCCTGGCGCCCGGTCAGGGCGGCGGGGGCGGGCTGCACTTCGGGCTTACTGACGTGCGGCGCCTTGCTGCCACGAGGTTAGGGTAAATACATACACCGGTCCATATATGTAACCCGATCTAGTGACAGAGGGTGGACCAGTGACAGCGTTACGCGCAACACTGAGCGCAGACAGGGGAAGGTGACATGCCAGCACGAGACAACCCGACCGCCCGCCAGGTACGCCTCGGTACGGAACTGAAGAAGCTGCGACTCCGCTCGGGCAAGTTGGCCCGGCACGCGGCCGGTCTGTTCCAGACGGACCAGGCCAGGATCAGCAACATCGAGGCCGGCAAGATTGGCATCAGCGCGGAGCGCGTACGAAAACTGGCAGTCTTCTACGACTGCGATGACTCAGCGCTGATCGAAGCGTTGTGCGCAATCACGGAAGAACAACGCGGGCAGTTCTGGTGGGACGACTATCGAAAGGTTCTCGCTCCCGGCTTCCTGGACATCGCCGAGCTGGAGCACCACGCGGTACGCCTGCGCTATCTGCAACCAGTGACCTTCCCTGGCATCTTGCAGACGGAGGACTACGCGCGGGCGGTGTTCGAGAGCGTTGTACCGAAGCTGCCGTCGAACGAGGTCCAGTCCCGGATCGACAATCGCATGCAGCGGAAGGGAATCCTCGATCGCGAGACGCCTCCCGCAATTGAGGCCATCGTGCATGAGGCCGCACTCCGGATGCGGATCGGCGGCCGACAGGTTGCCCGAGCGCAGCTTGAGCACCTCATGGAGTCGTCGGAGCTGCCCGGCATAACTGTTCGAGTCATCCCCTTCGCCCACGAGGACTTCATCCACCTCACCCAAACCGTCCTTTACGCGGACGGCATCGTCCCCCAGTTGGATACCGTGCATCTTGACAACAGCTACGACGGACGCTTCCTTGACGCTGAAGCCGAGCTGGAGAAGTACCGAACGCTGATCGGCTTTGCCGAGCAGGCATCCCTGGAGCCTGCTGAGTCGCTCAGCTTCATCCACCACATCGCACGAGAACTGTGAGTCAGAGGCATGAGCACAGAAATCAACTGGCAGAAGTCGTCATTCTCCGAAGGAGGGGCACAGTGCGTTGAGGTCGCCGGGCACAGCGACAACATCCTGCTGCGCGAGAGCGACGACCCACACACCATCACGACCACAAACCGAACTAAGTTCGCCGCGTTCATCGCAAGCGTCAAAACGGGCGAGTTCGATCACCTCACCGACTGAATCCGACCGTCTGTGCACGCGAGGGCCCCTCACTCTGACAGTGAGGGGCCCTCGTCATATAACACCCAATAAATGCACCGGCACACACTTGCACTGCCGCTACCCGTGACGCTACGGTCACTACGCGTCGTCGTCCGGGCATGTTCCTCGGCAGGTTCCTGCCCTGACCGGCGCAACTCTCCCCGTTCTGCGGCCCATTGGGGAGAGCGAAGGGTTGCCCCCGGCGCCTGCCGCTCGTCATGCCGGCGCGCAGGCAGGGGGCAACCCTGTTCCCCCGCATCACGCGTCGAGGAGAGGGCACCACACCCATGGCAACCCAGACCGCAACAGATCCACCCGCGACGGAGGCCAGGGGCCCGTCCCGCACCGCGAACGTACCCACCCCCGCCCGCCCACCTGGACGCTTCCCGCCTGGGTGCCGCCCGCGCACCGCTTCGGGGAGCCGACCGTCGAGCTGCTGGTGCGCGTACGGCTCGGGCTGCGGCGGTGGGCCGCGTGAACGGGCTGACCGCGCGACAGCATCTGTCACTGCTCATCGCCACGTTCGGGATGAACGGCACCCTCGTCGTCCCCAAGGACGACCCGACCGGTAGCGGTGGCGCCTCGGCCTCCGGCTCCCCCGCCGCCGACTCCCCCGCCCGGAACCTCAGCTCTCGGGTCGCCGAGCGCAACAGACGCAGCAGCAGGGGCGGAATCTGACACGACGGGACGGGACGGCCCGGCCCGAGCACGACACGGCCCGGCCAGGCGCGGCCCGGCTCACGCGGGCCGCGAACGCCACGTCCGATTTCCGCCAGCGCACCGGGCGTACGGGCGCCAAGACTTGGTCCCGTGAACAGGACCACGTATCTACCGCTCCCCATCCCCGCCGCCGCCCTCAAGGAACTGCGCGTCACCGACGACTCCGGTCGGCCGGTCCGCCCGTACACCGCACGCGAGGACGGCGTCCCGCTCGCCTGCGTGGGCAGTCCGCTCCGCTGCTGCCTGCGGGGCATCGAGCCCGGTGAGCGGGTCGCGCTCGTCTCGTACGCACCGCTGAGGCGGTGGGCGGCGGGGGCCGGGGCGGAGCCGGGGGCGTACGACGAGTCGGGGCCGGTGTTCATCCACGCCGGGGATTGCGAGGGACCGTCGGCCGCCGCGCCCGGCTATCCGTTCGCGCGGCCGGGGGCGCTGCGTACCGTACGTCGGTACGACGCCGGGGGCCGCATCGTCGGAGGGCGGCTGTTCGAGATCCCCGAGGGCTCGCCCGAGGACGGTACGGCCGGCTTCGACCGGGTCATCGGCGCGGCGTTCGCGGAACCGGATGTGGCGCTGGTGCATGTGCGGGCCGTGGAGTACGGCTGCTTCCACTTCGAGGTGCGCCGTCCGGCTTCCGTCACCCCGTGAACGGCCCGCCGCCCGGCGGAAACCGGATGCCGGGCGGGCACATGGCCTGCCAGGCTGACCCGTCATGACTGCGACCACGAGTGCACGTACGAACGCCAACGCGAACGCGAACGCTTACGAACTGTTGCTCATCGGCGGTGGAGCCGGTGTCGGGAAGACGACCGTCGGGTGGGAGGTGTCCGCGCTGTTGCGGGAGGCGGGCACAGCGCACTGTCTGATCGAGGGCGATTTCATGGACCAGATCCATCCCGCCCCTGCCGCCGACCCCCACAGGTCGGCCATCACCGAACGGAACATCGCCTCCGTCTGGTCGAACTACGCGGCTCTCGGCCAGCGTCGGCTGATCTATACGAACACGGTGAGCGTCCTGGAGGAACGGATGGTCAGCCGGGCCATGGGCGGCGGCGCCGCCGTCCGGGCGACCCGTGTGCTGCTCACGGCCGAGGAAGCCACGGTGCGGCAGCGGCTCGTACAGCGGGAGATCGGGTCCCAGCTGTCGGCCCATATCGAGCGGAGCCTGTACAGGGCACGGCAGTTGGCGGAGACGGCTCCGGTCGGTACGGTGCGGATCGCGACGGACGGCCGGTCGGTCCGGGACATCGCCGCGCAGGTCCTCCAGGCCGCCGCTTGGCAGGGACCGGAGACGCGCACGCCGTAACACGTTCCTCCGCTGTGCCCGGCCGCGCCTCGCACGGTGCCAGTGCTGTGGCGGGGATGGTTCACCGTGCGTCGGGAGACGGCTCACAAGACGAGCGCGGTCCGCGAGGCGACTGCTATTACTGGTACATGCAGGAAGAAACCGCGCGGTCCGCGATCGACACGTTCATCTCCGCATTCAACGCCTCGGACGACAGCTATGTGACTGCTCTGCTCTCCCAGGCCCTCACCTCGGACGTGGTCTTCTGGGGACCGTTGGGCCGCAGTGAGGGGATCGAGGCGGTCGAGCGGTTCGTGCTGGACATCCGGCGCCACCCCGCGGGGACCGGCACGATGGTGCGCTGTTCGGCGGTGGACATGCCGGATGAGTGGGCCCGGTACCAGTGGGTCTTCACGACGCCGGATGAAGGCCCCCGCCTGGCGGGAACGGACGTCGTCCATCTGCGGCGGAGCCTCATCGACCAGGTCATCGTCTTCGCGGGGGAGATCGAGCCGTCCGCCTCCTGAGTCATCCTTCTCCGGCGGCCCCCCCTTCTGTCGTACCGAACTTGATGGGCCTTGTTTTCCCCGGGTCGGGTATGACGCCGAGGCCGGCGAGGCAGGCTCGGAGCCGGAGCCGGAGCCGGAGGCTGCGGACCTCTACGGCCACAGCGCTAGCGTGGGCCGCATGATCGTATGGCTCAACGGCACCCATGGCGCGGGCAAGACGACGACCAGTGCGCTCGTACAGCAACTCATCCCGGATTCACGGGTGTTCGACGCCGAGAAGGTCGGCGAGACACTCATGGACATCAAGCCGGCGCTGCCCTGGCCCGGGACGGACAACTTCCAGCACTGGCCGCCGTGGCGGCCTCTCGTTGTCGAGACCGCCCGTCGCGTACTCGACTACACAGGCGGCACTCTGGTGGTGCCCATGACGGTCCTGGTCGAGCAGTACTGGCGCGAGATCAGCACGGGTCTCGCCCAACACGCCATTCCCGTACGGCACTTCGTCCTCCACGCCGACCAGGACACCCTTCGCGCGCGCATCGCGGGGGACGCTGTTCTCGGCCCCGACTCGCCGTTCCGGCTGAAATACCTTGCGCCCTACGCCGAGGCGGCCCGCACGTGGCTGCACGAGGAGGCCGAGGTGGTCGACACCACGCACCTCACGCCCGACCAGGCCGCCCGGCGGATCGCGCGGGCCGTCAACCGCTGAGGTCCGCCCGCCCGCCGCGCCAGGGCGGGGCGGGCGGCGGCGGAGAACGACCGTCCGGTGTCAGGCGCTGCCGGGCGCTGCCAGGGGGTGCGGGCAGGCCCGAGGGGAAACGACGCCGGTCAGACGCCGATGTCGTCCGTCGCTTCCCCCGCGGGCCCGCTCGCTTCCGGGGCACTGTCCTCGGGGCCGACGGACCGGCCTGCCCACTCCTGGACCCGCCAGCCCTCGCCGGGTGCGCCGGTGAGGGTGACGATGCCGGTGTTGCGCAGCTCATGAGCCGACGCGAAGTCGATGTCGATGTTGTCCGCGCGGGCCGCTGCCCACATGCGGATGGCGGCGCCGTGGCTGACCAGGGCGACGGTCCGCGCTCCGGTGGCGGCGGCCTCCTCGACCACGGCGTCGAAACGGCTCAGGGCCTCCACACCGTTCTCGCCGCCCGGCATCCGGCGCCCGGTGTCTCCCGCCGACCAGGCGAAGGCGGTGGTCAGATACGTCTCGGCGGCTTCGGCGTCGCCCCGCATCTCCAGGTCACCGGCGGACAGCTCCCGGATGCCGTCCCGCACCCGGACCTCCAGCCCCGTCCGGGCGGCGAGCGGCGCGGCGGTGAGCTGGGTACGGAGCAAGGTCGACGCGAAGAGGGCGCCGATCTCCTCCTCCGCCAGCGCTTCCGGGAGGGCGGCGGCCTGCCGCGTCCCCAGCGGAGTCAGCGCTGGGCCCGGTTCGGCGGTGTCCAGCAGGTGCTTGAGGTTGGAGGGGGTCTGACCGTGGCGAATGAGCAGCAGGCGCATGGGAACGGGTTGTCTCCGGGGAGGCGGTCGGTGGACTTCCACTCTGGCACCCCTCACGTTCGTCCGTCCGCGCCGGTGGGCCGCGTGGCGATCCGGACGGAACGCGCCGGGCCCCGGCCCCCTCCCCCCGGCTACCGTCTGCGGGTGACTGAACTCGACACCCTGCCCGCCACCCGCGAGGCATACGACACCATCGCCCCCGTCTACGCGCGGATGTTCCACGACACCCTGCGGGACCGTCCCCTGGAGCGCGCCCTTCTGAGCGTCTTCGCCGAGCTGGTCCGGGCGAACGGGGAGGGAGACGGCGACGGCGACGGCGACGCCGACCGGGGTGTCGGCAGCGGCAGCGGTGAGGTCGCGGACCTCGGCTGCGGGCCGGGCCACATCACGCCGTATCTGCACGGGCTGGGGCTGCGCGCCTTCGGTGTCGACGCCTCGCCCGCGATGATCGGGCTCGCCCGGGAGGCCAACCCGGAACTGCGGTTCGAGGTCGGCTCGATGGCCGCGCTGGACATCGAGGACGGCGCGCTGGGCGGGGTGCTCTCGCGCTGGTCCGTCATCCACACCCTGCCGCAGGACGTGCCCGCCGTCCTGGCCGAGATCGCCCGCGTCCTGGCTCCCGGCGGACACCTGCTGATCTCCTTCCCCGCCACCGACGGCCCCCAGCACGAGACGCAGGCATACGACCACGCGGTGGTGACGGCGTACCGCTGGTCCCCTGACCGCCTCGCCGGGCTGCTGCGCGACCGAGGACTGGCGGAGGTGGCCCGTACGGTGATCGAACCGACCCCCACCGACCCGCGGCAGTTCCAGGAGGTTCAGCTGCTCGCCCGCAAGGCGTAGACCGAGGCGGCGCGTCGGCCGCCCGCCGCATGGTGGTCACTCGCGCCCCGAACCGAGCGCCAGCACCGAGCCGGCCAGCAGAGCGCCCAGGGTGAAGGCCAGCGCGGTCGGATTGACCCACTCAGGGACGGACCCGGCGTCGAAACCGCCGGAGTCCGTCGTCAGGCAGACGAAGCGGAGCGGTACGTACTCCACGGTGTAGTCGACGACATGTCCCGCCAGGGGCGACGACCGGCAGGGCGCCATGGGCGCGGAGTTCGTGCCGCCGTCCTCCGCTCCCGCGACCGCGCCCACGATGTGCAGCAGGCCCCAGGTGTACACGGCGACGGCGACGGCGCCCAGCAGGGCGGTGCCGCTCCCGAGCCACACCGTGGTGTCGGCGTTCCGGAGACCGACCCGGCCGAGTCGGCCGCAGCCGTACCCGGCGAGGGCGAAGAAGCCGATCAGACCGGCGGGAATGAGCAACAGAAGCAAGGACGGCATCTGATGAGCTGATCAGAACAGACGCTCGACGCGTGTGGCGGAAGCCATAGTTCCGGCAACAGCCGCGTCACAACTCGCCCCGGGCTCTCGACGAAGCCCGCCGGGATCACCGCGAGGCGGGGTGGGCCTCAGGCCGATTTCCGCGAGATCGGCCAGGCGGCCCCCGCCACGGCGCTGCCCACAGCCACGGCCACGGTGACGGCGCTGCCCACAGCCACGGCGACGGCGACGGCGACGGCGACGGCGAACCGGTAGAGCGGGAACCGTGCGTCACGGCCGGCGGTCGCGGCGAGCATGACCGCGATGAGCACGTAGGCAGTGGCGGCGGCTCTCCGCCCCGTCGCCCGCCATTCCGCCCCGTCGCCCACCGGTGCGCCCCACCGCCCACCGGTGTGCCCGCCGACCGCCGTCAGCCCCGCACACCTCCCTGCAACGCCGGGGCCTGGGCGGGCGTCTGCGCGCCGGGCAGCTTCGCGCCAAGGGCCCTGGCCTCGGGGGTGGCCGCCGCGCCCGCCACCTCCCGGCCCGCCTCCGACCATGTGCCGAGGGTGATCTCCGCCGTGATGCCGGGACCGAAACCGGCGATGACACCCCGGGCGCCGTGCTGGGCGCCGCCCTCCGCGAAGAGGCGCTCCAGGGCGTCGAAGATGACACCGCTGGCGATGTTGCCGCGCTCGGTGAGCGTCGCCCTGCTGTAGCGGAACATCTCGGCCGGCAGCTCCAGGTAGTGGCTGAGGTCGTCCAGGATTCTGGGGCCGCCCGCGTGGACGACGTAGAAGTCGAGGCCGGAGATGTCCCAGTCGTGCGGCGCGGCCATGTCGCGCATGGCGGGCGCGAGCATGGCCATGGTCTTGGGGACCCGCTTGTCCAGCAGGAAATGGAATCCGGTGTCCCGGACGGCGTACGAGATCCAGTCCTCGGTGTCGGGCACCAGGTGGGAGCCGTTGCGCTCCAGCCGTACGCCCGTGCCGCCCTCGCCGCGCACCACCGCCGCCGCGAGGGCGTCGCCGAAGAGGCCGTTGGAGAGCAGATTGCCCACCGCGAGGTCGGTCGGCTGGTAGCACAGGGAGCAGAACTCGCAGGCGACGATCAGCACGTTCGCGTCCGGGTACGCGGTGCAGAAGTCGTGCGCGCGATTGATGGCGGCTCCGCCGGCGGCGCAGCCGAGCTGGGCGATGGGGAGCTGGCGGGTCTCCGGGCGGAAGCCCAGATTATTGATCATCCAGGCGGTCATCGACGGCATCATGAAGCCCGTGCACGACACGTAGACGATCATGTCGATGTCGGGCGGGGCGAGTTGGGCGTGGTCCAGGGCGCGCCGCACCACCTCGGGCACCCGTGCCTTGGCCTCCTCCTCGTAGACGGCGTTGCGCGCGGTGAAGCCGGGATGCTGGAGGGTCTCCTCGATGGGCCGCACCAGGCGCCTGGTCTGGACTCCGGTGTTGCCGATGAGGCGCAGGGCGAGGCCCAGTTGCGGATGGCCGGCGTGCAACTGCCGGGCCAGGTCCAACGTCTCTTCTCGGGTGATCACATGATCGGGGACGGCGATGGCCGGTCTGCACAGAGTCGCCATGATCAGCTCCCTGCCCGGCGGCCGGCGGCGGTGGTTGGGGCGGCGGAGGTTGGGACGGCGGAGGCGGTGGGGGCGAGGGAGAGGGAGAGGGAGAGGGAGAGAGCGGGTAACGCCCGGGTGCCCGGAGGCTCCTGCGCCTCGGTCGGCAGTCCGGACGGCGCCGGGCTCCGCACGGGACGGGCCGGCAGGAAATCTGAAGCGGTCATCGCGATCCCCCTGTACACGTGGTCCCGCCCGGACGGGCAAGACAACACCATTTATCAGTCAATTCCGCGATAACTCGTGATTCATGCGAGAAAAACCAAAGACCACCCGTTCGGGGCCGCCAACCCGGCCCCGTTCCGGGCCAGTTCGGTCCGACCAGGAACGGGCGCCACTTCCACGCTACGCGACCGGACCGACACACAACGTGGTCCCAATGGGCGACCCTCCGCCTCCCCCACGCGCCCCCTCCGCGCCCCGCGCCCCGCCCCCGGCTCGCGGCCCCCGGCTCCCGCGACCGCGTGACCACGACCGCGCGACGGCGACCGTACGATCCGACCGCGTGACCCGACCGCGCGACCGCGCGTTCCCTCACGGCCCGCCGAGGGCCTCCGCCAGGACCTCCGCCAGGTGCCGGGCCCGGTGGCCGCCCAGCTGTTCCAGCTGGGTACGGCAGGAGTAACCGTCCGCCAGGACCTCCGCGTTCGTCCGGGCCCCCGCCCGCACCGCGGGCAGCAGCTGGTCCTCCGCGCAGGCCACCGAGACCTCGTAGTGGCCGCGTTCGAAGCCGAAGTTGCCCGCCAGCCCGCAGCAGCCGCCGCTCAGCTCCCCCGTCAGCCCGGCCCGTTCGCGCAGCCGCCGGTCCGCTTCGTCGCCCAGGACGGCGTGCTGGTGACAGTGGGTCTGGCCGGTGACCGGACGGTCGACGCGGGGCGGCGTCCACCCCGGCGCGTACTCCGCCAGGGCTTGGGCGAAGGTGCGGACGGAGGCGGCCAGCCGGGCGGAGCGGGGGTCGTCGCCGAGGAGTTCGGGCAGGTCGGTACGGAGAGCGGCGGCGCAGCTCGGTTCGAGGACGACGACGGGCAGCCCCTGGTCCAGGGCCGGTTCCAGGGCGTCGAGCGTGCGGCGCATGACGGCGCGGGCCCGGTCGAGCTGCCCGGTCGAGACATGCGTCAGCCCGCAGCACACGCGGGAGCGCGGCGGCACGAGGACGCGCAGCCCGGCCGCCTCCATCACCCGTACCGCGGCCCGCCCCACCTGCGGGGAGAGGTACTCGGTGAAGGTGTCGGGCCAGAGCACCACGGTCGGGCCGCCGCCCATCGCCACCGACGCCCCGGCCACCGACGCCCCAGCCCCCGGCGCCCCGGCCTCCGACGCCCCGGCCTCGGACGCCCGGGCCCCCGGCGCCCCGGCCCGCCGGCCCCGCCCGCGCAGCCACCGCCCGAACGTCTCCGTCGCCAGCGGCGGAATCGTCCGTTCCGGGGCGATGCCGCCCAGCCGCTTGGCGAGCGCCGCCAGCGGACGCACCCGCGCCGCCGCGTTCAGGACCCGGGCGAACGGCGCTGCGGCCCGCAGCCACAGCGGCAGCAGGCCCATCGCGTAATGCGCGGCCGGTCTGATCCGGCCCGCGTAGTGGTGGTGCAGGAACTCCGCCTTGTACGTGGCCATGTCCACCCCGACCGGGCAGTCGCTGCGGCAGCCCTTGCAGGACAGGCACAGGTCGAGCGCGTCCCGTACCTCGGTCGAGCGCCAGCCGTCGGTGACCACCTCGCCCGCGAGCATCTCGTGGAGCAGCCGGGCCCGGCCGCGCGTGGAGTGCTGCTCATCGCCGGTGGCGCGGAAGGAGGGGCACATCACCCCCGCGCCCGTACTCGGCCCGGCCACCCGGCACTTGGCCACCCCCACGCAGCGGCTGACCGCCCGCGCGAAGTCGCCGCCCTCCGGCCCGTCGTGCGGGTAGCCGAACGTCACCGGGACCGGCTCGCGCGGCAGCACCGCGAAGCGCAGCTGGTCGTCGAGACGGTCCGGGCGGGCCAGCACGCCCGGGTTCATGCCGCCCGCCGGGTCCCAGATGTCCTTGAAGCGGCCGAACAGGCCGACCAGTTCGTCCCCGTACATCCTCGGCAGCAGCTCGGCGCGCGCCAGCCCGTCGCCGTGCTCACCGGAGAGCGAGCCGCCGTGCGCGACGACCAGCGACGCCGTCTCCTCGGAGAAGCGCCGGAAGCGGCGTACCCCGTCCCCGGTGAACAGGTCGAAGTCGATACGGACGTGGATGCAGCCGTCGCCGAAGTGCCCGTACGGCGTGCCGCGCAGGCCGTGTTCGGCGAGCAGGGCGCGGAAGTCGCGCAGGTAAGGGCCGAGCCGGGCGGGCGGCACCGCGCAGTCCTCCCAGCCGGGCCACGCCTCGGTGCCGTCGGGCATCCGGGTGGCCGTGCCGGCGGCGTCCTCCCGTACCCGCCACAGCGCCCGCTGCCCGGCCGGGTCGGTGACGACCGTCCCGGCCAGGGCGTCGGCCGCGCGCAGGACCGCCTCGGCGGCGGCGCGCGCCTCGGCGGGCGTCGCACCGCCGGTCTCCACGAAGAGCCAGGCCCCGCCGCGCGGCAGGTCGTGGCCGCCGGTCACCAGGTCCTCGGCCATGCCCTCGACGGTGAGCGGGCCGTACGGCAGGAGCCCGGCGGCTGCCTCGGCCGCCGCGCTCTCGTCGGGGTAGCCGAGGACGGCGAGGGCGCGCGCCGCCGGCGCCTCGACCAGCCGCAGCGACGCCTCGGTGATCACGCCGAGCGTGCCCTCGCTGCCGCAGAAGGCGCGGGCGAGGCCGGGGCCGTTCTCGGGGAGCAGCGCGTCCAGGGCGTATCCGGAGATACGGCGGGGCAGCCCGGCGGGGAAGCCGGTGCGCAGCGGCGCGAGATGGGCGTCGACCAGCGCGCGCAGTCCGGCGCCCACTCCGGCGGACACCCCGTCCCACCCCTGGCCGAGGCGCATCTCCTCGCCGCCGTACGTGGTGACGGACAGGCCGCGCACATTGTCGGCTGTGGTGCCCCAGGCCACCGAGTGCGATCCGCAGGAGTTGTTGGCGATCATCCCGCCGAGCGTGCAGCGGTTGTGGGTGGAGGGGTCGGGGCCGAAGGTCAGACCGTACGGCCGTACGGCGTCCCGCAGGTCGTCCAGGACCACGCCGGGCTGGACCACCGCCGTACGGGCGTCGGGGTCCACCGTCACGATCGACCGCAGATGGCGGGTGAGGTCGAGGACCACGCCCACACCCGTGGCCTGACCGGCGATGGAGGTGCCCCCGCCGCGCGGGACCACGGGCACACCGTGCTCGCGGCAGACCGCGAGGGCCGCCGCCACGTCCGCCGCGTCGCGGGGTGCGACGACTCCGACGGGGACGCGGCGGTAGTTGGACGCGTCCATGGTGGCCAGGGCGCGCGCGGCCGACCCGAACTCCACCTCGCCGCGCACGGCTCGCGCGAGCGCCCGCGCGAGCGCGGAGGCCGCCGCCGGGATCTCGGCGGGGGGCTCCGCCGCCGCCCCCTCCGCCCTCGGACCGCCCGGCGCTGTCCCCTTCGCATGCGACGTCATGGACCCAGCATGCATCGGCGCCTCAGCGGACCGGCACTTCGCGCGCCCGGCCGCCCCCGCCGGAGAGCACATCCACACAGTGCGTCCACACGGGTCGTCCACACGGGTCGTCCACACAGGGCATCCACAGAAGAAAGCGAGCAGGAAACTCCCAAATTGATCGTCAATTCTCATATAGTGGCCACCGTTTGAGCCAAGTTCAATGACTGATCGTGCTCCGGCGCACGCCGAACGTGTCCGTCCGAGCACCCCTGGAATGTCCGCCTCCCCCGTCTACGAGGTAGCCGATTGTGCGCCCCTCACTCCGGTCGACCGCCCCGGCCGCGCTGATCTCGGCGGCCGTCACCGGCCTGCTGTGCGTCTGGGCGGTCTCGGCCGCGCCCTCCTCCGTACAGACCCCGCTGGCGTGGGGAGCGGGCGCGGGTGCCGTGGCGCTGACCGCCGCCGTCACGGCCGCCGCCCACTTCCGCTCCCTCGCCGCGCGGCTGCGCGGTCGCGAGGCGGCGCTCACCGCCCGTACCGAGCAACTCGCGGCCAAGGCCGGAAGGGCCGAGGAGAACGTACGCCGCACGGTCCTGGACGCCCGGCGCGCCGCCGAGGACGCGGCCCGCAGCGAGGCCGTGCGTACCGCCACCGTCGCCGCCTGCGCCAGCGCGGCGGGCCGGGTCCAGGCCATCGCGACCAGCGTCCTCGCCGACCTGCGCGCGATGGAGCACCGGCACACGGACGAGGAGGTCCTCGGCGACCTGCTCCACCTCGACCACCGCGCGGCCCAGGCCGGCCGGATCGCCGACTCCATCGCCGTGCTGACCGGGGCGCGTTCCGGCCGGCGCTGGGCCAGGCCGATCGGCATGGAGTCCATCCTGCGCGGCGCGATGGGCCGGATCAGCGGCTATCAGCGGGTACGGCTCCACTCGACCAGCCGCGTCGCGGTCGCGGGCCACGCGGCCGAGGGTGTCATGCACGCGCTGGCCGAACTCCTCGACAACGCGGCCAACTTCTCGCCGCCCACCGCCGAGGTGCACGTGTACGTGGAGGAGGTGCCGGCCGGGGTCGTCATCACCATCGAGGACAGCGGCCTGGTCATGAGCGACATCCAGCTGCGCCGCGCCGAACAGGCCGTGTCGGCCGAGAAGTCCGACCTCAGCGCGCTGTCCGGCACCCGGCTCGGGCTCGCGGTGGTCGGCAGGCTGGCCCGCAAGCACGGGCTGACGGTCTCCTTCAGGCCATCGGCGCGCGGCGGCACGGGCGCGTTGCTGATGCTGCCGCAGGAACTCCTCACGGAGCTGCGCCCCGGCTCCCCGGCGCCGGAAACGGTCCTGGGGATCACGCCGCCGCCCGCTCCCGCACGGAAGGCGACGGCGACGGCGTCCGTACCGGTACGGACGGCCGATTCCGTGCCGCGGGCGCCGGAACACGCCGTACGGGAACACGCGGCGCCGACCTCGCCGAAGACGGAAACGCCGGCAGCGGAGACGTCGGCGCCGAAGACACCGGCGGCCGGGACACCGGAAGCCGAGCTGGGCGAGAGCGGCCTGCCCAAGCGCCGGCGCGGCCGTACGCTCGCCGCCGCCCTGCTGCGTACCGGCGAGGCCAAGGTCCGCGCCCGCAACGAGGCGAGGACCGTCGCGGACGCACCGACCACCCCCGCCGCGCAGGCGGCCCGGTTCAGCAGCTTCCGCAAGGCCGTGACCGTGAGAAACGCGTCCGCCTCGGCGTCCGCCGCCGCATCCACCCCCGCACCCGCTTCCGCCCCGGCCCCCGCACACGTACCACCGCAACCGGCCACCTCCCCAGCCCCGGAAGGCGATCCCCGATGACCGGCACCACCACCGACGAGAAGCTCAACTGGCTGCTGGAGAACCTGCTCCAGCGCACCAGCGGCGCCCGCCACGCCCTCGTCCTGTCCCGGGACGGCCTCAAGCTGTGCCGTACCCCCGAACTCTCCGTCGACCAGGCCGACCAGCTCGCCGCCATCGCGGCCGGGATACAGAGTCTGTCGCACGGCGCCTCCGTCGAGTTCGGCAACGGCCAGGGCGGCGTACGGTCCGCCATGACCGAGTTCTACGGCGGCCTCCTGCTGATCGTGGAGGCCGGGGACGGGGCCCACCTCGCCGTCGTCGCCACCGAGGACGCCGATGTCGGCCTGGTCGGGCACAACATGAGCGAACTCGTCGAGCAGCTCGGGGAACACCTCAGCGCGCCGCCGCGCGCCACCACGCGGGAACAGACGGCACAAGGACAGAACAGCCAAGGACAAAGCGGCGTGCGGGTATGAGCCGGCCGGGCCGGGACGATGCCCCCGACCGGCTCTACACCCTCACCGGAGGGCGCAGCCGTTCGGACTCGGACACGTTCGACCTGGTGACACTGGTGGTCGCGGAGAGCGATCCCGTACCGGGCATGCAGTCGGAGCACGTCGCGATCCTGCGGATGTGCCAGGCCCCGGTGGCGGTCGTGGAGATCGCCGCCGAACTCGGCCTGCCGGGCAGCATCGTCCGGATCATGCTCGCCGATCTGCTCGACACCGGCCGGATCAGCGCCCGCCACCCCCGTACGGCGAGGGCGGCCGACCGCCTTCCCGATCCCGACATCCTGGAGCAGGTGCTCGTTGGACTCCGCAACCTTTGAACGGCCCACCGGTCCGTCCTCGGCCCGGCCTTCGCTGGCCGGCACGGCCGACAACGGTCTGAAGATCGTCATCGTCGGCGGCTTCGGTGTCGGCAAGACGACCATGGTCCGTTCCGTGAGTGAGATCCGTCCCCTCAACACCGAGGAGACGATGACCCGCGCCGGCGAGGGAATCGACGAACTCGCCGATCTCGACGGGCTGGACAGGAAGACCTCGACCACGGTCGCCTTCGACTTCGGCCGGATCTCCCTGGACGCGCGCTCGGTGCTCTATCTGTTCGGCGCTCCGGGGCAGGAACGTTTCTGGTTTCTCTGGGACCGGCTGTTCTCCGGGACGCTCGGCGCCGTCGTCCTCGTCGACACCAGACGGCTGTCCGACTCCTGGTACGCGATCGACCGCCTGGAGCACCACAACACGCCCTTCATCGTGGCCTGCAACGACTTCGGCGGGCCCCTGCACACGGAGGAGCAGATCCGGGAGGCGCTGGATCTGGGGCCCCAGGTGCCGATAGTGGAGTGCGACGCGCGGGACCGCTCGTCCAGCAAGTACGTGCTGATCACGCTCGTCGAACACCTCCACGCCCTCTCCTCGAAGGGCCTCTCCTCGATGAGCAGCGCGGCCGAGCCGACCCCGGAGGCAGCGTCGTGACCACGCCCAGCACACCGGCCCCGGCGAACACCCCGGCCGCGTCGGACATATCGGCCCCGGCGGACGCGTCGGCCGCGAAGCCCGGCGGGAGCCCGTCGCCGCCCCCCGGCTGCCCGGCCCACGCGGGCACCGCCGCCGTACCCCTGAGCGGCCCCCGCTTCCAGACCGAAGCCACCCGGCTCTACCGGGAGATACGGCGCGACCACGGAGCCGTCGCCCCCGTGGTCCTCGACGGGGGCGTCCCCGCCTGGCTGGTCCTCGGCTACCGCGAGCTGCACCAGGTCACCGGCGACCCGGCGCTGTTCAGCCGCGACTCCGACCTGTGGAACCAGTGGGACGCCATCCCCGACGGCTGGCCGCTGCTGCCCATGATCGGCCGCAAGCAGCCGTCCATCCTCTACACGGTCGGCGCCCGCCACCGCGAGCGCGCCGCGATGATCAGCGACGCGCTGGAGGTCGTCGACCCCTTCACGCTCCGGGGACACGCCGAACGGTTCGCCGACGAGCTGATCGACGGCTTCTGTACAGAAGGCCGTACGGACATCATCGGCCGCTACGCGATGCTCCTGCCGGTACGGGTCCTCGCCAAGATCTACGGCTTCCCCGACGAGCGGGGCCCCGGCCTGGTCACCGCGCTCAACGACATGATCGACAGCCGCGATCGGGCCCTGGAGGGGCAGCGCCACCTCGCCACGTCCATGCGGGAACTGCTCACCGCCAAGGCCGCGGAGCCCGGCCGGGACGCCGCGTCCATGATGCTCGCGAACACCGCGGGCTTCACGGTCGAGGAGGTCGCCGAGGACATGATGGTGATGATGGCGGCGGGCCATCAGCCCACCGCCGACTGGATAGGCAACTCGCTGCGGCTGATGCTGACCGACGACCGGTTCGCCGCGTCCCTGTCCGGCGGCCGGCACAGCGTGGCCGAGGCCATGAACGAGGTCCTCTGGGAGGACACCCCGACGCAGAACGTCGCCGGCCGCTGGGCCACCCGCGACACCCGCCTCGGCAACCGCGCCGTCCGGGCCGGCGACATGCTGCTGCTGGGCATCGCCGCCGCCAACTACGACCCGCAGATCCGTACGGACAGCTCGGCGCTCACCGGCGGCAACAACGCCTTCTTCTCCTTCGGCCACGGCGAGCACCGCTGCCCGTTCCCCGCCCAGGAGATCGCCGAGGTCGTCGCCCGTACCGGTATCGAGGTGCTGCTCGACCGGCTGCCCGACATCGACCTCGCCGTCCCGGCCGAGGCGCTCACCCGGCGCCCCTCGCCGTGGCTGAGCGGCCTGGCGGAACTGCCGGTGCGCTTCACGCCCACGCCCGTCCTGGGCGCGTGACCCCCGTCCCACCCGAACCCCGCTCTCGGAGGCACGACATGACCTGTCCCCACGCCCACCGGACAGCGGGCGCTGACACCCCCGGCGAACCCGGCGGCGTCATCGTCCTCGACCCCCTCGTCACCGACCTGGACGCGGAGAGCGCCGCGCTGCGCGCCGCAGGACCGCTCGCGCGCGTGGAGCTGCCCGGCGGGGTGCGGTGCTACGCGGTGACCCGCCACGCCGAGGCCAGGCAACTGCTGACCGACGCCCGGCTGGTGAAGGACATCGGCGTCTGGGGCGCCTGGCAGCGCGGCGAGATACCGCTGGACTGGCCGCTGATCGGGCTGGCCAACCCCGGCCGTTCCATGCTGACCGTGGACGGCGAGGAGCACCGCAGGCTGCGCACGCTGGTCGCGCAGGCGCTGACCGTACGGCGGGTGGAGCGGCTGCGCGGAGGCATCGAGAAGCTGACCGCCGGACTGCTGGACGGCCTGGAGCGAGGGTACGAGGAGCAGAGCGCGGCCGGGGCCGGGGCGGAGCAGGACGCCGGGGCCGGGGCGGGGGCCGTCGATCTGAAGGCGGAGTTCGCCTACCCGCTCCCGATGAGCGTCGTCAGCGAGCTGATGGGCGTGGACCCGGCCGACCACCCGCGGCTCAAAGCCCTCTTCGAGAAGTTCTTCTCCACCCAGACGCCGCCGGAGGAGGTGCCCGCGATGATGGCGGACCTCGGCGCGCTGTTCACCCGCGTCGTGGACGCCAAGCGCGCGGACCCCGGCGACGATCTGACCAGCGCGCTCATCGCGGCGTCGGAGGAGGGCGACCAGCTCACGCCCGAGGAGATCGTCAACACCCTCCAGCTGATGATCGCGGCCGGTCACGAGACGACCATCAGCCTGATCGTCAACGCGGTCGTGGCGCTCAGCACCCACCCCGAGCAGCGCGAACAGGTGCTGGCGGGGACGATCCCGTGGGAGAACGTGATCGAGGAGACACTGCGCTGGTCGACCCCCACCTCGCACGTCCTGATCCGGTTCGCGACGGAGGACATCGCCGTGGGCGAGGCGGGCGACGTCCTCCCCCGGGGCGAGGCGCTGATCGTCTCGTTCGGCGCGATCGGGCGGGACGAGCGGCAGCACGGTCCGACGGCGGGCGACTTCGACGCCACCCGCACCCCCAACCGCCACATCTCCTTCGGCCACGGCCCGCACGTCTGCCCGGGAGCCGCGCTCTCCCGCCTTGAGGCATCGGTGGCGCTGCCCGCGCTGTACGCCCGCTTCCCCGAGCTGGACCTGGCGGTTCCGGCGGCGGAGCTGCGCAACAAGCCGGTGCTGACACAGAACGACCTGTTCGGCCTGCCGGTGCGGCTGCGGGCCTGAGCCGACCGGTCCGGCGAGTACGTCCGTACGTTCGCACGGCACCCCTCCGACGCGGGGTTCTGTGCGAACGTACGAATCGTGGCAGCCCATGGGAACCGTCGCCGCCGTCTCTTCCTACGACGCGAATCGGCCTCTCGGCGGCCCCTTCGGATGTCTCACCCGACGGACACGGATTACGGCGGCGCACCGGGAGCGACTACGCTCCGGCCCGTGGCCGATATCGAGATTCCCGCTGACATCAAGCCCGCCGACGGCCGTTTCGGCGCCGGCCCCTCCAAGGTGCGGACGGAGGCGGTCGACGCCCTCGCCGCGACCGGCACGTCCCTGCTCGGCACGTCCCACCGCCAAGCCCCGGTGAAGAACCTGGTCGGCGCGGTGCGGGACGGCGTACGGAGCCTCTTCGACCTCCCCGAGGGATACGAGGTGATCCTGGGCAACGGCGGCTCCACCGCCTTCTGGGACATCGCGACCCACGGTCTGATCGAGAACAAGTCCCAGCACCTCTCGTTCGGTGAGTTCTCCTCGAAGTTCGCCAAGGCGGCGAAGCTCGCGCCGTGGCTCGCCGAGCCGACCGTCATCTCCGCCGACCCCGGCTCGCACCCGGAGCCGGTCGCGGAAGCGGGCGTCGACGTCTACGGCCTCACCCACAACGAGACCTCCACGGGCGTCGCGGCCCCCGTCAAGCGGGTCGCCGGGGCCGACGAGGGCTCGCTCGTGCTGGTCGACGCGACGTCCGGCGCGGGCGGTCTGCCGGTGGACATCGCCGAGACCGACGTCTACTACTTCGCCCCGCAGAAGTCCTTCGCCGCCGACGGCGGCCTGTGGATCGGCCTCTTCTCCCCGGCCGCGCTGGAGCGCGCCGCGCGCGTGCACGGCTCGGGACGCCATGTCCCCGAGTTCTTCTCGCTGCCGACGGCGATCGACAACTCGCTGAAGAACCAGACGTACAACACCCCGGCGCTGGCCACGCTCTTCCTGCTCAACGAGCAGCTGAACTGGTTCAACTCCCAGGGCGGTCTGGACTTCGCGACCGGCCGCACGGCCGCGTCCGCCCGCAATCTGTACGGCTGGGCCGAAGCCTCCAAGTACGCCACCCCGTTCGTGGTCGACCCGGCGAAGCGCTCGCAGGTCATCGGCACGATCGACTTCTCCGACGACATCGACGCGACGGCGGTCGCCAAGGCCCTGCGCGCCAACGGGATCGTCGACACGGAGCCCTACCGCAAGCTGGGCCGCAACCAGCTGCGCGTGGCGATGTTCCCGGCGATCGACCCGGCGGACGTGGCGGCCCTGACGGCGTGCGTCGACTACGTGATCGAGCGCCTCTGACGTCGGGCGCCTCCCGCATCGGGCGCCTCCCGCATCGGGCGCCTCCCGCATCGGGCGCCTCTGACGTCGAAGCCCGGCGAGGGCCCCGGCGGCGGCTCTCCTCAGTGCCGCCGCCGGGGCCCCTTGCTGTTGGTCAGCCTGTTGGTCAGCCCTTGGACCGCCCGCGCAGCCGCCTGAAGCCGAGGAACAGCGCGGCGGCACCGACGAGGACGAGCGCGCCGAGGGTGGCGTTGCCCCGGCCGCCGCTGTCGGCGTCGGAAGCCCCGGAGCCCTTGCCCGCCGCGTCGCTGTCGGAGCCGGACCCGGACCCGGAGTCCGCGTCGGAACCGGAGCCCTTGCCGATGTCCACCCGTACCACGCCGCTGTTCGTGCCCTCCGTACCGAACATCAGCGCGCGGCCGTCCGCCGTGTACGTCACCGACTCGGCCTGCCGCTGGAACGGCGCGCTCACCGCGTGGTGCTCACCGAGCCGGCCGTTCTTCCACTCGTACGCACGCGCGCTGAAGTACGAGCGGAACGTCAACTCGTCGCCGTCCGGGGAGAAGGCGCCGTCCGTCACCCAGGGCACCTCCCCGATCCGCCGGAAGGTGTTCGTACCGGACGCCGTCAGCTCCGCGGGGCCCTCGTACAGCCCGCCGCCGCTCCGGTTCTTCGACGCGATGTAGACGCGCCCCGTCTTCGGGTGGACCATCATCGCCTCGGCGTCGCGCGGCCCGTCCGCGTACCGCACGGTGAACTGCGTGGGGCGGACGGTGACGTCCTTGAGCTGCTTGGGCTCAGGAAATCGGTAGATCCACACGTGGTCCCAGGAGCCGTTGAGGTTGTCGCCGATGTCGCCGACGTACAGGTTCCCGTCCGGGCCGAGGGAGATGGCCTCCGCGTCCCTGATCTCACCGATGCCGTCCAGGGTGACCGTCGCGACGGTCTCGCCGGTCCGGGAGTCCACGGCGTAGATGTAGGGCGGGTGGGCGCTGTCGTTGTGCGTCCAGTAGACGCCCGGGTGGATACGGCTCGCCGCCAGACCACTCGATTCAGTGATCCGGGAATCCTTGATGGTGAAGTCCCGATCGGGTGAACCCTCCCTGGCGGCCACGGCCGGGGAACCGCTCAGCAGAAGGACGGCGGTGGCGAGTACGGCGGCCGTACGGCGTGTGCGGGGAGCACGCGGACCGGAACGGCGCGGAAGCGGGAGCGGACGCATCCCCCCAGCCTGCCATCCCGTGCGCGGCGGCCCATCGGCAAGGATGGCCGGATGCGATTCATGTGCGTGGGCGACTCCATGACGATCGGCCGCGCGGGCGACTTCACCTGGCGCTACCGGCTGTGGCAGCACCTCAGCGCCTCCTTCGGCGGACCGTTCCGGCTGGTCGGCCCGCGTACCGAGCTGTACGACGCCACGGCGGACGCGCCCGTCTCGAACGACTACGCGGCCCCTGACTTCCCGGTCGGCGCCCGGAGGCACCTGGCGGGCTGGGGCGAGGGCTGGCGGCACATGGCACCGCTGGCGGAGGACGCGGTCAGAACACAGCGGGCGGATGTCCTGCTCGTCTCCCTCGGCCTGATCGACCTGGGCTTCTACACGAACAGCGCCCAGACCGAAGCCCTCGTGCGCGCCTTCGTCGCCGCCGCCCGTACGGCGAACCCGCGCGTGCGCGCCGTACTCCTGCCGGTCATCCCCAACATCCGCGCCGAGTCCGACGCCGCGTTCGCCGCCGAGGTCGACCGCTTCAACGAGCTGCTCGCCGAGGCGGTGGCCGACCTGGACCGCCCGGAATCCCCCCTGCTGCTCGCCCCGCGCCCGCCGGGGTACACGATCCACCAGGACACCTACGACGGCACCCACCCCAACCCGGCCGGGGAACACAAACTCGCCGCGGCTTTCGTGGACACGATGCACCGGGCCTGGAACATGGGGGCCGCCCCGTACGCGCAGCAGACCGAGCGGCAGGCGGTGGCGGCCGGGTGAGCGGCGGGCGGGTGACCTGGTGACCTGGCCGGGGGGGTCGCGCGGGACGGACCCGCACGCACCTCAAGTGGCCTGTAGGGCAAGGGCGATGACAAGGGCCGCGAGGGCGGCGGAACAGGCGAGGATCGTGAGTCCCCCGGCGATCACCGTGACCATCACGCGCCGCTGGAGGTCGGGTTCGTCGGTCATTCGGTACGGACCGCCAGGACGAGGCCGAGTGCGATGAGCTCCCAGCACACCAGGACCGCCAGCCCCCACGCGATCCGGCCGGCCGCTCGTCTCACCGCGCGGTTCACCGGACCCGCCTCACGTCTTCCGGCGCGACCAGCCACTCCGTACCGCCGCCCTCGGGCCGCAGGAACGCCGTGGGCCGCTTGCGGCGTGCACCGGGGAGACCGGCGGGGTCCTCATAGTCCAGGATCACCGCCCGCAGCACACCGACGCGCCCTTCCGCGTCCTCCACCCGGCGGCCGATGTCCGCCGCCGTGATCACTGGTGCCCCTCGGGGTGCCGCCGCAGGAAGACGTTGCAGTCGGACACCGTGGTCATGTCGCCGACGACGCGCGCGCGGGCCCGGACGTTGGCGAGTTCGACACAGCCCGCGCAGCCCTCGACGGGCGCCGGATCGGCCTGCGGGTGCGAGGGCAGCGGGAGTTCGAGGGGCTCCGTCTGGTACCGCGTCGGCTCGGTCACGTCCGTACCTCCGTCCCCGCCGGCCGGTGCCACCGGCCGGCCGTCCGCGCGTACGCGCTCCGGCTCCTCCTCGGCGTCGGCGGCCTCGCCCGCCGACGCCCCACGCAACCCGGCCTCCACAGCGGCCAGCACGTCCGCCGTCGCCCTGCCGTACGGCCCACGCCGCGCACCGGCCGGGAGCGGCAGCGACGGGGAGAGCCACGTCTCGTCGGGAGCACCCTCCGCACGCTCCCGCCGCCGCTCGGCCACCTCTTGCGGGGTGAGGGCGGACCGGCGGGGTTCCGCGCGTCCGCAGCTCACGAGAGGCGCACGGATGGAAGCAAGAGGATCTTGCCGAACGGACGGGCTACAGCAGTACGCATATCTCAGCCGTGGAAACTGGCCGCAAGGTGCCAACTCTTCGCTTCTCGCGCAGCGCTGACCTTGCCTTCGGTACCAGCGACACAGCTGACACGTTCGAACGCCAATGGCGCGAGATCCGCAACGGCAGCTTGCTGGAGGGCTTTCCCGAGTACGTCGGGCACGAAGGCCGGGCAGCAGAAATAAGGCTGTTCGAGATCGGGATCATCCCTGGGCTATTGCAGACTCCGGAGTACGCGTCGGTACTGGCCGAAAGCGCCGTCAAGCGGGGAGCGATCACACCCGAGCAGGCGAGCGAGCGCGTACAGCTGGTCGCGGAGCGGAAGGCCGCGCTCGTCCGCCCGCGCCGGCCGCTGGTCTTCGTTGTGCTGGACGAAAGCTGCATCCGTCGCCCCATCGGTGAACCAGGGGTCATGGAAGCGCAGTTGGCCTATCTGACCCAATTCGCCGAACTACCGAACACGGTGCTCCAGGTTGCCCCGTTCACCATGGGCGCCCGCCGTACGTTCAACCTGCCGATCTACATCCTGACGATGTCGGACCGCTCGCTCATGTCGTACGCGGAGTCGGCCCAACGGGGCCATCTCGACCGAGAAAGCACCTCGGCACTCCCGATGCTGACGGCCTACCATCAGTTGCAGGCCGAAGCGCTCTCCCAGGCGACATCAGTAGCCATGATCGAACAGTTACGAAAGGGCACCCCGTGACGACCGAGACCCCGCGTTGGTTCACGTCCTCCTACAGCGACAACGGCGGCGCGTGCGTCGAGGTCGCCACCAACCTCACCTCCGCGCACGGCACCGTCCCCGTCCGCGACTCCAAGGACCCGAACGGCCCCGGACTCAACATCCCCGCCGCCTCGTTCGCCTCCTTCATCACGGGCATCAAAACCGGAGAGTTCCGCACCACCTGACCCGAAAGGGCACCCCGTGACGACCGAATCCCCCCGTTGGTTCACGTCCTCCTACAGCGAGAACGGCGGCGCGTGCGTCGAGGTCGCCACCAACCTCACCTCCGCGCACGGCACCGTCCCCGTCCGCGACTCCAAGGACCCGAACGGCCCCGGACT